>NZ_JAJGBN010000002.1 GCF_020782875.1 Allomuricauda sp. M10 | reverse complement strand
TTTTTAACGAATCTCTCTGCCGCAAGCTCCTTCGAAATGACACTTACCAAATTGCTTATTGGCCATTGGAAATTGTCCATTGAGTTCAAAACAATTTCAACTGTCCATCCTTGTACTGTTGGTGGAGTTCCATATTCAACTTAGGGTAAGTCTTGCCTTCAAAATACCTTCTTCTGGCCAACCGGGCCATTTCATGGATCTGCTCGGCTATTTTCCCCTCCCCTTTGCTCCGAACCCCAAATCGACTATCATTGAGTGAACCTCCATGACATTCCTGTATCTGGTGTAAAATTTTATCGGCTTTATCCGGCAAGGCCTTTTTTACCCAATCAGAAAACAGTTGTCCTATGGCTCCGTTCAAACGGACAACAGTTAACCCAAAGGAAAGGGCACCATGTTCAGAAACCACCTTGGCCAACTGTAGCAATTCGTGACTGTTGATACCCGGAATCATAGGTGCCAACATGGCATTTACAGGAATCTTGTTTTCCGATAAAAGCCGGATGGTCTCCAATCTTTTTTGAATCGACACCGTTCTGGGCTCCAATATTCTGCGTGTTTTTTCAGAAAGCGAAGTGACCGATACGTTGACTCCTATCAACTGATGGGCATTGAGTTCCTTCAAGATATCCAAATCTCTGAGAATAAGGGCATTTTTGGTGATAATGCCCACGGGGTGCCTATATTTTAAAAAAACCTCAAGGCACTTTCTCGTTATCTCAAATTTTTGCTCGGCAGGTTGATAGCAGTCCGTGTTGCCCGAAAGCACAATGGTCTGGGCCACCCAATTTTTGTGTTTTATTTTGGCTTCCAACAAGCCGGGAGCCGATTCTTTCACCAAAATCCTTCTTTCAAAATCCAACCCAGCACTATAGCCCCAATACTCATGGGTGTTACGGGCATAACAATAAACACATCCGTGTTCACAGCCTTGGTAGGGGTTCATGGAATACATCATACCCACATCCGGGCTATCCACTTTGTTTACAATGGTCTTGGGAAAAATAGGAATGTACTGGGTCTTGTTGCTTTCTGCTTCTTCCCCTTCCAAACGGCAAAACTCCAAAAAATCTTCCCGCATTTCATACACATGTTGTAGAAATGTATTGGGTGTGTTTTTCTGTGCACCCCTCCCTTTAATAAAACCATTGGATGACATTTTTTGGATTTATTCCAAATATATGGATTTTATCCAATTTATGATTAAATGTCTCTATCAAAAAAGCCCCTTAAAAAAGGGCCTTTGCGCTAGCATGATTTATGGCTGATTACAGTCGTTGCTGTCGACTTTGCCATCTTTGTTCTTGTCTTCCTCCGGATCGGCGACATCATTTTTGTTCAAATCCCAGCATTTGGACTCAACGGCCTCTCCCATGGTAACAACACCTGAGCCAATAGCGGGTTCGGTGTCTATTTCTTTGGAGCAAGCCATAAAAAAAAGTCCAAGGGCCAACATGCCCATGGTAAGTAGGTTAAGTTTTTTCATGATAATGATTTATAATTTCTACTAAAATAGGACCGCTTCCCTATTTCTTTTCTAAGTAGTTGACCTATGGTCTTTTAGGGTTGATGGATGACTAAAACCGATTGATTGTACCTTCTTGCAAATTCAAATTTTTCCTGCATCACCAAATAGGCCAAAAAGAAAAAACTGGGCCTAGGCCCAGTTTTCCGGTAGTGTTTAGGATTCCCAGTTTTGGGAAGGGTAAATAAAAGTTATTCTAGGCCAAAGTAAGCGGCTACTGCATGATAGTCTGCAATATCCACTCCAACAGCTTTAAGCTCATCTTTTACACTTGTGTACACTGATTTTGAAGTAGTGTACGGGGTACTTTCTATGAGCACGATTCTCAATGATTCCAAGTGATCGCTAGCAGTCACAGGATAGCCTGTGCCATCATAGTTGCTGAAATAAATTTGCACCAATTGTGTTTGGGCGTATACTTGGGTTAAAAAATCTGCAGATACAGGCCCTGGAATTGAATAATACTGTGTTCCAGCTAAATCATCTTTGCCCAAGTAATATAGGATGGCATAGTTTGAAATGACCTCCTCTGTCAATTCTGGAACGATTTGGGCAAAAATGGTTCCCGTATGACCTGTCATGTCCAGAATTACATGGTGAACGTTGGCATTACCATCTTCGCCATCTTTGCCATTGGTTCCGTTTACTCCATCTTGGCCATCCACTCCTGCTACTCCTTGGTCACCTTTCGGCCCTTGTTCCCCGTCATCACCTGTACAGGAACCTAAACATATGCCCACAACCAATAGGGCCATCATCAATACTTTACTCTTTTTCATCATTATTTTTTTTAAGATTATAGGTTAAAAGTAAAATGGCTTAAGTAATGTTTTGGGTATAGATCAACCATAACGCCTTATCGTTTGACGTATCCCCTTTTAGGATTGATCTTCATATTATTTTAAAAAGGAAAAAGCCCCTAAAAAAGGGGCTTCCTACAAAATATGGGTAATCATTAATTGGTCTTTTTCATCTCCAAAAACTTGTGCAATGGAGCCATTTGTTCCTCATAAGTGAGATTTTCCCAATCTTTTGTCTTGGTATTGGAAAACGAACCTTTACCAGATTGAGCATCAATTTTTTCAGTTTCAATAACAAGTACTGGACGAAGATCATCTGCCAAGTTCTCACTACTAAAAAAGGATACCGTTCCTGTGGTACCACCATTAATGGCTAACCTCATTCGAACTCCTTTGTTCGCCGCCTCATTGCAAATCCATTCATTTACAATACTTCTAGGTAAAGGTATAGCATACCATCCCGGATCATTTGATGATCCCCCAGAAACTGGCAGAACAACTCCATAATTATCCGAATTAGGAAATGGTCCTACCCAATTTGCGCTCAAACCGCCATCGCCACCGCTCCAAAATTCGGTTTGATTCGCATGCTCCCAAGAAGCATCGACCTGAGTGAACAATGGATCAGAGGGATTGTAAAATCCAAGTTGCAATGACAATGTTGGAGAATCTGTCTGAAAAGAATCGAAATAAACATAAAGAACAGCTTGATTTACATAAAATGCATCAGAACAATTTTGTCCCCCATCAACCAAACTACCTGTAATGATTTCAGAAATTCCGTCAAAACGAATCAAAGTATACGCATCAAAAGCTGGATCTCCAAAATCTGCAATAGCATTGATTGCACCATTCAAATCTCCAAATGCATCACTAATCCGGACATCTTGAGTGCCTTCATATCCCTTGAACCCATTTTGGAAATAAAAATCCACATTGGGCTTATCCTGACCATCTTGGCCATCTACACCATTGGTACCATCAGTACCATCCACTCCGTTTGTACCATTGGTGCCATCTTTACCGGGCGCACCCTGTGGCCCTTGTTCCCCGTCGTCACCTGAACAGGAAACCATACTCATTGCCATAGTTAGTATGGCGATACTCAATAATTTAATTGTCTTCATAATATTTTTATTTGGGTTTTTACCAAGCCAAAAGTAGGCTTAGCCCAAGTGTATTTTTGACCTTAACTAACCAATGCTCCCTGCGGTTTGACGGATGGGCTATGGGAATTGACATCTATTCAAAAATTGTAGTCTTTTTCTTTCTTTTTATGCAATTTGACCCATAAAAAAAGGCTTCCCTTGGGAAGCCTTTTAATTTATTTTTTTGGTGATTTTAGTTGAAATCTACCTTTACCAATTGCTTTTTACCTCCACGCTTGGCATAAAAGAGCATTTTGTTCTCTTGTGCGTCCTTTAAGGGCATGGACACCATAAAGGGCAACCTGGCCTCTTGTTGGTCAATGATTTTTTCGTAATCCATAATACCGTTTTCATCCAATGAGATCAAGAACACATTCCGGTTTCGGCTCAGACCCTGTTTAAAGATCAGTCGTTCGTTGTTGATCAATTGTGGGTTGTCCGCTGCGGTACAGATGAAGAAATAGGATTTGCCATCCTTACAATACGAACTGTAAGAGGCATAGGCCCCATCGCCCTGGGTTACTTCTGTCTTGTTAATGTTCCTGGCCCATTCCATGTTGCCATCGGGTGAAAGCTTTACACTCACAATGTCGTTGTAGTGGTAGCGTTCAATTTTGAGGCGTTGTCCAGCTCCGGTGGATTCCATACTCGAAGTGACAAAATATTCTTCGGCATTGAAGAAAATCTCCTCCTTCGGGGTCACTTCCACTCCTTTGAAAATCAAGTTTTTGATGTCCTTGTCCTCTTCCCGTCCAAATTTATCGTCCATAAATTGTTGAGAAAAGGGATTGTATCGGTTCGATCTTACGTCCAGCGATTGGGCATCCAAATCAAAATAGGCGATACCATTGTACCTGTTGTCCTTTCTATCCGCATAAAACCCTACACAGACCAGTCTGTTTTTCAATAGGATGGGATACAAGGCTTCGGGATACTTACCGGGGTCCACAAAAGATTGGGTCCGGCTGCTATTTTCAGTAAGTTTTATCAGTTCATATTGAAACTTGCGCTCATCTACCTGAAATCGTTTCTTTTTGAAATAGGCCTTACCAACAATATAAGCGGTCTGCAGATCTGGGGAAAAAGTAACATTCTCGAATGCATAGTTCTTTTCTTCGATTTCATCAGAAAAATCATATTCGAAACGCTTCTTCAGGGTAGTGTCGAACAGATGGATGATGTGCTTTTCTTCTTTTCCCTTTTTGTGATGGGTACTGATGATGAACCCCGACTTTTGCTCATTGAACAAAATGGCGGTGGTAAAACCGCTGGAAAAATTCCGGTTGTAGTAGTTCTTGTTTACGGGATCGTTTACCTCCTCGGAAGCAATGGAAAGCAATTTTTCCGTTTTAAAATTGAACCCGATTACCGGACTTCTATGTACCCAATACTCGTATTCGCCCCGGTTGTAATTATAGTTGAGGAACAACAGGTTCAATTGCCCATTTTTCAGGAACCCATCCACAAAATCCAACCCCTTGATCTTGTAATTGTATTCGGTTACCAACTCCAAGTTGCTGTTGTAATGTTCAATCAGGTAGCCTTTAGGTTTTAGGATCAACCCTTGGTAGTAGGCACGCACCAAAATGTATCCGCCCCCACCATCTTCATCAATGGTCATAAGATTGGAATACCGGTAACGGTCGTTGTATTTTTCGCCAAAGTCATAGCTAACGGGCATTTTTTGGGCGGATGCCAACATCCCCATAAAAGCTATACAAAGCAAGGCAATCTGTTTTTTAATCATGGTCTGGCTTGGTTAAGGCCAACGGTCATGAACCAGGGAAATCCGCTTTCCGCTTTTCCAAAAAGGCAGAGGTGCCCTCTTTAAAATCATCGGTACCAAAGCAATGCCCAAAGGCATCGATTTCCACGGCATAGCCATCGGCGTCATACTTAAAACCAGCATTTACCGCTTTTATTGCATGTTTTATGGCCACGGTGGAATTATTCGATATCCTGTTCGCCAATTTGTGGCAAAGGGGCAATAATTCCTCAGGAGAAACCACATGGTTCACCAGCCCGTAGACGAAAGCTTTGTCGGCATCGATCATACTGGCGGTCATGATCAGTTCCAGCGCCCTGCCCTTCCCGATCAATTGCGGCAACCGCTGGGTGCCCCCATACCCTGGAATCACGCCTAGGGATACTTCCGGAAGCCCCATTTTGGCATTGGTACTGGATACCCTAAAATGGCAGGCCAAGGCCAATTCCAATCCACCACCGAGTGCAAAACCATTGATGGCAGCAATGACAGGTGTGGTCAAGTTCTCGATCAAATTGAAGAGGTTCTTTTGTCCCATGGCGGCCAACTGTCTTCCTTCCTTTACCGAAAAATGGGCAAATTCCGAAATATCGGCCCCGGCAACGAAGGCCTTTTCCCCACTTCCGGTTATGATGATCACTTTAATATCGGGATCCTCGTCCAGTTCCTTGAAGGCTACGTTCAATTCCTCAATGGTCCTTTGGTTCAGGGCATTCAATTTGGAAGGACGATCTATGGTGATGGTTGCCCAACTTTTTTCTTCCTCAATGTAGATGTTCTCGTAGTTCATAAGTATTGTTTTGATGGGAACCGAAGGATGGTTCCTGTTATTACGTTTACCTCATTAACCTAATTGTTAGGTTGCAGATGCTTGTGGTTAGTAAGACTAGATAGTTCCATATCCGCCGTTAAAGAATGTTAAGCCATTGATTTTTAATTAATTTTTTCAGTTTGAGTTACCTCTTCGGCTTACCTAATTCTTTAATCACACTTTCATTCATGTCAATTGTTTCTTTAATCATATCCCATGATGAAATAGCAGTATATTCTGTATTAAAGTTAAACTGTCGATTAACATTCAATTGCCCAATTATTATGAAATCAATATCACATCTTTTATAAAACTGTGCAAAATACCATGAAATCATTTCTCTTTCCCGATATGTACCTGGCAATATCTGTTCTTTTTGAATTAAAACATTTGATTTTTTAATATCATCAATTGTAGGTTTATTACTTTGATTAATTGTAGTAATAGCGATCATATTCATTCCGTATTCCGTCTGTTTTTCAGATGTCAAGACAACGGCAGCTCCAAAATTCCCGTTAGTAAGTTTAAAAATCAAGCAGTCACCAGTCTCAAAAATAGAGTCGCGAAATACTTTTCTTTTTCTCCTTTTTGCTTTGGGTTTCTCTATACTAATCTTTTCAATGAATGATTTCAGGACTTTTTCCCTCTTGGCTACATCTTTTTTATCGGCATTTTGCTTTTTCCACAATTCAATATCCTCTCCGCTTTCAACAATTAGCCTAACCCTTTTATAAATGTCATCGTCAAGAGATTTACATTCCCATTGTGCCATAGCTATTGCAAACCAAAAATCATTTTTGCTATCCCTATCATCTATCAAATCTTGATTTGTCTTGAGAAGTTGTAACGTGATTTCGGGAACCTCAAGTCCATCATTGTACATATCCATGAATTCTGAATATATATCAGCATAGGTGTCGTTCGATGATATTGCTGTTCCCCAAGTTCCCATTTCAACCTTTTTGTTCCTTGGGAAACCGGATCGTGAACACGGTGCCTTTTCCCAACTTAGAAGTAAAGTTAATGGTTCCTCCATAGTTTTCCACAATGTTCTTGACCATTCCCAGCCCAAGTCCAGTACCGCTCGATTTTGTGGTGAACTTCGGCTCGAAGACTTTTTCACGGTTCTCATCGGAAATGCCCACGCCGTTATCTGCCACTGAAATCTTCACCTGTGAACCTTCGGTTGCCACGGTGACCAATATTCTGGGTGATTCTACATCCGGCACGGCTTGGATGGCATTTTTTACCAAATTGGTAATGACGCGAATCAATTGCGTACGATCGAGCTTGGCAATGATCTCTTCCTCATCGGTGATAAAATGGATGTAGTCCTCATTAAAGATTTCCAAGGCCAATTTTACCACTTTCACCACGTTCAGTGTCTCGTTCTGTTGGGCGGGCATGTCCGCAAAACTGGAAAATGCCGTGGCAATGTTGCTCATGGTATCGATCTGTTGGATCAACGTTTTGGAAAACTCGTTCACCTTTTTTTGGATATCGGGATCATTGGGGTCGAATTTCCTCTCAAAACTCTGAACTGTCAACCGTAATGGTGTCAATGGATTTTTGATCTCGTGGGCCACTTGTTTGGCCATTTCCCGCCACGCCTGTTCCCTTTCGCTCTTTGCCAATTTTACGGCACTTTCTTCCAGCTCATCTATCATGCGGTTGTAAGAATCCACCAATTTGGCAATCTCATCCCCCGGATTGGCCAGATAGATTTTTTCATTTTGACGGGTGAGGTTGGTACGGTTGATCTTATCGGAAATGGTCTGTAGCGATCGGGTAATGAATTTGGATATGAAATAGGCCAAGACAATGGCCAGTACCAACATTAAAAGATAGACCATCCCCAACCGGAAAAGAAATTCCCGGAGTTCCATGTTATTGAAGGTGTTATCCTCAAAATAGGGCAAATTCAAAATGCCGATGGGCTTAAATTTGAGGTCGTTGATGTAGGTATACGTAGCCTGGTAGTTATCCCCTGCAGCACGTTTTTCTTCCACGAACCGCGATTCGCCTGTTTCCCTTAGATAATTCAGTACGTTGGAATCCAAACAGTTGGCAATGGAATCTGCTTCAAAACTGGGGCGGGAACTTTTGATCAGGTTGCCTTCAAGATCATAAATGTTGAAGTTGACGTTCTCCACATTGGCAATCTTGTAGATTTCGTCCCTAAAAATGAGCCCTAAGTTTTCCGTGTTCACAGGATAGGTGGTCTCCTTTAAAACATACCAAATGCTTTTCAGGATCTGTTCTTCCTTTCGTTGTAGACGGTCGTCATGATAGTCCTTCCCTTGTTCCTTGTATTGATAAATGGTAACCCCAGCGATCAGCACGGAGGCAATGACCACCAAAGTGATCATACCAAAGAAAATACGCGACCGTAGGGATAATTTTGAGAACAATACTGCCAGATTTGATGATAAATGTAATCAATTATCGAGCCAACCAAGGACAAGTTACAAGTTCATGTTCAAAAACAAGTTCAAGTTCAAAACTAAGTACAAGACATTGTCTGCCTAAAAATTCAATTTGTAATTGAACTTGAAACGTGTACCTGCTCTTATCAAGCATCTGGGTTTCGTTCCCGATAGCGCTTGTACATTTTTATCCCCAACATTAAAAGTGCGACCAACACAAACATGCCCACAATGCCATAGATCCAATCGAAGGCACTTTTCAAAATCACTAGGAACACTACGGCAAAAAGGATAATGGTAGCCACCTCGTTCCACATACGCATAAAGTTGGAGGTATATCGGATATCATCATTTTGCATCTGTTTAAAAATCTGGTGGCACTTGAAATGATACACAAAAAGCAATGCCACAAAAGCCAATTTTACGTGCATCCAAGGTTGTTGTAGCCACCCAGGCATCAAAACCAACAACCAAATGGCAAAAAGGGTACACAAAACTGCCGAAGGCCATGTGATGATATACCACAACCGCTTGGTCATCAACTTTAATTGTTCCGAAAGGATTTCTTTATCAGGCGAGGGCTTTTGCCAAGCTTCAATATGATAAATGAATAATCTGGGGATGTAGAACAATCCCGCGAACCAAGTCACCACAAAAATGAGGTGCAAGGATTTGATGTAATTGTATAACACTTTCTTTCTTTTTTACATTCGGATGGCACCCACGCCATTTTCCCACAATTTTTTATTGAAATTGGGTATATCCACCGTGATGAATTGTTGAGCCGTTTGCTTTAACCCAACCCATTGTGCATCCAATTCTGCTTTTCGGTCTTTGGATGGCTGGTTGATCTGGGGCAATGGGCTATCGCTATGGTTCATCAAAAATAGATACTCCGCGGTAAACTTATTGGGGAAATTCTCCACATCATCATAAGCCTGCGATTTGCGCTGTACCATATCCTCGTCCCAAGATTTCAGTTTGTCCAAAAGCGATTGCCCTTCTTTTTTGAGTTCATCGTTCTTTACATCCTTCAGTAAATCCTTCAATTGGCCCTGTACTTTGTACAGCATATTCACTTTGTTGTGCATGTCGGTTATATTGGCTTCCACCTCCGACATGAATTGATGGTATTCCGCAAACCTTTGTTCAGAAACGTCCGTGTTCGGCATTGGGATGACAACTCCTTGAGTGGTAACGGTTTCACCACCAGCCTTTAGCTGAAGGGAATAGGTACCCGGCGGTACTTTGTGCCCTGTAAAATTAGCTTCCATATAAACTCCGGGCACTCCAGGAACGATAGGTGTTTTGAGGTCCCAAACAAATCGGTTCAGGCCTTTATCCGTTCCTAAAACGGGTGCTGGCGGCGGTCCACCACCATTGTGGGGAACATAGCTTTCATCCCGTTTGGAACTAATGGCTCGGATTAGCTTCCCTGCTCCATCCTTGATTTCGAGGGACAGTTCCGTACTATCCATGGCCTTGGGCAGATTGTAATAAAGGACCATACCACTGGCAGGGTTAACGCCTTCGTATGGATTGGTGCCCTCCACTTTTTTGGAACTACTATTCAATGGACTTCCCCAGAAACCATGGACCGTTACTTCTGGCTTGTACAACTTCAATGCTCCGGATTCCCCCTTGTATTGGGATAGGGTAGTGATGTTGTCCAAAATCCAGAAAGACCTTCCTGAAGTTGCCACGATCAAATCGCCTTGATGAATTTTCAAATCGGTTATTGGCGTTTTGGGCAGATTCAATTGCAGTGGCTCCCAACTTTTTCCATCGTTCCAAGAAACATAAAGTCCCTTTTCCGTTCCAGCATACAACAATCCTTTTTGCTCTTGATCTTCTCGAACAACTCGGGTAAAGGCTCCATAAGGGATTCCCGTGCTAATATTGATCCACGTTTTGCCATAATCCGTGCTCTTAAACAATGCAGGGGCGTAATCATTGAACTTATATCGAGTAGTCGCAATATAGACCGTAGCAGGATCATGTGGAGATACCTCAATGGCGTTCACCAAACATTCCTTCAACCCTTTTGGGGTGATGTTTTCCCATGTTTCCCCACCATTTTTGGTGATGTAGACCAATCCATCATCACTACCGGTATACATGACGCCTTTTTCTTGTGGAGACTCAATAATATAGGCCAGTGTACCATAGTTTTCGGCACCTACGGCTTCATTGGTATAGGGACCGCCCCCGTTGCCTTGTTTATCGTCTTGATCACGGGTAAGGTCTGGGGAAATCTCTTCCCAGGTTACCCCATTGTCCCTAGTCCGCAAGACCAATTGCGCCCCATGATAAAACGTTCCTGGTTCATGTTTGGACCAAATAATGGGAGCGTTCCAGTTATACAGATATTTCATGTTTCGTGCCTCCCGCCCCAGATATTGAATCGGTGCGGCCATCACATTGGTAGACATTTTGGTTTCCATATCGAACAGTTCGATGGTTCCCAAATAACTGCCCCCCATCACATAGCGTGGATTATCAGGGTCAAAGGCCAAAAATGCACTTTCGCCACCGGCGGAATAATGCCAATCCTCTTGGTTGATACTCCATCGACCTACGGAAAGACTTGCAATCTTCACCGAAGTATTGTCCTGTTGCCCTCCATAGATGTTATATGGAAAAAGATTGTCCGTGTTGATGCGATAGAACTGTGCGGTGGGCATATTGTAGGGCAGGGTCCAGTTTTTTCCATAGTCATACGTAATGGTAGCCCCACCGTCATCTGCCATAACCATGTTTTTGGAGTCATTGGGGTTGATCCAAAGGTTATGGGTATCACCATGGGGTACCGAAATGGATTCCCAGGTTTTACCGCCGTCTTCCGATCGGAACATTTCAGCACTGAGCACATAAACAGTATTCTCGTTATTGGGATCGGCAAATACTTCAATATAATACCAGGCGCGTTGCACCAAACGGTTATCCCCGCTGACCATGCTCCAGCTCTTACCTGCATCATTGGAAACGAACAGACCGCCTTTATCCTGATTGGAATCACTCTCGATAATCGCATACACCTTATCCGAATTGGCTGGACTCACCGCAATTCCCATTTTCCCTTTTTCTTCGGGAAGGCCTTCGGTCAATTCCGTCCAAGTATCTCCCCCATCGGTACTTTTGTAAAGTCCACTTCCTGGTCCACCACTCATCACAAAATTGGGTTTACGTTGGTATTCCCACATGGCTGCATAGAGGGTCAAAGAGTTGTTGGCATCCATGGAAAGCTCCACAGCCCCGGTGCTTTCATTCACAAAAAGAATGTTTTTCCAGGTTTTCCCACCGTCCATGGAACGGTATATGCCTCGCTCCTTGTTAGGGGCAAACAAGGCACCTTGTGCTGCCACATAAACAATATCCGGATTGGTGGGATGGATGATGATCCGCGAAATATGCTGGGTCTGTTCCAAACCTAATTTTATCCAGGTTTTGCCTGCATCGTTAGATCGATATACCCCATCACCATAGGAAGTCATGACCCCACGTGGAGCATGTTCCCCCATACCGCAATACACGATGTTTGGGTTGGATTCCGAAACGGAAACGGCCCCTACGGAACCCATTTCAAAGAACCCATCGGAAATATTGTCCCATCTGCTACCAGCATTGGTGGTCTTCCAAAGTCCACCACCGGTGGTTCCCATGTAATACGTCATCGGGTCGCCCACCACACCGCTTGCAGTAACGGAACGCCCTCCCCGGAACGGTCCTATGTTCCGAAATTTCATGGATGAGAAATACTCGTTCGCGGACTGGGACATTGCCAGTGTACAGGACAATAGTCCCAAAATCAAGATTGACTTTTTCATTCTTCAGATCTGTTTGTGTTCTAAAAAAATAACCCCTTACCGTTGGGCAAGGGGTTTTGAAATTTAATCCTCTATGCTCAAATAATCCAGTTTGAGCTTGTTGAACTCAGCATTGAAAGCTTCAACCTCATCATCAACCAGTTTATCAAAATCGGCCAATTGGGTTTTTATGCCAGCTGACAATTCCTCTTTTACAACAATGTCCTGTTCCGTTGGAGGAAAATCGTCCATGGAAACCAAGCTGTTCAAGTGACCCAATTTGTTGGTCAATCGAATGGGGAAGTTCAACGGATCTTGTCCGCTTCGGTTTTGGGTCTGGTACAATTCCTTTTCTATGGTCCCGAATTTTTCCTTCATGGTCTTTACTTTTGCCACCACATCTTTTGTAGCATCATTGTCTTTGTATTTGGCAACGAACTCATCCAATTTTTTGTTGATGTTCCTGATCTTTTTGATGGATTGATGTGCCAAGTCAATGGTCTCGTTTATTTCGGAAATGAAATCGTACTGCTTTTGCATATCAGCAACGGAAACCTCTGCCCTTGGATCAGGAAGGATCTTGAATTCTTGGGTTTGAGTAGTACCTTTTACATTTAAATGGACTTTGTACGACCCTGGAACGGCTTTTGGACCGCTTAGGTTAGCCCACCAAAGAATCATTCCGTCCAAACGTTCGGCGCTTTTTCCACGGGTGTCCCAAACATGGGTGTTCCCTCCTTTTTTGACCTCCAATTTTTTATCCTTCTCTTTGGAATAGGTGCTGTAGGTTGCCAAGGTATCCCCGGACATGCTGGTGTAGGTCAAAGCCACACTATCCTTTTCTGCAAAATCCTTTAAGTAGAAATGGGTGATCACTCCGTTGGCCAAGTTTGTTCCTTCGGTCTTGGATGGTCTTCTAGCCGTATTTCCTTTAGTTCGGTAACTCTCCCTTGGTTTGTACAAGATGGTGCTGGCCGTTTTCTTGGCGTCATTCAATTGGTGAAGTACGGTAAGATCGTCAATGATCCAAAGGCTTCTTCCTTGGGTAGCCACGATCAGGTTGTCATCTTTTATGGTCAAATCGGTAATGGGAACTATGGGAAGGTTCATTTGGAATTTCTCCCATTTGGCCCCATCATTAAAGGAAATATACATTCCGGTTTCGGTTCCGGCATACAGTAAGCCTTTGCGTTTTGGATCTTCACGCACCACACGGGTAAAATGTTCATCCTCGATTCCGTTGGTGATCAACGACCAGGTTTTCCCGTAATCAGTGGTTTTGTACAAATAGGGTTTAAAATCTCCCAATTTGTATCGCGTAGCGGCTACATAACAAGTACCTTCATCAAAAGCGGAAGGTTCTATGCTGTTGACCATGTTCCATTCGGGCATGATGGACGGGGTTACGTACTCCCAAGTTTTGCCGCCATCCTTGCTTACATGGATCAAACCGTCATCACTACCTACCCAAAGTAACCCTTCTTTTAAAGGGCTTTCATTGGCCGCGAAAATAGTACAGTAATATTCCACACTGGTGTTGTCCTGAGTGATGGGTCCACCACTGGAACCTAATTTAGTTGGATCGTTTCTGGTAAGGTCACCGCTCAACAATTCCCAACTCTGACCTTCGTTCGTGGTCATGTGGACATGGTTGGAGAAGGTATACAGTTTTTTGGGATCATGCTTGCTGAACATGATGGGGAAGTTCCACTGAAAGCGATACTTCATCCCTTCGGCTCCATAACCCATAGGGTTATCCGGCCAAACATTTACTCCCCTAACGGTATTTTTTGCATGGTTAACACGCACCAAAAAGCCATCGTAGCTACCACCATAAACAATTTCATCATTTGCAGGATCTACCGCAATATGGGCCGACTCACCACCAGCGGTTTCTTCCCAATCACCTTCACCTATTGAAAAACCATCGCTCCTGTGTTTGATCCTCAAAGTGGAATTATCCTGCTGAGCCACATAGATTCTGTAAGGGAAAGCATTATCCGTGGTCACCCTATAAAACTGTGCCGTAGGTTGGTTGTCCATTGTACTCCAGGATTCACCGCCATCATAACTTACTTGGGCACCCCCATCGTCCGCCATGATCATACGTTTGGAATCCTCTGGGGCTATCCAAAGATCGTGGTGATCCCCATGTGGCGCATTGGAAGATTCAAATGTTTTACCTCCATCCGTACTTTTATGGTAGTTTACATTGAGCACATATACCACATTCTCATCTTGGGTATCGGCATAGACCCTAGTGTAATACCACGCCCTCTGCCTTAGGCTTCTATCACTATTGACAAGCGTCCATTTGTTACCGCCATCGTCTGAACGGTACAGACCACCTTTGTCCTTGTTCTCTACCATGGCCCAAACACGGTTGCTGTTTTTGGGAGAAACGGTCACTCCAATGATTCCCAATGTATCCGTTGGGAAGCCTTCGTTTTTAGAGATTTCGGTCCAGGTTTCGCCACTATCGGTACTTTTCCAAAGGGCAGAACCTTCACCTCCACTACTTAAACTATAAGGAGTACGTTGCACCCTCCATGTAGAGGCATATAAAATTCTTGGGTTATTGGGATCAAAAATCAAATCCACGGCACCTGCCAAATCGTTGGCATAAAGTACTTTCTTCCAAGTTTTACCTCCATCGGTAGTCTTGTATACCCCACGATCTTGGGTAGGTTTATACAGGTTGCCCATGACAGCGGCATAAACGGTATTATAATCGGTTGGGTGAATCCTCATTCGAGAGATGTGTCGGCTGTTTTCCAAGCCGATGGTTTGCCATGTTTTTCCGGCATCCTCGCTTTTGTATGCTCCATAACCTGAAGAAACATTACCACGAACGGTTTGTTCACCTCCACCTACATAAATTACGTTATGATCACTCTTTGCAACTTCAACGACACCGATACTGCCTCCAAAAAATCCGTCAGAAATATTCTCCCAAGTGGTTCCGCCATCAGTGGTCCTCCAAACACCTCCTCCGGTTGCACCAAAATAGAATAGGTTGGGTTCGCCTTCCACTCCTGCCACCGTACCGGAACGACCCCCACGGAAGGGTCCAATCAATCGGTACTCCAAGCTGGAATACAAGGCTTCCGGATATTCGGGAGCACTTTGGCTTTTCTTATTTCTTTGGGAATGGATCGGGGTAATGAACAAGGTACTAGCCAGCATAAGCAAGCTAATCCTGAAAAAGCAAGTCTTCATTTTTAAAGTGTTGAGTTAGTCAGGCTTAAATGTAATGAAAATGGTGCAAAAAAAGTTAATCAATATTTTGTACTTTAACCCATCGGAATAAATACCAACAACTAAACCATGTCTAAAATTTTAAAGCTTTCCCTTCTTTTTTTACTTGTTCTCGCATGTAAGAATCAATCCAAACCCACGGATGAACCTGAAACCACTGACACCAATACTGAAATAGAGTCCGAATGGATCATGCTTTTTGATGGCAGCAGTTTAGAAGGTTGGCGCGGGTACAACATGGATTCATTACCTCCCGGATGGACCATAAAGGACAGCTCCCTGACTTTTGATACCGAATTGGGTATGGAGCAAAATTACACCGGTGGAAAGGATATTATTTACGGTGCCGAGGAGTTCGAAAATTTTGAACTATACCTTGAATGGAAAATACCAGAAGGAGGCAATAGCGGCATTTTTTACCATGTTAAGGAAGGTTATAACGGACCTCCTGTTGTGGCTCCCGAATATCAGTTGATTGATGACGAGAACTATGCCAACATCCATGATCTGGTGGGGTACAACTCCCAATTTGGTGCCAAGCATCCGGAGTTGCTCCAGGATTGGCAGAAAACCGGTGCCGATTACGCCATGCATGTGGCAGATGAATCGCAAAAGCAGCTGAACCCTGTCATGGAATGGAACACCACCAAGATCGTGTTTACCCCTGAAAAGGTGGAGCATTGGCTCAACGGCAAAAAATTATTGGAATTTGTACCCTGGTCCGAGGAATGGAATACCAAAAAGGCTTCCGGAAAATGGGACAACGCCCCGGATTATGGCAAATTCAAAACGGGCTATATTGCCTTGCAGGACCATTCCAGTCCTATCTGGTTCCGAAATATCAAAATCAAAAAATTATAACATACTAAACGAACATGAACAAACGCGAATTCATTAAAAAAAGTAGTGTTGGTGCATTGGGCATCATGTTGGCGCCTTCCTTTTTAAAAGGCTCCATGAACATCGATAGATTACGTACGGCCCATATCGGTGTCGGGAATATGGGAGGCGAGGACCTCAAGGCCATATCTTCCCATGCCTCTGTGGATGTAGTGGCCCTCTGCGATGTGGACGCCATCAACCTTGCCGCCGCACATAAACTACACCCCAAGGCCCGCATCTTTTTTGATTATCGCTCCATGTTGGAAGAAATGGGAGATGAAATCGATGCCGTGATCGTTTCAACCCCAGACCATACCCATGCACCAGCCTCCATGATGGCCATGGAAATGAACAAACCCGTATACTGTCAAAAACCATTGACCCATTACGTTTCCGAGTCACGCGCTATGAAAAAAATGGCCGCTGATAAAGGATTGGTCACCCAAATGGGGATCCAAGTGCATTCCTTTTACGATTACAAACTGGCCACGTTGCTGATTCAATCCGGCATCATAGGCAAAGTACATACCGTACATGCTTGGTCGCCTAAAAACTGGGGGTATGATGGCCCGCTTCCACAAGGGGAAGACCCGGTTCCTACCCAATTGGATTGGAACCTTTGGTTGGGCACTTCCAAGGAAAGACCTTATAAAGATGGCATGTACCACCCCGGCAATTGGAGAAAATTGATGGATTACGGTTGTGGTACCTTGGGCGATATGGGTGTCCATATTTTCGATACGCCTTACAATGCTTTGCAATTGGATGTTCCTCGAACCATCACAACGGAATGCCGCCCTACCAACGGTTTCGGATATCCGGAACACAATACGGTGACCTATGAATTCCCGCAAACACCCTATACCACCGAAACCTTAAAATGGGTCTGGTATGACGGGCCTGGGGCTCCTGCATTGAGCGAAGATTTATTATTACCTGGTATGACCATGGGCAAAGACGGTACAGTTTCCAAAGAGGAAAGTATGAAGGATAAAATGTCGTTGGATGCCAAGATTGCTGCCGAAAATGAACTTCCCGATCAAGGGGCCATGTTCGTTGGTGAAAAAGGAAGGTTGTTGCTTCCCCACTTCATGCAATTGCCCAAGAAAATCAGAAAAGGCAAGTACGTGGACATTTCTAAAGAGATAGCCAAAGTTTCCAAGGAACACAATCTGGGTGAGCCCATCCGAAACTACGAAACCGAAGGTCCAAAGCATTACCACCAATTTGTGGATGCCTGTTTGGGCAAGGGAGAGACTACTGCCCCGTTCGATTATGCGGCACGGTTGACCGAGACCATTCTTTTGGGTACCATTGCAGGTCGTTTCCCAGGTGAAACGTTGCATTGGGATGCGGAGACCGCTAAGTTCAAAGAAGAAAAGGCCAACCAATATTTGGCTGGGGATTACCGCAAGTTTTAAAAGTTTTTGAAATGAAAAAAGCGCTGTTTCTTCTACTTGTTCTGCCCTTATTTTGCGTTGCCCAGACTTCGAAAGAACAAGAGGAAAGGGCCGCTATTGAGCAAGTGCTTGCCACCCAGCAAACAGCTTGGAACAATTATGATATTGAATTGTTCATGGAGACCTATTGGAAATCCGAAGAACTGACCTTTTATGGCAGTTCCGGGGTGGTAAAAGGTTGGCAAAGCACCTTGGAACGATACCAAAAAAGCTACCCGACCCAAGAGCATTTTGGCCATTTGGAATTCGTCCTAAATGACATTTCCAAAATAACTGATGATGCCTATACCGTCATGGGAGAATACCATTTGACCAGACCGGTGGGCGATATCCAAGGCATTTTTATGTTGGTGCTTAAAAAAATTGACGGATCGTGGAAGATCATCGCGGATACTTCGTGTAAAGTGGAGTAACCAAAGTACCTTTCACAAAATAATTATAGGGGCCTAGGCCCCTTTCTTTTTTAATGCCATCGACTTTTGGGGTTTCCTTTTTGATGGAGAATGGTTAAATTGGATGCTATATGCCATCAACCCAAATGAAAAGAAAACACCATAGCTTATTTCTTATTTTTCTGATTCTATTTCCATTGTTCACCATGTCACAAAACCGACTTAGAGATTACGGAGTTGCCATTGGGGTGCTCCATCCCGGAACCTACAATGCCATTACCGATGTTCCTGGCGTTCAGGTGGGCCATACAACTTTGATCGAGGGCGATGCCATCAGAACAGGGGTAACCGCCATACTTCCGCATTCGGGAAACATCTTTCAAGAAAAAGTGCCTGCGGCCATTTATGTGGGCAACGGATTTGGTAAGTTGGCCGGTTATACCCAGGTGAAGGAATTGGGGAATCTGGAAACACCTATCATCCTCACCAATACCTTGAGTGTCCCCACGGCCGTCAATGCCGTGATTGGATATACCTTAAACCAATCTGGGAATGAAGAAGTCCGTTCCGTAAATGCTGTGGTGGGAGAGACCAACGATGGCTACCTCAACGATATTCGGGGACGACATGTCAAAGAAACTGATGTGCTGCAAGCCATTCAAAATGCAAGTACGGGACCTGTTGTCGAAGGCAACGTAGGTGCAGGAACAGGTACCGTTTGTTTTGGTTATAAGGGAGGGATTGGAACTTCTTCGCGAGTATTGCCGAAACAATCCGGAGGCTATACCGTGGGTGTATTGGTGCAGACCAATTTTGGTGGCGTGTTGCAAGTGGCCGGTGTAGAAGTCGGTAAAAAATCGGGACATTATTCCAACAGTTTTAAATATTCCTCTGATGGTTCCTGTATGATGGTAGTATTGACCGATGCGCCTTTGGATGCCCGAAACCTGGAACGCTTGGCCAAAAGGGCGATGCTGGGCCTAGCTCGAACCGGAGGCATTGCGAGCAACGGAAGTGGTGATTACGTGATAGTCGTTTCTACTGCCGAGGAATGCCGCATTCCCTATGAAAGTGAAAACCCGATTCAGGCCGTACCAACTTTACGCAATGAAGCCATGACTCCCTTGTTTTTGGCCACCATCGAGGCCACGGAGGAAGCCATTCTCAATTCGCTTTTTGCTGGCGAGACCCTGACCGGACGGGATGGGCACAAAATCGAGGCGCTCCCCAAGGAAAAAGTGTTGGAAATGTTGAAGGAGGCGGGGAAATTGGAGGAATAGCCCAATTTTGGGCATTTCCCATTGTTTTGCTATCAAAACTTCATAGCCGTTTTAGAGTAAATCCCTAATCACCATTGGAATTTTTTCCGGTTACGGGTTTCTGTTTTTTCTTTAGTGTAGAATGGTTAAATTGGTAATCTTTTACCAACTCCCCAAAAATTTAATTAGACAACTAAATGGCCAAAACTATCTCTGAGGAACCCTTGGAAAAACAACTATGGAAAGCAGCCGACAAGCTGAGAAAAAACATTGATGCTGCGGAATACAAACACATTGTTCTTGGACTGATTTTCTTGAAATACATCTCGGATGCGTTTGAAGAGCTTTACGACAAACTCAAATCCGGTAAAGGAGAATATGCCGGGGCTGATCCCGAGGATAAAGACGAGTACAAGGCTGAAAATGTATTTTTTGTTCCTCCATCGGCCAGATGGCGTTTTATTCAAAGTCATGCGAAGCATCCCACGATAGGAAAGTCCATTGATGAATCCATGGATGCCATAGAGCGTGAAAATGCATCTCTAAAAGGAGTACTGCCCAAAGTATATGCCCGCCAAAATCTAGATCCAACCAGTTTGGGAGAACTGATTGACTTGATTGGAAACATTGCGTTAGGTGATGCCAAAGCCCGAAGTGCGGATGTCCTCGGACACGTATTTGAATACTTCCTTGGGGAGTTTGCCCTGGCTGAAGGTAAAAAGGGCGGACAGTTCTATACGCCAAGAAGTGTTGTTGAACTCTTGGTTGAAATGCTAGAACCTTACAAAGGCCGAGTTTTTGACCCTTGCTGTGGCTCGGGTGGAATGTTTGTGCAGTCGGAGGAGTTTGTGACCAGCCACCAAGGGAAAATCAATGATATTTCCATTTACGGGCAGGAAAGCAACCAAACCACTTGGCGATTGGCCAAAATGAACTTGGCCATCAGGGGCATTGATAGCTCGCAGGTAAAGTGGAACAATGAAGGCTCGTTCTTGAATGATGCCCACAAAGACCTAAAAGCCGATTACATCATTGCCAACCCACCGTTTAATGTGAGTGACTGGAGCGGTGATCTGTTACGCACCGATGGCCGTTGGAAATATGGTGTACCTCCCACAGGTAATGCCAATTACGCTTGGATCCAACATTTCCTGTACCACTTGGCACCAAGTGGACAAGCAGGTTTTATATTGGCCAAAGGGGCCTTGACATCCAAAAGTGGAGGGGAAGGCGACATTAGGGCAGCACTGATAGAAGCAGACTTGATCGATTGTATTGTAAACCTACCGGCCAAGTTGTTTTTGAACACCCAAATCCCTGCTTCACTTTGGTTTATGAGCCGTGACAAAACTGGAAAATTCCCCTCTTCCGGAGGGGTGTCCGTAGGACGGGGTGGTCAAAGAAACCGTACAGGAGAGATTCTCTTTATTGATGCCCGCAATTTGGGGCACTTGATCAACCGTAGAACCAAAGTACTTTCTGAGGAAGACATACAAACCATTGCCAACACCTACCACAACTGGCGCAACAAATTCCCCTCCGATGGAGGGATGTCCGAAGGGCGGGGTGGTTATGAAGATATAAAGGGCTTCTGTGCTTCTGCCACCAAAGAGCGGGTAGCCGAACTGGACTATGTACTCACACCCGGCCGCTATGTGGGCTTAGCGGAGGAAGAGGAGGACTTTGACTTTGCCGAACGCTTTACCAGCCTAAAAGCTGAGTTTGAAGCCCAACTCAAAGAAGAAGCCGAACTCAATGAACGTATTGCCGTTAACCTTCAAAAAGTAAAGATTGATGAGTGAGTGGAAGGAAACAACATTGGCTGAACTATGCTCTGATATTTCCTATGGATATACCGAAAGTGCTAAACAGGAAAAGGTCGGACCAAAGTTCCTTCGCATCACTGACATAGCAAATGGAAGGTTGAATTGGGATTCAGTTCCATATTGTCCAATTACAAAAGAAAATTTCAAGAAATATCAATTATTGCCAGGGGACATAGTAATTGCAAGAACTGGGGCTACTACAGGGGCAAATTATACAATCAAGGAGAATGACCCGAAGGAAGTGGTTTATGCATCCTATTTGATTCGATATCAAATTGATAAAAATTTAGCAGACCCCTTTTTTATCGGCCAACTACTTCGTTCCCAAAGCTGGAGCGATTATGTGGATGCAATTGCTGGAGGTTCAGCACAGCCTGGAGCAAATGCAAAACAGTTAGGAAGTTTTGAAATTTTATTACCGAGTTTATCTGAACAATGCTCAATATCAGAAGTCCTTTCCAGCTTAGACGACAAAATAGACCTGCTGCACCGCCAAAACCAAACCCTGGAGCAACTGGCGGAGACGCTGTTTCGGCATTGGTTTGTGGAGGAAGCGAATGAGGATTGGGAAGAAGGTGTTTTGGGGGATTTAGTAGATGTGAAATATGGCAAGGACCATAAAAAACTATCAGATGGAAATATCCCTGTTTATGGTTCAGGTGGTTTTATGCGTGCGGTTGACAAACTGCTATTTGAAGGAGAATCAGTATTAATTCCACGAAAAGGCACTTTGAATAACGTGATGTATGTGAATGAAGCTTTCTGGACAGTGGATACCATGTTCTATACGATTATGAAAAGAAAGCACATTGCTAAGTTTATTTATCAATTTATCAAGCAGAAAGATTTAGGGTCCATGAATGTCGGTTCAGCTGTGCCCAGCATGACGACGGCTGTTCTTAACAACATGCCAATCGAAATACCCCCGGATGATTTATTGGAGAAATTCGATGGAGTAGTTTCAGAATTTTATGGAAAAATCAAATCAAACCAAACCCAAATCCGTACTCTTACCGCCCTGCGCGATACGCTGCTGCCCAAGTTGATGAGTGGGGAGGTAAGGGTTTCCGGATAAATGATTTTGACTTACATTTGATGTAAATTAAAAAATATATACCTTTGCAGTGGAAATAACCTTTGATGATAGTAAGCTGGAAAAACTGGCGAACGACTTTAAGAAGTGCCGAAAGCAAATGGGGCAAATTCGTGCAAAGCTCTACAACAAACGTCTTGGAGACCTTCGCAACGCGCTTACCCTTGAAGATGTTCGCTACTTGCCCGGGCATTACCACGAACTCACAGGCGACCGCAAAGAACAGTGGGCTTGCGACCTTGACCAACCGTACAGGCTGGTATTTGAACCACACGAACAACCCATTCCTACAGATGAAAACGGCAAATATATCTGGCTTCAAATCAAAGGAGTGGAAATCATAGAGATTACCAATTACCACGGTAAATAAGAAACAAAGCGAACACAGAGCAACATGGCAACTAAAAAGAATCAATATCATCCGCAAATAGCTTTTCATCCCGGCGAAACCCTTGCAGAAAAGTTAGAGGAATTGGGTATGGGTCCTAAGGAGTTTGCTATCCGTACAGGAAAGCCTGAAAAAACGGTAATTGCCATACTAAAAGGCAAAAGTAGCATCACTCCCGAAATGGCGGTACAGTTTGAACATGTCCTGAAAATCCCTGCTCACTTTTGGCTGAATATGCAGCGTAACCATGATGAATACGTTGCCCGTGAAGAGCGTCAGGAATTACTGACCGAGTCCACGGAATGGGCAAAATTATTCCCTTTTGCCGATATGGTTAAAAAAGGATGGATATCTAGAAAAACCACCATTGAAGAAAAAACTTCAGCGTTGTTGGCATTTTTCAGCATCAGCAATCATAATGCCTGGGAAGATTACTATTTCAATCAGCAATTAAAGGTTGCATTCCGTATTTCGTTGGCACATACCAAAGAACCTTATGCTATTTCCGCATGGTTGCGAAAAGGTGAGCTACAGGCATCTGAATTGCCCACTAAACCTTACAGCGATAAAGCCTTCAAAGCTGCCCTACCCGAAGTAAAAAGTATAATGGCCAAGCACCCTGAAAATTTCTTCAAACAACTTCAAGCACTATGCTTGGAAGCTGGAGTTAAAGTGGTGCATACCCCTTGTATCAACAAAGCGCCTATAAATGGAAGCACCCGCTGGCTGAATGATACGCCACTGATTCAATTAACAGGTAGATACAAACGAAATGATAGTTTTTGGTTTACCTTTTTTCATGAAGCTGGGCATATTTTGCTACATGGAAAAAAGGATATTTTTTTAGAAGACGTTGATTATTCAGATAAAGACCTAGAAAAGGAAGAAGAAGCAAACAATTTTGCGATCAAATGGACTCTTTCAGATGAACAAGAAGAAGAAATACTACAACAATCTTCACTAACTGAGAATGATGTCTTGGAATTTGCTGAAAAATTCAATACTCATCCTGCCATCATTATTGGGCGCTTACATCATAAAAAACTGTTGCATCCCTCAAAGGGCAGACAGTTTATTGAACCTGTAGAATTAGAGTAAGTTTGAGTAGAATAACCGAACATAGCATAGAAGGTTTTGCCATCAAATTATTGGAGCATTTGGGCTATGAGTACATTTATGCCCCAAGCATTGCCTATGACGGCGAAAATCCAGAGCGTAGTTCCTACGAAGAAATCCTGCTCACCCATCGCATGGCAGAAGCAGTGCGAAGAATCAACCCAACCATTCCCCCAGCTGCACAAGAAGAAGCCATTAAAGAAATCCAACGCATACATTCACCCGAGCTATTGACCAACAATGAAAGTTTCCATCGGCTTTTGACGGAAGGTATTAAAGTCAGTTATCAAAAAGATGGGCAGCAAAGAGGCGATTTGGTTTGGCTAATCGACTTCAATTCACCCAAAAACAACGATTTTATAGTTGCCAACCAATTTACGGTGATCGAGAATGGCGTCAATAAGCGCCCGGATATCATTCTTTTTGTCAACGGTATTCCTTTGGTGGTTATTGAACTCAAAAATGCGGCAGATGAAAATGCGACCATCAAATCAGCATTTCGGCAAATAGAAACCTACAAGGCCACCATTCCAAACCTGTTTGCATACAATGCATTTTGTGTCATCTCAGATGGATTGGAAGCCCGAGCAGGGACACTATCATCCGGCATGAGCCGTTTTATGGCCTGGAAATCGGCAGATGGCAAAGAAGAAGCATCCCACCTTGTGAGCCAAATGGAAACGCTCATTAATGGCATGCTGAACAAAGGAACTTTATTGGATTTGGTCAGGCACTTTATTGTTTTTGAAAAATCAAAAAAAGAAGATGCCCAAACAGGCATAACCACTATTTCAACGGTCAAGAAATTAGCGGCATATCATCAGTACTATGCCGTAAACCGTGCAGTGGAATCTGCCATGAGAGCCACAGGTTACAATTCCCCTCCTGAGGAGGGGTGGTCGAAGACCGGGGTGGTCCCAAACCCACGAATCAAAGAAATCACCAGAGCCTCTAAAAACTACTTCTCCCTTCCTTACAATCCAAAACTCAAAGAACGGGCACGCGAACTTCGCAAAGCGGGAAACCTTCCTGAAGTACTCTTTTGGAATCAAGTAAAAAACAAGCAGTTCAAGGGTTATGACTTCGATCGACAAAAAATTATAGGCAATTACATTGTTGATTTCTACTGTGGAAACTGTCAGGTCGTCATTGAGATAGATGGAGCAATCCACGATTTTCAACAAGAATATGATGCGGATAGAGATAGTTTTCTACAAAGTCTAGGCCTTACAGTAATCAGGATACCAGCAGTTGATGTATTAAACAAGCTAGACCATACCATTGAGTCCCTAAAAAACCACCCCGCCCTAACGGACACCCCTCCTCAGGAGGGGAATTTTGTAATGGAATCACCCGAAAACTATGGTGTATCGGGTGTGAAATCTCAACCCAAAGGCGACCGAAAAGGTGGTGTGGTTTGGCATACCCAAGGAAGTGGCAAGTCCCTTTCCATGGTATTTTTCACGGGTAAAATCGTTTTGGCTTTGGACAATCCTACTGTTGTGGTCATCACCGACCGTAACGACTTGGATGACCAACTCTTTGATACCTTTGCCGCTTCCACCCAATTGCTGAGACAAGAGCCCAAACAAGTAGAAAACCGAAGCGACCTAAAAGAAAAACTCAAAGTAGCTTCCGGCGGTGTCATTTTTACCACTATTCAAAAGTTTTCACCCGAAGAAGGCAATGTGTATGAAACCCTTTCCGAAAGGGAAAACATTGTGGTCATTGCTGATGAGGCTCACCGGACACAATACGGTTTCAAGGCCAAAACAGTTGATGACAAAGACGAGCATGGCAATGTCATTGGTAAGAAAACCGTGTATGGATTTGCCAAGTACATGCGTGATGCTTTGCCCAATGCCACCTATATTGGTTTTACAGGAACACCTATTGAAAGCACAGATGTAAACACCCCTGCCGTTTTTGGAAACTACATTGATGTCTATGACATTGCCCAAGCTGTAGAAGACGGTGCAACCGTTCGCATATATTACGAGAGCCGTTTAGCAAAAGTGAACCTAAGCGAAGAAGGCAAAAAACTGGTAGAAGAACTGGATGACGAGTTGGACGGAGAAGAACTCACTGAAACCCAAAAAGCCAAAGCAAAATGGACACAGTTGGAAGCCTTAATTGGCAGTGAAAACCGTATCAAGAATGTAGCTAACGATATCATTCAGCATTTTGGCCAACGCCAAGAAGTATTCGAAGGCAAAGGAATGATTGTGGCTATGTCCAGAAGGATTGCCGCTGATTTGTATGCCGAAATCATCAAGCTAAAACCAGAGTGGCATTCAGACGATTTGGACAAAGGCGTGATTAAAGTGGTAATGACTTCATCATCTTCGGATGGACCGAAAATCGCCAAGCATCATACAACCAAGCAACAAAGAAGAATGCTTGCTGACCGAATGAAAGACCCGGATGATGAATTGAAACTAGTCATCGTACGGGATATGTGGCTCACAGGTTTTGACGCTCCAAGTATGCACACGCTTTACATCGACAAACCCATGAAAGGCCATAACCTAATGCAAGCCATTGCGAGGGTAAATCGTGTCTACAAGGACAAACCCGGTGGTTTGGTAGTGGATTATTTGGGTATTGCTTCCGATTTGAAAAGGGCTTTGTCATTCTACTCTGATGCTGGTGGAAAAGGTGACCCAACTATTGCCCAAGCCCAAGCAGTTGAATTGATGTTGGAGAAGCTGGAAGTTGTATCGCAGATGTTCAATGGCTTCCCCTATGAAGATTATTTTCAAGCGGACACGGGCCAAAAACTATCCATGATTCTAGCAGCTGAAGAATATATTCTTGGTCTAGAAGATGGTAAGAAAAGGTACATCAATGAAGTCACCGCTCTTTCAAGAGTTTTTGCTATTGCCATTCCACATGAACAAGCAATGGATGTGAAGGATGAAGTTTCTTTTTTCCAAGCAGTAAAAGCTAGATTGGCAAAATTTGACAGCACTGATTCAGGTAGGACCGATGAGGAAATTGAAACAACCATACGCCAAGTTATAGATCAGGCCTTAGTTTCTGAACAAGTAATCGATGTTTTTGATGCTGCGGGTATCAAGAAACCGGACATTTCGATACTATCAGAAGACTTCTTGATGGAACTTAAAGGTATGCAGCATAAGAATGTTGCATTGGAAGTTTTGAAGAAGTTACTCAATGATGAGATAAAAGCACGTTCCAAAAAGAATTTAGTAAAGAGTAAGTCGCTCAAAGAAATGTTGGAGGATTCCATCAAGAAATACCACAATAAGATTTTGACCGCTGCCGAAGTGATGGACGAACTCATCAAGTTGAGCAAGGAAATCGTGAACATGGACAATGAGGCAAAGAAATTGGGACTTTCTGACTTTGAGTACGCTTTCTACACCGCAGTAGCAAACAACGATTCTGCAAAGCAACTAATGCAACAGGACAAGTTAAGAGAGCTTGCCATTATTTTGACCGAGCGGGTAAAACAGAATGCATCAATCGACTGGACCATCAAAGAAAGTGTTCGGGCGAAACTCAAAGTTATCATCAAACGGACCTTGAGACAGTACGGTTATCCACCGGACATGCAAAAACTAGCAACAGAAACAGTATTGAAACAAGCAGAGATGATTGCAAAAGAACTCACTATTTAGAACTTTAATTGTAACAATCTCCCTTCTTTTCACACTAACCTAACGGAAACCTTCCACACTTTTTTTAATTTTAAATACATTACAAGGATTCAAATAAAATAATAATATCGTCACCCTGAATTTATTTCAGGGTCACACAAAAATTTAAGACATTTAAAAAGAAGAAGCTGAAACGAGTTCAGCTTGACGGAACCCACTAAATTAAAACACTAGACCATGGATATTTTTGGAAAAATCAAGGAAAAACTCAGTAACGAGTTTATTGATATTATTGAGTGGCTCGACTACACCGACGACACCATCGCGTATCGGTTTGAGCGCTACCAGAACGAAATCAAGAACGGGGCAAAACTGATTGTCCGTGAAGGGCAGACTGCCGTTTTCATCAACGAAGGACAACTCGCCGATGTGTTCACCCCCGGTACGTATGACCTCACCACCCAAAACCTGCCCATTTTGGCCACGTTGAAAGGATGGAAATACGGTTTCAACTCTCCTTTTAAAGCAGAAGTATACTTTGTAAACACCCATTTGTTCACCGATGAGAAATGGGGCACCAAAAGTCCCATTACATTAAGCGACGACCGTTTTGGACTGGTAGAGATCAGGGCCTTCGGCACATACGCTTATAAAATTGCTGATGCCGGCAAGTTCATCAAGGATATAGTGGGCACTGATAGCAACTTTACCAATTTCGAGATAAACGAGCACTTAAAAAGTTTGATCGCCACCCGCTTTACGGATACTGTGGGAAAGGCCAATCTTCCTATTGAATTATACGCTGCCAACACCACCGAACTTTCCGATACCTGTCGCGAAGTGATGGCCCCCGAATTTCAAACAGTGGGAATCTCCTTGGAGAAATTCTATATTGAGAACGTCTCCATGCCCGAAGAACTCAAAAAAGAGATTTTCGAATACAGTCGAATCGACAAACTGGATCTGGACAAATTGGCCAAGTTCAAAGCAGCCAAGGCCATCGAAGCCGCTGCCCAAAATGAAGGTGGAACTGCTGGTGCCGGAATGGGAATGGGAATGGGCTTTGTGCTTGCCCAGCAAATGGGCAACCTAATGGGCGGTGCCACGCAAGCTGCACCCCAAGCCACAGGACAACCCGCTGCCGGGGCCGTTCCTCCACCAATGCCTGCGCAAACGCTTTACTATTATGCCGTGAACGGCGCTCAGCAAGGACCCGTGACGTTTGAACAACTGCAATCCCTTTTTGCCAACCGTACCGTTAACCGCGACAGCTTGGTCTGGAAACAGGGCATGGCCGCTTGGACCTCTTTAAAGGATGTGGAAGAACTGAAATCGTTCTTGGGCGGCAATACGCCACCGCCATTGCCAACGGAATAGTTTTAACCATGTCATGCTGAACCGTTATTTGGAGATGATCCCTGAGCGTAGTCGAAGGGGTCGTCGAGAAACAGGTGAAGCATCTCCTATGTATTAATCGTAATTGAATGAGATTCTTCGTTTCACTCAGAATGACAACATAAGCCATTGGAAGAACCTACCATCCAAAAATCAGAACTCAAAAAGACCTGCGTCAATTGCGGGGCAGAACTCACATATAAACCTGGGACTACCAGCATTACCTGTGAGTACTGTGGCCATGAAGAGGCCATCGCCCCAAAAGAAAATGGTTTTGAGGAACTGGAGCTGTATCCCTACCTCAAGGAAATGGGGTCGCAAAGGCACAGCGAGGAGATTTCCATGCTGCATTGCAAGAATTGCGGTGCCGACCAACATGTGGAGGAAAATTACAAATCGCTCCATTGCGTGTATTGTGGCCAACCTTTGGTTGTGGAAGATGCCTACAAGGAAAGTTGGATCTTGCCTGGGGCGGTTTTACCGTTTCAAATTGATAAAAACCAATCGTTCCGCATTTTTAAGAACTGGGTGAACCAATTGTGGTTTGCCCCTAACAATCTGAAAAAGGCCGCTCTGGATCCTCAATTTACCAAAGGGCTCTATCTACCCTATTGGACCTTTGATGCACAACTATATGCCACCTACATCGGTCAGCGGGGGGAATATTATTATGAAACGCGAAGGGTTAGGAATGCCAATGGTAAAATGGTGACCCAACAGGTTCGGAAGACGCGTTGGTATCCAGCATCTGGCCAAGTTTCGGGTTTTGTGGACGATACCCTGATCAAGGCCTCCAAACAAAAATCAGGCAGGATTCCGGGCAAGATTGCCTATTGGGATTTGAAAAAATTGCAACCGTTCGATAGTGGGTACCTATCCGGTTTTGTGACCGAAAAGTATACCATTTCATTGAACGAAGGACATCTGCATTCCAAAGAAGTGGCCCGCGATATTGCAACCCGTTGGTGCATGCAGGATATTGGGGGAGATACCCAAAGGGTAACCTCCATGAACATGAATCTTTCCGAAGAAACCTTTAAACACATCTTATTGCCCGTTTATGTAAGTGCCTACAGGTACAATGGCAAGGAATACAATTTTTTCATCAACGGGGAAAACGGGAACATTTCAGGAACTCGACCTTATAGTTTCTGGAAGATTTTCTTCACGGTGCTGTTGGGCTTGATCGTGATTGGAGTGATTGTTTTACTATCCAAAAAGTAGCTCCAGGTCAGTTCGAGTGGTTCCCGAAGGGAAGTGTATCGAGAACCTTTTACTTCGTTTTTGTCATACTGAGGAGTCCTTGAGGACGACGAAGTATCTCCTAACCAATCAAGGGATTCTTCGCTCCGCTCAGAATGACAATCGGCGTAGTTCTCCTTCACCATTACTTGTCATGCTGAGGAGTCCTTAGGGGCGACCAAGTATCTCCTACCTGATACTGAGATTCTTCGCTTTGCTCAGAATGACAGTGTGACCATTACTCAAAAACCAAACACACTGGATTGGGCATTGCGATCTCGTTCAAAAAGGTCAATGTCCCGCTATCCGCATTTCTTTTAAAAACAGTAATGTTGCTTGACCTTTGATTGGCCACCAACAAAAATTCCCCAGTGGGATCCATAGAAAAATTACGGGGCCAATCCCCTTGAACGGATTCCCTTCCCACCAAAGTCAATGTCCCATTTTCAGGATTTACTGAAAAGATTACAATGGTATTTTCACCCCTGTTGGAACCATACAGGAATTTCCCATCGGGGGATATATGAAGGTCGGCACAGGCATTGTTTCCTTCATAATTCGGGTCCAAGGTTTTCACTACTTGGATTTCTTGGTAATCTCCTGCCATGTCATTTTCAAAAACGGAAATGGTGCTGTTCAATTCACTGATCACATAAAGCATCTTTCCGCCTTCACCAAAGGTGAAATGTCGTGGACCTGCACCATCAGGAAAGGATATACTGGATTGGGAACTTGGAACAAATTCGCCATTTTCTTCTTTATATCTTTTTATGGCGTCCAATCCCAAATCGGTCACCATCAATCCATCGGCAGTGAATTGGGCCATATGGGCATGGGCGGTTTTGGTGGTGTCCAATACTTTGTGATCGATAATTTGTGGGGCATCTCCCAATGAACCATCAGCATTCAATGTAAAAAGGGCCACATTGCCTCCTGTGTAATTGGCCACGGCCAAATGTCCATCCCCAGAAAGGGAAACATGACACGGATGCTCGCCTTGGGTTCCCATGCTATTCTGAATTTTCAACACCCCATCATTCAGGGTAAAAGCAGTAACCCCGCCACCCAAACTATCAAAATCGGCGGTTTCTTGAACGGCATACAGATTTTTATGGTCTTTGGAAAGTGCCAAATAGGAAGGATTGGTCAATTTAGCTGCCAATTGTTTATTGGTCAACTCGCCCGTTCCTGAATCAAAGGTATAGGTATAGATGCCTTCGCTATCGCCATCGGTATAGGTGCCAACAAAAAGGGTGTACATGGGTTTTTCTTCAGGTTTTTCTTTACAGGCCAATGCGAATACAATCAGACTGGCAAAAAGTGCTTTTTTCATGTTTGTTCCGTTACGCGACCCAAATTACACATTCTTTGGGAATGCCAATCTTTAGGTAAGTTCCTTCTTTATCTCTTTTCCCAAATAGATGCCTGTGACCACCGTGGCCAACACATCAGCAATGGGAAACGATAGCCATACCCCGGTTTCTTCGAAAAACTTGGGCAACAACAAAATCAACGGAATAAAGAAAAAACCTTGACGGGTCAGGGTCAATAATAAGGCTGGAATTGCTTTCCCCACAGCCTGAAAATAAGCGGCACCTATCAATTGAAGGGCAATAATGGGCGTGGCCGCGAAAACCAATCGCATGGCAAATGGGGTATGCTGTAACACAAATTGGTTGGTGGCCAATTCTTCCGGAGATAGTCCAGGTCGATTACTCAGGAACAAGGCGGCCAACTCGCCTGGGAAAAGCATCAAAACCACAAAAACCAAGGTAGCCACCAATGCGGCATACTTGATAGCCGTGTAAATGGATTCCTTGACGCGGTCGTAATAAGCAGCTCCAAAGTTGTAGCCCGCAATGGGCAAAAAGCCTTGTGTGACCCCAAAAACAGGGAATAGGGCAAACATCAACATGCGACCGATAATGGCATAAACCGCCACCATGGGTTCCCCGCCCAGATTGTACAAGATGTTGTTCATCAGCAGGTAGGTGATACTGGTAACTGCCTGTCTTGCAAGGGTTACAAATCCCAACGAGCTTATTTCACGAAGAATGGCCGGGTCCAACCCAAAATGGGACAGACTTATTTTCAATTCCGAATTTTTGGATAGAAAAAAGTAAAGAATGTAGCCAAAACATAATAGATAACCTACTGTGGTGGCCCATGCGGCACCTTCCATACCCCAATCAAAAATGTAAATGAAAACGTAATCCATCAACAAGTTGCCGACGGATGGAATGATCATGGCGATCATGGCAAACTTGGGTTTCCCTTCGGCACGGATCACCGTGTTTCCCATCATACAAAGGGCCAAAAAGGGCACTCCGTACAAAATGATGGTATAATAGATTTTAGCGGGCTCAAAAATGGACCCTTTCCCTCCAAATGCAGGAATCAGGTTGTCCACATAATACAGTCCAAGGGCCACCATGGTCACTGTGACCAAGAGTGTTAATGTAATCTGGTTCCCGAACGTTTTTAAGGCCTTTTCATGGTTGTTGGCGCCCAAAGCTCTGGAAATGATGCTGGACCCACCGATACCGATGGCCATACCCAAAGCGGCAATAAAAAAGGAAACGGGCAACACCACGTTGATGGCGGCAATGGCAATGGAACCTATCCAATTGCCTACAAAAATGGAATCGACCAATACGTTCAGTGACATCACCAAAATACCGATGGATGCCGGAACGGCCTGTTTGATCAATAATTTTCCGATGGGCTCTTTCCCGAGTTCGTCAGAGGTAACTTTGGCCATGCCAAGGATTGTTCTTTTGGTGTAAGTCTAGCGTGAACTAACCGTTCCCTCAAATCTACAACGCATCCACCAAATTATCCTTGTTCTCGGTGAGTTTTTTGGCGATGCTGTCCCAAAGTCCGATTCTGCGCTCCAAAGCATTTTTGCTGAAGTGGAAGACTTCCTCCCATTTCTGCTCATCGGAACCACAAAGGACCTTGATCATTTTAACAGCCAAGGGGCCGTGTTCGTCACCGTCAAGCTCAATATGTCTTTTCAGGTAATAGGAAAGTTTGGCGTATTTGCTTAGACCGTTTTCTCCGGATTGCTCAATGATGCCCAAAAACATATCCGGAATCAAGTCTTCCCTTCCGAAGGTAAAGGCGGCAGCAATGATATGGGGTTGTCGGGTATTGATGGCCTCAAAAGTGAATTGCAAAAAATCCTTTTCCGCTTGGTCCAGATCTGTGTTTTCAATTTGTTGGGATATGTGCTCCAAATCGGTAAATGTGGAGATGACCTGTAATACTTTGGATGTATTGGCTTCCACTTCTTCCATGGCATCCAAGTACATTTCAAAATGGCTTTTGGCCACACCCACCTCATTGAAATCACTTTCCTCTTCCAATACGATCTCATTGATAAATCGGGCCACGGACGCATCCGAAGCCGGTTTCCAAGGAAGGGAGGTACAGGTCAAATGTTGTTGTAGCGCCTTCAATAAGGACATGAAATCCCAAACGGCATACACATGGCTTTCCATAAAAATCTTGATGTCATCCACCGATTCCAGTTGGGCATAGAGGGGATGGTTTTTCAGTTGGTCGCGTACTTCTTGTAAGTGATGCTCCAAGTGTTCCATTTTCATAAGGCAATTTTCTTTTTCCGGTATTATTGAATGTGGTATTCGGGCAAAACACCACTTTTTTCCCAAGTGTTGATCCATTCGGCCATCAATTGGGCCCAATCGTCACGGTCGTTCAAACAGGAAATATGGATGTAATCCTCTCCCCCTGCCTCTTGAAACTGGTGTTTGCCTTCCATGGCGATTTCTTCCAAGGTTTCCAGACAATCGCTCACAAAAGCTGGGGTAATCACCGCCAATTTCTTGATTCCTTCCTGGGCCAAGCGTTCAAATTCCTTGTCCGTGAAAGGTTGCAGCCAAGGATCACTCCCCAACCGGGATTGGAAGGAAGTACTCACTTTATCTTCAGGAAGCCCCAGTTCTTTTTTTACCAATTCAGTGGTATCCAAGCATTGATGCTTGTAACAGGTATGATGGGCAACAGAGTTGGTTTGGCAGCATTTGCCATCCAATTTGCAGTGCGACTTGGTCGGGTCCGACTTTTTAATGTGGCGTTCCGGGATGCCGTGATACGAAAAGAGGATATGGTCGTAATCAAAATCCTTTAAACCTTCGGCTATGCTTTTTGATAGGATCTTTATAAAATCCGGATTGCTGTAAAAAGCAGGCAGGGTGGTCATTTGCATTTCAGGGAAAAATTCCGCCTGAACTTCCATGGCCTTTACCACCACCGTCTCATAGGAAGACATGGCGTAGTGCGGGTACAAAGGCACCAAAAAAACCTCATCAACCCCTTTCTCCTTCAATTCTTGCAACCCTTCCTTAATGGTCATGGAACCATAACGCATTCCCAGCGCGACCGGCAATTGGGTGTGTTTTTGCACTTTATCCGCAAACCGTTTGGAGATGACGATCAAGGGCGACCCTTCTTCCCACCATATTTTGGAATAGGCCTCGGCAGAACGCTTGGGACGGGTGTTCAGAATAATACCCCTAACGATAATGTTCCTCAAAACCGGATTCACATCGATGACACGCTCATCCATCAAAAATTCATCCAAGTACGGTTTAACGTCTTTTGCAGTGGGGCTGTCGGGCGAACCCAAGTTGACCAATAAAACTCCTTTTTGCACGGCTTTCTATTTTGAGCAGCAAAAATAATACACACTACCGACTTTGCCCTTTACCGATCAAAATACTTTCTTATGATGAAATAATGAATCTCGATTTTGTTGAAGCCTGCATCTGTGGACATTTCTACCTATTTTTGAGAAACCACTATTTGAAGAAAAAATGCCAAAAAAAATCAACACAATAGTACTCCTTCTTTTCCTGGTCTCAGTGGTAAACGCCCAACAAATTAGTTGTTCCCCGAAGGACAAACCCCTTTTCGAGTCGAAAATGGCTGCTTTGGAAAAAACCCAAGCGGCTAATTTGGGCGATACCATCATAACTGTTGGAAAATCCTTTTTGGGTACCCCATACGTTGAAAAAACCTTGGAAATTGGCGATACCGAAACGTTAGTGGTGAACTTTAGCGGATTGGATTGCACCACTTTTGTGGAAAATGTAATGGCCTTCAGCCTGATGTTGAAAAACCACGAATCGGATTTTGACACTTTTGCCAGAAATTTAGAAACCATTCGGTATAGAAACGGAGAAATGAATGGGTATCCTTCTCGTTTACATTATTTTACGGATTGGATTCGCAACAATGAAAAGAAGGGATTGGTAAAAGACATCACTGCAGAAATTGGTGGTGTGGCATTGGAAAAACCCATCGATTTTATGGGAACCCACCGAAACCTGTACCCATTTTTGGCCAGTGATGAAAACTTTCAGGCCATGCAACACGTTGAACAAGAATTAGCAAAAGAAACCTTGTGCTATCTGCCCCAAGACCAAATTGCGAGCAAAGAACAACTCATCCATTCTGGGGATATTATTGCTTTGGCCACCTCCATCAAAGGGTTGGATGTGACCCATACCGGAATTGCCATCCATCAACCCGATGGCAGGCTACATCTGCTTCATGCCTCCAGTAAAAATGGAGAAGTGGAAATCAGTGAATTGCCCTTAGCGGACTATCTCAAAAACATCAAAAGCAATATCGGAATCATTGTGGCAAGGCCCACTCTACTTTCGTTTTAAACACCATTCAATAGCACCCAAAAGGTGTTGGCGAAATTCAGGTTCATCATAGGAGGCTTCGGTGTGCCCCAATCCAGTATAAAAAACCCTGCCCCCGTCATATTCGTGGTACCAGGCAATTGGATGGTTATCCCCATTTATGCCCCCTTTATAACTGGATTCGTCCAATTTTAGGAGCACATGCACATTGGGATTCAGGTCTTTAAAATTATACCATTCGTCATAATGCATCCAAACATCTTGTAAATGAGCAGTGGATGGATGGGTTTTGTCCAACACATCAATTTTGGCCGTTTGCTGCTCAGGGTGGCTTACGAAATATCCCCCAACCAACTTGCCGTACCAGGGCCAATCGTATTCGGTATCGGAAGCAGCATGGACACCCAAATAACTTCCGCCATTTTTAATGTAGGATTCAAACGCCTTTTGTTGGGCATCGTTCAGTACATTCATAGTCGTGTTCAAGAAAACGATCAGCTTGTAGTTTTTCAGGTTCTGCGGGGTAAAATCTTCACCGCTTTCAGTTTGCAAGGCGATAAAACCGTTTTTCCTCCCTATTTCACGAAAGGTCTGTACGCCCTTTTCTATGGATTGATGCCTAAAACCAGTCGTTTTGGTAAAAACGAGGACCAATTCTGGCATTTTGGTTTCTTGGTTTTCTGTGGATGGATTGTCCTGGGCATTGGTTTGGGCGAATAGGGTCAGTCCCAAAAAGAAGAATACAATTTGTTTCATGATGCTTTTTTACACATTTGAAGTTACATATTTTTTGGGCGTGGTGCCGAACTTCTTTTTAAAGGAAGCTATAAAATGACTGGCCGTGCTATACCCAACTTTTAGACCCACCTCGTTCACGTTGTGTTTGCCAGATTCCAACATTTTGCGGGCATATTCCATCTTGTAATCGAACAAAAAGCCATAAACGGAATCCCCATAAATCTGCTTGAACCCTTCCTTCAATCTTTTTAGACCAAGTCCTACTTCTTCGGATAGTTCCGGCAAGGTTGGCGGTTCGGCCATACGGGAGATGATGATTTCCTTGGCCATTTTAATCCTTCTAACATTGTCCTCATCGGCCAAGTAAGGACATTGTTCCAAATCGGCATCCTCCGTTTTGTTGAAATAGAGCGAAATCAGCTCGAATACCTTACCCTTTAAATACAGTTTTTTGATGGAAGGATGAAGGTTATAGTTCATCAATTGGCTCAAGACCACGGCAATGGCAGGCGACACCATCTCTTGGGAATAATATTTCTTTTCCTTGTTGTCATCGCTCAGAAACGGTATGTAATCCGCTTCATCAGAAAACAGCGAATGGAATTTCCGGATGGTCATCACAACGGACAACAACCACGAATTGGGCGAAACCACCAAATCCAGCGGAAGGTCCTTTTGTGTATTGTATAGTAACAGGGAGTTTTCCTCGTTCACCTCCAAATAATAGTTGCCTTCATTAAAATTGAATCGTGATTTGCCCTTCAAACAAAAATGAAATTGAATGTAGGAACTGTCAATATCCCTTGCAATGGCTTTTGGTTCCTTGGTATCGTTCTGAATTTTCAGGATAATTATGCCATCTTCCACTAAAATTTCATCATAGGAACCTTCAGCGATATTTTTCATACGGATTCTTAGTGTTTGTTTTAAAATCCTTTAATTTAGAATGGCTCTAAATTAAGTTGGATTCTATCAAATTTATCAATAAAATCAATGCATTAGCAGAATTTAAGTAAAATTTAATTTCTAATTAGGTCCTCATTACACTTGCAGTTCCGCTAGCGTTATTTTAAAAGATACAACACTGTTAATTTTGTGTTGCGATTTTATCCTTTATGAGGAACTACCATATTTCAAAACATAATTCCTTCTACGCCGTCGGGTTGAGTTACAAGAAGGCAGATGCAGAGGTGAGAGGAAAGTTCAGTCTGGATGTTCCTGCTATTGACCAAATTTTGGGCAAGGCAAAAGAATTGGAGATTGATGGCCTTCTGGCGATATCTACCTGCAACCGAACAGAACTGTATGGTTTTGCCCAACACCCCTACCAACTCATCAAACTGCTTTGTAATCAAACGCATGGCACCGTTGAAGAATTCCAAGAAGTGGCCTATGTGTACAAAAACCATGAAGCCATTTCCCATATGTTCAAAGTGGGCACGGGTCTCGATAGCCAGATTTTGGGTGATTTTGAAATCATCAGCCAAATCAAACAAGGTTTTTACCGTGCCAAAAAGCAAGACATGGCCAACCCGTTCTTGGAGCGTTTGTGCAATTCGGTGATCCAGGCCAGTAAACGCATCAAAACGGAAACTGAGCTTTCTTCAGGAGCTACATCGGTTGCTTTTGCTTCCGTAAAATATATCTTGGACAACGTTCCCGACATTTCCGAAAAGAATATCCTTTTGTTCGGTACCGGAAAAATTGGAAGGAATACTTGCGAAAACCTGATCAAGCACTCCAACAACTCCCATATTACCCTGATTAACCGTACCCGGGAAAAAGCGGAGGAAATTGCTGGCAAGTTCCATTTGACAGTAAAGGATTATGGCGATCTACAGACCGAAATCCGAAAGGCGGACATTTTGGTAGTGGCCACCGGGGCACAGTTGCCAACGGTATCTAAAGCATTGATCTATCCCAAAAAACCTTTGTTGGTGTTGGACCTATCCGTTCCTAAAAACGTTTCAGACGATGTGCTGGATTTGGAGAACGTAACCTTGGTTCATCTGGATCAACTTTCCCAAATTACCGATGATACCTTGGCCAAGCGAAAGGAATATGTCCCAAAAGCCGAGGTCATCATAGATCAGGTCAAGAAAGATTTCCTGAAATGGTTGGAAACCCGCAAGTTTGCGCCGGTGATCAATGCGTTAAAGGAAAAACTCAACACCATGAAGGCCGAAGAAATCGACTTTCATTCCAAAAAGATCAACGATTTCAATCAAGATCAGGCCGAAATGATCTCAGAAAGGATCATTCAAAAGATCACCAAGCAATTCGCCAACCACTTAAAAAGTTCCGAAGTGGATACCGAAGATAGTTTGGAACTTATTCAAAAAGTCTTTCAGTTAGAAATCGATTCCAAATGAGCAAGATCATAAGAATCGGTACCCGCGACAGCGAACTGGCACTGTGGCAAGCCACCACTGTACAGGAAAAGTTGGAAAACTTGGGCTTCGACACCATTTTGGTCCCCAATAAATCCATGGGCGACCAAGTTTTGGACAAACCCTTGTACGAACTTGGCGTAACCGGAATTTTTACCAAGACTTTGGACGTGGCCATGCTTCAGGGTGAAATTGACATTGCCGTGCACTCCATGAAAGACGTTCCTACGCAACTTCCGAAGGGAATTGTGCAGGCAGCCGTATTGGAGCGGGCCATTACCCACGACATTTTGGTGCATAAAGGCTCGTCTTTTTTGGAGTCGGATACTCCTGCCACCATTGCTACGGGCAGTTTGAGAAGAAAAGCACAATGGTTAAACCGATATCCCAACCACCAAGTAGTCGATTTACGGGGCAATGTGAACACACGATTGATCAAATTGATCGAAAACGATTGGCAAGGGGCCATTTTTGCCCAGGCGGGTCTGGAGCGCATTAAATTGCTGCCCAAGGATGCCATACAATTGGATTGGATGATTCCCGCTCCAGCACAGGGAGCCATGTTGGTGGTTGCCATGGAAAAAGACAAGTTTACGCGAGATGCCCTGGCCAAATTGAACGATGCCGATACGGAACTTGCCACTAAAATTGAACGCGACTTTTTACGTACTCTGGAGGGTGGTTGCACTGCCCCAATTGGAGCACTGGCACAGATTAAAGACCAAAAGGTATTTTTTGAAGGGGTTGTGTTTTCGTTGAATGGGAAACAGAAAATCGAGATCAAAAAGGATATAAAATTATCCGATGCCAAAGGCTTTGGGGAAATATGTGCCAAGGAAGTATTGGCCAAAGGTGGAGACAAATTGATGCAGGAAATCAGAAATGAAAACAGTGCTCTCCACTAAAATACTCACCCCATCCCAAAAAGAACTTTTCCTGAATTCCGGATTAGGACTCGTGGAATACGATGCCCTCCAAATTGAATTTTTGAATGTTGATATTCCGTTGGACTTTCAAAACTACATTTTCACCAGCAAAAATGCCGTGAAGGCTTTTTTAAAACAGACTAAAGGTTGTGATGTATCAAATATTAGGGTCTTTTGTGTTGGCGAGAAAACAGCCGCTTTTCTTGCAGAAGCCAATATTGAAGTAGTCGAAAATGCTGAAAATGCTTCGTCTCTGGCAGAAAAGATTGTAGAGAATCATCCTGAAAAGACTTTTGTTTTCCTTTCAGGCAATCAAAGGAGGGATGAACTTCCAGAAGTATTGAAAAAAAATAACATCCGGTATATAGAAGTGGAGGTATATCGAACCCAACTGGTACCGAAGGCATTTAACCGCAATTTTGACGGTATCTTGTTTTTTAGCCCCAGTGGTATCCGAAGCTATCTTTTGGAAAACAACATCGCAAACAGCACCTTGTTCTGTATTGGAGAAACTACCGCCATGGAAGCCAAAAAACATACTGAACATATCATAATTGCCAACAAGCCAACCGTTGAAAATGTGTTGGTTCAGGCCATAAAAGAATTATCATCTAGCATGGATGCTGAGCGTAGCCGAAGTACCATGCGGGATTCAAATGAATAATAAATAGATTCCTGCTGGAGTTTATGCTGAGTTAAACGAAGTGCAGGAATGACAAATGAAAACACATGATCAAAAACGATTTGTTCCTAAGGGCATTGAAAGGAGAAACAGTGGATCGCCCACCTGTATGGATGATGCGCCAAGCCGGGCGTTATTTGCCCGAATTTATGGAACTCCGTAAAAATTATGATTTTTTCACTCGTTGCCAGACCCCAGAATTGGCTTCGGAAATCACGGTACAGCCCATCAGAAGATACGGCATGGATGCTGCCATCCTTTTTAGCGACATTTTGGTGATTCCCCAAGCCATGGACATTGAGGTGGAAATGAAACCCAATTTTGGACCTTATCTCCCCAACCCTATTCGCACCAAAGTAGATTTGGATAAAGTTATTGTCCCCGATATCAATGACACTTTGGGTTATGTGTTGGATGCCATCAAAATGACCAAGGAAAAACTGAATGATGAAATTCCTTTGATCGGGTTTGCAGGTTCCCCTTGGACCATTTTATGCTATTGCGTAGAAGGACAAGGGAGCAAAAGTTTTGACAAGGCACGTGGGTTCTGCTTCACCCAACCGGAATTGGCACACCAACTGCTCCAAAAAATCACCGATACCACCATTGCTTATTTAAAAGCCAAGGTTAAGGCCGGAGTGAACGCTGTTCAGGTGTTCGATTCCTGGGGAGGGATGCTTTCCCCACAAGATTATCATGAATTTTCATGGCCCTATATCCAACAGATTGTGGATGCCCTTAAAGACGAATCCCCTGTAATTGTTTTTGGAAAAGGTTGCTGGTTTGCCCTTAAAGAAATGGCTGCTTCAGGAGCATCGGCGGTAGGTGTGGATTGGACTTGTTCACCACAGAATGCAAGATATTTAACTGGAGGCAAGGTTACACTCCAAGGGAATTTTGATCCCGCAAGATTGTTGTCGCCCCCGGACAAGATCAAAAGTATGGTACACCAAATGATCCGTGAATTTGGCAAGGACAAATATGTGGTGAATTTGGGTCATGGTATTTTGCCCAATATTCCGTTGGAAAATGCGAAAGCCTTTGTGGATGCCGTAAAAGAATATCAGGAGTGAACCCATTTTCAGTATTAAAACGGGTTAGTTTTAAACATATACTGAAGGGTATTTTGTTAGGATTGAGTAAACCTTTTTTCATCCTTCCAACCCTAAAGGCCACCAAAGATTGCATGAAGATTTCCACGGCCCATTACGGCAAATTGCATTACAAAAACGGTCCGGCAAATGCTTTTAGGCATGCCCTATGGAATTGCATGATTGCACAGCGTTGTTTTCGTTGGAACAAAAATGAAATTAAAGTTTTGGATTGGGCCAAAAAGATTACCGACTGGCATGAAGAAGCCTTTCCGAATAAACCTTTGGCCAAAGCGATGGATTTGCATAACAATGCGGTAGGAAGGTCCATTTTTGAACAAAATATTGGTAAATCCGAACAGGAAATCATTGCCATTTTAAAGGAAATGACTTCTCAATCCATTAGTATTGAAGAGAATACGGATACTTCTCAATTAAAAAACCAATTGGTACATATTATTGAATCATGAAGGAGAAATTTTACGACTATATTCAAAAACTGCAGGATACCATTACTTCCAAATTGGAAGAAGTGGATAGCAAAGCCAAGTTCCAACAAGATTTTTGGGAACGCCCCGAAGGTGGCGGCGGCAGGACTCGTGTGATTGAAAATGGAGCTGTATTTGAAAAAGGGGGCGTGAATATTTCCAAAGTGCATGGTGCATTGCCCAAAAGTATGCAAACCTATTTTGGAGTGGAAGAAGCGGATTTTTTTGCCTGCGGACTCAGTTTGGTCATACATCCCAAAAGTCCCATGGTGCCCACTGTACATGCCAATTGGCGCTACTTTGAAATGTACGATAAACAAGGAAATATTGTGGATCAATGGTTCGGTGGTGGACAAGACCTTACCCCTTACTATCTTTTTGAGGAAGATGCAGCACATTTTCACAAGGTCTGCAAAAAAGCTTGCGATGCCCACAATCCAGAATTTTATCCCAACTACAAAAAGAAATGCGATGCCTATTTCTGGAATGCCCATCGAAACGAAGCCCGTGGCGTAGGCGGATTGTTCTTTGACTATTGCAAAGCAACCGAAACCATGCAAATGGAAGATTGGTACAATTTTGTGACAGAAGTGGGTAATAGTTTTTTGGACGCCTATGTGCCCATTGTTGAAAAACGAAAGGAGCTACCCTATACCCGAGAGCAACGGGATTGGCAAGAAATCCGTCGCGGTCGTTATGTGGAATTCAACTTGGTACATGACAAAGGAACCCTATTCGGGCTTCGTACCAACGGTCGCATTGAAAGTATTTTGATGAGTTTGCCTCCCCATGTACAATGGAGATATGACCATCATCCTGAAAAAGGAAGTGAAGAAGAAAGACTAATTGAGGTTCTTCAGCACCCGAAAGATTGGGTTTAATATGTAGCTTTGTTCTGAAACCTTGCCTATGAGACAGAAAATCTATCAAATTGATGCCTTTACAAGTAAAACGTTCGGGGGCAACCCGGCTGCTGTTTGCATTTTGGAAAAATGGCTGGATGCCGAACTCATGCAAAAAATCGCCCAAGAGAACAACTTGGCTGAAACGGCTTTCGCGGTCAAGAAAGAAGACAGTTACGAACTCCGTTGGTTTACACCCGAAGTTGAAGTGGATCTTTGTGGACATGCCACCTTGGCAACAGCTTATGTGCTTTTTCACTATTACGAGTTAAAAGAAAATACCATTCGTTTTTATTCCCCGAGAAGTGGTGAACTTACCGTTGAAAAAGCAGCCAACGGATGGTTGACTTTGGATTTTCCGGCTGATCGAATGGTGGCCATTAAAAATTTGGAGCCTTTGGATGAGGCTATAGGTAAGTCTCCCATCAAAACTTTTAAGGGAAAAACGGATTATATGATGATTTATACTTCTCAACAAGAAATTGAAGCAATGAAGCCTAACCATCATCTATTAAGCCAATTGGATGTTCGTGGGGTTATCGTAACCGCTCCAGGGAACCAGGTTGATTTTGTCTCCCGCTTTTTTGCCCCCGCCTGTGGTATTCCAGAAGATCCTGTTACCGGCTCAGCCCATACTTCCCTTACCCCATATTGGTCAGAAGTATTGCAAAAAACCAAAATGACGGCCAAACAACTTTCTAAACGAGAAGGAGATTTGGTTTGTGAGTATTTAGGCGACAGGGTCAAAATCTCAGGAAAGGCCGCTCCTTATTTATTTGGTGAAATTGAAATCTAGTATTTAGCTAAAAGCAATAAGCGCTAAGCGATGGCAAACTATAAAAATTACAAAGTCTGGGAAAAATCACACCACCTTGTGTTAGATATTTATGCCATCACCAAAGAATTTCCATCATCTGAGTTATATAATCTCGTTTCTCAAATGAACCGAGCTTCTGTATCTATCCCAACCAATATTGCTGAAGGATGCGGAAGAGAAACAGAAAAAGAATTGGTTCGCTTTTTATACATTGCATCCGGTTCTGCCCATGAATTGGATTATCTCATCCTATTGGCCTCAGAACTAGGCTTTATTGAACCCAACAAAGCCAACAACATCATTTCAGAAATTGATGAAATCAAAAAAATGTTAGCGGGTTTGATCAAAACCATTAAAACATCACTTAAACCTTAAAGCCAAAAGCTTAAAACGTATATCTATGTATCCATTGATAAGAAATAGACGTCTTCGTGCTTCCGAATCCATCCGAAGGTTGGTACGTGAGACAATAGTAACTCCAGATGATTTTTTAGTGCCCCTTTTTGTAACTGAAGGCAAGGGAGTCAAGGAAGAAATTCCATCCATGCCCAATTACTTCAGGTTGAGCTTGGACCAATTGGAAAAGGAAGTAAAGGAATTGTGGAAAATGGGATTGTGTTCCGTTTTGCTCTTTGTAAAAGTGGATGATAAACTTAAAGACAACAAAGGAACCGAAGCCTTAAACCCTAATGGTTTGATGCAAAGAGCCATTAAAACAGTCAAAAATGTCTGTCCGCAAATGTTGGTAATGACCGATGTGGCCTTGGATCCCTTTTCTTCATATGGTCATGATGGTATTGTGGCCGATGGACAAATCTTAAATGATGAAACTGCCGAGGTATTGGCTGAAATGAGCGTTTCCCACGCCCAGGCGGGTGCCGATTTTGTCGCACCCAGCGATATGATGGACGGACGAATCCTGACCATTCGCGAAGCATTGGAAGATGAAGGTTTCATCAATACCGGCATTATGGCCTATTCCGCCAAATATGCCAGTGCCTTTTACGGACCTTTCCGCGATGCTTTGGATTCCGCACCCGTGGATATGGTCAATGTCCCAAAGGATAAAAAAACGTATCAAATGGATTATTCCAGTCGGTATGAAGCCATTCGTGAAACGCAATTGGATATTGACGAAGGTGCCGATATTGTGATGGTAAAACCGGGTTTGTGCTATTTGGATATCGTTCGAGAAATCAGAAACGAGGTAGATGTACCTGTTGCTGTTTACCAGGTATCCGGAGAATATGCCATGGTGAAAGCCGCAGCCGAAAAAGGTTGGTTGGACCATGATGCCGTGATGTTGGAACAATTGACCGCCATCAAAAGAGCCGGGGCCAATATCATAGCCAGTTATTTCGCCAAAGACTTTATACGAACCCTAGGTTAAAAACACTAATGAATAAAAACATTGTATCGTTCGTGTTCATCGTTTTCATGATGAACTTGGTTTTTGCCCAACGGGAACTTATCCATGCCCTCCCTGCAACATTAGGTTTGGATGAGTCCTACATCGACAAAAAAGTGGATTCCATTATGAACATGGGCATCGACAGCCTAGCTTTTCCCGGTGCACAATTGCTGGTCGCCATAAACGATACCGTTATTTTTCACAAAGCATACGGATACCACACTTATGACAATGAAGTAGCAGTAAAACTGAACGACCTCTACGATTTGGCTTCTGTGACCAAGATTTCAGGTCCATTGCCCGCTTTGATGAAACTCGTGGACGAAGGCAAACTCAATTTGGATGTTCCGTTCAGCACCTATTGGGAACCTTGGAAACATCAAAAGGACAAAAAGGACTTGACCCTTAGGGAAATTTTAGCCCATCAGGCCGGTCTGGTTCCTTACATCGTTTTTTTGCAGGAAGTGCTTCGGAACGGGGAACTTAAAAAACGGTTCATCCATCGCGAAGCCGGAAAAAAATATCAAAAACAGGCATATGGCGACCTTTTTGTCAATACTAGATTTGAAAGGAAAATTGACCGGATCATCAACCGCTCCAAAGTTTCCGAAGAAAAAAAGTACAACTACTCCGGACTTACCTTTTTGATTTTTCCAAGGTTAATAGAACAAATCACCCAAACGGATTATCAAACCTACCTCAACGATAATTTTTATCAACCGTTGGGCTGCCATACCTTGGGCTATCTGCCCAGCAACAAACATTATGTGAATGCCATTGTTCCCACGGAAATCGATACCCTTTACCGAAAAACTTTGGTGAAAGGCTGGGTGCACGATGAAAATGCCTCCTTGTTCGGTGGCGTTTCCGGTAACGCCGGACTCTTTGGTACTGCGGACGACCTTGCCAAGCTTATGTTGTTCTATCAGCATTATGGCAATGTGGATGGTCAACAGATCATCTCCCAGAGAACGGTAAAGGAATTTGCCAAAGTGCAATATCCCGATAACGAAAACCGACGTGGGTTGGGCTTTGACAAACCTTTGCTGGACAATGCTGAATTGCCACTGGAAGAAGCCTACCCCTCCCCTTTGGCCAGTGCGGATAGTTTTGGCCATTCAGGATTTACCGGGACTTTTGTTTGGGCCGACCCCGAAAAACACCTCACGTTTATCTTCTTGTCCAACCGGGTTTATCCCACACGTGAACATCGTGCTCTTTACGATTTGAACATTAGGACGGCCTTGATGGACGTTTTTTATAAAGCCTTGGACAACAGCCCTAAAAATTAGTTCCGATTCGCTATCTTGCCATTCAAGATCTAGCCTATGGGACTACTGATATTTTATGCCCTTATTTCCATTTTCTTTTCCTTTCTCTGCTCCATTTTAGAAGCGGTACTGTTGAGCATTACCCCAACCTTTCTCAATCTTAAAAAACAGGAGGGAAAAGAATATGCCACTACTTTGGAATCGCTTAAAAAAGATGTGGACAAACCTTTGATCGCCATCCTCACGCTAAATACCGTTGCGCATACAGTTGGCGCCATTTTGGTTGGGGTACAGGCCAAAGTGGCCTATGCCGAAATGTACGGGACCACGGAACGTTCCATTTTGGGCTTTAGATTGACTGAAGACCTCATGGTAGGCATTGTATCCACCTTAATGACGATATTGATCCTAGTGGCCTCTGAAATCATTCCCAAGACCATTGGCGCAACCTATTGGAAACAACTTTCCAACTTCACAGCCAAATCCTTGACCATAATGGTGTTTTTCTTAAAAGTGACGGGATTATTGTGGGTGTTACAGTTGTTCACCAAACTGATTGGCAAAAAAGGGCATCATGGCAGTGTTTTGAGTCGCGAGGATTTTACGGCCATGACGGAGATCGCCCACGAAGAAGGGGTGTTTCAGGAATCAGAATCAAAAGTCATTAAAAACCTTTTAAAGTTTGATGAAATTTTGGCCAAAGATGTGATGACTCCTAGAACGGTGATGAAAATTGCCTCTGAGGACATGACCATTAAGGAATTTTTTGATGCCAACCGACCGCTACGCTTTTCACGAATTCCGCTTTACAAAGATCGCATGGACAACATTACCGGCTTTTTTCTAAAAGACGAACTGTTGGAAGCCATCATTAATAAAAAGGGTTCCAAAACCCTAGCTGAACTGAAAAGGGAAATGCTGGTTACCAGTCGAACCAAACCCATTCCCGAGCTTTTTGACAAGTTTGTAAAGCAGCGTGAACATGTTTCCTTAGTGGTGGATGAATATGGTTCCGTAAGTGGATTGGTAACCATGGAAGATGTCATTGAAACCTTGCTCGGATTGGAGATTATGGACGAAAGTGACAACGTGGAAGACCTTCAATCCTTGGCCAGAAAGAACTGGCATCAACGAGCACAGCGTTTAGGTATCATTGAAGATGAAAGTGAAGTGGAGTAATGGAAACTGCTTATTTACAAACTCCTATCGGAATTGCAGAGTTTAAAGGCGATGAAAATGGAGTGGCTTCCATCACGGTTTTGAACGATAAAAAACCATTTGGTACAATTCCTGTTGTTTTAGCTGATGCCATATCGCAACTCAAGGAATATTTTGAAGGGACCCGAACTGATTTTACCTTTAAACTGAATCCATCGGGCACCGAGTTTCAAAAAAAAGTTTGGGACGCCCTACTTGAAATTCCTTTTGGAAAAACCATTTCTTATTTAGACCTTTCCAAAAGATTAGGCGATGTTAAAGCCATTCGTGCAGTAGCCTCAGCCAATGGCAAAAATCCACTTTGGATCGTAGTACCCTGCCATCGCGTAATCGGATCAAACGGAGACCTCACAGGCTATGCGGGCGGACTGCATAGAAAAAAATGGTTATTGGAACACGAGAGCCCTGCAAAACAGACTGCTCTTTTTTAATTTTTTACCATGCTTTATAAACTTAACCTGGAGCATATCCTCTTTTTGGATATAGAAACTGTACCCCAAAAACATCATTTTTCCGATCTGGATGAAACTTCCCGATTGTTATGGGAACAAAAATCACAGTACCAACGCAAGGACGAAATCACTGCAGAGGACTTTTATGAACGGGCAGGCATTTGGGCCGAGTTCGGCAAGATCATCTGTATTTCGGTGGGATATTTTAACATGAAAGGAGAACAGCGCAATTTTAGGGTGACTTCCTTTCATGGGGATGAAATCCATATTCTGAAACAGTTCACACAGTTGCTCAAAGACCATTTCAGTCAAACCAAACACCTACTGTGTGCCCATAACGGCAAGGAATTCGATTTTCCCTATATTGCCCGAAGGATGGTCATCAACGGGCTCAACTTGCCCTATAAATTGGACCTCTTTGGGAAAAAACCATGGGAAGTCCCCCATTTGGATACCATGGAACTTTGGAAATTCGGGGATTTTAAACATTATACCTCACTGAAACTCTTGGCCCACGTTCTGGGCATCCCTTCCCCAAAAGAAGACATGGATGGCAGTATGGTGAAGGATGTGTTCTACGAAAAGAACCATCTTGATAGGATCATCACCTATTGTGAACTAGATGTGGTGACCACTGCACAGGTGTTCTTGCGTATGCGCAATGAGGAACTTTTATCCGACGAAGAAATCAAAAAAGTGTGATGTGCCACGTCATGCGAAACGAGTTCTGCATCATCCATAATAGAAGAAACGATAATGTAATGAGACCCTGAAATGAATTCAGGGTGACGGTAGGTTGTGATTAATTTAGGTTTGACACGAATGGCGCCAATTTTCTCGAATGCAATTGCAATGTCATTTTGAGCACAGCGAAAAATCTAAAAAAGTATTATGGAATATCGTCATGCTGCCCCGATAACTATCGGGGTTGTTTCAGCATCTCACTAATGATTAAAATTTTATGGCTTGCTGAGACCCTGAAATGAATTCAGGGTGACTATTAAAAAAGAATAATCGGAAGGAAAATCAGCTTCACCAGTCTTTCCAATCTTCGGGTTTCTCCATTAAAATGGAGTTTAATGCTAAAGGATGCCATTCGTATTAGTTTTTGTAGAATTTGGTGCTTTTGATACCGGCGTAATCCTGTACGACCAATATATAAAGTCCGGAAGAAAGTGAAGCAACATTGATGGATCCCTGTGTCTTACCGCTTCTGATGACATTACCTGCTGTGGTAACAATGGAGAATTGTGCATCTTTGGACAATTCGGCCTCAACGTTCAAATAATCAACGGCGGGGTTGGGGAACACGGAAATGTTCAACTCTTGTGGATAGCTGAGGGGAGCATAACTCATCATTTGCGTCTCCTCGCCGTTAAATTCAAATTCTATGGTCTCCGAAAATTCGGATACCGCATTTTCGGTACAAATGGAACGAACTCGAGATTCGTATACTTTACCTGCTACCAAATTAGTCAGTTCAAAACCGTTTTCCCAAACATATTCGCTGGTCCAAACATCAGAATCCACAGATTTGTATTGCACTTCAAAAAGGGTTTCTTCTGCCTCGTTCCAAGAAATGGTAGATCCGGAAACCGTGGAAGAAACCAATTCCAAATTAGAAGGCGTTTCAATGGAACATTTGGAAACCTGGGCACCGGAAACGATCAATGAAAAATCCTGGATTGCATTTTTCAAGTTTCCTTTGTGGGTTACGGTAATGGTGTAGGTTCCCGATGCATTGCCGATTTCAATCCTTTCGTATGGATCCACTGTGTTATCACCTTTTGCGGCAGCATCATTAGCTTTGGCCGGATTTAGTTTCCATGGTAAGAACGATTCCCCGTTTTTGGTAATCCTGATATCCAAATCGTTTATCAATGCGGCAGTGGTATTGTTCATATCCCCTCGGTTCACATATTCGCCTTCGGGATCGGTCCAAGAGATGGAGGCCATCAAAGGTTCATTTCCATTGGCAATTACAGTGATAGAGAAACTTTCGCCATTGGCAAGACTTTCTTCTTGGATCAAACTGGTGTATCCTGTATTTTGAAGTACCTCAGCAGCTGTTTTGGCGTTCATCACACCCCAACCCATTTTATAATCAGGTCCTTGGGCTCCTACATCATCTGCTGTATGAAGGGCCAAACCTTTAAGGGTTGCCGCTTTCATATAAGTCCCGAACAATTCTTCATGGTATTGTTGCAACAACAAAAGGGAACCTGTAACCCCTGGAGCGGCCATAGAAGTACCTGAAGATACTTGATAGCTACTGTTGGTTGCAGAACTGGTGGAAAGAATATTGGAACCATCCCCGGCCAAATCCGGTTTTACACGACCATCATCCACAGGACCAAAGCTGCTGTATCCTGCTACGGAAGCTTTTACCAAATTACCTTTGTTATCAATTTCAGTATTGGCACCCGCTATGGTCAATCCATTTTTGGTTGTCGTAAATCCAAGCAACAAATCGAACCCATCAGCAGTTTTCCCATAATTGGGGGAAGCGTTATCATAAGAATTTTGTGCGTTACCTGCAGCTGCCACCATCAAATAATAAGGGGCATTGTACATGATCTTGTCCCAATCCTGAGTAACCTTGATGTAGGCACCAAAGTACCAATCGGGCACCCTGTCCGAAAGAATTCCGTAGGAATGGTTGCTCAACAACATACCATTGGCGGCAGCTTCAGCTACTTCAATTTTATCACGGGTCCAATCGTAGGTCATGGCTTGGGCACCGTATGCAACTCCCTGGGCATTGGCCTCTACTCCGGAAGAAATCAAATTTCCGGTAACCAAAGTGGAGTGAAGACTGATTTCGGTTGATCCATCGGCGCTTTTGGCACGTGTGTCAAATTCCTGATGGGTGGTAAGGGCGATACCGGCATCCCAAACCCCAACTTCCATTCCGTTTCCAGTGAGTCCCAAATTCAATAGACCATTATCATAAAGCGCATTGGCCCTAGAGGTTTGGGTAGAGGGGTCGTTCAGTGTAGTATAGTATAAAGGTGTTCCATCGGAGCCGATAGCTTTCAGCTCAATGGGGGAACCATCGGTAGCCTTTTCGGAAATCCTTATTCCTTTTGAGGCTTTTAACTGGCCGATTTTTTGAGCTGTATTTTGATGTTCGGCTTCCAATTCAGAAATGAAAGAAGCCATTCTACTTTTATCGTAAGTTGCTTTAATCTGTTCTTTGGCCTTTTGGGTTTGACCCATTACAAAATGTGTTCCCAAAACTGAAAATAAAATGGAGAAGATCGCTGCCTTGGCCCCTGTAGGTAACTTGTAGTCCATAATTAAGTTTAGGTAAGATTTGGACTACGAATATATTAGGAGATGTAACATTTATCGATAAAATTCCTACTTTTTTCGATGAACTGCATAGTGATTTGCTGTAAGCTGTTGTGAAAATATACTTTTGTGTGGTGTAACCTTTTTCTTACTTATTTATATTCCTCCAAAACTACATAAACAGGAAAGTGGTCACTATAGCCCCCCAAATAGTCGCCACCACCAAAGGTGCGGAATGGGTTGCCCTTATATTTGCCTCTCCACTCGCTCAAAAATCTAGGGGCGAAGACTGCGGCTTTCACAAAGCCATGGGTATCTGGTTCATAATTCAAAAAACTGTGGGAAACCAGAATCTGGTCAAAAAGGTTCCACTCCCCTTTATAATTGGCACTTCCAGAAATTGGAGATAAAAGCGATTTCATGGGGTTGATAAACCTCTTTGAGTTCATCAAGGTTTGGATGCTTTCCGAATTGGGGTCATCATTAAAATCGCCCATAACGATACAATTCGGGAATTCCTCATCCATCTTTTCCAGTCTTTGAAGAATGGTTTCCGCTGCCTTGACGCGTTTGTAACTCGTTATCTCTGCCCCTTCACGCCTTGAAGGCCAATGATTCACAAAAACGTGTACTTCTTCTTCATGCAATTTTCCATGGATGTACAAAATATCCCGGGTCAAATCCCTATCCCCGTTGGTATTTGCCACAATCAAGGGCAAGGTTTCCGCATGCAACACTTGAAAATGTTCCTTGTTGTAAATAAGCGCTGTGTCAATGCCCCTTTCATCTGGTGAATCGAAATGGACAAAATCATAAGGGATGCCCTTTAAATTTTTGGATTGGAGCAAAGCTTTGATGACGGACTTATTCTCCACCTCAGCAATTCCTACCAATACTGGTGGAATTGGACTATCATCCAAACCGATACTGGCGATTGCTCTTGAAATCTTACCGACCTTATTCCAGAAACGGGACTCGGTCCATCGTTTAAATCCCTTAGGCGTAAAGTCATCATCCAAGGAATAGGGGTCGTCCGTGGTATCGAAAAAATTTTCGAGATTGTAAAACGCTACCGTGTACTTGTTTTTGGAACTGTACAAATTGCTTTTGCCTTTAGAATTTCATCCATTGCAAAGTACAAAATCGAATGGATACGCTACTTTTTTTCCTATTTTGGTGCTGTCGCCTTTCCTTTTACACTTTCCCAACCTACAGGGATGTCGCGTTTCACTTGCGGCAATTGGTCGGCATATAACAATGCATTGAACAAAGTTCGGTAGGTGCCCATGGGCTGTCCACGCCATTGCGGTTGAAACCCGAACAACAATACATGTCCATTTCCATGTTTTACATCCAGGGCCGCCGCGTTTCCGTTCATGAAACTTTCTCCAACCAGATAACCGGACATTAAGGGAGATCCTTGTGCTTGATATTTGGCCAACACTTCTCCTTCAAAACCTTCTTCGGTACTGAAAATGGGGCTGCCATACACAAAAACATTGGCCTTATCCGTCATTCCTGCCATTACCGGGTGACTTGGATTGGTTTCCACCTGCATGATCGAACCACCTGTAAAGAATTTGGCCCTGTCCACATGATCCACCACATTTTTAACGGGTAAGTGCAACGCCTGTATGGCAAAATCGGAGCTTCGGTTTAAAGTGACCAGCGTGCCTCCCTCTTTCACAAAGGAGTTGAGGTTGCGTGCACCCAATTCTCCCAATCCTCCTGCATACTGCGGAGGTGCGGAACCAGGCTCCAATCCCCTTTCAATGGAACCAGGCCATTCGGATGCCATTACGATCACATCGAAACGATCTTTTAGATTGTCCAACATAAAATCGGAATTGCGAATGGAAGCATATCCAAAACCAAAATTATCCAGCAACCAGCGCGTCCAACCCATATCCATACTGGCGGTCCAAGGTCGGTACACGCCAATTCGTGTTTTTACTTTGGATGTGCCCGAACCGGAACCCAAAACCCCGTTGATGGCATAATCATTCACCCATTGTTGCATCTTGCCTCGACTTGCGCCTTGAATGCCATATTTTTTGGTTTTGGCGTCATACACCACGGAGAATCCCGAGTTCATGGCTTCGGCAATGACCCTAAAACTGTTGTTTTCGGCAGGGTCTAGCCAAAGGGTACTTCCGCTACCTCGAAGTGTTCCAGGCAATGGTTTAATTCCCGCAGCAATCTTATCGGTATCGAAACCTGCTCCGGGAGCAAAATCGGCCTTGCTCATATCCTTGTTTTCATCATCAGTGGTTTCCAAAGGAGTGCCTTCTACTGGTTTTAGAGCATTTCTGAAATCGTCAGACAAGGGAACCATCCCAGTAACTACATCCACTTCCATTTGAAAAGGAAGCGTCCAACCGGCGGCATCATAAGGTTGTTCCAAAGGGCCATCAGGGGATTCCCTTAGATCGGGATATACCTGAACATCCAAAACCTGACGGGCCATTTCGGCAAATTCCTGGTCCATCGGGACTACCCATGTCCCTTTGGGATAGGTCACCCCTGAATATTCCATCGGTTTTTCCAATTGTGAAATTTGAATTCCGTTGAAGGCCAAACGCTTCAACAATTCCACAGGCCGAACCGGATCGCGCTGTTTTTGTGGAACGATGTAGGCATAAGGCGGTTCGTTCGTATATTTTTCTATGGTATTGATACCCGACTGATACTTGTTGAAAAGCAAAGTTTCCTTGTACTTCGCGGCATAATCCAACACCGCAACAGATGCTACTTGCATGTACTGCATAGCATCGGCCAAACGCCACCATCCACCTTTCCATGGGCTACTGTAAAGAGATTCAACCCTTAAATCGCGACGGTCTTTTGGAAAATCGCTCAACGTATAAAAATAGGGTGTGGCATATCGGTACAGAGCCGTTTCCGTCCAAAACGAAGGAATGTTCTGCATCATGGGCAGATAATCTATATATCCTGGGTACCATGCATCAAAACCTTGACCCATGTGAACAGCGCCGGGCAAGCCTTCGGACTCCAAATCCCTGGCCATGGCCATTCCGATCATGTTCACTTCCCTAGCCATTAAAGGTGGGGTTTGTGTGGCTACTGGTTCAGCAAAAGGAGGCAACCAAATTCGAGTTGGGAACGGCGAAGATTGATGGTGAACATGGATGATATTAGGTTCCCATTCCCTCCAGGTACGGCCCACCACACGCGATTCCAACATATTCAACATATAGGCATCACGGTTATTGTCGTGTCCCACATATTTTTGATAAAGCCAAGGGGTTCTGGCCGTTTCATACGGCGTTCCCACATTGCCCATATACCAATTGGCGATAATATCCTGTCCATCTGGGTTCAAGGAGGGCCAAAGTACCAAGATCACATTGTCCAAAATGGCTTTGAATTTTGGAGTATCCGCCTCTCGGATAATCTGATCTGCCAAGGTGATGATATGCTGCGCTCCTGCCACTTCGGAAGCATGCAGACCTCCACTGAGATCCACTATGGCCTTGCCTTCGGTAGACAACTGTTTTGCCAATTCCTTGGTTATCCCTTTGGGATGGGCCAAGGCTTTCGAGATTTCTTTGTAGTGTTCCACTTTGTCCAAATTCGCTTTGGAGGAAATCAGCACATAATACCAGGTGCGGCCTTCGGAGGTTTTTCCGGTTTCACGCATTTCCACCAGATCACTGGCAGCGTCCAACTTTTTAAAATACTCGATAGACTGTTCGTAGGTGGCCAAATGAAAATCGGAACCGACCTTGAAACCGATGACTTCCTCGGGTTTCGGAATGGTAGTATTTTGGGCTTGAAGACCACTGAAAATCAAGGTAAAAAATAGAAAAGTCGTCAGGACGGGGGAAGAAAAACGGCAGTTTCTTCCGCTTTTGGCAGAATCCATCTGGAGTATCATTTTGAGTTAGGTTGAATTAGGTCATCAAGATAGGAAACAATGGGGTCAAATTATAGTGTTTTTCCGCGTTCATCAACCTTTAAAAGCCGAAGAACCAAAATCAGCTTTCAAAACATTGTGTAGATTTGCACTTTAATTCCTTTTGATGCTAGAAAAGAAGTCGATAGATTATGAAAAGGCGGTACTCGTAGGGGTCATTACCCAAACACAGGATGAGACCAAAGTGAACGAGTATTTGGATGAACTGGAGTTTTTGACGTACACTGCAGGGGGCGAAGTAAAAAGGCGTTTTGTGCAGCGCATGGACGTACCCAACCCCAAGACCTATATTGGTAGTGGTAAGATGGAAGAGGTGGAGCGTTTCGTGATCGAAAACGAAATTGGTTCCGTCATTTTTGACGACGAGTTGACCCCGGCCCAACAGAAAAACATCGAAAAGATCCTGCGTTGCAAAATCTTGGACAGAACCGGTCTTATCCTCGACATATTTGCCCAAAGGGCAGAGACCAGTTATGCCCGTACCCAAGTGGAACTGGCCCAATATGAATATTTATTACCCAGACTAACGGGACTTTGGACACACTTGGAACGCCAACGTGGGGGTATCGGTATGCGTGGACCCGGGGAAACGGAAATTGAAACGGATAGACGGATCGTTCGGGACCGTATTGCCCTTTTAAAAAAGAAATTGGTGAAAATCGACCGCCAGATGGAGACCCAACGAGGCAATCGCGGTGCTTTGGTCCGTGTGGCTCTAGTGGGATATACCAACGTGGGGAAGTCCACTTTGATGAACGTGATCAGCAAAAGTGAAGTGTTCGCCGAAAACAAGCTATTTGCCACCTTGGACACTACGGTCAGGAAGGTCGTCATTGGCAATTTGCCCTTTTTGTTGAGCGATACGGTAGGTTTCATCCGAAAGTTGCCCACCCAATTGGTGGAAAGTTTTAAAAGTACCTTGGATGAGGTCCGTGAAGCCGATCTATTATTGCATGTAGTGGATATTTCCCATCCCAATTTTGAAGAACACATCGCTTCGGTAAACCAAATTTTGGGTGAAATTGGCTGTGCGGAAAAAAAGACCATCATGGTCTTCAACAAAATAGATCAATACCATCCGGAAACTATTGAAGAGGATGATCTGGTCACGGAACGCACCTCTGCCCATTTCACTTTGGAGGAATGGAAAAATACCTGGTTCAACAAGATTGGGGACAGGGCACTTTTTATCTCCGCCTTGAACAAGGAAAATCTGGAAGAATTCCGAAAAAGGGTTTACGACGAGGTGAGGGATATCCACGTGACCCGATTCCCGTACAACAACTTTCTATATCCAGAACAATTGGATGAGTATTAAATCCTAAAGTTGAACGGCTCGACTTTTACGATGACCTGCTTTTTTGGATAGGTCTACCACAATTATTAGGGAGTTCACAACAAAAGTTTAGGGGGTAACCACATATCGACTACTTTCAACTTGTTTTTAAGTCATTTAGTGTCGACCCCACGATCTTTAGTGATCTTAACCTACTTAGACATGGTTTAAAAACTTGAAAAATATCTGATACCCCACAAAAAAGCCCTCTAAATCGAGGGCTTTTTTTGTTTTCACTTGAAATTTGTCAATTCGAAAAAAATAGTATTAAAAATTCAAGTTTAACAGCTATGTTCTCGATACTTTTCTTTCAGAAAAACTCGAACTGACATCACTTTTAAACCCATTAGAACTTATAGCTCAACCCCAAAGTCCAATAGGTTTGCAATTCGTTGTCAATAGTATCGAAAGTTGCGGTAGGATCAGGCGTTGGAGCACGGTTCACAATGTAGTTCAAGGTTTCTTGTTTGTTGTTCCTCAAACCAAAGTCAAAACCAACACCGATCATCTTCCACAAGGTATAGGAAAACGAGTTCGTCCAGGTCCAGTTGCTCAGATCACTGCTCTTATAGCTCTGGAACATGGAGAGGTTACTTTTAAAACTTACGGCTCCGATCTGTTTGGTATAGTCCGCCACGATCTTGGCACCCATGGAAGATTCAAAAATGGTATCCTCACTACTGAACACAAAGTTGTAGTTGAGAGGGTGGATCACCACGATCAAATCAGGTATCGGGGTCCAAGTGGCACCCACACCGAGATCAAGATAACTAGGGTCGTTAAAATTGCTCAACAAGGTGGTTCTATACTCTGCCAAGGTAGATATGGCAAAATGCTCACTTAGTTTTCTACCGTACAAAGATGAAATATTGAATACATCAGTAGCCTGACGGAAACTATCATCATCCGTTGGATCGTCCTTGTCGTCCAATTTAACCCAGGCCAAGTTCACATTGGCGGCATTTCTCCAAAAGAATTTTTCTTCCTGAAGATTGGCAAAGGCGTTCACGGTAAAACCAATGTTACCAGAAGAGTTGTTCGGGATTCCTTGGGCAAACCAGTTATTGAATTGGGAAAGGCTCCCTCCAATGGTCCCGAATGCACCAATTTTCCAACCGGGAAGGGCATCCAGTTGCGCCTGTAGGGCATTCACCCTGCCTTGAATGGCGGCAATGGAATCTTTTTTAGGGGCAATCTGGGCCTTCAGTTCTTCCTCGGTTTGGGCTGAAGCAACAACCAGTACCAAAAAGGCCATAGCGGTCAATAGTAATTTTTTCATAGTATGGAGTTTTCTGTTTAGACCTCAAAAGTAAGAAATGTCACATTTTAAACTTTAAAAAAGTACCATAAGAGGCAAACAATGAAACCCTGAATCCATAGTTCTTTTTGGAAAAGTCTAACACAACTTTTCTTCAAATCCATTATCCATCAATTCATATAGGGGACTCACCAATTTACGTCTATTTGCCATTTCATTATACTCTTTCTTGCATCTTCAAAAACAATTATCATGAAAAGAAAAGGAACCTTATTACCAGTACTGCTCTTTACAATGTCCTTTGTGCTCATTTGGTCCTGCGGCAAGGATGATCATCCTGTCCCACAAAATCCTCCACCGACCATCACCGATTTTGTGCCTGCCTCAGGACCTGTAGGAGCTCAAGTTACCATTAACGGAACCCATTTTAATGCATCGCCTGCAGCCAATGTGGTGAAATTTGGAACTATTACCGCTGAAGTTGCCATCGCCACCAGCACAAAAATCATCGTTACTGTTCCTGAAGGGGCCATTACAAGTAAAATAAGTGTTTCGGTAGACGGTGAAACAGTTACAAGCGACTCGGATTTTACAGTCACCACTGCCATCACACTCGACAAAAGCTCTTTGAACCTGTTCACTTTGGATGAAGCGGTTTTGATAGGTACCGTAAGCGAAGCCAATTTGGCAATTACTTGGAGTTCCGACAATGAAAACGTGGCCACGGTGGATGAAAATGGTGTTGTGACTGCAACAGGTTCCGGTACGGCCAACATAAAAGCAGCGGTTGATGGGGACGAAGCCATCTGTACCGTAACCGTGAACCCCAATGTATATGTAGCTGGATTTACAACCAATACAAACAACGTTCAATCAGCGGCATACTGGAAAAATGGTCAAATACAAGGACTATTACTGAATAACAATGCATCCATTGCAACCTCCATTTTTGTTGATGGTTCCGACGTATATCTAACAGGAAGTATGGCAAATGACAATTCAATCGATTTGCCTATTGTTTGGAAAAATGATGGTACGGAAGACTTGGCCAGTGGACTTAACGATACTTATCCACAATCTATTTTTGTAGAAGGTGAAAATGTATATACTGCTGGATACAACTCAATAGACCCAACAAGTTCAGCAATTATGTGGACAAACGGTGGGTTTCAAGCCTTGCCCAATGGAGATAATGATTCCCATGCGTTTTCTGTTTTTGTTTCCGAAGGGGATGTGTATGTGGCAGGGTATATCAACAATGCCAATGATCTTCCCATGGCCACACTTTGGAAGAATGGGGTCATACAAAATCTATCCGGTCAACTACTTGTATCCGTCGCTCAATCGGTTTATGTGGAAGGCAACGACGTTTATGTAGGTGGAACATACCTTAATGAGAATAATATTGCTGTGGCTGCCATTTGGAAAAATGGAGTGCTACAAGATATCTCGGATGGAGTAGAAGATGCCCAAATTTTATCCCTTTTTGTGCGTGACGGGGATATTTATGCCGTAGGAACTGAACACAACGCTAATAATCTTACGGTTGCTACACTATGGAAGAATACTACACCTCAGCCCCTTGGTGATGGAACTACTGCTTCTATTGCTTATAGCATTTATTTGGATGGAACCGATATTTATGTAGCAGGGGACGTTAAGAATGCAAACAATATTAGCGTCGCCACTATTTGGAAAAACAATTCGCCACAAGAACTAACCGATGGAACCGAAAATGCGGTGGCCAGAGGAATATTCGTTAAATAAAACAAGTTCAAAACCTGCCTAAAACTGGCCCTGCAGCAATGTGGGGCTTTTTTATTGAGATTTCCAATGAAAGAAACAGGAGTCAAGAAACAATAATTCTGATTCCTGATTTCTGGCTACTTATTTTTCTTGAAGAGGGGCACCGAAGAACAAGCCTCCCCATACATCACACTTTTGGCAACGGATTGTATTTTCACCATGGCCATGATATAGGCATTTTCGGGAACGGGTTTACGGGAACACCCTTTTATAATTACCGGTTTATCCGCAAACTCTGAAACATCCAGATTTTCTATAATGGATTGGTATAAGGAAGTTTCCAAATCTACCAAACCGCCCACAACTGCCTTTTTGGCAAAGGGCTGCAATCGGGAAGCCACCAGCATAAATGCCCATCCCGGGATGATAGCCTCCGAAGTACAGGTGATGGCCACATAGGTATCTTGGTATTTTAACCAATCATGGGCCTCCACATGGGCACGGAACTCCTTTTCACGCAAGATAATGCCTTCATAAAGCCATTCTGAAACGTCCAATATCTTCCGTTCGCCTTTGGGATAATAATCTTCCAGATCAAAGGTGACCAATTGGCTTTGCGCTACTCGGTTTATGATTTCTTCTTCCATGTTGTCATTCCTGCGAAAGCAGGAATCTCTTTTACTTATCATGTTATTCCGCACATACTTCGACTCCGCTCAGTATCCATGCAGAATTACATTTTAATCTTTCTATAAAAGTCCCAACTCCAATTTCGCCTCCTCGCTCATCAGTTCCTGGGTCCAAGGGGGGTCAAAGGTGATTTCCACTTCCACATCGTTAAGGTCATCAATGGATTTTACCTTTTCCTCCACTTCAACAGGCAAACTTTCAGCTACCGGGCAGTTGGGAGAGGTCAGGGTCATCAAAATTTTGACGTCGTTGTCCTCGTTTACGAACACATCGTAAATCAATCCCAATTCATATATGTCCACAGGAATCTCCGGGTCATAAATGGTCTTGAGGACCCTTACTATTTTTTCGCCCAAATCCTGGGTATCTATGGTGATTTCTTCGCTCATTTTGTTCTAGTTTACAAGGGGTCCTGCCGTAATTCAATCCACAACAATGGATGGAATTCAATGTCAGGTCGAGCGCAGTCGAGACCTTATATATTTTCATTTGTTATTGACCTCTCGACTGCGCTCGAGGTGACAAATTCTATCTTAATTGTAAAAGTGTCAATTTAATTGTGTTTGATAGGCCACAGCATACAATTTCAACTGCTTGATCATGCTTACCAAACCATTGGCCCGGGTGGGCGATAAATGCTCCTTTAGTCCAATTTCATCAATAAAATTGGTATCGGCATCAATGATATCCTGTGGTTTTTGATTACTAAAAGCCCGAATCAGAATCGCAATGATCCCTTTGGTGATGATGGCATCGCTATCTGCGGTGAACACCAGTTTATCCCCATCAAGTTCTGCATGCACCCACACTTTACTCTGGCAACCCTTGATCAAATTGTCATCGGTCTTATATTGATCATCTATCAATGGAAGGGATTTGCCAAGTTCGATTATATACTCATAACGCTGCATCCAGTCATCGAACATGGAAAATTCATCCACAATATCATTCTGTATCTCTTGTATGGTCATGTTTCGGTTTTGTTCAAAAATACAACTCGTCAAGTTGCTTTTCAAGTGTTTAAGATAAAGATAACGGTTGGCCTACAACAACATGTTTTTGGCCCGTTTCATCCCTTCTACCAACTTATCCACTTCTTCCTGGGTATTGTAGAAGCTAAAACTGGCCCGTACCGTTCCTGGAATCCTGTAAAAATCCATAATGGGTTGGGCGCAATGGTGACCTGTCCTAACGGCTATTCCCAATTTGTCCAGAATGGTACCGATATCATACGGATGGATTCCATCAATATTGAAAGAGATCACCGAAGTTTTGTGCTTGGCCGTTCCGTAAATCCGCAATCCTTCTATGGTGAGCAACTGCTCCGTGGCATATTGCATCAATTCTTCCTCATATTGGGCAATGGCTTCAAAACCAATATGGTTCATGTAATCCAAAGCGGCGCCAAAGGCTATTCCACCGCAAATATTGGGGGTTCCTGCTTCAAACTTATGGGGGAGATCGGCATAGGTGGTCTTTTCAAAAGTAACCTCAGCGATCATTTCACCACCACCCTGGTAAGGAGGTAACTTGTTGAGCCACTCTTCCTTCCCGTAAAGCATGCCTACCCCGGTGGGGCCACACATTTTATGGGCGGAAACAACATAAAAATCCACATTAAGTTCCTGTAGGTCAGATTTGATATGGGCCGCTGCCTGTGCACCGTCTATCAAAACGGCGGCACCGACTTTGTGGGCCGCCTCTATGATTTCTTCAATCGGGTTGATGGTCCCCAAAGCATTGGACACATGGTTACAGAAGACCAATTTAGTTCTATCGTTCAACAGCTTGTGGTATTCTTCCATGATCAATTCCCCGTCCAAATTCATGGGAATCACTTTCAACGTGGCACCTGTACGTTCACAGAGCATTTGCCAAGGCACAATGTTGGAATGGTGCTCCATCGCAGACACGATAACCTCATCCCCTTTCTTTAGAAAGGAAGTAAAACCTGTAGCCACCAAATTGATGCCGTGAGTTGTCCCGGAAGTGAAGATCACTTCATAGGAATGGGCAATATTAAAGTGTTTCTGGATTTTTTGCCTTGCCACTTCATAGGCGTCCGTTGCTTCTTGGGACAGTGTATGTACCCCTCGATGAATATTCGCGTTGTACCTGTGATAGTAGTCCACGATCACATCGATTACCTGCTGGGGAGTCTGGGAAGTCGCGGCATTGTCCAAATACACCAAAGGCTGCCCATTTACCTTTCGGTTGAGGATGGGAAAATCCTTGCGGATGGTATCCACATCAAATTTATTTGTTAAAATGCTTCTATCGGTCATTTTTAATCTTTCGACTGTCGCTCAAGACAGGCTAAGTGAAAAATCTAGAATATCAGGAGATTTCTCGCCCTTCCCTTACCTGTTCAGGAATTGGGCTCGAAATGACACCGTTGGTTAAAGATCGAAACCAATCCTAACACCTAATTTATTGGCAATGATCTTGTTCACCCTTGATTTAAGCTCCGGAATACGAACGCTTTCCAATACATTATTGGCAAAAGCATACATCAACAGGGCCGTGGCCTCTTTTTTGGGAATACCCCTAGATCGTAAATAGAAAAGGGCATCATCATCCAACTGGCCAATGGTACATCCGTGGGAACATTTTACATCGTCCGCAAAGATTTCCAATTGGGGTTTGGAGTTGATGGTGGCTCTGTCACTCAACAAAATATTGTTGTTCTGCTGGAAAGCATCCGTTTTTTGGGCAATCTTGTCCACAATGATCTTTCCATTGAACACTCCTGTGGAACTATCACCAAAAATACCTTTGTAATCCTGGTGGCTCTCACAATTGGGTTGTCTATGGTGAACCAAGGTGTGATGGTCCACATGTTGTTTGTCCCCTAAAATGGTTACCCCTTTCAAGGTAGAATCGATACGCTCACCGTTTTGATAAAAGTTCAGGTTATTACGGATCAATTTTCCCCCGAAGGAGAACGTATGCACCCGAACCACACTGTTGTCCTTTTGTGAAATATAAGTGTTGTCCACCAAAGATGCCGTTGGAGCATCATTCTGGACCTTGTAGTAATCCACATTGGCATCCTTGCCAGCAAAAATCTCGGTTACTGAATTGGTGAACACCTCATTGTCCGTTAAACTTTGATGGCGCTCAATGATCTGAACCTCTGCATTGTCCTCCGCCACGATCAAATTACGGGGCTGCAACATGAGTGCTGCCTCATTTCCCGTTGCCAAATGCAAGATCTGGATGGGCTTTTTGGGCATTTTGTTCTTCGGGATATAAATGTAGGCCCCTTCCTTGCTAAAAGCAGTGTTCAAGGTGGTCAACGACTCATCCTTGGAAGCTATTTTATTGAAGTACACCTCGATTACCTGACGGAACATCGGTTTGCTGAAAGCGGAGCTCATCAAACAGACATCCACACCATCATGGGTGGTTTCCGATAGGTAGGAACTGTATACCCCGTCCACGAACACGATTTTGTAAGTGTCGATCTCGTGAAGGAAATATTTCTTCACATCCTTATATTCCAACGTTGATTCCTCTTTCGGGAAAATGCTGAAATCCACCTTTTGAAGGTTGTTTAGGGATGTATATTTCCAAGCTTCCTCCTTTTTGGATGGAAACCCTTTGTTTTCAAAATTCTTGATGGCCTCCGAACGTACTTCGTGAACCGGATGATCCAAGTCCACGTTGTTCTCGAATGCCAAGAATGATGAGATTAATTTTTCCTTTAAATCCATATTTTACTCCTTGTCATTCCTGCGAAAGCAGGAATCTCATTAAGATTGTTTTTGAATCATTTGGATTCCCATTTTCATGGGAATGACAAAATGCTTATACCGTCGCTTCCTGTTTGATCCAATCGTACCCTTTCTCTTCCAACTCAAGCGCCAATTCTTTGGTGCCGGATTTCACGATCTTTCCGTTGTACAATACGTGTACAAAATCAGGAACGATATAATCCAACAAACGCTGGTAGTGGGTAATCACAATGATCGCATTGTCCTTGTTACGCAATTTGTTCACCCCATTGGCCACAATACGAAGGGCATCAATGTCCAAACCGGAATCCGTTTCATCCAAAATGGCCAATTTGGGTTCCATCATCGCCATTTGAAAAATCTCGTTACGCTTCTTTTCCCCACCGGAAAACCCTTCGTTCAAGGAACGGGACAAAAACTTGCGGTCGATTTCCAACAACTCGGATTTCTCACGAATTTTCTTCAACATTTCATTGGCAGGCATTTCTTCCTGACCATTTGCCTTGCGGGATTCGTTGATTGCGGTCTTGATAAAGTTGGTCACAGTTACCCCAGGAATTTCCACTGGGTATTGGAACGAAAGAAAAATTCCTTTGTGGGCCCTTTCCTCTGGAGCCAACTCGTCAAGGTCCTCCCCCTCCAAAACAATACTGCCTTCCTCTACCTCAAAATCTTCCTTCCCGGCAATCACCGATGCCAAGGTGCTTTTACCAGACCCGTTGGGGCCCATGATGGCGTGTACCTCACCGGCATTCACCTTTAGGTCTATTCCCTTCAGGATTTCCTTATCTTCTACGCTTGCGTGTAAATTCTTGATTTCTAACATGCTGTTCTTCTTCAATATTATTTTAAGTAGTTGGGTGCCTTGGGCAATTTTTCAAAATCTTCTTTGGAATGCTGTAGGTAGACCGTTGCCCCCCTCTCCTCGGCAAAGGCCTCGAAAGCTGCCATACTGGCCTTGGTTTGGGCCACATCATAATTAAAGATGGGCACTCTACGATATTCCCTATTCTCATAAAAATGGTACATATCCCCCGAAAGCAACAATGGACCGAATTCGGCCAAATCCAAAAACAGTACTTGGTGGCCCGGAGTATGTCCGGGCATAAATTTCATCACTACAGTACCATCACCAAACACATCATAATCAGTGTTGGCAATTTTCTGAACCTTGGTCAAATCCTTAATGGCGTTATAGATATCGGCGTTGTTCTTTTGATTTTCCTCACTGGTCGCATAATCATATTCTTTCTCCTGCACCAACCACGTTGATCCTGCAAAAACATTGGCATGGCCAACATGGTCAAAATGGGTGTGGGACAAGGCGATGTAATCAATATCACTAGGTTTCATCCCGATGGTGGCCAATTGGTTCACCACGGAATCCTTTCTGGAAACAGTGAAGGCATCTCCCGGAGCTGTGAATGGTTCTCCCGATGCAACCAAACTTTCAGGTAGTCCAGCATCCCACATTAGCGTTCCTTTTGGGTGAACAATCACATAAAATGCATCGGCAAATTCCTTGGATTGTCCTGTATACGTGGTATCCTGCGAAAAGAGCTCCAACTTGTTGGCATTCACGGTTCCACCACTAAAAGTATAGAGTTTCACTTCTGGTTTTAATTCCTCGGCCACGGTCTGTTCCATGTCCGCGGTTTCCTTTTTGGCCTGCTTGCAAGAAAAAGTAGCAAGGACCAACAGTAGTGCCATTATCTTTTTCATACGTTGTTTTGTTTATCCTACCGAACCTTCAAGGCTGATTTCTAATAGTTTTTGGGCTTCCACCGCAAATTCCATAGGTAGTTTGTTCAATACTTCTTTACTGAAACCATTCACGATCAAGGCAATGGCCTTTTCAGTATCGATACCCCTTTGGTTGCAATAGAAAATTTGGTCTTCCCCAATCTTACTGGTCGTGGCCTCGTGTTCTATCTGTGCCGATTTGTTCTTCACCTCAATGTAAGGGAAAGTATGGGCCCCGCAACGGTTGCCCATCAACAGGGAATCACATTGCGAAAAGTTACGGGCATTGTCCGCGCGGCTGCTCACTTGCACCAATCCACGGTAACTATTTTGGGACTGACCCGCAGAGATACCTTTGGAAATGATGGTACTCTTGGTATTCTTGCCCAAATGGATCATCTTGGTTCCGGTATCGGCTTGTTGATAGTTATTGGTCACCGCAATGGAATAGAACTCGCCAATGGAGTTGTCTCCTTTCAACACACAGGAAGGGTATTTCCAGGTTACGGCAGAACCGGTTTCTACCTGTGTCCAAGATATTTTGGCGTTCTTTTCGCAAAGTCCACGTTTGGTCACAAAATTGAAAACGCCTCCTTTTCCTTCCTTATCCCCTGGGAACCAGTTCTGTACAGTAGAATATTTGATTTCGGCGTTATCCAACGCAATCAATTCCACTACAGCGGCATGCAATTGGTTTTCGTCCCGCGATGGTGCGGTACATCCTTCCAAATAACTTACGTAACTACCTTCATCGGCAACCACCAAAGTTCTCTCGAATTGGCCCGTTCCCGCTTGGTTGATTCGGAAATAGGTGGAAAGCTCCATCGGACATCTCACTCCTTTTGGAATGTAACAGAAAGACCCGTCAGAGAATACGGCCGAGTTCAAGGCTGCATAAAAGTTGTCCTTTTTGGGAACAACGGTTCCGATGTATTTCTTCACCAATTCAGGGTGTTCTTTAATCGCTTCGGAAATGGAACAAAATATAATGCCTTTTTCGGCCAAGGTCTTTTTGAAAGTAGTGGCCACAGATACAGAGTCCATTACGATATCCACTGCAACACCAGCCAATTTCTTTTGCTCATCAAGGGAAATACCCAGCTTTTTGAAGGTATCCAACAATTCGGGATCCACTTCGTCCAAGCTATCGTATTTTGGTTTCTTATTGGGAGCCGAGTAATAGGAAATACCTTGAAAATCAGGTTTTTTATAGGTCACGTTGGCCCATTCAGGTTCTTCCATTTCCTGCCAAGCACGAAAAGCTTCCAATCGCCACTCCGTCATCCATTCCGGCTCTTCCTTCTTCTTGGAAATGGCAATCACGATTTCCTCGTTCAACCCTTTGGGAAGGGTATCCGATTCAATATCCGTATAGAAACCGTACTCGTATTCCTTGGTCTCCAGTTCTTTTTTTAATTCTTCCTCTGTATAAGCCATATCTTTTCTAAGTTAAGAGTTAAAAAGTCAAAGCAGTTAAAGTCCGCTTCTCTTCCTAACATACTTAATATAATTTGCTAGCTGCTTTGAGATATCGATTACCTGATTCTTGTAATCAACCAATTCTACAGCTTTAAAATATCCTATCTCTTCCATTAGATTGAAAAGATTCCTTACTTCTCCTGCCGAACCTTTTGAGAAATAAAGAAACCTTATCAATTCTTTATCTGTTTCCCTTTCAAATCCCTCTGAAATATTGTTTGAAATCGAAATCGTTGCTCTTTTAACTTGATCAACCATTGCAAAATCTTCTTTCAAAGGACTCTTCTTCAATAAATCATAAACTTTGGCGGTAAACTTTATGGTCGTTTTATAAACTTCTAAATCTTCAAAAGAGCTATACGTCCCCATTTAACTTTTACCTGTTTAGCTCTTTAACTTTTATTTTAAAGCGAAAAACTTTCTCCACATCCGCAGGTGCGCTGAGCGTTTGGATTGTTGAACACAAATCCTTTTCCGTTCAAACCTCCTGAATATTCCAAAATGGTGCCTACCAAATACAAAAAGCTCTTTTTGTCCACAATGATGCGCACATTATTATCTTCAAAAATCTTATCTGTATCCGCTGCGGTCTTATCAAACTTCAGTTCGTAAGACAATCCGCTGCACCCGCCACTCTTCACGCCAACACGCACATAATCGTTGGTAGCATCATAACCTTCCTCGGTCATGAGCGACACTACTTTTTGCCTTGCCGTATCCGATACTTTTATCATCTTACTTGAATTTAATCTAAATAGCCCACAAATATACTGTATAAGAAGGGTTTTACCACATTTACTAACATTATAATAACGAATGATTCCATAGGTCTTTTCTATGGAATTTGATGGTCTTGCACTACTAGGGCAATCCCCTTGGCCTTGTAGGATATTTGTCGCAAGTATTTGGCATTACTTATACCTCTATTTTTTTAAAATTATCCTGATTACTTTTGCAAAATGCTAGAAGACAAGAATCCACAACGAACTTCCTTGGAAGAATTGGGAGAATTTGGCCTGATCGACCATCTTACCCAACATTTTGAATTGAAACAACCTTCCTCTTTGGTAGGAGTGGGCGACGATGCCGCTGTCATGGACTTCAAGGACAAAAAAGTGGTCGTTTCTACCGATATGCTGGTGGAAGGGGTGCATTTTGATTTAAGCTATATGCCCCTGAAGCATTTGGGATACAAATCTGTAATGGTCAATCTTTCAGATATTTACGCCATGAATGCCAAGGCTACCCAAATTACCATTTCCATGGCGGTTTCCAATAGGTTTCCTTTGGAAGCCCTTGAAGAATTTTACCAAGGTGTGGCATTAGCCTGCAAGATGTACAACGTGGATCTGGTTGGGGGCGATACCACCTCGTCCAACAAAGGAATGATCATCAGTGTTACGGCCATTGGCTCCGCGGATGCCTCTCAAATTGTGTACCGAAAGGGCAGCAAACCGAACGATCTTTTGGTAGTAACCGGGGATTTGGGCGGTGCCTATTTGGGCCTTCAGGTCTTGGAAAGGGAAAAGGAGGTATACAAGGTGAACCCCAACAATCAACCTGATCTGGAGCCCTACTCCTATCTTGTGGAGCGCCAATTAAAACCAGAAGCCCGCAAGGACATGGTAGAACTGTTGGAAAAGTTGGAGGTGAAACCAACTTCCATGATCGACATCAGTGACGGGCTTTCTTCGGAAATATTGCATTTGTGCAAACACGGAGGAGTGGGCTGCAATTTGTTCGAAAATAAAATTCCATTGGATCCTTCGGTCATTTCTACCTGTGAGGAATTTAAGATGGACAGTACCATGGTGGCCTTAGGTGGTGGCGAAGATTATGAGCTGTTGTTTACCATTGACCAAGCCGATTTTCCAAAAATCAAGGGAAATCCGAATTTAACGGTGATCGGGCATATAACGGAAAAGAGCGAAGGGGTACATTTGATTACCAGGGCCGAGACCAAAATTCCCATTACGGCACAGGGATGGAACTCGTTCAAGGCATAAAAAAATCCCGAAAATCAAGGGCATCCCTACCATGGTTTTGGGGCACGCAACCGATAGCAGCAGGCAATTACTTAAGTTTCCGGGATAAAAGATTTGGGCCTCTTAAAAAATAAAAAAGGGTTATGCCACTTGGTGCACTACCCTACTTTTTCTTTTTTGGTACATGTCTTCCAATGTACTGTTGATTTCTTGCATTTGGGGTGTCAAGACCGAAAGTTTACCGCTGACATCCGTGGTAACCTCTTTTTGGCAATGGATGCATTTGTACTCTTTAATGTGCTGGGTCACTTTTTTGGAAACCACATAATGGTGGCCAAACAAGCTGCAGAAAAAAGAAGTGAATTTGTTACCGTGTTGGTGGTGGTGGGTAGAAGTTTTCATAGGCCAGTAAGTTGGAAAAGCATGGATGCGATTTGGGGAATCGAAAAATGCTGTAATTTGGTTAATAGTAGTTTTTTGTTATATCGAATTGTTTTAGTTCTGTTTTCTATAGCAACGGATGTTGATAACTTTTTATTTTGTGCGTGTTGAAACATTGCTGTTTTTTCGATGAAATGCGCTCATATCGATAAAAAGTCTCGAAAATCCGCCGAACAACGCTTTCGAAATATACCACATTGATTATAAATTATCAACAACGCATGGACAAAAAATCGTTAACAATTACCTCATTTGCCCTTTTTTCCCTCTTTTTTGGCGCCGGGAATCTTATCCTTCCTCCTCTTTTGGGATTCAAAGCAGGGAATCTGTGGTGGTTGGTGACGTTGGGGTTTTGTATTTCGGGGGTTGTGGTGCCCTTGTTAGGCATTTTTGCCCATGCCAAATTGCAGGGCACTATGTTCGATTTTGCCAAAAAGGTATCTCCACTCTTCAGTTTGGCGTATTGCTACGTGGTCTATGTCATTTGTATTGCCCTGCCATCACCAAGAACGGCTTCGGTTACGCATGAAATGGCCATACAGCCTTTTTGGGACACTCCTTACCTACTCACGAGCTTCGTTTATTTTCTATTGGTCTTTCTGTTTGTGATCAATCGATCCAAAGTATTGGACCTTTTGGGCAAGCTGTTAACTCCAGGAATCCTTATCATCCTTCTACTGATGATTGCCACGGCCGTATTTACCATGGATTTCGATTTCACCTCTTCAGAAATTAAAAACCCGTTCAGTCATGGGATTTTGGAAGGATACCAGACTTTTGATGCCATAGCGGCCATTGTTGTGGGTGCCGTTATAATCATTTCCATCAACCTAAAAGAAAAGGAAGCTTCCTTCGAAGAGAAAAGGAAACTGATCCGAAAAGCTGGTTTTTGGGCCGGTGCGGGACTGTTTTCGGTTTATGCAGGACTTATTCTTACCGGCGCACTGTTCAGCGATCAATTTGACGGGGACATCTCCCGTACATCGCTTTTAAGTGAATTGAGCATAAAGATTTTGGGAGGCTCAGGTAGCATATTATTGAGCATTTTGGTAAGCTTGGCCTGTTTCACCACAGCGGTTGGGGTCATTACAGGCACTGCGGATTTCATTAAAGGCCGCTTCAACAATTCCGATCTTGCCTATAAAATCACTGCGTTGGTGTCTTGCGTTTTGGGGGTGTTGATGGGCCAGTTCAATGTTGACTACATCATTGCGGTGGCCATACCATCGCTGATGTTCATTTATCCCATCACCATTGTTTTGATCTCGTTAAATGTGCTGCCAGACAGATTCACTCCTCCAACAGTGTTCAAAACCGTGGTTTGGACCACCATTTTTTTCAGCGTCCCTGATTTTTTGGGAAGTATTGGTCTGGGAGAATCCATCTCGCCTTACGTTTCTTGGATTCCTTTCAGTGCACATCAATTAGGATGGATTTTGCCGGCCCTTTTGGCCTTGATCTTATCCAATATTTTTCTCCCAAAAACTAAATTGGCCTAGTAAAAAACGGAATCGAAAAACGATTTCATTTCAGCGGCATAAGGCACTCCGTACTTAGCAAAGGTAGCTCGTGTCTGAGCATCGGGTTTCCAATCAAAAAAGGCATGGCCCGCTCCTTCCACTTGAAGGTACTCCACTGTTTGTCCATTTTCCTTCAACAAATTCACATACCCCTGGATCATGGCATCAGGAATGATAGGGTCTTCCGTTCCCCGAACAATGAAATGGGGAATGGCCCTATCAGCAATATTGGGCACATGTTGAAAAGGTGAAACGGCATCCAAATAACCTTGCTCCGTCTGTTGAACGAACATTTTAAAATCCTTGGAATCAAAAGGACCATAACTTGGAGCTGCCACTTGGACGGCATTCACAATCTCCTTTTTAAGCTCATCTACTGATTTTCCATTTGGCATATAGGTCGGCATAAATTCATACACCCCTTCCGTTGTTCCGAAACCACCGTCCCCGATCAAGGGGCTAAGAATCGCTGCGGCAGCAGAAAGATGTCCGCCTGCACTATCTCCGGTCACCGCTATTTTTGATGGGTCGGCCCCATATTCTTTTGCATGTTCCTGAATATGGGCGATACCGCCAAAAACATCTTCGATCAAATTGTGCATGTAGTTGGGCGATTCATCCCCATCTAAATTATTCACCCAACGGTAGTCCATACTGAACACCACATATTGGTTGCCTTTGGTAAGTTCCCTGGCCAACCCCCTCATCACATCTTCATTATTGGAAGACCAGCCTCCACCATGGATGATGACCACGGCTGGCAAGTCTTTTGCTCCTTTTGGAGCAAACACATCATATTTTAAAGGTTTAACACCTGGTTTGGCATATACCACATCATGGATCACATTCAAGTTTTCTACCAGGTTGTTTTCCACAAATGTGGCCCCAATGGACATGTCCTTATCCACTACAATTTTCGTCCTAGGAACAAAACTCTCCACACTGGTTGTTCCCCACATTCCACCTTTAAAAGTATAGTAAACCACATCCAAACTATATCCTGCGGATGGCGTGGCCGTTATGGTCAACTCGGTTCCAGCAACTACTTTTCCATCAGCAGGAAGTTCCGGGGAGACCGTATACGATCCATTTTCCGGAGCGACCAATGTCACTGTAAAAGATTCCTGGGTCTTGATTTTTGGATTAGAAGCCATCACGGTTCCAAAAATAAAAAGAGTGCATATGGATAGAGCACTATTAACTATTGAATTGCTTTTCATGCTGAAAAAATGTTTCATTAAAGGTTGTTTAGTTGGATGCACAAGATATCCAATAAATTGGTTTCTTTTGGATTACGGGTTCCTTTTTCTAAAACTGCAGAACAGGAAATTTTGCTTGGTGCCAAATGGGGTCATGTGGTCTTCGGTTCGGCATTTTATTTTGTCGAATTTTTCCACGAACAATTCCGTCATAGTTTGTTCTGAATATTGTTTGATTTCAAGACCACTGCATTTGGTGGGACCAGCTTCTGAAAAAGTGCCCAAAACAAAATATTGGGACACATGCTGGTTGACCAGTTTAAGATAGGTTTTGATTTGCTCAGGGTCCGTCAAAAAATGGAAGGCAGCCCGATCATGCCAAAGGTCAAAGGTTTCTGTGGGATGATAATCGACTATATCGCTCACCTCCCAATTTACTTTATTGGCCCTATCTCCCAAACGGTTTTGCGCTTTTTCCAAAGCCTTTTCAGAAATATCCAATACGGTCAGGTTGGTGAAGCCTTCATCTAAAAGATGATCAACCAAATTGCTGTCTCCCCCACCGACATCAACAATCTTGGAATTTTTTTCAAGCCCCAAGCCCTGTATCAATTCCAGAGAAGTTGTGGGTCGTTTCTGCGTCCAACTTACTTCTTCTGGGGATTTGGTCTCGTAAACTTTTTGCCAGTGTGCTTTTCTATCCATATAATTCAACTTTTTAGGTACAACAGCAGTGTTTATCTTTATTGGCTTTTTCAAAGCATTCCTTACCTTCTTTGAAAGCAAAATAGGCCAAACCCAAGGTTCCCAAACTATCAATATAGGGTATCCTGAACAGTTCATAAACACCACTACTTACCAATAAAATGATGGACATGTAAACGCAGACCAAGGTGCAATTGGCATCAGCCAAAATAGGAGCAGAATTGAGTTGGTTGCCCACCTTTCTTTTCCATAATACCAAGATCCACATGATCAGAATGGAAATCAAGGAGATAACAACACCCCAAAATGTGGTCAACGGGCGATGTCCTATCCAAATATTGTAGAGACTGGTAACGACCAATCCCGCCACCAAAATGTAAAAGGCAACCCCGGTGATGCGAAGTGCGGTACGTTCAAAATTGTCCCGATTGCTTTCAGGGTTTTTCTGGATGCGAAGGATCATATGTGCAATGCCCAACCCGGAAATCACCTCTATAAAACTATCGGTCCCAAAACCGAATAGGGCCAGACTTTCATCCTCAAAACCGAGGTAGGTAGAGATGATACCCTCTGCCACATTATAAAAAATGGTGAACAGGGCCAATCCGAAAGCTGTTTTGTACAACTGATGTTGCTTTTCCATAAGATTGTGAATTTCGGGGATTTTAGAACAAAAATCAAATGGTATCAGCTTTGGGTCAATTCCGATTTCAGCTTGACCAGTTCGCCCAACATTCTGGTTTCCTGAACTTTGTCTGATAAATTCAAAGCCTGTGCCATCCGGAAAATCTCAAAGTTCAACGTATCGATCTCGGTCTCCCTTTTATTATTGATGTCCTGTAGGGTGGATATGAATTGCCCATCGGACATTCGACTGATTTTCAGAACCTGGTCCTCCAGTTCATAACCCCCCAAGTCGATTCCCTTTTTATTGGCAATCAACGCACATTCCGCAATTACCCTTTTGGCCATGGACATCACCTCATCATTTCTATGGAAAATGCCATTATCCACTTCCAACAATGGACAAATGGAGTTGAACACGCAATTGGCAATGGCCTTTTTCCAAATGACTCGTTGGATATCGGTTTCCGCAACGAACCTAAAATTTGGGGTGTCGATGGTATCTACCACCGTTTTTAGATTGGAGGACATTTGATTTATTATTCCAATCGGGGATTCTGCCACAGGTTTATAACTAATCGTGTTCTCATCCGTATGCTGACAGGTCACAAAAAGGACACATCGATAGACTTCGGCAAATCCCTTTTCCAAAAAGGGCTGTTCCACCCCAAGCCCATTCTGCAAAAGTACAATGGGTGTGTCCTTGGCTTTTTCTACCAGTTTTGCGGAAAGGGCTTTGTTTCCGAACGATTTGTTGGTCAATACAACTAAGCCGTCCAAGCGACCATGGTCTTTCAAGGTGCTAATCTGAATGTGTTCCTGAATTTGGGTCCCGTCCTTAAACTGAAGCACAATCTTCTGTTTTTGGGGAACTCCTTCCTCCACATGGCCACGAACGAGCTCAACATTTTTGCCTTGCTGTTGTAAGCATACGGCAAGGGCTTTCCCAACCGCACCCGCTCCAATGATATAGATTTTCATAACACTAAAGGTACCAAGAAACAAAGTTTCCTTAATCCATTTAGTCGTTATTCAGTACAAGTTTTGCTATTTCCCTGGTCACTTCCGTAGGCGAATTGCAATCACAGTTGCTCAACCCGATCACATAAATATCGGCTTGGGGCAAATACACCCCCATTGACTTGAACCCAAAAATGGACCCCCCATGTTCATAACTCAGCTTGATATCCAACTCTTTGATATGCCATCCGTAACCATAATGGATGGGTTCGCCATTGTTCAACGTATAATTGGTAAAGGCCATTTGGGTGGTTTCTTTATTGAGCAGCACATGATTTTTGATGGCTTCTTGCCATATGAGCATATCGGCCACGGTGGACATCAACGCTCCCGATGCATAAGGAATGGAAAAACTGATATGTCTGGTATTGATGAAATCTTCCCTTTTGTGATACCCCGATGCTCTTTTAGGAATCACTTCGCTATGACTTGCATATCTTGATGACGACATACCCGCCTTTTTAAAAATGCGTTGCTCCACAAAATCCTCATAGCTCATTTCGGATACCTTTTCAATGATGTACCCCAATAGCACATACCCGGAATTGTTGTATTTGAATTCCGATCCCGGCGCAAAATCCATGGGTTCATTTTTGAAAAAATCGATAATTTCCCTAGGTTCCATATTGTTTTGGGCAATGGCGTTGAGTCCCTTTACTTTTGTAAAATCCTTGATGCCCGAAGTATGCGTCAACAAATGATGAATAGTGATTCTATGTCCATTTGTTGGATAATCCGGAATGAATTTGGTAATGTCATCATTCAAATTCAGTTTTCCTTCCTCAATCAGTATCAATATAGAAACCGCTGTAAATTGCTTGGTCATGGAACCGATTTCAAAAACATTCTCAACCTCCATGGGCACCTCAAGTTCCAGATTGGAAAATCCAAGGGCTTTGTTGTAGATTATCTTTCCATTTTTTGTGGCCAAAAAAACAACCCCAGGGCCATTTCTTTCAAATTTGGTCTCCAAAACTTTGTCTATTTGGGATTCCAAATCTTGGGCGGTCATAATGGATTGAATTCCGAGAATCAAAACTATAAATAGGACCAATAGCTTCCCCCTGAAAAAGTTGTTTTTCATGTTTACCTTCCGTTTTTTGATTTGGAAGGTTGGACGACGATTACAAAAGTCAGGTTACAGGGTGGTGGCCAAATCGTTGACCATAAGGTCAATCTTGTCCGAAAGTTCGGCAACTCCCAAGGCTGTCCAAAAGATAAGAAATCCCAGTATGATCTGCACCCAAAGGGGAACTGCAATCCCAGCTTTTTTGGCCAAAAAATCCGTGATGGGCGGAAAATATAATAATGATGCCACCATCACAAAAATGCCATAACCAGGATCATTGCCCCAAAAGGTGTTGATAAGCCCAATGGCCAAAACCAAGAATCCAAAAAGCCAAGCAAAGAGTTTCATTTTAAATTATTTCCGCCTTGGCAACCAGTACCAATCCTAATAAAGGTACAAACTTCTTGCTTACCTAAATACTCTATTCCTTTTCGTTTCTTTTTTTGTTGAAGTAATAAATGGCGTAGGCAATCCCGGCCAAAACTACAAAGGGAAGATAGCTCCCGATAACGACCCCAATTTCATAGGAGCTGTCCGGAGCTTCCTGTATTTTCTTTTCTATATCGACCTGAAATAGTAAAAAAATATGTTTCATGCCATTATGTTATGTCCCAAAGTCATTCTGAACAAAGTAAAGCATCCCTCTTTTGAAGGGTTTAGATACTTCGCTTCGCTCAGCATTACATTACTGATTCTTATTTGTTCATCAACTCCTCGATCTCTTCGATTTCGATGGGGATGTTACGCATCAAATTGAAGGGTTCTCCTTTTTCTTGGATGACCACGTCGTCTTCCAAACGGATACCCATACCTTCAGCCGGAATATAAATGCCTGGCTCCACCGTAAAGACCATATTGACTTTCATCGGTGTTTTCAATTCGCCATAATCGTGGGTGTTGAGTCCCATATGGTGACTGGTACCGTGCATGAAATACTTTTTATAGGCCGGCCATTCGGGGTTCTCGTTCTGAACATCGGCCTTGTCCAAAAGTCCAAGCCCGATCAGTTCCGAAGTCATAATCTTCCCTACCTCTTTGTGGTACTCTGCCCAAATGGTGCCGGGAACCAACATTTTGGTGGCCTCGTTCTTTACCCGAAGCACGGCACTGTACACTTGTTTTTGACGATCGGTGAACCTACCGTTGGCGGGAATGGTACGGGTCATATCACTGGAATAATTGGCATACTCGGCGGCCAAATCCATTAAGATCATATCGCCATCCTTCACCTGCTGGTTGTTTTCCACATAATGGAGCACATTGGCATTGGTACCTGCCGCGATAATCGGGGAATAGGCAAATCCCTTGGAACGGTTACGAACGAACTCGTGAAGGAATTCGGCCTCAATCTCGTATTCCCAAACTCCGGGTTTTATAAAGCCCAATATTCTTCGGAATCCTTTATCGGTAATGTCACATGCGGTTTGCATCAAGGCAATTTCCTCTGGTTCCTTTACCCCGCGGATCTGTTGCAAAATAGGATTGCTCTTGGCCCATTGATGCGCAGGGTATTCCTTTTTACATTTTTCAATGAACCGATCTTCGCGGGTTTGGGTTTCCACGGCTTGTCGGTAATGTTCATTGGTGTTGAAATAAATGGTATCCGCCTCGGTCATGAGATCAAAAAAGATCTTGTCAAAATCGGTCAACCAATAAATGGTCTCAATACCCGAAACCGTTGTGGCCTGATCCTTCGTTAACTTGGCGCCTTCCCAAACGGCAATGTGATCGTTCGTTTCCCTAACAAAAAGGATTTCCCTTTTCTTTTTATCCATCGCATCCGGAAAAAGAAGTAAAATGGTCTCTTCCTGATCCGCGCCACTGAGGTAAAAAATATCGCGGGCCTGTTCAAAAGACAAGGTACTGTCCGCACCAATCGGATAAATATCGTTGGAATTGAAAACGGCAATACTCTTTGGCTTCATTTGGGCCATGAATTTCTTACGGTTTTTCACAAATAGATTACTGTCTATTGGGAAGTATTTCATACTAGTTTTTTTGATTTGCCCAAATGTAGTCAATTGCGTTAGCGATCACAAATGATTACCTTCACCAACAAAACACTGCCATGCAACTTTCCCTGAGTATTCCTGCACTCTTGTTCCCTGCCATTTCATTGACCATGTTGGCCTACAATGCAAGATATTTGGCCATTGCGGCCTTGATTAGACAATTGCACAAACAATACGTGGAAACCTCTGCCCAACCCTTGAAACAACAGATCCACTACCTGAGAAAACGTTTGGGTATCATCAAGAACATGCAGGCATCGGCCATTATCAGCTTTTTAATGGCGGCCGTGACCATGTTCCTGGTCTATGTTGAAATGAATGTTTGGGCCAATGCCATTTTTGGGGTTAGCTTGGTGTTTTTGGTCATTTCCTTGATTCTTTCGTTTCTAGAAGTTCAACTGTCCACCAAGGCCTTGGGTATCCAGTTGAAGAACATGGAGAATTAATTCAAAATGTTCAAAACCAGCACTTAAAAATTACCATGTTGCCATAGGATTTTGTTACAATCCTAGCTAGCTTTGTACACATGCCGTTACCAAAACATTGGCAAGAATGCCTATCGAAAGGGTTTCCCGTAGCGTTTCCATCAATCAGAAACAGCTATGCACCAATTCCATATTGCCATCTGCCAAAAAATGGTATCGCAACAACCAACCATTCTTACCTTTAGATATACCGAAAAAGATTAATATGATCCTGCTATGAAAAAGGTTAAAGAGTTGGACTTCTTCAAAAATATTCGCCAGGTTAGGGAATATCAGTTTGGCGTTTTCTATTTTTTTGATGGATTGGTCATTTCCGAGATCAATGAGGGAGAAACTTTTGGTTGGTCCATGGCCAAAAAGGTGATCGATGCTGCCTACGAGTTATTGGGCGGAGACCAACCCATTGCCTATATTTCCAACCGAATCCACAACTATTCCGTGGTACCAACCGATTGGCTGAAATTTTACAAACACCGTCACGAATTGGAATATTATTCCGTGGTGAGCTACAACCAAAGTGGATTGGCTAGCTTGGTCTTGGAAAAGATGTTCTACCGAAAAAACATTAGGCAGTTTTCCAATCTGGAAAGTGCCATAACATGGAGCCTTGCCCAGGTAAACAAAGAGCGACTCAACCTATCTTCCTAAATGAAAGAGGGCATCGCCTTGGTTAACGACCGCTTGATGGTTGATACAGATCACAAATCCATCAAAAGCCGCTTTAACTTTTTTGTTCTTTTTGGCATAGGTATCGGCCACCAATCCTAGAACTTGGCCCTTTTCAACCCATTGCCCATTGTAAACTTGGGGAATGAACATCCCGGCCCTTGGTGCCCTTGTCCATCTTGTTTGTTCCAAATGAACTGATGGGTCAGATGTTGAAGCCGTATTTTTGGGCAACATTCCCAAATGGACCAATACGTTTTGGATACCTTTTGTAGCACAGGAGATGGCATTTTCATCAAAACGCATGCTTTCTCCTGCTTCATAGACGATGGTTGGCACTCCCATTTTGAACGTTGCCTTTCGGAACGACCCCGTGATCATTCGGGAAGAAAAATAAAAGGGCGCACCAAAGATTTGGGCGAGTTCCATGCTTTTTAGGTCATTGGTGGAATATCGTACCTGTGGATGGTTGTGCCGTTGCCCTCCCCCTGTATGAAGATCGATTCCATAGTGGATCTGTGGCAAAATCTGTTCGGTATAGGTATGGGCAATCCTACTGGCCAGCGATCCCGATTTGGTCCCCGGAAAACTTCGGTTTACATCCTTACCATCAGGAACATCCCTTGAAAAATGGATGAAACCAAAAATATTCAAGATGGGCACCACGATAACCGCTCCTTTTTTTATCAGAAAGAAATCGTCCTGCAACAACCTTCTCAAGGTTTCCACGCCATTGATCTCGTCCCCATGCAATCCTGCTTGGATTAAAACTGTTGGCCCTGGTCTTTTTGCATTGAACACATGAACGGGAATATCGATAAGGGTTCCTGTAGGCAACCTGGCAATTTTCAAAAACACCAATTTCTGTTCCCCTGGCGCAATGGATTCCCCATTAATGATGATGTTCTTATTTTCTGTTTCTTCGACCATGTTTTTCCACAAATTGAATAATGTGTCCGGCTACGTTCACCTTGGTGGCGGCCTCAATTCCCTTGAGACCTGGCGAAGCGTTGACCTCGATCAACAAAGGTCCATTGTTGGACCGGATCAGGTCTACCCCGGCCACCCCTAATCCCAAATGTTTGGTGGCATGAATGGCCATATATTTTTCCCGCGGTGTCAGTTGTACCTCTTGGGTATCGGCGCCTCGATGTACATTAGACCTAAAATCATCCAAGCCGCTGGTCCGTTTCATACTGGCCACAATTTTGTTCCCAACCACAATTACCCTCAAATCTTCACCCTTGGCTTCTTCTATATATTGTTGAAGCAAAATGCTGGTGTTCATGTTGTAGAGCGTATCGATGATAGACTTGGCCGATTTTTTGCTTTCCGCCAACATCACCCCTTTACCTTGGGTGCCTTCCTGCAGTTTAATGATGACCGGTGGTCCTCCCAACAGTTCAATTTGATGCTCCACATTATCCGGGTTGATGGAAAATACGGTTTCTGGGATAGGAATGCCCTTTTTGGACAAAAGTTGAAGCGTTGTGACTTTGTTCCTGGCCTTCAAGATGCCCAAAGATTTGGCACTGGTGAAAACATCGTTGACCTCGAACTGTTTAACAATGGCAGCCCCATGGCGGGTAACCGTGGTACCGATCCTGGGGATGATGGCATCAAATTCTTCGGTAATGTTTTCCGATCCAAAAAAGATCTGGGGTTTGTCCGTTCCCAGCTTTACGGAACATTTGGTGTGGTCGATTGATTCCACATAATGGCCTGCTTGATCTGCTTCCTCCATAATCCGTTTGGTGGAATACACGTGAGGGCTCACAGAAAGGATTGCAATGTCCATTTTGGTTCATCGAGATTTTGTCCGTTCAAATTCGGATAAATCTTTGGAATATAGGTTGATTTTTAAAAATTCTTTTCCGGCGGGTCTGGTTCGGGCATCAACTTTGGCATATGGATCACTACTTCGGTACCCAGTGGTTTACCCGATTTTTCATCCACCAGATCATGGATGGCAAAATTGAAATCACCCTGATATTTTTTGGAAAAGAAATCCAAACGATCCTTGATGATGGATAGTCCCAAGGATTGTCCTTTTAATGGATTTTGTATGTTTTTGGCGCGCGAGGCCTGTCTTCCGATCCCATTGTCCGATATAATGATCTTCAAAGGGTCCGATGGATCTTTCCCTTCTACTTTAATGGTCAATTTCTTCTTTCCGGCTCGGGTGGATAGTCCGTGCCATATGGAATTTTCAACAAAAGGCTGTAAAAGCAGCGAGGGTACCAAAATGATATGGGCAGGAATGTCCTTGTCCATTGCCAAGGTGTATTCCATGCCATTTTTAAAGCGATCGCTCTCAATCTCCACGTACATTTTAATGATGTTGAGCTCTTCATCCAAGGTAATCAGGTCTTTTCGCGAGCTTTCCAAAATCCCTCGGATCAATTTGGAAAATCGGCCTAGGTAATAGATCGCCTTTTCCTGGTTGTTCTCAATAAAATAGGATTTAATGGAATTGAGGGCGTTGAAGATAAAATGTGGGTTCATCTGGCTACGAAGCGCTTCCAACCGAAGTTGTGAAATTTTGTTCTCCACCTTTATCGCCAGTTTTTCCGACCGTTCTTTTTGCGCTTCGGTGCTGAGACCTACGATCTCTGCCTTGGTCTGTACCAATTCATCGGAAAGGGCCTTGTTTATGCTTTCCTTTATGGATTGGTTCTCTTCGAGCTGGCCAATGTATTTTCGCTGCACATGCGCTTTTTGTACATACACCATTTTCTGTTCCAAGCCTATCGCCAAAGCAAACATCAAACTTTCCAACAACACCCCCACATAAAAAATATAAAGGGTTTCCGAATTGGCCGTTTTGGCCTTGATCGAATAAAGTGAAATGATTATATAGGAAATGAACAATGATGTCATCCCCAATAGAATGTACCATTTAATGATCCTGTTTTGTTTGATTACAAGAATAAAGCCCCATACAAAGGCGATCAGGTTCATAGGCAGTAACAAGAACACTTCACAGTAATCGATGAGATATGATCTAGGGTTAAATAGAAAAACTCCCCATAACGAAAAATAAAGTGGCGCTATGCCCCAGTAGCCCCATTTTACAAACTTTACAAACTTGGGATAGTCCTTCTTAAAGTCCATGATCTCCGCGATGAAGAAAGTGAAGAGAATGGAGGCCATCCATTGCGCGGGATAGTGGAACCATCGGGTAAAAAGTCTTCCTGATGCTTCATTAAAAAAGTCGGTAAAAAAAACGCCTTCCACGTACTTCATCAGGGTCATTCCAGTGACCAGGGCATATAGGGCATAAAAGAGGTAAAATCGTTTTTTGTGCTGAAAAAACTGGATCAGAAAAAACACAAAGAGGTAAAAAAGTACGGACACCACAAAGAAGCCAAATCCGTTTTGGTTACTCTCTGCAAAAAAATCCGAAACCCCTTGGAACATACTTAGATCTTATTGGGCCATCCGGTGTAGAAAGGCATCTTTTTTATTTCTTGAAATAGGGATCTTGCTGTTGTTGGAAAGTACCAAATAGCCATCGTTCCTGATGTATTCATCAACTTTGAGCAAATGCACGATGTACGAATTATGAATCCTGAAAAACAACCGGGCAGGTAGAAGGTCTTCCAGTTCCTTGAGCTTTTTGGACACCAAAATCTGTTCCCCCGATTCCAGATAAACCTTGGAATAATTCCCGTCGGATTCACAATACACAATATCCGAAACACGTAGAAAAAGGATTTTACCGCTAACGGGAATTTGGATCAATTGCGGTGCGCTGGCTTTTGATAGCGCCTCAAAGGTCTGTTGAAATTGATGCTGAAAGCTTTGCTGGCCGTTCAGCTTTTTCAGTTTATCAATAACCCCTTGAATATCGTCTTGATCTACGGGTTTCAACAAATAATCCACCGCACTTTCCTTTATGGCCTGAATGGCATATTGGTTATAGGCCGTGGTGATCACAATGGCAAAATTGCGGTATTCCAGTTTGTCCAATAGCGAAAAACCACTCATTTCGGGCATTTCAATATCAAGAAAAACACAATCGGGCTTTAGGTAGTTGATCCCCGAAATAGCCTCCTTGGGCGAAGTAAAGGTTTCGATCACGGAGATAAAATCCGGATACTTTCGCAATTCCCATGAAAGGCTGTTTATGGCAGCCGCTTCATCATCCACAATGATAGCCCGCATAGTTTGAGTGTTGAATCTTCCAAATTATACATTGAAACGAAAATCTGTATCAGCATAATGATACATGGTATGAATGGATGTATGTACTACGGTTTTGACGTATGGATCGCAAATAGGATCGGTAAATTGTTTCGATTGGTTATCCGTACAAAAAATGCCTATCGGAACGAATTCGTTTGGACATCCTATCACAATTCAACATCGCCCAGCAAACCTTACTTCTAATTTGGCCGATCTAAACCCACAAAAAAATTAAAAACATGAAAACAAATCTTTTAACTGTAAAAACCTTTTTGTTGATGGCCATATCCGTTGTGTTGATCACTTCCTGTTCTTCTGACGACGGGGAAGATGGTGCTACAGGACCTCAAGGGGAACAAGGTGCTACAGGACCTCAAGGGCCACAGGGAGACCAGGGTGAGCAAGGGGAAACAGGCACAGCAAACGTGATGTACTCCGATTGGGTGAATACCGAATTGGGTAACAGTATTGCCGCTAGTTCAGCTTCCTTTGATATTGATGCCCCAGAAGTTGACCCAGACATGTTGAACTTTGGGACCATTTTGGTTTATGGTAGACGCATTGATGTTGTTGATGGTAATACGGTGTACCAACTACCTATGGTATTTGGAGCTGCAAGACAGCAATCTTACTTTTTCGTGGCTACCGACGGCAATATCCGAATTTCTGTCCACGCCAATGAAGAAGGTGATACTGTAGGCGATGGTACCTTTTTGGCCCAATACCGCTATGTGTTGATTCCGGGTGGAGTTTCCACTTCTGGTAAATCAGGTTCTGGAGTGGATTTTTCCAAAATGACCTACGAAGAGGTTGTTGCTTATTTCAATATTCCTGAATAAAACCAAGGCCCCAGCATAATGTTGGGGCCTCATTGTCTTCATTATGAAACATCTATTATACTTCATATTGGCTTTGCTGCCATTCTTTGGCACATCCCAAGAAAAAACTACTGCCATCAAAGTCAGTGCAAGGGCCGTTCATATGGATCGAACACCGACTTTTAAGGCAACCTTATCGCTCAGTCCTGTTTTTTCCAGCTATGTGGCAGACGGAATGGACCTGGAACAATTGAAATCCCATTTCAGAAAGGCACTAGAAACTAAAGGCATAGCCTGGGAAGAACTCAAAGAAACCCCTTATGAATTTGGTTTTGAGACCATGGGATACGATAAGGATGGTGCCGTTTACGAATTTACCACCACATCAGTTGAAAAAATGCGGGCTTTTTTGGGAATCAAATCCCTTGGGCTTCAACGATTGAATGCCATCGCCCTCTTTGAAATAGATGAAGCAGAAGCAAAAACCTTGTACCAATCCGCAATGCAGGATGCCCGTTCCAAAGCGGCAGCCATTGCAAAAACTTTGGACAAGGAATTGGATGATGTTTTGATCGCAGAGGACACCCAATATGTTGGAAAACAAGTGGAAACCACCATTTACTACGACCGTCCGGTTGGAGAATTCATTTACTCCCTACTAGTCACCTTTTCAACTAAGTAGTACTTCATTCTATATCAAAAAGTCTCATGAAACCTTTTGTAAATACCCTACTTATAACCTCGGTACTGCTATTGCTCCTTTCGTGTTCAAAAGATTCCGAGAGCAAATCGAATCAAAAAGCATATTTCCCCAAAACTATTTCCTTGGCTTACGGTTCCGGTGAAACTGTTCTATATCAGTTGTCATACAATTCAAAAAATCAGCTGGCCCAAATGACGATAGAGCGAAATTCTTTGGATGAAACCACCCAACTTATATCCAATTTCGACTATAATGATACGGGTATGTTGGTGAATATTTCATCGGAAGATGTGCTTAGCGGTTCGCAGTACAACTTTACTTTTGACCATGGCGTGAACGGGACCGTTACCAATGTGGGTTTTATGATTGACGATGTGGAATACGACTTGTCCACAACTTATAACGAAAGTGACGAAATCCATTACCTAATCGAAGGGGATTTGGCGAACTTGCCAACCGAATGGCGTTTCGACCCCGATGGGCAACTCATCAAAATAGCCATTGCAGAAAATAACTATACCCTTCAGTTTTCTGAGGTCGACGAAGGTGTTTTCCACTACCTGAAACCGCAGAATGCCCTAGTAATTTGGCATGGACTGATGTTTTATCTGTCCCCATTTGAGCTGTTCTTCTTTAGTCGGCACGACATCGCTTTGATACAGACAGAAGATGCTGGTTATCTCTTTCAAAACAAAGTCTGGGACGGCAATGGAAATCTGGTCTCATTCCAAGTAAAGCCCAATGTTCCTCTCGGGCCGACCATCAACTATGTTGTGGAGTATGAAACCAAGAACCTTTAACAACACCATGAAAAAATATTCGATTTTAGGCATTTGTATGTTCATCATTCTGGCTTGCAGTAATGACAATGATTCACAATCCGTTGATTTCCATTATGCATCAGAAATTTTTGAAGTAGCCTTTCGTTCACAGGGAACCATTCCCCAACCGTCAATCCAATGGCCAAAAGAAGAGGGAACTTTTTCATTAAAAAATCCCATTGAGGGATTGACCATTGATGAAAACACTGGAGCCTTATCCATAGAAAGAAGCTTGCAAGTGGGCGAGCATGAGGTTACGGTCATTGCCCAAAGCGGCTCCCAAAGCTGGGAAACCCGTTTTTTATTGACCAGCATTTTGAAATACACTTTCTGGGTCGGTGGAAGAAACAACGATCCCAATTCAGAAGAAGTGGAATACAATTCCATACTCCAACTTTATGAGGATGGAACCTTGGACATTGAACTGATCGACGAATTGGGGTCGGAAGGTGTAGGGGTATGGTCCATCGATGGTGATGCCATTCAAATGTGGTTGTGTACCTATTGCAATGACATGGATCCCCAAGATGTTCCCCAAACGGATGAGCATTCTTATTTTGAAGGTGTTTTGGAAAATGACATACTCGATGCAACAATTACCGGGGAGTGGTATGTAGTCCGTTTTGATCCCGATTCCACCACCCAATACGGCAATTTTGTCTTCGAATGGGACTGATGCAATCTTATCTCCCAAAAAAAGCTCCTTAAGGAGCTTTTTTTGTTCTAAGCAGTATCAAATATTCAGTTTTTTCTTATAACCTTTCTAAATAAGAGGTTTCAAACGTTTTATTACTTGTTAAAAACTTGTCCGTACTGTAAATTTGTTGAAAAACTAACTTCTAATGAGTTTGATAAAATCTTCGTTGGCCCGGAAATATGTAATGGCACTTTCGGGTCTTTTTTTGGTCACCTTTTTGCTGCTGCATGTGACCATCAATTTGGCTTCGGTGCTTTCCCCCGATTTTTTTAACGAAGCTTCCCACTTTATGGGCTACAATCCGTTGGTCCAGTTTCTGATGCAACCCATTTTGATCATTGGTGTAATCGTGCATTTTGTGATGGGCTTTGTTCTAGAAATCCAGAATAAAAAAGCGAGGAGCATCGGTTACGTAAAATATAACGGAAGCGCAAACGCACCGTGGGTATCCCGAAACATGATTTATTCCGGATTAGTGGTACTCGCCTTTTTGGCCTTGCACTTCTACGATTTTTGGGTTCATGAAATGGCCTACAAGTACGTAGAAGCAAATCCAGAAGATCCCACCCGTTACTACCATGAGACCGTAGAGAAATTTGCACCTATCTGGAGAACGGTATTGTATGTGATTTCTTTTGTGCTCCTTGGTCTTCACCTGTGGCACGGCTTTGCATCCTCGTTCCAATCCATGGGGGTCAACAACAAATACACTCCCAACATTAAAAAATGCGCCAAAACATTTGCGGTGGTGGTTCCCCTATTGTTTGCCTTTATCGCGATCTATCATCACCTTAACCCAATAACACATTAATTATGGGCATAATGGATTCTAAAATTCCATCTGGGCCATTGGCCGACAAATGGACCAAACATAAGAACGACATCAATCTTGTTAACCCAGCCAACAAAAGGAACATCGATATCATCGTTGTTGGAACAGGGCTTGCCGGTGGTGCAGCTGCAGCAACATTGGCCGAGTTGGGTTATAATGTTAAAACCTTTTGTTATCAAGATTCTCCACGAAGGGCACACTCAATCGCCGCCCAAGGAGGTATCAACGCAGCGAAAAATTATCAAGGAGATGGTGACAGCAACTACCGTCTTTTCTACGATACCATCAAAGGAGGTGATTACCGTTCTCGTGAGGCCAACGTATACCGATTGGCCGAAGTATCAGGAAACATCATAGACCAATGCGTGGCACAAGGCGTTCCTTTTGCCCGTGAATATGGAGGTATGTTGGACAACCGCTCCTTTGGAGGGGTTTTGGTTTCCCGTACTTTCTACGCGAAAGGACAGACCGGACAGCAATTGTTGTTGGGTGCCTATTCTGCCATGAACCGTCAGATCAACCGTGGTAAGATCCAATCCTTCACCCGCCATGAAATGATGGATTTGGTTTTGGTGGATGGCAAAGCGCGTGGTATCATTGCCCGTGACTTGGTATCTGGAAAAATTGAAAGACACAGTGCCCACGCCGTGGTTTTGGCCACTGGAGGGTATGGAAACGTGTTCTTCCTTTCCACGAACGCTATGGGAAGTAACGTAATGGCCGCTTGGAGAGCACACCGAAAAGGTGCTTTCTTCGCCAATCCATGCTTTACCCAAATCCACCCGACCTGTATTCCGGTTTCAGGTGATCATCAATCCAAATTGACCTTGATGTCCGAATCGCTCCGTAACGACGGCCGCATTTGGGTTCCCAAGAAAATGAAAGATGCCGTGGCCATCCGTGAAGGAAAATTGAAGCCTACTCAAATTGCCGAAGAAGACCGCGACTATTATTTGGAAAGAAGATATCCTGCTTTTGGTAACCTAGTGCCCCGTGATGTGGCCTCTAGGGCTGCCAAGGAGCGTTGCGATGCCGGATTCGGTGTGAACAAGACCGGAGAGGCCGTGTATTTGGATTTTGCTTCCGCCATCAAACGATATGGAAAAGAAAAAGCGATGACTTCGGGTATCAAAGATCCGGACGAAGCCACCATCATCAAATTGGGTGAAGAGGTTATCGAAGCCAAGTATGGTAACCTTTTCCAGATGTATGAAAAAATCGTGGACGAGAATCCATATAAGACCCCAATGAAAATCTATCCAGCGGTACACTATACCATGGGCGGACTTTGGGTGGATTATAACCTGCAGACCACCATTCCTGGTTGTTACGCTGCCGGTGAAGCAAACTTTAGCGATCACGGAGCCAACCGTTTGGGTGCCTCTGCCTTGATGCAGGGTCTAGCCGACGGATATTTTGTGTTACCATATACGATTGGGGATTATTTGTCCAAAGACATTAGGACCGGTAAAATTCCAACCGATTCTGCAGCATTCGACGAGGCTGAAAAACAGGTTCGCGATCGCATGGAAAAATTGATGTCCGGTTCTGGTATCCATTCCGTGGATTACTATCACAAAAAGCTGGGTAAGATCATGTGGAACAAATGTGGTATGGCCCGTAATGCCAAAGGATTGGAAGAAGCCATCAAGGAGATTTCCGAACTGAGAAAGGATTTCTGGGAAAACGTAAAAGTGACCGGCACCATCGAATCCAAAAACCAAGAATTGGAAAAAGCCGGAAGAGTGGCCGATTTCTTGGAGTTGGGAGAATTGTTCGCCAAGGATGCCTTGCAAAGGAACGAATCCTGTGGAGGTCACTTCCGTGAGGAGTACCAGACCGAAGAAGGCGAAGCCCTTCGTGATGATGAGAACTTCAAATTTGTGGCCGCTTGGGAATACGTGGGCGAGCCTAAGGATGCCAAATTGCACAAAGAGGATTTGGTATACGAAAACATTGAACTTAAAACAAGGAGTTATAAATAGTTGAAAGTTGATGGTTGATGGGAAACCAAACAACGAACAACAAACAACGAACAACTACATAACTATGAAATTATATCTAAAAATATGGCGTCAAAAAGACGCATCTTCACCAGGTAAAATAGTTGATTATACCCTTGACGGTGTTGAAGGGGACATGTCTTTCTTGGAAATGTTGGACATCCTTAACGAGGAATTGGTCTCCAAAGGAGAAGAGCCCGTGGAATTTGACCACGACTGTAGGGAAGGTATCTGCGGAACCTGTTCCTTGCAGATTAATGGCGAACCCCATGGCCCGGATAGATTGGTGACCACTTGCCAATTGCACATGCGCAAGTTCAACGATGGCGATACCATTGTGATCGAACCGTTCCGTGCCAATGCGTTCCCCGTAATCAAGGATTTGATTGTGGACCGTAGTGCTTTTGACAGGATCCAACAAGCTGGAGGTTACATTTCCGTGAATACTTCTGGAAATACGGTTGACGCCAACTGTATTCCGATCAACAAACACGATGCAGATGAGGCGATGGATGCTGCTACTTGTATTGGTTGTGGTGCCTGTGTGGCCGCTTGTAAAAATGCCAGCGCCATGTTGTTCACCTCAGCTAAAGTTTCCCAATTTGCTTTGCTACCACAAGGTAGGGTCGAAGCTGTAGAACGTGTACAAAACATGGTCCGCCAAATGGATCTCGAAGGTTTTGGAAACTGTACCAACACGGGAGCTTGCGAAGTGGAATGCCCTAAAGGCATTTCATTGACCAACATTGCCCGTATGAACCGGGAATACCTTTCCGCTTCGTTGAAGGGATAACCTTTTATCATATTAAATTAGAAAACCCAAATTCCGGATGGAGTTTGGGTTTTTTGTTTTCTAAAATGTGAATTTTGATCTCGGTCCCTGAGCGTAGTCGAAGGGACCTTAAAGACTAAGTCATTAAGGCTATGATGGAGATTCTTCGTTCGCTACGCTCGCTCAGAATGACACTTGGTTGTCAATCTCAACTACAACAAGCAGCTTTTGTAATCAACCTCATACACAACTTAACAGGCTGAAATGTGATTCCGTAGAGATTCTTCGTTCGCTGAGCTCACTCAGAATGACAATCTCCACTTAATCCTATTAGGTTCTGTGTCATTCTGAACAACGTGAAGAATTCTTTCTTTTAATCAAATGCAAAACCTAAAACATGAAAACCTGTAAATTGTGTTGAAATCAAATATTTGAAGAATTGGTGCAATTCGTGTCAAACCTGATTACACATTAAGGATTCTTCGCCATGCTCAGAATGACATTCCATAGCTAGGCCATATTTTCGCTGAAACCTTTGTAAATTGTCCTATGCCCAAAAAATATCCACAGGAACGCATTAAAGTACCTCGTTTCAATGAGGAAGAGGGGTTTTACACCACCCCAGAGCGTTCCAAGATCATGGGCAAGATCCGCGGCAAGAACACCAAGCCAGAATTGGCCTTTAGAAAAGCGTTGTGGGAAGCAGGCTATCGTTATCGCATCAACTACAAAAAACTCATTGGGAAGCCCGATATTGCCCTAAAAAAGTATAAAACGGTCATCTTCATCGATGGGGAGTTCTGGCACGGATACAATTGGGAAGAACGAAAGGACAAAGTGAAGACCAACCGTGAATTTTGGATCGCCAAAATTGAAAGGAACATTCAACGGGATGAAGAAGTAAACCAAGCTTTGGATGAAATGGGTTATAAGGTGTTCCGGTTTTGGGAAACGGAAGTGAAAAAGAACCTTAATGAATGTTTAGAGGAAGTCCTCGCCCATTTGCAAGAAATCAAAGTTGCTTTTTGACCACTTTGAAGATTTGGAGTACATCATCCAATGACAGCTCAAAATCTTGATATTCGGGTGAGGTATTCAAATTATGACACTGAATGGTCCTGAACTGTTTGTTAAACCCTGTAAGCTGTTTACAGATAATTCTATCCGCACAAACCAAAATGTAGGGTTGATTCCAAAAAGTTTCATTGCCACGGCTCAAACTTTCCTTTTTGAGTTCAAGTCCCAATACAAAGGCCTTGTTGGGTATAGCGTCCACACTACCATCATTCATGGAATCACCGGAAACTTCAAAGACCCGATGGGGTTCATCGGCCAAAAAGTCGATGACAAAGCCTGCCTGAAATGGATTTTGCATGCCTTCCTTGTTGAAGCTTTCCACATACCTCTTTTGCCATTCCATTAAAACCAAGGGTGCCATCACCAAATATTTGCCATAATCCAACGGATAGAACACGCTGCCCTGTTTGGTAAAAGGCTGTTTTTTGGTGTAGGCCTCTCCCATATCGTTCACCTCATGCATATAAAGCTCGGCAATGGTAAGTCCAAAGTACTCGGCTATCTTGGTAAGGTTCTTTATGGGAATATTGGCGTCTTTCCTTTCGTAGAGTTGGATTGTGCGCAAGCTCACACCGATTTCTTTACCCAATTCTGATTGGCTTATATTTTTTTTACGCCGTAATTGCTTAATTATATACATTTAATTTCTATATTGTGTAATATTGTTACGCAATATGCACTAGCCGCAGCAATTTCTCTGCTTTTCTGTAATTGGGTTACAGGCCAAATATAGAAAATAGGATTTGACCCCAACAAGATATTGATCATTCTCAACAGAAATTATATGGGTTCCATCAAAGACCTTGGCTTTGTCATTAAAAGTGACATGATCTTTAACGAATGTGATTATGGCAAACCGATCAGTGAACGCCTGTCGGAAGTTATCCGCAGAAACGTTTCCAAAGATGATTTTGCCAACATTGCCATTCAGAGTCAGGTGAGCTTTTCCACCATTCGGGATGTGGTCTACCGCACCAACAGCCTTACCAAGCTAAATTCCCAGGCCATTGCATTACTCATACATGCCGCTTTTGAAAATTCCATTGCTTACAAGCTTCGTGCTGAAGGAGACAATATGTTTTTGGGGAAATTATTGAAGGTCTAAACGGAGCAGCCAATCGGTCTGTTTGTCGGACCCGATGTAGTAAGGGTGTTCATCAAACTTTTCAAAACCGTGTCTTTGGTAAAATTTGATGGCTTTTGGATTCTCTTCCCAAACGCCCAACCAAATAAAGGTTTTACCCATTCCCTTTGCCAAGCCAATGATCTGATGGATCATCCAGGCGCCAATCTGTTTTCCTTGATGGGACTCCAGTACATAGATGCGTTCAATTTCTACGGCATCTGGATTTTTGATATCCGTTTGGGAATCGTTCAGGTTCAGTTTGAAGTATCCTACCAAAACCTCATCTTCAAAAACAAAATAGAAAAACGAATGGGTATCATCGAGTTCGGAGGCCATTTTATCTGGGTGAAATGCCTTTTTCAGATAATCATTAAAATCCTTGGGATCGTTGGCCTGTTCAAAAGCCGCCGCAAATGTTTCCCTTGAAATGCGAATCAAGGTATCCAAATCGTTAGGGGTACATTCACGGAAGGTAAGGGCCATCCTCTGGTTTTTGCTTAAAAATATCGCAAAAAAAAGAGCCTAACAAAGTTGTTGGCTCCGAATTTTTCAGGGGGAAGGATTTAAAGTCTAAAGCATGAACAGCTTTTTGATCAAAAGCATAAATCCTGTAAAAAAGTCGTTGCGGTAAACTTGAACGCTTTCGTCCATTGTGTTGTTAGATTTGAGGGCCATGGTAGTCTGGTTTTAGGATATTAATTTGGGTGATTTAATCGATATAACCAAATGTAAATCCGATAAACGGCAAATTAAAACTTATGTTGTGTAATGATTTCTTTTTGTTGTAAAAAAACGGTTGGTATTTGCTAAATCATCATTTCGGGGATTTCTCCTTCAACCAACAACTTTCCTTCTGTTGCCTTTACAATTTCCTCCACTGAAACTCCAGGAGCTCTTTCCAGTAATTTGAAACCATGAACTGTGACCTCCAAAACAGCCAGATTGGTCACAATTTTCTTCACACATCCGACACCAGTAAGTGGAAGGGTACATCTTTTCAAAAGTTTAGATTCGCCCTCCCGATTGGTATGCATCATGGCCACGATGATATTTTCCGCAGAAGCCACCAAATCCATGGCGCCGCCCATCCCTTTTACCATTTTACCCGGAATCTTCCAATTGGCTATATCACCATTTTCGGAAACCTCCATGGCACCCAAAATGGTAAGGTGAACGTGCTTGCCCCGAATCATCGCAAAACTCGTCGCAGAGTCAAAAAATGAGGCCCCTGGTAAGGTGGTAATAGTCTGCTTTCCTGCGTTGATGATATCCGGGTCTTCGTCTCCTTCAAACGGGAAGGGTCCCATGCCCAAAACCCCATTTTCACTTTGAAATTCCACACTGATATCATCCCGTACAAAATTGGCCACCAACGTTGGAATACCGATCCCTAAGTTCACATAATACCCGTCCTTGACTTCCTTTGCTATCCGCTTTGCTATTCCGTTCTTATCTAACATAGTTTGAAAATTTCTCGATTGTTCAATTTGAAAGTTTAGCCCTCTTACTAGAGGAAATAATTTTTGAAATGATCAATATTATTGACCTAAGTTCCCCAATCAACTCATCATTTGGAGACGGATAATGAATGGAATCACGACAAAGCCCCAACCAATATTCCAATTCATCAGCTTCTTTTGCAGCTATTTTAAATTTATGAATGAAATCGGCCAAACTTTCCGCATTTTGGGCTTCCCTAATATTTGCACCAATTGAAGTTCCGCTTCTAAAAATCTGTGAGGCCATTTCGAACTTATTATGACCTCTAATGATTTCTGAAAACTCGATGATATTGAGGGAAAATTCAAAAGTCTTGCCAACTATTAAATTTTGCTTGTCATCTCTCATTTTCAAATTAAGTGATTGGTTAATTATTTAATTGGTCTGACGGTTCTTTGTTCAATTCGCTTCTCATATTGTTCTCCTTGGAAAATACGCTGTACAAATATGCCCGGGATATGGATTTCGTTGGGGGCCAAACTTCCAGCAGGAAGCAATTCTTCCACTTCTGCCACGGTAATGGTCGCGGCCCCGCACATGCAGGGATTAAAGTTCCTTGCGGTTCCTTTAAAAATGAGGTTACCAGCCTCATCTCCTTTCCACGCTTTCACAAAAGAGAAATCTGCTTTAAAAGCAGGTTCCAAAACGTACATTTTACCATCAAATTCTCGGGTTTCCTTGCCTTCTGCCACTTCGGTGCCATAACCCGCCGGGGTATAAAATGCTGGAAAACCAGCCTGGGCCGCACGGCATTTTTCGGCGAGGGTTCCTTGTGGGGTCAACTCCACTTCCAATTCGCCACTGAGCATCTGGCGTTCAAACTCATCATTTTCACCTACATAGGAGGATATCATTTTTTTAATCTGATGATTTTGAAGCAGCAAACCCAAACCAAAATCATCCACCCCTGCGTTGTTGGAAATACAGGTAATATCCTTGACGCCCAACCGAACCAATTCGGCAATGGCATTTTCAGGGATGCCACAAAGTCCAAATCCACCCAGCATAAAGGTCATCCCATCTTGTACCCCATGGAGAGCCTGTTTTACATTAGCTACCGTTTTCTTGATCATCTAATTCTCATTTTTGATTGCCTGAAATTACGATTTAAATAAAAAAGCCCCAAGCAAATTGTACGTTGCTTGGGGCTAAATATTCTTTAAAAGTTTTGTTCTAAAAGTCTAGACCGTCCAAATCATCTTCGGTATCCAAATCGTCATCGTTTTGTTGTGCCTCCTTGGAACAATCAATGTTTATCGACATATCTTCTGGAGCCTCAAAGGCATCTGTGGACACATCCAAATCCTTGTTGGCATAATTCTTTTTCATATACAAGGCCCAAATGGGGAGTGCCATGGTAGCCCCTTGTCCATAAAGAAGTCGATCAAAATGTATGGATCTTTCTTCCCCACCGACCCAAACACCGGTAACCAAATTGGGAACCATTCCCATAAACCATCCATCACTTTGGTTTTGGGTCGTACCCGTTTTTCCAGCTATGGGATTGTTCAATTCATACGGATAACCGGTCATAACTTCCTTATACATGGTTTGGTTTTTACCGTAAGTATGGCGCAACCTTCCTCCAGAACCATATTGGGTAACCCCTTCCATCAAATTGACCATGGCATAGGCTACATCTTTGCTCAAAACATCTTTGGTCTCAGGAGTGTATTCATAGAGTACGGTACCGTTCTTGTCCTCTATACGGGTTACCATCACAGGTTTTACATATACTCCTTGGTTGGCAAATGTGCCATATGCCCCTACCATTTCAAACACGTTAATATCCAACGTTCCCAAGGCAATGGAAGGCACTTCTGGAATGTCCTTAGTGACACCCATATTCCTGGCTATGGACACTACCGATCCTGGACCTACCCTATCAATCAATTGGGCGGTAACAGTATTCACGGAGTTGGCCAGTGCACTCTTAAGGGTCATGTTTTCCCCGGAATATTTACCATCTGAATTTTTAGGACACCAGGCATCAATATTTCCATGTTTGCCCGGTTCAATGCAATATTGGTTGTCTGGAAGGGTATAGCAGGGGGAATAACGCAATTGGTCAATGGCGGCAGCGTACACAAAAGGTTTGAAGGTAGAACCTGCTTGTCTGGCACCCTGAATTACGTTATCATATTGGAAATGTTTGTAATCAATTCCGCCTACCCATGCTTTTACATGCCCGGTTTGGGGCTCCATGGACATCATGGCCGTCCTTAAAAAGGTTTTGTAATATCGGATGGAATCCAACGGCGTCATGGTGGTGTCCTTTTCATAGGAATCGCTGTTCCAATCAAAAACGGTCATTTCGGCTTTTTGATGGAAGGTGGCTTCTATCTCCTTGTCGGACAAACCTTCATTTTTCAGATGGCGCCATCTTTCTGACCGATGCATGGAATTCCTTAAAATGGTGTCGATGGCCCCTTTTGAAATATCCAAAAACGGAGCGGTCGGGTTACGTTTTGGCGTATTTTGATTGAAAAACTCGGCCTGCAAATTTTTCATGTGTTCCTGAACGGCTTCTTCTGCATTTCGTTGCATGCGGGAATCCACGGTGGTGTATACCTTTAGCCCGTCCAAGTAAATGTTCCATTTTTCGCCATCCGGCTTTGGATTTTTATCTACCCATCCGTTCAACCAACGTTGCATGTACATCCTAAAATAGGTGGCCAATCCTTCCCTGTGCGATTCTGGATTGAAATTGATTTTCATTTCCAGTTTCTGCAAAGAGTCTTTTTCTTTTTCAGTGATGAAATCGTACTTGGCCATCTGTCCCAAAACCGTATTCCTTCGATCGAGTACCAATTGCCTTCTACGCATAGGGTTGTAATAGGATGAGTTTTTCAGCATCCCGACCAATACGGCCGATTCTTCGGTCCTCAATTCAAAAGGTTCCTTGCCGAAATAAATCCTGGCCGCGGAACGGATTCCATCCGCATTATAATTGAAATCATAGATATTCAGGTACATGGCTATGATTTCCTCTTTGGTATAATTACGTTCCAATCGAGTGGCAATAACCCATTCCTGAACTTTTTGTATCAAGGCATTGGTGGTACTTTCCTTATCCCTAACTCCAATAAAAAGTTGTCTTGCCAACTGTTGGGATATGGTACTTGCCCCTCCTTTTCTACCCAAATAGGCCAAGGCACGTGCAAAACCAATGGCATCAATACCGGAGTGATCATAATATCTGGCATCTTCGGTGGCCACCAAGGCGTTCACCAAATTTTTTGGCAGGTTTTCATAGGCAATCGGGGTTCGGTTGTCATCCAAATAAAGCTTCCCCAAAGTTTCCCCATCGGATGAAATAAATTCAGTAGCCAAATTGGTCTCGGGGTTTTCCAACCTTTCAAAAGTGGGCATCTCCCCGAAGGCACCCCAAGAGGCCAGTAGAAAAACGAGGATTACCGAAAGTACTCCAACTCCGAAAAGAATCCAGAACCATTTTATGAATTTAATGAAGCTTTGTTGTTGCTTTTGACCGGTCTTTGCCATTGTTTATTGGGTGCTTTTTTCAATTTCCAAACCAACATCCGTTACGCCTTCAAGAATATGCAGTCCTTCTACTACGCCATTTTTTCTCATGGCATGCGAAACGGTAACCTTATATACGCCTGTTTCGGGAAAAACGATGTTTTCCTTGAACCAAAGTTTGTTTTCCTTTACACTTCCCATGCCCTTTCCCAACCATTCGCCTGTGGGTTCGGCCATTTTATATTCCAAAGTGTCCTTGGTGGCATTGCCACTAGGATATTCTAACTCCGCAATCAGGAATAAATTGCTGAAGGGAAAGGAATCATCATTTCTGATGTCAAGAAATAGGTTATACGAAGTGGTGGAATCGATTTCTGAAAACTCAAATTGAACCGGTTCGTCCATTTGCCATTTACCATCTTTGATGGGTTTATACTCGGAATAGACCATTTGGTCATTGCAAGAAGACAATGTAGCAATGGCAATGAGTAAAACCAATAAGCTATTTCGCATTGGATGATGCTTTAGGTTTGGACTTTCTTCGGTTTTTATTGTTCCTACGCTTTTTGTTCTTGGGTTTGTCAAAACGGGTCAAGCTATCTTGGCCTACCACATTTTCGAATGTGGTCTTTTCTTCACTCACATTGTCCACCGCGTAATCTTCCAGGCTGTCGATCTTCTCGTTGTTCTTGTTGAGTTCCAAAATTTCCAACACTTGTTCCTTGGAAAGGGCATGCCACGTTGCGGGATCATCTTTGTACGAAAACCAAAGGGTCTCCTTGAAAATATCCGCTTTTTGACAGAAGGCCAATCCTTTTTTGGTCATGATCTTGCTGTCCTGCGGTGGAAAATCCTGTAAGGCTTCCATATACATATCGAGCTCGTAATTGAGGCAGCATTTGAGCTTGCCACATTGCCCGGCCAATTTTTGTGGGTTAAGGGCCAATTGCTGATACCTCGCTGAGGCGGTGCTAACCGACCTAAAATCTGAAAGCCAAGTGGAACAGCACAGTTCACGACCACAAGATCCAATTCCTCCCAAACGTTGGGCTTCTTGCCTGTAACCGATTTGTCGCATTTCAATACGGATGCCAAACGCTTTGGCCATGTCCTTAATCAATTGTCTAAAATCGACCCTGTCCTCAGCGGTATAATAAAAGGTTGCCTTGGAGGCATCCCCTTGAAATTCCACATCACTGAGTTTCATTTCCAATTTAAGGGCAATGGCAATTTCACGGGAGCGTTTTTTGATCTCTTCCTCTCGATCCCGGCATTTTTGCCAAATATCGATATCCCGTTGGGTGGCCTTACGGTATATTTTGGGAAGAGTCTTATCATCCGGCGAAACCTTTTTTCGTTTCATCTGAACACGGACCAGTTCCCCGGTAAGGGTAACCACCCCAACATCGTGACCGGCCTTGGATTGGGTGGCCACCACATCGCCAATGTTCAATGGGAGATTTTCGGAATTTCTGTAAAATTCCTTTCTACTGTTTTTGAAACGCACCTCAACACAGTCAAAAGGAGTTTGACCGTTGGGCAACGACATATTGGAAAGCCAGTCAAAGACCGTTAGCTTGTTACAACCATCAGTGCCGCAAGTACCATTGTTCTTGCACCCACGCGGTTGTCCATCCTTCCCGGTTGAACAACTGCTACACGCCATATATAGTATCTTGATTGAAGTTATTTAAAAGATTGTTGTCAGTTCGAGCGCAGTCGAGAACAACTAAAACCAAATGTACATCTCGTTAGATCCTTCGACTCCGCTCAGGATGACAGTTCAATGTTACATTTCAAAGTCCTTATCTTTTTGAACAACCTCAATAGGGTTCATAAATAATTCTTATGGTAAATATAGTATAATTTATAGCAGTGGTGAAATGCTATCTCTTGTATTTCAAAACGGGGGAACGTCCCTTTTTGAATATTTTGTTGCTGGCTCCCTTGCCTTTGCGCAATTGTTTCTGTTCTTCTTCAGGTAGCGCATGGATCTCTTGGCACTCCACGGAACAACATTGGTCCATGGCCTTTGCACATTCCTCACACTGAATAAACAGCAGGTGACAGGCTTCATTGGCGCAGTTCACATGGGTATCGCAAGGTTTACCACACTGGTGGCAATGGGAAATGACATCTTCCGAAATCCTTTCTCCCCTTCGGTGATCAAATACAAAGTTTTTACCCAAAAACTTGTTCTCCAATTGTTGTTCCCTCACCTGTCGGGTGTATTCAATGATGCCCCCTTCAAGTTGGTAAACGTTTTTAAATCCCTTGTGTTTGTAATAGGCACTGGCCTTTTCACAACGGATTCCCCCGGTGCAGTACATCACCAATTTTTTGTCCTCTTTGTGTTCGGCAAGATCTCTTTCAATAATGTCCAAGGAGTCCCTAAAGGTGTCCACATCTGGAGTGATGGCATTTTTGAAATGGCCTATTTCGCTTTCATAATGGTTTCGCATATCCACCAAAACGGTATCAGGGTCTTCAATCAACTTGTTGAATTCTTCGGCCCCCACATGGATCCCTTTGTTGGTCACATCAAAAGTGGCATCGTTAAGGCCATCGGCTACAATTTTCTTGCGGACTTTGACCTTCAATTTCAAAAAGGATTTATTGTCCTGTTCAATGGCAATGTTCAGCCTTACATTTTCCAAAAAGCTGATACTGTCCAAATGGTTTTTGAAGGCTATAAAATTTTCGGCAGGTACTGAAAGTTGGGCATTGATTCCCTCATAAGCGACATAAATACGCCCAAGAACTTCCATTTGGTTCCACGCGATGAAAAGGTGGTTCCTTAATATGTTGGGATTGCCGATGTGTGCATATTGATAGAAAGAGATGGTAAGCCGATCTTTACCGGCTTCCTCTATAAGTTTTTCCCTTTCTTTTGCACTTAAGGTATTGTACAGTTGCATGCTATATCAATAATTAAGTTTAAGAATGGATCTTTTCCGGTACAAAGATAAGCATTCGGGATCGGGAGAAAATAAGAAGGCCCCAAATTGGGGCCCTCCTACGTTGTTGAGGTCTTTTTCAAAGCTAATTTTCTTCCCACCCTATATTTGTGAGCTTGACACAGCCCTATAAATATGAGTTAGTACCCATTAGATACGATGTTATTAAAAAGGTTGCGTGCCTTTTGTCGTATGTAGAAAGAAATGGTATTTTAGCCTTCCTAATCATTTGAACCATGAGCAACGATAAAGAAGCAAAATTAAAAGCCCTTAAACTAACCCTGGACAAGTTGGACAAGACCTATGGCAAAGGTGCCGTCATGAAAATGGGCGACAGTGTTGTTGAGGATGTTGAGGTCATTTCTTCTGGCTCATTGGGATTGGATATCGCTTTAGGCGTAGGCGGTTATCCCAGGGGGAGGATCATTGAAATCTATGGTCCGGAATCTTCTGGTAAAACCACGTTGACCCTACACGCCATTGCCGAAGCACAAAAAGCCGGTGGTATTGCTGCCTTTATTGATGCGGAACATGCTTTTGATCGTTTTTACGCCCAAAAATTGGGTGTGGACATTGATAACCTGATCATATCGCAACCCGATCACGGGGAGCAGGCCTTGGAAATCGCCGATAACCTGATCCGCTCTGGGGCAATCGATATTGTAATCATCGATTCCGTTGCGGCGTTGACTCCTAAAAGTGAGATCGAGGGTGAAATGGGAGATTCCAAAATGGGTCTTCACGCCAGGTTGATGTCACAAGCGTTGCGAAAGTTGACCTCTACCATCAGCAAGACCAAGTGTACCGTAATCTTTATCAACCAATTACGTGAAAAAATTGGTGTAATGTTCGGTAACCCAGAAACCACTACTGGTGGTAACGCCCTAAAATTCTACGCCTCTGTCCGTTTGGACATTAGAAGGTCTACCCAGATCAAGGATACAGACGGAGAGGTGCAAGGGAACAAGACCCGTGTGAAAGTGGTAAAGAACAAAGTGGCCCCACCGTTCAAAACTGCCGAATTCGACATTATGTATGGCGAAGGAATTTCCAAAATTGGGGAAATCCTGGATTTGGGAGTTGCCTACGAAATTGTGAAGAAAAGCGGTTCTTGGTTCAGTTATGGAGATACCAAATTGGGTCAAGGTAGAGATGCCGTTAAAGCACTTTTATTGGACAATCCGGAACTTTCCGACGAGTTGGAAAACAAGATCAAAGAGGCCATTACCGCGGTAAAAGCTTAAATCGACTCATTTTTTGGGCGAATAGACATTTGGTTCTGAAAATCCTACGCAACCCTTGCCACTACTGTACATCTAGGGAATAAAAAGGATTAGAATATGAAAAAAGTGTTAATGCCCTTATTGTTGTTTGTGGCATGCTCATGGTTCAGTTCATGTGATCTGGATGATGATTCCCCCAATTTTTACTTCACTACCCTAAACGTTGTGGAAGCGGATGTTCCCGAGGCCTTCGTTTTTGGAAAAACCTACGACATCGATGTTACCTATGTTAGACCGAATGGTTGTACCTTCTTTGAAGGATTTGATGTAACCAAGACAGCAGAAACCGACCGTGATATTGTAGTCATCGGTTCTGTGTTAACAGATGAGAACAGGGCTTGTACCGAAGCCGTGGAGGAAGTTGTGGCCACATTAAAGTTCAGTGTGATTTATACAGAAGAATATCATTTTAGATTTTACACGGGTGACGATGAAAACGGGAACGCCACGTTTGTTGAATATACCATTCCTGTAACCGAAGAGGAGCCCACAAACTAAAAAACAACAATCCAAAATTGACCAACATTTGGATCTGGAAGAACTGATAGATAATTGCAAAAAGGGCAAACGACAGGCGCAGGCCGAGCTATACCGGAAATACTCCGGTATTCTTTTCGGTATGTGCCTTAAGTATTCGCGCAATAAAACGGAGGCAGAAGACCATCTGCACGATAGTTTTATGACCATTTTTGAGAAAATTGACCAGTACAGCTTCCAAGGTTCCTTTGAAGGTTGGATGAAACGGATCACCGTTAATACCGTACTTCAGAAATACAGAAAGGAACAACACCTCAACGTAATTTCTGAAAATATTGAAGAAGAAGTGGAAGTGGATACCGATCAGACCGATATCAGTCTATCCACACTTTTGGCACATATACAGGATTTGCCACATAAGTACCGGCTTACGTTCAGCCTTTACGTGCTGGACGGTTATAGCCATAAAGAGATCAGTGAGATGTTGGGGACATCCACAGGCACCTCAAAATCGAATTTGGCGAGAGCCAAAACCATATTGAGGGAGAAAATTGAAAAAACCAAAGTAAACATTGCTTAAATAGACTCACGATGGGGAAAAAGAATTTAGAGCAATTGTTCAAGGACACCTTCCAGGATTTTCAGGAAGTACCAGATGAAAAAGTCTGGAAATCCATAGCGTCGTCATTGGACAAAAAGAAACAGAAGAAACGGGTCATTCCTATTTGGTGGCGCCTTGGTGGCGTTGCCGCGGCAGCGGCCCTTTTGCTCTTCTTGATCGATCCGTTCGATAAGGAACCGATCCAAGATCAAAACATTACAGATACCGAAACTACTACTGAACCTACGCAGCAGAACCCTTCGGGTATCGACGCCAAGGATTTCCAAAATCCATCCGGTAGCCAAAAAACCGAACAGGTAGCGGGCACTTCGACGGAAATGGAATCCGAAAAAGAATCCATGGGTTCCGAAAAGGCAATCAACCCTGAAGAACAAGTGGCAGATTCGGGCAAAAATCAGAATGGTTACGACGCCAAAACGGGTTCAAAAACAACATCTTTCAACGAAAAGAATGCTGTTGCCAGTAACATTGATGGAAATTCTAAAAAAGAAGGTGAAGTAGTTACGAATCAAAAAGAAAAGGAACTTTCTGAAAATTTGGGTCAAAACAAAGAGGCCATTGCGGATAACCTTCCCAAAAAAGAAAGCGGTCAAGATTTAGGTCGGTCCAACAAAGAAGAAGAGGCTGTCGCCTTAAACGAAGAGAAAGAGGTAGAATCTGAAAAGAAATCCATTTTTGATGCGATCAAGGAACAGCAGGAGGAAGAGGAAATTGTAGTACAAAATACCTCGGACAAGTGGTCAGTTGGGCCTTCCGTGGCCCCGGTATATTTTAGTGCTTCCGGTAACGGATCCCCGATCGATTCCGATTTCGCTTCCAATTCCAAATCCGGTAATCTCAACTTAAGCTACGGACTTACCGTTGGATATGAAATTGGCAAAAAACTGAAAATACGTTCGGGTATCCACAAAGTAAACTATGGTTATGATACCAATGATGTGGTTTTTTCTTCAACATTAAGAACCGCATCCAACGAAAAATTGGGCAATATCGATTACAGCCAAAATTCCGAAAATGTAGTGGTCCTAAGCAAAAAAAGTGCCGCTGCAGATGTGACCTCCAAGGAAGTTGCCCTGAGCGAAGCCCCGACCCTGGATGGCAAAATGGTACAACAATTGGGCTATATTGAAGTCCCCTTGGAATTGAACTATGCCCTGGTGGACAAAAAGTTCGGGGTGGATTTGATCGGCGGGGTAAGTTCCCTGTTTTTGATCGACAATTCCGTGTTGTTGGAATCCGATGAGCTCATTACCGAAGTCGGTGAGGCCAATAATGTGAACTCCACAAATTTCAGTGCAAACGTGGGTATGGGACTCAACTACAATTTTGCTCCCAAGTTCCAGTTGAGCATAGAACCGGTATTTAAATATCAATTGAACACCTTTTCCAAAACGGCAGGGGACTTCCGCCCCTATACCATTGGCGTTTACAGTGGTATCAGCTTTAAGTTTTAGGAAACAAAATGTTGGTTAGGAAGATTGTCCCTTTAGACAATCACTTGAGTGCCCCGCCAGAACGGGGCACTTTTTTTGCAATGCCTTCATAATTAAATTTTTATTACTTTTCTTCTGAATACTAACCTCATTCATTTTGATCAGTGAACCGTTTGAAGATATTCTCATCTACTTTTCCAAATCCTTGTTAGGTAAGGAAAATGAAGACGACATTCTCTGGGACCTCGCCAAGAACTGCATTGCAAAACTTGGGTTCGTGGACTGTGTGATTTATATCTTGGATCAGGATACGAATATTTTGGTTCAAAAAGCGGCCTATGGACCAAAAAGCCCAAAGGACAAAACTCTTTTCAACCACTTGGAAATCGCTCTTGGGCAAGGCATCACCGGAGCAGTGGCGCAAACAGGTGTTGCAGAAATCATCAACAATACTGCCGAAGATCCAAGGTACATTATGGATGACGATAACCGGCTATCAGAAATCTGTGTGCCCATTGCCCATGAAAACATTGTGTACGGGGTAATCGATTGTGAGCATCCCGAAGTGGGCTTTTTTAGCCCGCATCACCTCAAAATGCTTACCGCAGTGGCTTCCATTTGCGCTATCAAGATCAAAAGTGTGAGGGCCAATAACGAATTGGCAGAAAAAAAGGACAAGATCTTAAAAATTAGGGAAGAGATGCTGGAACTGAAACTTCGTGCCCTCAACTCACAGTTGAATCCACACTTTGTCTTCAATTCATTGAACGCTATCCAGTATTTTGTGACTTCGGAGAAAAAGATCCCAGCCTTGGAATATCTGTCTACCTTCAGCAGGTTGATGCGGTTCTATTTGAAACAATTGGACAAGGATACGGTATCACTATACAATGAGATTGACATGCTGCATTGGTATTTGAAACTTCAAAAATTGCGATATGATGATTCGTTTGAATATACCATCACCTTGGAAAAAAACTCGGATAAATTGGAGGAGGCCATTATTCCGGCTTTCATAATCCATACGCTGTTTGAGAACATTATTGAACATTCCATGTTCAACCATCACAAGGGACAACATTTCAATATTGTTTTTAAAGCTTCAGCAAAAGAGGTCATTGTGGATGTGGAATACCGGGAACTGGATTCCGACGTGGCCAACCAACCTGAATACAGGAACAGTATCCTAAAATGGCAGGATCAAATAGAGCTGCTGAATACCGTAAAAGGGTATGCTATTCAAAACCAAAACCTTACGGTAACAAACGGCACTAAAGAATACAGGAAAACCACTCTAACGTTGCCCAATCTTATGTAAGTTACACTGAAGGGTCGATTAGTTCCTTCAAGATTACGTTACGCACTTCTTCCCTTAAGGTCGAAGTGTCCTCGGCACTGAGAATGCCCGTCTCAAAAAATGGGTGCACCTTGGCCCGGATCCTACCTGGTCCCCCACTTAAAAATGTAAACGAAAATCGCTTTTTGTTATCGTAAAAAGTCATGGGCACTATCGGAATCTTATGGGCGATAGCCATTTTGAAGGCCCCATCCTTAAATTGGTCCAAGATCACTCCTTCATCCGGAACCCCTCCTTCCGGAAATATGCAAATGCTCAACCCTTGGTCCAACCTGCGTTGAGCCCTGCGATAGACCCCGGTCCGACTGCGAACGTCATCACGATCCACCATAATACAGACCCGTTTGTAGAAAAATCCAAAAATAGGAATCTTGACCAATTCCTTCTTCCCCACAAAAACGAATGGGTTCCGGCTAACGACCAACATCAACATAATATCTAACATACTGGTATGGTTGGCAACGAGCATATAACTTTTGCCCTTTACCATCCTTTGTTCCCTTACAATTTTTGGAAAACAGCCCATGCCATATAAAATGGGCCTGGCCCAAAGGTTTCGCGCTGTCCAAAAAAACTGTGGATAGGTACTTTCAGAAAGGGTCAACAGCAACAAAAAAGGAAAAAAAAGGAAAATGGGAACGGCAACCAACACATAGAACCATATCCTATAGATGACGTACCCAATGTTCTTCATCAGTTGTAGCATGCGCTAAAAGTAGCCTTTTTGAACGGCTTTGGAAACAAAGAACAATCATCCTTCGACCAATGGTAATTAAGTAGCCGTTTCAACCACTTTTTTAATACCCTAGGGATGCTTACTTTTACGGGCAAAATCATAGGATGGCCCGAATTCTGACCGGAATACAAAGTACAGGTGTACCCCATTTGGGGAATATTTTAGGAGCAATCGTTCCTGCCATACAAATGGCGCAGGATCCCGCAAACGATTCTTTCCTCTTTATAGCCGATATGCACTCGCTTACCCAAATCAAAAATGGGGAGCTTTTGAGAAAGAACACCTATGCTATAGCCGCTGCTTGGTTGGCTTTTGGTCTGGACATCAACAAAACGGTTTTCTATCGCCAGAGTGATATCCCCCAAACCGCTGAATTGGCTTGGTACCTCAGCTGCTTTTTTCCATATCAGAGATTAACATTGGCCCACTCTTTTAAGGACAAGGCCGATCGTTTGGATGATGTGAACGCAGGTATTTTTACCTATCCAATGCTTATGGCAGCGGATATTTTGTTGTACGATGCCGATATTGTACCTGTGGGCAAAGACCAATTGCAGCATTTGGAAATGACTCGCGATGTAGCCTCCAGGTTCCATACCCAAATGGGGGAGACTTTTGTATTGCCACAAGCCAAAGTACATGAAGAAACTATGTACGTACCTGGTACCGATGGTGAAAAAATGAGCAAGAGCCGAGGGAATCTTATCGATATTTTTCAGGCGGATAAACCCTTGCGCAAGCAGATTATGGGCATTGTTACCGACAGTACCCCTATGGAGGACCCAAAGGATCCTACCCATGATAATGTGTTCGCCCTGTACAAACTTTTGGCTTCCCAAGAGCAAATTGAGGAAATGAGTGCCAATTACTTGGCCGGAAACTATGGTTATGGGCATGCCAAGCAAGCCTTGTTCGAACTGATTGTGGAAAAATTCGCGGAACCCCGTGAAAAGTTCGATTACTACATGAACAACCTTGGCGAAGTAGATGATGCCTTGTTCCATGGTGCTGAAAAGGCCCGCAAAGTGGCTAATGAAGTATTGGCAAGGGTACGAGAGAAGTTGGGGTATTAATATTCCTATTGTCATTCTGAGGCGGAACGAAGTGAAGACGAAGAATCCCAATCAACAGTCAAAAAGAGATGCTTCACTTTGTTCAGCATGACACGCTGCAAACAAAACACAACCCCTTGTCATTCTGAGGCGGAATGAAGTGAAGACGAAGAATCTCACGCAACAGCCAAAAAAGATGCTTCGCTGCGCTCAGCATGACACGCTGCAAACAAAACACAACCCCTTGTCATTCTGAGACGGAACGAAGTGGAGACGAAGAATCTCACACAACAGCCAAAAGAGATGCTTCACTTTGTTCAGCATGACACGCTGCAAACAAAATACAACCCCTTGTCATTCTGAGGCGGAATGAAGTGAAGACGAAGAATCCCAATCAACAGTCAAAAAGAGATGCTTCACTTTGTTCAGCATGACAACTGGAATTAAAACAGAAAACCATCCTCTAAAAATTCAAAATCAGGGTTAGTGGATTTAATCAATTCCAATTTTTTAACCCTTACCCACCCTTTGATTTCTTTTTCTCGCGCAATAGCATCTTGTATCCAATAGTAGTATTCAAAATAAACCAAGTGCCTACATCTGTACCTTGCTGTGAAGGTATTCTTTCCCAAGCGAATGTTTTCGTCATATTCGATCAATCTACGTTTTAAATTATTGGTCACTCCAGTGTAGAGAACAGTTTTATGTTGATTGGTCAAAATGTAGACATAGTATTTACCCATTATTTCTTTTTTATTATTATTTGAGATGCTTCGCTACGCTCAGCATGACACTCTGCAAACAAAACCTTCTCAACTGTCATTCTGAACCGAAGTGCAACGAAGGTGAAGAATCTCACACAACACCCAAAAGAGATGCTTCGCTGCGCTCAGCATGACACACTAATTGTCATTCTGAGACGAAATGAAGTGAAGACGAAGAATCCCAATCAACAGCCAAAAGAGATGCTTCGCTGCGCTCAGCATGACATTCTGCCTACCTCTCAAATCGCTTCGAACAGTTTACCGGGTAATGGACGGATCACTCCCTTCATTTCCATGCTCAATAAAGTGGACGATGCTTTAAAAATGGGCAATTGACACTCCAAAGCCACGGTGTCCAGTAATTGTTTCCCGTTCAACTGCAAATAGGAGTAGATTGACTGTTCTGTTGGGTCCAACTCGACGAACAGCTGTTTTTGCACCGGATTTTTCTCGTTTTTAGGCTCTAAATCCCATCCTAAAAGATAAATCAGCTCCGCTGCGGACGTTAACATGTGTGCTTTTTGCTGCTTGATGAGGTCGTTGCAGCCCTTGCTCCATTTATCGGTTACCCTTCCCGGTACCGCAAACACTTCCCGATTGTACCCGTTTGCCAAATCTGCAGTGACCAAACTGCCCCCTTTCTCGGCCGACTCCACTACAATGGTGGCTTCACTTATTCCAGCGATGATCCGGTTCCGTTTTAAAAAGTTTTCCCGATCGGGTTGACTCGTACTCCAGAATTCAGTTAAAAATCCTCCGTTTTCTTCAATCTGGCTCTTATATTTTTTATGGGATTTGGGATAAATCTGGTTCAAACCATGAGCAAGGCAAGCAATGGTCTGCAACCCTTTGTCCATGGCCGCTTTTTGAATGGTGATATCAACCCCATAGGCCAAACCACTCACAATTACAGGATTTAAGGGAGCTATTTCCTCTATAAAGCCTTCGCAGAAGGAAGATCCATAGCTGGTCACATTCCGAGTTCCCACCACACTGATAATTTTTCGGTGTTTCAGATCCATATTTCCACGTTGGAACAATACTATGGGGCCATCCACACAATGCTTCAACTGAGTTGGGTACCCTTCCTCCATAAAATAATGGGGTGTGATGTCTTCTTTGGACAAAAATTGGTATTCCTTTTCGGCTTCATCAAGATAATTTGGGTCGAACAAATCCTTTAAGGTTTGTTTCCCGATGCCATCAATTTTTAATAGGTGATGCAGTTTATCCTCAAAAACTGCTTTTGGACTTCCGCAATGGGCAACTAATTTTTTGGCGGTGATATCGCCAATGTTGGGAATGGATTGCAGCCTCAAAGCCGCAATAATTTCAGGTTCAGTCATTTGATTTGGGATCAATGTTGTTCACAAAATACAGAATTTCAAATGTTAATAAAAAGTCATTCGGCTTATTTTCTACTCTTTCATTTTTTACAATATTTGTGGCCATGCGGATTGATTCTTACATAGAAAAATTGCTGTTCGAGTACAATTGTGTCGTAGTTCCCGGTTTCGGGGCCTTCTTGGCGCATAGCAAATCCGCAGATATTGATTTGGCGACCAAAACCTTGGTCCCTCCTACCAAATCCATCTCCTTCAACGCCCAACTTTCCAAAAATGACGGACTTTTAGTATCGCACATTGCCAAGGAAAAAAAATTGGGTTACGAGGAAATGTTGCAGGAAGTGGAAGATGTGGCCAACACCTGGAACAAAAGATTGAGCCTTGGGGAAAGCATTGAACTTTACGGAATAGGAAAACTTTTCCACAACAAAGACCAAAAAATCCAGTTTCAGCCCGAGAACAAGATCAACTTTTTGACCTCCTCCTTTGGTTTAACATCATTTGCCGCTACACCCATTCAGCGTGAAGTGTTAAAAGAAGAAGTACAGGAACTGGAAGAAAAAATTCCGTTCATCATTACTCCGGAAGTAAGGGAAACTACCTCATTCAGGCCTTGGTTGAAATATGCCGCCGTTATTTTGTTGGCTGTTTCATTGGGAGTAACTGGATATAGAACATACGGAGACCTTCAACAAAAACAGGTTGCCGCCCAACAGGATGCCCAACAGCAGGTTTCTCGTTTGATCCAAGAGGCCACTTTTTTTGAAAGCGCTCCATTGGAACTTCCTGCGGTTACCATTGAAGTAACAAAAAGACATTTGGGCAAACACCATGTAATCGCTGGTGCCTTCCGTGAAGAGCCCAACGCCGAAAAAAGAGTGGAACAGCTCAAGGAAAAAGGATTCAACGCCTTTTATTTGGGTGTGAACAAGTATGGCCTTCATCAAGTGGCATACGACAGCTTTGATGATCCTAAGGATGCTCTTGCTTTTCTTAAGAAAGTGAAGGCTACGGAATCCAAGGATGCTTGGTTGCTTTCCGAGAAATAGTCCTCTATTTTTTTAAACCACTCCCCACTTCAATATCTTTGCGCAAAATTTTAAGGTATGCGCGCCAAAACTCCAAGTGAATCCCGAACCGTAATGACCGATTTGGTCCTGCCCAGTGAAACCAATCCGCTCAACAACCTTTTTGGGGGCGAACTGTTGGCCCGAATGGACAGGGCGGCCAGTATTGCGGCCCGTAGGCATAGCCGAAGGATCACTGTGACCGCATCGGTTAATCACGTTGCCTTTAACCGTGCCGTACCTTTGGGAAGTGTTGTGACCGTTGAAGCTGCCGTTTCCCGAGCCTTTACTACTTCCATGGAAATTTTTATCGATGTTTGGATCGAGGATCGCTTTACCGGTGAGCGTACCAAAGCCAATGAGGCCATTTATACGTTTGTTGCGGTGGATGATACGGGAAAACCGACCGAAGTTCCTGCTTTGGAGCCCGAAACAGACTTGGAGAAGGAACGTTTTGCCGCCGCCCTTCGAAGAAAGCAATTGAGCTTGGTATTGGCAGGCAAATTGAAGCCTTCAGATGCTACGGAACTGAAGGCCTTGTTCATTTCTTGATGGATTAAAAATCGAAATTGTCAGGGTCCGGACCAAACCGTTTGCCCCTGTCCAAGCTATCCAACAATTGTACATCCGCATCACTGATCTCAAAATCGAAAAGATCGGCGTTGGCAACAATGCGTTCCTTTTTGGATGATTTGGGAATGGTGACCACCCCTTTTTGAAGGTCCCAACGCAGCACGATCTGTGCAATGGTCTTTTTGTATTTGGCTGCAAGATCTTTCATTACATCCAAATCGAAGATATTTCCCTGCATCAAGGGTGACCAAGCTTCGTATTGTATGCCTTTGGATGCACAGAAATCAACCAGCTTTTGTTGCACCAGATACGGATGAAACTCCATTTGATTTACCATGGGAACAATTTCTGCTGAGGTCAATAAATCTTCCAAATGATGTTGCAAAAAATTGCTGACCCCGATGGATCGAACACGTTTCTCCTTATAAAGTCGTTCCAAGGCCTTCCAGGTCTCTTTCGATTTTTCTCCTTTAGGCCAATGGATCAAGTAAAGATCCAGATAATCGGTTCCCAGTCGGTCCAAACTCGCATCAAAAGCTTTTAAGGTGGAATCATACCCTTGATCGGTGTTCCATACCTTACTAACGAGAAACACATCTTTTCGTTCTACACTGCTTTCTTTGATTCCAGTTCCTACTCCTTCCTCATTGTGATAAATGGCAGCGGTGTCGATATGGCGATAACCATAATCCAAGGCGTCTTTAACGGCATGGATTACTTCGTTACCATCTTTGGAAAGATATACGCCCAAACCAAAATAGGGCATTTGGACCCCGTTGTGCAATTCAAAGGTCCCTTGAAGGTCTGTAATTTTTTTCATAAGCTATAGTTGATAGATCCACTCCTCGGGATTCAACCGATTGGAATCTTTATAAAGATAGAACTTCAATTTGGTAGAGCCATCAAACCGATTGGTATCAATTTCCCCCAACACTTCTTTGGTGGTTACCTTATCCCCCTTTTTTACATATAAAGTGGAAAGGTTGTAATAGGTGCTGATATAGTTCCCGTGCTTTACCTGAACGCCTTTGTTTCCGCCGGGAACGGAAAGAATGGCAATGACCTCCCCCTCAAAAATGGCCCTGGCTTTGCTGCCTTTATCCGTGGTGATGGTAACCCCGTTGTTCTGATGTTTGATTCCTGGATACAGTTTGTCCGCATACACCCCATAACCTTGGCTCTTGATCCCTTTTTCCACAGGCCAAATAAGCCTTCCTTTATTGGAGGAAAAGTTGTCGGCCACCAACTTGGACTCCGGCGTCAAGGCAAAAGTGGCGCTACTTGTAGACTTCCCAGAACTTTTATTGGAACTGGCAATGGCACTTTTGATCAATCGCTCAATCTCTCGATCAATTTTACGGGCCTCTTTTTGCTTTTCGGAGATGGAGGCAGTGTATTTGGCCTCGTTTTGCTTGATGCTCGTTAAAAGATTCCTTTGGGCTTCAATTTCCTTTGAAAGTTCATCTTTGGCCTTGGTGTTTTCTGCCAACAATTGATCTTTTTCCTTTCGTTGACGGACCAAATCCTGGTTCAGTTGGGTCAGCTCTTCGGTTTTGACGATAATATTCTCCCCTTGCTTCTTTCGATGTTTGGCATATTGCTGCATGTACTGGAAGCGTTTGAATGCCTGAAAGAAGTTTTCGGCAGACAATAGGAACATCAACCTATTGTTCTGGGATTTGTTCTGATATGTTTTCTGAATCAGACTTGCATAATCTTCTTTGAGCAGCTTCAAATCTTCCCTAAGCTTACTAATGCTTCTAATATTAACATTAATCTGCCGATTGAGCAGGTTGGATTGCTGATTGGTGACCCGAATAAGCTCTTGACGAACGTTGATTTTATTGTCCAAAGCCTCCATTTGATCCAAAACGGTTCCCTTCTCCTTTCTTTCGGCGAAGAGCAAACGGTTAATTTCCTTGATTTCCTCTTGAAGCCGTTCCCGTTTGGCCTCCAAGGATTTTTGCTCACTGGTTTGGGCAAAGGAATTTTGCGATATAAAAATCGTAAGTATAAGTAAATAAAAACAATACGAAATTTTATCTTTCATATTACTTTAATGTAATTTTTTCAAATCCCTTAGGCACTTTATACGGAAAACTTACGGGTTGGTTCAATTCTACATTACGGAAACTAAGATCAATCTTGGTCAATTCGCCCGCATCTTGGGCAGTAATCAAAATTTCATCAGGCAATACGTTACCAGAAATATCCTGATAGGTATATTTTGCGCTTAATTGTCTTGCCTTTTCGGGTTGGGATATTTCCTGAGTGGCAATCTTGAAGTTTTTTGGCTCCAATTGAAACAAAATCTTAAAAAGTTCTTGAGCAGTTTTTGGTTTTAATTGGTAATTGCCATCAAAAATCTCAGAGTTGTACTTTTCCTTTCTTAAATCCATCACGGCATTGCCCAACAAGAGGTTCTGCACTTTTTCAAAATCGAGGTCGGTTCCCAAGAGATGGCTCAAATAGCTAAAGTCGCCATCAAAATACTCGTTTTCCAATTTGTTGTAAAAGGAAACCTTTTCCGGGGTGATATGGGCCTTGACAACACCCAGTGGCGCGCTTAACCAAATCACTTTATCCTTTTCCATCCGCAAGCTAACATTTACTCCCTGCGATTCGTCCCCGTTGGTATAATCAATCTTTACACGGCCACTCAACGTTTTAAAACGGGGTTGGTTGGTATAGTGGTTGTTGATGATATTCTTTACAGATAGTTTCTCATCGGCTTCACCTCCCGTAACGGTTTTGGTGCTCTTACAAGCCCCTAAGAACAATACCAGAAGTAGTAACCCCCATGTTTTAAAATATTTTCCCCTTCGCTGCATCATCATAATCCGGAATTTATCTTGTTCAAATATTCGTTTGCTTTTTGATCATTGCCAATGCTGGTATACGCCTTGGCCAATTCCTTGTACATATTGTTTTGTAATGCCCCGTCATCCAACAGATAATCCAGACCGCTTTCCAATACTTCAATGGCCATGTTGGCGTTGGAAGTATTGTTAAGGGAAGTGCCGTAAGCAAAATAAAAATAGGGCTGCAATGGATAACTGTCCAACGCTTCTTTTGCTATGTTCAGGGCACTTTTATAGTCCGAAGCAGCCAACAGTTTTTCCAATTGTGTTCGTATTTGAGCCACCGGATCATCAGTATTTCTTTCCTCCTTTTGAACTATCGGAACAACAATTTTTTCTTTTTCCCCTTGGATGGAATCATTGATTTTTCGACCCAATTCCAATGCCAATGAAGAATTTCCTAACTCTTTCAGGATTTTCTGGGCATCGGCATATTGTTTTCTTTTGAAATAGCACAAAGCCAGGTTTTCCTTCAGCTTTTGGTTTCCATAGGGAATTTGTGCCTTGATGGTCTCGATTGGACTTCCCTGCTGTTCCAAAACCGAAACCAAATTGTCCAAATACCAATAGTCCGAAGGTTCTGAAAGCAGCGCTTCAATGCCATATTCCTGAGCCTGGACGAATTTCTTATCCAGCAGATACGCTTTGGACAGCTCGTAGTCCACCACATTGTCATTGGGATCCAACTGCTTGCATTTTAGCAACAGCTCAATGGCGCGGTCGTAATTTTGGATACCTTTTTGCTTGAGTGCCTCAAAAAAGTTTTCTTGAAACTCATCGGTATATTCTTCAAGATACACCTCTGCACTTTCCTGTTCTTCTTGGGCATAGGAGGTGTTCCATGTCATTGCTGACACTGCAACTCCCATCCAAAGAAAAAACATCTTATTCATAGCATCTTAGGCCTCCATTTTTTCAAAAATCATATCGAAGTTATTCCAAAACGGAATAATCCCCTATGCTAATGGACTCAAAATTACCATTAAAAACCACATAATTGCCGATCATGGCATTATCGAGGTTGGCATTGTATATTTTACTTTCGTTTTGGATGATACTGTTCTTTACTGTGGAATTTTCCAAAACGGTATTTGCACCAACGGACACAAATGGTCCTACAGTGGTATTTTTTAGCACTACATTTTCACCAATATAGCACGGCTCTATGATGTTGGCGTTTTCAAGTGTAACGGAATTCGAAATCATATTTTCCCCTTCCCTTTCCAAAAAGCCCAACATCCGTTGATTGGTTTCCACGGTGACGTTCTTGTTGCCGCAATCCATCCATTCGTCCACCTTACCTGGAACAAATTTCATGCCCTTTTCCATCATCCTTTTGATGCCATCATTGATCTGATATTCCCCACCGTTGGTGATGTCGTTATCCAGAACATGTTGCAGTTCATTTTTAAGTACCCCAACATCCTTGAAGTAGTAGATTCCGATAACAGCGAGGTCAGAAATAAACTCCTTTGGCTTTTCAACCAATTCCACAATTTCGGAATCCCCGTTCAATTTAACTACCCCGTAGGCTTCCGGTCTATCAACCTGTTTCACCCAAATAACACTATCCGCTGTTTTATCGAGATCAAAATCGGCACGGATCAAGGTATCGGCATAAGCAATCACGGCAGGTCCACTTAGGGATTCCTTGGCGCTCATAATAGCGTGACCGGTACCCAAGGGTTGGTCTTGACGGTAAATAGAACCTTTGGCACCTAGTTCAGTTGCCAATTCCATCAAACTTTCCACCACGTCATCACCAAAAAAAGCGGGCTCCCCCAAAATAAAGGCTACTTCTGTAATAGGTTCACCAAGTACCTTGGCTATGTCACTCACCAAACGATGAACTATAGGTTTTCCAGCCACCGGAATCAATGGTTTTGGAACGGTTAAGGTATGTGGTCTTAAACGGGATCCTCTTCCCGCCATTGGAACGATTATCTTCATAATATAGCCCGACAAAGCAGGTATCTTTAAATGGTTATGTTTCTTTTTACTTTAGGTCTCGACTGCGCTCGACCTGACAATCCGTTTCTTATTTCGTGCCGGTACTTCCAAAGCCTCCTTCACCCCTTGCGGTATCCGAAAGGGTCTCTACCTCAACCCAAGTGGCTCGTTCGTGCTTGGCAATGACGAGTTGGGCAATGCGTTCCCCGTTTTCAACTACATAATCCTCGGATGAGATGTTGGCCAAGATTACACCCACTTCTCCCCTATAATCGGCATCGATGGTGCCAGGAGCGTTCAAAACGGTAATGCCCTTTTTAGCCGCCAATCCACTGCGAGGTCTTACTTGGGCTTCAAATCCTATCGGCAACTCCATGAAAATACCGGTTGGTACTATGGCTCTTTCCAAAGGTTTCAGCACAATTGGTTCATTCAGGTTGGCCCTTAGGTCCATTCCTGCAGAAGCCAAGGTTTCATAATGGGGCAATTGGTGCCCAGATTTATTGATGACTTTAATTTCCACGCCTTAGAAAAATGCTTTTTAAATGATCTCCTTCCATCTTATATACTAACCCCAAAAATAGCAAAAGTAGTATGCTGCCTGCTATTAAATTTCTATTAAAAACGTAGAAGGACAAGATGGAAAACGCAACAGAAACAACAAGATAGAACACAATTTTGCGCATGTTGTACGGTATGGGGTAGTACTTTCTTCCGAAGTAATAGGACAAGAACATCATGCTGCCATAGGCGGCCAAAGTGGCCCAGGCCGAAGCCATATACCCATATTTGGAAATGAACCCGATATTAATCATCAAAGTAATCAGTGCCCCGATAGATGAAATATAGGCCCCGAACTTGGTCTGATCGGTCACCTTGTACCAAACGGATAGGTTGTGGTAAATCCCTAAACAAAAACTACCCATTAAAATCAACGGAACCACATCCAAGGCCTCCCAATAAACAGGATTATGCAGCAATAGCTTTCCAAGTGGATTAACAAATGTAATAACACCCAACAGAATGATGCTACCCAAAATCACAAAATAATTCGTGATCTGGGCATAGGTTTTCTCCGGTTTTTCGGTTTTGGCATGACTGAAAAAAAACGGTTCCACTCCCATGCGGAATGCAGTTCCGAACAACGTCATGAAAAGTGCCAATTTATAACAGGCCCCGTATTTTCCAACTTCCGCCTCGGCAATATCCGAAGGTAACAATTGAGTCAATAAAATCTTGTCCAGCACTTCGTTTATAGTGAAAGCTACTCCGGCGACCATTACCGGCCCGGCGTATTTCATCATCTGTTTCCATAAAATGGAATCGAATTTATACGATGCCTTGAAATACATCGGAAGCAAGATCAACAGCGTAATGCCGCTGGCAATCACGTTCGATATCAACACGTAATGGATTTCCCGATCAGGTTTGTAGATGGTGGCCAGGAATCCATCTCCCGCTTGTTCAGCCATTTCTGGAAGCATCAGAAGGAAAAATACATTGAAGCCCAAGTTGATGGCCACATTCAATGTTTTTAAAAGGGCGTACCTCATCGGTTTTTCGTTGGCCCGAAGCAATGCAAAAGGAACAATGACCAAGGCATCCAAAACCAAAATATAGGTGGTGAATTTGAGGTAATCTGGGTTGATATCGGTGATTGATGACAACCATTGTTTTACGGCAAGGGCAAAAATCAAAAAGCCCAAAGAGGAAGCTAAAAGGGATATCAACGATGTGGAGACGACCTTGTCCCTATCCTCGCTTTTATGGTAAAAACGAAAGAATGCGGTCTCCATTCCATAGGCCAAGAACACATTAAAAATGGCAATCCATGCATAAATGTTGGTATACTGTCCGTAACCCGATGCATTTTCGAACACAGCGGTGTATAGCGGTAGCAAGAAGAAAGAAATGACCCGTGGCATTACTGTGGCCAGGCCATAGATAAAAGTCTGCTTAAAAAGCCTCTTTAACGGATTCAATCGGTGCGTGTTCTTTTAATCCTTGTTTAGGTGGCTACAAGTTACGTAAAAGCCTTTATCCACAATGGCAGAAAAGTAAAAAGGCCACCCGAAGGTAGCCTTATCTGTTTTATGCTTTCTTGGAATTATCCGTTCAAAGCCTCAGCTCCACCAACAATTTCCAAAATCTCGTTGGTAATGGCGGCCTGACGGGCCTTGTTATAGGTCAATTTCAATTGGTTCCTAAGTTCTTTGGCATTATCTGTGGCTTTGTGCATGGCCGTCATACGGGCACCGTGCTCACTTGCAAAAGAATCCCTGATGGCCTTGTACAATTGGGTCTTCAAGGATTTGGGAATCAATTGTTTTACGATTTCCACTTTGGAAGGCTCGAAAATATAGTCGGCAGCTTTGGTAGCATCGCCTTCCATACTTACAATGGGCAAAAATTGCTCGGACATCACAATTTGGGTAGCGGCATTCTTGAATTTGTTGTATACCAATTCAATCTTGTCGTAATTCCCAATAGTGAATTGCTCCATCAAAAACTCGGCGATTTCGGCAACATGGTCAAAGGTCAAATCATCGAACACTTTGCTGTGGTTGGCCACGATGGTGTTCTTTTTGCGAAGGATGTCGTTTCCTTTTTTACCAATGGCCAAAAAATCTACCTGCTTACCGGCATAGGTTTCGTTTACCATGGTGTTGCATTGCTTGATGATGTTGGTATTGAAAGCACCACAAAGTCCCCTGTTGGATGAAATGGCCACCACCAAAACTTTGTTCACGGTCCTATTTTCGGCAAAAACACTACCTCCATCACCATCTAGGCTAGCACTTAGACCTTGAAGAAGTTCCGTTAACTTATCCGCATAGGGGCGCATGGCCGTGATGGCATCCTGGGCCTTTTTCAACTTTGCAGCAGACACCATTTTCATGGCACTGGTAATCTGCATCGTTGAGCCGATGGATGAAATCCTATTCCGTATTTCCTTTAGATTCGCCATTCGTTTAAATTATGGGTTATGAGTGTTGAGTTAAGAGTTTTTGACTATTGCCACAATTATTCTAATCAACTCTTCACATCTATCCATCAATTCTTTGGGAACTTCTCTGCCAGTTGCTTCTAAAATCTCAAGCCAATACTTTGTTTCATCAGCTTCCTTTAGAGCTATCCCAAATTTATTTTTAAAATCCTTTGTACTAACCCCTCGTTGTGCTTCCCTAGTGTTTGCTCCAATACTGGTTCCGCTTTTTAACAATTGAGAGGCAATCTCAAAATCCTTTTTATTCCTTAATTCATCACAGTAACGAACAATTTTACAGGCAAACTCGAAACTTTTTACTCTTACAGGACTAGTTTCAAGCTTTCCCATAACTCATCACTCTGAATTCTTAACCTTTATATTTGCTTGAAAGATCTTTGCAAACAGCGGTCAAGGTATCGGTTACCTCGTCGGTCAATTTACCAGCTTTAAGGTCATCCAATACATTTCTGTGCTTGGCATTCAAGAACTCCAAGAAATCTTTTTCAAATTCTTTTACCTTGTTCACAGGAACATCCCTCAACAAGTTTTTGGAACCTGCAAAGATAATGGCTACCTGATCTTCCACAGTGTAGGGGTCGTTCTGACCTTGTTTCAAGATCTCTACGTTCCTACGTCCTTTTTCGATCACGTTCAAGGTAGCGGCATCCAAATCGGAACCGAACTTGGCAAAAGCTTCCAATTCACGGAACTGGGCTTGGTCCAACTTCAAGGTACCGGCCACTTTTTTCATGGACTTGATCTGAGCGGAACCACCCACACGGGATACGGAGATACCCACGTTGATCGCAGGACGAACCCCTTGGTTGAACAAATCCTGCTCCAAGAAGATCTGACCATCGGTAATGGAGATCACGTTGGTTGGGATATAGGCAGAAACGTCACCAGCCTGGGTTTCGATGATTGGAAGAGCGGTCAATGATCCACCACCTTTTACTTTGGATTTCAAAGATTCAGGAAGGTCGTTCATGTTCTTTGCAATATCGTCATCGGCAATAACCTTAGCGGCACGCTCCAACAATCTGGAGTGAAGGTAGAAAACGTCACCAGGATATGCTTCACGACCTGGAGGTCTTCTCAACAACAAGGATACCTCACGGTAAGCCACAGCCTGTTTTGACAAATCATCATAGATGATCAAGGCAGGACGACCGGTATCCCTAAAATACTCCCCGATGGCAGCACCAGCGAAAGGAGCATATACCTGCATTGGTGCAGGATCGGAAGCGTTAGCGGCAACAATGGTTGTATAGGCCAAGGCACCTTTGTCTTCCAACGTTTTGGCGATAGCAGCTACAGTGGATGCTTTCTGACCTACGGCAACGTAGATACAGTAAACAGGCTGACCTGCATCAAAAAATTCTTTCTGGTTCAAGATGGTATCGATACAAACGGTAGTCTTACCAGTTTGTTTGTCACCGATTACCAACTCCCTTTGTCCACGACCGATCGGAATCATAGCATCTACGGCCTTGATACCGGTCTGCAATGGCTCGTTTACCGGTTGTCTGAAAATTACACCAGGAGCTTTTCTTTCCAATGGCATTTCAACAGTTTCACCAGAGATAGGTCCTTTACCATCAATTGGGGTACCTAGGGTGTCGATCACACGACCAACAATTCCTTCACCAACGTTGATGGATGCGATACGCTCTGTTCTTTTTACAGTGGCGCCCTCCACGATTTCTTTGGATGGGCCCAACAATACCACACCTACGTTGTCCTCTTCCAAGTTCAACACGATACCCTGCATACCGCCTTCAAACTCCACCAACTCCCCATACTGGACGTTGGTAAGTCCATAGACACGGGCAATACCGTCACCTACCTGTAATACGGTACCTACTTCGTTCAAAGAAGCGGTCGCCTCGAAACCTGATAACTGTTTTTTCAAAATTGCTGATACCTCAGCGGCTTTTACTCCTGCCATTTTTATAGACTATTTGTAAATTCTCTTTTTAATCCGTTCAACTTGTTCGCGATGCTAGCATCGTACTGGGTGTCGCCCACTCGTAGCACAAAACCGCCAAGAATGCTCTCATCAACCTCGTTTTTGATAGACACCTTGTTTCCGGTGGCCTTGGTTACTTGGGCCAAGATTTTCTTCTCCAATTCTGCGGTCAAAGGAACAGCGGTGGTCACGTAGGCCACTTCCTCTCCCTTCATTTTTTCGTATTGGATGATGTATTTATAGGCCACTTCCTGCAACATGGCAATACGCTTGTTGTCCAGCATGGTCTGTACAAGTCCCTTGGTGATCTCGTCGGCATCCTTGAAGACTTCCAACAAAACATTTTTCTTGATTTCCGATTTAACTATCGGGCTTTCCAAAAGTCCTTGGAGCTCCTTGTTTTCGGAAATGGTAGCAGCTATGGAACGCATGTCCTTTTCCACGGCTTCTGCCGCGTTCTTCTCGACTGCGTAGTCCAACGTTGCCTTTGCGTAGCGAATGGCTGCCCTGTTCTCGTTCATGCGCTTAGTTCAATTTGATATCGCCCAACATATCGTCAACCAACTTCAGTTGTTTGTCTTTATTGGACAGTTCTTCCTTGATCACTTTCTCGGCAATCTCCACGGAAAGGTTGGCTACCTGGGCCTTGATGTCGGCAACTGCTGCTTTCTTCTCGGCTTCGATAGTGGCTTGGGCCTGCTTGATCATTTTATCCCCTTCAACCTGGGCTTGTTCCTTGGCTTCGGAAATGATGTTTTCCTTGATTTCCCTTGCTTCTTTCAAAAGCGCATCCCTTTCGGCTCTGGCTTCTTTCAACAGTTTTTCACTGTCGGCAGTAACGTTCTGCATTTCCTTTTTGGCCGCCTCAGCTGCTTCAAGAGCGCCTTTAATGCCTTCTTCCCTTTTTTCAACAGCGTTCAAAATGGGTTTCCAAGCGAATTTTTTCAATAGCAACAACAGTCCAATAAAAAGAACCAATTGCCATACAAACAACCCCAAGGAAAACTGTTCCATTAACTTTTCCATATATCTCTACTGTATTTTTTAAATCTTTTAAACTATATCATTTTAAAATGAAGGGCCACAGCCAACCGCTATGGCCTTCACTTTTTCTTTAGGTGATTAAGCTGCAAAAAGAGCGGCGAAACCGATACCTTCAATAAGAGCGGCAGCGATCAACATGGCAGTTTGGATCTTACCAGAAGCTTCAGGTTGACGAGCAATGGCTTCCATTGCCTGACCACCGATTCTACCGATACCCAATCCTGCTCCGATTACGATCAAACCAGCACCTACGATGTTTGGAATTGTCATGATATATGAATTTAAATATTAAACGTTCTTACTTAATGATGATCCTCCTCTGTTGCCATTCCGAAATAAAGAGCGGACAACATCGTGAAAATATACGCTTGTAATGCAGCCACCAACAATTCCAACAAGGAAAGGGTGAAAGCCAAAACAAACGACAAAGGACTTCCGATCCAGTTCTTGAAAATGAACATCAATCCGATGATGCTCATCAATACCACGTGACCTGCTGTAATGTTGGCATACAAACGGATCATCAACGAAAAGGGTTTGATGAAGGTTCCCAACAATTCGATAGGGGCCAAAATAATCTTCATGGGCACGGGTACGCCCGGCATCCAGAAGATGTGTTTCCAGTAATTTTTGTTACCGGAAAAAGTGGTGATGAAATAGGTGATCAATGCCAAGGCAAAGGTCACTGCAATATTGTTGGTCACATTTACACCCAGCGGGGTAAGACCCAATAGGTTGATGATCCAAACGAAAAAGAACACGGTCAACAAATAGCTCATGTACTTTTTATACTTGTGTTCCCCAATGTTAGGGATAGCAATCTCGTCACGAACAAACATCACCAATGGCTCCAATCCCCTGCCCAAACCTTTGGGCATATTGCTTTTCTTATAGTTTGATGCAACGGAACGGAACATCAAAAACATCAACAGACCTACAAGGGCGATAAAGACCACGTTTTTGGTAATGGAAAAATCCAATGGTTTTTCGTTGGATGGATGGGCATCTTCAACCACAAGGTTTTCACCAAAGGCATCCTCGGAATGGGTATCCCCTTCATGGTGGGCACCAAACTTGATGGTCCCTTCGGCATCGGTCTTATAAATTTTATTGTGGTAAAGGGCGTAATAGTTGCCATCAACTTCGGCAACGCCCTCTCCGTGTTCCAATTGGGAAGAAGAAAATATTTTCAAACCATTGTCCCAAAGGATCACGGGCAATGGAAACCCAATGTATTTGTGTTCCCCTTCATCGGTAGTATAGGAAAACAGGCTGAAATCATGTGAATCCAGAAGGTGGTGGTCGATATATTCCTTGATCTCGGTCTTAAGATCATGGGCGCCGGCTTCAACTTCCTCTCCCTCATGACTTTGGGCCGATACAATTCCCGTAATCAATACGAATACGGCTACTAAATATTTACTTAAAAAAGAATATCGCATATCACTGCAACTATGGGTCCTGAAAAATTGGTGCAAAAATACATTCCTTGTTCAAAAGAAAAAAGCTTTTTACACTATTATTTCAGCCTTTGATTTTTTTGTCAAAATCTTGGGCTTCTTCACACAGTATTAAGCAGTTTCACCAAAAAGTAGGTTTCCAGAAAAAGTGAAAATAGATACGGCACGAAAAAAGCTAGGAACTCCGCCCGCTCCAAAACACCGTCAACTCGGTAGCCGGGATAGAGAAAAATGAAGAAAAGCACAAACTTTATCAAACTCCCTCCCAAAAAAAAGAACCCGAGCAGGTCCCGGTATTTGTTTCTGTAAAAATAGATGGCAAAGAAAACAAGGCAAGCCATGATCACATTCAATACATAACTTTTCACCAATTGATTGCCGTAGGGTTCTAGGCCTTGGTTCTGCAAAACCCAAGAATGGCCAAAAAATAGTAGGGTGAGCCCTACCAAAAGAAGTATGGGAAAAATGATGGGGAATGACCTAGTATTCAATTTTTGATCCTTTTCAATTGCTGAATGACCAAATATATGGAAATGGCCACACCCAAAATGGTACAGATGGGCATAAAGACTTTTTCGGTTCCATAATGGCCATCCAGCCATTTGCCGCCTTGCACGGCCAAATAAATGACAACGCCCATTTGTATGGCCGAACCAGACAAACGGGCTGCTGTATTTAAATTGTTCTTTAAGTTCCTAGGAGACTTTTGCTGGCTCATTCTTAGTGGTCTCCAATTTGGGAGCTGAAGTAGGAGCAATAGATTTGCCCATGGTACAGGCCGCATTAAAGGTAGCCCCTGGCTCTACAGCCAATTTGGCCACGCTCACGGTTCCTTCAATCACTGCGGATGCTTTAAGGGAAAGAAGATCCTTCACCATTAGCTCTCCGTTGAACTTGCCTTCAATATCGGCATTTACACATTCCACCTTTCCGTGGATGTAGCCATCCTTGCCAATGACCACCTTTCCAGAGGTCTTTACATTACCTTCCAACTTTCCATCGATTCTAAAATCGGCTTCGGAAGTGATATCACCTTTTATTTTTGTGTTCTTCTCAATTCTGTTGGGTTGTCCGCCAAATTCATTCATAGGTCGAGGTTTTTTGTTATCAGAAAACATTGTGTTCTAGGGTTTTGGGGTTATAATTTGTGCTTTGTATGATTCTAAGTTCTTATGGACCTGGATGATTTTGTAGTTGTCTGATAAAACTACGAAATTCTCATCTTTAATGCGGTAGTCCTTATTGTTTTTTATAAGCTCGGCAAAGCCCAAAGCAAAGTCCTGCGACCTAAAACCATGCACCACCACAAACTCATCTTCAAGATTATAAATGTCTTTGGACACCACATTTTTATAGTGTAGGTCCTTAATGGCGTCCTCCAAACGGGTCTTCAAAGCCAAGGCTTTTTCATCGTCCCGTATTTTAAAAGGGAACACCACTTTCCAATTACCAACTCCTGTGGAACCGGTTTCAGGGGAAAACTCCTTGCTCTCCAATTTCGGCAATTGCTCCTCCACGATCTGCTCCGCTTTTTTTCCTTCGGGATTGTTGGGATAGGTCAAGGCGACATAATTCAACGCTTCCTTGAACGGTTCAAACCCTTGAAGACGGCCAATGGCATTGGCCTTCAACAATTCGAACTTGGGCACAATAGGATCTCCTGTAAACTTGGCAATGTATTCTTGGGACAAGGTTATCACCCGAAGGAACTCCTGTTGCTCGTATAATTTGTATAGAGCATCATAGCGTGCATCCGGACTGTCGGTATTGCCTTCCAGAACCGCTTGAGGGTTTAACAAGATTTCGGCATAACGGGTGTCAGGATGATTCAAAATAATATCCTGCTTCATGTTCTGGGCCAAGGTGCTGCCAGATTCCTCATAGATCTTGTACAGATTGTATTTGGAAGGAAGGATGAGCCTTTCCTCTGGATTGGAAGCCAATACACGCTCCAATTTGGCCGCAGCCAACATGTTGTCCTTGAACTTTTCCATATAGATCAGACCCAATTGATAATTGGCAAAGTTCCGCTCGGTTTTTAGGCTATCTATCACGGCAACATCCGTGGGGATTCTTCCCAAATAAAAGTCAAGGGAATATTTTTGGTCTTCGGTCAGGTTTGTAGGCTGGCCGCTCTCCACAATTTCCTCGCCCGTGGCCTCGGAAACCAAGGTTCGGGATTTGTTGCTCCAGCGCCAGTCATCTTCCAAAGTGCGGTTGCCCCATTGGGTCTTGAACTCATTTTTACCATATCCCAAACTGGTGATGTTGTAAAAATAAAACTTGCCCTTGTTCTCCTTGCCGCCCTTGCTGTTTGCAAAAGTGGCAAATCCGGCCGAAGCGCGTTTCTGCTCTTTTTCTGCGGCCGCTTCGTCCTTGCGTTTCAGCTCGGCGATAATATCCTCAAAATAGGCTTTTCGCTCCGCTTCCGGCATTTGATAAAGGGTGATGATACTATCCGCATTTTGAACGATATCCTCGTATTTGATGACATCTTCCAAATTGTCCAGCTTTTTCTTGATGGTTCGGTGTTGCCTTGTATTCTCCACCAAGTTGGTCAAGGTACTGTCATAATAGGCCCCTGCTGTTTTGTATTCGTCCTGGTCAAAATAATAATCGGCCAGACTTTGGTAGTTGAGGGCGTTCAGTTTCTTTTCGCCTTGGGTAGCCCTGAGGGATTTGTTGTAATAGGCCAAGGCCAAACTATCGGACCCATTGGCCAGATGGAACTGGGCAACTTCGCGATAAATCTTATCTAAAAACGGTCGGTTCTCCCGATTTTCTTCCAATTCGGTGAGATACTCCAACATATCCTCTTTGTTGGAATCTGTAAGTTCGGTATTCTGGATTTTCTTCAGGTGCGCATTGATCATGTACACCCTGGGCGAACGGCGGTTCAAGTCAATGACCTTATCAAAGGCATAGTTGGCGCTGTCCTTATGCCCTAATTGGTTGTACAACTGCCCAATTATAAACAGGTAACGGCCCTTTTCAGGATTCTTTTTGGTGTAGGCCTGTGCAATTTTCAGTTTTTGGATGGCCGTGTCAGGTGCCTTCAGGTTGATGTAACATTGCGCCAAAACGGCATTGGCATCGGCATATTCCTGATCCTTCAAATTTTCATATTTGAACAACCTTTTCAGGTTTTTGATGGCCACTTCCGGATTATCCAAACGCATGTTGGTCTTTTCCCGCCAAATGGTGGCCTCGTTCAATTTATCGCTTTGCGTATATTTTCTAAGGATGTAGTTGAAGGATTCCAAAGCAGGGATGTACCGTTGGTCAAAATATCTGGATTTGCCCAACAGCAAAAAAGCTTCATCCGTTTGGGGATTGCGCTCTTCATCCTTAATGTCCATGCTGTGCTTTTGGATGGCTTTAGTAGCCTTTTCCTCTGCAATGATGAAGTTGGGGTTGTTGTCCTCGGAATCGAGCTTGATCTCTTCCGTAACCTCCAAGCGTTCCACAGGAAGGATTTCCCAATAGTCGTCACTATAACCATTATTGAGTTCTGCGCGACCTTTTTCAAAGGCAAGATTGCCATTGTACAAGGTGTTGTACTTGGTGTTCAGTGCGTGCCAATTTCTGTTGATGAATTTATCCTTTTGGGTGGAGCAGGCATTAAAAGCCAGTCCCCCAACAACCATGGCGATAAAAAGTGCGTGACGAAACTTCAAAATTATCGATAATCGTGTGTAACCTTAACTCAAAAAAATTCAGATTATTATAAGGCTAATCGATAAAATACGCTTTTCAGTTTTTAGGGATTCGTTTTAAGTAAATAGTGTTCTCCGCCCTCAAGAATCCTTTGGATATGATTACGATTCTTGATACGGTTTCTTTGATAGGCAGCAAATTGGGATTGTTTTGAATTGCAAATGTTTTGACCAAACTATTAGAGTTGGCATTATAGGTAAGATTTGAAATGTCCGATAGCAGGATTTTTTTAATGCGTTTTGCATCATCTTCGTCTTCAACTTTGATGCTCAATTGAATTTGACTTTCTCCCAATTTTACAAAATCAATACTTGTACCCATTTCCAAATCCAAATAAAGGGTAAATCCATTGATTTCATTCTTCACCAACGAATATAAGGCGTCATCAATAATCTGGGATTCTTCTTTAGTTGATGGGAACTTCCCTTTTTTTAATTTTTCAAGTTCTTCCTTATACTGGTTTGCCAATATAACAGTCTCACCATCCGGAAATTCTTCAAGACTTTTGGAATAAAATTCAATCTTCCTCTCCAGCTGTTTGATTTTAGGATAATTGCGGTCTTTCAGTTCCAAAAGACTGTCCAATTCTTGTTGGACATTTCTTAATTCTTGGTAATTGTAATCCACCGCAAGAAAGTCTTAATCTCTTTTGTTCTCTTCAATAGAAAGTAACAATCGCTGTTTTTCCCATTGATAAAAGTCGATCAAGCCGTCTAAATCGCTGTGCATTCCTTTGTAGTGTTTATGTTAAAGATAGCACTGTTCGGCGATTAGCTAATCGAAGATGTTTAAAATCAACCCGCAAAGAACGCTTCCAGTTCCTTCAAGGTTTCAGCAGAGGTATGGATGTCCTTCACAATCTCTCCCTTGTTGAGTACCACAATGCGTTCACACACTTCGGTAACGTGGATCAAGTCGTGGCTGGAGACCAAAACAGTAACGTCTTCTTTGGCCGCAAGGTCTTTAATGATTCCTTTTAAGCGGATCTGTGTAGTTGGGTCCAAATTGGCAAAGGGTTCATCCAAAATCACCACTTCCGGATTACCGATAAAGCTAGCTACAATACCTACTTTTTTCTGATTTCCTTTGGAAAGGTCCCTCAAATATTTTTTCTGGCCCAAAATCTCCCCGTGGAAAAAGTCGCTATATCCTTCCAACAAAGCGTCTACATCGGCCTTGTTCCTGCCGCGAAGTTCCCCGATGAAGTAGAAATATTCCTCTGGGGTAAGGTATCCTATCAAAAAGGATTCATCAATAAAGGCGGAAGTAAAGGGTTTCCATGCTTCGCTTTCATCCACTTGCACCCCATTGTTGATGATGTGCCCAGATGTAGGTTGTATCAAATCCAACAAAAGACTAAAAAGGGTAGTCTTACCGGCCCCATTGTTTCCCACCAATCCAAAACTTTGTCCTTTCGGGATTTCCAAGTGATCGATATTCAAAACGGTCTGTTCTCCGTATTTTTTTGAAAGGGTATGTGCTGTTATCATGTATTGTCAGTATTTAAAGTCGATTTGTTATTTCTGTTTGTAGGCCAAAAGGGTCTTGTATTTTTCTTTTTTGTAGATATTCTCTATCATTTTGAACACCCGCTCCTTGAACACAAAGCCGAGCAGTCCAAAAGCCGCCACAAAAAGGTATCCTGCCACAGGGCCGATCAATATTTGGCCAATGGCATAGATCACAATGGGCAAAAGGATCTTTGGCAAGGTCAACAATAAGGTTTTGGCATTAAAGGCCTGCTTGTCGCCAAAGGCTTTTTTGTTGGAAGTCAATTCAATGGGAGTTTTTACATAGGCTCCTCCCCAAAGCACCAAATAGCTGTTGATGCCCACATTATAAATGGCCCCTACCAAAACCGCAGCGTAGGCCTCCCAACCAAAATACACATAGAAACTGGCCAAAATGGTGGAAATGATGGTCGCAATGATGACCAAGTACCACTTAGAGGTCAAATAATCCCGATACTTGATGTTCTGGCTCATCATCAGTGGATAGTAGCTGCTGTCCCAACTAGGTACATACTGCCCAAAACTGAACAGGAAGCCACCGGTGACGAATATTCCCGCAAATATTTTCCAATAGGCGTTGTCATACACCTCAATGGCGCTGGTAAAAAACAACAATCCATAAAAAATGAAGAAAAAGCCCATGATCACCGCGGTGCGCGAACGCTTGTTACGTTTGATCAGTTTGATATCGTTCTTTAAAAAAGTTCCCAAGTTGCCAAAACGGTTGAGCCAGTCCAAGTTTTCGGTGCGGGCCTCGGTTTGTTTTTGGGCCAATCCACCATCAAGGAACATATGTTTTTTAAAATAGGTAAAGGCGGAAAAATATAGGGCAACCAGCAAAACCCAAGGCACAATGGCCGACCAGGGCATATCGTACAAATAATCAAAAATGGGTTGGGTGTACAGCGTAATATCGAACCAAGCATAATACTGTGAGGCTCCAGCCAAAATGAACAATCCGGCAAAAACGTAAAACGCCCAATCCTTGTTGTTCACCATAATATTGATGAAGTTGTTGCAGTAAAAGAGGGCCATCATCCCCAAATGCCAACCTATTACTTGTATGGGTGGATACCCTTCAATCAGTAAAACCACGCTGAAGGGAATAAAGAAAAACGCATGCGCCACATTGAAAAAGGAAATCACGGTTTTCCCCAAGGAGAAGTTCACTACTTGACTCTTCTTGATGGGCAGGTACAACATCGGTTTGATGTTGGTCACCGGCATCTTTTGTAGCATATACCGAAACACCAGATCAAAGGCCAGATAATAGATCATAAAGCGGTTCACCACACGCAAGGGATCACCAATGCCTGCTTTTTCAATGATGTAATAGGCACCAACGCCCATACTAAGGAATATCAAAGTAAAGTACAGGGCTCCCAAGGCCATTAAAATCTTGAACCAGATCTCGGTCTTGAAGGATGCCGATCTAAAAAAGGATTTCCACTGGAGTCCAATGAAGTGTTTGAACATGGTCGGTTTTTTTTAGTTGTCTTTCAGTTGAAATTTGTCAATTCGAGTTATTTTTTGAAGACTCTTTCAAAAAATAGTATCGAGAATCAAAATTTCTATGGAGGGAAACTAGTTCTCGATACTTTTTCCTTTGGAAAAAACTCGAACTGACATCCTTCCATTCCTTACATCCGCAAAATACATATTGCGGTTTTTTAGTTGGTATCTAATTTATCGGATTTGTTACAAAAGTTCTCCTTTTTTCAAAAATACCTGTCCAAAAGATGGTTAATGCTTAATTTTGCAGCAAATTTTATTTCATGAGCGATTTTCATGCCCTAAAAATAGCCGCGGTGGATACCTTGACCCCCAATTCCGTGGCGCTTACCTTCGAAATTCCGGATAATCTTAAAAATGTCTATGCTTTCAAAGCCGGACAGTACATCACCATAAAATACAATACGAGCGGCGAAGAATTGCGCCGCGCCTATTCCATTTCTTCGCCCCCATCTTCTGGAAAGTTGACGGTCGGCATCAAGAAAATGCCAAATGGTACATTTTCGGTTTATGCCAATGAAAAACTAAAAGCTGGGGATGTTTTGGAAGTGATGCACCCAGAAGGGCGTTTCATTTTTGATACGGAAGGGCCACAGCACATCGCTGCCTTTGCCGCAGGAAGTGGCATTACCCCGATCATGAGTATTGCCCAAACGGTTTTGGAGCGACATCCCGCCAGTACTTTTGTTTTGGTCTTTGGAAATCAATCGCCTGAAGAAACCATGTATTTTGCAGCAATACAGGCACTTAAAGAAATTTATTCCGAACGGTTTTTTATTCAGTATGTGTACAGTAGGGCCCATGAAGGGGATTCCCTATTTGGTCGTATTGAAAAATCGACCGTCAATTTTATAGTCAAAAACAAATTCAAGGAAACTGCTTTTGATGGTTTTTACCTCTGTGGTCCGGAAGATATGATCCATATGGTTTCCGATACTTTGAAAGGAAACGGAGTTGCCGAAGACAGGATCCATTTTGAGCTGTTCACCACCACCGAAACTGAGGATACCTTGGCCGAAGATTTGGAGGGTATGACCAAAGTGGAAGTGATTTTGGACGATGAGACCCATGATTTGGTCATGGACCGCAAACATTTGGTACTCGATGCCATTTTAAAGGAGAAAATTGATGCACCCTATTCCTGTCAGGGAGGCGTTTGCAGCAGTTGCATTGCCCGTGTGAAGGAAGGTTCGGCGCAAATGGTAAAAAACCAGATTTTGACCGATAGGGAAATTGCCGAAGGGTTGATCTTGACCTGCCAATCGCACCCAACCAGCGCCAAACTGGTAATCGATTACGACGACGTTTAGGAATTAGCGGGTTTCGTCATCATTTTTTCCAAGGCCCTGCTGCCATGGTCGTAGCCAATGATAAAGGCATTTTCGATGCCTTTTTTGTCCAACACCCCTATTTTATCCAATTCTTTGGGTTCAATGTAGAGGTCGCATTCATGTAACTTTTCATCGTTGGAGGCATGGATCATTAAACTGGTGACCCTTCCCGTCAATTGAATGGAGTTCCGGAGGTCTTTCTTTTGCATGGGCACGGTGATGGACACATTGCTTCCAATAATGAACCCCGTTCGTTCTTCCAGATATTCCTTTGGAAAGTTGTTCATGATTCCCCCATCGGCATACAAAATGCCATCAATATCAACCGGACTGAAAACAGGTGGCAATGCTGCGGATGCCAATAGCGGTTTGATGAGTTGACCGGAATGGAACATGGTTTCCTTGCCGCTCAATAAATCCGTAGCTGCTATGAACAACGGTTTTTTCAAGCTTTCAAAGGAATTGTGGGGAAAATAACTCTTGAAAATGGAAGCATACCGTTCGGTATCTATAAATCCAGGTTTGTTGATGGTAAAAAAACTATACTGAAAGATCGGGGTCTCCTTAAAAAAAGTAAGCATTTCATCCGCCGTATTGTTATTGGCATACAAGGCGCCTACCAATGCCCCGATACTTGTTCCGGCCACCATATGGGCTTCCACCCCATATTCCCTCATGGCCTTGATCAGTCCGATATGGGCCATTCCCCGAACCCCTCCGCCAGATAGAACGAGCCCTATGGATTTATGTTCAAGCATTTGATTTACACTTCTTTCGTCTCGTAAAGGTAAATAGTACGGGCTTTCCTGTCATTACTATTGAATTAAAAAATCATCAATCTTTTCAAAAACCAAACCCTGTTGGCAAAAACTCCGTAAGTGTTGTTGTAACCCAAAATCATTTACCATGAAATGCTGCAAAGCTTTACGAAAAGAAAAACCTAAAAATGAAAATCGGATGAATCCAGAATCAATTATTAAAATCAAAAAATCAATTCTTATGAAAACTTTTAAATCATTGTCGTTTATTCTATTCCTAACAGCCTCCATGGCTGTCACCAGCACATTCGCACAAGTAAAAATGGTAGGTGGAGCGCCCATGTACCCTAAAAAGGACATCGTTTCCAATCCGGTGAACTCTAAAGACCATACTACGTTGGTAGCAGCGGTTAAAGCGGCCGGATTGGTGGAAACTTTGCAAGGAGACGGACCTTTTACCGTATTTGCCCCTACCAATAGTGCTTTTGAAAAGCTTCCTGAAGGCACTGTGAATAGCTTGTTGATGCCAGAAAACAAATCAAAATTGCAGGCAGTACTTACCTACCATGTGGTTGCCGGAAAGTTTAGCTCTAAAGATTTGATGAAAATGATCAAAAAAGGGAAAGGGATGGCCAAGTTGACCACTGTTAACGGGGACACCCTTACCGCTATGATGGATGGTGACAAAATCGAGATCAAGGATGGTGCTGGGCATGTAGCTACAGTAACTATTGCGGATGTGAACCAATCCAACGGTGTGATCCATGTTATTGATACCGTGGTATTGCCTTCGGCATAATTATTTTTCCAAAAGACGGAGAAAAAGGGCGGTCAAAATCTGCCCTTTTTCTATTTTAGAATCAATGTATTTACCGACTGATCAGTTTGTTTTAGGGCCGATCTTGTTCAAAAACAAACGTTTGCCGATCCTATTCTTTTTCACATCGAGGTTTTTGTAACCTCCTCATTATCAAAACCGACTATGCGGTCTGTTGCCTAAATTTTGGTTTCCAACACAAAAAATGTAATCTTCATCCCGTCCTTTCGACCAAAATCCCTAGTGATAATTGTTGTAGTTTAGGAACATTAAACCGGTTATTACCTTAAAAGAAGCAATTATGGCCAATTCATATTACGACCCAGCGGATTTACGAAAATTCGGAAACATTACGGAATGGAGCGAGGAGCTCGGAAAGAAGTTTTTTGATTATTACGGAAAGGTTTTTGAAGAAGGTGCCCTGAGCGCCCGTGAAAAGTCACTTATCGCCCTGGCCGTCGCCCACGTGGTCAAATGTCCCTATTGCATTGATGCCTATACGAAGGACGGACTGCAGCGAGGCATTACCAAAGAAGAAATGATGGAAGCCGTACACGCCGGTGCCGCTATAGAAAGTGGGGCAACTTTAGTGCATGGGGTGATGATGATGAACAAGTACAACAAACTTTCCATGTGATTTGGACTCACTTCGTTTTTGGACATTGGACCGCTTTGCGGTTGGATTTCAAAGGAAGTAATACATGGAAGTAATAAATCAATTGTGATTTAAGATTAAAATGGAACAAAGCATATTGACCGACATCAAAAACGCCGCTAAAAAATCCTTGAAGGCAAGGCACAACGAACTGGCCGATACCCACAGGCAGATGGATATCCTGAACGGGGGCCTCTTTGCCGATGGGGAACTCCCCTATTTTAAGGACAAGATCGCCCAAACGGGACAGTTTCCGCTAAAACCCAAGAAACTGGAGATCCTTCAGATCAATGTGGGGTACATGTGCAACCAGGTGTGTGAGCATTGCCATGTGGATGCAGGTCCTGACCGCAAGGAGATTATGAACCGGGAGACCATGGAGCAGTGTTTGGAGGTCATCCGAAACACTGGGGCACATACTTTGGACCTTACCGGCGGAGCGCCCGAAATGAACCCCGATTTCAGGTGGTTTGTGGAAGAAGCTTCCAAAGCGGGCATCCAGGATTTTATCGTTCGCTCCAACCTCACCATTATTTTGGCGAACAAAAAATACCACGACCTGCCCGATTTCTTTAAAAAGCACAATGTGCATGTGGTGTCCTCCATGCCGCACTACACCCGAAACAAAACGGACAAACAACGGGGCGATGGTGTTTTTGACAAATCCATCCAAGCGTTGCAGGCCCTCAACAAGGTGGGCTATGGCATGCCCGACAGTAACTTGCGGTTGGATCTAGTATACAACCCCTCCGGGGCCTTTTTGCCCGGGGACCAGACGGCTTTGGAGCACGATTTTAAAAAAGCCCTGAAAGAGGATTTTGATATTGACTTTCATAACCTTTTTGCCATTACCAACCTGCCTATTTCCCGGTTTTTGGATTATCTGTTGGCCTCGGACAATTATGAAGACTATATGTATTCCCTGGTGGAGGCCTTTAACCCATCTGCCGTGGCCAATGTGATGTGCACCAACACCATTTCAGTAAGTTGGGACGGATGGCTGTACGATTGTGACTTTAACCAAATGCTGGACCTAAAGGTCGCCAGTAAGGTAAAACACATTAAGGATTATAACGAAGAGGTGTTGAACGACCGAAACATAGTGATTTCCCAACACTGTTATGGCTGTACCGCCGGAGCGGGCAGTAGTTGTCAAGGGACGGTGGCTTAGGTTTTGGGAAGAAATTGGGGAATTGCACTTATCGGTGGCGGTATGAAACGTTGCGCATTTCGAAGCACAAACTTATCAGCCCGTTAAACCGTTGATTAAATGTTATTTCGTTCAAATATAGCCCTATCTGCGCAATGTTTTATGACCGCGTGTTAGGCACTGTTATTTTATTCAGAATCATTGTTTTTCTCGTAATCAATGAAATCCCAAGGAATCTCTTTCTTAAAAACTCTAATCGCCTCTTCCATTAATTCAAAAGAAATATCAATTGATTTTCCATTGTCAAAAACACTAATAGTTCTACTTTGCTTTGTGTCATCTCGAAAAATCTCAATTTTAAGTTTGTTATCTCTGTAAATCTCAACTCCGATACCATCTCGGCCATTTACATCACTAGCAATTTCAATTCTGTCTTTTTTTAATTCCATCAGCTGATTATTAATTGAATTTATTTATCCAGTTATCAGGTACGTCCAGCCAAATAGCAGGTGTTAACCAATTTGATTCATGAAAGCTTATAATCTCGTCTGGATATTGAATACTCTTTGAATCAATCAGGTCTATAACATTTTCAATTGCTTTTTCGGTAGTTAAATCGGACAATTCAATATCATCTACATCAATTGGCAATTCAGCAAACCAACCTCTATAAAATTTACTTTCTGGACCGCCAAGTCCATATTTGCATTCATCTTTATTTGCACACCATTCCCACCATGAAACACTTTTTATTACAAATCCATTTTCAATTAACTCATGAACAAATTGCTTAAATAAATCTCTAGAAACAATTAAGTCGATGTAACCGTTTCCTACAGGTTGGACTTTATAATCCTTGATTATTTTATCTAATTTTTCTTTATCCATTTATCATTTATTGGTTGAATCTCGTTCTTTGCGTTAATAGTGCCTAACGTTCTAAGATATGATTCGTTTTTAATGAATTATATCGGCCGATAAGTGAAGTTAGGGCTTTTTTACTTTAAATGTTTCCACATTTTGAATGCCATTCAACGAACCTGCATGGCCATTTAACCGACCAGTAAGTCGGTTCAGATTTTTCGATTTTCGGTATTTGGTCGGTTTTTTATCCTTTCACCGATTTTTAAGGCAACTACATCTTGAATTGTTTGGGTTGGTCGGTTTCCGCCAAATCTTTGTCACAGACTCAACGGTCTAAAACCCAAATCTTATGGAAACCACTCTTAAAAGCAGGGAGACCATGCACCGTTTGTGTGGCAAGGGCCTTGAAATCTTCAACGAAAAAGGCTACTACAATACCAGCCTTGACGATATTCTAAAACAACTGTCGCTTTCTAAGGGTGCCTTTTACCATCATTTTAAATCGAAGGAAGATTACTTTATCAGTATTGTGCAGAACCTTATCGTACAAAAGGTATATGCCCTATTGATCGAACCGTTGAACACCGAGGAAAACCCGTTGCCGATCATTGTGGAGAGTCTGGAGAACGCCTTGGAACCCGGTAAGAAGAATGAAATGGCCTACGGCTTTATGCTGAACGACTTTTTAACGGAGTTCAACAAGCGCAACGAGGAAATCAGTGGGTATTTAAAGGACATCCTGAACGTTTGGGAGGTCAACCTGGTTTCCGTGCTTAAAAAAGGCAAGTTGGACGGGTACATTGCCCGCCACGTGGATTGTGAGGGCGTAGCCACTTACATTATTGCTTCCTATTTGGGGATGCGTTCATTGATGATGGACAGTAGCAACCGCCAGTTGAAATACCAATACGTGCAACAGTTGAAGCACTACTTTAAGTCCTTGGAGCCACAGCCCGTGATGGCCTAAGCCTCCAAAATTTTCAAAAGATGGCCCACCACCTGTTGGGGATCAATGGTTTCCATGACATTTTCGTAGCCTTTGGGTACTTTGTTCCCATATACCGATGTAGGGATCAAAGGAAACTGTTCCCGATCCGCCAGCAAAGCATTTTCCATAGGTTGATGAAAAGGGTAAAACCCGGCGTACGGATGCGTAACACCCCATAGCGTAACCACCGGAATGCTATAATTGGCCGCCAAGTGGGCATTGCCACTGTCCATGGAAAGCATTACATCCAAATTGGAAATCAGTTGCAGTTCTTCGGATAAAGTCAATTTTCCGGCCATACATTGGGTGTTGGTATACTCGGCCGAAAGCCTTTCCAACTGCTGTACTTCCTGTTCCCCGCCCCCGAACAATAAAATTTTATACTTATCGGTATCAGATAGCGTTTTGATGACTTTTTCCATCAAAAACAAGGGGTACATCTTGCCAGAATGCGCTGCAAAAGGCGCAATACCTACCCATTTTTTGGTATCCTGATGCACCAAATCCAGTATTTTTTCGGAAAGCGATAAACGTGCCAAAGGTTTGGCATCGGACATGTCTATTGGGAATCCCAATTGGCCAAAAACATCGGTATAGCGTTGCACCGTAGTCTTCAATGGTCTAAAATCCTTGTTTTTGGCTCGGGTCAATGCTTTCTTTTCCTTTCTACCTTTATCGAGTTGTACAAAGGGAACACCGCTTGTAGCAAAATATTTTTTCAAAATCCGGCTTCGCAATACGTTATGCAAATCAGCAACGGCGGCAAAATGAAAAGGTTTCAATTCTTGATACAGTCGCCATAGGCCCATCAAGCCTTTGTGTCGCTTTTTCACGTCGGCTTCCAAAACATTTACGCGTTCCAAACCTTCAAAAATGGGCAGGAAGGGTCGTTTGGTCAATATCGTTACGTGAAGATCTGGGTATTTTTCTAACAACGTGCCGATTACCGGAACCGTCATCGCTACATCGCCCATGGCCGACAAGCGGATGACCAACAAATGGGGGCTGTTACCCTTTTTGTCCACGGAGTACTGGGTTTAGTTCCTCATCGTTGTACATTTTCATCTGTTTGTAGACTTTCATGTACTTGTTGCCTGCCTCAATATCGGTCAACAATTGGTCAATTGCGGTGGATAGGTCCTTTTTCTGTTCCAACAAAACGGCCAACTTGTCGCTGCATTTTTGGATGTGATCGGCAGAAGCATCGGTGCGGTTCACCTCTTCCTGCATGTGATAAATTTTTAAGGCCAAAATAGAGAGTCGGTCAATGGCCCAAGCGGGACTTTCCGTATTGATGGTCGCATTTTCCTTTGCTTGTACCGATTGGTATTTCTGAAGGAAATAGCTATCGATATATTCCACTAAATCGGTGCGGTCTTGGTTGCTGGCGTCTATCTTGCGTTTTAGATCCAAGGCATCCACCGGGTCGATGGCCGGGTCACGGATGATATCCTCGTAATGCCATTGCACGGTATCTATCCAGTTCTTTCGGTACAAAAGATGCTCTATCTTATCCTTTGGATATGGATTGGTAAAGGATTGGTACACATCATCCTTGATGTGGTAGGTATCGATACTTTCCTGGAATATGCCAAAAGCAAAGTCGCTGAACATGATGTTTAAATTTCACCAAAGATATTGCTTTATGGCTTAAGGATTAAGTTCCATGGCAAAAAGCAGGAAGGCGAGCAGCATGCAAACAATCATTATGGCCTCTTGAAGCTTAGTTCTTTTGATGGCCTCCACATAGTTGGTCAAGAATATTGCCGCTGGAAAGAACGTGATCACTACAGGAGATTCGTCAACAGGGGTGACCAAGGTAATCAACAACCCAAAAACGAGTGCTAAAAACAAGATCCTGAGATGCAGCAACTTTCCACCGCCCACACTTCGCATCCGCAGAAAGACCAAAAAGGCAATACTCACCATCAAAATAAAATATACCAAGGCCTTTACGTTCAACACCTGAAGAAACGAGTATGCCTCCAAAAAACTCACCGAAAATTTGTAATGGCTTTGAAAAAAATCGAGCGAATCGGTGACTTTGAGAATGGTAAACGTTAAAACAAATATGGTGGCCACACCCAAAAAGGGAACCAACCAGTTTTTAAAGGTGGTGCGATCATACATATTGATCACCACAAAGACGAGCACCAAGAACAGCAAGGCCCAATCGTAGAACAAACTGGCCAAGGCGATCAAAAGGGAAGCATCAAAAATTTTATGTTTTACATTTTTGATGGACTTTATGGAAAGTAATCGCCACAGGGCCAACAACAGGAAGAAACTGGTGAAAATGGCATTTTTCTGATCAAACTCTTCCGAAAATGCAATAGCGAAGAGCACAAAAAAGAGCATCGCAAAGGAATTGAAGTCCGTAATCTTTTCGAACCTAACGATTTGGTTGATGACCACAATGACCAAGATAAGTACCCCAAAGGCAAGGAGTTCCAGCGGAAAATCCTTTAAAAAATCGGTTCCGTCATTAAAGAAAACGATCCTGCCGAAATAAAAAAGGAGCAATAAAAGGACAAGGACAAAATGGACAATGGGTTTTGTTTTTCCGAAAAAGCTTGAAATCATCCTATCTTTTGCTACTTTTGTAAAGTAAATATAGCCAAGATGAGCAAGTTTTTTTACGGTATAGAAGACTTATTTGTAAACTACCTTTTTGCCCCCTACGATTTCCTCCGCTTTTTACAAAGCTGGTGGGCATCGAACACCATGAACTGGATTTTTATGATCATCGGCTTTGTGGCCTTTGTATATTGGATGGGTCAGTTGAAAATATTCAACGACAATGGTGAAGAGGACAAGAGCATCAGCTCCCATTCTTTCCTATAGATCAAACCCAAGATCTTTTCTGTAGTACATGCCATCAAAATGGAGCTTTTCCATATTTTGATAGGATGCTTTTAGCGCTTCCTTGAAATCTTTTCCAAAGGAAGTAATCGCGATTACACGCCCTCCATTGGTAACCACTTTACCATCCTGCAGTTTGGTTCCTGCATGAAACACCAAGGACCCTTTAATATTCTCTGCCCCGGTAATTTCCTTGCCTTTTTCATACTCTTCTGGATATCCTCCCGATACAGCCATGACCGTAGTTGCTGTCCTTTCGTCAATTTGAAGGTCGATTTGATCCAAAGTGCCATTTGCCATCGCCATAAGCACCTCAACCAAGTCACTTTTTAACCTTGGAATGACCACTTCGGTCTCAGGATCTCCCATCCGTACATTGTACTCGATTACTTTAGGCTCGCCATTTACCTTGATCAACCCGATGAAGATGAACCCCACATAGGGCAGATTATCCTTTTTAAGGCCTTCTACGGTCGGTTTTACGATTCTTGACTCCACCATATCCATAAACGCAGCATTTGCGAAAGGAACTGGGGAAATGGCCCCCATACCGCCAGTGTTGAGTCCGGTATCCCCTTCCCCGATACGTTTGTAGTCTTTTGCAGTAGGAAGAATTTTGTAGTTGGAGCCATCGGTAAGCACAAAACAGCTCAGCTCGATTCCGTCCAAGAACTCTTCGATGACCACCGTGGCACTTGCGGAACCAAATTTGGAATCCAACAACATGGATTTCAATTCGGCTTTGGCTTCATTCAAATCCTGAAGAATCAAAACGCCTTTGCCGGCTGCCAAACCGTCAGCCTTAAGCACGTAGGGTGGGTTTAGCGATTCCAAAAAGGCATCCCCCTTCTCCAAAGACTCGCTGGTAAAACTTTCATAGGCTGCAGTGGGAATGTTGTGCCTCATCATGAACTCCTTGGCAAATTCCTTGCTACCCTCTAAAGCAGCAGCGGCCTTTTGTGGACCAATAACCGGAATGGATTTCAATTCGACATCGTTCAAGAAAAAATCATGCACCCCATTTACCAAAGGGTCTTCAGGGCCTACTACCACCAAATCAATGCTCTCCCTTAACACAACCTCTTTTATCGCATCAAAATCGTTTACACCAACCGGTATATTCGTGGCAATGCTTGCAGTACCTGCATTGCCGGGAGCAACGAACAATTTTGAGGTTTTTGGGCTTTGTGAGATTTTAAGGGCGATGGCATGTTCACGTCCGCCAGAACCCAGTACCAGGATGTTCATGATTCAAAGTTTTGGCAAAAATAACCCAATTAGAACTTAATCTTACTTTAAAATAGCTTTTTAAAGTTTTACTAAAATCAAAGTATGTTCATCTGGACACGAATGTCACGAATGGCACAAATTTTCATCGATTCAATATTGAATACCTAGGATTGAAAATCTCGGTGTGCCTGGTATAATTCGTCCTGAGAAAGGGATTTAAAGTATTCGTATACTTTTTTAAGCCCTTCGGAGCGATGCACCTTGGGCTCCCATCCCAATATTTCCCTGGCCCGAGTGATATCTGGTTGACGTTGCAAAGGGTCATCTTTAGGCAACGGTTTGAAGATTATTTTTTGATTCGTTCCCGTCAGTTTGATGATTTCTTCGGCGAACTCAAGAATAGTGGTTTCGTCAGGATTTCCGATGTTGATGGGTTCCACATGATCGCTCATCAACAAACGGTAGATTCCCTCTACTTGATCATCGATATAGGTAAAAGAACGCGTTTGGGATCCATCGCCAAAAACGGTAAGGTCCTCACCCCGTAGGGCCTGACCAATAAATGCTGGTACCACTCGACCATCGTTCAATCGCATTCTTGATCCGTAAGTATTAAAAATACGCACAATACGGGTGTCCAATCCATGATGGCGGTGATAGGCCATGGTAATGGACTCCATAAAACGTTTGGCCTCATCGTACACTCCTCTTGGGCCAATAGGGCTAACGTTTCCGTAATAGTCCTCATTTTGGGGGTGCACCAGGGGGTCACCGTATACTTCAGAAGTAGATGCTACCAAAATCCGCGCTTTATGGTCTCGTGCCAATCCCAACAAATTCAAGGTTCCCAAAGAACCCACTTTAAGAGTTTCTATCGGTATCTTCAAGTAGTCAATAGGGCTTGCGGGGGAAGCAAAGTGCAGGATATAATCCATTCGACCGGGAACATGTACAAACTTGGTGACATCATGATGAAAAAACTCAAAGCGTTCCAAGTGAAACAGGTGCTCAATATTTTTGATATCGCCGGTAATAAGGTTGTCCATACCGATCACATGGTGCCCTTCGGCAATGAACCTATCACAAAGATGTGATCCCAAAAATCCGGCCGCCCCGGTGATGAGTGCTTTTTTCATTTTCTATTAGTATGCTTTTGCCTCTCCCCTTATTGCATTCAATACTGTTTGTAACATAATTTTAAAATCCAAAAAAATAGACCAGTTTTCTATATAAAATATGTCAAACTTAATTCGGTTTTGAATGTCATTTTCGGTTTCAATTTCGCCTCTATACCCTCTAACCTGTGCCAGACCTGTTATCCCTGGCTTCACAAAATGCCGCACCATGTATTTGTCCACACTTGCCGCATATTCGTTGGTATGCTTTACCATATGTGGTCTTGGGCCTACAACAGACATGGTTCCGAACAATACATTGTAAAATTGAGGTAGTTCATCTATACTGGTCCGTCTTATAAACCTTCCGATTTTTGTGATTCGCATGTCATTCTTGGTCGCCTGGATATTATCCGCATTTTTATTGGGGGCCATAGATCGGAATTTATAACAATAGAATTCCCTGTTGTCAATCCCATTACGGGTCTGCCTGAAAAAAACCGGCCCTTTAGATTCCAAAGTAATCAAAATGGCCAGTAATGGGGTCAACCATGACAATAGTCCCAATATGATCACCAGAGAAAATACGATATCAAAAGTTCTTTTTAAAAATGAATTGATAGGACTGTCCAATGGTATGTCTCGAAGGGAAAGCACAGGGATATAGTCATAATATTCGAACTTCAGTTTTTTCGAAAAAATATTCTTGTTATCCGGGATAAACTTCAGCGTTTTGAGATTATTATCGGCAAAACTGATAAACTTGGCCAACTCGTCATTTTTAAGTTCTGAAACGGAGCAATAGATTTCGTCAATATTCTTTTCCAAAATATAATCGAAGCAATCCTGTATTTCAAAATCAAGGGATTTGGGTGAGAATTGCTTAAGAAAATTATACCCAAACTCACTTCTTTCCTTGAACACCCGTACTAATTGATCTGTTTTTTTGTTCTTTCCGATGACAACCACATTTCTTAAGTTTCCCTTCACTTTTTCACGATATTCCATTAGCAGGAAATAACTTAAAAGTTTCGCCAAGGAAATAATAACCAGTACGATCACAAAATACTCTCCGAGCGCAAGTCTGCTTATCACTGGTTGTTTGAAAAACCCGATGAAGGCATAAAGGGTCAGAAAGAAAAAAACAAACTGAACAAATAATAACCTAATGATGTAAGTAACCTTAGAAAACCTATAAATGGTATAAAACTCATTCTTGGTGGCGATGACGATCCAAGCAAGTGAGATATAAATGTGTATTAGGACCGGGGTTTGAAAATTAATGGGCAAAATATGGAGAAACATATTCAAAACTGCCAAATCAATCAAATATGAAACTGGAGCAATAAGATTCGAATATCTATGTTGTTTGAAAAACATTCAGGAAAATGCTAGAAACTTTTATAAGGTTTCAAAGGTATCAAAATTTAAATCGCTCCCTGATAACCAATAAAATAAACTTAGTGTTTCCTATCAAATATCTTTTCCACATTCTTTTTGGCTCCTGTAAGAATCTATAAAACCATTCTAGTCCTGCCTTTTGCATCCATAAGGGAGCTCTTTTAACCTTTCCTGCCACTACATCAAAACTACCCCCAACCCCCATGATGAAATTTACATTGGACAACATATGCTTGTTTTCATATAAAAAGTTCTCCTTTATCGGGGAGCTTATCGCAACGAAAAGAATATGGGCTCCGCTTTCATGGATTTCCGCGGCTATATCCCTTTCCTCCTCTTTTTTGAAATATCCATTCCTATAGCCCGCTATAATGTCTTTTGAAAATTGAAGAGAATATTTTACCACCACGGCCCTCACCGTTTCCTCCTTGGCGCCGAAAAAGAATATTTTTAATCCCTTCTTATGGGCCATATGAACCAGGTTTTGCATCAAATCAATCCCAGAAACACGTTCTTTTATAGGTTTTCCCAATATTTTGGATGCCCAAACAACCGCTTGGCCATCTGCATTGATCAGGTCTGCGCTATTGACACTGGTCCTAAGTACCATGTCTGATTGCATGGCCACAATTTTTGCTGCATTGACCACTACGTGGTGTATTTGTTCGTTTTTTAGGATTGTTCCAAGAATCAATTCAAGTGTTTCATCCATACTGAGGTTGTCGATGTTGATCCCAAGCATGCAAGTCCTATTCGTATCTCCTATATCTGTGTTCATCTGATAAATCTATAAAGCCCCCTCATTGAATAATTGCCTAATGTGATACCCCATTTTAATGAATTGACTTGAGAAATCTAATCAAAGCAGAATTGACGACCTGACAGTCATAGTTTTTAGCCGTTCCGATACAATTCATTTTCATTTTTTTGACTTCTTCTATTTTCAGGGATTGAAAACACTTGATTTTCTCGACAAGCTCTTCAATATTTTGCTTTTGGAACAGAAAACCATTGTGTCCTTCTTTGACATAACCGGCAGGCCCTCCAATGTTACTGGCTATGACGGGAATCCCACACATCATTGCCTCAAGGCCAACAAGGCCAAGGCTCTCTTCATCCCGATATGTTGGGAATATAAACGCACTGAACCTTGAATAAATATGTGCCAATTCTTCTTGAGGAACATTGGGAATTAATTCTATATCAAGGCCCGATTCATCGATTATTTTTATGATTTTGCTCCTATCCGGACCATCTCCGACCATAATACCCTTAACATTTTGATCCTTTTCACTTACCGCAATTTTTGATAGGGCATTCAAAAAAATTCGCCACCCCTTTGTTTCTATAAAATTGGAAACAAACCCAAAAGTCAATTTTTCGTCGCCACCTTCCTCTATGGGATAGAATATTTTGGCATTAATCCCTCCTGAGGGGTATACATACATCCTTTCTATGTCTCCAACCTTAAAAATCTTCATTATCATTTCCTTGTAATAATCCGAGGGAACCACAATTTTTACCGCATTCGCCATTACAGGTCCCATGAACAGCCTAAAAAATTTCTTTTGTGGAGTATTAAATACCGCATCGCTCCCATGGAAGTTAATGACTATTGGGATTTTCCTCCATGTAAGAGGAAAAAGTGCAAAAGAGAAATATAATGGAAAGTGTACATAAACTGTATCTGATCTTTTAGTGATGAAAAATAGATTCAAGACTTTCAAATATAAAAACATGTATCCCAAAAGCTTTGAAATCACATTGTCCTTTATTGTAAGCACAATCCTCTTAACATTAAAATCGTTTATAAGAGCCTCCTCAAAACGTTTAACGAAAATACCATAACGCACCCCTTTTGCGGAAGGATACATATTGGAAACCAAAAAAAGCCGAGGCTTCGTTTTATCATTATTCGTCATAACGTTCATAGTATTTTATAAGCAGTGGATAAAAAAAAGAAAAGAACATCACTCCCTTACTTCTTACCAAAAATGATTCTGTAAATGAGAACATCACGATCAAAATAAAAAAGGGCATTGCAACTCCCTTCAATTTGGTTTTCACCATAAAATGAGCCACGGCCGCTAAGTAAATAAAAAGTCCTAATAAGCCATTTCCAACCAAAAATTCCAAATACTGATTGTGGGCATTATAATTTTCCTTCAAGGCTAGTTCGAAATTTCCCTTGACATATGCTTGGTTAAATATTGCATATGCGTCTCCCGTACCTTCTCCAAAAAGCAGGTTGCCTTCACTAAAAAATACATTCAAAATCTCTTTCCACCTAAAATATCTTTCAAACACAATGTTTCCATCGGTGTCCACTAATTTTTGAAATTTGTTGGTTAAATAGTCAAATTTTATTAGTGTGAAAAAAAGACCGAAAAAAAGAAAAATATAAATCCATTTTTCCTTGGCTCCTCGCACTTTATAAAGACTTAGGACCAAAATCAAAAATAACGCCACAAAACCCATCCGACTACTTGTTTCAACAAGAAATAGCAACAAAGCGGACACAACTAAGAAAAAAATCAGTTTGTTCCTTCTAATGGCCTCAAAAAAATCCCCGCGAATTATGGTTGACAAACACAGTACCAGTATTAAAGCAAAATAGCCGGGATGAATATCCGCTGCCCGTAAAAGATTGTGATCGGTATATATCCATTCAAAAAAATATTTTGATTGTTTCAACGGGGATTGTTTCGAAAATATATCAACAATAATTGCCCCCCAGCTAATCAACATGACTATTACAATACCAGTTCCAAGTGCATAAAATATATTTCTCAATTTTAAATATCTGTTGGGTAGTGAAAGAAGAATGGGGGGCAATATCAAAAGTGGAAGACTCCTTTCAATCCGCCCCATTGCCACATCAACATTGTCGGAATACATAGTTCCTATCCAAAGGACAGTATGCATCCCCAACAAAAGAAAAAGAGACGTCTTATGATTGTTTAACTGTAACAATTTTTCACTATTGTCCGAAACAAAAAAATAACAGAGCAACATAATGAACATCAATGCCACATCTATACCATATCCTATTGGTAGGGCGACAAGGAAAAGATATAATGAAGTTTCAAAATAAACGTCTCGCCCCCACCTGTCAAAATATCGATTCATAGCGCTTTATATAACTGTTTCTTGAGGCCACTTGCTCCAAAAGGAACGTTACTTTGGAATATTTGTCCTCATTGCTTATTTCCTTAATCACTTTATCGGTTTCCTCAAACTCAGAGATGTTGGTAAACAATTCATATTCATTTCCCAAAAGTTCACAGATCGGTTTATGCCTATCGGTTACAAAGGGCAAGTGAAATCCAATGAAGTCCAGTGCCTTGATGGGAAAAGTGATGTCGTCATATTCATTTCTTGGTCTTGAATGAAACCCTAAAAAAATATTGTTTTCGGTGATATATTCGGCAATTTTTGAATGCTCTACCCTATCAACGATAATATGGTCCTTATTCTTGGTCATTTCCGCTGCCCTGTTATCCCCAGACAGAACAAAAAATGCATATTCTTCCTTATTTTTCTCTGCAAATTCTAGGAAGTGATCAAATCCTGCATTTGCATAAGAAACACTTCCCAAGTAGAGTATTCCCAATCTTTTCGAAAAATCTACTTTTGTCCCACCCAAGCCATTACTGACACATCCCGGTGGCAGTGCAAAGTATCTTCTTTTGGGAAACCAAGTGTTCTTTTCAAAAAAAATTCTCCCCATGTCTTTGGTTGGAAATGCCATTTTGGTCGATATCAATGAAAGAAAAAAATTGCTGGCCTTGTTGAAAATCATTGTTATTCTTCCTCTAAATGAAGCATATTCATGTGGGAAAAGCTCAATATAAATATCCCTAATAAAAACCACAATCTCTTTTGATATGAGCCTGAGGTATAACAAACTCAATAGATCTATAAAGGAAATTCTATTGGTGGCGGACTCAACATACACTCTTAGGTTTTTTTTTGCCCTTAAGCTTTTCTGTAGTTTCCGATTTCCGTCTATTACCGTGTCCCCTCCATCTAAAAAAATAGCCTTAAACATAGAAATTCTTGTTTTAGGCCCTCCCGAAACATTTTCAATGTTTGGCACAACATATAAAACTTTGTCCATTTTCATCTATGGGCTAATCTATCCGTAGTTCTGGAATTGACGTCATTCCGTTTATGTATTATCCAATAAGGCAATAGAAGATAAAACAAGTAGTTAAAATAGTGAATTGATAAAAGATTGGTGATCAAAACAATAACAAAAAAACCTATTTTGGTCTTAAAACCATGTATTCTGGAAATTAAATAGATATGGGATAGTAAAAACAAAGAAAGTAAGCTCCATCCTCCTCTATGGTAGATGTAATAAAATCCGTTGTCTATTTCCTGAAATGAAAAAGTCCTACTCAAACTCGGGGCTATTTTATTTTCCCTGAAAATCTCCGAACTAGCTCCAAAACCTTCCCCAAAGAGATTTTTGAACCTGCCAAAGTTTTCGTTTTCCAGGGCTTGGTTTAAATCCGAAATCCTAGTTTTCACCGTTCCATACTCCCAGGGCTTCAATACATATTCCAATTTGGAAGCTATCATTTCGGGCACATAAGGGGATTTAATGTAAAATATTATACTGATCCCCAAAACAAGAATCCCTGCAATATAAACGGGTTTTAACAATTGTCTAAGGTTGACAACAGTAAGAAGGGAAAGAATGAATACGATAGACACGTTCATGAAATTGGAAGTCATCAATAGGTAAACCATGGAACCCAAAAGTGCAAAGCCCAAGCGAACATCAAATTTTTTGTTGTTTTGTAGGTACAGAAAAAGGATATACACCATTGGTGTAATTGCCGGGCCCAATATTCTCCCCTGGCGCCCAAATGTATGTTCGTTCCAAAAATTCGGCATCACCTCAAAATATAGCAGAAAATATATCGAAAGTACAATCCAATTAATCGCGAAAAGCAGTTTAAGAAAGTCAACTTTCGATCCGTTGTTAATCAACCAAAAATAGAAAGCAAAAGAAAACACTTGAAACTTGATGTCAATTTGAGCATTGGGATGGTGATTCAACAGTCCGAGGGTTAAATAGAACAGATAAATGCATCCCGCAAAAAGGTAATATGCAGGCAGCTTGGGGAGAGTTCTATTCTGAATCAGAATTATAAAAAGAAATGACAGCGCCAACACCACTAGAAAACTGCTTTTGTCTGCTCCCTGAAAGAGAAAGAGGAAAACCAAAGCAATATTTAATAAGTATTTCAACTAACGTTGGTTTTAATTGGCAAATAGGAGCTAAATTCCAAGTGTGCCCAAATTTAATTCGTTTTTAAGGAAACATAAAGGATTTTTAATCTTTAGCAACATAGGATTTTTCCGTGCTGAATTCAAGGTTAAGTATTATGCTCTTAAATTCATCAGAATGTACCAAACATTCTCAAAAGTTGATGTGGGCAACTTGTGCCCTATCCCAATTCGGCATAACCTTTAATGTTCAACTTTATCAGGCTGTTTTTTAATAATGGATTTTATATAGTGTCTAACATTAGAATCCGTTACATATGCATAAACAACGATCACAATTGTCAAGAGCAAGGAAAATCCACCTTGTGCCATAATACCAGTATGATTTTCAAAAAGGATGTCAAATATTATAAAAACAGACCCTGAAATTATAGCCGGAAAACACAAGGCCCTCAAGTAATCAAAAAGTTCTATTCCCACCAATTTTTTATAGAACATTTGCCATAATGGTAAGTTTAAGATTATTTGAAGGGCCGCTATCAAAATTAAGATCATTTCCAAGTTGATTTGGGCCCCGGCAAATATTACAACAGGAAAAACGCACAACAACAGAACATTCCAATAAAACTCTATATCTGTCCTTCCTTTGGTTATGGCCAAAATACCCACTATGCCGCCAATTGATCTAAAATAAAAGATGATAGCAAAAAGTCTTACAAAATTCAAGATGCCCCCATATTCCTCACCGTAAAAAATGTTTACTAAAAAAGGAGCGCTTAACGCCATAACCCCATAGATGATAGCATTGATCATTGACATTCCCCTAATCAACATCAAAAAAGAATTCAACAATGCCTTTTTATTATCCTGAAAGCGAGGCAAAATTGAGACGGATACTTTTAAAACAATTTGATCAAAAATGGCCATTGGTCTTTTCACTAATTGCTTTGCAAGACTATAACCTCCTAAAAGTTCGGCTCCAAAAAATTTCCCGATTATAAGAATGTCCAAATCTCTGTTAAAGTAATTGATGATCTGTCCTCCTACCTTATAAAACCCGATTCTTAGAAAAGGACTTGTACTTTGAAAATTAAAATGAAGTGACAACCGATTGGTTTTGATTCCAATGACAAAAAAAATGGTGTTCGCCAAAAAATATTGTAACAGGGCCGAAAGCACTAGCGAATAGACCCCAAAATTTTTCAGTGCCAATACAATTGCCAGTATCAAGGAAAAAACAATGGCTAGTATTTCCGTCAAAGCTATGGTCTTGAATTTTAGTTCTTTTTGGAGTATTGTTTTATACTGCCTGCCAAAAGCAGAAAATATAACGCCGAACCCCATAAGTGGTAAAAGGACAGTCAATTTAGGCTCTTCATAAAAAGAAGCAACCAGTGGTGCAAACAATAATATGCAGAAAAATAGTATCAAACTAAACATTACATTCAACCAAAAGAGACTGTTGTATTCTTCTCTGGTAATGCTTTGCTTATAAAGAATGGCAGATGTAAGGCCCATATCCATGAAAAGGTCCATAAAGCCAAGCACAAAGGTCACCAATGCCATTAAGCCAAAATCTGAACTGTTTAGAAATCTGGCTAAAACGGAAATCTTTAGAATACTACAAACCGCAACCACAACAGTTGATAAGGTTGTCCATTTAACGCCTGATATGGCCTGCTTCTTAGTCTCCATTTGCAATATTTAGAAGCTCTTCCCTTAATTTATCCTTGATAGCATTAAAGCTTATTCTTTTTAAAAGTTTCTCTCTATTGGTTTGTATCTGTATGGGGGTCAATTCATCCAAAACTTCAGGATTCTCATTGACCAAGTCCATGTCTATAGAAAAAATATGGATTCCTTCATTTTTTAGATATTGATAAAAGGTATTGCTTTCGTTTAGATAAATTTTGGCCCCCATCCACAGCATAGCCAAAATATTACCAACTGCTTGTTGTCTATAGTGGTTCATAACAACAATACTGCACGAACTGAGCATCCGGTTATACTCCTGCAATGGCATAAAGTCCAAAATAGGGCTAAAAGTCTTTCCAAATATATTCTTTCCCTCTTTGCAAATCTCCATTGCATATCTTGAATCCCCATAACTAAGGGGCACAACTAATTTTCTGTCTTCCAGATTTAAACGCATTATTTTATCAAAAGCTTCAAGATGATTGTTGGTCAAAGATGCGGAATTGCCCAAAAGAATATTTTTACCCGTGATGGTAATGCCCTCGATTCCTTTAAAAACAAACTCCAAAGGATAATAGGTCATTGGCACAAACTTTGCAAAACGTCCAATGAAATCATTTTGTTTTAGAAAATCAACTTCCTCTTCATGAATTATTCCAATATAAGGGATTTTTTTCGCCGCTTTCAACACCGACGCCTCTGGAGTCTTTGATCTGAACTTAAGCAGGTAATAAGCTGGTCTAATCGTTTTTTTCAGTTCCTTGAAAATGTTGAGGGCAAGAAACCTCTTTTTGGTTTCTTGCCCCAACATTTTGTCTCCTACGGCCTTCGGATTGTCATAAATCTCTCCTCCCCAAAAAAACCAAACAAAATTATCATTGGTAGATGCCTTTAATACAATCCGACTCTGAAAATATTTTAGCCCATGCAGGATAACAAGGTCATAGTACTTTATCTCTTCCAGTATTTTCCTTACACCTTTTGAGTCATCCTTAAACAGTTTTACCGCACCACCCTCTTGAACATACTTTGTAGATTCAACATTGTTTGCCAAAAAAACAAAAAAAGAATTTTGTTGAGGAAATATTTTTTCGAATTGCCATTGGATACTTTTGACGAATTTTTCATCGGGACTGATATGTGCTATCTTCAATGGTAAAAACTTTTAACTTGTTGTATAATATAGCCTAATTGCATTTGCTCAAGCTCAAAGAAAAAGGGAAGACGAATAAGGCAATCCGAAAACTTATCTGCATTTTTCAACTCCTTGTATTCGTTGTCCTGAAGATAAAACTTGCTTTTATGCAATGATAAATAATGAAATACGGCATGTACGCCCTTAGTTTTCAAATGGCTTATCATCCGGTCCCTTTGAGCTATATTCTGCACAACTATATAAAACATGTGTGCATTATTGGTGGCGTAATCAGGGATAAAGGGTAGTTTGATTTTTCCTTGGGTTTCGAGGGTTAAAAGTTCGGAATAATATGCTTTCCAAATGGATTTTCGTTTTTCCTGGATTTCTGATAGTCTCTCTAGTTGGGCATATAGAAACGCAGCGACCAATTCCGAGGGTAAAAAGGAAGATCCTGTATCCACCCATCCATATTTGTCTACCTCTCCTTTAAAAAAAGCTGCTCTATTTGTCCCCTTTTCCCAAATAATCTCGGACCTCGAAGTGAGGTTATCATCGTTTATGGTCAATAGCCCTCCTTCTCCTGAAATTATGTTTTTTGTTTCATGAAATGAGAAAGCACCAATGTGTCCGAATCCTCCCAAAGGTTTTCCTTTATAAAAAGAGTCTATCGCTTGTGCGGCATCCTCCACTACAAATATCCCATGTTTCTCGGCGACCTTCATCACAATATCCATATCACAAGCAACACCAGCATAATGCACTACAACGATAGCCTTTGTTCTTGGTGTTACCAATTCTTCTATCTTGCTCTCATTAATACCTGGATGGTCATCCCTGCTATCGGCAAACACAATTTTTGCGCCTTGCCTTACAAAGGCCAAAGCCGATGAAACAAAAGTATAGGAGGGCACTATCACCTCATCGCCCGGGCCAATATTCAAAAGTATTGCAGCCATTTCCAAGGCATCTGTACAAGATGTGGTCAAAAGTGCTTTTTTTAAGTGATATTCCTTTTCAAAAAAAGTATGGCACTTTTTGGTGAAAATCCCATTTCCCGATATCTTACCTGATAACACGGCCTCCTCTATATATTGTGTTTCCTTTCCAACTAGAAAGGGCTTGTTGAATGGAATCATTAGATGAATTTTGTTCTGAAATTTTTTAATGGAATAAGTGGTTCTAAAGTATCATCAAACTGGCCATCCTCAATCCTTAATAAGCCTCTCCCACAGACTATTATTGGTTTCCCATGGTCAACAAAGATTACTTTCCCAGGATTTCTGTTCACTATCGAGACATCATCTTGGGTTTGCGCGTCAAATATTCTAACCTTACGATTCTTTACAAAAGCACTGGCCCCCTTATACGGGTATCCAACAGAATCTATGAACCTTTTTATCTCAGAGGAGTCTTTTTCCCAATCAATATGATAGTCTTCCTCGTCTCGCCATAGACTGTAGGTTGCCAATTCTTCATTTTGAGAATCAGCAATGATTTCTACATTGTCCTTTATCTTTCTAACTAAGTCCTGAACCAATTCTATATAGCATTCCGTAATCAAATCGATAGCCTTGGCAATTTTAATAGGATACTCAACAGTACACTTGGACCGGGCTATTATTGGTCCTTTGTCATATTCCGAAGAGGCAAACAGTGCGGACACTCCTATTTCCCTCTCTCCATTGATCAACGAATTTACCAAAGGAGCAAACCCACGATATTTTGGCAGCAAAGAATCATGGAGAACAATTAATGGTATGGCTTTCTGTTCAGATATTATCCAACGCCATGAAATGGCGATAAGATAGCTCACATTCAATTTTTTATATGAAGTTTCGTCCTTATCAAAATAGGGTATACCATTTTTACTACATAACTCCCCAATCTCATGATAATAGTCATTTTGGACATTCTTATCGCTTGCCCCGACCACAAAACCTATATTCGACGAAAATCCTTTGTCAATGATACTTTCCAGAACCTGAAGCCCTTTTTTTGTCATTAAAAAGATACCGGCCCGGTTCATTTTGATGCAATTCTTTTTAAATATTCACCGTACCCGCTTTTGCTATAGTTATTGGCCATTTCTATGAATTCATCCTTCAAAATAAATCCCATCAAATATGCTATTTCTTCCAAGCAGGCAATTTTAAGGCCTGTGCGTTTTTCAACCGCTTTAACAAATTCGGTGGCTTCGGTAAGTGCTTCATGGGTTCCGGTGTCCAACCAAGCATATCCTCTACTCATAACCTGTACCTTCAGCATTTCCATTTCCAAATATGCTTGGTTCACGGAAGTAATCTCCAGTTCGCCCCTTACTGATGGTTTAACAGACTTCGCAATTTTGATAACGGAATTCGGATAAAAGTAGAGCCCAACAACTGCATAATTTGATTTTGGGTCACTGGGTTTTTCTTCTATACCCACAGCGTTCCTCCCTGCATCAAACTCCACTACCCCATATCGTTCTGGGTCTTCCACATAATATCCAAAAATCACGGCCCTATGTTCATTTTTAACCGCGGTCACGGTTGATGAGAGCATTTTTTGAATACCAGCACCGTAAAAGATATTGTCTCCAAGTATTAGACAAACATCATCATCCCCAATAAATTCTTCACCTATTATAAAAGCTTGGGCAAGCCCATCTGGAGACGGTTGTTCGGCATAGGAAATGGTAAGTCCAATTTTCTTCCCGTTCCCCAGTAAATTTTTAAAATTTGGAAGGTCATGAGGGGTTGAAATTATCAAGATTTCCTTTATGCCGGATAGCATTAGGATTGATAGAGGGTAATAAATCATTGGCTTGTCGTAAACCGGGAGAAGCTGTTTCGAAACAACTTGGGTTAGTGGGTGCAATCTGGTTCCAGAACCGCCAGCTAATATTATTCCTTTCATTTTTTAACTATGATATTGTTTTTTATAGTATTTGGTATACTCCCCAGAGGTTACATGGGCCAACCAATCCGTATTTTCAAGGTACCAGTCTATAGTTTTTGAAAGGCCCTCCTCAAAAGTGACCGAAGGGGACCACCCTAACTCCTCATTGATCTTAGTTGCATCAATTGCATAGCGTAAATCATGTCCTGGACGATCTTTCACAAAGGTTATCAACTTTTCCGAGCTGCCTTTGGCCCTCCCCAATTTATTGTCCATTTGACTGCATAATTCCATGACCAAGTCTATGTTCTTCCATTCATTAAAACCTCCTATATTATAGGTTTCCATGCAACCTCCCTTGTGAAAAACAAAATCTATTGCCCTCGCGTGGTCTTCCACATATAACCAATCCCTGGTATAGTTCCCATCCCCGTAAACGGGCAAAGGTTTGTTGTTTATTATATTGTTGATGAACAAAGGAATCAGTTTTTCAGGAAAGTGGTTGGGTCCATAATTGTTTGAACAATTACTGATAACATAGGGCAGGCCATAAGTTTCTCCATATGCTCTCACAAAATGATCGGATGCCGCTTTGGAGGCAGAATAAGGAGAATTAGGCTCATATGGACTCTCTTCTGTGAAGAAACCAGTCGAGCCCAAAGACCCATATACTTCATCTGTGCTAATATGATAGAATTTTTTTCCTTCCCAATTGCTAGACCATAGCCTTTTGAACTCGTTCAACAAATTCATAGTCCCCAAAATATTGGTCCTGGCAAATTCCAAGGGCTCGTTAATAGATCGATCAACATGGCTTTCTGCCGCAAGGTGAATCACACCTGCGAACCGATGTATACCAAACAGTTCTTTAATGAAATCAGCATGGTTGATATTTCCTTTTATGAAATTGTAATTGGCTTCACCTTCAACATCCCTCAAGTTTTCCAAATTTCCGGCATAGGTCAGGGCATCAAGATTATAAATTTGATAATCTGGATAGTTAAACACGAATCTACGCACCACATGGGAGCCTATAAAGCCTGCTCCTCCAGTTATTAAGATTTTCATTTTCAAAAATTTATATTGTATGTTTCAGCCCATTATTCAAATAATGATAGCCCCTTAATATTCATTCCATTTAAAATCCGGCAAGGCTCTATCCTTGGCGGATAGGGTGATCATGCCTTTTTCAAGACGCCAATCTATTGCCAAAACCGGGTCATCAAAACGTATACCTCCCTCTTCCATGTTGTTATAATAGTTGTCACATTTGTACATAAAAAGAGCTGTGTCGCTCAAAGTAAGAAAACCATGTGCACAGCCTTTGGGGATAAAGAGTTGTTTCTTGTTTATTCCGTTCAATTCCATTACAAGGTGTTTTCCAAAAGTTGGGGATTCTGGTCTTATGTCAACCACAACATCCAAAACGGAGCCAAATGGCACAAAAACCAATTTGGCCTGTGCATACTTTCCCTTTTGAAAGTGCAATCCTCGTAAAACTCCCTTTTTCGAACATGATTGATTATCCTGAACGAAATTGACATCAAGCCCCAAAGCATCCGAAAGTTCCTTATGGTTAAAACTTTCCATAAAATAACCCCTATCATCATCAAAAACCTTGGGTTCAATTATAATACAACCTGGAATCTTTGTTTCAGAAACTTTTATCATAGGTCTTATGCAATAGGATATTCTTCATAAAAGAACACTGTTCTTTGGCCTTTTTGCGAAAGTACGATAATTCCTATCCAATACAAGGTCAACCTTGTCCGTCAATCCATTTTCCTCAAGTATGCACTGCGCAAAACCGAACCATGTTGTAGGCCTGCCACCAGTAAAATGATATGTTCCGAAAGGTATTTGTTCTATTAAAATTTCCTCCAATAAAAACTTGGACAAAGCCTCTGTATTGGTAGGGCAACCTTTCTGGTCATCGGTCACACGTAATTCTTTGCCCTCCAAAGCTTGTTTTAGAATGGATCTATAAAAATTGTGCCCATACTTTTTACTATAGAGCCATGAGGTTCTAACAATATAGTGGTCGTTCAGTATGTCCCTGATGCATTGCTCTCCCTTGAGTTTTGATTTGCCATATTCGTTTATTGGGTTTGGTGTGTCCGCAATTGTATAAGGGCCCTCTTTTTTCCCATCAAAAACATAATCCGTGGAAATATGAATCAACTTAATTTGATGTTTTTTGCATGCAGTAGCCAGGTTCTTTGTTCCTTTGGCATTTACCTTAAAGGCTTTCTCAGGGTATTTTTCTGCCTGTTCAACATTTGTAAAAGCTGCCAAATTAATGCAGTAATCATAATTCCCTTGCTTGAGGCAGTCAAGAACTTTGACGGGTTCGGTAATATCTAATTCAACGGAAGTCCTAAAATGAAAAAACAGACTGTCATACGCTGGAGCAAGTTCTTGAAGAGTCTGTCCCAGTTGTCCATTTGATCCTGTTACAATGATGCGTATCATCAAAAAAATCGTCTCCGTTAACTTTCGCTTTGAAAGGCACGTTTGTTTTTATTGTACGATTTCAAGTATTTATTAACCTCTATTAAGGTCAGCAAGCCAAACACCAGAACCAAAAAGATCAAGGGAAGTTTAACCTTATAGGATTTCAAAATCCCTTTTTGCTCAACACCTCTTGTAGGAAAATCACTTATCACGTTAACGATGGAAGACTTGTTAGCACGCTCTTCGTTCAATTCCACTAATTTCTCCTTAAGTACGTCCCTTTCTTGAACCAGTGCAAGTTCCCTGCTTTGGGATTGCCCGTTGTCTGCCATATTAATGCTGGTGCCCTGCATTGGTTTTTCCGCCTCCTTAACCAACACCGTTCTGTATAAACTTTGTAATGAATCAATTTCTATAAGCTGCTGTCGATAAATGGAATCCTGCAAATTCAAATTCTCATCATTAATTCTCTTTTGTAACTTGAAATAACCATTTACCGAAATGGAATTTATAATTGCCGGCTGCATTTTTTTCGCCACCCTATTATCTGTACTAATTACTGATATCTGATGGAACCTTGCATCTAAAGAATTGAAGTTTTTCAGATAGTTCTCAAAATCAATCGTTTTGATGGTCGTCGTATCTAATTCTTTGATGAACTGATCAAAAAGTTTTATTTTTTGGTTCTCATCGGAATACGAGTCGGCAAAAATCTCGTTGATTGTCATCGCCTCATGCTCTGTTATGTTCAATGCTGTTGCCAGGGCCACAGAATCTTTGGCTTTGGCCAAATCGTTATAAAAGGCAATGTTATTGTAAAGTTGTTGAACACTATTAAAATTGGGCTCCACCACCATTTTGGAAATATATTTTTCTGGAGCAATCCTATCGAGAACATAGCCTATGGCCCCGCCCATAATTAACGCCGTACTTATTACAATAATATGCTTCTGGACGAAAAGCAGAAATAAGATAATCGCATGGAAAATTCCCTTAAAAATGCTTCCGATAAAATTGAAGAACTTTTGAAATCCCCTTCCTATCATTTGGAACAATTGTCCCAAATCTATTTCATCAGATGAATTTTGTTGAACCGGTTGATCTGCCATAGCTTATGAATTGAATATCTGTTTTAAAATCCTGTCCGTAATCAAATAGGTGGGTTTAACCCCTGTTGTGCCCAATCCGCCCGATGCCAAGGTACTCCCCGTTTCCAAGGGATTATCCGAGGCATAATAGGCATATCTTACCTTTACATCCTTTTTTATGCTCTTTCTGATCCTTGATGCTGATTGAATGGCTTTTTGGTAGTGGACCCCTTCCATTTCCAATCCAATTACATTCCATGTGGATTCATGAAAGAATTTTAGCACATCCTTGTTCTGCAACGAGGTTCCCAAAACGGTCACCATGGTGCCTTCCAATACTTTCAGTCCTTGGCCTTCAAAATCGGCGGCACATAGTTCGTTATTGAAAGGATAATTATCTGCTGTTCCTTCAAAAATGTGCGCGGTCGGAATCATCAAATCTCCCTTGCCGCCTTCCAAAATACCCGCTTTTCCCATGATGGACAACGAATCCACGGTCAAAAAATATTTCTCACCGTCTTCTTCCAATGGCTTCAACAATTCGTCAATGGTTTCATAGGCTTGTTCACCAAAAGCATAGTCCATCACAAATATAACGGGTTTTTGTTCCTGTGGCATGTTTTCGGGCAATTCATAGCAACACGTGTCCTTGCCAAATTTTGCTGTATCAAAAATTTGAATGTCAATGTTGGTGCCCGACTTATCGTCCATAAAGATCATTCCATTTTTTTCTGCAATGTTCTTTACCTTTTCATTGAGCTTTTTGTGCTTCTCGGAACTTAAGGATTCAAAAATCTTAAGAGAATTGCTGTCAGGGAATTCCTTGGCCAAGGCCTTTTTGGCAAATAGGGAATTCATCACACTATGCATGTTGGCACTGATAATATGGAGCGGTCTATCCAAAAGTCCATTTTCCCTTAAGGTCTGTTTAATGGTCTGGGCCCATTTTTCACCATGAAGGTGGTGACCCAAACGTTCCCTTAACAACGGACTGAAGGTGATGGTCCTTTTATTGCCGGTGGTTTCTTCTTCCAATGCCAATTTTCCCAACCAATAGATTACATTCAAAAACCGATCTGGATCTTGTGGGGTCTTTAACTTGTTGTGAATGTCCCCAACCTCATCAAAAGTCCTTCCCAAAATATTGGCGGCATGAATCATGGCCACTTCGCGCTCATCATCACTTTTTTCATCACTCAAAACAAACTCGGTAAGTTTATCCCAATCCCTAATGGTGGCATTCCCGCCATCAACCAATACACGTTTGCATATTTTTCCGGATTCGATGAACAAAAAGGTAAGGTGGGTCAAAATATCATAAATATCGCTCCTGCCCCTTGTGATCTCAATGTTCATCTGCTCGTCATCAATTCGGTAGCAGTTTCGTCTTCTTTTGGGAGGAACAATTGGTTTTATATGTGATTTTGAAAATCCTTCGTCGGAGGTTAGGTTGATGAATCGGCATTCCTCGATTCCTTCCGGTAGTCGTTCCAAAACATAGATCAATCCGTTGAGTTCGGCCTTATCCTCGGCAATAGTGCCGTAAATTTCGGGGCGTAAAAGTAGTAGTGCGCTCCTAAGGGCATTGCCCGATACGCCGGAAGGCTTGTAAAAACCCCTGTTGAGCAAATGCCGCATGGTAATGTACAATCGCTCAATAGCATTGGTGGACTCCTGTGCCCTGGTGGTCTGTTTTACTTCTGTTGCCATCATTACTTCTTGGCAAAAATAAACGAATTCCTACGAAAGTAAGTCCGTATGGGCTCAACTAATTTTGAAAGCTTCCAGACCATCGGCAACTTTTCGGTCGTTGGCAAGGCGCTGTACCTTGTTCTGGCCTCCTAATTTGCCCAGACTCTTCATATAGTCTTGAAAGCCACCGGGTTTGATCGTGGTAATCTTTAATGGTTGAAGCACATTGCCCGCTATCAGATCATAGTAATAGCTGTTCTGTTTCTTCATGCTCTCCTCGATGATCGTAGTAAATTTCAGCATTTCCGAAGGCTCTCGTTCAAACTCAATGAACCATTCATGATATGGAAGTCCTCCATTGCCAGAATCGGTTTGTGGGGCCACGGTAAACTCGTTTACCAAGGCATCGGTACCATCAACGGCGAGCTTCAGAGCTTCCTCAACCTCTTTGGCAATCACATGTTCGCCAAAGGCCGATATAAAATGTTTGATCCTACCAGAAACAATAATTTTGTATGGGGTTTTAGAAATAAACCGAACGGTATCTCCAATATTGTAGGCCCAAAGTCCCGCATTGGTGGAAATGATCATAGCGTAGTCTACATGCAACTCCACTTCGGAAATGGTCAACCTTTTTGGGTTTTCATCAAAAAATTCATCAGCCTTGATGAACTCGTAGAAAATTCCGGAATCCAATAAAAGGAGCATTCCTTTTTCCCTTTGGGAATCTTGGTATGCAAAAAAACCTTCACTTGCAGGAAACAGTTCAATACTGTCCACTTTTCTGCCAATGAGATTCTCAAACTTGGCACGATAGGGTTCGTAGTTCACCCCACCATAAATGAACAACTGGAATCCCTTGAAAAGTTCCCCTACCTTTTTGCCGGATTTGGTGTGAAGCTTTTCAAAATACATCTGCACCCAAGAAGGAATACCAGCGATCACGGACATGTTCTCCTTTTCGGTCTCTTCCACGATTTTGTCAACCTTGGTTTCCCAGTCCTCGATGCAGTTGGTCTCCCAACTGGGCAACCTATTCTTTTGCAGGTAATTGGGAACATAGTGGGCCGAAATACCCGAAAGCCTCCCAAATTTTATACCTCCCTTTTCCTCCAGTTCAGGACTGCCTTGTAAAAAAATCATCTTGCCATCCACAAAATCGGCATTACCCGTTTCGTGAATGTAATTGAGTATGGCATTTCGAGATGCTTCCACCTGGTGTTGAATGGAGACTTTGGTTATGGGTATGTATTTTGCTCCCGAGGTAGTTCCAGAAGTCTTGGCAAAATAAAGAGGTTTCCCGGGCCAAAGCACATCATTTTCCCCGCCGATTATTTTGTTAACATATTCCTTAATTTCCTCATAATCGCGAATAGGCACCCGTTTTACAAAATCTTCATGGGAAACTATGTTGGAAAAGTCATGGTCCTTTCCAAACAAGGTATTTTGTGCGGTAGCAATCAATTCCTTGAAAACCTTTTCCTGGGTTTGAACGGGATTGTCCACCCACTTTTGGGTCCTTTTGTCTACCCTATTAGCAAAAATCTTTGCGGCAAATGCTTTTAACGACATTTAATTGAAGTCCATATAGTTTTGAGGATTCACGGGTTTGCCCTTTCTCCAAAGTTCAAAATGCAGATGGGGCCCAGTGGTAAGCTCGCCCGTATTCCCGATGGATGCGATCACTTCGCCTGCTTTTACCAAGTCTCCCTGCGATTTGCTCAAGGATCCATTATGCTTGTACACCGAGGTAAAACCATCTTGGTGTTCAATGATGATCACATAACCCGTATCCGAAGTCCACTCTGCAAAAAGTACGGTGCCATCGGCAATGGATTTTACCGGAGTGTCTTTCGGAGCTACCAGATCAACGGCAAAATGTTTGGTCTTGGGATCGAACCCTTGGGATAAGGTTCCGGAAATCGGTGCAAAAAGCAGGGTTCCCAAATTTTCCACATTGCGTTCAAACAGGTTGTACTTATCCTCTAGTTCCACTTCTTCGCGAAGTAATAAATCCTCCCGGATCGGGGTTAAATCCACAGATGCCGGATCCAGTTTGTATTTTTCAAAAAGGGAATCACGGTTCTGTTGGTTGTTCTCCACATCGCCCCGAAGCACCTTGCGAACATTATCCAAATACCGATTGGTATAATTCAATACCGTAACTAAAGAATCCGTTTTATAGGTGAGTTCCGTGGCCTCGCGTTTCAATTTTGTTGAAGAATAACCTGGAATATATTCCCGCAATGGAGTAAAGGCAATGATCAACGTTGTCAATCCGATAAGAACTATTATGAACAACGTTCCGGTAACAAACACATTGAGCCTGCTGAGCTTGAACGATATCTTTTCCTCAAAAGTGCTTTCGTTGAGGATCACCAAGCGGTACTTATGTAACAGCTTCCGTTTGATTTCTTTTCTTTTCTTCTGCTCCTTTGCCATATCCAACAAAGATAATCTTAGATTTTAATATTGGTGTTAAGCTTTTTAAAAAGCCGACACAATTACAACCCGTTCTAAATGATGCTTTTGCTAATTTTCGTTAATTGAGCACACTCTTACAGTTCTTTTTACTACTTTTATCCTTCAATTAAAGGTTTTGAAGTTATGATTGCTCAAACAATATTTCTTGGTGTACTAGGTCCATGGCAGATTGTCTTGATCGTTGTGGTGGTGCTTTTGCTTTTCGGAGGCAAAAAAATCCCAGAACTTATGAGAGGACTTGGTAGCGGTATTAAAGAATTCAAGGATGCCTCCAAAGAAGAGGACAAATTGGGAAGCGGAAGCAAGGAATCTAAGTCCTAATACCTATACCATTTTGGATTTTGTGCCCGAACTGCCCTTTAAATTAAAGGGCTAATCGATAAAGAACCACATTTTTGATTCGTACACGCCACAAATCCAATCTTTCACAACAAAAAGTTATTCGCCCCCTTACCTTATCCTATTTTAGCGGCACAAACTAATGTTAGGCCCTCTATGCTTAACCTCCAAATGGCTTATGGGCCGTTTGCGCTGATGGAGTGGTAATGAAAAGACTGTTTTTACTTTTTATTTTATTAATTTCCTTTGGGATGCATTCCCAAGAGGTTTCCCTATTGGAGTTCAATGGTGATATTGCCAGCAATTCCAAAAAAGGGCCGTCAGAGCCATTTTATCCAGATGAATCCTTAAAACATCTGGATGGGTTGAGCGACAAAAAACTTACCAGATACGTTCGTAAAGAAGGCATTGCCGATAAACTCATCGAAAAAGGAAACGAGTACTTTGACAAGATGTGGTATGCCGAAGCGGCCAGGATCTATGACATCGTTCTTGAAAAAAGCGAGGCTAAACACACCTTGTCCCTTCTTTCCAATGCCGGCGACTCCCATTATTATAGCGGGAACATGGAAAAATCCTTTAAGTGGTACAATGAGCTCTATGAATTGTACACGGATGAAATTCCTGAAGACACCTTTTTCAAATACACCCAAACCCTAAAAGGAACTGGAAAATACCGCAGAGCGGCCACCTTGACCAAATTGTACTATAATAAAGACCAAGAAGACCTAAGGGAGGCTGCAATGGCAAAACCCTTGAGCTGGAAAGGTGCCACATCGGTAAAGGTGAAGAACCTGTCCATCAATTCCCCGTATTCCGATTTTTCGCCCATGTACCACAATGGTTCCGAAATTGTGTATGCCTCGGCAAAGGATTCTTCCGTTTTAACCACACGCCGATACAAATGGACCAACCAACCCTTTTTGGACCTGTATGTGGCCAAGACCAAAAATGAAGAAGGTGCCCTGTCCGCTCCAAGAAAATTCTCCAAAAAAGTAAATACAAAATACCATGAGGCTTCTATGGCATTCTCGCCAGACCAGAAGACCATTTACTTTACCCGTAACAACTATGGCAAAAAACTAAAACGCGGCGAAAACGGGATCAACCACTTAAAAATTTACCGTTCCCAATTGGTGGGTGGCGAATGGACCGTAGCTGAAGAACTTCCCTTCAACAGCGACGAATATTCCACAGGACACCCAAGCATCAGTCCTGATGGGCATAAAATGTATTTTGTTTCCGATAGACCCGGTGGATTTGGCCAAACGGACATCTATGTGGTGGACATTTTGGAAAATGGTGGTTTTTCCGAGCCTGAAAACCTTGGAAGGTCTGTGAATACCGCCGCAAAGGAAATGTTCCCGTACATCACCGATAATGCCCTCTACTTTTCATCGAACCGGGCCATGGGCTTTGGGAACTTGGACGTTTACAAATCCGATGTCAAAGATGGTATGTTCAGTGTTGGCATCAACTTGGGTGAACCCATCAACAGTAATAGGGACGATTTCTCCTATATTATTGATGCTTCTGGGGAAAAAGGATACTTTGCTTCCAACAGAACGGGCGGAAAGGGTGACGATGACATCTATTCTTTCCAGTATACCCTGAACTTAAATGCGGTAACAGGACTTGTTCAAGATGCCGAAACGGGTGAGATAATGGAAGGTGCCAAGGTTGCGTTATTGGATACTGATGGTCGCCTTTTGGCAGAAACCATCACGGATGCCTCCGGAACCTATACCTTCAAGAATTTGGACCCATTGGCGGAATATGGAGTAATATCAAAAAGTGAAGGCTATCTTGATGACCATATTTCATTTAAGACCCGGGAAAATGAAAATATTGAAGTCACCCAACTACTGAAGAAACTCAGCAAAATCATGGATGGGGAAAAGGTAAAGAAACCTTTTGAACCCAATGCCGTCCATTTTGCGTTTGATAGTTTTAAAATTAACCCCGAAGCGGCAGTGGAACTGGATAAACTGGTTGCCGTTTTAAAAGAAGATACAAATCTGGCCCTTAAAATTGAATCCCATACCGATGCGATCGGCAGCAATGCGTACAACAAATATCTTTCGGACCGAAGGGCGAAAGCGACCAGGGACTATATTGTTTCAGAAGGAATTGACCCATCACGTATCCTCAGTGCAATCGGATATGGTGAAGAACGATTACTGAACGATTGCTCGGACGGTAAACCTTGCCCTCCGGACAAGCAGCTGATGAACCGAAGATCGGAATTCATCTTGGTTTCAAGATAAAAACAAAAAAGCCCCGAAGATTTTCGGGGCTTTTTCTTTGCTTTCAAGTCGAGTGATGCATTTCGTCGATTTTTTTCTCCGTCCAACCGTTTTCCACAATATGCATTTTATCGATCAAAAAAATGGCTTTACGGATATTCGTATTCCTTCGGTTGATTTCACCTTTATTTTCTAACCTTTTATCCTGATGATTTTACCTCCAACCTGCAAAGTCAAATCTTTGTCATGTCTTTAAATCTTAAAATCTAACTTATGAAGAGACTATTACTCGTTAAAGAAATTTATTTGGAAGGGTTCCGTAATTTGGGACACATCATCATTGAAAAATATTTTAAGGTATTTGCCTGGTTTAGCTTTATTATGTTCTTTATTGTACTTTATGCCTTTGTGTACAGAATAGCTACTGGCTTTGCCTTCGATTAACTAACTCCACTAAAAGCATTTAAAGAACAGAAAAGCCCAGCATAAATACTGGGCTTTTTTGCTTTATTTGTTACGTGTTCTGTTAATCCGAGGTGGCTTGTGGATTAAAGTTGACCGTTTTAAGAATGGCCTCCAGCTCAAACATATAGTCACGCTTTTCCGTTGAAGGAGCAAAGGTGAAGCCTTCCAAGATCATTTTTCGGTTATGTTCCTTATCGTTGATGATATAGGTTAAAAATGGACCCGCCATAGGATACCCCTGGATTTCCCAAACACCTTTGATTTCCGCGGCCTTTTTTCCTCCTATTTCCGCAGGGAAAACATAGGGTGCAAAAGCCTTTTCAGTGATCATATAGGTATTCTCATAGGGGCCGGGAACGTATTTCTCCCCGATGGAATCGCGCATTTTTATAATGTCCTGAACAAAAGTGGAATCGTTTTCAAAACTGTTCCAGGGCATGCTGTAGGCAATAATGTTCATGGTCCCCTTTGGGATTTGGATATCCATCCACACAAAATTCTTCTCTCGCTTACCAACTTTGTATAAGGAAGGCACATTCATAGTAATGCCAAATTCTTCTTCCAGGGCCTTGTCTTTACTCAAGGAACGGTTAAAGCGTTTTTGTGCTTCGGCCAACTCAACCTCTTTAAAAGCTTTGATGGCTCTTGGCGCCAAGGAATCCAAATTCTTGATCATGATTTCCTCGGTTGGTCCGGTAATGACAGCCACCCGTTGTGGTTTGGAATAGGCATCCGGGCTGATATGGGCCAAAACCGTGGAATCCTTATCCACGAACAAAATAGATCGGGAATACATGGTGGGTCCTTTAAAAACCTTGGGAGGTAATTGGGTAATGTTAAAAAGCGGTTCTATTTGGGGCAGGCCTATGATCTGAGCCGCAAATTCATCCCGAATTTTATCCCCGACCGGGCCTTTCCAAAGCTCAGTATCCATGACCACCAACAAAGAGTTTACTGGGCCTGTGGATTGCGGGAGAAATCTTTTATTAGGTCCGGAATCGTTACAGGAGCCTAATGCCAGGACAATGCTGGCAACGAGTAGTGTTCCAAATTTTTTCATACTGTGTTAAATTTACGAAGAACAATCGCACAATTTAAGTTTTGTGCCCGGTTTTAGGTTATTCCCACTAAGACCGTTCCATTCTCGTAAATTTTCAACAGAAACTCCAGGATATTTTTTAGAAATGGTCCAAAGCGAATCTCCTTGCTGGACCGTATGCACTTTTGAGCCACTAGCCACAGCCCCAGAAGTGCTTGAAGAAGTGCTTTTGGTCACGGTGCTGGTTTCAATATAGGGCTTCCGTGGGAAGATGGTCAAACGTTGCCCTACCCTAAGGTTATTGCTTCTTAAACCGTTCCATTCCTTGATCTGGCTTACACCCACCCCATATCGTTCGGCAATCTTGCCCAGATAGTCACCACTTTTCACCTTGTATCGGACCTGGTCGTTTGCTGTTACCATTTGTGGCAATGGTTTTTCCATGGAGTCCATTTCCTGTTTCACATAGGCGTAGATCTGTTCCTCATTGGCCACAAACTTGCCGATCATGCTCTTGGGCAATCGAAGGGAGTAGTTCTTTCCTTCTACTTTTGGAATGATGTTCAGCTTATAGGCAGGGTTCAGCATTTCCAATTCCTCGGTACTGATATCCACCAACTTTGTAATCTGCTCGAAAGAAATCATATTCTTCACATGAACCGTATCGGTTTCAAAATAGGGGCGATCGGCTTTTTTATAGGCAAGACCGTGTTCTTCCGCATACTCAAAAATGTACATGGTTGCCAAAAAAGCCGGAAGATACCCCGCTGTTTCACGTGGAAGAAATGGCCTGATGTTCCAGTAGTTTTCATAACCACCAGACCTGCGAATGGCCTTGTTCACGTTACCGGGACCTGAATTGTAGGCCGCAAGGGCCAAATCCCAATCGTTGAATATTTCGTATAGCTTGGCCAAATACTTGCTGGCCGCCTCTGTTGCCATGATGGGATCGTGACGTTCGTCCACATAGCTGCTTACATCCAGACCGTACATTTTTCCGGTGCCGTACATAAACTGCCATAGCCCTTTGGCTCCCACCCTTGATCGTGCCTTGGGGTTCAAGGCAGATTCAATAATGGCCAAATATTTGATTTCCAAAGGAAGGTCGTGTTTGTCCAGTTCCTCTTCAAACAGCGGAAAGTAGAACTGACTTGCCGTCATCATGCGCTGCATCAAATCCCTTCTTCTGGTCAAAAACGATTTGATCACGCTTTCCAAAGAGGGGTTGTAGGAGATGTTGAAAGGCGTTTTCTCGTTCATTCGGGCCAAACGCGCTTTTAACGTATCCGTGGGAAGATCAACTACAATTATAGAATCCTGTCCGGGTCCATTTTCAATTTCCAACAACATATCACTGAACAAGCTGGCACTGCTGTGCAGTTCCTTCAACCAAAGGCTGTCATACTTACGGGCCGCTTCCAAATCCTGCAATTGAAATTTGCCACTTTCCTTTTTTTCCAGGGCCATATATTCGCCATCGATTTTCATGTCGGACATTTGAATGGCCGGTGTTTCTTCAACGGAAAGCAAAACGGAATCCTGCTCCACAACTGGTTTAGAATCCACTTGCTGGGCCACCATTATCGGTGTTGCGGAAAGTAGTGCTACAAACGCAGCACATTTCAATTTTTGGTTCATTTGGACAGGGTTTGATTTTTGGGAAAAACGAAAATGGTGTTTTTTTCCGAATAAATAAAATTCATTAACATAAACACCATGTTAAAACCTTCCCCAATAACTCATAACGTGATAGTTAGTCCAATATTGCAGCGATACCCGGAAGGATCCTACCCTCTAAACTTTCAAGCATTGCACCTCCACCTGTGGACACATAACTCACTTTGTCCTCAAAGCCGAATTGCTTCACGGCGGCTACGGAATCACCTCCTCCAACAAGGGAGAAAGCGCCTTTTTGAGTGGCTTCGTCAATAAAGTTTCCAACGGCAATGGTTCCGTTGGCAAAGCTTTCCATTTCAAAAACCCCTACAGGTCCGTTCCAAAGAATGGTTTTGGAAGCCAAGATCACTTGTTTGAAGATTTCCAATGTTTTGGGTCCGGCGTCCAAACCTTGCCATCCATCAGGAATTTTGTCCACATCCACAAATTGGGTGTTGGCGTTATTATCAAAGGCATCCGCAGCCAAAACATCTACAGGCAAGTATACTTTTACGTTTTTGGCCTCGGCTTTTTTCAAGATATCAAGCGCTAATTCCATTTTGTCATCCTCGCAAATGGAATCCCCTACTTTTCCACCATGGGCCTTAACGAAAGTATAGGTCATTCCCCCTCCAATGATGAGGTTATCCACTTTGTCCAGAATATTTTCAATGATGGTGATTTTGGAAGATACTTTGGATCCACCCAAAATAGCGGTTACCGGTTTCTCGCCGGTTTCCATTACCTTGTCAATGGCTTTGATTTCTTTGGCCAACAAGTATCCGAAGCATTTATGATCAGGGAAGAACTTGGCCACAATGGTTGTAGAGGCATGGGCCCTGTGGGCGGTGCCAAAAGCATCGTTCACATAAATGTCTCCCAATTTGGACAATGCCTTGGAAAAAGCCTCATCACCTGCTTCTTCCTCATCATGATAACGAAGATTTTCCAACAGAAGGACTTCACCATCTTTTAGACCGGCAACGGCTTTTTCAGCTTCGGGACCTACACAGTCCTTGGCGAACTTTACCTGTACCCCAATGATCTCGGCAACCGTTTCACAAATGTGGGAAAGGGACATATCTGGGTTCACTTTTCCGTTTGGACGCCCCAAGTGGCTCATCAAAACGGCTGAACCACCGTCTTCCAATATTTTAAGAATGGTAGGTTTAGCAGCTTCGATCCTACTGGTATCGGTCACATTGAATTTGCTGTCCAACGGCACGTTGAAATCTACACGGATCAATGCTTTTTTTCCTTCAAAATTGAAATCGTCAATCGTCTTCATGTAATGTGTTCTTTTTAAGCGTCTCAAAAGTAAAGATTTCCTCCCTTTATGATTGGAAGGAATCGTTATATTTTCAGGTTTTTTCATAAAAAGCTGTGAAATGCAGCACCCTTAAATAATGTATCTTTGAAACATGCTTTTTAAAAATGTTTTAGGACTTGAGCATATCAAAAACCATTTGGTGACCACTGCCGAAACGGGCAGGGTGGCCCACGCACAACTTTTTGTGGGTCCCGAAGGTTCTGGAGTGCTGCCCATGGCCTTGGCCTATGCCCAATATTTGCTTTGCAACAACGCGGGCGGTGAAAACGAAGGCGGTAACCAAGCATGCAACACCAAATGTGCTTCCTTAACGCATCCTGACCTTCATTTTGCGTTCCCAGTTTCCAACTCGGACAAGATCAAAACCCATGCCGTGAGCGACCATTTTTTGGAGGAATGGCGGCAGTTCGTCAAAGAACAACCTTATGGCAATTTGTTTGATTGGTACCGACACATCGGCATTGAAAAGAAACAGGGGCAAATTGGTGTGGACGAGGCCCAGGATGTGGTCAAAAAACTTTCGCTGAAATCATACGAAGGGGGTTACAAAGTGCTTATTATTTGGATGGCCGAAAAAATGAACATTTCCGCCGCCAATAAGCTGTTGAAATTGATTGAGGAACCCCCAAATAAGACAGTCCTTTTACTATTGGCTGAAGAGGAAGAGCAAATCATCAATACGATTCGATCCCGTTGTCAAATACTACATTTTCCCCCACTGGCGGAACAAGTGATCAGCAACGCACTGATTGAACGGGGTGTGGCATCGGCGGAAGCGCATACCATTGCCCAAGAAGCCAATGGAAATTTCAACAAGGCCCTGGATCTGTTGAACAAGGATTCCGAAGATTTGGTGTTTGAACGTTGGTTTGTACAATGGGTAAGGAGTGCTTTTAAGGCGAAAGGAAATAAGGGCGCCATTCAGGAATTGATTTTATGGAGCGATGAGGTGGCCAAAACGGGCAGGGAAGTGCAAAAACAATTCTTGAACTATTGCCTGACCATGATGCGACAGGCGCTTCTTCTGAATTACAAGGCAGATGAACTGGTCTATACCAAAATCCACATGCAGGGTTTTGACCTAGGCAAATTTGCTCCTTTTATTCATGAAAACAACATTTTGGAAATTGTGGAAGAATTGGAAAAGGCCATTTTTCACGTGGAACGCAACGGAAATTCCAAAATCATTTTTACCGATTTATCCATTAAACTGACACGGCTTTTGCACGCCAAGGCCGCTTAAATTTATACCGACCATGGAAAATTTAATTTCGCACGCCACAGAAATTCTGCTGCTGGCCTTTTTGACCGTTACCTTTTTGCAAAGTGGCTTAGACAAACTTATGGATTGGAAGGGCAATGTGGGCTGGCTGACCGGCCACTTTTCCAAAACCCTATTTAAAGGTGGAGTACCCTTACTTTTAGGAATCATCATGGTGCTGGAAATGCTATCAGGAATCCTTTGTGGGGTGGGCATCTTCCAATTTGCCATTGACGGGGAAAGTTCCATTGGCCTATATGGATCTATCCTATCAGCCATCACCCTTCTCATGTTGTTGTTAGGGCAACGGGTGGCCAAGGATTACGAAGGCGCCAAAACCATTGTCATCTATTTGATTCCTACGGTGTTTTTGGTGTATTTGATGCAATAATTCAAACCCTTACTTTCTTAATCCTCAAAATTATGTTTCAAAAAAAAGTGATTCTTCCGGGTATTCTACTAGTTGCTAGCCTTGTCCTTTTAGTTTTGAATCTAACATCGCCCGACGGCGAAATAAACATTCTTGGAGTAATCTCGAATGTTTTGTTGATTTTGGCTATGGTATTGGTAATCATTGACAATCGAAAAAAACCGAATAACCGATCTTAATCAAAAGCATAAGAAATGAGCTCTACATCCAATACGCCTAAATCTCCCTCACTAGAAAATGTGTATGAATCCCAATCCGACATGCGAACGGGCTACGCAAATGGGGCCTTGGGTGCTCTTGTATCGGGTACGATTTGGCTTGTTGCCGCGGTGGTTGCTTTTCAAGTCAGTTCGCAATCAGCCATTTGGACCTTGTTTATTGGGGGTATGCTCATTCATCCTTTGGGTTTAGTTTTATCCAAACCTTTTGGCATTCCGGGAAAACATTCCAATGGAAACGTGTTGGCCAACCTGGCCATGGAGGGTACCTTTTTTATGCTCATGTGCATACCTTTGGCGTTACTGCTCTCCCTACAAAACCACGAATGGTTTTTTCAGGGGATGCTACTTATCATCGGTGGCCGATATTTGACATTCTCGACATTATACGGCCTAAAAATCTATTGGGTGTTGGGTGCTCTTTTGGGACTTTCAGCCTTTATACTATTTTGGCTAAAAGCAGATGCTGCCCTTTCCGCACTAACAGGATCCATCATTGAAATCTCTTTTTGCGTTCTTCTTTTCAAAAAATTTCGATCTCAAAAGGCATAAAAAAGCCCATTCAATTGAATGGGCTTATCCGTTTACAAGAAGTGCTAAAAACTATTTCTTATACTTTTCGTTCAAGATCTTCAAAATGGCTTGGGTAAGATCGTTGGCTTCTTCGCCATACAATACGGAACCGCCATCACCTCCACCTAAAATGTAGGTGTAACCATTGGCCTTGCCATAATCCTTGATCTCGTTTTTCACCTTCTTCACCAAAGAATCCATTTCTACTTGGCTGGTTGATTGCAATTGTTGTTCCTCTTGTTGCAATTGTTGACCGATAAACTGACCGCGCTGTTGGAATTGGGCGTATTCTTCCTGCGCACTTTGTTGCGACATTTTTTGGGCCTTGGCCTGGAACGCCTGAAGCTCCATTTGGAAGGATTGGGAAATACTGTCCCTTTTTTTGCTCATGGCATCGGCCTTTGTTTTAAAGCGAGCTTCAAGATCGATTTTCTCTTGGTAATCGTCCATCAACTTTACGCTGTCCACAAATCCGATCTTGTTCTGTTGACATGCCATGGCCGTAACAGCAAGGGCAAGTATCATAATTTTTTTCATCGTTCACTTTTTAAAGTTGCGCAAAAATAGAAAAGCTTTTGGAATGGTGGTCATTATCTTTTTGGGATTGAAAAATTCATCCTAAACACGGTATAAGCAAAATTTATAGAAACTTCCCGTTAATATTGCACATCCTTATTTTATCGGCTTTCAGAAATAAGGATTTCTAAGCGTTTCTTTTTTGTTTGATGGCTTTGCTTGTGTCGATAAAAGATCGCTCAACAGCGCCGCTTAAACGGGCTGATTTTTCCTTTTGAGGATATAAATGAGCGATGAATGCTCCTTAGTGAAGACAGCGCTAAGGTTTGACGCCAATCCGATAAAGAAAGCACTCAACCAATAGATTTTGTTCCCTTTGTATTTTTCTGAAAGTAGGGAAACATAAAAAGAATCGAACCACATCGGCTTGATGGCGATCACTTCCAATCCATGAGGATCAAAAAGGTTGGCAATGGAGGTTTTTGAAAAATGCCAAAGATGCCTAGGCACATCAAATGCTGCCCAATGAGATCCATAATGTTTGGCATCGTACGATTTAAAATTAGGAACGGCAATCACCAAAACTCCATCATCATTCAACAAGGAAACCATGTTTGTAATCTGCTCATCCAAATTGGGAAGGTGCTCCAAAACATGCCAAAGGGTAATCGCATCAAACTTTTGGTCGGCAACGGCTCCTAATTGTTCCAAAAGAGAAATGCCTTTTTCAGAAGAAAGTTGTCTTGCGCTTTGGTTAGGTTCTACACCAACAACATGAAATCCCTTGGTTTGGGCAAAAAGGAGAAAATCTCCTGTTCCGGCACCTATATCGAGAAGAGATTTTGATATATTTAATTGATTTTCAATAAGTTGAACCTTACTTTTAAGGTTGATACGCTTTACATATTGGTATAACTTGTCTAGAAACGACTTTTTTGAATCTGTGTGCGAAATATAGTCCTCACTTTCGTAATACGTGGAGAGATTTTCCGGTTGTGGTCGCGTCACCAGCATGTCCAGATTTTCATCTTTGAACAGTTCAAAGGTTTCTCCTGAAACAGAAAAGTCTTTCGTCTTTAAAAACAGATTCATGATATTCTTGAAGGGTCAATTTTATGAAAGTTCGAAGATAATAGCATTCGTTTGAATGGGTTTTTGGCATTTTTATGATGTTCTCTCACAAAAGAAAAATGTGTTCCACGTGGAACACATATAAAATTATCTGCCCAAATACACCAACAAAACACTTATATCCGAAGGTGATACTCCACTGATCCGTGATGCTTGGGAAATGGTTACTGGGCGAATAGATTCCAATTTTTCCCTAGCTTCAAAGGACAAGGATTTTAATTGGGAGTAATCAAAATGGTCTGGAATGCGAACATTCTCCAAACGGTGTAATTTATCCGCATTGCTCTTCTCCTTCTCTATATAACCCGAATATTTCACCAAGATTTCGGCTTGTTCCATCACTTCTGTATCCAAATCATTTTCGGCAACATATCCCGAAACTTCATTCAATTGAAGCATATGGTCCATGGTTACTTTTGGACGAGAGAATACTTTAAAAAGCTTGTCCGATTGTCGCACGGTAGCCGAATCCACCGACTCCAAAATAGGATTGATTTCCTCTGGATCAAAACTTGTCTTTTTGAAAAAATCCACAAACTTTTCAGATTTATCTAGCTTCTCCTCCATTCTTCGCAGTCGCTCTTCCTTGGCCAAACCAATCTCAAAACCTCTTGGTGTCAATCTTAAATCGGCATTATCTTGACGTAAAAGAGTTCGATATTCCGCCCTCGATGTAAACATACGATAAGGCTCTTCTGTGCCTTTGGTGATGAGATCATCTATCAAAACCCCGATATAGGCTTCATCCCTCTTCAAAACAAACGCTTCCTTTTCGTTGATTTTTAAATGAGCATTTATTCCCGCCATCAACCCTTGGGAAGCCGCCTCTTCATATCCAGTAGTTCCATTAATTTGACCGGCGAAATATAGATTGTTCACCAATTTGGTTTCTAATGTGTGCTTCAATTGTGTGGGCGGGAAATAGTCATATTCGATGGCGTAACCCGGCCTAAAAAACTTGACATGTTCAAATCCACGCACCGTTTTTAATGCCTTGTATTGTACATCTTCCGGAAGGGAAGTTGAGAAGCCATTTACGTATACTTCGACTGTATCCCATCCTTCTGGCTCTACAAAAATCTGGTGAGAATCCTTATCCGCAAACCGGTTGATTTTATCCTCAATGGAAGGACAGTAACGTGGCCCCAAACTTTTGATTCTACCATTGAACATGGGTGAGCGATCAAAGCCTTCGCGTAAAAGATCATGCACCAAAGCACTGGTGTGCGTCATGTGACAATCCCGCTGTGTTTTTAAAACGGGAGTGTTCAAATAGGAAAACTTTTCTGGCTTTTCGTCACCAGGTTGAGGAATCATTTTGGCATAATCCAACGAACGACCATCCACACGAGGAGGGGTTCCTGTCTTCATTCTGCCACTATCAAATCCCAATTCAACCAACTGTTCTGTAATTCCGGTTGCAGCTTTTTCACCTGCTCGACCACCCCCAAATTGTTTCTCGCCAATATGGATTAGGCCATTTAAAAAGGTGCCGTTGGTAAGCACGACTGCCTTTGATCGGATCTCAATTCCGAGGCTAGTTTTTACACCAACTACCCTATCGCCTTCAACCAAAATTCCAGAAACCATGTCTTGATAAAAGTCGGCATTAGGGGTATTTTCCAATGCCAAACGCCACTCTTCGGCAAACCGCATTCTGTCATTTTGGGCACGAGGACTCCACATGGCGGGACCCTTACTTTTGTTCAACATCTTGAACTGTATAGCCGACTTGTCCGTTATGATTCCGCTGTAACCTCCAAGTGCATCAATCTCACGAACAATCTGTCCCTTTGCAATTCCGCCCATAGCAGGATTGCAGGACATTTGCCCAATGGTCTGAAGGTTCATGGTAACCAATAAAGTCCTAGAGCCCATATTAGCTGCTGCGGCAGTAGCCTCAGCGCCAGCATGACCTCCTCCTACTACAATAACATCGTATTCCTTATCAAACATATCTATGGTTCCACGTGGAACATTTTCATCTTTTCTTCCTCTTTTTTGCGCATGATCTTTTGGTCTTCATCGGACTTATCACTGTACCCCATTAGGTGTAAAACACCGTGGCTCATTACGCGTAAAAGTTCTTCTTCAAACTCAACTTTAAAACTTGAGGCATTTTCTTCAACCCGTTCTGTTGATATAAAAATATCGCCAGAAATGGAAATTCCATCTGTATAATCGAAAGTAATGATGTCGGTAAATGTATCGTGATTCAAATACTCTTGATTCAGCTCCAACAGATAATCATCCGTGCAAAAGATATAGTCAATCTGACCAAGAACAAAGTCCTCAGAATCCAATATTCTATTTATCCAATCGGAATAATCGGATATGTTACCCAACAGCAAATCAGACTTGAAATGAAACTCAATCATTATTGAAATATACCTTTACTTTCTTTTCGAAATTTTGCCGCAAAGGTAAAGCTTGTCTGTTTAATATTTCAATGTCGTTTTGGTAATCTTTAAGCAGTTCGGGTTTAGTAGTAATAGGGTTGGCAAAAATATTCTTGTTGGTTTCGCTCTCCCTTTCCTTTTTCTCTCCTTGTTCCAGACTTGCATTTTCCAATTTCATCAATTGATGTTGAATGTTGTTAGCCTTACTCATCGTTCTGTTGGTGATTCCATTTTCCAACAAATCATTTTCAAAATCCTCCATTTGCTGAAGCAGCTTTTTGGTCAGATCATGATCGGATTTATTGATCATATCATTCAACTGCTCCTCTAATTTCTCCCTTAAAAACTGTTGCTCTTTATAAATTTCATAAACTTCATTCAAGTTCATTTCTTCCAAACCATTTCCGGATTGGCCACCAGCTGAACCATTCTCTCCATCCTTACCTTCCTTTCCTTCACCCGACTTTTGACCTTCACCTTTTGAACCTTTTTCACCTTCATTGCCTTGACCTTCCTTACCATTCTGTTCCCCTTGTTGTTGTGAAGGTTGTCCCTCTTTACCCGAACCTTGCATCTTCTCCTGAAGCTCTTGCTGGCCCTTAATGATATCTGGCAATTGAAAATCCGAGCCTCCACCACTGCCTTGACTTGGATTCATGTTCTGTTGCATATTGTCCAGAACATTTGCCAAAAAATCAGCAAGGGAATTTGTAGCATTGATGACGTATTGCTGGTAGGAGGCGCTTTGATAAACCTGATTCTCGGCAATACTTTCGAGTGACTTGTCAATGTTATAGTACACCTCGGTAATCTGTTCATTCACAAATTCTGATAGCTCGGCCCTACGCAGTGAAAGTGCAAACAAACTGTCGTCCACATGCTCAAACAATCTTCGAAGGTTTTGCTGATCCTTAACGGTTTTTGAAAATTGAGAAATGTCAACATCAGCGGATTGAAGGTTATCAAACAAATTTTCTTGCTTAAAGGAAAAGGTTACCAGGTTGTCCAAAATCTGACGTAACATTTCAGCGTCCTCGGAATCTGCTTCCGCTCCTCCACCGGATGCACCTTGCTGCATACCCTGACTCATTTCTTTCATCTTCTGGGCAGCTGACTTCTGCTTATTGGACGCTTTGTCACTGGCTTCATTCTTTTGCTGACTTTGTGAAGATTCATCCATGCCTTGATGTTTGTTTATCTCTTCCAAAGCATCTTTTTGGTCTTTACTTATATCGTCAGTCTTCTTTTTATCCGCATCAATTTCCAATGGCTTTTTTAATTTCGCATTGTCCTTTTCCAACTCCCTGATTTCTTTCTCCAAATCATTAAAAGCATCATTCAACTTCTTCTGTTCCTTATCACTAAAATCTTGACCTAGCTTCAAGTCCGAGAGGATTTCCTGTTTCTCTGCCAACTCTTGTAACTCTTTGGCAATCTGAGCGGCTTTCTCAGTAACATAATAGCGCTTGGTCAATTCCAAGATCTGCTCCAGGTTGCGCGTATTCTTTCCTTGGTTTTTACCCAATTCTTCCAAACGCTTTTGAAGTTCTTCCTTATCAATTTTATCCGCAATCTTGTTCAGCTCCTCTAAAAGTTCCGCATTCTTTTTCGCCTCCAGTTCTTGTCTTTCCAAACGCTCCTGAAGCATTTTCTTAAGTTCATTGTCCTCGGAACCTTTGTCGATACTTTCTCTTAACTCATGGCTGAACTTTTTCATTAAAGCTTCTTGCTGTTGTTGTTTTTGCAAAAAGTTCTTGATCTGGCCCTTGTCCTCAAACGTAAGGTTGCGTTCCTCTTTTTGGCCTTCATTGATTTTGGAAAGTTCCTTGTTCTGGTCCTTAAATTGTTCCAGAGATTTGGACATCTTGTTCAATGTTGAATTCTGAAACTCCAACTCTTTGTTATTCAATTCATTATCGTCATAATAAGTAGCATTGAATACTTGGCTTTTGGTAACCTTTCCTCCTCTAATACCATCATTATCAACTACTTCGAAATACAATTTATAATTTCTTCCTGCAACCAAATCCAAACCAGAAGGAAAAGTGTAATAAAATTGATACACGTTACCTTGAGGAGATTCCAAATCCAACTTTTGAATAGCTTTGGCATCATCTGCAGGATAACAAACCAGACGAATTTTACTCAAACCATAATCATCCGCAGCTTGGCCCGTGTAAAAAGATTGATTGGGATTTAAGGAATCCAAAAATTGTTCCACGTGAACCGTTGCATTGGCATCTCGAATCACCTCCAGACCATAGGCCAGTTGTTCAAAATTCTGAACGTGGTCATTTGAAGTGCTCAACTCATAATCCAAGTTTTTAAATAACCTTAATTCATGACTAAATCTGCCCTCCTTAACTTGAAATTCATAAACCGAATCTTTAGTTGCCATGTGGATTTCTTCCACATTCATTCCTTCAATATGCCATGTGACCTTGGTGCCTTCAGGAACTACGGCATTACCCGTACCAGAAACCACCTCTGGGCCTTTGTTCAAATACTTTGGATACAGAAGTTGCATCTTAAAATCTACCAAAGCCGGGGTAGCATAACTTTTGATGGTATAACTTCTAGAATTCCATTCATTGGCCAGAAGATAAAAAGTGCTTTCAGCTACTGGAGGTTCAAACGTATAGGTATACTCCCCGCCGATGTTTTTCATCAACAACTCCTCACCATTTACAACGATACTCACACTTTCCGGACGAACATCCCCAACGGTTGTGGCACGAATAGTTAAGGGTTCATTATCCAAAACCTCTAGCCTATCATTCAATAACTGAAATTGAAATGGTGCGGGCTTTTCATAAGCTAAATCATAATGTAACACCCGTTGATTGGAATTGAAAAAAGAAACAATATTCCCCGAAATCCAAATGAACAACAATATCCCTACCGGAATAATCACATACTTAGCATACGAATAGCTTTGCTTGAAATCCACAGCTTGGGTAAAAGGAACAGGTTTCAAACCACTGGCACGCTGTTCAATACTTGCCAATAACAAATCTGATTTTTCTTTCGAATCAGACAATTCCAAAAGGTTGAGCAGTTTATCGTCAACATCAGGAAAATGTTTTCCAATCAACACGGAAGCCTCTTTATTTGTAATTCCCCCCTTGACCCGAAATAAGTACAAAAAAGGTACCACTATAAATCGATATAGCAGAAACAATTCTACTAAAACAAAAAGGATGAATAGGGTCATCCTCCAACTTGGGTCCAACCATAACAACAGTTCAACCGAGGTAACCGCTATCCAAAAAAGCAAGCCAAAAGCCAAAAAGAGCAATATGCCCTTAATCAATTTTTGGGTGTAGTACTTTTTAATGAAAGCACTTAATTTGTTCAATATTTCTTGGTAATTGCCCAAATGCTGTAAATCTGTACTACCAAAATACCTGATCCTTAACAAATCAGCAGCAAATTTTTGTTAAACCTTGATGAACGGCATGCCCACAATAGGCAAAAGCCTTTAATCTATCGCTTTCTTAATCGTAAATGGGGCGTATCTTTGTGCCAGAAGTATTTACAACATGAGTGAAAAAGTACGGGTCCGATTTGCCCCGAGTCCCACAGGTCCATTGCATATTGGAGGTCTACGGACCGCATTGTTCAACTATTTGTTCGCCAAAAAAAATGGCGGAGATTTTCTGTTGCGCATAGAGGATACCGATCAGAACAGATATGTGGAAGGTGCCGAAGCATACATAATTGAAGCACTGAACTGGTGTGGGATTCCGTTTGATGAGGGACCCGGCAAAGAAGGTAATTATGGCCCATACAGACAAAGTGAGCGCAAAAACCTGTACAAGGCCTACGCGCTGGAACTTATTGAAAATGGACACGCATACTACGCTTTCGACTCTGCTGAAAGTTTGGATTTTCACAGGAAAGACCATGAGGAAAAAGGCAAAACCTTCATCTATAACTGGCATAACAGACTGAAACTTTCCAACTCCCTTTCCCTTCCTACGGAAGAAGTTCAAGCTAAATTATATGCCGGCGAGGATTATGTCATTCGATTTAAATCGCCACAGGACGAGCAGTTCGTCCTCAATGATATTATCCGTGGAGAAATTACCATTGATACCAACATTTTGGATGATAAAGTTTTGTTCAAAAGCGATGGAATGCCCACCTACCATTTGGCCAACATTGTGGACGATCATTTGATGAAGATTACCCATGTGATCCGTGGTGAAGAATGGTTGCCATCCATGGCACTACATGAATTGCTGTATAAAGCCTTTGGATGGAATGCGCCTAAATTTGCACATTTACCGCTCATCATGAAACCCGTCGGCAAAGGAAAATTGAGCAAAAGGGATGGGGAAAAAGGAGGTTTTCCGGTTTTCCCACTTTCCTGGAACGAATCCCAAGGTTACCGCGAGGCTGGCTTTTTTCCTGAAGCAGTTGTTAACTTTTTGGCGCTTTTGGGCTGGAATCCTGGTACCGAACAAGAAATTTTCACTTTGGATGAATTGATTGAAAGCTTCAGTTTGGAGCGGGTGAACAAATCGGGGGCACGTTTTGATCCAGAAAAAAACAATTGGTATAATCAGCAATGGCTTCAACGAAAATCGGATGAAGAATTGGCTCAAATTTTCATCAAACAACTTGAAGCACAAAAGGTTACTACTGAAATTTCGAAAGTTAAAAAAGTGGTTTCCCTCATTAAGGAAAGGGCAGTTTTTGTTTCTGATTTCTGGGAACTAAGTGATTACTTTTTCCAAAGTCCAACCACCTATGATGACAAATCGGTGAAAAAACAATGGAAAGAAGACACTCCTGATATCATGGAAGAAGTTGCCGCTATACTTTCAAACATTTCCGATTTTGAATCATTGAACATTGAAACCATAGTTAAGGAGTGGATTACAAACAAAGAACTTTCCTTCGGAAAAGTGATGCCTCCATTGCGTCTAATTCTAGTTGGGGATATGAAAGGTCCGCATCTCTTCGATATTATGGAATTGATTGGCAAGGAAGAAACCATAAAGCGAATCAACAAAGCCATTAACACTCTATCCAATTGATGGATCTGTAACAAAACTTAACGGATAACTACTAATAGTGTACTAGAGTTTCGTAAATTCCATTTCTAACATAAAAATCTAAACACTATGGGCAATTATTTTATAATACCTATCATATTTTTTGCGCTTGTTATTTTCTTCAAGTTCTTCTTTATCGTAAAGCAACAAACCGCAGTCATTATAGAACGGTTTGGAAAGTTCCAAAGCATTCGCCATTCCGGATTGCAAATGAAAATTCCGTTGGTAGACCGGATAGTTACTCGTGTTGGACTAAAAATTCAACAATTGGATGTAATCGTTGAAACCAAAACTAAGGATGATGTATTCGTAAAATTGAAAGTATCTGTCCAGTATGTAGTGATCAAGGATAAGGTATATGAAGCTTTCTATAAATTGGAATATCCTCATGATCAGATTACTTCCTACGTTTTTGATGTGGTCCGCGCTGAGGTTCCTAAAATGAAGTTGGATGATGTCTTTGTTAAAAAGGACGATATCGCCATTGCGGTAAAAGCTGAACTTCAGGACGCCATGATCGAATATGGGTACGATATCATCAAAACCTTGGTGACCGATATTGACCCGGATGCCCAGGTAAAAGCGGCCATGAACCGTATCAATGCTGCAGAGCGTGAAAAAATTGCTGCCCAATTTGAAGGGGATGCCGCAAGGATCCTTATTGTTGAAAAGGCCAAAGCAGAAGCAGAAAGCAAAAGACTGCAAGGACAAGGTATTGCGGATCAACGCCGCGAAATTGCCAGAGGTTTGGAAGAATCCGTAGAGGTTTTGAACAAAGTGGGTATCAATTCCCAGGAAGCGTCTGCGTTGATTGTGGTTACCCAGCACTATGATACCCTACAGGCCATTGGCGAGGAAACCAATACCAACCTGATCTTGTTGCCCAACTCACCACAAGCCGGTAGCGACATGTTGAACAATATGGTGGCTTCTTTCACCGCCAGCAACCAAATTGGTGAGGCCATGAAAAAGCAAAACAACAAGAAGAACAACGATTAACACGTTGGTTATCCAATAAAAAAGGCTCCCTAGGGAGCCTTTTTCCATTCTCAAGACATTGGTTCAACCTATCTTTTTCAATATTTTTTTGGCAATCAATGAAATGGCCACCTTTTGTATGATCGGAGCCATACCACCCAAAACATTTACCGGATAAAGTTCCTTTTTGGCATTTTGAATGGAGCGTTTCAGTTTTTCCTCATCGATTTGCCTTTCCAGATTCAGGATTTTTAGGTCCTGTTCTATGGCTTCAAAGGATGTATATTGTTTCTGCATCATAACTCATCAAAATAAAATTTAGAAAACTTCTCCAGGAGCGGTTTCTCCAGCCTTTGTCGGAAGGCAAAGATTAATATACCTATCAGTACATAAAAAGAGCCGACCAACAAAAATCCTACAGCATTGCTCTTCAGCGATTCGCCAATCCAAAATGCGGCACTTATGGAAAGGAACAGTAGTGCCATGGCCACCATTGATCCAATCAATATGACCTTGGCGCCCACAGTAATTCCCTGCATCATCGATTTAAAACTTTTCAGTCGATAAAAATCGATGCTTTTGCTTACATAGGACTTGGCACTATCTTCGGCCTCGGCAATTTGCTCTCTAATGTCCTCGAAAGCCATAGACTATTTTTGATGTTGGGCGTTCTTTGCTCTAAGATCTTCCAATTTTCTTTCCAAGGCGACAATAATATCATCGGCCTTGTAGCTCATGGTGGACAGGGTGTCTTCCAACTTTTCCTCGAATTCAATTTTTTTGGCTTCTGCCGTTTTATGGAATTCGTCTTTTGCGTTGGTGATCGTATTCGCCAAATCATTTTTGGCTTTTACGGCACTCTTCTTAATTTTCTTTCTTGTCTTGGTTCCTTTGTCGGGAGCATAAAGAATTCCAACTCCGGCACCTACAATGGCACCTGTTACTAATGCTGTTACAATGTTTCCTGTATTACTTGACATAATTTTTAGGTTTTGAAATTAAACTTCCTTTATTGTGCCGGTGGAACTTCAAAACATAATTCTAATTCATGTTGTTTCAACGGTACACTGCTAAATTACTATCATAAAAAGGGTGAGTTTGATCCAATCGATGTAAAGATTGACTCTAACACTGAAAAAACGCAAATAAGACACTATACGGAACTTTCGCTCCAGAGGGTAGAGAAATGGGTTGCCCAAATAAAAAAGGGCGCCAAATAGCGCCCTAACGATTCGTTTTTTATAAAATAAACTGATTGTTGTTTTACTTGCAATAAGGAATAATTATACTACTCTTTTTGTTCCAATTTGGCCCAAGTGTCCTTTAAAGTAACGGTTCTGTTGAAAACCATTTTCTCTTTGGTGGAATCCTTGTCCACATTAAAATATCCCATTCGTTGAAATTGGAATTGCTCCCCAACTTGGGCATCCTTTAAACTGGGTTCCAAATAACCGGTAATCTTTTCCAATGAATCAGGATTTACAAAATCCATGAAATCCTTGTCTTTATGACCGTCCGGTGTTTCATCCGTGAAAAGTCGATCATACAGTCGCACTTCGGCAGTAATGGTATGAGGAATGGAAACCCAATGTAAGGTTCCTTTCACTTTTCTTAGACTTTCTTCCGTACCCGAACCACTTTTACTCAAGGGATCATAAGTACATTGCACTTCGATAACATTGCCTTCACTGTCTTTGGTACAGCTGTTGGCCTGAATGATGTAACCATTCTTCAATCGCACTTCGCCACCCAGCTTTAACCTAAAGAATTTTCTATTGGCATCTTCTCTAAAATCCTCTTGTTCAATATACAACTCCCTTGAAAAAGGTACTTTTCTAAAGCCAGCGGATTCATCCTCGGGATTATTTTCGGCATCCAACCATTCTTCCTTGCCTTCTTCGTAATTGGTGATGACCACTTTTAAAGGACTCAAAACTGCCATTACCCTTGGGGTGATTTTGTTCAAATGTTCCCTGGCATGAAATTCAAGAAGGGATACATCTACCACATTTTCACGTTTAGCAATTCCAATAGTGTCCGCAAAATTCTTGATGGATTCCGGAGTATAGCCTCTTCTTCTTAATCCAGAAATAGTGGGCATCCTTGGATCGTCCCATCCAGCAACCACGCCACTCTCTACCAGTTGTAGCAATTTACGCTTGCTCACTACTGTATGACTCAGATTTCTACGGGCAAATTCACGCTGTTTTGGGCGTAATTTTTTTGTTGATACCAATTGGTCCAAAAACCAATCGTAAAGCTCTCGGTGAGGTAGAAACTCCAGCGTACAAAGGGAATGCGAGATTTGTTCAATATAATCACTTTCGCCGTGTGTCCAATCGTACATAGGATAAATACACCAATCGGTATTTGTTCTGTGATGTGCCTTGTGAAGTATGCGATACATCACAGGATCACGCATCAACATATTGGATGAAGCCATATTGATCTTGGCACGAAGCACATGTTCTCCTTCCTTGAAATCCCCGTTTTTCATGCCCTCAAATAGGCGAAGGTTTTCTTCCACTGAACGATCCCGATATGGACTATGGCTACCGGGCTCCGTTGGGGTTCCCTTTTGACTGGCAATTTGTTCGGAAGTTTGGCTGTCAACATAGGCTTTTCCATCCTTTATCAGCTCAACTGCCCAATCGTACAACTGCTGAAAATAATCCGATGCATAGCATTCCGTATCCCATTCATAGCCCAACCAAGCCACATCACTTTTGATGGCATCCACATATTCCTTTTCCTCCTTTGCAGGATTTGTATCATCAAAACGAAGGTTTACAGGGGCATTATATTTCAATCCCAATCCAAAATTGAGACAAATGGAGCTGGCATGACCAATGTGAAGATACCCGTTCGGTTCAGGTGGAAAACGGAACCTCAATTGGCTCATTTCATACCCCGTTCTAAGATCTTCTTCAATGATATGCTCTATAAAATTCAGCGATTTAACTTCTTCCGCCATATTCAAAATTTGAAGCGCAAATGTAGCAAAATCAACTGTTCAACGCTATTATTTGTGCTATAGTCTATACAAAGTACGCCATTTCACAACACTTTTGGCGTCACCCACAACAATATCTTTCCGTTCGACGAAATTCGGAACATATTTGTTATTGGAATACTATATGGAATCGTAACGCCTGAGAACCGTTGCGAAGAACAAACACATTAAGGGGCACAAACTAACAGGGCATTATTGCCCATAACCTCTTAAAAACTAACGGTGATGAAAAAAAGAAGTTCAACCTATGGTATTCCGTTTTTGGCCTTGGCCTTTTTGCTCCTATTGGGAACTGGTGCAAAGGCCCAAGTGCTGAACAAACCTACTGCTGCGGATAACCCAAACCTAGCGGGTAACTCAGCTTGGACGGCCGCATGTGCCTCCGCCAGCTTCAATGAGTATTTTGTGAACTTTACCTGGAACCCACCATTGGTGGCTTCCAACAACGAATTTATCCTAGAGCTTTCTGATGCCAACGGCTACTTCAGCAACCCTGTTGAGTTGGCACGGGTAAGCGATAAGAACACTACTTTCGACTTTGAGTTCCAATTTGCCCTACCAACAGAAATTAGGGGCGAAAATTTCAAGTTTAGGGTAAGAAGTACGTATCCCGCCAAGACAAGTCCGGCTTCCGATGCGTTCTCCATGTACTATATTGACTACAATTCCCCGTTGTTGATCAGCGAAAATGGAAGTGGTTCAATTCCGGCTGGAGGACAGATTTCACTTTGTGGTGGTGGTTCAGTAACCCTTAAACCACACAACATTCCTAATGCTAGTTCCTATTTGTACAACTGGTACCGTAGCGGCACCCTATTGGCCGAAAAGTCGGAAAGCATCACCGTTTCCGATCCCGGCATGTACTATGTGGAACTGGATTACGGTTCTGTTTGTTCAGGTTCTGCCAATACGTTGTCCAATACCATAGAAATTACAACCGGAACAAGTGCGGGAATTGCCATTACAGGCAGTAGCGCCATTCAGATTTGTCCTGGAGATTCCCAAATGTTGCAAGCCAACATTACAGGAATGGGCTATAAATATACTTGGTACAAAGATAATGTTGTGGTTAGCGGACCAACCGTTGAAGGAAGTTCCTATACCGTAAATGCCAACACCGCTGGGTTTGAAGGCTCTTATGCCGTAGAAATTAGTGGTACTGGAGTTTGTATTGAAAAATCAGCTGCGGTAACTGTAACCAGTGCCGGCGATTTTGAAGTGACCCTTCAAAATGCCGAGAACATTGTGTTGTTACCTTCACAATCCAAAACATTATCCGTTTCTTCCACCGCATCATCACCTACCTATCAGTGGTATAAGGATGGTGTCGCGATTTCTGGAGCAACCAACAGCTCGGTTGTAGTAAACGCCATCGGAGAATATTATGCAGAAGTGACCGAAAACGGCGGACCTTGTTCCTCCGCTCCAAAATCATCTGCCATTACAACCATTGTATCCCCGGATTCCTTTGAGTTTGTAGTGGATTTTGTGGGAACTTATACTTCTTGTGAAAATACGGATGCTACCCTAAGCCTTACCACTATCAATGCGGTAAGTGACAACGGTGCCAAAACGAATGTTACCGCGGATCTACAAGCTTCATTTACCTATCAATGGAAATGGAACGGAGCCAATATCAGCGGCGAAACTGCCAAGACTATCACCGTTTCCGATCAGACCAAAAATGGAACCTACCAATTAACTGGAACCATTGATGCCTTCAATGCGGTTTCTAACAATCTAGACCTAAAATTGGCGTCGAACCAAAGCCTTGTCATCACTTCAAACGGAACGGTTTACTGTGATGGAGGAGATGCCATTGTATTGGAAAGCTCCATTGATCTAAGCAGCGAAACCTTTACCTGGAAAAAGGATGGCGCCGTTGTAGACAGTTCATCAACGAGTTTAACAGTTGGTCAACCTGGCGTTTATCAATTGGTTATCACCAGCAATGATTGTCCTATAATATCCAATCAAGTGACCATCACTCCGTTTGATGCTTCCTTGTTGGTTTTGGATAAATCCAGTGACCTTGTCATCATTGAAGGGGAAACGGGAACTATCACCGCAAGTGGTGCCGATTCCTATGAATGGTATGATGCTGGTAACAACCTGATATCAACAGATAATTATTATGGTTTCCAAACCGAAGGTCAGTACTTATTAGTGGCCAGCTTTGGAACCTGTACCGTAAGCAAAGTAATAACCGTTTCCTATAGAGATATGTTCGCCATCCCTAACGTAATCACCGCTAATGGTGATGGTATCAACGATCTATGGGTATTGCCCAACACCTATTCAAGAGACCCGAACGTTCTCGTTACCATTTTCAACGAAAGGGGAGAACAGGTATTTAGCCAAGCAGGCTATGAGAACAACTGGCCACAGTCCACCACAACGTTCAACAAACAGAGTATGATCTTTTACTATAAGATCACACGTGGTGGAAAAAGCCTGAAACAAGGAACCATCACTGTTATCAAATAAACAGCAATGCAAACCCAAAAACCTCTACTACTACTAACATTCATCTTGCTACTTGTCTTCTCCGGAGTTCGCGGACAGGAAGAGGATCCGTATGTACCCTATAACGTTCCATCTCAAAACTTGTTGAAATTCAACAGGTTCTTGATCAACCCAACGTTTTCTACGGTGCGTGAGGACAAATCCTATATCAATTTGTTCCACAGGAACCAATCGGTATCTTTTGATGATAACAACCAAGTGTACTTCTTGAGCTACAGTGGTAGGGTTAGTGATAGAAGCGGTGTAGGGGTAAGCCTTTTTACCAATAGGGAGGGGGTTTTCAACAATTTTGGTGTGCATGCCAACTATGCTTATGGGGTACGTTTGAGCCCTAAGAGCACCTTCACCTTTGGTGCCAACGTGAGTTACTACCAAAGTGCACTTAACCAAGACCGTATCAATTCTGTTGATGTGGATCCTTACCTAAGTACGCTTGAAGGAAGTTCATTGGTAACATTCCAGCCTGGTTTCAACTTTTCTTTCGGGAACTTTGATATTGGTGGATTTGCTGAAAACCTATTTGATTACAACCTGAAAAATAGCGAATCGGTAACTGAATTCGCCGATAAAACCTACTCAGGTCACCTACAATATACCCATCAGTTTAAAAATGGTGCGGGTATTATGGAACGCGCCCGGTTGATGCCTTTGGCAAGGGTGAGAAAAGTGGGGGACCAAAACCTGGTACTTGGCGGAAACCTTATTCTTGACCTTCCAAAATTGGGTTGGGTTCAAGGAGGTTATGACGATTACTATGGAGCCTCTGCCGGGCTTGGTTTTAACCTGACCAAGAACATTTCATTGGGTTATACGGTTGAAAAAGGATTGAGCAACGAATTTGAAAACTTTGGGGTAACCCATGAAATTTCACTCGCATACTCATTTACCCCCAACTTGACCGAAGATCGTGTGATGTTTGAAGATGAAAACGAGGATTTGGTTTCCAATGAAGAAAGTGTTCCCCAAGACAGTCTAAATATTACTGATAAGGATCTTGAAATTGCACAACTAAAGGACAAACTGGCCGAAAACGATGCCATTTTGGATGAATTGTTGATGCGTCAAGATTCCATCGAAAGCAATAGAAAACAGGATCTTGAAAGGCGTTTCGAAACCGTCATGAAGATGGTACAGCGTGAGACCCGCGGCCAAAACCCAGAGCTTGAGGAGAAAGCCAAAGAGGTCTATTTTGCCAATATGGATACTGCTGATGTAGTCTCCAGAAAAACCCAACCATTGGCCAACCATGGTTTGAGCAACAGCACCTCAACCAAAAAAGTCATCAAGATCAATGAGAATAAAAATGATGCCCGTTTGGCGCAAACTCCTGTAAACAAGGATAATACATTCAGGACCACCGCGCCCAAAACCAACAACGCCTACTTTAAGGCACACAGTGTTCCCAATGTAGAAAGCGGCCATTATTTGATCGCCAATGTGTTCAAGGATCCCAAAAATGTAGATCAGTTTGTAGAAGAACTACGGGCCCAAGGTTTAGATGCGGATTACTTCCAAAATCCAAAGAACGGGCTTAACTACGTGTATATTGGTGATTTTGGGAACAAAAAAGAGGCATTGAACGCCTACCACACCAAAATGGACGGTAAGTACCAAGGTGATGCCTGGATCATGAACGTAAATGGCGGAACCGATGCAACCATCGGTGGATTGAATACCGCAGTTGCCAACAATGCCGGCTCAAAATATGATAATTCCGTATTGTCCAAAAATGTGGCCAATGCCGTATTGGGCCATGGAAAAATGAATATGTCCGTGAAGACGGCCTCCATTGATGGGCTTCCTTCCGGCTTTTACATTATCGCCAGTGTTTTTGAAAGCTCATCCAATGCCAGATACTTTGTAAAAGAACTGAATGCCAGAGGATTAAATGCAAGCTATTTTGTTAATCCTAATGACGGTCTACGATATGTATACCTCAAGAAACATGAAACTTGGGGCAACGCCCTAACCTCTTACTACTCCAAACTAAACGCCTCGTATGATGACGACATGTGGATCATGCGAGTTAAACCAAACACAACCGCATAGCAACCAAACCTATGAAACAATCTCTACTCAGATGGGGCATTGCCGCCTGTATTCTCTTGTTTTATGTTACGGGTGAGGCTCAGGTAAAGAACAACTTTGAAGTCCGTTATGAAAACAGACTTAAGGGTGATCTTACCTTTATTGCCAACAATATAGTGAACCGGGATACGAATAGTAGTGATCCCGAAGACCCATACAACTCTACAGGGAGCAACTCGTCCTACAATGATAACCTCAACATGCAATATATTGATGTTGATAGTGACCCCACTACTTTTAGTTCGAGTAGCGCCACATTAACGGTTCCCGATTCAGATTGTTCATTGATCCGATATGCCGGACTGTATTGGTCAGCCGTTTATAAAGAAACTAACCGAAGTGATTTCAACCAAGTAAAATTCCAAGTTCCGGGCGGTTCTTATGTAAACCTTACTGCGGATGAAATCCTGTTTGATGGATACAACGATTCCGATTTTGGCAGTTACAGCCCCTATGCCTGTTATAAGGATGTAACTTCTTTATTAACAGCACTTCCTAATCCTGATGGAGAATATTTTGTGGCCAACGTACGTGCCAGTTCCGGCAGCAGCATTACCGGAGGTATCTCTGGGGGTTGGTCCTTGGTGGTAGTATATGAAAACCCCACATTTCCAGGTAAATATATCACTACTTTTGACGGGTATGCCGGTATCAAATCCGGACAGACTGTAGATATCCCCTTTAGCGGGTTCACAACATTGCCAGCCCCATTTCCGGTAAACGCCAAATTGGGTGTTGCCGCCTTGGAAGGGGACAACCGTATTACTGGTGACCAATTAGCCATTAGGGCCAACAGCAATGGTTCCTTTACTACATTGTCCAACACGGTCAATCCATCCAACAACTTTTTTAACAGTAACATTACCAACGAAGGTTCCATCGTAACCACCCGTAACCCAAACAGTACCAACACTTTGGGATGGGACGTGGACCTGTTTACCATTCCCAACCCCAACCAAACGGTAATCCCGAACGACGAGACGGGAGCAACACTACGGGCATCTTCAACCCAAGATAAATATGATATTTTCTTCACCTCTTTGGATGTGGAGATTATTGAACCTTTGATGAACTTGGCCAAAACCGTAGAGGACATTGGGGGTAACGACATTACCGGACAAGGGGTTCATTTGGGCCAATATTTGGACTATGTGCTTCGATTCCAGAACGTGGGTAATGATGACGCCATCAATTATACCATCAGGGACGTACTGCCCATCAACGTAACTTTGGATGAGTCCAGTATTACCATGCCTGCCGGTGTCACCTATACTTATGATCCATCTACCCGGACCATTGTATTTACCATTCCGAACAGCATTGTTGAGGAGGGTGATCCTGCCGCTACCATTCGTATGCGTGTGCAAGTGGCAGAAAACTGTTTCGACTTTATTGATGCCTGTACGGATATCATCCAAAACTTGGCGTATTCCACCTATCAAGGAGCTATCAATACTGCCCAGATTACGGACGACCCCAGTGTTTCCGACTTTGATGGTTGTGGATTTGGTACGCCAGGCGCCACCAACTTTTTGTTGGATGACCTAAGTGCCTGTAACTTCAGCAGAACAGTGCAACTTTGTGGTGACAATGTATTGTTGGATGCCGGAGACAATTTTGATAATTACATTTGGTACAGGGACGAAAACGGAAACGGCCAAATTGATGTTGGCACAGATACCGTGATTACCGATGCCGATTCTGACAATGACCCAAGTACCATGTTGGTTACCGAAGTCGGAACCTATATCGTTGACAAACAGGTTGCCGACCCATGTAAAGATTTTGAGGAGACCATTGTGGTTACCCTGTTCGGTTCGGTACAATCCAACCCCATTACGGCATTGATCAATGACACCTCCAACACTATTGATGGGGATGTGATCGTGTGTCCAAATGACGGTAGCGAAACCCCAGAAATCTTCCTTTGTGGTTTGAACGATACCGAGTTGCTTCAAATCAACATTCCAGATGCCACCAGCATCGTTTGGCAACAATTGGACGAAGCCAGCTGTGCTGCGGTTACCGATGGTTGCTCCAACACCAATGCAAGCTGTACCTGGAACACCGTTGATACCGGAAACGACTTTTTGGCCTCCAATTCAGGACAATACCGCTTGGTGATCAACTATCAAAATGGATGTTTCACGAGGTTCTATTTCAATATTTACAAAAACCCGCTAGACCCACAATACAACTCTAGCGATATTATCTGTAACACTCCCGGTAACATTACGGTCACCAACATGCCGTTGACCTACGAGTTCCAGTTGCGCAATCAAACCACAGGTGCCATATTGTTTCCTTATCAAACCAGCCCAAGTTTTGACATTGCCAACAATGGTGCTTACATGGTGGAAATGAGACAACAGGGGGTTACTGATGGTTGTGTGTTCGTTTTGGACAACATCGGAATCTTGGAAAGGGATTTTCAAGTTGATGTAACCTCCAAAGACACCGATTGTAACGGTTTGGGCGAGATATCCATTTCGGTGCTCAATGTAGAGCCTCAATACTATTATGAAGTCTCTTTGGGCGGAACAGTGGTGGACACCTACGGACCATCAACCGATAACAACTACACCTTTGAAAACCTTGCTGATGGCGTATATGATATTTCAGTATCCACCGATGACGGTTGTGCCTATACCCAACAAATCACCATCAATGATCTAACCGATCTTGAACTTACTGCAAGGGTGTCCCAGCACATCACATGTAAGGAAGGTAACATTTTGATGGAATCCACAGGAGGAAAAACACCTCACACTTATGCCATTTGGTCCTATGTGGATGACGGTGGAAACACCATTATTTCGTATCCGAACGTTACTTCTGTTCCTGCTTCGGCGTTCCAGACCAGCCAAATTTTTGATATCTACGATCCAGGACAGTATACCTTCATCGTTGTTGATAGGAATAACTGCTATGATATATCAAACACCGTAACCATTGAGTTCAGGCCTGCTGCCGACTTCAATGCAACCTCCACAACCGATGTGTTGTGTTATGGTGATACAACCGGAACCATAACGTTCAACTTACTGAACAGCAATGGGTACCAACTTACCTATTACCTGTTTGATGCAACCGGCTTTGACGAAAACAACTATAACTATGCCAATGCTTTGGCGACCAACGCCTCCGGAAACTTCCCTGGTTTGGCAAGTGGCGATTATGTAGTGGTCATCAACCAACGTAAAGGAAGTGCTTCCTGCGACTATTTTGAATATCATACCATTTCTGCACCTTCTTTTTCTTTGGATGCCGATGCGGTATTGGTACAGGGCTATACCTGTTTGCAAGATGGCATTATTGAAGCGCAGAATGTTGTTGGCGGTACTGCCCCATATCAATATAGTATTGACGGGGTCACTTTTGGTGCCTCTCCAACGTTCTCCAACTTAACTGATGGAACATACAGCATCACCTTAAGGGATGCCAACGGATGTACTTTCGTGACCAATTCGATCACTATCGATCCTTTGGATCCACCAACGGATTTGAGTTTCTCGGCCACCAATCCAATCTGTCCAACATTTGTTTCCGATGTAACGGTAACACCTACTGGCGGAACACCTGGTTTGGTATATGAAATTATTTCACCTGCCGGAAGTGCTGTGAACAATGGAAACAATGCCACTTTTGCCGGTTTGTCACCAGATACCTATATGTTCCGTGTTACCGACGCAAACGGATGTTCTTATGACGAATCCTTCACGATTGATCCTGTTACCGAAATTTCTGTGGTGGGTCAATTGATAGGAAATATAACCTGTTTTGGGGCCAGTGATGGTGAATTGCTATACACTGTTGCAGGCTTTAACACCGATTACGATTATACCATAACTGGTCCTGCCAACTTCTCCGGAAGTGCACAAACCAACGGTACCATTTCATTGACTGGATTGGTCGAAGGTACTTATACCATTACGGTAACCGATAACTTTACAACCTGTACCGATACAGCGGATGTGACCATTGCGGCTCCACCAGCTGCCATTACGGCTCCTGTTACTGTAAATCAGCCTACCTGTGTTGCCAATGGTGATGCCTCCATTGTGGCTTCCGGAGGATGGGGAAGTTATACCTACGAAATTACAAATGCCCCTGCTGGTTACGTACTTACAGGTCCACAATCCAATGGATTATATGCCAATTTGAACATTGGTGGAACCTATACTTTTACCGTAACAGACGCCAATGGTTGTGTGTTCACGGATACTTTTGACATTATTCAAGCGGTGGCCCCGGTTTTGGCCATTGTTCCCAATGATATTTGTTTTGACGATGCTGTTGGATTGACCCTTACTGCAAACGTTACCTCAGGTGGTGATGGCAACTACGAATACAGCTTAAATGGAGGTCCTTATGGAACCAGCAATGTGTTCACTGGATTGGGTGCTGGCACCTATACCATCTCTGTAAGGGATGGCAACGACTGTTTCGATTCCGAGACCATTACCATTGATCCTGAATTGAGTGTTGTGGCTTCGGCTCCAAATATTACAGCTTGTACCACCGATACCGATGTGACCATCACAGCTGCAGGTGGAGATGGAAACTATGTGTATGCCGTTGTGGCCAATGGTGTTGCTCCAACCGCCGGGGATTTTTCAACTACAAACCCAGTATCCGTTACAGGTGCTGGAGATTACGATGTTTATGTAAGAGATAATGGTGGTGCTTCAGGATATTGTGAGGCAACTTATGATATTACGATTACACAAGATCCTCCATTGGTGATTTCTGTGGTGGACACTGGTATATTATGTAGTGGAGAATCTCAAGCCCAGATTACAATTACAGCTTCTGGAGGCGAAGCACCTTATACGTACAGCATTAACAATGGTGCAACGTATCAGACTTCCAACACGTTTGTAAATCAACCTGCTGGTAGTTACAACATTCGGGTTAGGGATGCCAACAATTGTGTGGTAAACCAGATCTATACCATAACCGAACCTTTGACGCTTTCTGCTTCCGCTGCGGTTACCGCTCTTGCTGAATGTTACCCAGGAATGGGTGCTGAGGTAAGGATTACCAATGCCATCGGAGGTACCGCTCCATATGAATATAGCTTTAATGGTGGTTCCACTTATGGTGCCAGTTCCATTGGATACCTGCTACCTGGCACACATACCCTTTACATTAGGGATGCCAACTTGTGTAGCTATCCTATGACGGTTACCATTGATCCGGAACCAACCCCTCCAACAGCAACTACATCTATTGATTATGAGTGTGATGGTGACGGTACAATTACGGTTACTCCTAGCAGCACTGACTTTGACTACACTTACGAAATTGATGGTAACCCTAACACGCCCAATACATCCAACATTTTTACAGATGTAGCCGTTGGCAGTCATACCATTACGGTAAACTATACCAGCAATATTGCGCCAACTCCCAGTGTGTTGTTGTTGGAAACTTTCGGAACCGGTCCAAATACCAGTATACCAGAAGTAGATCCGGCCTATTGCTACGAACCTCAAAATGGGGCCGTAAATTCATGTGGTTGGGGTATAGATACCCACATTCAAGATGGGGAATACTCTGTTACCCAGACCATTGTGAATCCTTATGGTACATGGTTAAGCCCAAATGACCATTCTGGCTTGGCCAATGGAAGGTTCTTGGCCATGAACGTAGGCGGTGCTGTAGGTCCTAATGGGATAATTTACGCTAAAAGAAATATTGAAGTAGTGCCCAACAGGGACATTACCATTTCCCTTTGGGCCTTCAACCTGTTGAGAAATGGAACAGGTGGTGCCGATCCTGATATCGACATTCAGTTGGTAGATGGTGGCGGAACCGTTATCGCCAGTACCACTACAGGAAATGTTCCTAAAAATAATGGTGCCAACGACTGGCAAAACTACACCGTAACCCTTAATCCGGGTGCCAACACCAATCTTGATATTGTTATCAGAACCAATTCTGCCGTAACTGGCGGAAACGATATCGCTATAGATGATATTGAAGCGTTCCAGACCCCTGAAGTTTGTACAGAGTCCTTGACTTTGAACGTTACCGTGGAAGACGGACATGCTTTTGATGCTGCCATTACCAACTTCACCAATCTTACTTGTAACGGCGCGGCTGATGGTTCCATCACTTTTGAAGCTGAAAATTTTGACCCTGCTATCGGTTTTACCTATCAAGTGGATGGTGGTGCCGTTTCTGCGGCCCAATTTGCCAGCCCGATAACCGTAAATGGATTAGCGGCAGGTAACCATAGTATCACCATTGTAGACCTTAGGGATCCTGCATGTTCCGTGGTGCTCAACCAAACATTGACAGAACCTGCGGTGTTGGACGTTACGGCTTCCATTACCACGCAATTAACCTGTACCAACGGAGGGGCCGTCATTACGGCAGCTGCCACGGGAGGAACCCCAACCTATCAGTACCAATTGGAAGATGGTGTTGGCGGTATATTGGTGGCTTTCCAATCTTCAACCGTTTTCAACGGCCTTACTGCCGGAGATTATGTGGTTAGGGCAAGAGATACCAATTTGTGTGAGGATGTTACCACGGTCATGACCGTTGTGGCCCCAACCCCAATTGTATTTACCACTACGCCAACCGCTTGTTATAGCGGAAACAATGATGGAAGTATTCAAGTGGATGTGACCAGTGGTAACGGAAACTATCAATTTAGCCTGAACGGAGGTCCTTGGATGACCCCAACACCTTCAACCGGTACTAGCTTTACCTATGGAAACTTGACCGCCGGAACCTACACTATCGACGTTCGTGATCAATACGGATGTCTTGGTGTACAACAGAACGTGACCATTGTGGATGCCTTGGTTGCCCAAGTGCAAGTAGTGGATATTTCTACATGTGCCGATGGTAGTATTTCAGTAACCGCTTCTGGAGGTTCGCCTACTTTGCAATATGCTTTCGTATTGACGGGAGGAGACCCAACAGGTCTGTTCACAACATCTAATGTATATTCTGTAACTACCGGAAATGATGGTACTTATGATGTGTACGTAAGGGATAATTCTGCTACTGCTCCATATTGTGAATATATGGAAACGGTGACCGTTAATCCTGGAGTACCTCTGACCATGACCGTTACCCCAACTGACCCACAATGTCATGATGGAACGGGTTCTATTTTGGTAAACATCACTTCGGGCTTGGCCCCTTACACCATCCAAATCATCGATTTGGACAATGGAGGTGCTTCCAACCAAACCAATACCAATGTACTGGCCTCAACCAGAACATATTACAACTTAATGCCGGGTAACTATACCATTAATGTAACCGATGCCGCAGGTTGTACCATAACAGATACCCAAACCATCAATAATCCTGATGAATTGACCGGAGTTGTAGCGGGAATCACCCCTGCAACCTGTACCGGTGATCCAAACGATTTTGGTTTTGGCTTCTCCGGATACCCAACAACTTTGGGCACCATTGAATTCAGTGCCGATGGTGGTACCACTTGGATTGGGGATAACTCCAACCCCGGTGTATCTGATCAATTTACAGGTTACAATTCAGGCGATACCGTTTATCCTTCCATGAGAACCGTGGACGGACTGGGGAACACCCTTTGTCAGACGGATTTACCTCCATTTATTATTCCATATCCTTTGGATGATTTGGATATCACCATTTCTGCCTTGGTTGTAAATTGTAATGAGTTACAAGTAACCGTTCAAGGTTCTGAAGGTTCACCTGGATATGATTATGCCTATTCTGATGATCCGGCAAATTTTAATCCCGCAACCGCCACCTGGAATGCCGGTGGAAGTGTTGACAATTTGGGCAACCCCGTAACCGCAGGACATGGTATGTACCAATGGACAGGTTTAGTTCCAGGTAGAACTTATGTTTTCTATGTAAGGGATAGTGGAGGATGTGTTAGACAAAGTAATGTGAACGTTAATGATTTGATTACCGTTCCATTGGAAATCACCTCAACGATTACCCCAAGTTGTTTTGGTTTGAGCAACGGAAGCATTACCTATACTGTAACTGATAACCAAGCCCCATTTGAAACACAATTCAGATGGAACTTCTACGACATGAGTTCTGGTTCCCCTGTTTTGGTGAGTAGTAGCGGCATTGTTCCCTACTCTTCCCCACAAGATATTACATTGACAGGATTACCCGCCGGGAACTATTATATTGAAGTAATTGAGGTTGATGGAAGCAACGTTGACAGTTGTGTGGGTGCTACGGAAAATGAACTGTTAATAGAATTGGATCCTTTAACGGGAACTCCAGTCGTGCTTCAGAACATCACTTGTGATGCTCCTGGATTGATACAGATCCAAAACCCACTTGGCGGCGGAGGCATTTATACCTACACCGTAACCGGTCCTGTCGGATTTACGACCATTACCTCAACTTCCGATAACCCAATCGAGATTCCTGCCAATTCACCTGCAGGAAACTACGATATCACCATGGAAGACCAATTTGGTTGTGGAGTGAATTTGGGAACTGTGCCACTGACCTTAACGCCAAACCCAACCATTGACAGTGTTGTAATTGACAACTGTTCGACCCCAATTTCGGTAACCATTAATGCTACAAGTGCTGCCGCACAAATCTTCTATTCTTTGGATGGAGGAGCAACTTATGTTGACAATGGTGGCGTATTCAACAATGTAGCTCCAGGAACTTATAATGTTGCCATCCTTGATAGCAATGGATGTATGGATACTGACACGATTACGGTCCATGCTCCTTTGGAATTTACCGCCATTCAAACCGTTGCTTTGGATTGTGAGCCAGGCTCCGCCGCCAACGCAGAAATTGAAATAACCGTTATTGCTGGTTCTGGTAACTACGAATACATGATAGATGGTCCGGGAACCAACGACCAGGTAAGAAGTGTACTTCCATCCAATCCATTCACGTGGACGGGTGCCGCAGCGGCTGGTAGTTATAACGTTATTGTTTTTGATATGGGCACTGCTCCGCCAAACTGTTCCAAGACCATCACAATTGATGTGCCAGATGCGCCGCTGCCTTCCTTTACAGAAACCCATATGGATGTGAGCTGTTTTGGTGGAAGTGATGGTAGCATTACCCTTACTGAAATTGACAACGGAATCAATCCATTGACCTATACGCTTAGCCCAATGCCAGCTGGCGCCGTGTTGAACGGTACTACTTTTGAAAACCTTCCAGCTGGTACTTACAGCGTTCGTGGTGTAGGATCTAACAGCTGTTTTGTGGATATTTTCGATATCATCATCAACGAGCCTGCTGCCATTGTGGTTCCTGCTCCAACAGTTGTTGAATTCGGATGTACCGCGGGTAACAACACCAATAATGCCACTATTACCATAGATACTGCTTCCATCACCGGAGGTAGTGGAACCTATGTGATCTATGAATTTATCAATGATGCCGGTTCTGTAGTGGTGCAATCTGGCAGTAACCCTGTATATACGGAAACCAACATCAACGGGGGTAGCTATACCATCAATGTATATGATGAAAATGGCTGTTTGGGAACTACCACGGCCGTAATAGCTCCGTTTGATAGTTTGGACTCTGCAAACATTGCTGTGGATGCCGTTGCCACTTGTGTAACGGGTGAAGATATCACCATCACCGCAATTGGCTCTATCACCAACTCAACCACGGATCCTGCCAACTATGAATTTAGGGAATTGCCTTCTGGTACTTTCCAAGCATCTGGCAGCTTTACTGGTCTTTCTGTTGGCGTGCATTACTTTGAGGTGAGAAACACCGTAACGGGTTGTATCCTTACTGTTTCCCACGAAGTGGCTGACCCAGAAGTATTAGATCTAATCGTTGTAGGTACTACCAATATCACTTGTTTTGGGGATACCGATGGAACAGTAGAGTTGAATTTGGTTGACGGTTCTAGCGTAACCTACGCAAGTGCAACCAGCTATACGCTTTATTACGATATCAACAATACGCCGACCAACTTGGCCGATGACGTGATGACCACCGGATCTGATGCCGATGGAAGCTTTACCATCACTGGTCTTGCGGCTGGTACGTATTATATTGAAGTGACCGATACCAACCCTCCAGGTTCTGCCTGTGTGTACAGTGAATCGTTCAACATTGCTGGACCTGCCGCTGCCATTACAGGAGCAACCGTGGTAACCGACATTACCTGTTTGGGTAACGATGGCGAAATCCAGGTGACCAATGTGTCCGGTGGATGGGGTGGATATTCCTATTATGTGGGAACCACCAGTCCAACTGGTCCTGGTGATTACGTTGCCAGCCCAAGCTTCACTGGATTGGTTGTAGGAACTTATGAAGTATGGGTCATTGACTCAAGTGGATGTTCCCAAATGGTTGATACCGTTACTTTGGTAGATCCAACGCCTATTACGGCCACATTACAGATCAACCAAGAAAACTGTACCAACCTTCAAGGTGAGATTGAAGTGGTAGGTACCGCAGGTGGTCAAGGTAGCAACTATACCTACCAGTTGATCCGCAATGGTTCCAACGTTGGATCTCCACAGACCAACCCGATATTCTCAAACTTGGGCGCTGGTTCTTATGAGGTATTGATCGCTGATCAGTGGTCTTGTACTACTACTGTTGGACCAGTAGTGTTGACCAATGCCATGACGGCAACCTCAACTGTTGTAAAACCGATTGATTGTACTGTTGATCCAGGAGGTCAGATTACCATCAATGTTAGTGGAGGTTCTTCTAACTTGACATTTGATGTGGTTTATCCTGATGGATTTACTACTGCCAGCAATGCAACGGGTGTATTCACAGGACTTATTCAGCCTGGAGTTTATACCTTCACCGTAACGGATAATGATACGGCTACACCATGTACTTATGTAGTTACCCAAGAATTGGATGACAAGGTAGACCCAGTTATCAACAATGTAACCATTGACGATGTAAACTGTTTTGGCGGTTCAGATGGAAGTTTGACTGTGGTAATGGATCCTTCAACCGTGGTTGATCCATTGTATACCTATGAGCTTTACCAAATGTCAAACCTTGGAACACCGTACCGATTTGCACAGTCTAGCTTGGTATTCGATAATCTTCCTGCGGATAACTACCGTGTAAGGGTGATTTCTAGCAGGGCTTGTGAGGATACGTTCGATGTTACTGTTGGACAACCAGCCCTTTTGACCGCTACTGCCGTAGCCACGGATTTTGTGTGTAATCCAAACAATTCGGTGAACACTTCAACCGTAACCATTAGCCCGGTTGGTGGAACGGGACCATATTTCTACAGTAGGAATAATGTAACCTTCCAATCTGCTAACACCTTTGCTATTGTGGATACTGGGGTTGATCAAAACATCACTTTGTATGTAAGGGATAGTAACGGTTGTACCACCACAACTTCTGTGATGATACCAACTATCAACAAGTTCAGTGTTGCCGTTACCCAGACAACAGCTATTAGTTGTGCCAATTACGAGGAAATATTGTTGACCGTTACCGATAATGGTGATGTAACCAATACCTATACCTTTGAACTGTTGCCAATTGGAAACACCTATGGTGCATTGACAGGTACTCCAACGAGTACCACGGCTACATTCGAGATGTATGCTCCTGGAACATATACCTTCAGGGTGACGGATAATGCTACCGGTTGTTACATAACCACGGTAGCCTATACCATTCCTCCGTATGATACCATAGACGTTACTGCCACGGCTACTTCTCCTGCCATGTGTTTTGGAGATGCGGGTACTTTGGAAATCAATGTAACTGGCTATACCGGTGCTTATAACTATGAGGTGTTCATGGCCAACGGAACCACAACAGGTATCGTAGGAACGGGAAATACTTCAACCAACCCGTTGAGCATCACCGATCCTGCATTGGTAGGTGGAAACTACTTCGTACGTGTAACCGAAACCGGTTATCCGTTCTGTGCCGAGGATTCCAATACCATTACCATTATGTCCCCAAGCAGCCCATTGGCATTCGTTCCACAGGAAGTGGCCAATGTAACCTGTACCAATGACCAAGGGGAAATATTGGTGGCCCCAACGGGCGGTTATGCTCCTTATGACATCATACTGACCAACACTACCACTTCACAAGTGTATACAGTAAACAATGTGAACAGTTATGTGTTCACAGGACTTTCTGCCGGAGCTTATGAAGTTAGGGTTACCGATAACGGTGGATGTGAAATGGTGGACAATTCGCTTACTTTGACCGAACCACTACCGATCACTGCCGATATTGATGCAGCACCAATTGATTTGGCCTGCTACGGTGACGATAGTGCAGCTGTTTGGGCTTACAATGTTGCTGGAGGTGAAGGTTCTTATGTGTACCAGTTGAACATCTATGATGCAACCGGAACCAACATCGTCTTTACTACTGGCGAACAGGGTAATAACACCTTTACAGGATTGGCTGCTGGTATTTACAGCATCACCGTATCCGATGGATGGAACTGTAGTCTGGAAACTCCACAAGTGACCATCAATGAACCAACCGAAGTAATGGCTTCTTTGGTACAGGTAACTGAAATGACCTGTCTTAACGATGCCGAGATTCGATTGACCGCTTCCGGAGGAAATGGTTCATACGAATACAGTAGCGATAATATCAGCTTTACCCCAATGAGCGGTAACTCGGTTACCCTTACGGTAAGTGCTGGGGTTTATCAATTCTATGTACGTGACACAAACGGTTGTGAGGCTGAAATCTCCAACCAAGTCAGCATTGATCCTATTCCACCGCTTACTTTGAATATTGACGAAAGCGCCGCTTTCATAAATTGTATGGGAGAAGCTTCTGCTACCATTATTGCTTCTGCAACAGGTGGTTTAGGTAACTACAACTACGAATTGTTCGGTGATGCCGCCTTGACAAACTTGTTGGCTGGACCACAAACCAGTGGCACCTTCAACATGTTACCTGCCGGAAGCTATTATGTACGGGTGACCAGCGAGGATTGCGTTGACGTGTCTCCAGAAATCCTGATAGTTGATCCTGCACCATTGCAAGTAGATCGTGAAGAATTCACCGATGTTACCTGTTCAGGAATGAACGACGGTACCATTACCGTGGAAGTCTCTGGAGGAACCGGACAGATTTTCTATGCCATTTCTCCAAACTTGAATCAATTTGATTCAGAAAATACCTTTACCGATTTGGCGCCTGGAATTTATGATGTAATCGCCCAGGATGTGAATGGATGTTTCATCACCTTCCAGTTTGAGATTACCCAACCAGAACCTGTTCAGGCCGAGGCGGTGAACATCATGCACGAAGTGTGTTACAACAGTGCCGATGGTTCCTTTGAATTGCAGGTAACCGGAGGAACGGCTCCTTATGAAACCGCGTTGAACTCCAATGCAGATGCAGATTTTGTTCAAGACCAGTTCTTGTTCCAAAACTTGACTGCTGGTACCCATGTGGTCTTCATCAGGGATGCCCAAGGATGCGAAACCAATGTGTTCGTGGAAATTGAACCTGGCGTAAACTTGGCCGCCACCGTAACCCCAATGTACGAGTGTACCGGTAACATTCCAGATAATTATCTCAACATTGTGTTCCAAGATCCATCTGTTTCCGCTGATGTATTGTACGCTCTGGATTCTACCGATCCTGCGGATATGCAATTGACCGCTGATTATAGAAATATGACACCGGGCGACCATTATCTGACCATTGCACATGCCAATGGATGTATGATCACCTACGACTTTACCATTGAGGGTTACGAACCATTGACATTGGTATTGGAGAACAACGTCATCAACCAGATTTCTGCTGTTGCCAACGGTGGAGTGGAAGAATACACCTTCTATTTCAACGATCATAACAATGGTAGTGACAATATCTTCTATATCAACAGAACCGATACCTACACGGTAACCGTTATCGATCAGAACGGCTGTGAGGTTCAGGCTGAGATATTTATGGAATTTATTGATGTGGAGTTCCCAAGCTTCTTTACACCGGATGGTGATGGACTGAATGATTCTTGGCTACCAGAGCATTTAGAAGGCTTCCCAAATGCACTAATTAAGATTTACGATCGTTATGGTAGAGTAGTGGAAGAGATGACCCGAGATAGCCAAGGTTGGGATGGTGATTACGATGGAAAACCATTGCCAACAGGCGACTACTGGTATGTAGTTAAACTGAAAGGTGATCTTGACGATCGAGAGTTCGTAGGCCACTTTACCCTGTATCGACAATAACGCTTAACCTGCTGACCCCATGTTCAAAAAAGTATATTCAACCGTCCTCCTATTTATTTTGGCACTTAGTGCCAATGGACAAGAGTTGACCATACCTCAGCTTTCACAATATATTGCAGACAACCCCTTTATCATGTCCCCGACCTATGCAGGTATCGGGGACCATATAAAGGTGCGTTTGAACGGGCTTACCCAGTGGGTAGGCATCAAGGACGCACCGGATACCCAAACCTTGGCCGCGGACGCCAGGATCGGGAACCGTTCTGGTATAGGAATGTTGTTGTACAATGATAGTAACGGGGAAACCAAGCAAAGAGGTGCCAGGGTTTCTTTTGCCCACCACCTTACCTTGGATAGGTATGATGATATTTTTCTATCATTTGGTATCTCCTATAACTTTAACCAGTTTAGGATAGATGTGGAGAATTTTACCGAAAACAACGGTCAGCTTCCCACGGATGATAAGGCCACTACCAATCATAATTTTGATTTGGGGGTTTTGTACCGTTATGATAAGTTTTATTTCAGTTTGAACGCCTCCAACATCCTACCCAAAAATTTGGAGCGCTTCAATCCTACTTTTGAGCCCAATACCCTTAGAAACTATTATGCATATACGGGGTACAGCATCATGAAGAACAAGAATAGCAAGTTGGAGATAGAACCCTCCATTTTCTTCCAATGGTTTGAAAGTGATGGCCGTTCCGTTACCGACCTTAATGCCAAGTTTCGTTTTCATGATTTTGAGGACTACTACTATGTGGGCCTAACCTATCGTTTTTTGAACGATCAATGGGGAGAACCCTTATATATTGCACCTATTGCCGGGTTTAAAAAGAACAATTTCTATTTTGGGTATTCCTATCAGGTCATTACCAATGAAATCCTTGGATATAGTACCGGTACTCACGTAGTTACAGTTGGTATGGACCTCTTTCAAGGAATCAGCAACTGTAGGTGTATGTATTGATTTAGCCCCATTTAACCTACTTTTGCCCCTTTAAAGGCATTATCGTGGGAAAAATTAAGCTAAAAAACATCAGGATACATTCCAATCATGGATGTTTAAAAGAAGAAATGCTTATAGGTAGTGACTATAGGGTAGATCTTGAAATAGCCGCCAATCTGGAAAGACCCGCATTATCCGATAAGCTCCATGAAACTGTGGACTATGTTCACCTGAACAACATTGTAAAAGAAGAGATGATGGTACGTTCCAATCTCTTGGAACATGTTGCCAAACGCATCTGTGACCGTGTTCTGGAAGAACTTAATGAAGTTTCGGAAGTGGAGGTAGAGGTAGCAAAAATAAATCCGCCCATAGGCGGAGATGTGGAGAGTGTTTCGGTGAAACTCCGATTTACTCGATGAACCGCAACCTACAAAAAGGCTGCAATGTTAAACTTTTTTTAATTTTGTCTACAACGAAAACGGCATTGTGGTCGAATTGGATAGACAAAGTCCCGCAAGGATTTCAATGGTGGTTCGAGTCCACCCGATGCCTCAAAGATAATCTTTTTGCTAAAGTTATCGCACTACTTATTTAGATATTTTACCATCTAAAAATTCATAAAATATTTATAGCTTTGCCAACCGAAATGGCATCGTGGCCGAGTGGCTAGGCAGAGCTCTGCAAAAGCTTGTACAGCGGTTCGAATCCGCTCGATGCCTCAAAACCCAGTACTTAGTGCTGGGTTTTTTGTTATAACTTCTCTATTTTTTCTATCTCGTTCTTTATATCAAATTTATCCCTTGGAATGAATCCTTTGGTAATCAGAACAATACCACATATAATCAATATAATTCCAAGCCCTTTTTTAATAAGCACTATCCGTTCTTGGGTGAGATACCGTTTCAATTGTTTGGCTAAAATGATCTTTAAAAGATCGGTTCCGAAGTAAACCAAAATTACTGTTCCAAAGAAAACAACCATACGATCAGGTTCGTTGTCCAAACTAGGACCCACCACAATAATAAGCCCTAACCAAAAGGCCAATACACCTATATTGATAAAATTCAAAAGAAATCCCTTGGCAAAAAGACTAAGATAGGTGCCTTTGGTTGCCTTTACATTGGCTCGCTTCTTTGCTTTTTTTATGAAGAGAAAAATGCCATAGACCAACAAGATCATTCCCCCAAAGACAAAAAGCCCTGGTTCATTGCTTAAATTTTCCAATAGTTGAAAACTACTGAAATAGGCAATGATCAAAAAAACAATATCAGCAATGATCACTCCAAAATCCAAGCTAACTCCTGCCCTAAAACCCTTTGTGGCACTGGTTTCCAATAAAACAAAGAACACAGGGCCTATCATAAAGCTCAATAAAAATCCTAAAGGGATCGCTGCCTGGATATCTTCAATCATTCTTTACTTTACTCTTTTTACTTTTCCTCCGAACAAGGTATGTTCATCCATCTTTTTAGGATCACCATACACTAGAACCTCTCCGCCAGCCTTTACGGTTGCCTTTACATAATCAGTGGCATAAATTTCGGCATTACCTCCTGCATTTACACTAATAGTTGTGAATTTGGTTTTAAAGGTACGTCCGGTATAGGCACCTCCTGTATTGATGATCACATCTTGGTTATTGGAAAAACCTGAAGTCAAAACCTTTCCACCAGAAACCGCTTTAATCAACAATTGGTCCACCTGGCAATTGATTTCCAGTTCGCCTCCTTCTTGTGCTTTTAGTTCCAAAACATCCTGCACATAAGTGGCATCTGAACTGATCCGTGCATCCTCGTTCACATCGATTACTACCAAATCTTCGGTATGGTAAAGATCCACATAGGTGCGGTAACCACTAAAGATTTTATCTATTTCCATCCGGATTTTGAGTACCCCATCATTGTTAACAATGGCCACCTTATCCGTATTGGCACCGGTAATCACGGCTTTGTTTTCTTTTCCCTTGATGAGATTAATGGCAAGTCCATCAAAGCCTTTAACATCTGTAAACTTTTGTAGGCTCTTTGTAACGGTTTTTTCCTGTGCCATTACACCGGAAAGGGTAAGAAACATAATAACAAGCGTAATTTGTTTCATGTTATAAAAATTTGGTTCTCAAAAGGATAACAAATTTTATTCCAAAATAGTATTATTCCCTTTTTCCGATTAACGAAAAGTCGAGATGCCTTTTCAATAAATCGGTATCCTTCACCATAACATACACCTCATCACCCAGCTGGTACATACGTTTGGTACGTTCGCCGATTATGGCGTATTGGCGGTCATCAAAAATGTAATAATCATCACGAATATCGCGGATCCTGACCATTCCCTCGCATTTGTTCTCAATGATTTCCACATAAATGCCCCATTCGGTCACCCCAGAAATCACACCTAAAAACTCTTGGTCCTTATGATCCTGCATAAACTTGATCTGCATGTATTTTACAGAATCCCGTTCCGCATTGGCGGCCAATAGTTCCATATCCGAGGAATGCTTGCATTTTTCTTCATAAATAACGGCCTTGGGTTGCTGGCCACCGTCCAAATAATGCTGCAGCAATCGGTGTACCATCACATCCGGATATCTTCTGATTGGCGAGGTAAAATGCGTGTAATAGTCAAAGCCCAGACCGTAATGGCCAATATTTTCGGTGGTATAGATGGCCTTGCTCATACTTCGTATGGCCAAGGTATCTACCAAATTCTGTTCTTTTTTGCCCTTAACATCTTCCAATAACTGGTTTAGGGACTTGTTGATGCTCTTTCTATCCTTGAGGTTGATACTATGTCCAAATCTGGAAATAACGCCATTTAAAGCCATCAGTTTTTCCTCATCCGGCTTGTCGTGTACCCGGTAGACAAACGTTTTTTTCTGCTTACCGATAAACTCGGCCACTTTTCTATTAGCCAAAAGCATGAATTCCTCAATCAATTTATTGGCATCCTTCGCTTCTTTGAAATAGACACTTTCCGGTTCGTTGTTTTCGGACAGGTTGAATTTCACTTCGATCTTATCAAAAGAAATGGCCCCAGCATCCATACGTGCCTTGCGCATCATCTTGGCCAATCGGTCAAAGGTGAGAACAGCATCCACAATTTCATCAGATACCGAATAGGTATTACCCCGAATGGAAATTTCTTCCGGTATCTGTGCACCACCTGTTTCTATAATATGTTGGGCTTCTTCATAGGCAAACCGTTCATTGGAATTAATGACCGTTCTGCCAAACCATTGGTCCACCACCTTTGCTTTTTCATCTATTTCAAAAACAGCGGAAAACGTATATTTTTCCTCATTCGGCCTAAGTGAACAAGCCAAATTGGACAAAACTTCAGGTAACATGGGAACCACTCTATCAACCAAATAAACCGAAGTGGCCCTTTCATAGGCCTCATCTTCCAACACCGTACCCAGTTCCACATAATGGGAAACATCGGCAATATGGATCCCAATCTCATAATGGCCATTTTCCATTTTCTGAAAGGAAAGGGCATCGTCAAAATCCTTCGCATCTTTGGGATCTATGGTAAAGGTGAGCACCTCGCGCATGTCCCTTCGTTTGGCAATTTCAGATTCCTTGATGGAGGTATCCAACGTTTTAGCAAACTGTTCCACTTCGTAAGGGAACTCATAAGGAAGCCCGTACTCAGCTAAAATAGCGTGGATTTCCGTATTGTGTTCGCCTGGTTTGCCCAGTACTTCCACGATTTCTCCATATGGAGATTCGGCATCATCCGGCCATTCTCCCAAGTTTACCAACACTTTATCACCATCTTCGGCTTTCTTTAGCTTATCCAAGGGAATAAAAATGTCCGTATACATTCTGGAATCGGTAGGTCTTACAAAAGCAAAGCGCTTCTGTTTATCCACAATACCCACATAGGAACTCTTTTTACGTTCCAATACTTTGGATATTTCACCTTCTGGTTTTTTCCCCTTCCGGCTAGGTTTCAGGAACACCTCCACCGTATCGCCATGGAAAGCCTTGTTCAATCTATTGTTGGGAATGAAGATATCTTGATCCAGTTCATCAACGATTACGTAGGCATTTCCGCTGGAGGTCAAATCTACCTTACCGGTAAAATACGTATGCAAGGTGGGTTTCTTTTGATACTTGCCGCGTTCCACTTCCGCAATGCGGTCCGAGGCCTTCAGCTGGCCCAAGCGTTTGATCAATTCGTTTCTATCCTGGGTATCTGTAATATCTAATTTAGATGCTATTTGCTTGTAATTGAAGCTTTTGGAAGGTTCCTTTTCCAGAACCGTAAAAATGCCTTTCGTTATCTCATTCTTCCGCTGACCCTTGGCCCTCTTCTTTTTCTTTGACATTTACGTCCTTATTTTTTTGAAAAATACGAATTATAATTCTTGGCCCACAACGATTGATACCAGAATCACAAACAATACGTTCTTTTATCAACAACAACCAATACTATCTTTTTTCTTCTTTTTTGAAATTTTAAAAAATGATGATGATGATGTATTGTTGAAATGTGGAATAAAATTTTGAAGCAAATCTTGCTTTGAACATCCAAAATAGCTTGTTCACAATTTATAAGCCTAAAAAAAAATTAAGAATCAAGCTTTTAGAAATGTTATCCACGATTTTTGATAACCGTTTTCAACATCAATTTATTGAAAAGTAAATGTATACTTAATGTTAATTATTGGGATAAATTGTTTTCAAGTGGTTGATTAATTTTTGATCGAATTTCGCACCAACATTGGAAATTAATTGTAATTGATCCATTTTCTGAAATAACAAAATTTAGTTACTTCTATTTTTCTTAAAAAAATGAACAAAACGTACCTTTTGTTAATAGGTTGTTTTTTAATGGAATATAAACTTTTGGTGATTTTTATGAACACCACCACATAAGAAAGATGTTGTACCTTTGTTAGGTATCCTCAAAATACCTAAACCATGAAAATTTCTATAGGAAACGACCACGCCGGAACCGACTATAAACTAGCTATTGTTGGACTTTTAAAGTCTAAGGGAATTGAAGTGTTCAACTACGGTACCGATGGTACCGATAGTGTGGATTATCCTGATTTTACCCATCCCGTTGCCACCGATGTGGAAGAAGGTAAAGTAGATTTTGGCATTGTGATTTGTGGAAGTGGAAATGGTGCTACCATGACCATCAACAAACACCAAAAAGTTAGGGGAGCCCTTTGTTGGACCAAGGAAATTACCCAACTCGCCCGTGAACATAACGATGCCAATATTTTAAGTCTTCCCGCCCGTTTTATTTCCATGCCCCAAGCCCTGGATATGGTGGAAACCTTTTTGAATACTGAATTCGCTGGTGGAAGGCACGAACGTAGGATAGAGAAAATTCCCTGCAGCTAAAAAACATGGCACACCACCATCACAATCATAGCCATTCACATGCCCATCCCGATTTAAAGGGAAGGAACCTGCTTATTTCCATTTTTTTGAATGTGGCCATTACGTTGTCGCAAATTATTGGTGGACTTATTTCAGGTAGTTTGGCCTTGTTGTCGGATGCCTTGCACAATTTTAGTGACGTACTCTCTTTGGTAATCAGTTATGCGGCTACCAAACTAGGAAAAAAGAAAGCCTGTAAAGAAAAGACATTTGGTTACAAACGGGCCGAGATCATGGCTGCTTTCGTGAATGCCGCTACTTTGGTGGTAGTGGCCATTATCTTGATGAAAGAAGCGGTGGAGCGACTTTTTCAACCGCAACCAATCGAATCCAACTTGGTGATTTGGCTTGCCTTGATTGCCATTGCGGGTAATGGTTTCAGTGTGCTGTTGTTGAAAAAGGATTCCGAGAACAATATGAACATGAAGTCTGCCTATCTGCACTTATTAACAGATATGATGGCTTCCGTGGCCGTTTTGGTCGGTGGTATTTTGATGAAGTTTTATCAAATCTATTGGGTAGATGCCGTTTTGACCATGGCTATTGGTGTTTATCTGATCTATATGGGGTACGATTTGTTGAAAGAATCTACCCAGGTTTTAATGCTTTTTACGCCCAAGACCATCATCATTCAAGATTTGGTGGAATCCATTTGTACCATAGATCAAGTGAAAAATGTGCACCATGTTCATATCTGGCAACTAAATGAAGATGAGGTACATATGGAGGCCCATATTGATTTTGTTGAGGACATCAAACTTTCCCAGTTCGATTCTATTTTGCTTGAAATCGAAGAACATCTTTATCACAAACACGGTATCAACCATGTCAACATTCAACCGGAATTTGACAAATGTGATTCCAAAAGCGTAATTGTACAGGATTGATGGAAATCAGTGTTAAGACTTTTGAACAACTCAACACCACGGAGCTGTACCAAATTTTAAGGCTCCGCAGTGAGATTTTTGTGGTGGAACAAGATTGTGTGTACTTGGATTTGGACAACAAAGATCAAAAAGCCATACATGTTGTAGGCACCAAAAACGGACAAGTCGTTGCCTACACCCGAATTTTTCAACCTGGGGATTATTTTAAAAATGCCAGTATTGGCAGGGTAGTGGTGGCTCAGGACCAGCGAAAGTTTGGTTATGGCAAGATTATCATGCAGGCTTCCATTGCAGCTGTTGAAGAAAGGTTCCCCAATACTGCTATTGAAATTTCGGCCCAATCCTATCTTTTAAAATTTTATTCCGATTTGGGTTTTGTAGCCTTTGGTGAAGAATATCTGGAAGACGGTATTCCCCATACCCGAATGTTGAAAAAGTAATCAAACCAACCGCTTTACCACCCTTATTTTCTCCAAAAAATCCAATTTTAGGATAAGGTTGATGGGTTTTTCGGCTTTGTTTTGGGTGGAAAAGAAGAGATAACCCTCCTTTTTGGGATGGAGTTCTTTCAGTTCCATTTTCCCATGAAGATTTTTATGCACCAAGGAAATCTCCCTTAAAAAATTTCTAGTAAGCCCTTTTTGTGATAAATGGGCAGTCAATTTTTCCCGGTTTACAAAAGTGATGTTGCACGAAGTGAATACATCTTCTTCATCAGAAAAAATACTCGTCACCAAGGCATAAAAATGGGTCTTTTTGGATTCATCAAGGAACCAACCCTCTTGTATTTTTCCATTTTTCCGATAGAACAGCTCAAAGGCAAAAGTGGGCAAACATTCGTTCACATAATCCAATTGTGCCTTTTCATCAACATAGTAATTGGAGTGGTTCCGCTGGTCGGTAAGGATAAGATCTACCCCGGCCTTTTGAAGTTTAAGGTCATCAACGCGCTCAAAACTACAGTGTTTCAAACGGTTTTTGTAATAGTAATCCAGTAGGGGGGTTAATTGTTTTTCTTTGGATAGGTCAGCTTTAAAGTGGCTCTTCAATTTTGGAATGTTTCCGGAACAGGGTAGAACCTATCCGTTCCACAATACCTACAACCAAGGCATTTCCCATAAAAAATGCACGTTTGGCATCTGGGATTCCCTCCAATTGGGTGTGATTGTCCGGAAACATGTTCAACCGTTCCAATTCAACTGGTGATAGTCTTCGGAGCCCCTTGGAGGTTTGGACCACGTGTTTAAACCTTGAAGGCGATTTGCCGCCTTCACCGGTTATGATCGTTCTGGAAGGTTGATCGAGCGCATCGGGAAACACCATGCTTCCCTCACTATAATGGTATTCAAAACCAGCAACGGTCTTGCGGATTTCCTTTTTGGCACCTTTCAAATACGTCCATTTTTCCAGCTCCGTATCATCAATGAAGAGATCTGGATTAACAGCCTTTTTTTCTAAAATGTCAGCAAGTACGGTTTTTGGACCATCAAAAGAAGGTGCGGTTTTGAAAGTGGTCACGTTGCCATTAAGGCACATACCCGTATTTTGAAAGGGTGACAACCCTTTTTTGGCATTAAAATACTCCGAAATGGAAACCAGGTCTTTATCCAATGCAAAATGTTGCACGTTTTCAACAGTTTCTCCCACGGGGAAGGTGGTAGCAATGGTTCCATCCGTTAAAAGCCAATCTGTGGCACCAGTTTTTTGAATGGTTTTGAACAATGGGGTAGACTTGTGATACGCCAGAAAAAAAACGCGCCTTCGGCGCTGAGGCATTCCATACTCGGCCGCATTGATTACGCGCCATTCCACGGCATAGCCCAAATCTGAAAGGCTACGGAGCATAAGGGCAAAATCGCGCCCACGTTGGTTGGATGGCGATTTTAAAAGGCGGTCCACATTTTCCAAAAAAAGATATTTGGGCTTGTTCTTTTTTTCGGAAAGAATGCGATGAATGGACCACCATAGCACTCCTTTTTTGCCCAAAAGCCCCTTCGAATTTTTAAGGCTGGTGGCCACGGAATAATCCTGGCAGGGAAAGCCGCCCACCAAAAGGTCGTGATCTGGAATTTCGGAAGTCGGGACTTCTTCAATGTTTTGGTTGGAGTGGCTTTCGGACCCAAAACGGGCCTCATACACCTTAGAGGCGTGTTGTGTTTTAGTGGAGGGCTCCCATTGGTTGCTCCACACTACTTTGTAGTGGTCCGTATGTTCAAGCCCCAAACGGAAACCGCCTACGCCGGCAAAAAGTTCACACACCTTTAGTTTTTGCATGCTCAAAAATAGGATTAATCTTTTGTTTAACCGATGCTTATTTATTCCGTTTATGGGACGGCCGTTGGGGCAAAAACCACATGGGAAAACAACCCAATCACCACAGCGGAGAATACAAATACCACTACTAGAAAAAGAGCGCTGATGAATTTGGACATGTCCGGGGTTTCCAGGTTTTCGGTCAATTTGGAAACGAAAGGATTGTTTGGTAAATACATGATTTCAAGGCGGTCCATTTCCGTTAGCGAAATTTTTTCCAGGGCACCTACTATTTTTTTGTCCGACCCTTCAAAAAGGTGACCTCTTTCATCTTCAAACACATAGGTTACGTGAAGCACATGCCCACCACGGATTTTGGTGCCGGTATCCTTACATTCTTTTATGGTGGCAGAGGTACCTTTACCGTAATACAATAAGTCCCACTTTTGGGAGCGGGTAAGTCCTGTTTCCATCCAACCGATTTTTTTGAGCAAAAAGTGCAGCAGTAGGACCACCGCAAGTAAGATCATAAAAATTTCTGGGATTTCCGAAGTACTGAAAGCACATTCAAAACGGTCGGGAGCGTCCCAAATGCGGTTCAGCGCTTCCCCCACCAAAAGATAACATCCGGTTACATAAACCATGATTTTTATGCTACATGCCAACAGCAAAAAAAGAGAAACGTCACAAGTTCCAACAGCTAGGTAGACAGGGTCTTTGGGCCTTCTTGATTTGTTCAACGCAATGGAAATTTTGTCATCGGTTTGGAACCGGCTCAAAAAGGGTTTGCTGTCCCAAACACGAACGTTTCGGTGAATGGGAAATCCGGAAAGGTTTTCAAAGACCACCAACAGTTCCAACAGTGGTTTTCTTCCTTCTTTTATGGTTTTGATAGACAAAATGGTCGCTTCTTTGGTGATCAGGGAGCCGCTTTTTTGGTCTTTCCACGCGCAAAAGGACCGACAAAAGCAGTTGCACATCATTTTATACAGCCAGAAAAGGAGTGTGGTGCCAACCAAAAAGAGGGTGACAAGGGTGTAGGTCATGTAGAAGTTTTCCGTTAAAATAAGGCCCTAAAATGGTTGAAAGGCCCAACACTTGACCGTTGCGGAATATGGATTGACCAAAGGGCCGTATGGTTTGTTTTGGAAAAATTAATTGTAAATGGTTTACTTCGAAATCAATCAACGCCGCAGAGCCCCCAATAAAATGTCCCAAATCACATTGAGTACCTTTTTGGATGTTGGCAGGGGTTTTTCTTGATTGGGGTCTTCAAGCCAAAACCCACAAACATTGCATATTACTTCATTTTTATATGTTGCGCGGCCCCCCAATCCATCCCACGTGGCAACTTCGTCTTCTATTCCAAATCCGCCACTGGTGTTGGTCCACTCCACTTGATCCTTTCGGATTTTGTCCGAATAACACCTAGGACACCTTTCACGTTCATCGTTCAATTTAGATTTTGGATTTTCCGAAATTAAACGGTCAATTTTGGATTCGTTCAAGTTTCTTTCAATCAAATACTCCTTGATTTCCGATTGAGTGGCCTTCATATAGGTCAGAAGCTTGAATCTGGCAAAATAGGCTAATTCATAGTCATCCAATCCAGATAAAAAGGATTTTACTCTACTCATTTTCAAATTGTTGACCTTCCATAAAATTGCTTGTTTAATTTAAGCATTAAACTGAGCCCAATAATTATCACTTAAATTAGACAATTCCTTAAATGTCAATTCTGACTTTGATTGATCATAAATTCGAATACCATTACATTCAAAATTAAAACTACCACCAATCATGGCCGTTTTAGCATTTTCTATTTCAACATCAATTTGGTAACCGGCATTTTCTATTTTACACCTGAAAATATTGAACTCCCATCTACGGATTATTTTTAAATCAGATATTCTTTTCCGCGAATACTCCTTTGGAGACCATGGTATGAATTCAAATTTTGATTGATCTATTATATCTATAAAAAAACTATCAAATTCAGGATTTAATCTTGACGAAAGATAGTAGCAGTCGATTTTAATTCTGAGCCCATTTAATATTTCTTCATAACCACAGATAGTACCATCATGGAAAATGTTAAAAACCCTACTGATTTTATCTCTTTCGGTTATCATCGATTGGTTCTTGCCCAGTTGATTGAATGTAAAACGAAAATAGTTTGCTTTTGAACACCACTTTTCAACAGCCAACCCTATTTCAAAATACTGGCATATTTTGAGTTGTCGGCCAACAATTCTTTGGCGGTCAGAATGGCATCGTCATGGTCCAAAAAGTATTGGTAAAGGCCTTCACGGTAGAAGTAGCGGGTAATGATTTCGTCTTCCAACAGCTTTTTAATCTCATTTTTATAGGAGTCCAAGGCGGAAATCTTACCCCGGTTCACGGCCAAAAGCAAATCCTTATATTTTTCCTGCACCTCCGCACCCAAAAGGGAATCGTCCGCATTTATGGATTGCTCCAACAGCTCTTCCGTTTTGGTCTGAAAAGTAAAATTCTGTTCCTGTACATACTTTTTAAAGGCATTGTAATCCGCATCGGAAAAAGTAAAATCATCCATGTTGGCAAAGGAATGATCGTAAAAATAGTTCGTGGCAAAATCGAAGACCACATTATTGTCCTGAAGAGCATCAATCAATGAATTGGTCTTGAGCGATTTGATGGCCACATCCGGCATTACGCCACCGCCGTCCCAAACCTTGCGGCCGTTTTTGGTGGTGTATTCCTTAAAATCGGTATTTCTCACGGCGTTGCCCTCGGCATCCCTGTGCCAATAATCCAACGCTTGAATGCATCTGCCAGATGGGGTGTAGTATCGGGAAATGGTCACCTTCAACTGGGTGCCATAGGTGAGTTTAAGCGGTCTTTGTACCAAACCCTTTCCAAAACTTCTGGCCCCGATAACCACGGCTCGATCCAAATCTTGTAGTCCGCCGGAAACAATTTCGCTGGCCGAGGCACTTTTACCATCCACCAAAACCACCAAAGGAATGTTTTCATCTTCGGGCTGGTTGCGAGTACGGTATTCTTGGTTGAATTTTTTCACCTTGGATTTGGTGGTCACGATCAATTCTCCTTTCGGAACGAACAAATTGGTTACGTTGATGGCTTCTGAAAGCAATCCTCCTGGATTTCCACGTAGATCCAGAACCAAACGTTCCGCACCCCTGCCTTTTAGATCCTGAATGGCGGATTTGGTCTGGCCCGAAGCCTTTTCATTGAATCGGGAAAGCACGATGTAACCCGTTTTAGTATCGATCATATCATAAAATGGAACGGCATCCACTTCCACACCTTCGCGGGTGATGGTAGCGGTCTTGGTCTGGCCTTGGCGAACAAATGTCACTTCCACGGATGTGTTGTTGGCACCTTTCAGTAGTTCGCTGGCGTTGTCGTCAAAGTCGGCCACTTTGGTCTCCCCAATTTTGATGATTTCGTCACCGGCCTTAAGGCCGGCCTTATCTGCCGCGTAACCTTTGTAAGGTTCCACAACCACCAATTTGCTTTCATAGGAGCGCACCAGGGCTCCGATTCCGGAATATTCCCCGGCATTATTGATTTTATAGGCTTCCACATCCTGCTCGTTCAAAAAGCGGGTATAGGGGTCGAGCTCGTCCAACATATTTTTAATGGCGGAATCCATCAGCTCGCCCGGGTTGGTTTCATCTACATAATTCATGTTCAACTCTTTGAACAAGGTGGTGAAGATTTCTATCTGCTTGGCGATTTCAAAAAAATCACTTTTAAAACTACTGGCCGTCACCAAGAGGGCAACTGCCAAAATGGGGACCCATATTTTTTTCTTAACCGACATTTTCATCACATTCTTTTTTAAGGAAGTCTTCCAACAATTTTTTCATGGCGATATGTACCTCATCAAAAGAGGGCGCCTTATGACCAAGGTATAAAAATAAGAACGCATAGTTTCCTTCAATGTTGTTAAAAATAAGGGACTTATTGAGCCGATAGGATTCGCGCAGTAGCCGTTTGATGAGATTTCTGTCCACCGCTTTTTTGAACTTTTTTTTTGGCGCTACCACCCCCACTTTAAAATGGGCACCATCCTCAAAAGCGGTTTTCAGGTAGATGAGCTTTATGGGAAATTCGCGAAGGTTCTTTCCTTCGGCAAAAAGTGCCTCTATTGTTTTTTTGCTCTTCAGCTTTTCAATTTTTGGAAATGTGGACATAGGAAAGCCTTTATGCAACGGGCGTACTTTTTACTGCACCAAGTTACTCAATTTATATTTTGATGTGAGATTGCCCAATCGGAGGATTTCACTTGAAAAAGTAACGCAATTCAAAAATTTTTTAAAAGCGAAGGGCGGGCCATTCGGCCCGCCCTTGAATCATTTTTTGTTGAAAATCCGATTACGGATTGGCTTGGTAAACATTGTTTTCTCCATTTACATCGGCCATCAGTTGCGATGGGTCGATCATAATGGCCTTTACTTTTTCCAAAGGCATATCCAATGTGAATTCGTATGTTGGGTAGGCCCAGGCCCAGTTATCCAAAACGGTCCTTTTAAGAGCTGGATAAGGGTTGTCCTTTTGTCCGAACATCATACGCAACGGAATGTAATAGGTTTCTTGGGTGCCATCTTCGCCAACTACCAAAATATCCAAAGGCATGGGCATTTCTCCGATGCGCTCCAAGGAAACTTTGGTTTTTTGACCATCTGCCTCAACACTTTTAATACCGTAATCGATGGTATTGGTGGTCATGGTCCAATCGGTCAAGTACCAGTTCAGTTCCATGCCCGATACTTTTTCGGCCGTTCTTTTGATATCGTTCGGTGTTGGGTGCTTGAATTTGAAATCTTCAAAATATTTATGGATGGTCTCCATCAACTTATCCTGTCCGATTACATATCCGAGTTGGGAAAGAAACACGGAACCCTTGCTATACGCGGCTATACTGTAGGCAAAGTTGGTGGTATAACGATCGGCATGTGTGGTCTGTGGCATTTCCAATCCGGAATTGACCAAGGCGTAATACCCCTTATAGGAGCCCTCAAATGGATTTTGCTTATTCTGGTCCATGATTTCGTTCATACACAAATTGCTGATGAAGGAAGTAAAGCCTTCGTCCATCCAAGCGTGCTCGGATTCATTGGTCGCCAAAACATGTTGAAACCAGGAGTGCGCCATTTCGTGCACCATAACTCCTACCAAGCCGTTATATTCACGTCCACCGGTCACCAAGGTACTCATGGCATATTCCATTCCACCGTCACCTCCCTGGATCACAGAATACTGCTCGTACGGATATTTCCCAACATTCTTGCTAAAGAAACGCATGGCTTCAGCCGTTTTGGGCTGGAATTTTTTCCAATTTTCGATAAAGTCAGGATTGTTCTTGTATAGGAAATGAAGGGTAGGTCCATCTTCCATTGCCAAGGTATCGTGAATATAATCAGGATCGGCGGCCCACATAAAGTCGTGTACATTGGGGGCCACAAAATGCCAGGTCAAGGTTTTGCCCTTGGTTTTAACAGTGGTTCCTGGAGCCTCATACCCATGACCGATTTCCTGTGGATTTTGCAAATAGCCCGATCCACCAACCGTATATGTTTTGTCCAAGGTAAGCTTCACATCAAAATTACCCCAAACGCCGTGGAATTCACGGGCGATGTAGGGATTGGGGTGCCAACCTTCGAAATCGTATTCGGAAAGTTTGGGGTACCATTGGCTCATGGACAAGGCTACACCTTCTCTACTGTTTCTTCCGGATCTTCTGATCTGAAGGGGAACCTGCCCCTTGAAGGTCATTTCCAAAGTTGTCTTTCCTCCTGCGGGAATCGGCTTGGCCAAATCCACCACCAGGATGGTTCCTTCTTCCTTAAAAGTTACCGGTTGCCCGTCCTGGGTAAGCGATTCGGTATGGAGATAACCCATTTCACTTTCAGAAAGGGCGGCGATCCTGCTCTTGTCGCCATCCATCATCCTTTTATCGGGATCCTTGATGTTCTGTAGCCTAATATCCATTTCGCTCCCGGGTTGGAAAGCGTTATAGTACAAATGATAAAATACGCGGCCCAAGGCATCTGGAGAGTTGTTGGTGTAGACCAATTTTTGGGTACCTGTGTACTGGAAGGTTTTCACATCCATGTTCACATCCATGGTGTAGTCCACGTGTTGTTGCCAGTAGCAAGGGTCTTGTGCCGAGAGGAGCGAGACTCCCGTTAAGGCCGCAAAAAAGAACAATGATAATCGCTTCATAATTATTTTGAGTTACTTTCCAAGGTTGTTTTTCCTTTGGATATGTTGTTTGCCAAAATTAAGGCATTGTAGGCATTGACCATTTTACCTGACTTTGAAATTTTGTCAAAAGCCGCTGCATTGGACTGGTCCCCAGCCAAAATGACGGAGGTTTTGGTCTTAAGGCCCGATTGCATGATGATGCTTTTTACCTGAGGGGCTGTCAAGTTTGGATAAAAGGAACGGATCAAGGCCGCAACCCCGGCAACAGCAGGAGCTGCCATGGAAGTTCCGCCTTGAAATTCATAATCATTGCTTGGCATGGTGGAATAGATCTTGTCACCAGGGGCGAACACATCTACATTGGCATGGCCATAATTGGAAAATGTGGCCACCATATCGGAACCATAACTGCTGGTTAAAGCGCCAACGGTAATCACGTTGCTCACGTATTCGGAATTCCCGAATCTGTGGTCGTTAGGATAATTTGGATTTTCAGGATCATCAAGGTCTTCTCCATCGTTTCCGGCGGCATGCACGATTAGTACATCCTTGGATTCTGCATACTTAATGGCATCATACACCCATTGTGCTTCTGGGGAAAAGGCCTTTCCAAAACTACAGTTGATAATGGAAGCACCATTGTCCACGGCATAGCGAATGCCCATGGCTATATCTTTATCGTACTCATCCCCATTTGGAACCGCGCGAATGCTCATGAGTTCTACGTTGTTGGCTACACCGTTGATACCAATGCCATTGTTACGTTGCGCAGCGATAATTCCAGCAACGTGGGTACCGTGACTTTCGGTCACCACTTGGTTTTTTGGGTTTCCGTTTCCGTAAGGCACATCGGCAATATCGTAGCCATTGTCACCTACTGGGGCACGACCATCAAAGTCTTTGTTGAGGTTATAGTTTACCTGATCGGTGAAGTAGGTGATGCCTTCCTCAAGCTCGGCCAACACCTCGGCAATGCTGTCACCATAGGTGAACATTTGCGTTAACACGGCTACACTTTGCTCCATTTGAGGGGTTTTAGGTTGAATGGACAACAAGTCCTCTTTGGTATAAGTTTCTTTACCCAGTTCTTCCTTAACCGTTTTATCCGAGGCTTTCACCACCTGAAAGATTTGTTCGTACTGTTGTTTGTTCTGAAGTGCTTTTGGGTATTCCTCATCAAGCAACAAACGGGCCTTTGCCCTGTCGGCAGCATCGCCGATGTTCAAGCGCAGCATGCGCACATATTCCAACTGTTCGTTATAGGCATCACCCAAAAAGTTATACCCGTGGATGTCATCTACATACCCATTGCCATCATCGTCTTTTCCGTTGTTCGGAATTTCATCGGTATTGGTCCAAAGGACATTTTTAAGATCTTCGTGGTTCAGGTCCATCCCAGAATCTAAAACGGCTACCACCACAGTTTTTCCTTTTTTGTTTTTGATGATTTCATCATAGGCCTTATCCACGCTCATTCCGGGAATGGTGTCTTGTACAAGGTCTAAATGTCCCCAGTTTTTTTCCTGTGCCTCGGTAAGTTCTGAAACTTTTAGCGGAATGGAATCAATGTTTTCAACAGGGGTTGAAACCAAGGCAGTGGAACCGCAACCCATCAAAATGAGGGCGGCGGAGAGGGAAAAGAATGTCAGTTTATAATATGTGCGGTTCATAGAATTGTTTTTGTAAATCGTAAGTTTTATTGTGTTCAGAATAATTCATTGAAAGTGAACACGGTATCCAACCGGGCCCCCTTTTCGGTTTTTTGTAAGGAGCAGAGCTCGTTATGGGCATCATGTTCAAAGAACAAAAGCCAATCGTTTTCCACGGCACTGCGTAAAAAGTTTTCTTTTTCGGTTAGGGTAAGTAGGGGTCTTGTATCATATCCCATTACATAAGGTACGGGAAGATGGCCCACTGTTGGGATCAGATCGGCCACAAAGACTATGGTTTTGCCGTTATAGTTGATTTGGGGCAGCATTTGCTTTTCGGTATGGCCGTCCATAAAATGGATGCCAAACCCCAATTCCGATTTTTCCAGATAATTCCCTCCTTTTCGGTCTATAAAATGCAATTGCCCACTTTCTTGCATCGGCAATAGGTTTTCCTTTAAGAAAGAAGCTTTTTCCCGGGCATTGGGCTTGGTGGCCCATTCCCAGTGTTCCTCATTGGTCCAAAACCGGGCATTTACAAACGCCGGCTCGTAACCCGTTCGATCTTTGTTCCACCGAATGCTCCCGCCACAATGATCAAAATGTAGGTGGGTCAGGAATACATCGGTAATGTCATCGCGATGGAACCCGGCCTTTTGCAAGGAACCGTCCATGGTGTGTTCTCCCCACAAATAATAGTAACCGAAAAATTTATCGGATTGTTTGTTGCCCATGCCGTTGTCGATCAAAATAAGGCGATCACCATCTTCGATCAAAAGACAGCGGGCGGCAATATCGATCATGTTGTTGGCATCGGCGGGATTGGTCTTGTTCCAAATGGATTTTGGGACCACACCGAACATGGCACCCCCATCCAATTTGAAATTTCCAGTCTCTATGGGATAAATTGTCATTTAGAAAACAAACTGGCATGCAAAATAAGAAATGCGCCATCCAAATGCCCTAAAAATGAGATTTAATTGGCCGTATTTTAACAAAAAAGGGATAAGTAGCCCGTCCCAATATAGCCTTTGCGGGAATTGCACCCGTATCACCTAAGTTTTAAGCCCTAATTGCAACAGAATAGGAGAGGCCGACTTTGTGGCAAAAGCATAATGTAAAAGAAAAGCAGTAAATTTCCACAAAACAAAGACAATGCTCGAACTTGCTGGAATCGTTATTCTTGGCATTATTGCTCAATGGGTGGCTTGGCGATTTAAAATCCCGGCCATTCTGCCCCTTATACTGATTGGTCTACTGGTTGGTCCTATTGCCACATTATTTACGGAAGATGGATCAAAACTTATAGAACCCATTTGGAACGGCACCAAAGGGCTTTTTCCCGGGGAAGGGCTTTATTATTTTGTTTCCTTGGCCATTAGTATTATCCTTTTTGAAGGGGGACTTACCCTGAAACGGGCAGAGATATCTAACGTTGGCCCCGTTATTTCCAAGTTGATCACGGTTGGTACTGTGGTCACTTTCTTTGGCGCAGGTGTAGCGGCCCACTATATTTTTGGACTTTCATGGCAGATTTCCTTTCTGTTTTCCGCATTGATCATTGTTACCGGACCTACGGTAATCACCCCAATTTTAAGGAACATTCCCTTAAAAAAAGATGTTTCCGCCGTTTTGAAATGGGAAGGCATCCTAATCGACCCCATTGGGGCCTTGGTGGCGGTGTTGGTATTCGAGTTCATCAGCGTTGGAGAAGGGCAGGCCTACACACAAACGGCACTCATTGAGTTTGGAAAGATCATTCTTTTCGGAACCACCTTTGGGTTCACTTTTGCCCATGCGCTTGCTTTTGCCATAAAAAAGGATTTTATCCCACACTATTTGTTGAATGTGGTCTCCCTTTCCGCAGTACTTCTTGTTTTTGTGGAGTCGGACGTTTTTGCACACGAATCGGGACTTTTGGCCGTAGTGGTCATGGGTATGGTGTTGGGCAACATGAACCTGCCCAATCTGAAGGAGCTGCTCTATTTCAAGGAATCGTTGAGCGTTTTGTTGATTTCCATTCTCTTTATTCTGTTGGCCGCTAATATCAACATTGGCGACATGGAATTGATCTTCAACTGGAATTCCGTAGCGCTTTTTGCAGTTATCGTATTTGTTATCAGGCCATTGGGTGTTTTTCTGAGCGCTCAGGGATCCAATTTAAAATTCAATGAAAAGCTTTTTATAGGATGGGTAGGCCCACGAGGAATCGTTGCCGCAGGTATTGCCTCCCTTTTTGGTTCCAAATTGATGTTGAGGGGAGAAGCCGGGGCGGAATACATTACCCCATTGGTGTTCATGATCGTTTTGGGAACGGTTTTGTTGAATGCCACCACGGCGCGATTATTTGCAAAACTGGTTGGCGTATTCTTGACCAAATCCGAAGGGATTTTGATCATTGGGGCCTCCAAACTTTCCCGATTGATCGCAAATTACCTCAAAAAGAACAATAGGCACGTGGTGTTGATCGACAACAACCAGGCCAATGTGGACAAGGCCAAAAGGTTGGGACTTGAGGCCATCACGGCGAATATTTTTTCGGACACCCTTACGGACAATATCGAATTGAACGACATGGGTTATTTGATGGCTTTGACGGGTAACTCCGACATCAACAAATTTGCGATTCGGAAATTCCAAAAACAGTTTGGGGAAAATGGTGCCTTCCGATTGGTGAATACGGAAGAGGTGAACGACCCGGATAACAATCCGAAGGAAGGTCTTTTTTCACATACGGACGATTTTATCCAATTGATGGACACCGTACGCAAACACCCCACTATCCACGAAATAGATCTTAAGGACAAACAGCATTACGATAGCCTTATCGATCTTACTAAAAAAGACAATGATATTGTGCCATTGTTTACGAAAGCTCCAAGTGGCAGCATTGACATTATACCAGCCAACAGCAAGGATTTTGTACCGAAAGGAGAGGGGTACAAATTGGTGTATCTGGGCAAAATGATCGACTTAGATGATGATGACCAAGATTAATCGTTAAGCTTAAGAACGGCCATAAATGCCTGTTGCGGAATTTCCACGTTACCTACCTGACGCATACGTTTTTTACCCTTTTTCTGCTTTTCCAAAAGTTTACGCTTACGGGAAATATCCCCACCGTAACACTTGGCGGTAACGTCTTTTCTCAACGCTTTTATGGTTTCACGGGAAATGATTTTGGCCCCAATGGCAGCCTGGATCGGAATATCGAATTGTTGCCTTGGGATGAGTTCCTTCAACTTCTCGCACATCTTTTTGCCGATGTTGTGGGCATTGTCAAAATGGACCAAAGCGGAAAGGGCATCCACGGGTTGGGCATTCAATAAAATATCAACCCTTACCAATTTGGAAACACGCATCCCAATCGGGGAATAATCAAAAGAAGCATATCCTTTGGAAACGGTTTTCAAACGGTCATAAAAATCGAAAACAATCTCCGCCAACGGCATGTCGAAGTTCAACTCCACACGCTCGGTGGTCAAATAGGTTTGATTGGTGATCTGTCCCCTTTTATCAATACAAAGCGACATCACGTTCCCCACAAAATCGGATTTGGTGATGATCGTTGCCTTAATATAAGGTTCTTCAACACGGTCCAAAGATGAAGGATCGGGAAGGTCCGAAGGATTGTTCACAATAATGGGAGTTTCCTTGTCCTTGGTGGAATAAGCGTGATAACTAACGTTGGGTACGGTGGTGATCACCGTCATGTCGAACTCACGTTCCAAACGTTCCTGGATGATCTCCATGTGCAACATGCCCAAGAAACCGCAACGGAAACCAAATCCCAAAGCGGCACTACTTTCCGGGGTAAATACCAAGGAAGCATCGTTCAGCTGCAGTTTTTCCATGGAGGAACGAAGCTCTTCAAAATCCTCTGTATCAACAGGATAAATACCGGCAAATACCATGGGCTTTACATCTTCAAAACCTTCAATGGCATTTTTGGTAGGGTTGGCCGCATCCGTAATGGTATCCCCAACTTTCACTTCGCGCGCATCCTTGATACCGGTGATCAGGTAGCCTACATCACCAGCGGATATTTTGTTTTTGGGCACCTGGGAAAGTTTTAAAGTTCCGATTTCATCGGCCTCATATGCCCTACCCGTTGCCACAAATTTGATTTTTTGTCCTTTGCGGATTTCCCCGTTGATGACCCTAAAATAGGTTTCAACACCTCTAAAGGGATTGTAAACGGAATCGAAAACCAACGCCTGCAACGGTTCATTGACGGAACCTTTAGGGGCAGGAATTCGTTCAATAATGGCCCGTAGGATTTCTTCAATACCAATACCTGTTTTGGCACTGGCAGGGATAACTTCTGAAGCTTTACAGCCTAAAAGATCAACGATGTCGTCCGTTACTTCTTCAGGGTTGGCACTTGGCAAGTCTACTTTGTTTAGAACCGGAATGATTTCCAAGTCGTTTTCCAGAGCCAAGTATAAGTTGGAAATGGTCTGAGCCTGAATACTTTGCGCCGCATCCACTACCAAAAGGGCACCTTCACAAGCAGCGATGGAACGTGATACTTCATAGGAAAAATCCACGTGTCCGGGAGTGTCGATCAGGTTCAGGATATAGGTTTCACCTTCGTACACATATTCCATCTGAATAGCATGGCTTTTTATAGTGATACCGCGTTCGCGTTCCAAGTCCATATTGTCCAACAATTGGTCCTGTTTTTCGCGTTCGGTAACAGAGCCCGTAAAATCCAACAAACGGTCGGCCAAGGTACTCTTACCGTGGTCTATATGCGCAATGATGCAAAAATTCCTGATCTTTTCCATAAAACAAAAAACCTATCCTAAAAAGGCGGATAAGCAACTGCAAATATAGTTGTTTTAACTGCCCACAGCGGGTTTTTTGAAAATAAGAAAACGAAGGGGTTATATCGCTCAAAAATAATTTCTTAGATTTGAGGTTCAACCCCAACCTTTCATGAAGCAAACCACCTACATTCTTTTATTGGTGATTTTGACGGCAAACGCATTGAGCGGACAAACCTTTAAGATTTCAGGAAAGGTTGTTGATGAGCAGAACCAGATAATTCCCTTTGCCAACATCCTTCTTTTAAAAGCCGCAGATACCACATTTGTAAAAGGCACTTCTGCAGATGACAATGGGTTTTTTGCGTTGACGGATGTGGAACCAAATCTGTACCTGCTCCAGGCCAGTTATGTAGGCAGAGGTTCCGAACCACGTGCCTTGGACATTAAGAACGATGTTTCCCTAGGCGCCTTGATCATTCCGCTTGAAACCAACGAACTGGATGAGGTAGTGGTCACCGCCCAGCGTCCAAAACTGCAAAGATTGCCAGACAGACTGGTCTTTTCGGTTGAAAATACCGTGGTTTCGCAGGGAACGTCGTGGGACATCCTAAAAAGTACTCCGGGAGTGATCGTTAACCAGGACGAACTCTTGATTCGCGGGCAAAACGCAACAGTTTACCTGAACGATAGAAAGGTGCAACTTTCAGGGCAAGAAGTACAGGATTTGCTACAGGGACTATCGGGCGCCAACATCAAATCGGTGGAGGTGATCGCCAACCCACCGGCAAGTTATGATGCCGAAGGCGGTCCTATTTTGAACATCGTCACCAGTAAAAATATCATTCCGGGTTACAAGGGAAGCATAAACGGTACTTATACGCAGGCCGTCTTCCCCAAATTCAGTATGGGAACCAGCCATTATTACAAAACGGACAAACTGAACCTATTCGCAAATTATACGATTAACCCACAAAAGGAATTGCGAAAAACGACCAAGGGCATTCATTTTATGGACGATACCAACACCGTTTTTTCCGAATGGGATACGAATTACAATCAAATCAACAAATCCCAATCCCAAAATGGCAGCTTTATTTTGGATTATGATTTTGATGAGCGCAACAGTTTGAATTTTACTTCCAATCTGTTGTTCAATCTGGACCAGGACCAGAACACAAATCTCAACAACGAGATGCGAAATGGCTCGGGCCAGTTGGATTCAACCTTCACCACCCAAAACATGGCCAATTTGGACAATACCAATTTGGCTTTTGATTTGAGTTATGTGCACAAATTGAAAAAGCCCGGTGCCCGATTGAGCGCAAACGGACATTACACTTACTTCAATGGGAAGTCTTTCCAAAACTTGGGCTCTGATTACTTTGATGCCAATGGCGTTTTTTTACGGGAATTCGGTTTTGATTCCGATTCGGAGCAGGACATCCAGATTTTCACAGGGCAGTTGGATTATTCCACACCAATTGGCAATGCCTCATTCGAGACCGGTGCGAAGATTTCTTCCATCAACTCTGAAAGCAATGTGGATTTTTTCAATTTCACGGGTTCCAGCAATACGGTGGATGCATCCTTATCCGACCGATATACATATGACGAAAATGTGTATGCTGCGTACCTGAGTTTTGTAAAGAATTGGGAAAAATGGTCGATGAAGTTGGGTGTCCGTGGAGAATTGACAGAAGCCGAAGGCACGTCGCTGACCTTGAACCAAGTGAATACCCAAGACTTTTTTGAACCGTTTCCGTCGGTCTACTTGCTTTACTCTCCTTCGGATAAGCACAGTTTTTCTTTTGATTATGGACGAAATGTGAACCGTCCCAAATACAACGATTTGAATCCCTTCCGGTTTTTCTTCAACGAAAACGATTATGAACAAGGCAACCCACGGTTGACCCCAAGTTTCAGCAATAATTTCAATTTTAACTACACCCTTAACAGCGAATATTTCTTCGATGTGTATTACCGAGACAATGGAAGCAATATTGCCTATTTGGTCTTTCAGGACAATGACAATCAAACCTTGGTGGAGCTGAAGCAAAATGTGTTGGACAGCAAATCGTACGGGTTGGATTTTACCTTGAGCAAATCCCTCATGTCGTCATGGTTTGTATATGCCTACACTTCCCTTTTTCATGAAGAAGAGACCTTTTTGGCCGCCCAAAGCGGTAATGTGGAATTTACCAATGAAGTGAACGGGGTATATGCCTATTTGGGCAACTATTTAACTTTGTCAAAAGACGGAACTTTTACAGGCGAGGTCGCTGCCACCTATATTTCAAAGTTCCTGTTCGGATCGTATGTGTCCGACGAGCAGCTCAACCTGACCTTGGGATTGCGCAAAACACTGTTCAAAAACAAAATCATTCTTTCCTTGGCCGCCGAGGATATTTTGGAAAAATACGTGCCCACTTATCGTTCCCAATATTTGAACCAAGACAATTTTTACCGAAGAAGGCCCGAAACCCAGTTCATCCGCTTCGGGTTTACCTACAATTTTGGAAACTTCCGATTGGAAGACAACCAACGCGGAATAGACAAAAAGGAGCGCGACCGATTACAATCGCAGCAGTAATGTGCTGATTTTGGGTTATTTTGTATTTTTGCAGTCCAAAAAAAGAAGGATTTGCCCAAAATAGGTAACATAGAACTTCCGGATTTCCCACTTCTTCTCGCTCCGATGGAAGATGTGAGCGACCCCCCTTTCCGTGCGTTGTGCAAGGAACAAGGGGCCGATGTGGTGTATACGGAGTTCATTTCTTCCGAAGGATTGATCCGTGATGCGGCCAAAAGTGTCCTCAAGTTGGACATTTATGAAAAGGAACGCCCAGTGGGCATCCAAATATTCGGGGCGGAGCTCGATTCCATGTTACAGGCAGTGGATATTGTGGAGCAATCCAATCCCGATATCATCGATATTAATTTTGGGTGTCCCGTTAAAAAAGTGGTTTGTAAAAATGCCGGTGCCGGAATTCTTCGGGATATTCCGCTCATGGTAAAACTAACCGAAGAAATTGTAAAGCGTACCAAACTACCAGTAACAGTCAAGACCCGTTTGGGTTGGGATGCCAATTCCATCAAAATAGTGGAGGTGGCGGAACGGTTACAGGATGTGGGCATTAAGGCAATCTCCATCCATGGACGTACCCGTGTGCAGATGTACAAGGGAGAAGCGGATTGGAGACCCATCGCCGAAGTGAAGAACAACCAACGCATGCAGATTCCCGTTTTCGGAAATGGGGATGTGGACACGCCGGAATCGGCCTTAAAAATGCGCAATGAATTTGGTTTGGACGGTGCCATGATCGGTAGGGCCAGCATCGGTTATCCATGGTTCTTCAAAGAGGTGAAACACTTTTTTGAAACCGGCAAGCATTTGGAACCGCCAACTATGCCGGAACGTGTAGATGCCGCCCGAAGACATCTTCAAATGGCCATTGATTGGAAAGGTGAAAAATTGGGCGTATTTGAGACCCGAAGGCATTATACCAATTATTTTAAGGGCATTCCACACTTTAAGGAATACCGAGCTAAAATGGTGACCAGTGACGATGCGGTGGACGTTTTTGCCGCGTTTGATGAGGTGCTCGAAAAATTCGGGGACTTCCAGTTCGCCTAAATCGAAATCAATTTTTTAGAGATTCTACTACTGGCAATCTTTGCGGAGATAAAGCCCAAAACTACAATGGTTCCCATCACGATGAATAGGTTCATCACACTATATTCAACTGGATAGGCTAGGGACGGCGTAATTTTCAGCCATCCGAACAGCAATTGGGAAATAATCAGCAACGACCCGATCAATACCCCAATAAGTCCCCCAAAAGAAGTGACCAGCAAACCCTGGATAAAATAGATCCGGCGCAATTCTTTGATGGTAGTACCCAAACTGAACAGCGTTTTGGAGTTTTGTTGTTTGTCCAAGATCATCATGATGATGGCCCCCACCACATTGAACAAGGCAATGATCAAAACCAGGGTAAAAATGAGATAAGTAGCCAAATTTTCCGTGTTCAACATGCGGTAAAGCGAATTGTTCTGTTCCCTTCGGGAAAGTACAATAACCTTATCGCCCAATACCATTTTAACGGCTTTCCTAACGACTTCCACATCGGCTTTTTCCTCTAATTTAAAATTGATTCCCGAAACTTCCGTGCTATCCTTTCGCAATAAATTTTGTACTAGGGGAAGCTGAGTGAACACATACTTTTTATCCAGATTTTCTTCTATGGCATATACACCACTTACTGTAATGGGAAGATCATCATAAGGCTTGGAATTGAACCCCTGCTGTGAAAGGGAGCCCTTGCCCGGTTTGGGGACCAATACTTCCAACGGTTGGCGATTGTTCGTAGGAACGCCCAATAAGTTGTAGATGCCGATACCAATAACGCCCTCAAATTCCGAATTGCCCCAATCGCCCCAATACAAAGTACTATCCACCCCGGTTACGGTTCGGTAATTTTCGTCCACACCTTTAATATAGGCAATAGTACTTTTATCCTTATAGGTGAGATAGGCCCGCTCCTCCAGTTCTTTGGCGTAATTGGCCAATCCTGGAATATCTTTCAGCTTATTTTGTTCCATTTCTGAAAGCGAAAACACTTTACCTGTGGTTGGAAAGGCTTTTAAATCTGGGTCGAAAGTATTGGAAAAGGAAAGGCTAAACGTTTTGAGCCCTGCAAAGGCCGAAAGCACAATGAACAAGGCCGCCGACCCGATGACGATGACCAAAAACATGATAAAATTGATGATGTTCACCGCATTTTGGCTGCTCTTGGATTTCAGGTAGCGTTTAGCGATGTAAAGCGGAAAGTTCAAGATTAGGCTTTCTTACGTTTATCGAGCAAGTCCCGGTTTTCGATTGGATTTTCTTCGCCCTTGAGCGATTTCTCGATATTGTCGATATATTCCAAGGAATCATCCAGATAAAAATTAAGTTCCGGAACCCTTCTCAATTGGTGTTTGGTACGTTGGGCCAATTCATGACGGATGCCCACCTGACCGGCCTTGATGCCTTCAAGCAGAGCTTTGCCATCCTTGTTAGGGAAAATGCTCACATACACCTTGGCCAAGGAAAGATCTACGGTAACGGAAACCTTGGAAACAGAGATCAAGGTTCCCTTCAGGCCGCTATCGGTAGTGGCCCGCTGTAGGATGTCGGCCAAATCTTTTTGAATGACCCCTGCAATTTTCTTCTGTCTTTGTGTTTCCTCCATAGTGCAAAAATAAAGGATTTCCTGACTAACCTCACAAAAGGAATGGATTACAGTCCGTAATTTTGGGAAAAGCAGCTATTTTGTGAACCAAACCAAGGGTTAAAATGGAAAAAATAGAACATATCGGCATAGCGGTAAAAAATTTGGAAGCCTCCAACCAATTATTCGCCCAACTGTTGGGCGTATCACACTATAAAATGGAAGAAGTGGCTACAGAGGGGGTAAAAACCTCCTTTTTTATGTCGGGTCCCAATAAAATTGAGTTGTTGGAAGCCACAAATCCCGATAGCCCCATTGCCAAGTTTTTGGAAAAGAAAGGGGAGGGGATCCATCACGTGGCCTTTGCTGTGGATGACATTGTTTCGGAAATTGCCAGATTGAAACAGGAAGGGTTTCAAATTTTAAACGAAACCCCGAAAAAGGGAGCGGACAACAAGTTGGTGGCCTTTTTGCATCCGAAGGGCACCAATGGGGTTTTGGTGGAACTTTGCCAAGAAATAAAAGAAGGCTAGGTCGGTTAAAACCTTGCGGTGTAGAAAAATAAACACTAATATTGCATCCGCAAAATGCGGGTCCTATAGCTCAGTTGGTTAGAGCACCTGACTCATAATCAGGTGGTCCCTGGTTCGAGCCCAGGTGGGACCACTTAAACCCTTCCAGTCAAAGAAGGGTTTTTTTATTTGAAGTTTTCAACGGCGGAAAACCCCAAGCGGTTCAATGCATTAATTCGCATTTGTATTGTTTGGACACCAATATCTTGATTATTTCAACAGTATTAAATAAACCCTCCACGCGAAGAACCCTATCAACATCCTCTAAATCAAAACTGACCAACAAATCTGGATACTTTTTTAAGATTTCTGATTTTATTTGTTTGCTTTGGGCCTTCTTCTGGATATTGGTCTTGAACACTTCAATTTTATCCTCACTGTTCTCGTTCATGTACTATGGGTCTTTTCAAAATCGATATGGTGGTCAATGAGTATCGACTCTATCTGCGAATCCGATAAGTTAGAGTTGACGATGGTAAGAGGGCTATTGGGCTCCCCAACATGAAAATTGACCTGTGCTTCGGGGCATATGCTTAAGACTTCATAGGTTACCCAACATATTTGATGGATGGACTTGATGTTGGTCTTACATTGATAATTGTTCATACCTGAATCTAATGTGTTAGGTAAAAATGGGCATAGGCAGTATAATTAAAATTGAAGAAATGCCGGGACGTTATAATAACACCCAGCATTTCTCGTCTACTCACTCAAAAAACTGAACATTAAACGATTACTGTACCGTATAGTCCCTCGTGCTGACCTGGCATAGCCTGAAATAACCAAAAACATAGTTTTCACTATCGGTCTGGTTGATGATATTGCCCCGGGCAGCACTGGGTATGGTCGGCCAAGGGCTGCCATCGGCACCCGATGCCACCAGCACTTTTTTCAAATAGTCATGGTATCTTCTGGATATTCCATAGAGTTCCAAGTTTAGGAGATCCCCCGCCTCCAGGTCTTCATGGGAATAATATTCCGGCATCAAATTGCCCTGGCTGTTCTCGTCATCCTCAACCTCATATTGCGGAAATGCAACGCGGTTTGAGGTTACCCCGATCAGATAATAATTGTCCTGGGTACTGTCATCCTGATAATAATAGGTAATCTCAACTTCGTCCCCGGCCATTCCTCCTTCATTGTTCTGTTCAATGGTATCCTCAATATCTGGGGTGGCCATCATCGTCTCGGTAGCCGTATAGGTTTCACCATCCACCAACATGGTCAAGGTGTATGTCTCTCCGAGAAGTGGTTCAAAATCAGTGCACACATATTCCCCTGTATCAGAAATCTCAAAGAAGTCGAATACAGTACCCGAAGCATTGGTAACGGAAACGGATGCCCCTGAAACCACTGGAAAAGTCTCCTCATAATAGCCTGTTGTAGTGGTCAAAATAATCCTTTGCTCGTTTCCAGAAGTGCCCTTGAGCCAATTGATGGACGCATCCACGACCAATCTGGGCGGTGCTGTTTCCAAATCATCTACCACGATGACATCCTCACAGGAGGTCAAGTAAAATCCAAAGGCCAAGATCAAAAATTGTATCACTGGTTTCATGTTGTTCATTTTATGTTTTAGATCCATCAGTTCTTAAAATTTAAAGTTATAAGTAACGCTGGGCACGATGCCGAATATGGACAATCGCCTCACTTCACTGAGCCCTGTGTCCTCGTTTTGTCCGAAGGTATACCCTGCGGCATTGCTTCGTCCATAGGCATTATAGACACTGAACACCTATTCTCCCCGCCATCCTTTGGTCTTTTCTGGTTTTGGGGTATAGGTCGCCGATAAATCTAAATGGTGATAGGCCGAAAGGGAACTTCCATTTCGGGTACCATAGCTGGGTACGGTAATGCCATTATATTGGTATTTGCCGTTGGGGAATGTGGCCGCCTTTCCACTTTGATAGGTAAAAATCCCTCCGAACGACCATTTTGGTGTCAACTCATAGGAAGCGGTAAGGGACAGATTGTGGAGTTTGTCATAATTGGCGCGGTACCAGTCCCCATTGTTGATGCCCGGCTCATTGGCATCCCTTCCCGGGGTTCGTTGTTCGGCCTTTGATAAGGTATAGGAAAGCCAGCCTGTCAGTTTTCCGGTGTTCTTTCGGGCCATCAGTTCTAGGCCATAGGAGCGTGCCTCCCCGTTCAACAATACCCGTTCGATGGATTCCTTGGCAATCAGGTCGGCCCCGTCGATATAATCCGCCTTGTTCTTTACCGTCTTGTAGAAAGCCTCCATTTCCAAGGAGTAATCGCCTTGCTTTAAATTCCGAAAATAGCCGAGGGCCACTTGGTCCAGTATCTCCGGCTTCAGGTATTGGTCACTAGGCGCCCAAACGTCGAGAGGTGTTGCAGAAGCCGTATTCGATATCAGATGGATATACTGGCTCATCCGGTTGTAACTGGCCTTAATGGATTGGTTGTCATCCAACGAATAGGCCATGGAAAGCCGGGGTTCGAAATTGTTGAAACCCGCTATCTTTTTGTTCTTCCCATAGTAAAGGCTGCCATTCGATGAGGCTTCCTCATAAACTTGGAACTCTTGATTGAAGAGCAGCGGTCGGTTATTGGCATAGGTAAACACTTCTTCTTCACCCAAACGCATAAAATTGCTGTACCTGAGGCCATAAGTCAATGCAAATTTTTCGGACAATCTATGGTCGGCACTGATGTATAATGCATTCTCAAAGGCATATTTTTTGGCCAGTTGGTCTGGGTTTACGCTGGAATTTTCCCCAAAAGGTTTGAGGGTTCCCGGATTGAATTGGTAGTAAATGGAGTTGACCCCATAATCGAGGACGAACTTACTGGAGAGATAGTGTTTGAAATCGTACTTGAAGTTATAGTTATTGATCTGGGAAGTCCAATCAACGCCGGCAAACTTGACCTTAATACCATAGTCATAAACGCTGTATATGGCCGAAGCATTGGAAAAAAGCTTGTCCGAAAAGATGTGGTTCCACCGAAGGTTGAACAGGGAGTTGCCATAGGTATTGATCAGACTTTTGTTGAAATCCATGTAATCCTTGCCGAAATACCCGGAAAGAAAAATGTTGTTGTTGTCATTGAGCTTATAGTTCAGCTTGGCGTTGAGGTCATAGAAGTACAGGGAATTTGGCTCATCTGCCAATTGTAGCAGTAAGTGGATATAGGAACTGCGACCCGCAACTACGAAGGAACTGCGATCCTTTTGGATGGGCCCTTCGACCAACAACCTACTGGCAATCAAACCGATGCCCCCGCTCATATGGAACTCCTTATTGTTGCCTTCTTTTTGATAGATATCGAGGACCGAGGAGATACGTCCCCCAAAATTGGCGGGAATGCCACCTTTGTACAGTTTCATGTCCTTGATGACATCGGAATTGAATACGGAAAAGAACCCGAATAAGTGCGAAGTATTATAAACCACCGCTTCATCCAAGAGCACAAGGTTTCCGTCAACCGATCCTCCCCTCACATTAAAACCCGAGGCCCCTTCCTGGGCGTTGGTCACACCGGGTACTTGCAGGAGCGATTTGAGCACATCCACCTCGCCCATCATCGCGGGCATCTTTTTAATGGTGTTTATGGAAAGCTTGCTTACGCTCATTTCTGGTTTTCGGATATTGGTCTGGGGCTGGTCAGAGGTGACCACCACCTCGTCCAAGGCATTGCTTTCCGGTGCAAGGACATAGTCCTTTCGGATGTTCTGCACCAAGGATATCCGCTCTTGGATCGTGGTGTATCCCAAATAACTCACATTTAGGGTATAATCTCCCTTTGGGAGCGTGATGGAAAAGAACCCATATTCATTGGTGGTGGTCCCGGCCATGGCATCGGGAAAATAGACGTTCACCCCAATCAAGGTTTCATTGCTTTCCCCGTCGGTTATGGTTCCGCTCAGGGTTACTTTGTCCTGCGAATAGGTCATGATTGAAACTAATATCAATGGCAGGACATATAGGATTTTGTGTTTCATTTCAATGGTTTGAATTAAGATCTGGGGCGAAACTATCCTTTTAGGCAACTGCCATTTTTCGATTTATACCAAATGCGGTATTTATTATAGCAAATGGAAATAGCGGCATTAAAAACTGGTGGATGTGGTATTTGGGAAGCCAATTCAAGCGCTTTGGCCAGTTGCCCCATTTTTGGTATAAAAAACAGGGGCTTTCGTATAAATAACCGACAGGCCAGTGTATCCAAGCTTTAATTTTGCCTTAAATTCATTCATATGAAGAAATCTTTACCCGAAACACCCATCGATAGGAATTGTGCGTTACAGTTTTTGGTCTTTCCCAAGTATCGATTGTATCGTCATCTCTTGTTATTGTTGCCCATAAGTTTGGTGCTCTACAGTAGTGGCCCGGAATTGGGTGAACCCACTTTGAACCTGCTTCTATTCTGTTCATTGTTCTATACTAATATGAACCTTTTGGTGCCCAAACTATTGTTCAAAAACCAATATGTGGCTTATTTGATTTCGGTTGTGGCGACCGTCATTTTGTCCACTGCCATTTATATGGCGGGGTATTACATAATCATGGGAAGTTTGAATTTGGAGGGGGTGAACATTCCACTCTTTTGCACCCTTATATTTGTGCTTATTGCGGCTTCTTCATCCATAAAACTCTTCCAGAAATGGATCTTGGACAAAGAGGTCATTTTTGAACTGCAAAACTCCAAAACGTTGTCTGAACTGGAACAGCTGAAGAACCAGATCAACCCGCACTTTTTGTTCAATATGCTCAACAACGCCAACGTATTGACCAAGAAGGACCCCGAAAAAGCCTCACAGGTCTTGGTAAAATTGAGCGACCTATTACGATATCAGTTATACGATAGTGCCCGTGACAAGGTGTTATTGACCTCGGACATTCATTTTTTAGAGGATTTTTTGAACCTGGAAAAGGTGCGCCGGGACAATTTTGATTTTGTAATATCGAAGGAGGGGGATTTGAGCGGGGTCCAAGTGCCACCCCTGTTGTTCATCTCTTTTGTGGAAAATGCAGTAAAGCACAACAACGATTCGGCCAAATCTTCTTTTGTGAATTTGTTTTTTGTGGTGATAAATGACGAACTTTACTTCAAGTGCATCAATTCCAAGCCCGCGGTAAAAGCCATTAACAGCACCTCTGGAGGGCTAGGGCTGACTAATGTGAAACGCCGATTGGAACTATTGTTCCCTTCATCACATGTTTTAAAGATAGAGGATACCCAAGATTCCTATTGTGTAACCCTAACCATGGTTTTATGAACTGTATCATTGTGGACGACGAACCCTTGGCCCGGGAGGCCATACAAATGTTGATCGACCAGACCAATGGATTGCATCTCATTGGGTCGTTCAACGGTACGGGGCTGGTCGGCAAATTTTTGGCTAGCCACAACGTTGACCTGATTTTTCTTGATATACAAATGCCGGGGATAAATGGTATTGATTTTGCCAGGAACATTCCAAAGGAAAGTTTCGTAATATTTACCACTGCATTTTCCGAGTTCGCCACCGACAGCTATGAAGTGGATGCCATCGATTACCTTATTAAACCGGTAAAATTGGAACGGTTCCAAAAAGCGGTGGACAAGGCACGCACCTATTCCAAATTGCTCAAGGTGGATTATACGAACAACAATATTGAAGGTGTTGCCGAGGATTATTTTTTCATCAAGGCGGACCGGAAGATTTTCAAGATATATTTTGATGACATTCTGTTTATTGAAGGCCTAAAGGATTATGTGGTAGTGCATACCCAAAACCAAAAGCTGATTACCGCCATGAACATCAAAACAATTTACGACCAGCTTCCCAAAAACAGTTTCGTGAGGGTCAGCAAATCCTACGTGATCAATTCCAAACATATTGAATCGGTAGATAACAACACTGTGTATATTGGTGAAAATGAAATTCCCATTGGAAATACCTATCGGGACTTTTTCTTCAGTGAATTTGTGACCAAAAGAATTTTGAGTCGATAAAGAGCTAGGTCTCGGCAAATTGAGGGTCCTTATCGCTCAGGGGGTAGCTGGTTTAGCCCAAGGGACGGACCACTTAAAACCCTTTCAAGAGACTATTTTGGAAGGTTTTTTAATTTTAACATAAAACAGCAAAAGCGTTGTTTTAACACTTATATCCCTGCTAATCACCACTTCTGGAAGGGTTCTCCTAAATCCCGTTCACCTGTTGCATTTCCATTTTTACGGGTAAAGGTTTGCTATTCAGCGAAACATCTTTGAACCGTAAGGTAATTATTGGTAAATTGAGCCAACTAAGATTATACTAAATGAGCAAATTTTATTTCAACGATGAACAGGAATCCTATGATGCCATTGTGGTGGGCACAGGCATCAGCGGCGGTTGGGCTGCCAAGGAACTGTGCGAGAACGGTCTCAAGACCCTGGTCTTGGAGCGTGGCCCGATGAAAAAACACCGCGAAGATTACCCAACGGCCAATTTGGATGCCTGGGACCTTCCTAATCGCGGGCAGTTGACAAGGGAACAAAAAGCCCGACAAGAAAAGCAATCCAGGACGGGTTATACTACCAATTCCGCTTCCAATCATTGGTTCGTGGATGATATTGACCATCCGTACAATGAAACCAAGCGTTTCGATTGGATGCGTGGTTACCACGTGGGCGGACGTTCCATCATGTGGGGTCGCCAAAGTTATCGCTGGAGCGATATCGACTTCGGTGCCAACAAAAATGATGGTATCGCTGTGGACTGGCCCGTTCGTTACAAGGACATTGCCCCTTGGTACGATAAAGTGGAAAGTTATATCGGTGTTTCCGGTGAAAATTTGGGATTGGAACAATTACCTGATGGAATCTTCGAGCCCATGATGGAATTGAATTGTGTAGAGCAGCATTTCCGTGAAAAAGTGGCCGAAAATTTTGATGGCCGCGTGGTGACTGCCGGTCGGACCGCCCACATCAACAGTGACAAAAAATTCGAGGGCGATGGCCGTGTGCGTTGCCAATATAGAAACCGTTGTATCCGTGGCTGTCCTTTCGGGGCCTACTTCAGCAGCTTGTCATCAACGCTGCCCGCAGCCGAGAAGACAGGAAACCTTACCCTAAGACCGGATAGTATCGTTCACGAGGTCATTTACGACCCCAATACCCAAAAGGCAACGGGTGTCAAGGTGATCGACAGGGAGACCAAAGAGGAGTTCGTGTTCAAGGCGAAAGTGATTTTCCTTTGCGCCTCCGCGATCGCTTCCACTTCCATTTTGATGCAGTCAAAATCCGATAGGTTCCCTAACGGACTCGGAAATGATTCCGACCAATTGGGAAGAAATGTCATGGACCACCATTTGGGCGTTGGCGCCAGTGGCAAGTTCGATGGATTCGAAGATAAATTTTACAAAGGAAGAAAGCCGAACGGCATCTATATCCCTAGGTTCAGGAATTTAGGCGGTAGTTCCAATACCGACAAGTTCATCCGTGGATACGGATACCAAGGAGGAGCTGGAAGAGGTAGCTGGGAACAGACCGTTGCCGAGCTTTCCTATGGAAAAGAGTATAAGGACGCCATGTTGAATGCTGGAGGTTGGACCTTTGGTATGGGCGGGTTCGGTGAAGTACTTCCTTATGAAGATAACCGTATGACCCTTGACTATGATAAAAAAGACCAATGGGGTCTTCCTACCGTTACTTTTGATGCTGAATTCAAGGACAACGAATGGAAAATGAGGGAAGATATGAAAGAACAGGCCGTTGAAATGCTCACCAAAGCAGGATTAAGGGATGTTAAACCTTATGATAACCCAGGTGCTTTAGGCTTGGGTATCCACGAGATGGGCACCGCCCGTATGGGCCTTGACCCCAAGACCTCCGTGGTCAATGGGTACAACCAGGTGCACACCTGTAAGAACGTGTACGTGACCGATGGTGCGTTCATGACTTCGGCCAACTGCGTGAACCCCTCGCTCACCTACATGGCATTCACCGCAAGGGCCGCCAACCATGCCGCCCAGGAACTCAAAAAAGGAAACATATAATGGAAAGAAGATCAGCACTCAAAAACATGGGGATGGCCTTCGGCTACGCCGTGGCGACCCCTACACTGTTAAGCCTGCTCCAGAGCTGCAAGGACAAGCCCGCCTACGCGGAGTGGGTCCCCGCCTATCTGGACAAGGGACAGGGACAGGCCCTGGCCACCACCCTGGACGTGATCCTTCCCAAGACCGATACCCCCTCGGCCACCGAGGTGAACGTGCACGGCTTCATAGACGCCTACCTTGACCAGGTGATGCCCCTTGACCAGCGGGAGTTCACCATGATGAAGATGGGCAAGTTCTACGACAAGGCACTGGAGGGCTCCGGCAAGACGGAGCTCGCGGAACTGGAGGCGGCGGACATAGAGCCAGTGCTGGCCACCTACCTGAGAAAGCGCACCGACGAGGAGGAAAAGGCGCACTTCGAGGCCGTTATGGGCTACATGCAGGCCGTGATGCAGGGCGGCGAGGCCACCCTGGACGAGGAAGTGGCGCGCTACACCTTCGCCAACGAGCTCAGGGACCTGGCCACATGGGCCTACAAGTCCTCGGAGAAGGTCGGCGAGGAGGTGCTTGCCTACCTACCGATCCCTGGGGAGTATATCCCCTGTGGCGACCTACAGGAACTTACCGGCGGAAAGGCCTGGTCCGAATAGGAAACACAACACACAATAAAAGGGCCTCCCAAACTGGGAGGCCCTTTCAAATAAAGGGAAACCTATCAATTTGATGATTTTTATCCCCCTTGATCACCAAACCCCCAAAAAAGGAAAGCTAAAGGAAATTCAACAGCTATCCATTTATTTTCCTCCACACAAATACTTAATTTTCAGTCCAATTCTAACTAATTCAAAAAAATGACTTTTAAAATTGCAAACCTTAAGGCATTGCTGTTCTCAGCAACGATGTCTTTGGCATGTGCTTCATCCATTGTTGCGCAAAATGTGCCATCCCCCAAAGACGTTTATGGCTTTCGGGTGGGAGACGACTACAAATTGGCAGATTATGCCCAAATAGAAGATTATCTGACCAAATTGGATAATGCATCCAACCGTGTCAAGAAAATTGAAATCGGGGAAACCGTTTTAGGCCGTAAAATGTACCTTCTTTTTATTTCCACAGAAGAAAACTTGGCCCAACTGGACAAGTGGAAGGATATCAGTACCAAATTGGCCCGTGCCCGCATCAGTGATGACGAGGCCACCAAGCTTTCCGAAGAAGGCAAAGCAATTGTTTGGATAGACGGTGGAATGCACTCCACGGAGCTGGCCCACGGACAAATGACTTCTGAATTGGCCTATACCATGGCTACTTCTGAAACGGCGGAAATGAAAAAAATCAGGGAAAACGTGATTACCTTGTTAATGCCCGTTATGAATCCTGATGGGTTGGACATTGTAGTGGATTGGTACCGTAAAAATCTGGGTACTGCCTACGAAACCTCGCACCCACCGGTTCTTTACCATTACTATATGGGCCACGACAATAACAGGGACTGGTTTATGAACAATATGCCGGAAACCTATAATGTGACCAAGATCCTTTATAACGAATGGTACCCACAGATTGTGTACAACCACCATCAATCTTCCCCAGCATGGTCCAAAATTTCTATTCCACCTTATGCAGATCCCGTTAACCCAAACATCCATCCAGCTATAACTGCCGCAGTAAGTGAGGTAGGTTCTGCCATGTCCAAAAGATTTTCATTGGAAAATATGCCGGGGGCAATTGCGGATAACTTTTATACCATGTTCTGGAACGGAGGTGGCCGTACGGTTCCTTACTACCACAACATGATCGGTATTTTGACCGAAACCGGACATACCACTCCAACTCCTAGGTTTTACGACCCTGAGAAACTTCCAAAAACGGTAGCTGGTGCTCCAACGGATGGTACAGACATCATGTATCCCGATCCGTGGAAAGGCGGAGAATCGCATTTTAGGGATGCCGTGGATTATATGTTGACCGCTACTTGGGCCACTTTGGACTTAGCAGCTGACCGCAAGGAAAATTACCTGTACAACATCTACAAAATGGGTAAATCTGCGATGGATAAGGGTAACAAGGAAGGACCCTTTGCCTACATCATCGATAAAAACCAATGGGATTCCTTTGAAGCCGTAAACCTCGTAAACGTGTTGCTACGCGGCGGTGTTGAAATAGAAAGGGCAACCAAGGATTTTACCCTAAATGATAAAAAATACGAAAAGGGAACCTATGTGATCTATTCCGGTCAGGCCTTTAGACCATATTTGACTGATTTGATGGAGAAACAAAACTACCCCACCCGTTTTCAATATCCAGGCGGACCTCCGGATACCCCCTATGATTTGGCAGGATGGACTTTGCCTTTGCAGATGGGTGTAGATGTGGACAAGATCAAGGAATCTTTCAAGGCGCCTACCGAAAAAGTTACCGGATTGGTAGATTATTATGAAGGAAGCGTGTCAAAAAGCGCCTCATTTGGGTATGCGTTGAGCGTGAACACCAATGCTTCCGTAGCAGTGACCAATAAAGTATTGAAGGCAGGTGGAACTGCATATAAAGCTATGACTGAATTCAAGTCTGGAAAAGTGACTTTTCCTGCCGGTTCCTATATTGTATCTGGAGACAATGCATTGATTGAATCCTTGAGCAAGGAATATGGTTTGGAATTCACTGGATTGATGGCAAAACCAGAAGTGCAGTTGAAAAAAATCCATTCGCCGAAAGTTGGCCTTTACAAATCTTGGGTTTCCAATATGGATGAAGGATGGACCCGTTTTGTTATGGATGAATATGCCTTTGATGTGGACACCCTTCATGACAAGGACATTAAGATGAAAGATCTTTCCAAGTATGACGCCATTATCATCCCATCTCAAAGACCAAATTCCATTTTGCATGGGCACAACGTGTTAGATATGCCAGAGCAATTTACTGGCGGAATTGGGTTGGATGGTTCTTTGGCGTTGAGCAATTATGTTAAAGAAGGAGGAACCTTGATTGCCTTTGATGAAGCGAGTGATTTCGTTATTGAGCAATTCGGTCTTCCATTACGTGATGCCGTGGAAGGCGCGGACAGCAAGGATTTCTTCATTCCGGGATCATTGATCAGAACAGGAATAGACACTACCAATCCTTTGGCGTTTGGTATGAAGGATACCGTTGCGGTTTCCTTTAACAGAAGCCGTGCTTTCGTAATCGACAAGCAGAACAAAACCGGAGAGGGCGGTAAAGAGGATATTAAAGATGCCCCGACTCCTGATGTAAAAGTGATCGCCACCTATGCCGCCAAGAACTTGTTGATGAGTGGTTGGGCCATGGGCGAGGAACGCTACATTGCCAAAAAACCCGCATTGGTACAGGCCAATTACGGAAAAGGTTCCTGTATTTTGTTTGCCTTTAGGCCACAGTTCCGTGGGCAACCCAGAGGAACATACAAGCTGATTTTCAATGCGATATACGAAGGCGCTTCGGAATAGGAAGACTTTTTTTTAAATAGAAAAGCCCCATCAATGGATGGGGCTTTTTATTTTTTGAATATTCATTTTTACTTAAAAAGAATAGCAAGCGCCCCGATGGCAGTCACCACCAAAATAAAACGCTTATAGTTTTTCTCGTTGATTTGCTTCACCAAAAATACTCCCAGGACTAACCCCGCTAAAATAGCGGGCAGCAACCTAAGATTAATGGCCAAACTTTCTTCGGTAATAGTATTCCATACCCAAATATGAAAAGGCAGTTTAAAAAGATTGGTAATCAAGAATAACCAAGCTGCCGTGCCTACAAATTCATTTTTCGGCAAACGCATCGCCAAAAAGAAAATGTTGGTGAACGCTCCCGCCAAATTGCCGATCATAGTGCAAATGCCGGCCAAAATTCCCATAGTACCAGCAAACAACCAATGGGTGGGCACATTTTCCGATTTTCTTCGGTCCCACCAAACCAACATGCCCAAGCTCAGGAAAATAACGATTGCCATGCCCCATTTGAATTCCTTTTCGGGAAGGTCTTTACCGATTACGACCCCGATTAATATTCCAATGACCATCCAGGGCATAAATCGATAGATGTATTTCCACTGGGCATGACGGTTGTAATAGACCACCGCAAACACATCTCCCACCAATAATAAAGGAATAAAAATCCCGGTAGAAGTGCGGGAACCGAAGGCAAGCGCCATCAGCGTAACGTTAAAAATGGACATGCCCTTGAGCCCCGCCTTTGAGATTCCCATCAGGAAAACAGCAGTGGCTGCCATGGTCCAAGCGGTTATCGAAATATCAGAAAGGGAAGAAAGTAGCATGAAGAAGTATTGGTCATGTACAAAAGTAACCCAAAAAGGCTATCTTTATCTCTTGCCAAACCAAACGTATGGAACTTAAGCTTATTGATTACATTATCATTTTTGGGTTTTTTGCCCTTGTTCTTTTTATCGGGGTCTACGTATCCAAAAAATCAGGAAAAGATTCAGCCGAGTACTTTTTGTCCGGGCGCAGTATGCCATGGTGGCTCTTGGGGTTGTCCATGGTGGCCACCACATTTTCTACGGACACGCCTAATTTGGTGACCAATTTGGTGCGTTCCAACGGGGTTTCCGGAAACTGGGGCTGGTGGTGCTTTTTGTTGACGGGGATGTTGACCGTTTTTGTGTACGCAAAGCTTTGGAGAAAATCCAACGTGAATACGGATCTGGAGTTTTACGCCATTCGATATGGAGGCAAGCCCGCTAGTTTTCTAAGAAAATTTAGAGCGATTTATCTCGGTGTCCTTTTTAATGTGATTACCATGGCCTCCGTTACTTTGGCGGCTATTAAGATCGGGGGGGTCATGTTGGGCCTTGATCCATGGGTTACAGTAGTGAGTGCAGGTCTTATCACGGTAATTTTTAGTGCCTTGGGTGGATTCAAAGGAGTAGTTTACAGTGATTTCTTCCTCTTTTTTGTGGCCATGGCAGGAGCCATCGGGGCCGCCATTTATCTTGTTAATCTTCCAGAAGTAGGTGGATTGCAGGCCATCCTTGAAAATGAGAATGTAAAAGGGAAATTGAGTATCCTTCCCGATTTCAACGATAAAAAAGCCTTGATTACGGCTTTGATCATTCCTTTGGCGGTACAATGGTGGAGCTCTTGGTACCCAGGTGGGGAGCCAGGCGGTGGAGGCTATATCGCACAGCGTATGTTGGCAGCCAAAAATGAAAACCACGCTATCGGGGCGACTTTCTTTTTCAACATTATGCACTATGCTTTGCGTCCTTGGCCATGGATTTTAGTGGCTTTGGCCTCATTGGTGGTTTATCCGGACATTGCCAGCATCCATGAAGCATTCCCCAATGTAACCGAAGATAAATTGGGACATGATTTGGCCTATTCTGCTATGATGACCAAATTGCCAACAGGTCTTTTGGGAATTGTTCTGGCCTCTTTGGTGGCGGCATACATGTCTACTATTTCTACCCAATTGAACTGGGGGTCATCCTACATTGTATATGATTTTTACAAACAACAGATAAATCCCAATGCTTCAGAAAAGCAAATGGTAAATGTGGGAAGGATATCCACGGTAATATTGATGGTGTTAAGCGCCTTTTTGGCCTTGGCCCTTCAAGATGCCATGGGAGTTTTCAACCTGTTGCTTTCCTTTGGTGCGGGTACTGGACTGATCTTTATTTTACGTTGGTTCTGGTGGCGTATCAACGCATGGAGTGAAATAACGGCCATGTTTGCTTCGGGAATTTTAGCGGTTCTTTTAGAAACCACATCCTTAAGAGAGTTTCTTTTTGCCCCTGAAACAGGAGTTTTTCCAGAATGGGCCGATTTACCCTTTATTATGGTAGTGACCTCTATTATATGGTTAACGGCGACTTTCGTAACGCAACCTGAAAGCAAAGAAGTGCTTCGAAGCTTTTACCTCAAAATTCAACCTGGAGGTCCAGGTTGGTCAAAGATTGTGGATGAAGCCAAAGAGGACAACGTCGAAATCGTTAAGACCAATGAAAAATGGAGCGTACCTTCCGGAATTAAAGCTATGCTATCTGGTGTGGTATTGATCTACTCGATCATGTTCGCCACAGGGTATTGGATCTATGGAGAGTACAAATTGGCGATGGGACTTACCGCACTGGTTGTAGTTTCTGCCTTCGTATTGCTAAGGGTATGGAAAGGAATGAAAAACGTTTTTTAATCCCGAAGCGACAACAACCGGGCTACATATTTTCCAACAACATCAAACTCTAGGTTAACCGTTGTGCCTACTTTGTAGGTATGAAAACGGGTGTGCTCATAGGTATAAGGAATAATGGCCACACTGAATCGGTCTTTTTGGGAATCCACAACGGTTAGGCTTACCCCATCAACAGTAATGGATCCTTTTTCAATGGTCACATTGTTAAGACCGGAATCATAGGTAAAAGTGAATACCCAGCTACCATCCTTTTCTTCAACGGAGGCGCAAACCGCGGTTTGGTCCACGTGACCTTGAACGATATGGCCATCCAAACGGGCGCCTAGCACCATGGCACGCTCCAGGTTCACCTCGTTTTCCAAGGTAAGTTCATCAAGGTTTGTCTTGCTTAGGGTCTCTTCAATGGCCGTAACGGTATATTGGTCATCTCTCAAGGAAACCACCGTTAAACACACGCCGTTATGGGCAACGCTTTGGTCAATTTTAAGTTCCGATGTAATATCCGAAGAAATGGTGATGTGCAGATTACCCCCTTCTTTTTCAAGCTTTTCAACTTTCCCCAAAGTCTCTATGATCCCTGTGAACATGTGTATTATTAATTGACTAGTTTTGTATTGCAAAAGTAGCCATAACGGCATTGATTATATGGAGGAAACGCAAAAAATAAAGCTGGGGATTTCCATTGGGGACATCAACGGCATTGGGTGCGAAGTGGCACTCAAAACCTTTGAGGATGCAAGAATGTTGGATTTTTGCACCCCCATCCTATTTGCATCGAACAAGACCATTACCCAACAAAAGACCGATTTGGGCATTGATATAACCTTTAACGGGGCAAAGGATACTTCCCAAGCCGTGGATGGCAAGATCAATATTGTGAACGTTTGGAAAGAAGCTCCCCAAATTGAATATGGACAGGCCACCAAAGAAGCCGGGGCACTGGCCATTCAATCCCTAAAGGCGGCGGTTAAAGCTTTAAAAGATGGTGAGATCGATGTGCTGGTCACCGCGCCCATCAACAAGAACAACATACAGGCAGAGGATTTTAAATTCCCAGGCCATACCGATTATTTGGCCAAGGAACTGAAAGGGGAAAGCCTGATGTTCATGGTGGCGGATTCCCTGCGAGTGGGTTTGCTCACCGACCATATTGCGGTGAAGGATGTGGCACAGGCCATTACACCAAAATTGATTCGCAACAAAGTGGCTGTCATGGAAAAATCCCTTCAAATGGATTTTGGGATCCGCAGACCGAAAATCGCCTTGTTGGGCATCAATCCTCATAGTGGTGACAATGGAACGATTGGTGAAGAGGATGATAAGATATTGAAACCGGTGATCCAAGAACTGTTCAATAAAGGGACCTTGGTGTACGGTCCATATTCGGCCGATAGCTTTTTTGGTTCCAATACCCATCAAAATTTTGATGCCATATTGGCGGCCTATCACGATCAAGGCCTGATACCGTTCAAGACCCTTTCCTTTGGAAAAGGTGTGAACTACACTGCCGGATTGGACAAAGTACGCACCTCTCCCGATCACGGAACTGCCTATGAAATTGCGGGAAAAGGCAAGGCGGACGAGAGTTCGTTCAAGGAAGCGGTTTTCACTGCCATTCAGGTGTTTAGGAACCGAATGGAGTATATGGAATTGACCAAAAACCCCCTTCAAAAGCAAAAGATCAAACGTGGAGCCTAAAAAGTTGCACGATTTATAGATATTTGTTAGTGTTGGAATTGCAGTTTTATAAATAAGTAGTATCTTTGCACCCGCCTTTAGAGGCTGGTACACAAACCTTAAGTGTAGAAATGATGAAGCTGAAAGAGTTTAATATCCCTTTTTCAGGTCTGAAGTTGGGAAAACATGAATTTGTGTACGAGATTGACAATGCGTTCTTTGAATCTTTTGAATACCAAGAGTTTAACGGGGCTTCAATCCATACCAAGGCCATCTTGGACAAGATGAGCACAATGATGGAACTGCGAATTGAGGCAGAAGGCACCGTAAACGTGGATTGCGATCTAACAGGGGAACCTTTTGATCAACCCATCGAATCGGACCTGTATCTCGTCATCAAATTTGGTGAAGAGTACAATGATGAGGATGATGAGATCTTGATCATTCCCCACGGTGAGTTCCAGATCAACATTGCACAGTATATCTATGAAATGTTGGTGCTGGCCGTTCCACAGAAACGGGTACATCCTGGAGTTGAGGACGGCACCCTAAAATCGGACATCTTGGACAAGCTGGAAGAACTCCAGCCAAAAGAGCAAAAAGAACCATCGGAAAAAACAGATCCCAGATGGGATGATTTAAAAAAGTTACTAACGGATAAATAGGTTTATAATGGCACATCCTAAAAGAAAGACATCAAAAACCAGAAGGGACAAGAGAAGAACCCACTACAAAGCAGTTGCGCCAACCATCGCAAAAGATAGCGTGACAGGTGAGATGCACTTGTACCACAGAGCTCACTGGCATGAAGGTAAATTGTACTACCGTGGCCAAGTTTTGATCGACAAAGCAGAGGAAGAGACTGCAGCTTAATTGCATTCCTTTTAAAATAGACCAACTCCCGTTGCGTAACAGCGGGAGTTTTTTTATGGACCATGGTTAAATACAAAAACGGGCTATTTTTGACGGGAAAGTCATATAAAATGACTAATTTTCACCGCTTTTGGGTCAAATTTGAATGTTTTTGACAATAAAGAGAGGCTAAAATGAAGAAAACAACGGCAGCCATTACAGCTGTAGGAGGATATGTTCCAGAGTTCATTCTTTCCAATAAAATATTGGAAACCATGGTAGATACCAATGATGAATGGATAACCACACGAACTGGAATCAAAGAAAGAAGAATACTTAAGGAAGAAAATGCCGGAACATCTTTTATGGCCATTAAGGCTGCAGAAGATTTGATACAAAAAAGCGGGGTAGACCCTTCCGAAATTGATTTTGTATTGGTGGCCACGGCTACACCGGATCTACCGGTTGCGGCAACAGCGGCCTATGTGGCTTCCGAAATTGGTGCGGTCAACGCCTTTGCCTATGATTTGCAGGCGGCCTGTTCCAGTTTTTTGTATGGCATGTCCACCGCTGCGAGTTATATTGAATCTGGCAAGTACAAAAAGATATTGTTGATCGGGGCGGATAAGATGTCCTCTATCTTGGATTACACCGATAGGACCACTTGTATCATTTTTGGTGATGGCGCAGGAGCCGTACTTTTTGAACCCAATGAAGAAGGATTAGGCGTGCAGGATGAATATCTTCGTTCCGATGGTATTGGAAGACAGTTTCTCAAAATCGATGCAGGGGGTTCCATTTTACCCGCATCCGAAGAAACCGTTAAGAACAAACAACATTATGTATATCAAGATGGCAAATCCGTTTTCAAGTTTGCCGTTTCCAATATGGCCGATGTGTCAGCCTTGATCATGGAAAGGAACAACCTTACCCATGAAGATGTTCAATGGTTGGTGCCACACCAGGCTAATAGAAGGATCATTGATGCCACGGCCAACCGAATGGGTGTTGAGCCAGCTAAAGTAATGGTCAATATAGACCGTTATGGAAATACAACCTCCGCCACATTGCCCTTGTTGTTGTTCGACTACGAGAAGCAATTGAAAAAAGGCGATAATTTAATTTTTGCCGCTTTCGGGGGAGGATTCACTTGGGGATCCATCTATTTGAAATGGGCCTATAATTCTTAATCACGCAACTAACAAAAACGTATTCGATGGACATTAAGGAAATTCAGAATTTAATCAAGTTTGTGGCCAAGTCGGGTGCCAGTGAGGTAAAGCTCGAAATGGAGGATTTTAAGATCACTATCCGTACCGGAGCCGAAGCAAGCTATCCCGAAACAACTATCGTACAACAGATTCCAATGGCCCATGCGCCATCTGCACCAGCGGCCCACGCTCCTGTGGCCCAAGAAGCCGCGGCTCCAGTAGCCCAAGCTCCAAAAGCCGAAGATTCCAAATACATTACCATAAAATCCCCGATCATAGGAACATTCTACAGAAAACCATCTCCTGATAAACCTTCTTTTGTGGAAGTGGGTAGCAACATCAGCAAAGGCGATGTGCTTTGTGTGATTGAGGCCATGAAACTTTTCAACGACATCGAGTCTGAAGTTTCCGGAAAGATCGTTAAGATTTTGGTGGATGATTCCTCTCCTGTGGAATTTGACCAACCTTTGTTCTTGGTAGACCCATCATAGATAATTTTAAGTGCTAAATTTTAAGTGACTAAGCGTTAGTTATTTAAAACCATTTAAAATTTAGAATCCAGAATTTAAAATTGTATTCTATGTTTAAAAAAATATTGATTGCAAATAGGGGCGAGATTGCCTTGCGCATCATACGTACCTGTAAGGAAATGGGCATTAAGACCGTTGCGGTATATTCCAAAGCGGATGAAGAAAGCCTACACGTGCGGTTTGCGGACGAGGCCGTTTGCATTGGCCCTGCACCAAGTAGCGAATCGTATTTGAAGATTCCAAACATTATAGCCGCAGCGGAAATTACCAATGCGGATGCCATTCACCCAGGATATGGGTTCCTTTCTGAAAACGCTAAATTTTCCAGGATCTGTGCCGAGCACGATATCAAATTTATTGGTGCATCCGGTGACCAGATAGATAAAATGGGGGACAAGGCCACGGCCAAGGAAACCATGAGAAAAGCCGGCGTACCAACTGTTCCAGGTTCCGAAGGACTCTTGAAAGATGTGGAGCACGCCAAAAAGGAAGCCAAGAAAATGGGCTATCCTGTAATGATAAAGGCCACCGCTGGTGGTGGAGGTAAGGGTATGCGCGCCATTTGGTCCGAAGATGAAATAGAAAAGAGCTTTGAAAGCGCTGTAAAGGAAGCTACTGCCGCCTTTGGCAATGGTGGAATGTACATGGAAAAGCTTATTGAAGAACCCCGTCACATTGAAATTCAAGTGGTGGGCGATCAATATGGAAAAGCGTGTCACCTTTCCGAAAGGGACTGTTCCGTTCAGCGTCGTCACCAAAAGTTGACCGAGGAGACCCCGTCGCCTTTTATGACGGATTCCCTTCGTGATGAAATGGGTAAAGCCGCTGTAAAAGCTGCGGAATATATCAAATATGAAGGTGCCGGAACCATAGAGTTTTTGGTGGATAAACACCGGAACTTCTACTTTATGGAGATGAACACCCGTATTCAGGTAGAGCACCCCATTACCGAACAGGTGGTGGATTACGATTTGATCCGTGAGCAGATTTTGGTTGCTGGCGGTGTGCCGATTTCAGGGAAGAACTACTATCCAAAATTGCATTCCATCGAGTGTAGGATCAATGCCGAAGATCCTTACAACGACTTTAGACCATCTCCGGGAAGGATTACGACCCTTCACACACCAGGAGGTCATGGCGTTCGTTTGGACACCCACGTGTACAGCGGTTATGCGATTCCACCAAACTACGATTCCATGATCGCCAAGTTGATTACCACTGCACAAACCAGGGAAGAGGCCATCAATAAAATGCGTAGGGCATTGGACGAGTTTGTGATCGAGGGTATTAAAACGACCATTCCGTTCCATCGACAATTGATGGACCATCCAGATTATTTGGCAGGTAACTATACTACCAAGTTCATGGAAGGTTTCAAGATGGACCCAAAATATCAAGACGAACATTAATTTTAGACCCCGATGCAAGTCGGGGTTTTTATTTTATGCAACTGAGCTATTGGGAATATAAAACGTGGTTCTCCCAAGTGGATTTCACTATCATTGGCAGTGGGATTGTTGGGTTGAACTGTGCCATTCATCTCAAACAAAAACACCCCAACAGTTCAGTTTTGGTGCTGGAAAGAGGGAGTCTTCCCCAAGGGGCAAGCACCAAAAATGCCGGTTTTGCCTGTTTTGGAAGTATTTCCGAGATTTTGTCTGATCTAAAGTCCCATTCCGAAGAAGAAGTGGTGCAATTGGTGCAGAAGCGCTGGGAGGGCATTCAAAACCTTAGAAGCCTTTTAGGTGACGAAGCCATCGGTTTTGAACAACATGGTGGCCACGAACTTTTTGTAGAACACAACACCGAATTGTACGAAAAATGCCTGGATGAAATGGAACGGTTGAACAAAATGCTTCAACCTGTTTTTGGCCAAAATCCTTTTGTAACACACCCAAATAGCTTTGGTTTTGGGAAAATTAAAGAAAACTATATCACCCATGAGTTGGAAGGACAATTGGATACGGGGATGATGATGCAGGGGCTCATCCAAAAATGCCTCTCCTTGGGCATTCCTATATTGAATGGGGTGGAAGTGGATACCGTTCACGAAAATGGTAAAAGTGCAACCATTATCACTAAGGATTTTGAGTTTTCTACCAAGAAAGTCTTTGTAGCCACCAATGGTTTTGCATCCAAACTTTTGCCTGCTGAAACCATTCAACCGGCACGTGCACAGGTTTTGGTCACCGAACCCATAAAAAACCTGAAAATCAAGGGAACTTTTCATTTTGATGAAGGCTATTATTATTTCAGGAATATTGATGACCGTATTCTTTTTGGAGGTGGCCGCAACCTCGATTTCAAGACTGAAGAAACCACTGAATTTGGTCAGACCCCAATCATTCAAGACCAATTGGAGGAATTATTAAAGGAGATGATACTGCCCCATCAACAGGTAAAAATTGACCGAAGATGGAGTGGCATCATGGGAGTGGGGGGTCAAAAGACCCCGATAGTTAAGCGTATTTCCAATTCCATATGTTGTGGCGTCCGCCTAGGTGGTATGGGCGTGGCCTTGGGCAGCCTTGTTGGCAAGGAACTGGCGGAATTGGCCGACGAATAAGTATCAGCTCAAGTTCAACCACATGTAGCTTTTTTGAACTTGTATTTGAATTTTGATACTTTAACTTGGAATTCAAATCATCCTACCATCCAACAGGTTGATGATCCGTGAACCGTATTCCGCATTTTTTTCGGAGTGCGTTACTTGAATGATGGTAACACCTTCATCATTCAATTGTTTGAAAAGCTCCATGATTTCTTCACCCTGTTTGGAGTTCAGATTTCCTGTAGGTTCATCGGCCAAAATCAATTTTGGATTGGAAATCAAGGCTCGTGCAATGCCCACCAATTGCTGTTGACCACCACTCAACTGCGCAGGAAAGAGGTCTTTTTTACCCACAATACTGAAACGGTCCAACATATCGGCCACCATGGCTTTGCGTTCAGATCCCTTGAATTTTTTATAGATCAAGGGCATTTCTAGGTTTTCCTGTACGGTCAACTCGTCTAAAAGGTGATAGGATTGAAATACGAAACCGATGTATTCCTTATACAGGTTGGCCCTGTGTTTTTCTTTCAAATCATGAACCGATTCCTCCAAAAAATTGTATTCCCCTTCATCAAAGGTGTCCAGCATTCCGATAACGTTGAGCAAAGTGGATTTTCCCGATCCCGAAGGCCCCATAATGGAAATGAATTCCCCTTCCTCTACTTCGAGATTGATGTCCTTCAACAAAAAAATACGTTGGCCCCCGGAGTTGACCCATTTGAAGATGTTGTTAAGTTGTAATAGCATGATATATTTTTATTCGGTTCTTAAACTTTTTACTGGGTTTGCCGATGCGGCCTTGACGGTTCTTGTTCCCACGGTAACAAAGGCAATGAGAGTAGCTAGCAGTCCGGCTCCCAAAAAGAACAGTGGACTTAAAGGTACATGAAAGGCATAGTTCTGCAACCATTCATTCAAAAAGTACCAGGCTACGGGAGTGGCGATAACAAAGGCGATGCCAACCAATTTCAAGAAATCCTTGGTGAGGAGTAACGCTACTGAAGAGACACTGGCCCCAACCACTTTGCGTACCCCAATTTCCTTGGTGCGCTGTGCCACCACCAACATGGAAATGGCAAAAAGCCCGATACAGCTCAATAAAATTCCAAGGATACTTCCACTGGTAATGATAGTCGCCATGGTTTTTTCACGCCTGAAGGTACGGTCTACATTCTCATCCAAAAAGGACCCCAAAAACTCTGCTTGCGGCTCAATTTTTTCCCAAGCCGATTTGATGTCATCGAAAGAGTTGGCAATATTTTGTGGAGCAACTTTCACATAGGCATAATAAAGGTCCCAATCTTTGTTCATGAACAAGGTCAAAGGCTGTATGTCTCTGCTGATATCTTGAAAATTAAAATCTTTGACCACTCCAATAACCGAATAGGTTACATTACCCTCGTCCATGGGAATGGTTATGGAAAGTGGGTCTTCTTCACCCAGCTGTTTGGCCATGGTTTCGTTGATGACCAAACTAAGGCTGTCCGTGGCAAACTCCCTATTGAACATGCGCCCGGCAACCAATTGAAGGTCCAACGTTTTGGCATAATCAAAGTCAACCGTCAAGGCATTGGTGACCACTCCTCGACCCTTGTAATCAAAACCCATCATGCTACTGGATTGGCTTCCGTCCAACCCCCTACCCAGATTATTGTCGGCACCTGAAACACCCATGATATCCGTATTGTTTTTAAGCTCATCACGAAGTAGTTCTACCACACTGTAGCCGTTCTTTTTTCCATTTAATGGGATTGATATTACTTGTTCCTTATTAAAACCCAAGTCTTTGTTTCGCATAAATTCGATTTGTCCGTGCAACACAAGGGTGCCTGTGATCAACAAAATGGCGATGGCAAATTGTAGCACGATCAAACTATTACGCAAACGGTTCTTGCCCATTTCCATTTTTCCTTTTAGGGCCCTAAGCGTACCCAATTTGCTCATCAGCAAGGCAGGATACCCTCCTGCAATAAGGGTAATAATGAAGATGGCAAGAGCAAAAAGTATAAGTACACTGGGTTGGGTGACATCGGCAAATGAAGCTTTGGTACGAAAAAGGGTCTTGAACGGATTCAAGAGTAGATTGCTTGCCACCAATCCCAACAAAACAGAAACAACAAAGACCAAAAGGCTTTCCATCCAAAACTGAAAGAACAGTTGCTTTTTAATGGCCCCCAAAGTCTTACGCATTCCTATTTCCTTCAATCGTTTTTCACTAAGTGCGATGCTCATGTTGATAAAATTGGCACTCACTATAAAAATGATCACGAAGGCTATGCCCAAGATCATGAAAGGAAAAACCCGGTCTACTTTGGCCGTACCAGTTGTGTAGGATGCAAAATGTCTATCGGCGATGGGCATCAGATGGAATTGTTTATATCTCCCATCTGCATTGGGAACGGCACCGTCACGGATATCACTTTCAATCCCGCCCTTGTAGTGAAGTTCTGTGAATGGAATTGTGTTTTTTTCGAACTGGGCCACGGACACCCCTTTTTCCAATTGAAGATAGATTGGATGGAACTGTGAGTCCCAAACATCTTTGTTGGAAAGGTATTCCGGGTGGTTCTCAAACGGCACCACAATTTCAAAGTCAACACTACTATTACTTGGGGTATCCGCCAGCACGGAAGCAATGGTATAAGGTTGTTCTTCCCGTCCTATTTTTAGGGAAATAGTCTTCCCAACCACATTATCTGTGGTTCCAAATATTTTTTCGGCCGCTTTTTCGGTTATTCCCACACTGTTTTTTTCGGGCAGGGGGTTTGTGGAATTCCCCAAAATGGCGGGATAGGTGAAAATCTCAAAAAAGGAAGGGTCTACATATTCGGCATCGAGGTTCAATTCTTTGGAATCGTAAGTAATCAGAACATCTTCGCTCACTGCCCTTGAAATATGTTTGATGCCCGGCACTTCTTCTTCCAAGGTCGGGGCCAAGGGCACTGGGTTTGATAAACTGATTTCCGGGCCTCTGGGGGTTTGATGGGCAAGATAAAGTTGATAGGCCGAATCCTTGTTCTCATGGAAATTGTCAAAGGAGAGTTCAAAAAGGGCGGTCATGGTCAGGAGAATGGCCACAGCAAAGGCACAGGTAAGCCCCACAATATTGGCCAGGGTGAAGATTTTGTTCTTCAATAAATTTCGCCAAGCAATCTTAAAATAATTTTTGAGCATGATTTTGGTTTTTTGATTTGATGTTTTTTATTCGGATCTAAGGGATTCCACTGGGTTGGTCATGGCCGCCTTAAGACTTTGCCAGCTTACGGTAAGGAGCGCAATCATTAAGGCCAATATTCCTGCCAATGCAAAGACCCACCAACTCAAAGGGGTTTTATAGGCAAAAACACTGAGCCATTTGTCCATGGCATACCATGCAACGGGAACAGCAATGACAAAGGCCAGCCCGACCCACTTCACAAAATCCTTGTTCAATAGGGAAAGAATTTGGGTAATGGTCGCTCCGTTTACCTTTCTGATCCCAATTTCCTTTGTACGTTGTAAGCAGGTATATGATGTTAGCCCGAACAATCCCAAGGAGGCAATTAGAATGGCAAGCACGGTAAAAAGCTGAAAGGCCTTGGCAAACTTCTGTTCATCTTTAAAGAGTGCCTCATATTTCTGATCCAAAAAGGTGTAGTTGTAGGTGCTTACCGGAAAAATCTGATGCCATATCCTGTTCATGTCATCCAAAGCCTTTTCGGTATTTCCCATGGTCATGGCCTTCCTGTCCAATTTCACCAAAACGTTCTGGGAATTTCTTGTATGTCGTATGACCATTGGCACCACAGGGGACTTCATTCCAGAATGGTTGTAATCTTTGATTACCCCGGCCACGGTCCAATCTGCTCCCCAATAGTTAATGGTTTTTCCAACAATACTTTCCACATCGGTGACCTCCATGAAATGCACCATCTTTTCATTGATCACGACATTGTTGCTCGATTTTTGACTGGTTTGTATGAATGGTCCTCCGGCAACAAATTCCATTCCCATTACATCAAAATATTCGGCCCCGACACTATAGTTGTACCAGATATGCTTTTCATCTGTTTTCCCATTAGGGAACGTAATCCCCATATTGGAATTTAAATTGTCAAAAGAATCTCCTGGGTAGGTTCCAGCTCCTGTGACCTCTGCGATGTAGGGGATTTTCCTGAGCTCATCCTCAAAGGCATCAAAACTCATATTGAACAATGAGTCGGATGTTTTGTTGAGCACCTGCCCCTTTAAGGCGATGACAGGTTCCAAATTGGCCCCAATGGGGCGGTTTTTGAGAAAATGGATCTGCTTATTGGCCACAAAGGTGCCGATCAACAAGGCGATAGTGGCCACGAACTGACACACGACCAGGGATTTGATAAAGAATGCTCCCCCTGAAGAGGTCTGTGCCTTTCCTTTGAGGGCCTTGGTGGGGTTGAACCGGGTGAGTACAAATGCGGGATAAAAAGCGGCCAATGAAGCACCGACCAACATAATGGCCAAATAGGGCAAAAGGGACATCAATTGTGCCTTATCCAACCCTAAATCTTGTTCCACCAGGTCATTAAAACTTGGGAGCAGAATATAAACACTCAACATGGCAAGAATAATGGCGACAAAATTCAAAAGGGCCGACTCCAAAAGAAACTGAAGGGCCAGTTGAGGTTTTTTGGCCCCAACCACTTTTCTGATGCCTACTTCCTTGGCCCTTTCCAACGATTTACTACTGGAAAGGTTCATGTAATTCATCCAACAGAGCAGTAAAGTAATAAAGGCGATAATGGCCAAAAACCTAACATTGTTGCCGTTACCGTTGGTTTCTGCCTCATAGGGTTTGTTGGAATTCAGGTGTATATCCTCAATGGGTTCAATATGGTGTCTTTCGTTTTTCAGCCCCTCTGGGACATAGTCCATGATTTTTTGTCCCAACTGGGCAATATCGGCATTTTTGTCAACCTTTATATAGGTGAAATATGCATTTTGGTTCCACGTATAATCCCAATCCTGTTTAAATCTTTCCCAGGTATAAAAGGTTTTGAAGGAAACCAGAAAATCGTTTTTTAAATGGGTATTGTACCCTTTGTTGTCCATTGTCCCCGTTACGGTAAACAACAAGTCACCCGATCCTGCAATTTTCAAGGTCTTTCCTAGGGGGTCTGCATCACCAAAGATTTTTTTTGACAAAGCGGTGCTCAGTACAATGGAATAGGGCTCACTCAAGGCATTGGCAATATCCCCTTTTTCCAAAGAGCGATCAAAGACATCAAAATATGTAGGGTCTGCCAAGGAAGCGGTATTATGGTCAAAAATCCCGTCATCGTGCAACAGCACCACTTCACCCAATCGCCTCAGCCTTGCAAATTCCTCAATCTCGGGAAACTGCTCTTGGAGCGCGGGGCCACTTAAAATGTAGGCATTGGCATCTCCAGGGACATATTTTCCACCTTCAAGGTAGTCCATGTATACGCGATACACGCGGTCGGAGCCTTCAAATTTGTCATAACTGTGCTCATGGTTCACATACAACATGATGAGTATGAAGGAAGCAATCCCAACAGTCAACCCAAAGATGTTGATGAAAGAATACAATTTGTTCTTGAAGAGGTATCGACTCGCTATTTTTAGATAGAGTTTATACATGCTTTAAGTTTTTGTTTGTTTATGAAGGGCGGAAGAAAATCATTCCGACCTCAAACTTTCCACCGGATTAATGTTCGCCGTTCTATAGGTTCTAGTTCCGATGACCGCCAAAGCCACCAAGACCATTCCAACACCACTGGACATGAACACCCACCAACTAAGGGTAGTTTTATAAGCGAAGCCTTGGATCCATTCTTCAATCAGGTACCAGGCAATGGGCACGGAAAGGACAAAAGCGATACCTACCAAAAGAAGAAATTCCTTGCACAGCAACATATTCAATTGGGCCAAATTGGCGCCCAAAACTTTACGGACCCCAATTTCCTTGATGCGTCGTTCCGTGGTATAGACCACGAGCCCCAAAAGTCCCATACAGCTGATCAATATGGCCAATCCCGTGGCCCATTTCAACAATTGAACGGTACTCTTCTCCTTTCTGTAAAAGCCTTGTACGATCTCATCCATGAACTTCACTTTTACTTCTTCATCAGGATATACAGCAGCCCAGGCATTCTCTACTTGTTCGATGGATTCCGACCATTGTTCGGAATTGTTGCCCAAATCAAAATGAATGGAATTGATCATAGAAAAGCTTCGGTTTTTCCAATTGCCGGTCAGGGCAAGGGGCCGAATGTCCGATTTAAGGGATCGTTGGTTGAAATCCTTCATCAACCCTACTACTGGGATGTTCATGGTATCCAATTTTAACATGGTTCCCACTACTTCCGAAGGCTCTTGGAATCCCAACGCCTTGGCAAATGCCTCGTTTACCACATACTCTTGAATACTATCGTTCAATCGTTCCCTACCGGAAAGTATGGGAATGTTATAGGTTTTTAAATAGTTGATATCGCCCCAGAGAATTTCGGTTTCCTGGTGCATTTCCGCTCCATCTTGAAAATAGGTCAACATGGTAGACGACACGCTATTGGAAGCTGGCGGATTGTTGGCCCAACTAACATTGGAAAGCCCTTTGATCTCTTTGATTCTTTCCAAAAGGCGTTCCTTTTTCTGTTCGGTGTTGTTGTTCCACGGAAGGTTCACGTAGGCAATGGCATCTGTTTTAATCCCCATGTCCTTGTTCATGACGTAGTACAACTGCTTGCCAACCAACATGGTAGATATCACAAAAACCTGGGCCACAACAAATTGGAATACAGTCAGGGTCTTTCTTAAACGAACTCCCTTGTCACCTTTGACAAATTGGCCCTTTAGCACAGATACTGGTTTGAACCTAGATAATACAAAGGCGGGATAAAAACCGGAAAGGATGCTCACCACTAAAATCAACAGAACAATTCCTAAAATTCCCTGTGGGCTAAAGAGAACCCCAAGATTGATTCCGGAAGGAAGAAAATCCATAAACTGCTGTAAAAGCAATGGGGCCAAGAACAAGGAAACTACTGCAGCCAAGGAGGTCAAGATCAACGTTTCGCCCAAAAACTGACGCACCACTTGTTTTTTAGAGCTGCCCAAGGTTTTACGGATCCCTATTTCCTTTGCCCTGGTCAACGCTTGGGCAGAATTTAAATTGATGAAGTTGGCACAGCCCAAAAGCAATAGGAAAAGGGCAACAAAAGCTAGACTTTTAAGTACCGACATGCTGGCAACATGCTCTGAATTATTGAAGGGAAAATCCCCGTATTTACCTCCAAAATGGATTTCCGAAAGGGGCTGTAAAACAAACAAACGATCATCATCAACGGCCCAAGGTTCCATGTTTTTATGTTCCAAGGCCAAGGCATCCAATCGGGACTGTATTTCGTTCAATCGAGACAAATCCGCTACTTTGATGAACAGTTGGTCCCCTGAACTGGTGCTGTTCCATTGGTCGCTTGTGGTGATGTCCTGCTCATCGAAAATTTTCGCCGATGCCATGGACATGAACTCGGTAAAGTTCAAATCGCTCTTTTCCTTAAAGTCGGCCACTACACCGGTTACCTTAACGGGAATGGAATCGTTGTACACAAGGGTCCTCCCCACCACGTTGGCCATTTGGGTATGTGGAAAATAGATTTCAGCTTTTTTTTGCGAGAGTACTACCTGTCCAGGGCCGGAAAGTGCAGTTGCCTTATCACCGGCCAACCATTCATATTGGAACAACTCAAAGTAAGCATCATCGGCCATAATGGAGTTTTCAATATCCTTGAAATCCAGATTGGCCTCCCTGTTCTGCACCTTGTAAAAAGTAGTGTTCATGAAAGGAGCGGTTACTTCCACACCCGCAACCCCTTCCTGAAAAGTCCGCATCAAAGGGACCGCCACACCCCGGTTGGAGAATTCCCCTTCCTTGGATTTGAACACGGATACTATGCGATAAATGCGGTCTCCGTCTGTATGAAACTTATCAAAAGAGAAATCATAGTACACAATGGCCCCGATGACCATAGCTGCACAAAGGCCAATAGAAAGCCCTATTACATTGATGAAGGAAAAGAGTTTGTTCTTTAAAATACTTCTCCAGGCTATTTTTAAATTGTTCAATATCATGGTTAGTGGTTTATTCCGATCTGAGACTTTTTACTGGATTTACGATAGCCGCCTTTATACTTTGATAGCTTACCGTTAAAAGGGCAACCCCTACGGCCATCAATGCTGATAGGGCAAAAATCCACCAAGGGATGTTGATATGGTACGAGAAATCCTGTAACCATCGGTCCATGGCATACCATCCCAAAGGAAGGGCGATGACCACGGAGAGGCCTACAAGTTTTAGGAAATCCATGGAAAGGCGATATACAATTTGTCCGACCCCGGCGCCCAACACCTTACGCACCCCAATTTCCTTCACGCGTTTTTGTGCATTGAAGGCGGCCAAGCCAAGTAAGCCTAAACAGGCAATCATGATGGAAAGCACGGTAAAGATCATGAAGATTTGTCCCAATCGCTGTTCAGCTTCGTAGCTGGTGTTGAAGGAATCGTCCATAAAATAATGTTCAAAGGGCTGTGACGGGGCAAGGTCACGCCAAATGGTTTCAATCTCGGAAATCGTTCGGGCAACATCGCCACCATGCAATTTTATGGCCAGATTACTGGCATAATCGGCACCGTAAAATAACCCAAGGGCAGATACTTCATCCCGAAGGGATTCAAAATGAAAATCTTTAATTACGCCAACCACGGTTATGATGGAGCCATCCTGAAAATCATTGACGAATTGCGAGCCAATCACCTCTTCGGGAGTTTTACCCAAAATGGCCACAGCTTTTTCATTTAAAAGAATGGCAGAGGAATCGCTTGCAAAATGATCTGTATCAAAATTTCTTCCTGCCACCATGGAAATGCCAATGGTAGAAAGATAGTCCTCATCTACCTGCCATTGTTGCATATTCAGGGCCTTCTCCATGCTTTGGTCTTCGGCACGTAAAAAAGTACCACTGCTTCGGGACGAAGGGGTGGGAAGGTAACTGCTCAGAGAAGCGGTATTCACTTGACTTAACCTTAAAACGGCATCCTTGAAGGCGGTCTTTTTACCTTCCAAGGCATTAACACCCTGTATGATCAATACCTCATCCTTGGCGTAACCAAGGTCTTTTCCTTGGATATATTGCAATTGCTGGAAAACGGTCAAAGTACCCATGATCAGGAATACCGAGATGGAAAATTGAAGGATTACGAGCGCATTGCGAACGCGCCCTCCCCCGATGGCATTATCCCCTTGTCCCTTAAGCACTTTAGCTGCTACAAAACGAGACATGAATAGAGCAGGATAGCTTCCCGATAAAACCCCGAGGGCCAATGCAGCCAATAGCAAGGTCAACCAAAAAAACGGACTAGCGAATGGTATGGATAGGTCCTTGCCACTAAGTTCGTTGTAAAAGGGCATGGCCACTGCGGCAATTATAATGGCAAACACCAAAGAACCCAAGGCAATCAATCCGGATTCGGTCAAGAATTGTCCGATCAAGCTGCTTCGCTGCGAGCCTAACGTTTTTCGAATACCGACCTCTTTGGCCCTTTTTAGTGAATGCGCGGTGGACAGGTTCATAAAGTTGACACTTGCCAAAACCAATAATATCAAGGCAATTGCCCCAAGGATATACACGTTCTTGATATCGCTTACCGCACTGAATTCCGGACTCCGTTTAGAATGTAAATGAACATCGGTTAGTGCAATGGTGGAATAATACATATAGTTGCCAGAGTCAATGAACTGTTGCTCCGTAATACCCGGGAAGAACCTCTGCGCATAGGGAATCAAATATTTTCCAACCATACTCTGCAGCCCTTCTTGAATGTTCTCCACCTTGGCACCGGGAATCAATTTGATCAAAGTATAGTAATTGTGGTTGCCCCATTCGGCCAGTTGAGCGTCTTCATAGCCGGCCATGGAAAGGAAAATGCCCCGATCCTTTAAAAAGGAATTTTCAGGCAAATCTTCAATGATTCCAGAGACGGTGTACGTTTCCTGATCGTTCAAGACCACGGTTTTGCCCAATGCCTGATCAATCGGGAAGTGTTTTTCTGCGGCCGTTTTGGTCATCACCAAAGTGTTGGGTTCGGTTAGGGCTGTTCTGGCATCCCCATGAAGTAGTTCGATACCAAGCATTTTAAAGACGGTAGAATCGGCATAGGTAACCGAGGCTTCCCGAACATTGCTTCTGGCTTCTTGCTGACGGATGAAAACACTGCCCACCCCCCTAAAACGGGTAACGAGTTCCACATCGGGTATGTCGTTCATAATGGCTTGTGCCATAGGGGCCGAAACTTCTGCTAGTTTTTCTTCTTTGCCCCCAAATTTCATATCGGCATTCAGCCTGTAGATGCGGTCTGCATCTGCGAACATGGTATCGTGGCTGAGTTCGTCATAAATGTAAAGTCCCAGCAAAAGCCCACCAGCCATTCCTATAGCTAATCCAAATGTATTTAGGAAGGTGAAGAACGGCTGTTTTTTTAGGCTTCTCCAGGCGATTTTTAGGTTGTTTTTGAACATGATCTTTTTAGTTTGTCGTTTTTTGATGTGTTATTCTATGCGCAAGCTTTTAACGGGGTTGGCAATGGCCGCTTTAATGGCTTGGTAACTGATGGTAAGCAAGGTAATGGCCATGATGATGACCACCGCCAGCACAAATATCCACCAGTTTAAGGGCGTTCTATACTCGAAATTTTCGAGCCATTGGCTCATAAAGTACCAGGCGATCGGTGTGGCAATGACCCCGGCAATAAGGATGAGTTTCAGGAAATCCTGCATGACCAATCCTACGAGACTGGAGAGTCCGGCACCCAATACTTTTCTAATCCCGATTTCCTTGGTTTTTTGTACCACAAAGAAGAGGATGAGACCGTAGATGCCTAGACATCCGATGAAAATGGCCAGTCCAGAAAAGATGCCGATTAACGATAGGAAACGTTGCTCAGTCTGGTACAGTTCCGCTACGCGATCATCCAAAAAGGCATATTCAAAAACGTATTCCGGAAACGCGGTAGACCATTCATTTTCAATATGTTGTAATGCGTTTTTAGCAGAGGCCATATTGATTTGTATGGCAAGTTCAGAATAGATCTGGGTTACAGGTGCAATGAAAATGGGGTTGATCTTTTGATGGAAATCCCCATCATGAAAGTCTGCAATTACTCCAACAATTTTACCTACTGCAAAACCATTGCTTACATTTATCTCTTTGCCAAGCAGTTCATTGGGATCGTTAACGCCAACTTTTCTCATGAATTCCTCATTGACGATCATTTCGTCCACCGTGTCCTTTTCAAAAAAATTACGACCGGCTACCAGTTCAAGGGCAAAGGCATCCAGATAATCTTTATCAGCTCCCTTCACTTGAATGTTGAACTCTTCAGGTTCAGGGCGGTTATCGAAATTGACATTGGTCCCCCAGTTATTGTCCCCGGCACCAGGGGAAGCAAAACAGGCCGTAAGGTTTTCAACTCCTGAGTTTTGAAGGATTCGCTCTTTCAAGCCTTGAAGTTGTGGCGTTTCTATTTGTTCGGGAATTTCAACCATTACTATACCATCTTTTGCAAAACCCAAGTCTGATTTGATGGCATACTTTAATTGTTTGCCGACCACAATGGAACCGATGATCAGTACAATGGAAATGACAAATTGGGTCACCACGAGTGTCTTACGTGTTAGGTAGCCACCTGTATCGTTATGGGAAAGTTTTCTTTTGAGGGCCAACACGGGTGCAATCCTGGCCAAAAGTACGCCAGGGTAGCTCCCTGCCAGCAAGGTGACTAATCCCAACAACAGCACTATAAAACCTAAAAACTTTATATCCAACAATTCCTTAAAGGATAGCTCCAACCCAAAAACGGTGTTGAATGAGGGCAATACCAGCAAACACAGGGCAGCTCCCAACACCAAGGCCAACACACTAACAATGAGGGTTTCTGCCATAAATTGCCAGAACAGCTCCCGCTTGTAGCTGCCCAAAACCTTGCGTACCCCAACTTCTTTGGATCGGTTAATGGACTGTGCCGTTGAAATGTTGATGAAGTTGATACTGGCCACCACCAATATGAAAAGTCCGATCAGGGAAAATATCCAGAGTGATTTAACATCGATTCCACCACTGTAGCGTGCATCAAAATGAATGTCCTTCAATGCCTGAAGCTTGTAGTGGTGTACGTTTTTGGAATTGGGCCTGAACTTTTGCACGTACCCTTTCAGTTGCTCCTCAATTTGGGGGATATCTTGGTTAGGACGCATGAGGGCATAACAGTGAAGCGAAGAATTGATGCCGCCCCAACTTTCTGACGACATAAAACCATCATAACTTTTTAGGGTATCGAAAGAAAGAAAAACCTGGGCCTGCGTCAATGTGGTCTTTGGAAAGTCTTTTAGCACCCCGGTCACCTTTATGGTTTGATCGTTTTCCAGCACAAAGGTTTTGTTGATGGGGTCCGCACCCCCGAACATCTTTTGGGCCATCTGCTCTGTGATCAGTGCAGTATTGGGCTCCGAAATTGGGGCTGCGTTGGAACCATCCACCAAGGGATAATTAAAAATTTTAAAGAAGCCGGTTTCAGTGAAGGCAATGTCTGCCTTTAACTGCTTTTTGGCTCCGTTTTCATCCAAGGTGATGAGCCAATTTCCCCGATCTGCACTTTTGGCAACGATTTCTGCATAGTCATAATCCTGTTTAAATGCATTGGCAAAACCAGGGGGCACGGCGGCCTCATAGTCAATAAGGTCACGGTGCTCTTCCGTATTGAACCGATAGATGCGGTCTGCATTTTGATGGAAATTATCGAACTGCAGGTGATATTGAACAAAAAGGAATATCAAAATACTGCACCCAAACCCCATGGAAAGGCCTAGAATATTGATGAATGAGAACCCCTTTCTTTTTACAAGGTTTCTCCAAGCTATTTTTAGGTTGTTCTTAAACATGACGGTTCTTTTTTTGGTTTTTATTCGGTTCGTAAACTTTTTACTGGATTTGCTGTTGCAGACTTGATCGCCTGAAAGCTTATTGTAAACAAAGCAAGAAGAAGTGTTCCAATCGCAGCCATGATGAACATCCACCAACTAATGGATATCCTATAGGCAAAATTTTGTAGCCATTGGTTCATTAACCAATATGCCGTGGGAGATGCGATTATGATAGCGAGTACCACAAGCTTCAGAAAATCTAAAGACAAAAGCGTGGTCACATTGCCTATTGAAGCTCCTAAAACTTTGCGAATACCTATTTCTTTTCTTCGCTGTAAGGCGATAAAAGTCGCCAATCCAAATAGACCCATTACCGCAATCAATATGGCAAGACCTGTGAAGGCACTAAAAATTAGGGCCAGACGATCCTCTGCCTTGTATTGCGCGTTAAAAGTCTCATTTAGGAAATGGTATTCAAAAGGTTTTTCAGCATCGTATTTCTCATAAACCGCTTTCATTTGTTGTAAGGTAGAGGGGATGTTGGAGTTAGGTGCGATCTTGGCATAGACGACCCCGCCGTACTTTGCCCATGGGGCAGTTTCATCTTCAGTTTTATTTATCAGTAAACACAGAGCATCTATTTTATGGTGAAGAGAGGTATAGACAAAATCTTTTAAAACCCCATTAATTACATATTGCCCGTTTATTTTTTGGGTGATCGGATTTCCTTCAAGGTTTAATTTTTCAATGGCCATTTTATTAATAATGGCAACAGTTTTTTGGCCATTTAATAACAGAGAATCGATAGGGGGAGTTTCCCACTTCAGATTCAACATCGAGATAAATTTTTCATCAACAGTAAGGGTTGGCAAAAAGATCATTGCATCATCATTATTGCTTTTTACCCCCATCATATTATGCCCTTTATATAGTGGAAGAATTGCGATACTGGATTGCAGGACTTCAGGAATAGCTTGTATTTCCTGTTTAAAAGGGTAGACATGCGTTCCAGCATCAGCTGAAAAAGGTAACATCACAATATTTTCCCTATCTATACCAGTATCTATGTGTCTGAAAAAATACATTTGCCTATCGATTACGATTGCACAAATAATTAGTATAGTAGAAATGCCAAATTGAAAAATGGCAAAAAACTTCCTAACGCTAGCACCGCTGCTCTGTGCACTTAATTTTCCATGTAAAACAACCATTGGTCTATAAGCGGACAATAGTATTGCGGGATAAATGGCCGCAAGCAATATGGTCAGGACCAGTAATCCCACAAGGGAAACAAGCATCTGCGGGGCATATAAAAATGAATTGTCCATTTGAATGTCCAAAAGGCCGAAAAAGAATGGTTGTACCGTTAAACAGAGAAAATATCCCAACACAAATGAAATGACCGTATACAATGCAGATTCAAAAAAGAATTGTAGTGCAATGGCCTTTCTGTGGGCACCCAACACTTTTCTGACACCAACCTCTTTGGATCGAGTTGTGGATCGTGCCGTGGAGAGACTAGCATAATTTACAAGTGCAAGAAGTAAAATAAGGATGGCCACCAATGGGAATATTTTTATATACCTACTATTGGCAAAATCACTCCCAAAATGTAAACTTGTTAATGGTCTGAGAAGATATTTTTTGTTTACGTCATCTTCTTTTTGACCACTGATATTGAGTAACGCGGCCTCCACAATAGCTGGATCTGATGATTTAGCCAAAGAGAAATAAGTGGTGAAATCGGAATAATCCTCCTTTAATGATTCCTGGTATTCCTCCATGGATGCCATACTGGAAATGGACGCCACAAAATCAAAGGCAATATTTGAATTTGAAGGTGTAATTTTGGCGACTCCCCTTACCGTAAAAATATATTGGTCGTTATATAAAAATGTCTTTCCAATTGGATTTTGCCCGCCAAAGTATCTTTCTGCAATATTTTGTGAAATAACTGCGGAAAAGGGGCTTTTTAATACCTCATCACGGTCTCCCTGCAGCAAAGGAAAGCTGAAAAAGCTGAAAAAATTGGGATCGGCAAACAAGAAATTATCCTCGGAAAATTTTAATTCGGGATATTCAGGATTCTGGATGGTAACGTTCTCAAAATTCTTTTTATACCGAAGATAATCTTCTATGGAAGGAATTTCCTGTTTGCTTTTAGGGCCTTCAGAATAGCCCATATAGGGCATGTATATGGGATCTTTGCCAAATGTTATTTCAGTCTCGCCCAGATAAATATTATCTGCATTTTCATGAAACTTGTCATAACTGTATTCATGACCTAGGTATATAACTATCAGCATGCATGCAGCAAGTCCCAACGATAGACCAATAATGTTTATCGATGAATAAATCTTGTTTCTTATCAAGTTTCGCCACGCTATTTTCAGATAGTTCTTTATCATGATTAATATTTATTCGGTTCGTAAACTTTTAGTTGGGTTGGATCGGGCCGCTTTAATCGCCTGAAAACTGACCGTGACCACGGTAACCAACAAGGCGCCGATCATGGCCAAGGCAAAAATCCACCACTTGAGGATCACGCGATAGGGATATTCCTGCAACCAGCCGTTCATGATATAATAAGCAATGGGAACGGCAATAAAGCAGCTGATGATGACCAGTTTCAAGAAATCTTTGGACAACATGTTCCAAACGTTGAAAACGGAGGCCCCCAATACTTTTCTGACCCCAATTTCCTTGGTACGTTGCTCGGCCACAAAAGAGGTTAGGCCAAAAAGCCCCAAACAACTGATCAAGATGGCCAATCCCGTAAAGATTCCGGATAGGGTTCCGATGCGCTCTTCAGCGGCAAATTTTTCCCCATATTCCTCATCCACAAAATCATATTGAAACGGAATTTTGGGGAAATGCTCCTTGAAAACCCGCTCTACAATAGCAATGTTCTGGCTGGCACTTTGGTTGGGGTTCAACCTAAGGTTGTAGTAGGAACCATTGCCGTACTTATCGAACACATACATACCTTGTTTTACCGGTTCGTAGGGAGATTGGGCAATCATGTCCTGCACCACACCAATGATTTTCAAAGGTGGACTGGGATCTTCCTCATCGTCATCTTTGATAAATTGTCCTATAGGATTTTTCAATCCCATGTATTTCACAGCTGTCTCGTTTAACAGCACCGCATTGGAATCGGAGGGGAATTCCCTTGAAAAATCCCTTCCTTCCACGATCTTCAGGTTGAGACTCTTGGCATATTCAGGGGATACTTCGGTCCAGGCAAGATCTTCTTGGAAACCTTCCGGTTTTCCTTCCCAAACAAATCCACTTCTGTTGGACCAAATATTTGTGGTCGGGGCACTGGAGGTGGACATTTCCATAACGGCTCCCGATTTGATAAATTCATCGCGCATCAATTCAAACTTACCTGTAAAATCTTGGCTCATGGTCGGGATCTGAACCAATCCCTCCTTATCATAACCTATGGGCCTGTTCTTGGCATAATTGATCTGTTGCATTACAATTACGGTACCGATAATGAAGGCAACCGAGACGGTAAATTGGAGTACCACCAATATTTTTCGTGGCAATCCGGAGTGTTTGCCGGCCTTGAAGGTGCCCTTGAGAACATCCACCGGTTTAAAAGAAGATAGGTATAAGGCGGGATAACTTCCTGCCAAAAGAGCTGTGAACAAAATGAAGAGAAGCGAAGCGCCCCAAAATTCCATTGAACCCCACGGAAAAGCCATTTCCTTTCTTGCAAGTTCGTTAAATCCGCTCAAAGAAAGCACCACGATCAACACGGCAATGACGAAAGCAAAAAGTACGACCAAGAAGGATTCTCCCAAAAATTGGTTGATCAACTGGTTACGTTGTGACCCGATGGATTTGCGGATACCCACTTCCTTGGCCCTTTTTTCGGACCGAGCGGTGCTCAGGTTCATGAAATTGATACAGGCCAAAAGGAGCACAAACACACCGATAATGGCGAACAACCAAACGTACTTGATTCTTCCCCCGGTCTGTTTCCCGTTTTCAAAATTGGATCGGAGGTGCCAATCTTCCATGGGGAAAAGGAACAGTTGTGGGTTGAATTCCTCCGTGTTTTGGTTTAGGGTCTTTTTTACATCTTTTACGGTTGCGGTGACCCTATCCATTGTGGTATTGTCCGCAATTTGAACAAACATCTGGAAGGAGTTGTTCCCCCATTGATCCTCGGCGTTTTTGATCCATTCGTTCACGGATACATATTTGTCCCAAGGCATAAGAAATTTGGTGTCAACAAAGGAGGCATTGAAAGGAATGTCCTCATATACAGCGGTCACCATCATGTCATATTGACTGTTCACCTCAACGGTTTTGCCAATGGGATCCTCGTCACCAAAGAGGGCCTTTGCGGTGGATTCGTTCAACATTATGGAATTGATTTCTCGCAGGCCATCCTTTTCGCCTTTCAAAATGTTGAGGTCGAGTAAATGGGGAGCATCACGCTGCATAAAATTACCATCGCGAGAAATACTGGTTTCCTTGTATTTTAAATACTGTGGATTGTTCCAGGAAGACATCACCAAGTACTTAAAGTTGTCCATATACCCATCCCTGAAAGCTTTTTCCAAAGGTCTTGGTATGGCAGGACCCGTTCCTGTTTCCCCATTGAAGGTTTGGGACTGGAAAATTTGGGCGATCTGGTCCTTGTTCGTAAAGTAATCGTCGTGACCGAGTTCATCCTTTACCCACAACCCAATGATCAGGGCAACGGCCATGCCCAGGGCAAGTCCACCTACGTTGATGATCGTGTAGGCCTTATGTTTGGTAAGGTTCCTCCAGGCAATTTTTAAATAGTTCTTAAACATGATTTTTCGATTTTGATTGATGATTTATTCTGACCTTAAGCTTTTGGCCGGATTCACCAAGCCTGCCCGTATGGATTGATAACTGACGGTAAGCAATGCAATGCCAAGCGAAATACCTCCCGCTAGGGCAAAAACCCACCATTTGATGTCTATTCGGTATGCAAAGTCTTCCAGCCACCTACTCATCATGTACCATCCGATAGGTGTGGCTATGAGAATGGCGATGAAGATCAATTTCATGAAATCCATGGTCAGCAATTGATAGATACTTTTGAAAGGGGCACCCAAAACCAAGCGGATGCTGATTTCCTTTTTTCGTTGTTCCACTAAAAAGGCCGATAGGGCAAAAAGGCCCAAACAAGCTACAAGGATGGCAAACAGCGCAAAACTGTTGAAGATTTTACCCATCCGTTGCACATCATCGTGCATGTGGGCAAACTCTTGGTCCAAAAAGGTATATTCAAACGATTGTTGAGGGACATATTCTTGCCAAATGGAAGCAACAGAAGCAATGGCCTGCGCCGTTTCACCTTCGTTCAATTTTACGGAGATCATACTTGGACTTTCCCCTATGACCAACGCTAAGGAGGCAATGTCCTCTTTCAGGTTTTTAAAGTGAAAATCTTCCACCACCCCGATGATGGTCCAATCCTGTCCGTTGTTGATGCGTGTCCCAATTGGGTTTTGCAGTCCCAATTCCTTGGCCATGGTAGTATTGATCACTATAGCCGTGGAATCGCTAGCAAAATCTTTCGAAAACGCTCTTCCTTTTTGGATATGAAGACCAAGCGTATTCACGTAATCATAATCTACACGCCAAATTTGGGCGGGCACGGAAATTTCTTGGCTGCCCTCATTGATCATACCAAAGGTGTTCCCGTTTCGTTTGGAACCTTCCACAGGGAGATAATCACTAATGGTCACGGATTTTACATCTGTCAAGCCTAAAAGTCTTTCCTTAAAAGATTCTACATTGTCCTTTAATAAATTGGTTCCTTTGATGACCAATACTTGATCTTTGTTGAAACCCAACTTTTTATCCATGATGTAGTTCATCTGTTTGTAGATGATCAAGGTGCCTATGATCAACACTACCGAAGTGGTAAATTGAAACACGACCAAACCACTTCTCAGCTTACCACTCTTGCTGCCGGTACTCAACGACCCTTTTAGCACGTTCACGGGTTTGAATGCGGAGAGATAGAAGGCGGGATATAGCCCTGCCAAGACCCCAACGAACAATGCAGCAATAAGAATCACGGGCAAAAACCACCAATCTGCCCAGGGCATTATTATATGTTTGGCTGCAATGGAATTAAAGGTGGGCAATAAGGCCCATGCCAACAATACACCAATGGCAAAGGATAGAAAACTGTAGATGACAGACTCGGTTAAAAATTGGCTTACCAAATTGCCCCGGAAGGCTCCCACTGTTTTTTTGAGGCCCACTTCCTTGGCCCTATTGGCAGATTTTGCAGTAGATAGATTGATGAAATTGATTACGGCCAACAACAACACAAATATGGCAATGGCAGCAAAGAGCCAAACAAAACGGATATCTCCGTGCCGTAACCCATCACCCATTTTAATGTCGGACTTTAGGTGAATATCGCTTACAGGCTGAAGTTTGTACTCCATGGTTTTATAAACCTCCATAAATTCAGCGCTACGCATCCTTTTCATGTAAGCGGGAATCACATATTCCCTTAAAATGGCGCCCATTTTCTTCTCCAAAGAAGCAATGTCCGTTTTATCATCAACCAAGAGATAGGTAAAGTAATTGTTGTTTGACCAACTCATATTGGTATCCTCAATGGCCAATAAGAAATTGAAATCCAAGTGTGATTTTTCCGAAGGATTTTCCTTGATGACCCCGGTAACCGTATAAGGCCTATTGGCGTTATCGTCAAGAAAAATGGTCTTGCCGACCGCATTTCCCTCGGGAAAATATTTGGACGCCTTGGAGGCAGTTAGTACTACGCTTTGTGGACTGGTGAGCACTTGCTTGGGGTTTCCTTCCAACAATTCGAACTCCATGATATCAAAAACCCCTTGATCCGCATAAATGAAACCGTCTTCAAAATTGTTTTGCATGGTACCCACAGGGCGCAAAGGTCTTCTCCCCGCTCCAAATAGTTCACTGGTATTGATCTTGCCGGCTTCCAGAATTTCAGGAAAAGTAGATTGCAAGGTTTCGGCCAAGGGTAGCTGAAAATGCACACTTTTCATCACCTCGCCATTCATCCGTCCTTGCATGACCACTCGGTACATGCGGTCCTTGTTCTTATAATGGTTGTCGTAGCTCAGTTCATTTTTGATGAAAAGGGCTATTAAAAGGCAGGCCGCTATTCCAACGGCAAAACCACCAATTTTAATGGTGGTAAAGAGCTTGTCCTTTCTGATGTTTCGCCAAGCGATCCGTAAATGGTTTTTAAACATGATAGTTCTTTTTTGATGATGATGAGGTTGTCTGGTTATGTCATTCGGTACGCAAACTTTTTACAGGGTTGGCACTTGCTGCTTTGATGGCTTGAAAACTTACGGTTGCCAATGCAATGAGAATGGTCAAGATACTTGCTATGGCGAATACGGCCCATCCGATGTTTGTTCTATAGGCAAATTGTTGGAGCCAGCCACTCATAAGGTACCATGCAACAGGAGTGGCAATCAATATGGCAATTAAAACAAGTTTTAGAAAATCGAGGAAAAGCAATTGCAGAATTGCATAAGTGGAGGAGCCCAACACCTTTCGCACACCTATTTCTTTCACCCGCATTTCATTGTTGAAAGCTGCCAATCCGAACAAACCAAGACACGAAATGAAAACGGCAAGAATGGCAAAGTACTTGGAAAGCGATAAGATTCGCTGTTCTGAAGAATACTGGGCATTGAACATTTGATCCTGAAAGGTGAAATTAAAATTGTAACCAGGATTGTAATCTGTATACAATCGCTTTAGGTTTTCAATGGTCTTCATTTCCGATCCAGAATGGATCCGCACCATTGCCAAGGCCAAATTGTTAGGGGAATACTTAAAAACAACAGGTGAAATGGGTTGCATGACCGAGGCGGTATGAAAATCCTTCATGACCCCAAGAATGGTCTTGTCCTCTCCCCAAAGGTTGATTTTTTGCCCAACAGGATTCTCCAGCCCCATTATCCGTATGGCTTCCTCATTAAACAATACGTAAGACTCGGGAGAACCGAGTTTTTCGTTAAAAGGTTCCCCCTCCACCATTTCTATATTGAGGGTCTGTGTCAGGGTTTTATCCACATTACGAACAATGAAATCTACCTCAAGATCCGCTGGCTTGCCGGCCCAGTCAATGCCATAGGTGGAAGATCCGCCGTCCTCCCGCACAATACTTTGGCTAAGTCCACCGACACGTTCCACACCCTCTATTTTTTCAATCTCATCGAAGAAAAATGGAATGTTGTCATAGGCCTTGCCTTCAAGGTCTATTTGGACTATGTTATCTTTTTGGTAGCCAATGGGTTTTGTGAGCGCAAAGTTGAGCTGGTTGTTTATGATCAATACCGATATGATCAGGACCAGGGATGCCATAAACTGAAAAACCACTAGGCCTTTTCGTGTAAAAAGTTCACCGCCATGGGTCTTAAAGGCACCTTTAAGTGTTGCCAATGGACTAAAGCCGGACAAATAAAATGCTGGATAACTTCCGGAAATCAATCCGGTAAGCAATGTGGCCAAAATCAATAAAGGGGCATTTTGGAAAATAAGTTGAAGATCCAGTTCCTTGCCCGAAACATAGTTGAACGCAGGAATCAATAAAAAGACCAATAAAAGGGCCAATATCAAGGAAAGGCATGTTAGGAAAATCGATTCTGTTAGAAACTGAACCACCAATGTTCTTTTAGTTCCCCCAACCGTTTTTTTTATGCCGATTTCCTTAAATCTCCTACTAACTCGGGCCGTGGAAAGATTCATGAAATTGATACAGGCAATGAGCAAGACCAAAATGGCAATGAACGAAAAAAGCCTAACATAGGTAATTCTGCCTCCACTTTGAATGCCATCCACATAATTGCCCTTTAGGTAAGCATCTGAATATTTTCTTGTGAAAAGACTGAACATGTTGCCGTCAAGATACTTGTCTACGAACCTGTCGATTTTTTTATTAAAGGTAGCTATGTCCGCGCCGGGTTTGAGGACAAGGTATGTTTGTGGGCCAGTATTGTACCATTCTTTTCCGTTTGTCCATAGGTCTTCCAGCAATTTCTTTTTGGTTCCTACGAAACTAAATTTCATGGTCGAATTGGAAGGAACATCCTCAAAAACACCTGTAATCTTGCCGCTCTGTTCTTTGCCAAAGAAGCTATATTTTATTTGGCGGTTTAGGGCTTCGTCAACAGAACCGAACAATTTTAAGGCAAAGTTTTCGGATACAACAATGGCATCCTTGTCTTGAAGCACCTGGTCTATGGATCCTCGTATCAGGGGAAAGGAAAACACATTGAAAAAGTTTTTATTCGCAAAAAGGCCTTCTGTTTTGAAAGTATTCTCCTCATCGGAGAAAGTGATTGCCATTCCCTCCCTCTCGAGGTTCATAACGCTCACGGCGTCTTCAACTTCGGGCAGATCTTTTTCCAAAGCTTCTGCAAGGGGCCCTTGTGTGCCTTCATGAATTTTGATCACTCCATTTTCTTCGCTCCTCATCAGGATCTGATATAGGCGAGGGTCATTTTCATGAAACGTATCGACCGTCATTTCATCCGTTACCCAGAAAAAGATCAAAAAAGCACTGGCCAATCCTGTGGAAAGACCTAGAATGTTTATCAATGAAAACAAAGGATTTCTCCTAAGGTTTCTCCAAGCTATTTTAAGATGTGTTTTGATCATGATGGTTCTTTTTTTGATGATGATGAGGTCGTTTGGTTATGTCATTCTGCGCGTAAACTTTTAGTAGGGTTGGTCAGGGCCGCCCTGATAGATTGAAAACTTACGGTCAAAAGCGCAATGCCCAATGCAATGGCGCCAGACAATACGAACATCCACCATTGCATATCTATTCGGTACGCAAACCCTTGTAACCAATTGTCCATGGAAAAATAAGCCAACGGGAATCCTATGAGCAAAGCAATAAGCACCAACTTGGCAAAATCCATGGAAAGCATTTGGCTGATGTTACTTACCGATGCACCCAAAACTTTACGGATACCGATTTCCTTTCTACGTTGTTCCGCAGTATAGGCTGCCAAACCAAAAAGGCCAAGTGCTGCCACAAAAATGGCCAGTATACAGAACACGATACTGATCTGCCCTGCCCGCTTTTCACGAGCATACATTTTTGCAATGTTTTGATCTAAAAAGGAATAGTTGAAATCTAGATTGGGAACAATCCTGTTGAACGTATTTTTAAGGTCTGCAACCGTATTGGCCAAATTGTTGGACTTAAAACGCACCAGCATAAAGGACTTGCCCTCGCTTGTGTTATTATTGAATGCATACGCCCCAATGGGCTGGTGCAATGATTCATAATTGAAATCATCCACTACACCGACAATGGTATTGGGAATTCCGATATATACCTCCTTGCCGATGGCCTCTTCTGGAGAGAATCCCAAATAATCGATAGCTTTTTTGTTCAACACCACTTCTATCAAGGTGTCCTTTTCACTTTTGAACTTAGGCAAACTACTGCCGGCCAAAAGATGTAGCTTAAGGGCGTCCACAATACCTGCATCGGTCACATTGGTCTGAATGTTCAGACCTTGTTCTTCCGTGTCATTTTTTCGAAGGGTTCTTCCACTTACATCCATGCCGGGATATCCTTGGGCCATGGATACTGCAGTCACTTCCGATAGGTTTTTGAACTCTTGCTCCAAGGCATTACGGTTTTCGTTATCGCGCATTCCGCCAATGGAAATGGCCATAACATTATCCGCGGCAAAGCCCAGATTTTTGTTTTGGATGTATTGTGTTTGTTGATAGATGACCATTACCCCAACAATCAAAGCGGCGGAAGCAGCAAATTGCATGACTACCAATCCTTTGCGAATGACCACATTGCCTTTACCTCTTTTTAAGGATGGGGAAAGGATTTCTTTCGGTAAAAACCTTGATAGGTACATGGAAGGATACAATCCCGAGAACAGAGTGGTCAACAACCAAACGCCCAAGGCAGCCATGAAAAAGGTTGGGTTGAGCAATAGATCAATGGTTAGGTTTTGGTTGGTAACACTATTGAAACTGGGCAACAACAGCATGGTCAACACCACTCCCAGTACAATGGAAATGGCTGTGATCAGTCCGGTCTCCACATAAAACCTACCCACCAAAGACTCCGAAGAGGCCCCTAGGGTTTTGCTGATGCCCACCTCCTTGGAACGTTTTTGGGAACGTGCAGTGGTCAGGTTCATGTAGTTGATACAGGCAATCAGAAGAATTAAAATGGCCAAATAGGTTAGGTTGCGCACTTCATTAATATCGCCAATACGGGACGCATACGAATTTCCGTAGGAAGCGGAATACAGGTGAACTTGGCTCAAAGGCTGCAAACCGAAGGAATACCACTGCTCTTCTTTTGGGAGATTTGCCTCTAGCATTTGGTCAATTTGAGTTTGGGTGGCGTCTACAGAAACGTTGTCTTTCAAGAGACAATAGGTTTCAAAACTGGCATTGGACCAAGAATCATTCTTATGGAACCAGTATCCGTTGCTTGACGCCATGATGTCAGCATCAAGGGTGCTGTTTTCAGGAAAATCCTGATAGATTCCGGTAACCTCCAATTCACGGGAATTGTCAATGGTTATGGTTTTCCCGATTGGATTTTCATGGTTAAAATAGGTTTTGGCCGCAGTTTCGGAAAGGATAACAGTATTGGGTCTATCCAAAACGGTTGTTGCATTTCCCTCGATCATTGGAATGTCGAACATGGTCAACAACTCCTTGTCCACCCAATAAAACATATCTTCCGTGAAGTTTTGATCGTTGATCCTGAGGGCAGCGGGCCTACCAAAATTATGTTTTAACAACCTCGCCGCAGTTTCCACGTTGGTCACTTCTTCCTTTATGGCCAAAGCAGTTACCGGGGGTACAGTAGCCCAAGTCTCAAAACCGAAATCACTATCGGTTTTCAAGAGTACCCGTTGTATTCTGTCCTTTTTCGGGAACATGGAGTCGAAGCTCCTTTCGTGGGAAATAAACAGAAAAAGGAGCATGACGATGGTCAGCCCCATGGAAAGTCCAACAATGTTGATTCCTGAAAATAGTTTGTTCGATTTCAGGTTTCGCCAAGCTACTTTTAGATTGTTTTTGAACATAATGGCATTTGTTGATTGATGATTAAACTCCTACACCATGGCACCCATAGGCTTGTTCTGGCTTTCGGTCACAATTTGACCGTCGAACAAGTTGATGACCCTGTGGGCATAGTGCGAATCGCGATCGGAGTGTGTTACCATGACGATGGTGGTCCCCTCTTGGTTTAGTTCTGTAAGCAAGTTCATTACCTCAATCCCGTTCTTGGAATCCAGGTTACCCGTAGGCTCATCCGCCAAGATCAGTTTGGGGTTGGTCACTACCGCACGGGCTATGGCTACCCTTTGTTGCTGACCTCCGGACAATTGTTGCGGAAAGTGTTTTTCCCTGTGGGCGATCTTCATGCGCTCCAATACCTTTTGTACTTTCTCCTTGCGTTCCGCCTTGCTCATTTTAAGGTAGATCAATGGAAGCTCCACATTTTCAAAAACGGTAAGCTCGTCAATAAGGTTAAAGCTTTGGAAAACAAAACCTAGGTTCCCTTTTCTCAATTGGGTACGCTGGCTTTCCTTCAGGCCGCCCACTTCATGGCCTGCAAAATTGTAACTTCCGCTGGTAGGGTTGTCCAACATGCCAATAATGTTCAACAAGGTTGATTTACCGCATCCGGATGGACCCATAATGGCCACAAACTCACCTTTTGCCACTTTTAGGTTTACCCCGTTAAGTGCTAAGGTTTCCACTTCTTCCGTTCGGAAGCTTTTCTTTAGATTTTGGATTTGTATCATTTCTTTGATGGTTGTTTTTCTGTAGTTTACTTAAAGACTTTGTTCAATTGATTGATGTTACACTTATCGGATTATTTTAAGACAATCCGTTCCGCATCACCAAAACTGTCGTAGTTGCTGGTAATGACCTGATCTCCTGGTTGAAGTCCTTCAAGGACCTCATAATATCTTGAATTCTGTTTACCCAACCTCACATTGCGTTTTACGGCTTCGTTTCCATTCGGTTCCACAACAAATACCCATTGTCCGCCTGTGCTTTGGAAGAATCCTCCTTTTGGCAGCAACATAGCGTCGTTGGATTCGCCCAGCTGCAATCTGATGTTATAGCTTTGTCCCGCCCTTATGGTTTCCGGTTTTTCACCTGTGAACACAAGATCCACTTTAAACCTGCCGTTGCGCACTTCAGGATAAACCTTACGCAAGCGAAGTCCGTATTCGTTGCCATTGCGCTCCAAGGTTGCGGATAGGTCACGTTTTACCCTATCGATATAGTGTTCGTCAATGTCGGCTTCAATTTTAAAATCGGTCAATACGTTGATCTGCCCAATACGTTGCCCTTGGGCAATGTTTTGTCCGATCTCCGCATCCAAGAATCCCAACTGACCATCCGCGGGAGCGCGAACGTTGAGGTGGTCTAACCTTTCGTAAACCATGGAAAGTGTCTTGCGCATACGCTCCAAATCGGTATCCAGACCTTTTAAGGAAGTTTCCCTCAATTGATCATCTTGTTCGGTCTGAAGTTTTACAATTTCAAATTGTTTTTGTGCCAGTTCATAATCCTCCTTGGCCTTTAAATAGACTTCTTTGGATATGAGTTCACCATCGTATAATTCTTGGTTTTGTTCAAAGCTCCTTTTCAAACGTTGAAGATCATACTGGGCCGTAGCCAAGGATTTTTTGCCTTCCACCTGTCTGGAATCAAAAGTGAGCTTGGTAGAACGTAGGTCGTTCTGCTTAAGGGCCAAGTTACTTTCGCTGGCCAAGATCTGCTCGTACAGGTTCATGTTCTCCAGTTTCAGGATGATGTCCCCTTCCTTCACCATGGAACCTTCCTCGATAAGTTTTTCGGAAACCCTTCCTCCTTCATACGCATCCATATAAATGGTGGCAATCGGAGCAACGTTACCATTTATGGTAATATAATCATCGAACTTGCCTGCTGTAACTTCGGCTATGGAAAGGCGCTCCTTTTCGGTCCTGAATGTGGACATGGAACTGGTGAAGATCAATTTCCAGCCCACGAAAAGCAACAATACACCGAGGGCGATGTAGCCGTAATGTTTGGGTTTAAGTCCTTTCTTTTTTTCTAATTGTATATCCATGGTCGTTTTTAGTTGATGTTAAATATGGGCAGTCCGCTGTAAAAGTCAATGGTGCTTTGGTTGACCTTTAGTTTGAGTCCTACCTGTAGGTTTTCATTTTGTGCAACCCCGTAAAGGTTTTTGGCCTGAAAAAGATCCAGTGCATTGATGAGTCCTTTTTCATATCTCTTTTGGGCAATTTCAAAGGCCAATTGTTGGGCCTTCACTTTTTGGTTGCTCTGTTCGTATTCGGCAATAAAGGATTGGTTGTCCTGAACCAGTTGCTGTAATAATTTGAATAATTCCTGTTCCTGTATCTCCAGATTGTTCTTGGCCTGCAGATAGGCAATTTTTTGTTGTTTCACCCTAGAATGGGCAGACCAACCGTTACTGATGGGAATGCTCAATTGTGCCGCTACATATTTGGAGGCGTTGTCATTAAACTGGGTTTTGAAGGGGATGATTTTTCCAGTAGCATCATCAACTTGGGTCTCAAAATATCCGGTAGAATACCCAGCTACCAACGAAAGGGAAGGCATTAGGTTTCCTCGGGTGGCCTGCAATTGTTTTTTAGCGGCATTAACTCGAAACTCCTGTGATTTTACCAAGGGCACAAATCCTCTCGCACTTTCGTAGAGCGAATCCAAAGCGATGCTTTCTTCTAATTCTGAAGAAGCCTCTTCCAAAGTTTCCTGTAAAACAATATCGGTTTGTTGGTTGAGGTTCATTTCTTGGAGCAGGTTCAACTTGGCATTTCCCAAAAGGTTTTTGTTCTGGGTTACCAACAACTTATCACCCAATAAATTGGATTCCGCTTCATAAAGATCGGCGCCGGCCATCATGCCCAGTTCCACTTGTTTTTTCACCAAATCATAATTGGATTGGGATATTTCCTGTTGCTCTAAAGAATTAGCGACCAAACCTTCATAAAATTTGATGTCATAATAAGCACTCATCACCCTAAAGGCCAATAGGAATTTTTGTTGGAGCACATCCTCTTGCGTGGCCTTATAAATAAATTTGGATGCACGGATGGTGTTCAATTTTTGAAAGCCGTTGAAAATATCCAAACTGGCACCCACCGAATAATTGTTGCTGAAGAATTCCGTGTTTACGTAATCGTTGGTGTTTGGGTCGGCCGTTCTACCAATGTTGATGGTATAACCCGTGGACCCATTTACGGAAGGTAATAGGTTCCGAATGGATTGCCGATACGTTTCTTTACTGGAATCGTTGTTGTAGTTGGTATTCTTCACCTGCAAGTTGTGTTCTATGGCATAGGCCACACACTCGTCCAACGTCCAGGATTCCTGACTGAACCCCAACACGGTGGTTAGGAAGAATAAACTTGAAATGTATGTTTTAAGGTTCATATGCAATTTGCTGTGCCAACCTATAGTCCAATCTTATGCCAAAAAGTATAAAGTGTTATAAATCAATAAGATATAAAAATTTGTGTAAAATTTAATGTCACAACTGTAAAAAATATTTACAACGTAATGTCAAATATTTATACAGACAAGAATTGTGTGGAAATAAAAAAGCCCGGATTTTTCCGGGCCAGATAAAAAAATGATTCAGGAACAGGATCAGTTCCTTTTGGGCGGTTTCGGGGGTCTCATTTCGGCAAGAGCGGTCTGGTATTTTTCAAACTGCTCCTTGGTAAGAAGGGTCTTAAGTTCTTCCTCTTTTTCTTCTTCCAAGGCCTTCATTTTTTCAAAGCCAGATTTGCGGTCTTCCTCCATCAATTCCTTGGCCTTGTTGTCATATTTTTCGGAGATTTCCAAAAAGCTGGCCTTCGTATCCTCATCCAAATCAAGGGATTCTGCAAGTTTCTTGGCCATTTCGGCACGATCGGGAGGGTTGCCTCCTGGGCCCCTATCCTTGTTTTGGGCAAACGCGTTCAAGCCTAAAACAAGCGTCAAAATCAGAATGAAATTTTTCATAATTCAAATTATTTAAGGTCTAAACTACAATCTTATCCTAGGCTTGGAATGCGAAATCGACAAAGGCCATTATTCCATATACCAACACTAGTTTTTTGGAGAAGTTGACACCTGTACATTGGGATTTCAAAAAACACTATCTTGGTTTTTTGAATATATGGATTGATTTTTGTTGCCGATTTGGCAATTCAAAATGGGTGGAAATGGTCAACGGAAAAATCTTATTGGTCGATGACAATAAAAGTATCTTGAGTGCGCTTGAGATCTTACTGCAATTCGAATACAAGGAGGTCACCTCCATTTCCAATCCGAACCAAATCTCTTCTTACCCTGACCTTCAAAGTTTTGACATTGTACTCCTTGATATGAACTTTTCCGCAGGCGTGAACACTGGAAACGAAGGATTGTTTTGGCTCCGGGAGATCTTGAAAAGGGCACCTCATACCTCGGTGATCATGATGACAGCTTATGGCGCGGTGGATCTGGCGGTAAGGGCGCTAAAGGAAGGCGCTGCGGATTTCATCCTAAAGCCATGGAACAATGAACGTTTGATGGCAACTGTTAGGACGGCTTATGAGCTCAGAAAATCCAAAAGAGAGATTCACAGCCTCAAGCAAAAGGAAAGCAACCTGAAGCAGGTCATCAATGCCGATAAAAATCTGATTGTTGGGCAGTCCAAAGCCCTTAATGAAGTGTTGAACCTTGTGGGTAAGGTGGCCAAAACAGATGTTAATGTACTCATCACCGGCGAAAATGGCACCGGAAAAGAAGTGATTGCCAGAGAACTGCACCGATTGTCTTCCCGAAAGGATGAAGTATTCATCAATGTGGATATGGGCTCTATTGCGGAAAATCTTTTTGAAAGTGAACTTTTTGGGCATACCAAGGGATCTTTTACCGATGCCAAGGAAGACCGCGCCGGCAAGTTTGAAGCCGCCCATCAAGGCACCCTTTTCTTGGATGAGATTGGGAACCTTTCCCTACAGATGCAGGCCAAACTGCTCTCTTGTATCCAGAATAAATCTGTGGTTCGTGTGGGGTCCAACAAACCCATCAACGTGGATATCCGATTGGTCTGTGCCACCAACTGCAATTTGGAAAAAATGGTTTCCGATGGACTTTTCAGGGAAGATTTGCTCTACCGTATCAATACCATTCATATAGAAGTACCGCCGTTGCGCGAACGGGAGGATGACATAGTGGTCTTGGCTGAATTTTTTCTAAAGAAGTTTGCCCAAAAGTATGACAAACCCGGACTGAAAATCAACAATTTGGCCCAGGAAAAACTAATGGAATATTCATGGCCGGGTAATATTCGCGAACTGCAACATACCATGGAACGCGCTGTGATCCTTTCCGATGGGAATGTATTGAAACCTTCTGATTTTCTGTTGAATACAAAATCAAACTTGTCATTGGATCTTCAACCATTGACACTCAACGAAATGGAGCAACAGATGATTTTTAAGGCTTTGGAACAGCATGATGGTAACTATAGTGCCGCCGCCGAGCAGTTGGGTATTTCCAGACAGACACTTTATAACAAATTGAAGAAAAAAGGAGACTGATGGCCAGTAGAAACTTTTACATCCAGCTGATTATCAGGGTGGCACTACTGACCTTGACCGCTATTTTGTTAGCCTTCTCCTTATCCGAACAGTGGTATTTTTCCTTTGGAATGTGTTTGCTATTAATGGTAGGTCAGGTGTATTCCCTCATTTCCTTTATCAACAGCACAAATAGAAAGATTGCCTATTTTTTTGACGCCATCCGGAATGAAGATTTTACATTGAGGTTCCCGGAACGGGTCACCATAAAATCCTTTAAGGAACTCAATCAAAGTTTGAACCGGGTTAATGGGCTCATTCAAGAAGTGCATCTTCAATTACAGATACGGGAACAGTACTATCAGGAAATCATTAAACAGGCAAGTATCGGCATCATGACCTATAATGAAAAAGGGCACATCATGTTCGCCAACCCCACCTTGGAGCGTTTATTGGATTATACCCCGCTCAACCACATCAAACAATTAAGCCAGGTTGATGAAAGCCTGTACAATATTTTTAAATCCTTTAAACCCTTCGACCGCAAACTGGTGCAATTGTCCAATGAGCGGGAGCAGACGCAATTGGCCCTGAAGTCGACTCCCATGACCATGGATGGCCAATCGGTTCTGCTGGTGGTGGTGCAGGACATCCACAAGGAGTTGGATGAAAAAGAAACCGATTCTTGGGTTCGACTCATCCGGGTATTGACGCATGAGATCATGAACACCATAACCCCGATTGCTTCCATTTCGGACTCCATTATTAAGTATTATAGACACAATGGGAAGATCACTCCTTTGGAAGAATTGGAGGAAAGCCAGATCAAGAACACCTTAAAAGGTTTGGAGGTTATCAAGGAGCAAGGGGGCAATCTCATGGATTTTGTGCAATCGTATCGTAGTCTTTTGCATGTTCCCGAGCCGAATAAAACCATTGTAAAAGCCAAAGAACTTTTGGAAAAAATCCACGTCCTCATGTCGGCACGGCCCCAAGAAGGAGAAACAGATTTTAAGGTACAGTGCGAACCTGAGAATTTGGAATTGTTCATTGATGAAAAGCAAATAGCCCAAGTATTGATCAATCTGGCCAAGAATGCCCTTCAATCTGTAGGTGAAATTGAGAACGGGAAGGTTAGAATGGTTGCCGGAATGGATAGTAACGGCATGAAATATATTGATGTACTGGACAATGGCCCCGGAATTCCACCAGAAGTGATGGATGAGATTTTTGTGCCTTTTTTTACCACCAAAAGCGAAGGAACTGGAATTGGCCTCAGTCTTTCCAAGCGGGTGATGCAATTGCATGGAGGGGGCATACAAGTACGATCTTTTCCTTATAAAGAAACCCATTTCCGTCTTACCTTTGCCTAAAATTTATATTGATGAAGCGAGAGCTTTTGAAATTTTGCTGGGACTACGTGAACGAGCGTGCCCTTCGTCTGAAGAAGAGCAATGATGACCTACAGGAATCCTTAGATTCTGAAGATAAGAACTCCACGGGCGACAAGCACGAAACAGGTAGGGCCATGGTACAGTTGGAACAGGAAAAACTGGCCCAACAAGTTCAGGAATTGGATAATACCCGCGACGCCCTCAAAAAGGTGAATATTGATAGAAAATCAGAGACTATTGGTGAAGGCAGTTGGGTTAAAACCAGTTTTGCAAATTATTTCATTGCCATTTCTGCAGGGGCCTACAAACATGAAACGGAAATGGTCTATTGTATTTCCATTAATGCGCCCATTGCGCAATTGTTGGTGGACAAGAAGAAAGGTGACAGCTTCGTGTTCAATGGGAATACCCATACCATTTTGGAGGTGGTATAAGGTTTAATCCAAATTTGGTCTTTTTCGAGAAGCTTTCCGCTCTGCTGAGATTTTTTTTAACTTAAGCCGTTTCTCTACACCTGATTTGGTCGGTTTGGTAGGCTTTCGCTTCTTTGGAACCTCCAAGGATTTCGTCAAGATTTCAAAAAGGCGCTTTATGACCAACTCCTTGTTTTTGTGTTGGCTTCGGGCCTCATCGCATTGTAGCATCAATATCCCTTCATTGGTCAACCTTGATGATAATTTGGATTGAAGTCGCTCCTTTTCCACATCGGATAACCCTTCGGATTCGGGGAGATTGAAGGATAGTTCCACCTTGGACGAAACCTTGTTCACATGTTGCCCTCCGGCGCCGCTGCTCCGCACGGCCTTAAAGTTGAGTTCCCTATGTATTTGCTGTTTGTCCAATCCGAAGACGCCTGTTAATGGTCTTCAAAGATACGTTAAGGTAGACGCTCTTACCAAGGATTTGTTTTTCATAAGAGTTGAAGAAGAGTACATTGCCTTCTTCGGTTTTGCCTTCGTTCAAATAATGACTACCCTTAAAAAAGGAATGTTGTACCTCAATCTTTAGCCCCGATGATTTCGAAATTTGGAATTCATGCGGATAGACCAATACCGTCTTGTCTATTTCAGCATAGGATTTTAGCAGTTTGATGGGTACCTGGTTGACTTCCCCGAACAAAGAGGCCGTATAGTAATTGGGTGGAGTATTGTACAGTTTTTTGGTCTTTTGGTCGGCAATTAACTTGCCTTTTTCTAAAACCACGGTTCGCTTGGCAAACGGCAAAACATCATTTGGATCATGGCTCGCAGTGAGCACGGTAATGTTCTTTTCTTTCAGATAGAGGAACAGGTTTCTGCGTAGGGAGTTCCGTTTAAAGTTATCGATATGTCCGAAAGGCTCATCCAACAACAACACTTCTGGCTCCTGTGCCAAAACCCTTGCCAAGGCCACCCGTTGTTGTTGCCCGCCACTCAGAAATTGAACTTTGGTTTTCGCAAAGTCCTTCATTTCAATTAATTGCAACAGTTCATCAATCCGTTGTTGATGGGTCTCCCGTTCAAATACGGATAGGAACTGTCCAATGTTTTCTTCCACTGTGATGTAGGGCATCAGGTCAAAATCCTGGGCTAGGTATTTCATGTACGGTTCACCAGGAACCAAATTGAAATTGGGACCCAAAGCTTCTGTGTCGCCCCAAAAAACAGAGCCGTTTTCCACATGGAGCAAGCCGTAGATGATTTTCAACAAGGTACTTTTTCCCGACCCACTTTCGCCCATAAGGGCCAAATGTTCGCCTTTGGCAACTTCAAATGAAATGTCTTCCAGAATGATCTGGTCCTTATATCCAAAGGAATCAATGTGGACTTTTAGCATTATCTCTAATTATGTGAGATTGTATTTGTCAGGCTGAGCGCAGTCGAAATATACCATCACAAAATTAATCATGAAGCTCTCGACTGCGCTCGAACTGACAAGAAGTTTGTTGACTTCTTAATCCTTAAATTCTTTCAACACGGCTTGGTTGGGGAGTTCATCATATCCCATGTTGAAAAAGGTAAACCCAAAAATATCGGCATATTGTTCAATGGTCTTGCTTACAGGGGTACCCGCTCCGTGACCTGCATTGGTCTCAATACGGATCAAGGTTGGTGCTGCTCCTGCTTGCTTTTCCTGCAGTTCTGCCGCAAACTTAAAGCTATGTGCTGGAACCACCCTGTCGTCATGGTCGCCAGTGGTCACCAAGGTGGCAGGATAAGAAACCCCTTCCTTCACATTGTGTACGGGAGAATAGCCTTTTATGTATTGGAACATTTCCTCGCTATCCTCAGATGTTCCATAATCGTAGGCCCATCCTGCACCAGCAGTAAAGGTATGGTAACGTAACATGTCCATCACACCAACGGCAGGCAGGGCAACCTGCATGAGATCAGGGCGTTGTGTCATGGTTGCGCCTACAAGCAAACCACCATTGGATCCACCGCGGACGGCCAAATATTCTTTGGAAGTGTACTTTTCAGCGATAAGGTATTCTGCTGCGGCAATAAAATCATCGAACACATTTTGCTTTTGCATTTGTGTACCAGCAATGTGCCATTTTTTACCATACTCGCCACCACCTCTTAAGTTGGGAACGGCATAAACGCCTCCTTGTTCCATCCAAACGGCATTTACAATGCTAAAAGAGGGGGTCAGGCTAACGTTGAAACCACCATAGCCATAAAGAATGGTCGGATTTTTACCAGTAAGTTCCAATCCTTTTTTGTAGGTAATGATCATAGGAACCTTGGTGCCGTCTTTGGAGGTGTAGAACACTTGTTTGGATTCGTAATCATCTGGATTAAAATCGATTTGGGGTTTCCAATACAGTTCATATTCCCCAGTTTCCACATTGTACTTGTACAAAGATCCCGGGGTATTGTAATTGGTGAAGGAGAAGTAAAAATCCTTGTCCTCTTTTTTGCCACCAAAACCTCCTGCACTTCCTACACCAGGTAATTTGATCTCGCGGACCAATTTTCCATCGTAATCATACTGAAGTACTTTTGAAATGGCATCCACCATATATTCAGCAAAGAAATAGCCGCCTCCAGTACCAGCGGTCAAAACGTTTTCAGTTTCAGGGATCAAATCCACCCAATTTTCTGGAATAGGGTTGGAGGCATCTACCACAACCACTTTTTTGTTAGGGGCTTCCCGATCCGTAACCAAGTAAAGCTTGGAACCTTCATTATCAATGACATAAGTATCGGAATCCGCGGTATCCAAAACAGTGACCAACTTTGCATTGGGATCGGTAAGATCCATCAAGAACAATTTGTTTCCTGATGTTGAAATGGAAGCGGTGATATACAGATATTTTTGATCTTCGGAAACATAGCCACCTACGTAACGGTGCTTTTCTTCTGGAGTACCACCGAAAATAATTTTATCCTCGGATTGTGGTGTACCCAATTGATGATAATATAGTTTATGTTGATCGGTCTTGGCCGAAAGCTCGCTTCCTTTTGGCTTGTCGTAGCTAGAATAGAAAAAACCTTCATTGCCTTTCCACGAAATACCGCTGAACTTAATGTCGACCAAAGTATCCTCAACAATTTCCTTGGTTTCGGCATCAATGATGATACCCTTTCTCCAATCACTTCCTCCTTCGGAAATCAAATAAGCGGCTTTGGAACCATCTTTGGTAAAGTTAAGGCCCATTAAAGAAGTGGTGCCATCTTCGGAAAACGTATTGGGATCCAAGAACACTTCTTCTTTACCATCGCCTTTTTTACAATAGACCACATATTGGTTCTGAAGGCCATTGTTCTTGTAATAATACGTATAATCTCCTTCTTTGAACGGGGAACCAATTTTTTCATAGTTCCAGAGTTTTTCCAGACGCTTTTTTAGGTCTTCGCGAAAAGGAATTTTATCTAAATACCCAAAAGTGGCTGCATTTTGTTGTTTAACCCATGCCTCGGTTTCGGCACTTCGGTCATCTTCGAGCCAACGATAGGGATCTTGAACCTCGTTTCCGAAATAGGTGTCGACCGTGTCGACCTTTTTAGTAGTGGGATAGTTCACGGTAATAGGTTCTCTTTTAGTGGTTTTTTGGCAGGCCGTCAATAAAACGATAACAGCCAATAGACTTGCGTTTTTCATTTTCATTCAGATTGATTCTGATAAAAATACCATAAAACGACCAAATCTATCGGCTGCTTGAAAAGCTTTAACGAAATTTAAGAAATGGCTTCTGTAGTATTGGAAACCAAGTTGTTTTCAACCAAGTGTTCGGCAATCTGAACAGCGTTGGTAGCGGCACCTTTTCTAAGGTTATCTGCCACGATCCACATGTTCAACGTATTGGGTTGGGTTTCGTCCCTTCGGATACGGCCCACAAAAACTTCATCCTTTCCATTGGCGAACATGGGCATTGGGTAGGTGTTGGTAGCTGTATTGTCCTGAACTACCACTCCCGGCATTTCGCTCAATATTTTACGTACTTCGGCAAGGTCAAAATCATTGTGGAACTCCACGTTCACGGATTCGGAATGCCCTCCAGCCGTTGGGATACGAACTGCGGTAGCCGTAACTGAAAAGGTCCGGTCGTCCAATATTTTTTGTGGCTCACGGGCCAATTTCATTTCTTCTTTGGTATAACCATTTTCCAGGAACACATCACAATGGGGTAAAGCATTTCTGTTGATGGGATATGGATAAGCCATTTCACCTTCAATGCCCGCAGCCTCGTTTTCCATTTGTTGAACGGCTTTTACTCCGGTTCCGGAAACGGATTGATAGGTAGAGACCACCACCCGTTTCATTTGATATTTTTTGTGCAAGGGATCCAAAACCATTACCATCTGAATGGTAGAACAGTTGGGATTTGCAATGATCTTGTCTTCGGGGGTCAACGTATCAGCATTGATTTCTGGAACTACCAATTTTTTGGTAGGATCCATCCTCCAAGCAGATGAATTATCGATTACGGTAGTGCCGACTTCAGCAAATTTTGGTGCCCACTCCAAAGAAGTGTCCCCACCTGCAGAGAATATGGCGATGTCAGGTTGCGCAGCAACGGCATCGGCCAGTCCAATTACGGTGTATTCTTCATTTTTATAGGATAGTTTTTTGCCTACGGAACGTTCCGAGGCAACCAACAACAATTCGGTGATGGGGAAGTTGCGTTCTTCCAATACTTTCAACATGACTTCGCCTACCATTCCGGTGGCTCCAACAACTGCTACTTTCATTGTTTTTTAATTTCTTGGTGCAAAGGTAGTCCAGTCAGCGAGTTAAACAAGTCTTTTCACAATGAATAATCAAAAAATAACAAAATGTTATAAATAAAACAACCATCAACATGTCTGCGAAACACATTGATGGTTTTAAATGATTATTGTGGTATAGCGGTCGTACCGATTCTATCGATACGTTCGATTTTTATTTCTTCAACAAGTCGCGAATCTCTGCCAACAATTCCTCTTGGGTTGGCCCTTTTGGAGCTTCTGGAGCAGGTTCTTCTTTTTTCTTCATCTTGTTCACGCCCTTAACGATCATGAACATTACGAAGGCCACGATCAAGAAGTCGATCACGTTGGTCAGGAACGATCCGTACAGCACGGCAATTTCACCTACTGTTTCACCTGCATCGTTCACGGTACCAGGAGTGATCACATACTTCAAATCGTTGAAATCTGATTTGAACAACAGGCCAATCAACGGCGAAACAATTCCACCGGTAAAAGAGGAAACCACCTTGTTAAAAGCAGCACCCATAACGAAACCTACGGCGATATCCACCAGGTTTCCTTTCATTGCAAAGTCCTTAAACTCTTTTAAAAATCCCATTTTATAGTCAAGTATTGGTTAATCAAAACCAAATTAAGGAAAAAAGTGATTTGTGCTTCAAAAATTGGGGAAAATCAACGGTCTAAAACGAGGCGTTTCACTCGTTGGGAAATGGCCGTTAAAATTTCATAGGAAATGGTCTGGGCCGATGCGGCAAACTGTTCCGCTGAACTTTCTGGACCAAAAACAATGACCTCGTCCCCTTCGGCACAGTCAATATCCGTAACATCAACCATGATCATATCCATGCAAACATTTCCGATGAGGGGTGCTTTTTTCCCATGGATCAGAACGGATGCTTTTCCCTTACCATATTGTCTGTTTATACCATCAGCATGCCCTATGGGAAGGGTAGCGGTTTTTCGGGGGGCATTGGATGTAAAGGCCCGGTTATACCCTACCGATTCGTTGGCCGGAATCTCATGTATCTGTGAAATGATGGTCTTCAAGGTGGCTATGGGTTTCAGTTTGGCATCTACAGCAGCTTCATTACCATAACCATACAGACCGATACCGCTACGGACCATCTCAAATTGGGCTTCGGGATAATTGATGATGCCCGAGGTGTTCAACATATGGCGCATTGGAGATGAATTCAACTTTTGGGAAAGTTCATCACTCAATGCCAAAAATGAATTGATCTGGTTGGTACTGAAAGTCTTTTCATTTGGATCTTCAGATGCGGCCAAATGCGAAAAAGTAGAGACCACCTTCAACGCTTTGTTGGCCTTCAATTGGGAGACCAATAAATCGATATCCGTTTTTTTGAAACCCAAACGGTTCAGCCCGGTATTGAACTTGATATGCACGGGATAATTTTCTTGGTTTTTGGCCTTGTCAGCGGCTATAAATTGTTCCAGGATTTTGTGTGAATAGATGTTCGGCTCCAGACAACGATCTATCATCTCGTCAAAATTGGCTGCCAACGGATGGAGCACTAAAATGGGAGTCTTGATACCAGCATCGCGCAGCAAAGAACCTTCCCCAACATAGGCCACGGCAAAATAATCCACACCCAAGCTTTCCAACTTTTTGGCAATGGCCACCATGTCGCTGCCATAGGCAAACGCCTTTACAACAGCCATGAATTTGGTGGTCGGGGCTATTTTGGATCGTAAATAACGGAAATTGTGTTCCAGGGCGGAAAGGTCCAGGATCAAAGTGGTTTCGCCGACCTTATCCATTGGAGCCATCTTTTTTGGGATCCACTTCTTCGGAATCCACATCCATCTGACTTATTTTTTCCCTTAACATGGCCTTGTAAAAAGCAGCACGGCTCAAAGGTTCATATTCTTCGGTTTCGCCCAAAAGGACTAATTTGTCGTTTCTGGATTTTCTAAAACTGTAGTTGGCCAAGTTTCCGGTACGTGTACATACGGCATGTACCTTGGTCACATATTCGGCAGTAGCCATAAGGGCCGGCATGGGTCCAAAAGGGTTGCCCTTAAAGTCCATGTCCAATCCGGCAACCACTACGCGAACGCCTCGGTTGGCCAAATCGTTGCAAACGGTAACTATCTCATTATCAAAGAATTGAGCTTCATCAATACCCACAACATCACAATCATCTGCCAAAAGGCGAATGTTGGCAGCGGCAGGAACCGGGGTAGAACGGATTTCATTGGCATCATGTGATACCACCATTTCTTCATGGTAACGGGTGTCCACAATGGGTTTGAAAATCTCCACTTTTTGCTTGGCAAACTGTGCTCGCTTCAACCGTCGGATCAACTCTTCCGTCTTTCCAGAAAACATGGAGCCGCAGATTACTTCTATCCATCCAAACTGTTCTTTAGGGTTGACCGTGTTTTCGAGAAACATACTGTATTTTTGAAAGAAATTGTGTGTTTTCCCGTTATATTGGGACAAGCACAAAGCTAGTAAAAAAATGTACCCCTCTCTTTCAATTGAATTTTAACCTTTTGTTCATAGGGGGATTGGCAAAATGATTTTATTTTTATAGGAAACAAATTAGCTATGATCAGGAAATTGCGGGAAGAATTGATAAAACTATCTACAGAGATCATCACGGCAAGGGAAGATTCCGACCTTACCCAACTATATGAAAAGTCCAAGGAGATTTATGAAAAGTTGGCCGTTCTCAAATTTATTGACGAAAAATTGGCCGATGTACAGGTCGATGTTTCCAAAAATGTGATTGCTACCCGTTTCGAGAAAATGGCGAATGCGGTGTTGAGCGGAAACATTGCCGTACCGGAGAGCAATCCACATGAAGAGGACATTATTACCCCTGGAATGGATACCATCCGCGATATGGTCTCGGAAATGCCTTCGGAAACCGCTTTGGAACAAGTGTTTGCTGAGTTTGTGGCAAAACCGGAATACGTTAAAAATGACAGGGATATTGTGACCCCTAAAAATGTTGCTTCCTCCAATCCTTCAAAATCCTTGAACGATAAATTGGGAAAGGACCTTCAAGTTGGGTTGAACGATAGGCTCGCTTTTGTAAAGCACCTGTTCAACAATAGCATGGAAGATTATACCCGAGTGTTGTCGCAACTCAATACCATCGATACCGAGGAGCGTTCCATTTCCTTTATCAACAATATGGTAAAACCGGAGTACAACAACTGGGAGGGCAAGGAAGAATATGAGGCCCGATTCTTTTCATTGATTGAAAGAAGGTTCGCCTAATTTCCATTTTTCCGATTTCATTTTAACAAGAAGCTAGTACCTTTGGTGTATGGGAAAATTGTATCTGGTTCCAACACCGATAGGAAATCTTGAAGATATGACCCTTCGGGCCATTAAGGTGCTGAAGGAAGTTGATGTAGTGTTGGCGGAAGATACCCGAACCAGTGGCAAACTGCTCAAGCATTTCGATATCGGCACGCCGCTGCAAAGCCATCACATGCACAACGAGCACAAGCAGGTGGAAGCTGTGGTGCAAAAACTTAAGGCAGGAGCCACCTTCGCCCTAATTTCTGATGCGGGAACTCCCGCCATTTCAGACCCTGGATTTTTATTGACCCGCGCTTGTGTGGAACATAATATTGAGGTAGAGTGTTTGCCCGGTGCCACGGCTTTTGTGCCCGCCTTGGTGAACAGTGGACTCCCGAACGACCGTTTTGTCTTTGAAGGATTTTTGCCCATAAAAAAAGGTCGCCAGACCCGTTTGCAACAATTGGCAGAGGAATCCCGTACGATGGTGTTTTACGAATCGCCCCATAAACTGCTTAAAACCCTTGCCCAATTTGTGGAATATTTTGGAGGAGACAGGCCTGTTTCCGTTTCTAGGGAATTGACCAAACTGTACGAAGAAACCGTGAGGGGCACCATGGAAGAGGTCCTTCAACATTTTACCGAAAAACCTCCCAAAGGAGAATTTGTGGTTGTGGTCGGTGGCAAGAAATAAAGAGTATATTTATTTCTAAATACCAACCTTATGAAAACCAAGCTCTTTGTCTGTTTTTTGTTGATATGTGGTTCGATTTTCGCCCAAAACAAATATCCTGTTGTGGACCAAATCAACCTAACCGATTATAAGGCTGGTTCCGTAAACAAAATTTGGCTTCAATTGGGGGATGATGGGTTTTCCAATCCCATTCTGATTCCTGTGATCATTGCAAAAGGATCCAGTGAAGGAGAAGTAATCGGACTAACCGCCTCCATCCATGGGAATGAACTGAACGGGATTCCCATCATTCAAAACGTGATAGCCTCTTTAGATGCTACTAAAATGAAAGGGACCGTGGTGGCCATTCCTGGCTTGAATCCCTTGGCCATTGCCAATAATCAACGGGAATTCATCGACCTACAAGATCTGAACCGTTTGTTCCCAGGGAAGAAAGACGGCAATCGTTCTCAACAAATGGCCTATCAAATTGCCCAAAAGATTATTCCCTTGTTGAACTATCATGTGGATTTGCACACGGCCAGTTTCGGACGGGTAAACAGTTTGTATGGGCGTGGTGATATGAAGGATGATACCTTGTCCACCATGCTCAGAATATTGGACCCTGACATTATTGTTTCCAACAAAGGGGTTGCCAGTTTTGGCGAAGCCAGCGGATTGACCATGCGGGCGTATGCCATCTCCAAAGGCGTAAAGAGTATCACCTTGGAATATGGAAATCCACAAGTGTACCAAGCAGACATGATCGAACGGGGCACCAAAGGGGTGACCGATCTTTTAAAATGGCTTGGATTTACCCAGGGAACCGTGACCGTTCCACCTGCCAGAAACGTGTGTTCCAAATCGTATTGGATCTTTACCCAAAAAGGTGGGTATTTGGATGTATTGGTGGATTTGGGTCAAAAGGTAAAGAAGGGAGACCACATCGGTATACTAAAGGATCCATTTGGTGCAGTGGTGGAAGAAGTCAACGCCCCTGAAGATGGTGTTGTCATCGGTAAAAGCAGCAACCCGGTCAATATTTCAGGGGGTAGGATCATCCATTTGGGTATTTTGGAATAAGGGCATGGATTGGATTCCTTGGGGCATAACGGTGTTTACAGTGGTCAGCATTTATTTTTTGGACCGTTGGGAACACAAATGGGTCAAGTCCATTTTCGATTGGGTGCCTGCCATTTTGCTTTCCTATATCATTCCGGCCATTATCAGTCATGTATTTGGATGGGATTTTTCCCAATCCAGCATCCATGGCCTTAGCAAGAATTTTTTCATACCCTTGGCAATCGTTGCCGTAATGGCCAGTTTGTCTTTGTCCCAATTAAAGTCCATCGGGTACAAACCCATTGTGGTCTTTGTGGCAGGATCATTGTTCATATCCCTTTTCCCTGTATTGTTTGTTTTCCTTTTTGAAGAAACCGAACTGGTCGCCAACACCCTGTCGGCACAGGGGTATTGGAAGGGCATGCCGCCCATTGTGGGGAGTTGGATAGGAGGCAGTACCAGCCAATTGGTGCTTAAGGAACTTGTCAATTGTCCAGAGGATGTTTTTCTTTCCGTGTTGGTCATGGACAATATTTTGGTCAATGTGTGGACTGTTTTGATGTTCCAGACCATCAAAAAAAGCAATGAACTGAACAAGCTTTTTAGGATAACGGATACCGAGATTCCCGAAAGGATCAACGAACAAAAAGGCTTGCTTTTGTCGCCTTGGTGGTGTGTGGGCATATTGCTATTGGTCGTTTTTGCCATAAATTTTCTATTGGAACTGTTCGTCGCCAAAGTGGTGATATTGTCCTTTTTAGGTTTGGCCCTGGGCAATTTTATGCCCCGCTGGAATTTTCGGTTCACTCTTAAGTTGGGCAGTATCTTGATATTGTTGGTCATGTCGATTTTAGGATTGAAACTCCAGTTTGCCCTATTCGGTTTTGATCTATCCTTTTTTGGTTTCTTGCTGATTTGGCTATTGGGCCATTTTGTCTTTATGGTGATGATTGCCAAAATGTTGAATGTGAACATGGCCTGGGTGCCCATTGCCAGTATGGCAAACGTGGGAGGGATTGCCACTGCACCGGCGGTAACCTCGGCGTATAAACTCAGTTGGATGCCCCATGCCATCATCCTTGCCATTTTGAGTATGGCCACAGGTACTTTTTGGGGTATGCTTACCATTTATCTACTGCAACTCATTCTTTAGAAGGACATAAACCTTCTGGCTCATCTTGATAGCTAGTACATCCCAATACGACAAAGTATAAAAACGCATGGGAAGATGGTCCAATTGTTTAATCCGGAACTGAATAAGGTGTATTTCATCAATCAATATACGTTGTTGCACATCCTTTCTGGATCGGGCGGTATTCAGGTGGATTTTAAAAACTACTTTGATTGGGAAGACAAGGTCATCTATTTGGAAAAAGGGCAATACATCAAGTTTTTATCGGATGATTTTCACGTCCAGAAAATGGAGTTTCACAGTAAAACGGTTTTTGAGAACAGGGAGGTACGTGTCTTGTTTAAGCATCTGATTTCCTTGGGATATATTGATGCCCTGGAAGGATCGCCATTGGAAAAATACCTTTCGGGAAAAGCATCCCAAACCAATTCTATGGAAATTATAGACCACTCTTTGAAACAATGGTTCCATCAAAACCCTTTTAATGCCAGCAAATCGGAATATGAATCCATTTTTGACGTAAAGGAATCCATCGACCAATTGTTTTCTACACATCTCACTTCTTTGGAACTACATGATTTGGCCAATGGAAATGGAATGGATGCTTCCCGCCTCATAAAGGAAAAGCTTGGGGTGACAGCTCGTTCCATGTTGGAGGAAAAGCGAATGGTGGAGGGCAAAAAGAAAGTGGTTTTTACGGATTGTAGTGTTCAGGAAGTTTGCTTTGATGTCGGTTTTAAGGATCCGGCCTATTTTAACCGGGTATTCAAAAAAAGAACGGGATATACACCGATTGAATTCAGAAACAATTTTGCTTATGAACACCAGGACACGTTTGTGGAAAATTTGATTGAGCTTATCCGTACTCATCATAGGAAAGAACACCAAATGGAATTCTATGCTGACAAATTGAATATTTCTGTAAAGGCCCTGGCTAAAAAAACCAGGGATAAAACACAAGAGACCTTGGGAAGTCTGATTAGAAACGAATTGATCGGCACTTCGAAAAAAATGTTGCAACAAGAATTGACAATTAAAGATATTTCCATTCAATTGGGGTTTGAGGAACCCAATCATTTCTCTGCATTCTTCAAAAATAACACAGGGGAGACCCCGTCCCAGTACAAAAACAAAAAAGTACAAGGGATAGCTCCTTTTTTGTAGGTCTTTCCCACCCATGCTACAAGACATTTGCCATGTAATTACAACACAAATTGTTTAATCAGTAAAACATAGCAAATGGATATTAAAAATCTAGCTACAGCCATGGACAGCATAGTTGCACAAGGGGCAATCGTTGAAGCTGTCGAGAAGTATTTTGCCGAAGATGCGAATACTTCGGACTACAACCAGGTGACCACGACCGGAAAGGAACAAATGGTGGAAAAAATGACCGGATTTGCAAGTGCCATTGCTCGGGTAAATGGCATACAACTGCACCATACCATCGTGGATGGAAACGTATCGGCCTCTGAGTTTACCTTCGATTTTTTGATGAAGGACAACAGTAGGGTGTATTGGCACGAGATCATCCGACGGGTTTGGAACGAGGAGGGTAAAGTGGTCCACGAGGAATACTTTAATGCCTGATCCACTATCATGAAATTAAGGTTTATAACACCTACGCTTCATGGTGTGGCCGATTACACGGCCGGATTGAGCCTGTTGGTCGCTCCCTTTTTATTGGGATTGGGAGAATCGTCTGCCACGGCAATCTGGTTTTCCGTGGCCACAGGGTTGACTGTATTTGCGGCAAGCTTGCTCACCGATTACAAACTGAGCATTTTTAAGGTGATTCCCTTTGATGGGCATTTGGCCATCGACCTCTTGGTTGCGGTAACCTTTATGATTGCCCCCTTTGCCTTCGGTTTTGAAGGAATCGATGCCATTTACTACTGGTTCAATGCAACGGTAGTATTCTTGGTAGTGGCCCTAAGTGCCAATGACAATTAAAAACAACAACAATTAAAAATTTCACAAACAATGAAAACATTTCGAAACATTACAATTTTAGCGGTAGTGGCCTTTAGCATTAATCTGGCCGTTGCCCAAGACAAAAAAGCATACAATATTGATAACAGTAATATAGCCTTGGAAGGTTATAGCCCGGTTTCCTATTTGGATCTAGGAATTGCTCAAAAAGGGTTGAAACAATTCAAATCGGAGCACGAGAAGGTTGTCTATTATTTCACCGATGAAGATCAGAAGAAGAAATTTGACAAAAACCCAAGCAAGTATTTGCCCCAATATGGTGGTTACTGTGCCTTTGGGGTATATGCTGGGGCAAAGTTCAGACCTGATCCGAACAAATTCATTGTAAAGGATGGTAAATATTTCCTGTATCTGTATAATCTTGAGTTGGATGCCCAACAATTATGGTTGGCAGAGAATAACCACGCGAAGTTGGTAGGAAAGGCCAATGAAAATTGGAGCAATTTGAAAGGCACATATAATTAATTATTTTGGTGATAGGGTGTGAAAGCGTCCCGACCGTAAGGTTGGGGCGTTTTTATAGTTTTATACCACAAGAACATGAGATAATGAACGAGCTACTTCAACAGATCAGAAATTGTTCGCTTTGTAAGGAACACCTACCCTTAGGACCAAGGCCGATCGTGGCCGCAAACCCTGAAGCACGGATTCTCATCATCGGGCATGCTCCGGGCACCAAAGTCCACCAAACCGGTGTTCCCTGGGATGATCAAAGTGGAAAACAACTGCGCAGATGGATGGGGGTTACGGATAAGGAGTTTTATGATGAGACTAAAATTGCACAAATGCCCATGGGATTCTGTTATCCCGGAAAGGGAAGATCCGGGGACCTTCCACCACGGCCAGAATGTGCACCCCAATGGCATTCCCTTCTATTGGAGAAAATGCCCAATTTGAAATTAACGCTACTTATCGGGCAACATTCGCAGCATTATTACTTGGGGAATCAAATGCAGAAGAATTTAACGGAGACCGTTAAAAACTACAGAACGTATCTGCCCCAATATTTTGTTTTGCCCCATCCATCACCCAGAAATCGATTTTGGTTGAGCAAAAACCCATGGTTTGAAGAAAAAGTGTTGTCAGAGTTGCGGGCAAGGGTATTGAAAAGCTTGGGCACATAATACCATACTTGGCTGGACCCATAATAGAAAGAGGTTTTTTAATCGTATTTTTGGACTATACTAGAAATAAAAATTTGATTTCATGACAAATCATATCACAACCACTTGGTTAGGAGGAATGGCGTTTGAAAGCACAAACCCATCAGGACATACAGTTAAAATCGATGCAGGACCAGATAGTGGTGGAGAAGGAAATGGATTGCGGCCCAAGGCCCTTATGTTGTCCGCATTGGCCGGCTGTTCCGGTTTGGATGTGGCCTCCCTGATCCAAAAAATGAAATTGGATGTGGACGATTTCAAAATTGATACCATTGCAAACCTCACTGAGGAGCATCCTAAATATTATGATTCCGTAGTAATCGAATACCATTTTTATGGTACAGACCTTAAGGAGGACAAACTGAAAAAAGCAGTGGACCTTTCCGTGGAAAAATACTGCGGCGTGATGGAAATGTTCCGAAAATTTGCCAAATTGGACATCAAGATTTTGTACCACAACAAGTAGGTATTTATTTTAAGGACAATAACCCCAGGTTCCTTTCTTATTCATCAACATTTAATTGAATTGTAAAATGTGGCTTAGAAAAAATTGGGTTTATGGGTTGTTGTTGATTTCCATTTTGCTTGCAGTACTGGGAGTGGCAACGTCCAACTTTGTCTTTAAATCTGGAACTGCAGGAATGGGCATTATAATTTTATTAATGTTCCAGTTGCATCAAGCTAAAATGTCCAAGGATATTTGGATGCTGGTAGCCGCTTTCCTGTTTTCCATCATCGGGGATTGGTTCCTTTCCAACATGAACGGAGAAGGCATGATGTTCGTTAAGGGGATTGCCTTGTTCTTTTTGGCCCACGTGGGGTATTTGGCCTATGCGCTGATGAACGGAAAGATCAAATGGACCCTAACTGCAATGGTGCTGATAGGGTTTTTGGCTTTCTTTTTTGTGATGTTGTACCCGACTTTTACCGATATGGTTTTGATGGTAGCCTCTTTAATCTATTTGTTGATTTCCTGTTTTTCCCTAGGGGCATCCGTTGGGATGAAAGCAAACGGAGTGGTTAAGTGGAGCTATGTGTTTGGAATCATTTTGATTTTATTCTCGGATACCATCATATCCTTCAAGGAATTTATGGATTACCATACTTTTGATTTTTTGATCACGCCAACCTACTACCTCGCCCATACTTGTATCACTTTTTCGGTAATCAAAAGATTTGAAAGCCAAGAAACACCCAAATCTGTCGTAAACTAACAAAGTAAAACATGCGTTGGACCCTAAAACCTAAACCTACCCAAGAGGATATTGACAAGCTTTCTGCCGAGCTCAAAGTAGAAAAGCTCGTTGCCCAATTGCTGTTGCAAAGAGGTATATCCAATTATGAAGAAGCCAAAACCTTTTTTCGGCCCGAGCTTTCTGATTTGCACGATCCTTTTTTGATGAAGGATATGGACAAGGCCGTGGTTCGCATTGAACAGGCCATAGAAAATGAGGAGAACATTTTGGTCTATGGGGATTATGATGTGGATGGAACTACTTCGGTTGCTCTGATGTCTTCTTTTTTGATGGAGTTTTATCCCAATGTGGCCACCTATATTCCCGATCGTTACGCTGAAGGCTATGGCATTTCATTCCAAGGAATCGATTTTGCCGAGGATAACGACATTTCCCTGATCATTGCCTTGGACTGTGGCGTAAAGGCGGTGGAAAAAGTACAATATGCCAAGGAAAAAGGTATCGATGTCATCATTTGCGACCACCATAGACCAGGGGACGTTTTGCCCGATGCCGTTGCCATTTTGGACCCCAAACAGGAGGCATGTTCCTATCCGTACAAGGAGCTTTGCGGTTGCGGAGTCGGGTTTAAATTGATACAGGCCTTGGGAGCATCCAAAGGAATCACCATAGAACAACTGACACCTTATCTGGATTTGGTGGCCACGGCCATTGCTGCGGATATTGTTCCCATAACGGGTGAAAACCGAGTACTGGCCTACTTTGGATTGCAGGTTATCAACGCATCACCAAGGATTGGTTTTACGGCCATCTTGGATCAGGTGAATAAAAAAGAACTGACCATTACCGATGTGGTTTTCATATTGGCACCAAGGATCAATGCCGCAGGAAGGATGAAACACGGTCAACATGCTGTGAACTTATTGAAAGAAACCGATTTGGCCACTGCGCAAAAATATGCCCAAGAAATTGAGTCGTTCAATGCGGAGCGCAAAAGTTTGGACAAGGAAATTACGGAAGAAGCCCTATTGCAAATTCAAAATAACCAGGAAGAAGAGCGCTTTACATCCGTTGTCTATAACGAAAACTGGCATAAAGGGGTAATCGGAATTGTAGCATCGCGACTCACCGAAACCTATTATCGACCTACTTTGGTCTTTACTAAAAGTGGTGATAAACTGGCCGCCTCTGCGCGATCCGTAAAAGGGTTCGATATTTACAACGCTTTGGAAGAATGCTCTGATTGTTTGGAACAGTTCGGGGGACATATGTATGCTGCCGGGCTTACCTTGGTGGAAGAGCAGTACGAAACCTTCAAGCAACAGTTTGAAAAAGTGGTGGCAGACTCCATCGACCCACAATTGTTGCAACCCGAAATCAGTATCGATGCCAAGATCGAGATGGACCAAATTTCACCTAAATTGATGCGTATCCTAAAACAGTTCGCACCATTCGGTCCTGGGAACATGACCCCGGTTTTTATGGCCGAAGGGCTCAAGGACTCTGGTTATGCACGGGGAGTTGGGGAAGACGAAAAACATTTGAAATGTGCCCTCTATCAGAATGGGTCAACGCCCATCGGTGCCATTGGGTTCAATCTTGGAAATAAAATGGGTCTAGTGAAGAGTGTAAAACCTTTCGATGCCGTATTTTCGCTTGATGAAAATGAATGGAACGGAACGGTGAGCCTTCAACTGAAACTAAGAGACATTCGCTAGACATTTATGGATCCATACGCCGCGCTCCGCTATAGGGAGTTCAATATTTTTTTATTGGTTCGTTTTGCCATGGTTTTTGCTTGGTCCATGCAGTTCATTGTAATTGAGTGGCAGGTGTATTCCTTGACCAAAGACCCTCTTTCTTTGGGAATCATTGGACTTATGGAGGTAATTCCAGCCGTGGGCATGGCCCTGTTCGCAGGACATATTGTGGATCAACGGGAAAAGCGCAACCTTTTGGTGATTTGTATTGCGGGTTTTTCCTTGATAAGTCTGGGATTATTTGTGTTGAGTTGGCCAGGATTACAGGAGTCTTGGGCTCCGAAAAAAATCTTGTATTCTATTTATGCCTTGGTGTTTTTAGGTGGTTTGGTCCGTTCGTTTTTAGGTCCCACAATTTTCTCCCTGATTGCGTTGATCGTTCCCAAAAAAATATATCCAAACGCGGCTACGTGGAGCAGTTCCACTTGGCAGTTGGCTTCTGTTTTGGGTCCTGCATTGGCGGGTTTTTCCATCAGTTGGATCGGGGTGCATTGGAGCATGTGTGTCATTTTCGGGTTCTCATTGATGGCACTCCTTTTCTTATTCCAAATTCCAAAAAAACCCATTTTGAACCCCAAGATCGGGGAACCTGTTTTCCAAAGTTTGAAGGACGGACTCAAATTCGTATTTGGCAGCAAGGCTATTTTCGGGGCACTTACCTTGGATATGATTGCCGTACTTTTTGGTGGAGCCGTGGCATTATTGCCTGTTTATGCCCAGGATATTTTACACGTTGGCTCCGAAGGATTTGGCATTTTAAGGGCGGCCCCAGCCATTGGAGCATCGCTCACCATGTTGGGTTCCACACGTTTTCCCTTGCACAGAAATGCCGGTAAAAAATTGTTGCTGGCCGTATTTGCCTTTGGAATCTGTATCATCGTTTTCGGGATTTCCGAGTTGTTCTGGCTTTCCGTTGTGGCATTATTCCTTAGTGGAGCAGTGGATGGGGTTTCCATGATCATCCGGCAGACTATCCTACAATTGAAGACACCTGATAATATGAGAGGTAGGGTCGCTTCGGTAAATTCCATGTTCGTGGGCTCATCCAATGAGTTGGGGGCTTTTGAAAGTGGCCTTGCAGCGAAGTTGTTCGGAACTGTGACCGCAGTGGTCTTTGGAGGCTGTATGACCATTTTAACGGTGGGTACTACCGCTATCATTTCGCCATCATTTAGAAGGTTAGACCTTCAAAAAGATATTGACGAACACGAAAAAGATTAAGCATCCAATTTCTGCAAGGTCAATTTTTCTCCATCAAAAACGGCATAGGTAAAATAGGAAATCCAATCCCCTAAGTTGGTATAGGTAGATTTTTCATTGAGTTGAATCTCCAACGGAAGATGCCTGTGTCCGAAGATAAAATGGTCGTAATGTTGTTGTTCCAGTTTTCGTTTGGCATACAGGATGAGCCATTCCTTATCTTCTCCCAAGAAAGTAGCATCGGCCTCCCCGGAAATGATTTTGTTGTTCACGGATAGGTGTTGCCCCAAACGAACCCCCCAATCAGGGTGCAACCACCTGAAAAACCATTTGGCTACGGGATTGGTAAAGACCTTTTTCATCCGTTTAAAACCTTTGTCATGCGGGCCTAGACCATCTCCATGCCCGATAAAGAATGAAGTATTATTGATCAAAAACTGTTGGGGTTTGTGGTATACGGGGATATTGAGTTCTTCTTCAAAATACCCGTTCATCCAAAGATCATGATTGCCCACAAAATAGGTGATCTGGATACCCATATCCGATAGTTCCGCCAGTTTCCCCAAGGTGCGTGTGAATCCTTTGGGCACCACGGTCTTGTATTCGAACCAAAAGTCGAATAGATCGCCCATCAAGAAAATGGCATGTGCATCGTGCTTAATGGAATCCAGCCAGGCCACGAATGTTTTTTCACGTGGTAGGCTGTCCTTTCGGGTGGGAGCCCCAAGGTGGTTATCGCTAGCGAAATAGACTTTTTTGCCTTTGGGCAGGGTAATGTTCTTCAATTTATCTAAGGAAAAAGTTTATAGATATCATTTCGTTTAACGAAACGGCACAATATTACGGTATTGTTTTCGAAATAAAATCCAAGTCGATATTGGCCCACCCTTATTCTAAAAGCAGTGGGGTGTCCTGCCAGTTTTTTTATGGATTTAATCTCATCCAAAACTTTAGCTTCTTTTATTTCTTCAATGATGAGCCTTAGTTTCTGTTTTGTTTTTGTGTCCGAGATCTTTCTTAAATCTTTTTCGAGGGATTTAAGATATTTGATTTTCATTCATCCAACATTTTAAAGACATCATCTTCGCTTACAAAGTCTTCTTTGTCTGCCTGTTGCATCAAAAGTAGAAGCCCAAGGTCTTCTTTCTCTTCTTCTGATAGTTTTTCAAAGCGTTCCAGTTCTTTTTTCTTGACATACTCAATGATGGCTTTTTCCATCAAAGCCTTAACACTCAGATTTTCAAAGGCGGACAACACCTTTAGCTTTACCACGAGTGATTTATCGACTTCAACAAGTTTTTTTACATGTTCCATTAAAGGTATGATTTACAAATTCTATATCAACAAATATATGCAATATTATATTGCATATATTATATATAAAATATTACCTTTTAAACTTCCTGTTGCTTCGTATTCTGTTGACCACATAAATTGCAACTACAACCAGGGCCAAAAGGGGGAATATATTTCTCATTTATAAAAACTTATTTTTTAAACTTTTCCAGTGCTTCTTTGGTATTTGGGGAAAGTGCCAGTTTCCCGGAAGCTTCGGCACGTTCCAATAGCAGTTTGTCCCAATGCTCGGTTCCTTCCCAAAGTACCTTTTTCATTTGTGACAACGCCTCGTGATTGTAGGTGGCCAGTTTTTGAAGGTGGATGTCCAACTCCTTGTCCATCTCTGAAATGGAATCATAAACTTTGGCAAACAATCCTTTTTCTTTGGCCCAATAGGCGTTTTTCCATTCCGTGGGATACAAAGAGAGCTCGGCCAAGGCAGCCTTGCCCATTTTGCGTTCCACGGCAGGGGCAATCACAAAAGGACCGATCCCAATTGAAATCTCCGATAGTTTGATGGCGGCATCCACAGTGGCGTGCACATAATCGCAAGCCGCGGCAAGACCAACACCGCCGCCAACAGTTTTGCCCTGTACCCGCCCGATGATGGGTTTGGGACAGTTACGCATGGCATTGATGACATTGGCAAATCCACTAAAAAATTGCTTTCCTTCCTCAAGATTGGAAATGGACACCAGTTCATCAAAAGAAGCCCCGGCACAAAAGGCACGATCACCTTCAGATTTAATGACCACAATGGATACTTCATCGTTTACGGCCAATTTTGCAAACTCCTTGGTCAATCGGTCCAACAATTCGGAAACAAAGGAATTACTGGCAGGATGACCAAACTCAATAGTGGCTATCCCGTTTTCTATTTTGGTATATAAACTTCCGTTGACTCTATCTGTGGACATGTTTCAATGAACAATTTACAATGAACAATAAGCAATTATCAATTATCAATTATCAATTATCAATTATCAATTATCAATTATCAATTATCAATTATCAATTATCTGACTTCTGGCGTTGCTAAATTACGGGTTTTGGACCAAGGGCCTGAATTTTCTATCAAATTTCCAAAGTAGGGCAAATCCGCGGATCAACATCCAGATGACGAAGGCCACCCAAATGGCATAGAAACCCCATCCCAACAGCTTACCGAGATAGAGCATGGGCACAAACCCTAAAAACGTTGCAGTGAGCAACACATTGCGTAAATATTTCATTTCGCCCAATCCCTTGAAAAGTCCATCAAACACAAAAGCCAAAGTATTCATGGGCAATCCCAGAATCACAATATAGAATATGCCGTAAAACGTATCCAACACCAAGATGTCGTTGGAAAAAAGCTGTCCTATCGGATGGTAAAAGACGAATCCGCACAACATCAAAATGCAACTGACCACCATGCCGTACAACACTATTTTTTTCGCCAATGTCCAAAGGCCATTATAATCACCAGCTCCCAAAAGTTTTCCGCCCATGCTGTTTCCTGCTGCCGCGAATCCATCAATAAAAAACGCCGCGAACAACCATAGGTTGATGGCAATGGTATGTGCCCCGATGAAACGATCACCCAGGGCAGTGGCTTCGCGAACAGCCAGGATTAAAGCTACGTTAAGAGCAATGGCACGGACAAAAAGATTGAGGCTCATAAAAACGACCCGTTTCAGTTCTTTGTTGAGCGGAAAGACCAACTTCATACTGATTTCGGTCTTTTTCAGCAATAGGATAAAGGCCAAGAGGGCCATGATGGCCTGGGAAATAAGACTGGCCCAAGCGGCCCCTTCCAGATACATGGCGGGAATCCATCCTTCCACACCATAGACCAAAAGAAAGTCGAGGCCAATGTTCAACACCGCCCCGATTATGGCAATGACCATGGGGTAAAAGGTGTTCTGTAGCCCTCGAAAAATACCAAAAATGGCAAATGTGAAAAGCGTTAACGGAAATCCCCAAACCCGAATGGAATAATAGGAAACGCAGTAGTGCAAGATTTTTCCGGTAGCGTTGAACAGTGTAAAGATCTCCTCGATCACAAAAACTGTGGACACCAACACGACGACACTCAACAAAATATTGAAGAAAATGGCCTGGGCAGGAAGATGTTTTACTTCTTCCAATCGTCCGGCTCCCAAATACTGTGAAATTATGGCCGAAATGGAACTACGCGTCTGTCCCAAGACCCAAATCAACATCGATAAAAAGGAACCCACAATGCCGGCCGCCGCTAACGACTCCAAACTATCCGTTGGAATATTGCCCACAATGGCTGTGTCCGTAATGGAAAGAATGGGCTCCGCAATGCCCGAAATGGTGGCGGGAATTGCCAATTGGTTGATGGTCCTAAAATTTACCTGTGTGCTCAAATCGTTGGTAAGTTACAGTACCAATTCGTAACAGTGAAAAGGGTGTTCACTTTGTTTTGGGAAAAAGATGTCGCCTAACTTTTGGTAGCCACGTTGCTCGTAAAACCTTTGATTTCGATGGTTTTGGGAAAAGGTATCCAAACGTACGGAGACAAATTGATTTTCCTTGGAATACGCTTCAGCAAAATCCATGAGCTTTTGTGCCAATCCCTTTCCTTGATGTTCAGGATGCACGGAAAGTCGGTGAATGTAGGTGCTGTTGCCGCTTGTAGTGAGCCACTGAATGGGAATGTACTCCTCGTCCATAAAGGTGGAAACCACAATGGTGCCCAATATGGAACCTTCTTCAATGACATAGAGTTCATCTCGTGCTATATCTTTTAGGAAAGCCGCTTCGGAAGGATAATGTTCGTTCCATTGAAAAATGCCGTTTTGCTCCATTTTAAGGGCACATAATCGGGTAATGGATAAGATATCGGGTATTTCAGATATCTTTGCGCGTCGTATCATTGATTCGTTTCAATTTAATTGTAAATTTAAGGTTTAATCATAATCACCAAACCATGAACAACATTCTCGTTCCGATCGGGACTTCCCCAGATTCTTCAAAAACATTGCAATATGCTGTAGATTTTGCCACAAATTTCGGTGCCAAGATTTTTGTGATGGATGTAATCTCGGTCGCTACGGCCATGGGTAGTTTGGCCAATGTGGAAGAGAAGGTGGCCAAAAGTAACAAGGAACATTTGAAGGAGGTGATCGATGAGGTGGATACCAAAAACATTGAAATTAAAATTGCCACTTACACAGGCGACATTATTGATGGTTTGAACGACATCAACAAAGAATTGGGTATTGATTTGATCATCATCGCTCCAAAAAGTAACGATATAAAAGAAGAACTGTATTTGGGGAATACATCGGGAAGAATCATTAAACAGACTGATATACCGACCTTGATCGTGCCCAAAGGCACTACTTTCAAGCCGATAAAAAAGATAATGACCGCTTTTGGATCGGGTATCCTGAAAAGGAGCAGTATCCTTACCCCATTGGCGACCATCAAGAATAAGTTTAAATCGGAAGTAAGCTTGTTGTTGGTAAAAAGACCAGGATATTCCGAAGACGATCTAAAGGTGAATACGGCACTTTTGGACTTAAGCAAAAAACTGACCATCACAGAGAATGCCACTACTTATTTGGGAGTGATGGAATTTTACCATGAAGAGCATCCGGATATGTTGTGTGTGTTCCGAAGGAAAAGAGGTTTCTTTAAAAAGCTTTGGGAGAAGAACACCATATTAAAATCGGAGTTTCATGTGCCGGTGCCCGTATTGGTGTTGAGCGTTAAAAAAGACTAAGGAAAGGATGTAAATTTTGATACTTTCGGAAAAAAGTATTTCCTTTGCGCTCTCTTTGGGGGATTAGCTCAGTTGGCTAGAGCGCTTGCATGGCATGCAAGAGGCCACCGGTTCGAATCCGGTATTCTCCACTAAAATTGAAAGCACCTGTACAAGGTGCTTTTTTTATGGAATATTGTTGCGGGGTTTGGTGTATGGCCACCATTAATCCAGATCAGTTTGAAAGGCCACCGGTTCTCCCGATAGCTATCGGGACGGTATTCTCCACTAAAATTGAAAGCACCTGTACAAGGTGCTTTTTTATGGAATATTGTTGCGGGGTTTGGGTGCATGGCCACCATTAATCCAGATCAGTTTGAAAGGCCACCGGTTCTCCCGATAGCTATCGGGACGGTATTCTCCACTAAAGTTGAAAGCACCTGAACAAGGTGCTTTTTTTATGCTATAACTTTTCCTTCCTTGCCTTTACTAAAAAGTAAATCGCAAAAACAGTAGTAACAATGGGAATCATGAATCCGTATTCATCTATCCAAAATGCCGTGTTTTCATTTGACGAGGTCAAAGGGGAACATATTTTCTGGATATAAATATTGTGAACGGAATGGTAAATGGCAGCCGGCCATAAGCTTTTGGACTTAAAAGTGAAATAGGCCAAAATCACGCATATGCCCATTATCATTATGGTAAAAGCACCCATATGCATTAGAAGACTGTCCCCTCTTCCGTAAATAAGATAGATTATAGGATAGTGCCAAACAGCCCAAACAATACCGCTGAAAATGACAAGTGCTTTAAAAGACATGACCTTTCGCAATTCGAATATGAGAAAACCTCGCCAACCGATTTCTTCTCCCAAGGTGGAGCCCAAGTTTTTAATTACTCCAACCGTCAGCAATAAAAATACCATTGCAAGTATGACAAGCGTTTGATTGTATCCTCCAATACCCAATTCATTACTCCATTCGGTAATGGTTTCTGTATTCACAAAACTTCCAAAACCAAAGACCCATAGTAAAGCATATGCTATGGAGACATAAAGAATTGGGGTGAAGAACGAAAGTTTTAAGTATTTCAGGTCCTTCAAACTCCAAGGTAAACTTGAAATGGGCCTTTTCTTGATTTTTAAAGTTAGAAAAGCGGCCAAAGCTGGGGAAATCATCAATAAACCTACATAAATGCTTGTGGGATTTAATTTTAAAATTGCGTAGTATGCAATTGAACTAAAAGAGATGAGCAGAATGAAAAAGACACCTAAAGTATTCCATGTTTCTTTCTTTTGCGCTGTTGATTTTGACATTTTATTTTTTGATTGATTGTAATAATTCGACGAGCAGGGTAAGGTTTTGTTACTAATGAACTCTTTCTCGGATTCTATTCTGACTACGGAATTCAATGATTACGATTCTCACCTTGAATGTTGCTATTCCACTAGTAAGAATAATGATATTAAAAAAATCATCGGATAGACCCATCTTAAATCAAGATGAATCCCGCGGTTTGTTGCCAATAAACATTAACCATCCTTTAGGATGGTTTTTTTGTTTTTGCCCTTCTCTTTATTGAACTTTACTTCAAAATAAAAGATCATGAGTTTACTTGGAAAAGTGGCCTACATCACTGGGGGCACCAAAGGAATAGGATACGGAATTGCGGAAAGCCTTTTGGAACAGGGCATGAAGGTCGCTATTAGCGGAAGGAGTCCCAAAAGTGTGGAGGAGGCTTTAAAAAGCTTCAATAATGATGCTGTTTTGGGCTTGGTTTCCGATGTTTCCAAGTTGGAAGATGAGGTAAAAGCCGTTGAAGCTATTTTAAAGAAATGGGGCCGATTGGATGTGGTTATGGCCAATGCAGGAGTTGGGCATTTTGCCCCAATAGATCAAATAACCGAAGGCGATTGGCATCAAATGATCGATACCAACTTAAATGGGGTCTTCCACACCTTGAAAGCGTCAGTGGAGGCGCTCAAAGAATCTGAAGGGTATTATATGACCTTGGCCAGTTTGGCCGGAACCAACTTTTTTGCAACCGCCGCCGGATACAATGCTACCAAGTTTGGGGTCGTGGGCTTTACCCAAGCCGCCATGTTGGACCTTAGAAAGTACAACATCAAGGTAACCACCATTATGCCAGGTTCCGTCGCTACCCATTTTAACGATCATGTACCCTCGGATCAAGATGCTTGGAAAATACAACCAGAGGACATCGGACAATTGGTAGTGGACTTGTTGAGGATGCATCCCCGTACCTTGCCCAGTAAAATTGAAGTGCGTCCCACGCGTCCAGATTTGAAATAATCAATCCGTTTTTTCGGTAAGGGGAATTTCCAGAGAACAGATTTCAAGGATAAGTCGATACAAATAACTTTCAAAGGTAGAAAGGGTTTGACCGTCGATAATGTCATTTTTGTCCTCCGTGAAGGAGAACAATCCCTTGCTTAAATTTTTAAAGGAATAAATACCTGCCTTCATCTGATGAACCGAATGTTTTTTGGAATAGAGATAGGCATAACAGAGCAATTGGAAGGCTTTGCTCTTATCATAATTGGTAATCAATTCTTCCCAATCCGTAACCTTCACGTTTTTAGGTTCTACCTTTCCGGTTTTGTAATCGATGATGCGAAGGGTTCCATCAACTTCATCCACACGATCTAAGGTGCCTTTTAAAATAACAGGAAACGGTACGGACGGAATGGATAGCTCTTCCACATATTTTTGTTCCAAGGCCAAGAGCTTGATCTGGTGGTTCTGTACCTGTTCCAACTCCAAATCGATAAAGTTTTTCAGATACTTTACAATCACATTGTACACTAGCAGATACTTCCCTTTTTTAATGTCCACACCCGTTAGGTTCTTTCGGAAATGCCCTTCAACAATGGATGGAACCTTCGGTTTCAAAGCTGAAACATTATCCTTTGCCAAGAAACTGCCGATCAATGGAGTGTATAATTCTTCCAAACTATCATGTACAATAGTGCCGAAGGTATTCGCGGCAATGTTCTCCTCTACTTCTTCCAAATCATTGATTTTTAAAATATTCCGAGTGTAAAAATCAATTGGGTTTTTGATGTAATTGGTCAGTGACGTAGGTGAAAAGCCATTTTGTGCAAACGATTTGATGTCTTCCAATAAAGCACCTTGTTTAATCAATTCCAAAGGGGGTTTAGAATCGATTTTTACCTGTGGCGACACAATGTTGTGGGAGATATAAGGCTTCAGGTTTTCATCGGTGAGCAATTGTGAAATGAGCCTGCTTTTTTCGCCTCCTTCCAGCACATCAGGTTCGGTGTTGTAGATAATATGTACATTTTTTGCCCGCTGCAAGAGTCGGTAAAAGTGGTAGGTATAAATGGCGTCCTTTTCCTTGTAGGTGGGGAGTCCGTAATCCCGCTTTACATCAAAAGGGATAAAGGAATTGTTGGACTTTCCGGATGGCAGGATGCCCTCGTTCACCGAGGTGATGATGACTGTTTCAAAATCCAGGTTCCGGCTTTCGAGCATTCCCATGATCTGTAGTCCGGACAAAGGTTCCCCAATGAAATCCAAGGTCTCCATGGAGGATAATTGCTTAAAAAGGTTTTTTATGGATTTCAATTCTGACATAAATTCCACACCCTCTAAATATTGATCCAGTTGATTGAACAGGGAATAGAATCGGTATAAGTATTCCAGTTCAAGGGCATTTTGTTGTCCCTGAAAGATATCCTTCAAACGTTGAATAAGTTTCAAGCAATTTTGGATCCACTCCTTAGCGTTTACTTTTTTTGAAGGGAAAATTACAGAGAGGGTTTCATCGGCTCCTGTATATTTTGAAAGCATTCGTTCCGTAACATACAACCAATTCCCTTCTTTGATATCCTTGGACAGTAGTGGGGCAAAATCAATGTTTTCATTGGATGAAATGGTAAGCAAGTAAGGATTGGCCAAAAATTCCAGCACATGTTTATAGAACCATCCCCGCTCTGAAACCCCGATATTCAATTCCAAAAAGGACAGAAAGAAAGAGTGGAGTACGGTTTTGTTCAGGGGAAGTCCCATGGTGATGTTTACGCGACCAATTTCCGAAGGAACCGCTTTCAACACGGGTTCAAGCAGGGTTTCATCGGCTAGGACAACTGCGGTATTTTGTAAATCGACACCTTTTTCCTGAGCCATTTGCTGCAAAAGTTGTCCCACAAATTTGGTCTGGGACATACTTTTCGGGACCCCGGTTATCTCAATCCATTTAGCATTGAGAAAGCTGTTTTGTGGTTCAATTTTACCTTTATGGATGTAATAGGGCCATTCCCTTTGATACTTCCTGATGAACAAACCGGCATCGTGTACAGGGTCATTCAAGAAGTAAGTATCAATATCCCAATAAACATAGGTATTGCCATGCTCCAAATAATGTTGGATAATTTTGGCTTCTGCATTGTTTAGGGCATTGAAACCAACGAACACAACCGGATTTTCTGGAGTTGCCACATGTGCCTTGTTCAAATTTTCAACGGCAACTCGCTGAACCAAACCTTGGTAGGCCCGTTTTTGTTCCAATAGAATGGAGGTGAACTTTTGGTAGATGGGTTCCAAATTTCCCCATAGTTGCAAATAGTTTTCAATGATTTCCGTTTTTTCCTTGCTAAGGGACCAATGGTTGAGTTCCTTGATGGCCGATAGGTAATTCAGTATATCATTTGCCGGAATCAAATACCCATCAATGTCGTTAAAATCCATTAGCAAGGTTTGACCCCATTTGATGAAAGCCGAAAAATCATCATGTTGCTTGATTCCTGAATCCTTGTAAACCTCAAAAAGGGTGAGAAGTAAATCTACGTTTGCGGCTTGCTGCAATCCTGAAATGTTCCCGATAAAATCCTGGATGGATAAGATAGGAGGACAAAATATGTTTTGCTCCAATCTTTCGGAGATGTGTCTTTTTAAAAAGGTTCCTGAGCGTTTACTGGGCAAAACAAAGGTGCAGGAAGCAAAGTGAAATTGCTTTTTTTCCAAGTCGTCCAGTACATGTTCTAGGAAGGTGTTGTGCATGCATTAAAAATAAAAAAGGCCCTGCATTTGCAGGGCCTTTTCTAAAGAAAACTTTTGTTTCCTAATTATTTTACCAAGTTGATTTCAACTCGTCTGTTTTGCTTTCTACCAGCAGCGGTATTGTTTGTAGCGATTGGCTTAGCCTCACCGTAACCGATAGCAGTCAATCTACCAGCAGAGATACCTTTGTCGATCAAGAAGTCTCTTACAGAGTTAGCTCTTGACTCAGAAAGTTTTTGGTTGGTAGCTTCACTACCTACACTGTCAGTGTGACCTTCAACAGTGAACTTAGCGTTAGGATACTCGTTCAAGATTTGGATGATGTCAACCATTACAGAAGTAGATTCTGCTTTGATAGAAGATTTACCAGTATCGAACAAGATAGTTCTAGCGTAATCGTTCAATTGTTTTTGAACTTCTTCAGTTACTTCAGGACAACCGTTGTTAGCAACAGTACCAGCTACTTCTGGACACTGATCGTCTTTGTCAAGAACACCGTCACCGTCAGTATCAGGCCATGGGCAACCTTTGTTGGCAGCAGGACCAGCTTCGTTTGGACAAGCGTCATCTTTATCAGCTACACCGTCACCATCAGCATCAGGACAACCAGCTAGAGCAGCAAGACCTGGAGTGCTTGGACAAGCGTCATCTTTGTCAGCTACACCGTCACCGTCAGAATCAGGACAACCATTCAATTCTTTTGGACCAGCAGCGTTAGGGCAGCTATCTTTAGAATCTTCGATACCGTCACCGTCAGAATCAGGACATCCGTTGAAAGCAGCCAAACCAGCTACTTCTGGACAAGCGTCGTCTTTGTCGTAGATACCGTCACCATCGGTGTCAGTACCACCAAACTTGATGCTGATACCAGCCAAGTGTTGGAAATGCTTGATCAAGTAATCTTCGAAAGCGTGCTTGTATTGGGTCTGAACAGTCAAACCTACGTTTTCTGAGAACCAGAAGTTGATACCAACTCCACCGTTCACAGTACCAGCACCGATTTCATCAATCCAAGTATAACCACCGCCAATTTCTACGAAAGGATCGATAGTAGTGTTTTTTAGGATATTGTATTTAATGGTACCATCGATAGCATAGTGCGAAAGATCGTCCACGGACATATCTCCGATTTTCTCGATTCTGTTCAAAGAACCTCTTGCTCCAACAGAGAAACCATCGCCGATATACTTAGAAACGGCAACATAAGAAACTGAAGGCAAGATATTCCAGTGGTCGGATACGTTGAAGTACTCATCGAACAATGTAGTACTGGAGAATGGGTTATTCTCATCATTGGTTGGATATGCGTCAATAGCATTCACTCCAATGCTCACCTGCCATGGATTATTCTCGTCTTGCGCTTGTATGCTGTTAACCCCTACAAACACTAGGGCAACAACCAATAATTTGCTAAGATGTTTCATGCTCAAAATTTTAAGTTTAAGTGTTTATCAGCAGCAAATGTAAGTTGTTAAGACTTATTAACAAAATCTAAATTTCTTTTTTTTCAACTCATTTGCTAGCAGTTTTGCTGCATTTCAACGATTTTAGACGATTTTTAACGATTTTCCTACCTTGATGAAGGCATTTATTGCATGGTCCAAATGTTCCTTTTCATGCGCTGCGGACAATTGAACCCTGATGCGCGCTTTGTCTTTCGGTACCACAGGATAGAAGAATCCGATCACATAAATGCCTTCTTCCAAGAGCATATCGGCCATTTTTTGGGCCAGTTTGGCATCGTATAGCATTACAGGAACAATGGCAGAATCGCCATCGATAATATCAAAACCTGCGGCTTTCATTCCTTTTTTGAAGTATTCCGTGTTGCTTTGCAGCTTGTCTCGGAGGGTAGTATCCTTGTCCAACATTTCAAAAACCTTGATGGAGGCACCCACAATGGCCGGGGCCAACGAATTGGAAAACAAATATGGGCGAGAACGCTGACGAAGGATTTCAATGATTTCCTTTTTTCCGGTGGTGTAACCTCCCATGGCACCACCTAAAGCTTTACCTAAGGTTCCGGTGATGATATCGATACGGCCCATTACGCCTTTTTCTTCCAAAGTTCCACGACCAGTTTCCCCGATGAAACCAGCGGCATGACATTCATCGATCATGACCATGGCATCGTATTTATCCGCCAAGTCACAGATTTTGTCCAATGGCGCTACCAATCCATCCATAGAGAACACCCCATCTGTTACAATGATCTTAAAACGGGCACCATCTTTTGTGCTTTGTTTTAATTGCGCCTCCAAATCGGCCATATCGCTGTTGGCGTAGCGATAACGCTTCGCCTTGCAGAGCCGCACCCCATCAATGATCGAGGCATGATTCAGGGAATCCGAGATAATGGCGTCTTCCTCATTCAATAAAGGTTCAAACACGCCACCATTGGCATCGAATGCCGCAGCATATAATATGGTATCCTCGGTGCCGTAAAAATCGGCGATCTTTTGCTCCAATTCCTTATGGATGTCTTGGGTACCGCAGATGAACCGGACCGACGACATCCCAAAACCATGGGTATCCATTACATCCTTTGCTGCTTGGATGACTTCGGGATGAGAGGAAAGCCCCAGATAATTGTTTGCACAAAAATTGATGACCTCTTGCCCCGTAGAGATTTTGATCACGGCCCCTTGGGGAGAAGTAATGATACGTTCTTTTTTATAAAGGCCGGCTTCTTTAATGGCTTCCAGCTCATTGGCCAAGTGTTCTTTTATTTTTCCGTACATGGTTGTATGAGTTAAACGAAAACAGGTTCTATTTTTTGGTCAATATAAACAATAATGGCATGTTTGATTTCATAATCCATTTCTTTTAGCACATCGGCGTATTGCATGATCTGTTCCTTGTGTGAGGGTGATGGCTTTCCAGTCTTGTAATCCAAGATGATGGCTTCTTTTCCCGAGATCACGATCCTATCCGGCCGTAACGAAATACCCGTGGAGGTAAGGATTTCCTGTTCGTTCAGTACTTGTAGATTTTCTTGGAAAAAGTCCTTCAATTGAGGATGGTGGACCACTTCCAAAAGTTTATCCTCCATGTCCTTTGCAGCGTCTTTGGAGAAATATCCATCTAGCTGAAGATTTTCGATTACTTGGGGAACTTCATCCGCATATTTGATTTGGCTTAAGGCAAAATGAATAACGTTCCCCATTTCAATGGCCTCAATGCGTTCATCGTCCCATAATCTACCTGATTTGGTTGAAATGGTAAACCCAGTATCCCCTTTGGGTCGGGTTACGTAGGTGATGTGATTTTCATCTGCTTCAGGTTGATGCTGATTATCCAAATTTTTGGGAAATGAACCAAAGCTGTAGGTATGCAGTTCTTCCTGATAGAGCCCTTTACTTTTTAGATATTCTTGAAACAGGTCGGAATAGGTCTGAGCCTCCTCAACCATAATAACATCTTTCCCTTTTTCCGTAAAAATGAAAAGCCCATTAACGGGTCTGGTCAGTGCCACATAAAGCACGTTCATGGCATCCAACACCGATTTCTGTTCTTCATCAGAATATATGGCGGCGGCAATAGGGTTGTATTCGAGCATGTCCTTTTTGGTGTTGACCAAAAAAGCATCAAGTCCCAAGGCTTTTTCTTTTTCGGTGGCGGACACCCAAAGCTTGGAACTAGGTTTCTTCAAAGACGAGGTGGCAAAGGGAAAAATCACAAAAGGGAATTCCAATCCTTTTGCTTTATGTACCGTCATGATCCGAACAGCATTCACATCATCCGGTGCCGCAATGGAAAGGGTCGATTTTTTAACTTCCCAATAGTTAAGGAAAGCATGTACACTTGGCCCTTCCCGTTTTTCAACATCCAGCACTTCGTCCATTAAAAAGGTAATATGCGCAATGGAACCTTCGGTCAGGTTGAACTGCGCAATGGCTTTTTCCAACAAGGTGAAAACCGATTGTCCCCTCCATTTGGAAATAGCGAATCCGTATTCAAGTGCTAGGAACCGCTCCATTTCGCCTATATGTTCCGAAATGAAACCGTGAATGTCCTTTTCGCCTTGCGACAGATACATCAAAATTTGAAAAGCGGCTTCGCGATCATTCGTGTTTTCACATATCCTGAGGATGGCGACCAAAAACGCGACCTTGTCGTTATGGGCCAACAGCAGTGCATCCGAAGAAATAATGGGAATGTTGTTTTTAGCAAGGAAATCGGCCAAGAGCATGCCATTTTTATTATCGCGGACCAAAATGCAGATATCGGCATACGCATACTTTTCAGAAAGTATTTGTTGGATGGTTTCCAATACCAAACCGCAATACGCTTGCTCCTTTTCTTCGGTGTCCTTGTCCAAAAAAGTTAATTGCACATAACCTCCTGGGTTGTTGTTGGGCTTCTGATGGGAATCCTTTAAAAATAGGTTTTGGTAGTCTTCATTTTGAAGCACTGGGGCAACGGTAGTAAAGAAGGTATTGTTGAAGCCCACGATCTCATCCCGACTTCGCCAGTTGGTCCCCAAAGAATGGATGTTGGGTTCCACCACAAAAGGATGTGATTTTCCGTTCATCAAATCCAGAAATTGTTCTGCCTTGCCACCCCGCCACCGGTAAATGGCCTGCTTCACATCGCCCACCAAAAACAGGGAACCTTGCTCATTCCGTTCATTTTCGCTCTCCAGGGCATTGCCGATTAAGGGAACCAAATTGTCCCATTGCATTTTAGAGGTATCCTGAAACTCATCAATAAAATAGTGGCGGTATTTTTCGCCCATCCGCTCATAAATAAATGGAACAGGTTGGTCTTTAATTTCTTTGGAAAGGATGGCGTTCAGGGATGAAATAGGAATAAGATCCTTGTCCAGTTCTATGTTCTTGATTTCTTTGGCGATTTCGTTTAGCACCGTCATGGGAACAATATTGCCGTAAATGTTCTTCAAATAGGCATGTTGATAGACCAATTGCTTGATTTTCAAATACAATTGAAGCAAAGTGCCAGCCAATGAGGATATGTCCCGTTTGTCACTGGCTTTCAGAATATTGCCTTCGGTAAGGTTTTGTTCCAGCTTGTTGGTGTACAATTTATCGGGCTGTACTTCTCCTTCCTTTAGTTTGATGAAATGGTTAGGTAGGGTTTGTCGAGGAAAATCGGCAAAATCAAAACCTTGGTTTTCCATTTCTTGGAGGGCTTTCTCGGCATCCATTTTAATGGAGGAACCAATTTTCTCCATTTTCAAAGCAATATTCTTTTGGATATCCTGAAAATCTCCGATGGATTTCGATTTTAAAGGCTCCACATGTTCGGCATGGTTTTCCTGAAATAGCAGTTTTCCCATTTCGATGAGATCCCGGGTAATGTCCCAACTTTTGTCATCATCAATTTTTTCTAGGGAAAAAGCGATCAGCACTTCCGTTAGTTCTTCGTCACTTCCGGCGCGTTCCAAAAGTCTGCCTACCGCTTCTTCCAAAAGGAGGTCAAGGTCCAGTTCCACTTCAAAATTTTGCGAAAGATGCAAGTCCCGCGCAAACGTCTTGATGATTTTATGGTTGAACTTATCTATGGTGGATATTTCAAAAAAGGAATAGTTATGCAAGATCCTTTTAAGGATGAGCTTGGACCGGGTTCTTAATTGTTCCGCGCTCAGTGCCAATTCTTGGCATAGCTCTTGGAACAGTGACTCCTGTTTTTTGGGCACTTTTTCCAATCCAAACCCCTGAAGATTGTCCAAGATCCGGGTTTTCATTTCGTTCACGGCCTTATTGGTAAAGGTAATGGCCAAAATCTGCCTGAACTTTAACGGATAATCGTGGGCCAACAGCAGTTTCAGGTATTCCTTGGTAAGGGCATAGGTCTTGCCCGAACCCGCAGAAGCACTGTATATTTTAAAGTTGGAACCTTCCAAAGCCATTTTTCCCGCAAAATAAGGATTAGCGACCTCAAGTTAACATGGTTTTAGCGGAATATGTTTGTTAAAACCCGTATTTTTACCATAATTAGTAATAACACAAAAAACAGAATTATTATGGCTTTTGAATTACCTAAATTACCGTATGCATACGATGCATTGGAACCGAATATAGATGCTAGGACCATGGAAATCCACCACACCAAGCACCACAACGGCTACACGACCAATTTGAACAATGCCATTAAGGATACCGCTTTGGAAGGTAAATCCATCGAGGACATCCTAACCAATCTGGACATGACCAACATGGCCGTTAGAAACAACGGTGGAGGATTTTACAACCACTCCCTTTTCTGGGAAATCATGTCCCCAAATGGAGGAGGTGCCCCAACGGGAGAATTGGCCAGCGCCATTGATGCTGCTTTTGGTTCCTTTGATGCGTTCAAGGAGAAATTTTCAGCTGCAGCTGCAACCCGTTTTGGTTCCGGTTGGGCTTGGTTGTGTGTGCACCCAGGAGGTAAAGTGGACATCTGTTCCACTGCCAACCAAGACAATCCCATTATGCCAGGTATCGGCTGTGGAGGTCAACCCATTTTGGGCTTGGATGTTTGGGAACATGCCTACTATTTGAACTATCAGAACAGGAGACCTGATTACATTTCTTCTTTTTACAATGTGATCAATTGGGATAAAGTAGCCGAGTATTACAAAGCTGCCAAATAAGGAATCCTTTGTTAAAATATGAAGAGCCGTGCACCTTGTGTACGGCTTTTTTATTGGCCAAAGTTTTTACAATAGAAAAGGGCGAGGAAGCCCCCGCCCTTTTCGTCCCAAATCTTACCATAAACTTAACCTACTTATGCTATGGCGAGACTAAAATACTGGTATTGTGTAAAATAACAAAGGTTTTGGGATAAATTTTTGAATTTCTGGGGAAAAATAAAACGTGCAGTTCGTCGATAAAATGGATAAATCGTTGGTAGTCAAACATAAAGAAGGCGGAGTGTTCTCCGCCTTCTTTCCCCAAATCTTACCATGAACTTAACCTACTTATGCTATGGTCCTCCAAATGTACGGCAAGAGGCATTTTGCCCAACAAGCTTTTAGATGAAACTCCCTTTATTTGGTTGAAGTGTTCATTTGGGGTGATTTATTGATAAATATCAAGAAAGGGAGGAATTTTTTTATGGTTAGGGAAGTAGGGAAAATAAAAAAGGTGGAATAGCTTCCACCTTTTTTGCCCCAAATCTTACCATGAACTTAACCTACTTATGCTATGGCAATACTAAAGTAGGATGGTGTTGTGGCCAGTGTATAAAAACCCGCCAATCTGCTAGTTTCATCGATGAAATGCACGTAATGGCATCCCATTCAAATATTTCTTAATATGCCCTTTCGTTCTTCCCTTCGTAGAAGTTGATAAACGCCCTGTTCACTACACGATTACCCCCTGGTGTGGGGTAGTCTCCTGTAAAATACCAGTCGCCCAAATTTTTTGGACAAGCCTCATGAAGGCTCTCCACCGTTTGGTAAATAATGTCCACTTCGGCATTGATACCTTCCGGACTCAAGATTTCTGCAATTTTTTTGGATACCTGTTCAGGGGTGAAAGGAGCATAAAATTCTTTTACGTAGTTGACCACATCCTTGTCCTTGGATGTAGTCTGCGCCAAACACTTTTCGTAAATCTCTTTGATGATATGGGTGGTGCCATGTTCCTCATGAAGCGCTTGGGCAGCTTTGAAGGCCACAAAGTCTTCCAGTTTAGCCATATCAATACCATAACAATCCGGGTAGCGGATCTGTGGGGCGGAGGAAACCACGATGATTTTCTTAGGTGATAACCTGTCGAGGATTTTCAGGATACTTCGTTTCAGTGTGGTACCGCGAACAATACTATCATCAATAATGACCAGGTTATCGTTTTCCTTCACAGAGCCATAGGAAATGTCATAAACGTGGGCTACCAAATCGTCCCGACTACTATCCTGCGTAATAAAGGTTCTTAGTTTGGCATCTTTGATGGCCACTTTCTCGATACGCGGTCGTACCGAAAGTATTTTATGTAGTTTTTCATGGGTGATATCGGAACCAAGTGCCAAGATCTGTTCCTCTTTTTTCAGGTTGAGGTAATTCTGGGCTTCTTTCACCATACCAAAGAATGAGGTTTCGGCAGTGTTCGGGATATAGGAAAATACCGTGTTCTTTAAATCGTGGTTAATGGATTCCAGAATTTGGGGAAATACCAATTTGCCCAATTTTTTCCGTTCCTGATAGATTTCTTTATCGCTTCCACGGGAAAAATAGATGCGCTCAAACGAGCATGCTTTGCGCTCGGTGGGTTCCAAGATTTCTTTCAGGGAAACACTTCCATTTTTCTTTACAATGACCGCATGTCCGGGGTCCAATTCCTTTACCTCTTCAAACTTTACATTGAAAACGGTTTGTATAACGGGTCGTTCCGAAGCAACCACCACCACTTCATCATCCTTGTAATAATAGGCTGGCCTGATGCCGGCAGGATCACGCATCACAAAGGCATCTCCATGGCCCAACAAACCGCCCATGGTATAGCCACCGTCCCAGTTCTTGGAAGCTTTTTTCAAGATCTTGGCCACGTTCAACCGTTCCGCGATCAAAGGGGAAGCTTCCCTTTTGTTGAATCCTTCTTTTTTGATCTGTTTGTACAGTTTGGCCACCGCATCATCCAAAAAGTGACCTATTTTTTCCATTACGGTCACCGTATCCGCCAATTCCTTAGGGTGCTGGCCCAATGCTACCAAGTTGCCAAAAAGCTCATCCACATTGGTCATGTTGAAGTTTCCGGCAACGATCAAGTTACGGTGCATCCAGTTGTTTTGGCGTAAAAACGGGTGAACGCTTTCAATGCTGTTTTTTCCAAATGTGCCATACCGAACGTGTCCCATCAACAATTCGCCGATATAAGGAATGTTCTTTTTTTGCCAGGCCACGTCCTTATCACGTCCGGGGTTTTCGGCAAGGGTAGTATTGATCCGCTGATTGATCTGGGCAAAAATATCTTGAATGGGTTGCTGTTGGGCAGATCGTACCCTGCTCATATAGCGCTCCCCGGGGTTCATGTCCAATTTGATGCTTGCAAAACCAGCACCATCCTGTCCGCGGTTATGCTGCTTTTCCATCATCAGGTACATTTTGTTCACCCCGTAAAAGGCCGTACCGTATTTTTCCTGGTAATACTCCAGGGGTTTAAGCAATCGGATCAATGATATTCCGCATTCGTGCTTAATGGCATCACTCATAACAAACCAAATAAAAATGCCCCGAATTTTCAGGGCAGGTATTTATGTTAATTCTATATTGAACTGTGTCAAATCCCTAAACTGCATCAACCGACTGTCCACTTCATGTTTTTGCAGGTTCACCATCCGATCGGTACCGAACCGTTCCACACAAAAGGAGGCCAGGTTGGATCCATGGATGATGGCATTCTTCATGCTTTCAAATGAAATATTTCCTGTTTCGGTCAAATATCCGGCAAATCCACCTGCGAAGGTATCACCGGCTCCTGTGGGATCAAAAACTTCTTCCAGAGGAAGGGCCGGGGCAAAGAAAATGTTCTCTTTATGGAACAACAGGGCTCCGTGTTCCCCTTTTTTGATGACTACATATTTTGGGCCCATTTCCTGAATTTTGGCCGCAGCTTTCACCAAGGAATATTCTCCTGTCATCTGCCTTGCTTCGGCATCGTTGATGGTGATCACGTCAATCTTTTTGATGACGGCCATCAATTCGTCCCAAGTACTGTCTATCCAAAAGTTCATCGTATCCAGTATGATCAACTTTGGTCGTTTTTCCATTTGATGAATTACACTCATTTGGATATTGGGATGCAGGTTGCCCAACATGACCACATCGGCATCGGTAAAATTGTCGGGAACGATCGGGCTGAAATCGGCCAAAGTGTTCAGCTCGGTGACCAAGGTATCGCGGGAATTCAGGTCGTTATGGTATTTTCCTTCCCAGAAAAAGGTTTTTCCACCTTTCACCACTTCCACACCGGTAAGGTCAATGTTCTTGTTTTTCAGGATATCCATGTAGGACTGGGGAAAGTCGTCACCCACTACGGAGACGATGGCGGCATCCACTTTAAACTGTGAGGCGGCAAGACCGATGAAGGTTCCGGCACCGCCCAAGATTTTGCCTGTCTTTCCAAAAGGGGTTTCAATAGCATCAAAGGCCATAGATCCCACGATCAGCAATTTGCCCATTCCCTGAATTTTGGTGCAAATATACGTTTTGAAATTCCAATTAGAATCATAAGTAAAGGAATAAAGAAGAGCGTAGGAGCAAATACAAGTTCAAGTGCAATGTTAAAATGAAAAAATTGATGATTTCCACTTCAAACATCTTTTAAGTGGCCTCTATTTTCTTCCGAAATCGGCAGGTATTTCACCCCATGCCTTGGTTTCCCATTTTAATATTTTATTATTATAACTGTTTTCTTGTAACCATTTATCTGCTCTTTCTAACAATTCAAAAGAATCTTTGTTTAGTTTGGACAGTTCATGATTAGTCCTATGTTTTTTCTCCTTAACCCAACCAATTGCAATCTTGCTATCAGAGTATATTGGCCTATTGTCATTTGTTTTTTTCATAAGAGCAAGAGCATGAACTAACGCCAAATATTCTCCTATGTTATTTGTAGAATCTAAAAAAGGACCCTTGTGAAATACAATCTTACCAGTAGAAAAATCTACACCTTGATATTCCATAGTCCCAGGGACACCTTGGCAAGCTGCATCAACTGTCATGGAATTTTTAATTGGCTCACCAATCAATTTTAGTTCTTCTTCACTTAGTAAAGAAAAAAATATATCTTTCCCCCAATAGTTTTCATATCCTTCGGTTAAGGCCTTCTTTGCTATGTCATAAGTAGGGAAGCCTTTGTATTTAGCATTCGGATAACCCTTTGTTTGAAGTTGACATTCATTCCATGTTTTATAAATGCCGGGGTTGAATCCTTCCCAAACTACATAAAATTTGTTTTTTTTCTTAGCCATTACAAAGTAGTTTTTCAATGACCTGTGGGAAATGTTCATATTCCAATTGGTGTACCTTTTCGGCAATGCTGTTGGCATCATCATTGGGTGTAACCTGGGTCTTGGCCTGAAAGATGATGGCACCTTCATCATATTGTTCATTTACATAATGAATGGTGATGCCGGTTTCAGTTTCTTGGTTTTCCTTCACCGCTTCATGAACCCTTTCGCCATACATGCCCTTGCCACCGTATTTCGGCAGCAATGCCGGGTGAATGTTAATGATCTGGTTCGGATAGACGGCAATCATATTTTCTGGAATTTTCCAAAGGAAACCGGCCAAAACGACCAAATCGGTAGATAAGCCTTGTAGCAGCTTTACCACTGAATCAGAATCCCTGAATGAAGTGCGGTTGAAATAAAACGCCGGTACCTGCAGCCTGTCGCATCTTTCCAAAACCTTTGCCTCCTTCTTATTGGTAAGCACCGCGGCCACTTGAATTTCGGGGTGATTTTGAAAATGGGTGATGATATTTTCCGCGTTGGAGCCACTGCCAGAGGCCAAGATGACAATTTGCTTCATCTGTTAGGATTTGATATGATTTTGGACTAACTTCAGGCGGCTAAAGTAAGATACTGAGTCTTAAGAAGTTTAATTTGGAACACATTTTATCGACAAATGATGTAATTAATCCAATATTTTATATTTTTGCCAACGATAAAATTTTTAAAACCACAATAATTATGTCAGACATTGCATCAAGAGTAAAGGCTATCATTGTTGATAAACTAGGTGTTGATGAAAATGAAGTTGTAGCAGAAGCTAGCTTTACCAACGATTTAGGGGCGGATTCCTTGGACACTGTTGAACTTATCATGGAGTTTGAGAAGGAATTTGATATCCAAATACCTGATGACCAGGCAGAAAACATCGCCACTGTAGGTCAAGCCATCAGCTACATAGAGGAAGCGAAGTAATTTTATGATATATTACTAAAGATTTTAAATTATCCATGTGGTGATGATCGCATGGATAATTTTTTTTATAATTTAGGTCTAAAGGGTAAAAAAATAGTTCAATGCAGTTAAAGCGAGTTGTAGTTACCGGAATGGGGGCGCTTACCCCAATTGGCAACAATCTGAAAGCTTATTGGGAAGGACTAAGGACCGGCAAGAGCGGTTCTGCGCCCATTACGTATTTTGACACCGAAAAGTTCAAAACAAAATTTGCCTGCGAGTTAAAGGAGTTTGATCCCAACGACTACTTTGATAGAAAAGAGGTCCGTAAACTTGACAGGTTCGCGCAATATGCACTGGTATCTTCCGATGAAGCTATTGCTGATTCGGGAATCGATTTGGACAATGTGGACAAATTTAGGGTAGGTGTTATTTGGGGCGCGGGAATAGGTGGATTGGAAACTTTCCAAAACGAGGTCATCGGCTACGCAGAAGGCGATGGTACTCCCCGTTTTAATCCGTTCTTCATTCCAAAAATGATTGCTGATATCGCTCCCGGGAACATTTCCATTAAGCATGGGTTCATGGGGCCAAACTATACTACGGTTTCCGCTTGTGCCTCTTCGGCCAACGCCATGATCGATGCACTCAATTATATCCGTTTGGGCCATTGTGATGTTATCGTTACCGGAGGTAGCGAAGCCGCTGTGACCATTGCAGGTATGGGCGGTTTTAACGCCATGCATGCCTTGTCCACAAGGAATGAAAGTCCTGAAACGGCTTCCAGACCTTTTGATGCAACAAGGGATGGATTTGTTCTTGGTGAAGGTGCCGGGGCGCTGGTGTTGGAAGAATACGAGTACGCCAAGGCAAGAGGAGCCAAAATCTATGCAGAGGTAGCCGGAGGAGGCATGTCAAGCGATGCCTATCACATGACGGCTCCACATCCTGAGGGAATCGGAGTGGTTCGGGTAATGGAAAATTGCTTGAGGGACGCAGGTCTGAAACCAGAGGACGTGGACGCCATCAATACACACGGTACTTCTACACCACTAGGGGATGTTGCGGAGCTTAAGGCTATTTCCAAGGTGTTTGGTTCTCATGCATCTAAAATCAACATCAACTCTACCAAGTCCATGACCGGGCATTTATTGGGAGCTGCCGGGGCCATTGAGGCCATTGCCTCCATTTTGGCCATGGAACACAGCTTGGTACCACCGACCATTAACCATAGTGTAGTGGATGAGGAAATCGATTCTTCCTTGAACCTTACCTTGAACAAGGCACAGCCAAGGGAAGTGAAAGTGGCCATGAGCAATACTTTTGGTTTCGGAGGGCACAATGCTTGTGTATTGTTTAAAAAATTAGGGTAGTTTTGTAACATGAAACTCACCTCCAAAATATTCAATTCCCATCCCAACTCGGATGGGGATTTTTTTTTGGGAATGAAAAGGATTCTGGGCTTTAAGCCGAAGAGTATAGACATCTACAAGAAAGCCTTTCTACATCGCTCCATGAACCAAAAGGATTCCAGCGGAAACCCTATGAACTATGAGCGATTGGAATTCTTGGGCGATTCCATGTTGGGGACCATCATATCCAGGCACCTCTACAACGAGGTTCCGGAAGGGGATGAGGGCTATCTTACCAAAATGCGCTCCAAAGTGGTGAGCCGTAAACACCTGAACGAACTTGGGAAAGACCTGGGGCTGCTCAAATATGTGGAAAGCAGGATTCCAAAGTCCCATTTTGGGGAAAACATCCATGGTAATGTCTTTGAGGCGTTGATCGGCGCCATCTATCTTGATCGCGGGTACAAATACTGCGAAAAATTTATCCATGACCGTGTCATTGAACCCTATGTGGACATTGAACAACTGGAAGGTAAGGTCATCAGCTACAAGAGCTTGGTAATCGAATGGTGCCAAAAGCAGAAAAAGCCCTTCAACTATCTTGTTTATGAGGATACCGGCAATGATGAACTCAAACATTTTGCCGTAAAACTTACCATTGGAGACCGTATTATGGCCAAAGCCAGGGCAACCTCAAAAAAGAAGGCAGAGGAAAAGGCATCCAAGCGCGCCTATTTTGCATTGCAGAACAAGATGGAAAATTCCTAACTTGAAATCATTATCAAATTCAATCGTTTTCGTTGGTTTTACAAGTGTATTGTTTTGTAATAACTAGGCATTGAATCGGATTAAGAGTATATTTACAGCTCGTGTTAAGGCATGTTGACAACACACAAGATATCGGCCGACTTTTTCGATGACAGCTTTCAGCTCATCGCCATACACAGTAATTTGGAAGATTATGCCATTACCTATGCCATAAATTCCAATTGCGGATTGTATTTGAAAAGGATGAAGAACGACCTTCATTTGGAACAGAGCCAATCCTATTCCGTGTTCGATTGGGACGATGAGCTCAACCATATGTATTGGACCCTGATCTCTAACAAATGTGAGGTGGAGGCAATCATTCCTTCGGAAGGATTGTTCGGGAACGATGTTTCAACAAGAACGGATCACCTGATCAAAGAACACAAGGAAGTGGACTATTTTTTAAAGGTGGATGCGGCCGAAGAAGATGTACTGGCACAAAAAATCAAAGCTATCAACAAGATATCGAAGGTCATAACAGCATATGCTTTGGACACGGAAACCTTAAAATCAAAAAGAAATTTAATCTTTTAACAATGCCAACTAGAAAGAAGACAAAAATTGTAGCAACATTGGGACCGGCTACCAGTAAGAAAGAAACCTTGAAGGCGATGATCGAGGCTGGAGTCGATGTATTCAGGATCAACTTTTCCCATGCCGCTTACGAAGATGTTGCCGAACGCATAAAAATGATAAGGGAATTAAATGAGGAGTTGGGTGTAAATACGGCTATCCTTGCCGATTTGCAAGGTCCTAAACTCCGAGTTGGGGTCATGGGGGGTGAAGCCATTGTAGAACCTGGTGATGAAGTGACCTTTGTAACCGGGGAGCCTTTTGAAGGTACTGCCCAACGTGTTTACATGAACTATCAGAACTTTCCCAAGGATGTAAAGCCAGGGGAACGCATCCTTTTGGATGATGGTAAACTGATATTCGAGGTAAAGTCCACCAATGGGGAAGACGAAGTAAAAACTACTGTGATCCAAGGCGGTCCGCTAAAATCAAAAAAAGGGGTAAACCTTCCCAATACCAATATTTCCCTTCCAGCATTGACCAAAAAAGACATCAAGGATGCCATTTTTGCATGCGGTCAAAAAGTGGATTGGATGGCCCTTTCCTTTGTACGCCACAGCCAAGATCTTATAGACCTTCAGGAATTGATCAAGGAACATTCCGATCATAAAATTCCGATCGTTGCCAAGATTGAAAAGCCAGAGGCAGTTGAAAATATCGATCAAATCGTAACTTATTGTGACGGTTTGATGGTGGCCCGTGGAGATTTGGGTGTTGAGGTGCCCGCACATGAGGTACCATTGATTCAAAAGAAACTGGTGCTACGTGCCAAAAAGGCAAGGATTCCCGTAATAATTGCCACCCAAATGATGGAGACCATGATTACCAGTTTGACCCCGACCCGGGCCGAGGTGAACGACGTGGCCAACTCTGTAATGGACGGTGCCGATGCCGTGATGCTTTCCGGTGAAACATCTGTAGGGAACTATCCAGTTCAGGTAATTGAAAAAATGGCAAGCATCTGTATGAACGTGGAAGGATCCAGCCTGATCAAAGTGCCACAGACTCCACCAAGCATCAGAACCAAAAGGTACATTACCAAGTCGGTGTGTTACCATGCCGCTCTGATGGCCAACGATATTGAAGCCAAGGCCATTTCTACCCTTACCAACAGTGGATACACCGCCTTCCAGATTTCTGCATGGAGACCGAGTGCCCATATTTTGGTGTTTACATCCAACCGTAGGATCTTGACCCAATTGAACCTTTTGTGGGGGGTAAAGGCTTTCTATTATGACAAGTTTGTATCTACCGACCAAACCATAGAGGACGTGAACAAAATTGCCTGCCAACAAGGGTTTTTGGATGTTGGGGATATGCTGGTCAGCCTTGCCGCCATGCCGATCAAGGATAAAGGTATGGTGAACACGCTACGTGTAACCGAAATAGAGAGCTGTAGTTTCTAAAATAAGCTCTTCAAGATATGATGGACCCCTTGTTGCACTTGGTAACAAGGGGTTTCTTTTTGGATTCTATTTAAAAACTGTAAGTTTTTGTGGTCGGAAAAGACTGATTTTAAGTTGGCATATAGCTACACGGAAATCAACCTGAAATTCATGAAATACGAATACAATGACCCTAGATTGGGAGCACTGTTGGGTCTGACAAGTGACTTCAAAAGAGACGAATATCGATTTTCGGATACGTCCAATACCATCAAATTTTTATGGAATAGAAATTGCGACCCCGTTGCACTGTTAGTTGATGGCATGACGGTGAAACTCTTGCCCAATCAGTTGATGACCGTTACCAATTTGCAGCACGTATCCCTTGAAAATGCTGAACTGCCATTGGCGGCCATTCTTTTCAATAGGGAGTTTTACTGCATATTCGACCATGATAGCGAAGTGTCTTGCAACGGTATTTTGTTCTTTGGCACCCAAGACCTTCCCATCGTTACCATTTCAGAAGATCAATTGAACAAGTACAATTTATTGTACGACATGTTTGTGGAAGAGTTTTCCACCCCGGACAACATCCAAGGGGACATGCTCCAAATGTTGCTAAAGCGAATGATCATCCTGAGCACCCGATTGGCCAAGGAACAATTGATCGTTAAAACGCTGGATAACGACCAAATCGACATCATCAGAAAGTTCAATTATTTGGTAGACCTGCATTACAAGACCAAGAGAAGGGTAAGTGATTATGCCGAAATGCTCTTCAAATCCCCCAAAACACTTTCCAACCTATTTTCCATCTACAACCAAAGATCGCCCCAACAGATTATTTTGGACCGGATTGCCTTGGAATCCAAGCGGCTCATAAATTATACCGACAAACAAAACCAGGAAATCGCTTTCGACCTTGGGTTCAATGATGCTGCCCATTTCAGCAGATTTTTCAAGAAGATGACCCAAATGACGCCCTCGGAATATAGGGAAAGCCTTGTTTTTGTTGCCTAAGGGAAAGTTGAACAAGTCAACGGGAAATCCCTCCTAACCCTTACCTCCCTTATCGCCGCATCTTTGCCTTGTAATTTAAAAACAGGTAAAAGATGAAAGCAATCGATAAACCCATTTTCAACCTTATCGAAATTTTTAGAAGCTCACCCAAGCAACAACAACCGTTGGTCGCAGTGGAGCATTGTGAGCAAAAGTTCCATCATGATTTTTATTGTGATGCCGAGAAACCCTTCATTCAGAATTATTAATCCATTATAACATTAAATTCATACATCATGAGCACAATCAATGTACCTAAAAGAGAAGAAGTAAGCGCCGCCAATCAGGCCATTTTTGACAACTTGCAAAAAGCGTTGGGCTTTGTTCCCAACCTGTATGCCACCTTTGCCCATTCAGAAAATGCGTTGGGCAATTACCTGACCTTTGCCAATGCCAAAACCTCTTTGAAAGCCAAAGAAAAAGAAGTGGTGAACTTGGCCGTGAGCCAGGTGAACAACTGTGAATATTGTTTGGCCGCCCATACCGCCATTGGTAAAATGAACGGGTATACCGAAGGTCAGATTTTGGAATTGAGGGCCGGTAAAGCCTCTTTTGACAACAAATTGGATGCCTTGGCAAAATTGGCCAAGAACATTACCGAAAACCAAGGGAAAGCAGATGCCAGCGTTTTGGAAAATTTCTTTAACGCAGGGTGGACCAAGGAAAATTTGATCGATACCATTGTTTTGGTGGGCGATAAGACGATCTCCAACTACATCAACAATACGGTGGGCACACCCATTGATTTTCCAGAAGTTCAACCTTTGGAAGCTGTTGAAGTCTAAGTGTTACACAATTTTAAAATTAACAAAACCCTTTCATTGCCATGGAAGGGTTTTTTATTCCAGTTCCAATTCGGAAAAAAAAGTCGGGGCAATACTTTTGGCCATGTAGATGGGCCAATCGTTTTTGAACAAATGGCTTTCGGTTATTGCACTTTCGTAGAGAAGGTAAAGCCCTCCGGACATTTTTTCGGTTTGGGCCTTGGACAGATTGGAAATATTTCGGCCAACGACTTCGCCTAAATATAGGAGCAGTTCTTTTTTCTGTTTTTGGATGACTTCCAAAATCTTCTTCTGATTGGGAGAAAGCTCCCCCAAGGTCTTGAGTGCCCAACACCCTTGAAAGTTTTTATCGCGGTACATGTCCTGCAAAAGGTCAAAGATGGCCAGCAGCTGATATTTTCCTGCCTTGCTTCGTTCCACATATGTTTTTAAGGAATCCATGAAGGCAACATGTCGTTGTGCAAGATAGGCCACACAAATATCCTCTTTGGATTTAAAATGCCCATATAGGGTAGCTTTTGCAATACCACAGTTATCGATAATTTCATTGATCCCCGTAGAGTTGTACCCTTGGGCATAGAACAGGTTACCTGCAGTGGTGATGATATGTTGGTGCAATTCAGGGCGTTGCATAACTACAAATTAAACAAGAAATTACGGGTCGGACAACAAAACCTTAGCACAACCATAAAAGTTGGTAAGCAATTGTCGCCATGGAAAATACTCAATTTTTACCACGTTCCCTAAGTGGTTAATATAGTGATAATTGTAAACATTTTCTTATCTTGTCAAGAGCAATTTATCAATCAAATAATTAAAATACAATCAAATGAAAAAACTACTCTCAGCCTTTATTTTGGGCCTTCTTTGCTTATCCATGAACTATGGGCAAGGATTTCAATTCACAGCGGATGACATCGACATCCAATACAAAAAATACACTTTGAAGAACGGCCTAACCTTGTTGGTCTATGAAGACCATAAGGCACCCATTGCTGCGGTGAACGTATGGTACCATGTGGGATCCAAAAATGAAAAACCGGGTAAAAGTGGTTTTGCCCATTTGTTCGAGCATTTAATGTTCAACGGAAGTGAAAACTACAACACGGATTACTTTCAGGCCTTGGAAAGTATTGGGGGAACCGATTTGAACGGAACTACCAATAGTGACCGCACCAACTATTTTCAAAATGTTCCGGTCTCTGCATTGGACCAAGTATTGTTCTTGGAATCAGACCGTATGGGACACTTGTTGGGTGCCATTGACCAAGCCAGATTGGACGAGCAACGGGGAGTGGTTCAAAATGAAAAAAGACAGGGCGAAAATCAACCCTATGGAAAACAGTGGGATTATCTGACCAAAGCCATGTATCCTAAGGGTCACCCGTATTCCTGGACCGTAATCGGGGAAATGGAAGATTTGAACGCCGCTTCCTTGGAAGACGTGCAGGATTGGTTCAAAACGTATTACGGACCTGCCAATGCCGTAGTTGCCGTGGCGGGTGATGTGAATGCGGAGGAAATTCTTCAAAAAGTGACCGCTTACTTTGGCGATATTCCCTCTGGTCCTACCTTGGAAAGACAAGAGGTGAACATTCCCAATAAAGTGTACGATTCGCGCCAGGTATATGAAGACAGGGTTCCCGAGACAAGGGTTTTGTTCGCGTGGAACTCTCCCGAATTTGGATCTAAGGAGGATCTTTATTTCGATTTGATCTCTTCTATTTTGACCAGTGGCAAAAATTCAAGGTTGTACCAAAAGTTTATTTACAAGGACCAATCGGCCAGCGCAGCAGTGTCCTTTCAATCTTCCAGTGAAATTGCCAGTGAATTCATTACGTGGTTGAACGTAAAACCAGGGCAAGATGCCTCTAAATTGGAACAGGAACTTTGGGAGGAAATTGATAAGTTCATCAAGGAAGGCCCGACCGAAGAAGAATTAAAAAGAGTGAAAGCCAGTTATTTTGCCAACTTCATCAAAGGATTGGAACGGATAGGCGGTTTCGGAGGTGTATCTGATATCTTGGCGTCCAATGAAACGTATCATGGAGATGCATCGTATTACAAAACCCAATTGAAATATATTGAGCAAGCCACGGCCGAAGACCTTAAGAAAACAGCGGCCAAATGGTTGACGAAGGGCAAACATATATTGATCTGTAATCCGTTCCCAGAGTATGCGGTTGAACCTTCTACCATAGATCGAAGCAAGTTGCCGGCCCTTGCGGAACAGAAGAGTTCCAAATTTCCTGATTTGCAGCGTACTCAATTGTCCAACGGATTGAATGTGGTTTTGGCCCAGCGCAAAGGAGTTCCCACGGTGGTCATCAACCTGGTGACCGATGCAGGTTACAAAACCGATTATCTGTCCACCCCTGGTACTGCAAAATTGGCCATGAACCTGATGGACGAAGGGACCAAGGATAAAACTTCACTGGAAATCAATGCGCAGCTCCAATTGTTGGGTGCTTCCTTGAGCACATTCTCCAGTCAAGATGAATCCAATGTCTATATGACTACTTTAAAACCCAGTTTGGACGCTAGTTTGGATTTGTTCTTAGATGTGGTGCTCAATCCTGTTTTCCCTGAAAAGGAATTTGAACGTTTGCAAAGCGAACAGATCAATGACATAAAAAAGGAAAAGTCGCAACCCATCACCATGGCCTTGCGTGCCATGAACAAATACATGTATGGCGATGATCACCCTTACAGCAGCCCTTACACCGGAACCGGTTATGAGGATGGGGTGGCCAAATTGACACGTAACGATGTAGTGGATTTTTACAATACCTGGTTCAAACCCAACAACTCAACCATCATCGTAACAGGTGATGTGGAAATGAGCGAATTGAAATCCAAACTGGAAAAAACCTTGGGCAAATGGAAGAAAGGAGATGTGCCTAAAATCGTTTTCAACCAGCCACAGACCAGCACCAAGAATACGCTGTATTTGATGAACAGGCCTGAATCCCAGCAATCCGTCATCTTGGCCGGACATTTGACCGAAAAGTATGGTGATGTTTCCGAGGTAGCCTTGGAGCAAATGGTCAATATCCTTGGGGGCGATTTCACTTCCCGTATCAACATGAATTTGAGGGAAGACAAGCACTGGTCCTACGGCGCGGGTGGTTTTGTAATGGGTTCCAAAGAAGTGCGTCCGTTCATTGTATATGCTCCGGTACAGACCGATAAAACGGCTGAATCCGTTACCGAGATACGCAAGGAAATTTCCGAGTTCACTTCTACCCGACCAGCCACTAAGGAAGAGTTGGAAAAAGTAAAGACCAACCAGGTGTTGAAACTTCCAGGGCAATGGGAAACCAACAGTTCCGTGAACAGCTCGGTAAGGAATTTGATCAGATATAATCTGCCAGACGATTACTATCAAAAATACGACCAGAATGTTAGGACGCTTTCTGTGGATGACATCAGAAAAGTGAGCAACCAAGTGGTGAAACCAGAAAAAATGAACTGGTTCATGGTAGGCGATAGGGCCGAGATCATTTCAAAACTGGATGAACTAGGTTTCGATAGCATCATAGAAATCGATGCCGATGGCAATATGCTGAAACCTACGGTAGAGCCCATAAAATCGGACATCAAAAACTAATAGATGAACCTCCCTTTGGGAGGTTTTTCTTTTTTTGGGATTAGAAATCGAACTTCAATTGCACCAATACGGATTCCTTTTTGGGTGGTTCGTCTTCTTTTTCGGTGTTGAGGTTCGCCAATGAAATGCCCAATAACCGCACCGATTCTTCCAAGGGAGATTGGTAGAGTAGTTCCTTGGCGGTTTCCAAGATGAGGTCCTTGCTTGAAATATAATAAGGCAGGGTTTTACTTCGCGTCTGCAAGGTAAAATCGCTGTATTTGATTTTTAGGGTGATGGTCTTGCCCGCAATTTTGGATTTCTTCAACCGCCGTTCCAGTTCCTCGGCAATGTGGTCCAATTTTTCCAACATAAAGATTTCACTGCTCAGGTTTTCAAAAAAGGTCCGTTCGGCCCCAACCGATTTTGGGATACGATGCGGTTTCACGGCACTCAAATGGATGCCTCGAACCACATGGTAATAATACTTGCCACTCTTGCCAAAATGTTCGTCCAGAAATTCCAGAGATTTCTGTTTTAGGTCCTTGCCTGTAAAAATTCCCAATCGATACATTTTGTCCGCGGTCACTTTTCCCACCCCGTAAAATTTGCGGATGTCCAAATCTTCCAAGAATTGGATCACCTCTTCCGGGTTTACCGTTTTTTGTCCGTTGGGTTTGTTGTAATCACTGGCCACTTTGGCAATGAACTTGTTGATGGAAATACCTGCAGAAGCCGTCAGTCCTGTTTTGTCCAAAATTTTCTGACGGATTTCCTTGGCGATTAAGGTGGCGGACGGATTTCCTTTTTTGTTCTCCGTTACGTCCAAATAGGCTTCATCCAACGAAAGGGGTTCCACCAAATCCGTGTATTCATAAAATATGCTTCGGATTTGGAGGGAGATTTCTTTATACCGATCAAAACGGGGTTTTACAAAGATGAGTTGCGGGCAATTCCGTTGGGCCTGCATCCCAGACATGGCACTGCGTACCCCAAATTTTCGGGCCTCATAACTGGCGGCGGAAACTACTCCGCGCTTTGATCCCCCACCCACGGCGATCGGCTTCCCTTTTAGTTCGGGATTGTCGTGCTGCTCCACGGAGGCATAAAAGGCATCCATGTCCACGTGAATGATTTTTCTTAAGGGGAAATCGAAGTCCATACTCAAATTTAGGGTATATTTAGTTTGATGGAACATTTGGAAATAGAACGAAAATTCTTGGTCACCTCGGGTGCCTATCGGCAAGAGGCCACTTCCCAAACCCGAATTGCACAAGGCTATTTGAACACCGATCCCGACCGGACCGTTCGGGTACGAATTATGGGCGACAAAGGTTTTTTGACCATAAAAGGAGGCCCCAACGATTCAGGCACCACCCGGTTTGAATGGGAAATTGAGATCGGGACAGCCGAGGCTACCAATTTGATCGACCTCTGTAACACCGGGATTTTGGAAAAACATCGGTATGAAGTTCCCTATGGCAACCACCTTTTTGAGGTGGATGAATTTTTAGGTGAAAACAAAGGGTTGGTTGTGGCGGAAGTGGAGCTCAATCACGAAGATGAAAAATTTGAAAAACCCGAATGGCTGGGTGAGGAGGTCACCGGTCAGAAACAATACTACAACTCCCAATTGAGCAAAAATCCCTATTCCACATGGTAGCCCAATCTGACACAAAAAGGAAGATTATCAATATTTTAATATTGGTGTCCGCATGTTTGGCCATTTACTATGGGCAGTATGATGACAAAACCGCTTTTATGTTCCTCAAGCCGTTGACCACCATCTTGGTGATTGCATTGCTGTTATTTGCCTCAAGAAAACGTTATGTTCGATTGGGCAATACGGTCACCATTGCCTTGGTGTTTTGTTTGCTAGGCGATATTCTGTTGCTTTTTGAATCCTACTTTTTGTTTGGACTGGTGGCATTCCTGATTGCCCATGTTTTGTTCTCCGTGGCCTTTATCCAATACAAGGGATTTTACAAAAACTGGATTTCCTTTTTGATCTTGTTTGACATTGCCGGGGTATTGTTTTTTTGGTTGAAACCCGGTTTGGGCGATCTGCTTTTGCCTGTTGCCATTTATGTGTTGATCATCACCTTTATGGCATGGCAAGGCGTGGGGCTATACTTGCGAGAAAGGAGCAATGCCCATGCTTTAATGGCCATGGCCGTATTGTGTTTTATGTTGTCGGACACATTATTGGCAATTGCCAAATTCAAGACCCCGTTTTACCTCTCTGGCCTATTGATCTTGGCTACGTATTGGTTGAGTATCGCGTTGATTGCGAATGCAACGTATAGCATTACCAAAGGGGAAGGAGAGGAGGTTTAAAATAGATTTTTGATAAAAAGAAAATGAACGACTTCGAAAAAGGTATTATCCAATATTGGACTGATGAATTTCCTGAAGTTTGGTCATTTTTGTGGTCACCTGAAAATGCTCGTAAAATTCCGACGGAGCATAAAGACCAAATTCATTTTTTGAATGAAAAGGGGACTAACCTAATAAATGAATTTTTGGACAGTTCCAAAATGACTCAAGGATTTCCTTTTGAACCTTTCAAAAACTATTTCAAAAATGTAGACGAATTTAGGTTAACAGAAAACGGCCAAAATGAAATTAAGAAATGGTTACATAGCAAGGAGATTCCATTTTCAAAATATGTGTTTATTGATAGTGACCGAAGTGGACAATCTGTAATGTTGACTTGGAAAATGGTAATTAAATATTGGGAAGGAATATTTTTCATAGATGACTTGGTCATTTTTGATAGCTCCCTTGAATGGGGATTATTTTATTATCACGAAGCTGAAATCTATTTTGGAACGGATAAGATATTTGAGAAAAATGAGAAATAAAGCAAACTTGCCAGTATGTTACAAGAAATAATAGCTAGAAAGACAAACTGAACACCATAGTAATATCAAAATCACAGCGACAAAATGGCAAAAATTAGGAAAGCAATAGTTTCGGATATAAATGGCGTTGTTGATTTGTTTGACAAATACAGGGTGTTCTACGAAAAGAAATCGGATAAGGTAAAGGCAGAAAAATTCGTTTCAGAAAGGCTGTTACAAAATGACTCCCAAATTTTTGTCGCCGAATCCGAAAGCAAAAAGTTAGCCGGATTTGTACAGTTATATCCTCTTTTTTCCTCTACAAGAATGCAACGTCTTTGGCTTTTAAATGATTTGTATGTGGAACCGGGGTTTCGGGGCAAAGGGATTTCCAAGCAGCTAATTGAAATTGCAAAAGAACTTTGTGCTGAAACCAATTCTTGTGGATTGGTATTGGAGACGGCAAAAACGAATACTGTGGGAAATCAACTTTATCCAAAAGTTGGATTTTCCTTGGATACGGAACACAACTATTATTCTTGGGATAATCCTATGTTCAAATAGAGATTGAACAAATAATTGACTGGTGTGCTACTCCTCCCTCAAAGAAATCAATTCCCCTTCGCTGCTGATAAAGATTTGTAACTCTTCATCTTTTTCAAGTTCAATGTTATAGCCAGTACTGCTATCGGCATTTTCCACATATTCAATTTCATCAATGCGGTAATCCTTGAATTTTTCATTCAATAGGTTCCAAACTTTTTCCGGCAGGTCTTTTTCCTCTATTTCATGTTCCGTTCTCACCCAGGTACCATCCTCCGTAAAAACTGCGGCATAATCCGCTCCGTTCATTTCAAATTCGGCCTCCCATTCGGTTGCGGATTCCTTCATCCAACCGGCACTGGCCATATCAGGGAATTTTTGGGCAAATCCATTTCTGGCTCCTTCAGGTGCATTGGTATAGATGTAATACACATATAGGCCCACTCCAATAATAATGACGGCTGCGGCTCCGATGAAATACTTTTTAGTGTTCATTTCTGATGATTTTTATTTCTTGGTCTGATTTTAATCCAGTTTTTTGTCCAGGGCCAAAATAGTGTTCAAAAGTACATTGGCACCGTTCGCCATATCCTCCGCCGAAGTGAATTCTTTTGGGGAATGGCTAATACCCCCTTTGCTGGGCACAAAGATCATCCCAACGGGTGCGAATCTGGAAATATCTTGGGAATCATGCCCCGCCCCACTTGGCATATATTGATAGGTCAACCCAAGGGTTTTGGTAGAATTCTCTATTTCTTTTTGGATGGAAGGGTCAGTCAATGCTGGTTCCGATGTGGTATCCAAAGGCAAAAACTCCACAGATACATGGGAGGCCTCGGCAATTTCTTCAGTTTTTTTCTTGATGGCCTGATAGACTTTTTCAATCACTTCTGCGGAAAGATCCCGTATTTCCAAACTGGCCACCACCTTTCCGGGAATCACATTGGGCGCTCCCGGTTCTACCCTTATTCGGCCTACCGTACCTACTTGGGTGCCCTCAAAACTATTGGTGATCTCGTTCACCGCCACAATGAATTTGGCGGCTGCCAACAGGGCATCTTGTCTGGCGTTCATGGGCGTGGTACCGGCATGGTTGGCAAAGCCCGTAAAGACCACATCCCACCATTTGAGACCCACAATGCCTTCCACAACACCGATGTCCAGATTCGCTTTTTCAAGTTTCCCGCCCTGCTCAATATGGAGTTCCAAAAAGGCGGCCAAGTTGCCAGGTTCACGGATAGCGTCTTTAATTTTTGTGGTATCGCCACCAATTCTCATGATGCCCTCGCTCATGGAATACCCAGTGGCATTGACGACAGGAAAAGCGGCTTTGGTCAAATTTCCGGCCATGGCACGACTGCCCATAACCCCACCTTCTTCATTGGGGAAAATGATGACTTCCAAAGGATGCTTGGTCTTGATGTCGTTTTCTATCAAGGTCTCGATAACCTCTAAAGCGGCCATGGAGCCCACACAGCCATCATAATTACCACCATGGGGCACCCGGTCAATGTGTGATCCAAAAGCTATGGGTTTTTTAGAGGAGTCCTTTCCAGGTTTTTTTCCAATGATGTTGCCCGCGGCATCTATGGTTACGGTCATGCCAAAACCCTTAAGGGTTTCCACTACCCAGTTCCTGGCTTCAATATCCGCATCGCTAAAAGCCACGCGTTCCGTTTCGCCGTTTTCTTGAAGTCCGAATTTGGCCAAGTCGAAGATGCGTTTTTCCAATCGGGCCTGATCCACTTTCGGGTTCTTTTTTTGTGCCGATAGCATTCCGATGGTAAAAAAGGAGAGCAGGAGGATGAAGCGAACAGACATGATTACCTAATATTTTTAGAAAGGTAACAATTTACAGGGAACTTACTGTGATCAAGCGTTCTCGGTAGCAGGGGATTTCAGTTTAAACCCCAAGCCTTTCAATCCTGACCACTTTTTGTTCAAACCGCCAAATAAGGGAATTGCAAATCCGACAGCTAGGAACAAAACAGAGATTACAAAGATGTTGTAGCTGTGTACAAAGAAGGAACCACTGTTCAATACGCCTAAAATCAAGATGGTTGATAAGGGGAAGGAAAGCGCCAAAATGGCTACGCCGTAATCACTGCTAAAGGTTTTTTTCTTTTCTGAAATATCCGCTTCCATACCATCCACGGCCGCAAGGTGGGCATAGGGCCAGAAGCTACAGGCACTCAATCCAAAAGCTAGGATAAGTAAAATCTCGTTTTGGGCATTTATTCCAGCAATGGAAACAAAGATTCCTGAAATTAAAAGCACCAAACCTGCACGGGTGCAAAGGAGTGAAAAAATCTGAAAAAACTGTTTTCTCTTGATTTTCACGGCCAACCCGATAAAGAGCAAAACCAAGGGAGTCATGATCATGCTCAATTTTTCAAGCGTTTCGCTTAAAAAGAAGGGCAGGGAATGCATGGTAAAACCGAAACCTAAAAGAACAAGGGCAGCTGCGATAAAAATATTCACAGGTTCGGAAACCATGGCCTTGATGAGGGGTCTAAGTTTGGTTCCGCCGTTTTTAGGTTTATCGAACTGTAGCCCATAATGCCAGTTCATGGCAACGAGGTACAGAAAAAATAGCACAAAGACTTTGTTTCCCAAATCGGACATGGCCGCTTTTGCCAAATAATCTTCGCCTAAAAACTCAAGAATAAAGGGAAAAGAAGATAATCCGGGGGCCAATGAGGGGATCAACAATTTGGCGGTACGAAATTCGGGTGTTCCCTTGCCGATACCCACAAGAGGCAAAATAAAGGGTACGGCCAGGAACAAAAGTAAGTTAAGCCCAAGGGCCAAAACAGGCAATATTAAAAGATGTAATTCCACCTTAATGCCCAACAACGCTATGAATATCGTTGCGGGCAAAGCAAGGTTTAGAATTATTTTTTTGATTCCCGTTATCTCCTCCTTGTTCTTAAATTTTGCCTTTAGCAAGATTCCAATGAAGATGAAAAACAGGAATACAATAGTCTTTTGAAATCCAGTGTCCACTATACCAGTACTTTATTGATGGCAGCGGTAAACATTTTCATTTCTTCCATGGTTCCCATACTTACCCTACACCAATTTTTACCCATAAACTGGAAGGCACGGACACCAACATTCAATTCGGTCATTTTATTCAAGAATTCTTTTCCTTCCATCTCAATGGGGAAAATCATGAAACTGGTATGGGAAGGAACATATTCGAATCCTTTTTCTTCCAAGCTCTTGGCCACGTAATCCCTACATTCGGCATTCAACATCCTGGATTTTTCAATGAATTCGGCATCGTCCATAGCGGCCATGGCAGCATGTACGGAAGGAAGGGTAATGCCCATTCCACCTCGGGTAATATTTTGCAAACGGTTCAAAGTTTCTTCCAAAGCCACAATATAACCTACCCTTAGGCCAGCCATACCATGAATTTTGGAGAACGTTCTGGCGATGATTACATCCTTACCTTCGTTTACCAAGGAAACCATGCTCTTTTTGGCTCCTTCGTCCAAGAACCACAAATAGGCCTCATCAACAAAAACAGGCACTTTTTCGGAAACCCTAGAGCAGAAATCAACCAATTCCTGATGGTCGGTCATGGTTCCGGTTGGGTTGTTAGGGTTACAGATATACACCAATTTGGTATCAGCATCAATGGCCTCTTCCATGGCCTTAAGATCGTGCGACCAGTCCGCTTTTAGTGGAACCGGTTTCCACTTGGCACCAACGGATTCGGCTACTTGGATAAGGGACATATAAGCAGGATCGGCAGAAACCACGTTTCCTCCATTCATGAAAAAGACCATGGCGGTCTTTTCCAAAAGGTCGGAAGACCCTGGGCCCATCATAATATTTTTACTTTCCACACCTTCAAACTTGGCGATCTTGTCCACCAATTGGAACAACTCTTTCCAAGCATATCTGTTACCACCTGCAGCGGTATTTTTAAAAGCCTCCACAGCCATAGGCGATGGACCATAAGGGTTTTCGTTGGCATTCAGTTTGGCGGTAATGGGCGCCAATGGTACTGGAATGTCCGGTAAAAATTCCTTGAAAAATTGACTATATACTGCATTTCCCTTGGCGTCCAATGTTAGGGGAGCCATTGGGGTTTCAGCGATTCCAAAATATGGAAGGGCCATTGCTCCACCTGCGGTGAGCATACTTTTTCTGATCCAGTCTCTGCGGTTGATGTTGGTTGTTCCCATTGATTTTTGAGTTTTTAGCAAGAAATTAAAATTAGGCGATCAAAATGCCAATTGCAATGCTAAAAAGATAAAAATCAATACTTTAAAATGGAATTATAGTAAAATAATCTTGGTCAAATTTCGAAATTGACATCGTTTTGACCAAAATGATGATTATTTTTCCAAGGGCGATGTAGAAAGGTACTCCAATGTAAGAATCCCTCTTAAGTTATTGATAATGATGTGTTCCAATAATTCTTGGATGCTGTATTCTTCAAAAAGGGTGGGAGTCGAGTAAACCATTTCTTCCATTCTGCCCAAAATGAGCATACAGACAAGCTCTACTTTGACCTCTTTTCTAACCTGTCCCAAGTTTTGTGCTTTCTTTAAAAGGGGACATACCAAATCCCAAATTATATCCTTCTTGAATTCGGAATATCGTTTATAGGCATCGGGGTAATACTTGGATAGGCCATATAAAAAGGAAGGGTTGATTTCCTGTAAAGTCATCAACCCTTGTTTATAAATAAATATTATGGTAGTTAGAGGCTCATTTTCATTCGGATTTTGGACCATATAGTCATCTACCTTGGCTCTTAATTGGTTCAAAAGAAAGCAAAGACTTTCAGACACCAATTCTTCCTTACTCCCAAAATAACGGTACAGTGTTTTTTTGGAAATACCAAGGTTTTGGGCCAATTCGTCCATGGAGAACCGTTTGCTTCCAAACTTGGTAAAGTTCTCAATGGCATAGGCCAATATGTCCTTTTTATCCTCGAGCATCCAGGCTATTATTTCCAACCGCCTCCAAGGGCCCGATAGAGTTCCACAATGGCACTCAATTGACCGTATTGGGAGTCTACATAACTAAGTTCAGAGCTTAGGGCATTTTGTCTTGCCGTTAGCACTTCCAAATAATTGGCCAAACCGTTATTCAACAGTTCTTCGGAATAATCCTCGGCAGTGGAATAGGCTTCCAGTTCCTTGGAACGGGCCATCAATTTTTCGGTCTCAGCGTCATAGGTGTACAACGCGTCCGAAACTTCGCGGCCGGCGGTCAAAAGGGTTTTTTTGTATGAAAGCAAAGCTTGTTCCTGTTGTGTCTTGGCCACTTCCATTTGTGTGCGAAGTCTTCTTCCATTAAAAATAGGTTCTGTCAAAGAGCCAATCAATTGGGAAAACAAGGAACTGGCGTCCAACCAATTTTCAAATTCCAGACTTTGGAAGCCTCCATTGGCAGTTAGACTTAATGACGGGTACATACTGCTTTTGGCCACATTGGTCAACTCAAAGGCGTTGATAAGTCCGTATTCGGCCTGCATAACATCAGGTCTATTGGTCAGCAACAAATAAGGCACCCCGATCTTCAACTCGGTATCGATAGACTGATCATCCAACTTGCCTCGCAAAACCTCATGGGCAGGTTCCCCCAATAAAATACAGAAAGCATTTTCCAGAAGTTTGATGTTGTTCTTCAAATTGATCAGAATAATTTCCGTGGCGTGCACCTGGGCTTCGGTCTGTTTAACCGCTACTTCGGTCACTAGTCCGGCATCTTTCAAGGCTTGGGTAGTTTCCAAACTGCTTTTTCTGGCATCAAGGGTCTTCTCGGCAATTTCACTTTGCTTGTCCAAAGCCATCAATTGATAATAGGTATTGGCTATTCCTGATACCAAATCAGTCTTAACCGCTTGATGGGCAGAAACACTTTGCAGGTAAGAGGCGCCATAGGCCTTTTTGTTGCTTCGGATTTTACCCCAAACATCGGCTTCCCAAGATAAAGATCCAGAAAGTTCATATTGTTCCAAAGCACTGGTAAAAAAGCTCCCGAACTGGCTATTGCCCGAGTTTTTGGTTCGGGTAAAACTAGCGGTTCCAGAAAGCGTGGGGAAGTATCCAGCTTTTCCTTGCTTTAAATAAGCTTCGGCAGCCACTACATTTTGAAGGGCGATTCGGATGTCCAAATTGTTCTCCAACCCTTGGGTAATATAGGACTTCAGTTGTTCATCGTTAAAAAGGTCTTTCCATGACACATCGGCAATGGAAATACTGTCTTGTGGCAATTGGTCCGTTCTGTACAAGCTCTCCGTTTCCAGTTCTGGTCTCGAATAGTTCTTGGCCACAAAGCAGGATTGCAATAACAGGGGAGCCGTTAGCAACAAGATCAGTTTATATGTGGATTGTATTTTCATGATTCTTTGGCGTTGTTGTTAAGCAATGGTTTCTTCGGTTGGTTCCGGTTTTCCAGAAATACGCTCCTGAAGGGCTTGGAATACCACAAAAAGGACAGGAACGACAAATACTCCCAAAATGGTTCCCACTAGCATTCCTCCTACAGCACTCAAACCGATGGATTGGTTCCCTATGGCCCCGATTCCTGATGAAAGTGCCAAGGGCAACAGACCGAAGATGAAGGCAAAGGAAGTCATCAAAATAGGTCTTAACCTAGCCCTTGCGCCATCAGCTGCGGCATCAAAAAGGGATAGTCCAGCCCGCCGTCTTTGAAGGGCGAACTCCACGATCAAGATGGCGTTCTTGGCCAACAGACCAATCAACATGATGATCGCAATCTGGAAATAGATGTTGTTCTGCAAACCACCCAAGTTGATGAAAAGGATGGCACCGGCAATTCCTACGGGAAGCGAAAGCAGAATAGCAAGTGGCAAAATATAACTTTCATATTGGGCACTCAACAAGAAGTACACGAACACCAAACTCAAAATAAAGATGAGAATGGTCTGGGATCCTGCATTGCTTTCTTCACGGGTAAGTCCGGAATAGTCATAAGTGTAGGAGGTAGGCAGTACTTGGGCGGCCACTTCCTCAATGGCGTTGATAGCATCACCGGTACTGTATCCCGCATTCGGAACCCCTGAAATTCTTACAGAACTCAACAGGTTAAATCGTTCTACCACCTCTGGGCCATAGATTTTTTCAAGGGTCACAAACTGGCTTACCGCTACCGATTCACTATTGGCGTTCCTTACAAAAATATGGTTGAGGGAATTCTCATTGGCACGATCTTCAGGCTTTGCCTGGATCATAACACGGTATTGCTTCCCAAACTTATTAAAGTCGGTGGCATAGATTCCACCGTAATATCCTTGGAGTGCGTTGAAAATATCGGTTGCCGAGAACCCGGCCATTTTCACTTTTTCTATATCGATGTCAAGGTTGTATTGAGGGAACCCTGGATCAAATTGAGAAATGGCGTACTGGATTTCTGGGCGTGCATTCAGGGCACCTAAAAACTGATTTTTCACATCGTTGATGGCCAACCAATCTTCACCACCCTTGCTCTGCAATTGCACTTCAAAACCAGAGTTGGTTCCAAAACCTTGGATACTGGGCGGGGTAAAGTAGATGATTTGGGCATCTTTAAAGTTTGCAGAAATGGCATTCAACTTCTGCATGGTGGCGTTCACGGAAAGTGAATCTTCCTTCCGTTCGCTCCAATCCTTCAATTTCATGATGGAGAAAGCGTAAGAGCCTGCACTTACCCTGTTCAGCAAACTGAATCCGGCCACACTCATCCGCGCATCGATTACATCCATGGACTCATAAATGGAATCCAGTTTCATGATGGTCTCCTCGGTCTTTTCAATAGTGGTTCCCGGAGGCATGCTCACGTTGGCAAAGATCATTCCCCTGTCCTCGTCAGGCACAAATCCTGATGGGGTTGTTTTGAAAAGATAAATGGCTAGCCCGGTAAAGGCCAATAACAAAACAGCGGTAATCCATTTTCGTTTCACCAAACGCCCCACGGCGTTGGTATATTTATTGGTGATAGCCGTAAATCCAATATTGAAGGCCTTGAAGAATCGGGTCGTAAAATTGGATTTATGTCCTTTTTCCGGATCGTGTGGTTTTAGGAAGAGGGCAGCCAAAGCTGGACTCAACGTTAAGGCGTTTACGGCTGAAATCAAGATGGCCACTGCCAAAGTGATACCGAATTGTTGGTAGAATACCCCTGATGAACCTTGTATAAAGGATACAGGAATAAATACTGCCGACATCACCAAGGTAATGGAGATAATGGCACCGGATATTTCACCCATAGCTTTTTTGGTGGCACTTTTGGCCGATTTTCCTCCTTCTTCCAACTTGGCATGAACCGCCTCGACCACCACAATGGCGTCATCCACCACAATACCAATGGCCAGGATCATGGCGAAAAGTGTCAACATGTTGATGGAGTACCCAAATATTTGAAGGAAGAAAAAGGTTCCGATGATGGCAACGGGTACCGCAATGGCCGGAATAAGGGTAGACCTGAAATCTTGAAGGAACAGGAATACCACGATGAACACTAAAATGAAGGCTTCGATCAAGGTCTGCACCACATGGTCAATGGATGCATCCAAGAAATCCTTGGAATTGAATGGGATGACATAATCAAATCCTTTAGGGAAATCCCCTTTGGCCTCTGTTAAAATGGTTTCAATTTGATCGATGATCTCTTTGGAATTGGAACCTGCGGTCTGATATACACCCACGGCAACCCCGGGATTACCCATACCAGTATTTTTCCTGACATAGCTGAAGGCACCCAGTTCAATATCGGCCACATCTTTCAAGCGAAGAAAACCACCATCATCCGTTGTTTTTAGAATGATGTTCTCATATTCTTCCACTTCGGAAAGACGCCCTTTGTATTTCATCACATATTCGAAGATACCATCGGCATTTTCCCCGATTTTACCTGTTGCGGCTTCACGGTTCTGCTCGCTCAAAGCCGCTTGGATATCCGAAGGAACCAAATTATAGGCGGCCATTTTATCAGGGGAAATCCAAATACGCATGGAGTAATCCTTGGCACCAAACACGTTCACATTACCTACACCTTTGATCCTTTGTAGTTTGGGTACCAAGTTGATCTTTGCATAGTTTTCCACAAAAGTGGCGTCATAATCCTCGTTCTTGGAGAAAATGGAGAAGAACAACAAGGCACTGTTCTGTGCCTTTTGGGTGGTTACCCCTGTGTTGATCACCTCCTGTGGCAACAAGCTATTGGCCCTAGCCACACGGTTTTGAACGTTCACGGCAGCAATGTCGGGATCTACACCCAATGCAAAAAACACACTGATATTGGCGGCTCCATCGTTACTGGCCGATGAGGTCATGTACGTCATTCCCTCCACACCATTGATCTGTTCTTCCAAAGGAACTACCACACTTTTTAATACGGTTTCCGCATTGGCACCGGTATAGTTGGCGGTTACCTGAACGGTGGGGGGAGCAATTTCCGGATATTGTTCTACGGGGAGAACACTGAGCCCCAAAATACCCAAGATCAAAATAATCACGGATATTACTGTGGACAGTACGGGACGGTCTATAAATTTTTGGAACATATTACAATTGTTCTATTGAGATTGTTGGAATAGTTAGTTAACTGGGCTGATGGTCTGTCCGTCCTTCAATTTGGAGACTCCTTCGGTTACAAGAGTGGTTCCATCCTCAAATCCTTCAGATACGATGAATTGGGAATCGGTTTGGGCCACTATGGAAAGCGGTTTGCTTGTTACCGTATTGTCCCCGTTCAACACATACACCATTTTGGTTCCTTGGCGGTCCACGGTGGCGAATTGGGGAATCACCCACACGCCCTTAAACTGCGATGGAATCTTGATGGTACCGGTACTGCCGGAACTCAACAATAGATCGGGATTGTCAAAATCGGCCCTCAAGGTCACACTTCCAGTAGTGGAATTGATGAGGTTGTTTACCATAGCAATTTTACCTTTTTGTGGGTAGGTTTCACCATTGATCATGACCAGTTCCACTTCAGTAGAAGCGTCCTTTGAGATTCCGGTTCCGGTTGAGGCCATTTGTTTTTTCATTTGGAGCAACTCCCGCTCGTTCATGGAAAAATATGCGCGCACACTGCTGATATCGGATACCACGGTCAAGGGTTGCCCCATGGAGCTGCTCACCAAGGCACCTACTTTGTATGGAAGCTCCCCAATATAGCCGCTTACAGGGCTCACAATATTGGAATAACCGATATTGGCAGCAATGCTATTGTAGTTGCTTTTTGCCTGTTCCAGTTGGGCTTTTGCCGTTTCCAATTGAACTTGGCTGATGATGCCCTTTTCAACCAATGGAACCAATTTGTCCATTTCAACCTGGGCCACATTAACAGAAGCTTGGGCGGCCTTGGCATCTTGGGAAAGAGTCTGTGTTTCCAGTTTGAACAACAATTGCCCTTTCTTAACTTGTTGTCCTTCTTCCACATAAATGTTTTGTACAAATCCAGAAACTTTAGGCCAAATCTCTACATTTTGTTGTCCTTGGATGGATGTGGAGTAGGTATTGAATATGGTAAAGTCTTCTTTTTTCAGCTGCGTCACTTTTAACGAGGGAGCTGGGGCAGCGGCTTGCTGTTGGGTCTTGTTACCACAGGACATGAGCACTGTGATGGCTGCTAATACTACAATTGACTTGATTGTTTTCATGTATGGTCTAACGTTGTTAGGGTTGTTGTTGGGTTTTATTGTTGGGTGATCAATTTTCTTGTTGCGCTATGGCTTCATATTTTAAGATAGCCTCCTGAAGGAGTTTCTCGCTTCCGGTCATATAGTCCAGATAGATGCCAGTTCTTTCCTTGCCTTCCTCAAATTTCTTGGGCGAATTTTTCTTATGATAGTCCATGACCAAGGTGATGACGGATTTTTCGGACTCCAGGCGTTTTAGGTATTCCTGAAGTTTGGTGAGGAAAAAGGTCTTCTTTTTGGCCAAGGTGAAATATCGTCTTCGGTCCCCAGGTTTGGTAAAATAGGTGATGATATCCATCTTGAGCAGCAGGTTCAGGGATGTGGAAGTGGAACTTTTACTGGCCCCACGTCTTTCCAAGCAGTCTTCAAACGTAAGCCCATCCTCATTTGTCAAGACCAAAATGGCATAGATCCGGGCCGCTAGGGGAGGCAAGTTTTGTTCTGCCTCTAAATGAAGGCCAAGGGTTTCAATGATTTCTTCCTTCGTTTTTTCCATAACTGGATTTTTGAAGGAGCAAAATTAATGTTGGTTCGGAACAAACAAAACCAAACGAACTTAAATTTGTGTTAAATAAATTATTGTCGGATGAAATCAGTTTTCGGAAAGAATCCCTTGTTGATTTAGAATTGGGATGTGGGTAAGACTTTCCTCAGTTATGGTATGCTTTTGAAATAGAAATCTTTTTTCGAACAATTTGTTTTCTAAGAAAAAGGTAACGAAGAACTCATTGTTCAATGCCAAAACATCTTCTTGAAGCAATTCGACTTTTCGATAAGACTTTGGTTCCATTGTGCCAATGCCGTGCCTCATGGTGGAGGTTTTTACATCCCCATCAAAACCTTTGGAAACCACAATGACCATTTCAATGGAGTCATTACTGTTATTGATTAGGTAGGCGTTCCAATCTTTGGATAGAAATTCATTGTTCCACTCCCGAATTACTGCAATTTGAATGTCCTTGGCAATGGGAATCTCAATATCCTTTTTCATAAAGTTGGTCTACAAGGCGCTCTTGAACTGTTCCAAAAAGCGGACATCATTTTCGCTGAGCAAACGTATATCCGAAATTTGATGAAGAAGCAGGGCAATTCGGTCTATACCCATTCCGAAGGCAAAGCCCGAGTACACTTCAGGGTCGATACCACAATTTCTAAGTACGTTGGGGTCGACCATTCCACAACCCATAATTTCCAGCCAACCGGTACCCTTAGTCATACGGTAATCGGTTTCTGTCTCAAGTCCCCAATACACGTCAACTTCGGCACTGGGTTCCGTAAACGGGAAATAAGAGGGGCGCAACCTGATCTTCGATTTTCCAAACATTTCTGAAGTGAAGTATTGTAAGGTCTGTTTCAAATCGGCAAAGGAAACGTTCTTGTCCACGTACAATCCTTCCACCTGGTGGAAGAAACAATGAGATCGTGCCGAAATAGCCTCGTTTCTGTATACCCTTCCTGGAGAAATGGTACGGATAGGCGGTTTGTGGCTTTCCATATAACGTACCTGTACCGATGAGGTGTGGGTACGCAATAGGATATCAGGATTTGTCTGAATGAAAAAGGTATCCTGCATGTCCCTTGCCGGGTGGTATTCCGGTAGGTTCAAGGCCGTAAAGTTATGCCAGTCGTCCTCGATCTCCGGTCCTTCGGAAACATTGAAGCCTATCCTTGAAAAAATATCGATGATGCGGTTCTTGACGATGGAGATGGGGTGTCTGGCCCCAATTTCCATAGGTTCACCCGGACGGGTAAGATCGCCGTATTTGCCCACTTCGGTTTGGCTCTCCAAGGCCTCTTTTAAGGAATTGACCTTTTCTGTGGCGGCATTCTTCAGCTCATTGATGACCTGGCCAAATTCTTTCTTCTGGTCATTGGGTACATTCTTGAACTCGGCAAAAAAGGTGTTCAAAAGTCCTTTTTTCCCCAAATACTTGATTCGGAAAGCTTCAATTTCTTCTTTAGAGGTTGAAGCGAACTTTTCTACTTCTACAAGGTGTTCCTTAATGGTCTGGATCATGTTCAACGGCACTATTGGCCGACAAATTTAGCAAATTGTCCTTGAATATATAGGCCATAAGGAAATGTACCGCGATTCCACCGAAAAAATGCCACAACCAATGGGTGCCCATCGGGAACATGGTCTGCGATTTATCCAAGATCCGAAAGGTGAGGGCAAGGGCAAAAATCCCGAATGCCAACAACACCAAATACCCATTTTTTCCATGGGTTTGGAACAGGTACCACACAATCGGCAATAAAATGGTAACGGCACTGATCACGTAGCCAAGTGAAATTCGGAGTCCGGCAGGCATCGGTAGAATCCGCATCATATAAGAAATGCCAAAAAAAAGGAAAATCAACAAAACTCGTTTCCACCAAGTTTTGACCAGCTTAAAAATAAAGTATACCACTAGTGCCAAACATAGAAATAGAATGGGCATCCAATCCATACGTAACCAAAATTCATGGCTACGTGTGGCATGGTATACCGTTCCTCCGATATAACTTATACCGATGATGGGGATCATCCATGCAAGAAATGCATGCTGTTTTGGGTTTTTGTAAACTTTGATTCCCCAGTAAATGATCAAGGCCAAGAATACCAGATTACTCAAAGTATTGTAAGGTTCAACGGGAAAACGACCTGGGATGGTTTCAAGGTAAACGGGACCGGAGTCATTTGGAATTTTTGACAAAAACATGAAGTACCTTTTAAAAGATATCAGGTGTTAAAATAAAAAGACCGATGAACTTCTCCATCGGTCTTTCCAATATTTAAAAGATTATAAAAAGGTCACTTTGCCATCCGAGAGGTCATACATGGCCCCTACAATGGCGATTTCCTTTTTTTCTTCCATTTCTTTAAGGATGACGCTTTGGTTGCGTATGTTTTCAAGAGCCATCTCCACGTTCTTTACGGCAACGGAATCCACGAATTCCAGATTTTTAGAATTGCGCAAATCCTCGTCTTTGGGTTCTTTGGTGGCAAAGACTGCTGGTTCAATCTTATTGATCAGAGAGGTGAGATTGCCCATTCTTGCATGGTCACAGGCACCTTTTATCGCACCGCAACTGGTATGCCCTAGTACGACCACCAATTTGGTACCCGCCAATTTACAGGCAAATTCCATACTTCCCAATATATCCTGATTCACAAAATTTCCAGCGATCCTGATACTAAAAATATCTCCCAAGCCTTGGTCAAAAACCAATTCGGCAGACACCCTTGAATCTATACAACTAAGGATGGTGGCAAATGGAAATTGCCCATCCTTGGTTTCGTTCACCTGTTGTAAAAGGTTTCGGTTGGCTTTGAGGTTGTTCTGAAAACGCGCGTTCCCTTCCTTCAAAAATTGAAGGGCCTTTGCTGGCGACATGGTAGACTGCGTTTCTTTGGTATGTGCTTTCATTTTTTATTAAGCTGATTTTTTGGTTTCTTAAAAAATTCGATATAATCGTCTGGATTTTCCACAATTCCTCTTTCTGAGATTAATTTAATGTGAATATTCCGGTTTTTGGCCTTGCTGCCAAAATCATGTAAAATTTCAATAATGTCATTGTCCAAATACTTGGTGTTGACCACGTCCAATTCAAGATAGGAATTTTGGGGAATCTGATCCAATTCCTTTAGGATGGCCCCTTTGTTAAAAAAGGTCACTTCTTCGGCCAAGGTCATTTTTATGCGATGTCCATCATTCCCTTTTTCTTGGATATGAAGAAAATGTGAGTTTTGATAGCTCTTTATCAAAATAACAACGATACCAACACCCAAACCAAGGGTAATACCTACCAAAAGGTCTGCAAACACGATTCCGACCACGGTCACAATAAAGGGAACAAATTGTTTCCAACCTGCTTTGTACATCGTTTTGAACAAACTGGGTTTTGCTAATTTGTATCCAACAATAAAAAGAATGGCCGCCAAAACGGAGAGTGGAATCATGTTCAGTAACCTTGGAATGATCAATACAGAGGCAAGAAGCAAAAAACCATGCAGAATGGCAGAAAGCTTTGTTCTCCCTCCGGATTGAATATTGGCCGAACTACGAACAATTACCTGGGTTATGGGCAAACCACCTATCAATCCTGAAATGCTGTTCCCAACACCTTGGGCCAAAAGTTCCCTGTTGGCGGGCGTTACTCGTTTTAAGGGATCCAGCTTATCCGTGGCCTCAACACATAATAAGGTTTCCAAACTGGCCACCAAAGCCATGGTAAAGGCGGTAATCCAAATTTCAGTATTCCCTATGGCCGAAAAGTTGGGAAAACTGAACAATCCGATAAATGAATCGAATCCATCTGGTACGGGTACTTTAACCAAGTGTTCATCCGATATGCCCCAAATGGCATCACCTTTGGTGAACGCAAAATACACAATGCCCAAAACCACGGCGACCAAAGGCCCTTGGACCAATTCAAATATTTTTGATTTTTTGCTTAAAACCTGGTTCCATAAAATCAAAATGGCGAGCGCTACAATGGCAATAAGCGATGCCCCAGGGCTAATGGAATTAACGGTATTGGCGATTTCACTAAAAGTGTTTTCACCGTCTACCTGAAAAAAGGCCCAGTCCCCTTCTGGGTCGGCATCATAACCAAAAAAATGGGGAATCTGTTTTAAGATGATAATGATACCAATTCCCGTAAGCATTCCTTTGATGACAGAGGAGGGAAAATAATAGGCTATGATCCCGGCACGTAAAACCCCGAAAAGCATTTGGATAACGCCACCGATGACTACGGCAACCAAAAAGTTTTCATAGCCACCCAGAGTTCCGATGGCAGTGAGCACAATGGCGGCCAACCCAGCAGCTGGACCGCTTACCCCAATTTGTGAGCCACTTAAGGCTCCTACGACGATACCTCCAATGATTCCTGCAATAAGTCCAGAAAACAAAGGTGCCCCACTGGCAAGGGCAATTCCCAAACAGAGGGGCAGGGCCACAAAGAAGACCACTATACTGGCAGGCAGGTCGTTTTTAATATACTTGAACATGGATAAATAAGTTAGGTTCTCCTTGAGCAGTGCCCGATGGAGATGGTTAGAAATTGAATTGAAAATGGAAGGGACTTAACTCAATTTCTTGGGAGGGGGATCCAAAATCTCCAAATGAAACTCTGTGGCAGGGAATATATAACCTGCAGAGCAAATATTGAATTTTTGTGTAGTTTGATAAAAAGATAGTTCGTAAAAATTTTTCAAATAAAGATCCAGTTCATCAAAGTTCTTTTCGGCCTCTTCTTTTTTACTGCCCTTTTCTTCTTCAGCAGATCCTAACACCAAGGTTTTTCCCAACTCCTTGTCCAAGAAGGGAACAACGGGAGACACCAACAGGCAACCTATCAGCATTATGGGTAAAATAGAAAAAACCAATGTTTTTAGCACAGGACCTTTTTTTTATAAAAATAACGAAATATGCACACCAAGGGACTATTTTGGTTAAAAGTCCTTGATTTTCTTAATGGAATTGCTCAAAAGCCAACCGGTCTGTCCGTCGGCAATCCATATTTTTTGCCATCCATCCAATTCTTCCAGAACATTCACTTTGGTGCCTTCATGAAGGGTAAAGATCACATCGCTGTTTTGATTGGGCTCGGAAGAAACCTTTACTTCTTTACTGAACACAATCGCGGGATCGTCCTTCTTTTCTTGTTGTTGCTGTAAATATGCCATAAGTACACAAAGTACTCCTAGGGTTATGGAAAAGATACTTGCAATAAAGGAAATACGCTTTTTATTGGCCGATGACAGGAAAAAGTAGGTCAGGTACAATAAAACGAACAACAACACAAATGCCACGGCAAGATAAGCCCATTGATTACAGGCAAAAAGATTGATGGTGCTATTGTAAATTTTGGCAATTTCCGTTTTGGGCATGGCTTGGATGGCATCCAATCGCATGTTTTGGGCATAGGCCAAATTGTTCTGGATTTCACTGTCGTTCGGATCTAGCAAAAGGGCTTTTTCGTAATAGTAGATACTCGGACCAATGCTGTTCAGTTTGTAATAGCAATTGCCCAAGTTAAAGTACAAGGATGCGGAATGTTGTCCACTTTCCAGAATTGCCTTGTAGTTGTCGATTGCCTTATTGTACTCCCCTGTATTGTAATATTCCGTGGCCTGGGAGAACAATGTCTCGTTTTGGGCAAATCCAAAGGACAAGGTGAAAAGAGAGATCCATATGAAAAATGTCTTCATGCTCATAATTGCTTGTCCAATTTAGAGATTACTTCACTTGCCCTGTCATAATCATTTTGCATCTGCACGTTGGAAAATGGACTATATCGAGCCATTTCACAACTGGTAAGCAAGCTTATGAATCCTTGAATATCTTCTTGATCCACCTTTTTGCTTGCCAATATGCTTGTGATCTTTTCCTTGCTGAATTCAGATGTTTCAATATTCAATTTGGCTTTCAAGTAGTTGTGGAGCCCTTTTTCCAAAGCCACATAAAAAGCTTCTTTGTTACCTAAATCCCTTTTTGCGGCGGAAAGATATTTTTTGGCCAATCGGTTGGCTTGCTTGATCTTGTTCCCGACTACATCACCGGCCATGGCCTCTCTTTTCTTGGAGGTAAAAATGGCCAATGGAATCAACAACAAAGGTAGAAACAACCACATGAAAAAAGATTTTGAACCGAAGAAACAAGATGCTTTTGTTGGGCCAAGATTGGGGTCTAATTTTAGAAAATGGAATTGTTTTCCTGTGGGCACAACAGCCTGTTGGTTTACAGCAGATCCAACCGCAGTATTTTCCGAGGAGGCCACCGGACCTTCCAACACCTCAATATTGATCTCGTCGGATTCAAGGGTCACATATTTACCAGTCGCAGGATTGAAATAACTGAACGGAATACTAGGAATAGGATATTTACCTCTGAAAGAAGGAACAATAGTATAGTTGTCCGTCACTTTTCCTTCCATACCTGTGCTGCCGGTGTTGATGTCCTCTTCATGTTCTGGATCGTAAACCTCCAAAGAACTGGGCAATTCCGGTTTGGGCAATTGGAACAATTTTAAATTTCCCTTTCCTGAAATCTCAACTTTTGCCTGAAGTGATTCTGAGGCGTTCAACTGGTCTTTGCTCGTGGTGACATTGAATTCAAATTCTCCGACTGCTCCATTAAAATCTGCTGGCTTGCCATCTTCGGGTAAAGCTTTTACATTAATGGTCCTATTACCGGCCGATACTGTTTTGCTTGTTTGCGTATAGATCCTTCCTCCAAAAAAGTCTCTTCGGTTGGTCGGAACGTCTACAAAAATTTCCAACGAAAGAGGTTCAATGTCCAGTTGTCCAGATTTTTGTGGATAAAGCACCACACGTTTCAATACTACGTACCGGAAGGGTTTGCCCTCATAAGTTCCATTTTGGGCCGTGTGCTTGGTAACGGGAATATCTTGGCTCCAAAAATTGTTGTAGGTAGGATTGTCCAACGGGCGATAATTCGTAACGCTGATATCCGGACTAACGTACAGTTTGTAGACTACGGTAACCGCTTCGTTCAGGTATGGGTTTTCCTTGGATACTTCAGCAACTAGATGAAGGCTTTCATCAGCAACATCATCCGCTGTCTTTTCACCATTGGGCCTGTCCACAGCTGCAGTCACTTCCACAGTTTTTGGAGTGGTTTTATACGTTTCCCCAGCTATTTCAATAGTGGCCTGTTGAATGGTGAAATTTCCTCTTGCTGTTGGCAGCAGGATATAGGTGTACGTTTTGGAAAAACTACGTTTGCCATTGATCCATGACGAACTTATGGATTGAGATGGACCCATGACCACCTTGAAATTTTCAAAAGCCGGTGGGGTAAAATTGTCACCATCCTTGTTCATGGTAAAATCAACACGAAGACGTTCATTGATCCCGAGCGTTTCCTTGCTCAGGTTCATGGTAAACGTAACCTCATCTTCCTGGGCATGGATCATGGTACCCGATAGGAACACCATCGCCAAAAAAAGTAATATGTTGCCCCGTTGTACTCTCATTACCAGTCTTTCTCGTTTTTAACTTTTTGTCCACGCATCTTTAGGGCCTCCATTTTTTCCTGAACTTTTTTCTCTTCGTTCTGCATGGCTTCTAACAGGTTTTGAATCTGCTGTTTGGACAATTGGTTGGGTCTGGGTTGCTGTTGTTGCTGTTGATCTTGAGGTTGGTCCCCTTCATTGGGCTTTTTCTCCTGTTCTTTCTTTTCGTCACCATCCCCTTTTTGGTTTTCTTCGGGTTTGTTCTCCCCGTTTTCCCCTTCGTCGCCTTTATCCTTGTTGTCGTTTTCGTCCTGTTTTCCTTCGTCTTGCTTGTCGTTGTCCCCGCCTTCGTTATTCTGGTCCTTGTTTTGATCTTTTTCTTGATCTTTCTGGTCCTGATTATCCTTATTGTCCTGGTTTTGGTCTTGGTCGTTCTTCTGCTCGTCCTGTTGCTTTTCCAACATTTTCTTGGCAAGTGCAAGATTGTATCGGGTTTCTTCGTCGGTAGGATTGTTTCGCAATGCCTCTTTGTATGCCTCAACAGCTTTTTCGTATTCTTTGTTCTTCATGAATACGTTGCCCATGTTGTGGAATGCTTTGTGTTTTTCGGCCTTGTCTTCAGCTGCGTCACCAGCTTGCTTGTAGCGACCAAACGCCTCACCGTAACTTTCCCTGTTGTAGTAGGCATTGCCCAAATTGAATGGGGCCGCGACATTTTTATCGCTTTTGGAAATAGCCCTTCTGTATTTGGATTCGGCGCCTACAAAATCATTGGATGTAAGCTCCTTGTTGGCATCGTACGTAATATTTGTGGAAGCCTTCAGGGCTTTTTCTGCTTCTTTTTGTGCCTCCAATGCGGCATCGTCCTGTGCTTGGACCCATCCAAAGCAAAGCAATAGTCCAAACACCAATCTTATCTTAGTCATCATCATGCTCGTTAAAAAGATTTAGTTTTTTCAACCATTGGGTTTTTCTGTCCAGAACGAAGATGTCCAAAAATAAAAATAAAAATCCAGCAGCAAGGAACCATTGGAATTGATCCTTGAATTCGGCAAACTGCTTGGCCTCAAATTCGGTTTTGTCCATCCGGTTCAGTTGTTCCTTTATGTATTCCACAGCGTCATCCGTGTTGGAACCATCAATATATTCTCCGTTTCCGCGATCGGCTATGTCGGCGAGAATGGCTTCGTTCAATTTGGTGATGACCACCTCACCTTGATTGTCCTTTTTCAGACTTTCCACAATCCCGTTTCTTTTGATGGGAATGGGCGCGCCTTTTTCTTTTCCAACCCCAATGGTAAAGATCCTGATCCCGTTTTGGGTAGCATTTTCCACAGCAGCCGTGGTAGAACTTTCAGAATGATCTTCTCCATCGGAAACGATAAAAAGCACCCTGTTGGTCTGTTGGGAATCATCATAATATGTGCTGGCCAAATCAATGGCGGCATCAATGGCGGTACCTTGGGAGGAAAGCATATCGGTGTTCATGCTCTGCAAGAACATTTTGGCTGCTCCATAATCCGTGGTGATCGGAAGCTGTGGATAGGCTTGCCCGGCATATGCAATGATTCCTATGCGGTCACTGGCCAGTTGGTTGATGATTTCCGAAACAATGCGTTTTGCTTTTTCCAATCGGTTGGGGGCGATGTCCTCGGCCAACATACTTTTAGATACGTCTATCGCGAAAACAATATCGACCCCTTCCCGTTTTACGGTCTCCAATTTGGTGCCGATCTTGGGATTGACCAATGCAATTATCAAAAAGGAAAGTCCGGCCAACAAAAAGGCCAACTTAACCGCCGATTTAAAACTAGATCGGTTAGGGGCCAAACGCTTGAGCAGTTTGGTCTTGGCAAATCGTTTTTGGGTTCTTTTTTTCCAGATTTGAAGAAAAAAGAAGGCCAGGACCATTACCGGGATAATGGCCAAAAGGTAGAAGTATATTTTTTCGTCGAACTGAATCATTCCCTAAATAAAACTTTTAAAAATAGAGTTGCGCAATCCCCATTCCAACAGTAGAAAAATGCCCGCCAAAAAAATGAAGGGGCGGAATTTTTCCTCGTACTTGTAATATTTGAATTCCTCTATTTCCGTTTTTTCCAATTTGTTGATTTCGTCATAGATCTCCTCCAAGGATTCGTTGTCCGTGGCACGGAAGTATTTTCCCCCGGTAACACTGGCAATTTCCTTTAGTAGTTCTTCATCGATCTGTACTTCCCTCATCCCATAGCGATATGTGCCATCACGGTTGTAGCTGATGGGCGAAAGTGCATTCCCATTGGTTCCGAGCCCAATCGTATAGGTTTTGATCCCGAATTCCACGGCAAGGTCAGCTGCAGTTTTAGGTTCAATGAAACCGGAATTGTTCACCCCATCGGTCAATAGGATGATCACTTTGCTCACGGCCTTACTTTCCTTCAATCGGTTTACCGCTGTTGCCAATCCCATGCCAATAGCCGTACCGTCTTCCAACTCACCATAGGTGACATCGTTAAGGGCATTTAGCACAATGGTCTTGTCGCTGGTAATCGGGGTCTTGGTATAACTTTCCCCGGCATAGCCCACAATACCGATACGATCGTTGGGGCGTTCCTTGATAAAATTGGCAGCGACCTCCTTCAAGGCAGAAAGCCTGTTGGGTTTTAAATCACGGGCCAACATACTGGATGAAACGTCGATGGCCATTACGATATCGATACCCTTTGTGGTTTTGGTTCGGGTGGAAATATCTTCGGTTTGGGGGCGGGCCAATGCAGTGACGATGGCTGCCAATGCCAACAAGCGCATGATGAACAAAACCGGTTTGGCTTTGGAGGCCCAATTGCTCACCGTAAATCCCTTGATGCTCGAAATGCGAAGGGATGCCATTTCATTCTTCCGCTTGAAAAAATACCATAGCAAAGCCAGTGGCAGCAACAAAAGCAGCCAAAAGAACTCAGGATTTGCAAATTCTATATTTTCAAACATCTATGCCTGTGTTTTTACGTCTAAACTGTTCAATATTCGCTCTACGATCTGTTCCGCATACGCATCGCCATCTTCCCAAGTGATCACCACTTGTTGCATAAACCCTTTTCCACCAAAGGACAGAATATTGTACTTGGCCTTTTTGCCTTTTTGCGCAGGGGTCTCCAAAGTTCCTGTTCCGAAGGTTTTGATACCCTTCACCCCGGACTGGGTGGTAAATTCTTCCTGTTTGGTGATGATGTTCTTAAGTCCCAGCTGCTCAAAATTGGACAGGATGGTACTAATGGCGGCCTCAAAATTTGGCTCCGATTCTTCCTTGTAAGTAACGGAACTGGTACTCACCGAAAAGATACCCACATAACTGCCGTATGAAAAAGCCTGAAGCTGTTTGATGAGCTCTTCTGCTTCTTTTGGGAGTTGAACCTCCTGACGGACCAAAACATCCGGTGTTTCCAATTGAATAGGCGGGAATCCGTACGAACTGGAAACCCATTCTCCCTCCAAAAGATCTTTTGTGGGGTAGCCAAAAACGGTATCTTTCACCTGTTTGATCCCGAAGTAGGCTACTGAAAAGGCTCCCCCTAAAAAAATGATCCCAGCAAAAATGGCAGCGGCCCAATAGATTCTCTTCCGTTGTTTTTTCTTGGCAAGTTCTGCCAAATATTCTTCATTGAGCAAAAGGTCTTCTTCCGTGGGTTCTGGAAGTGCCTCGTGCGTCTTTACTACAATTTCTTCCACCAATTTTCGATCCTGTTCTGCAACGGAAGTGGCGGGTTTTGATTTTGCAAATTTCACCAAATCAGCGGTTTGCAATATTTTTTGGAATTGATGTATCGTGTCTTCCCCTAATTTCAACTCACCGGAATCCTTAAGCATTTCCAACTTGGTAATAAGTTCCGAAGTGGTGCTTTCCATGGCAGAAAGATGAACGTCTTCCTCAAGGTACATCCGAACAATATTGGTCAACTCGGAATAATATTGTTTGTATTCGTCATGGATCAGGTATTTGGAATTTTCCAATTTTTTGAGTTCCAACAACGCCCGATCATAAGGGGGCAACAAAGCCACTTTTTCTTCTTCGGTCAACGGTTTTTTTCTGATGAAGAACCAATAGACCAATCCGCCTATAACAATCAGTGCCAACAGGATGATCAGGGCGGTTATCCACATATCAGCTGTACTTCTTTCAACCTCTATCAAAGGTTTGATGTCGTACATTTTTTGTTTGGTGGTATCCACGGCAACATCGGCCACTTTTACTCGGAAGGAATCGGTAAAGATTTGGCGTTCGTTTATGGTGACAATCTGTGGAGGAATGGTATAGGCACCGCTATCAAACTGGGTGAGCGCATAGATTCGTTGAAGGGTAATCCGATCCTTGTTTCTTATAGTATCGCCAATGATGGCATTCACGGTTTCCAATGGAGAAAAAGTCTGTCCTTCGGGAAAATTCACCACTGCAGTGGAATCCGCATCCACAGTGATGGTGTAATGGATTTGTTCCCCAATCTTGATGGCAAGGGTGTCCACCTTGGTTTCAACTTTGGGGTCGGTTTGAGAAATTCCAGAAAAAGGCACCAGTAAAAGAACACCCAAAATGGCGGACATAAAATGTCCTTGGATTCTTTGTTTTCTGCTATGTAAAAATTCACTCTGCATTATGCCCTTCGTTTAAAGTACCCCAATAGTTTTCGCACGTAACTTTCATCGGTACGGCAATTGATCACCCCGCAACCAGACTTGGTGAACGAATCGGTGTAATAGGCTACTTTGTCTTTATAATATTGTCCGTAAGCGTATCGAACGCGTTTGGATTGGGTGTTCACCAATTGGTATTCCCCGGTTTCCGCATCTTGCATCTGTACCATGCCCAAATTCGGGATGGACTCCTCCCTTTCATCGAACACCCGTATGCCCGTCACATCGTGTTTATTGCCCACAATACGCAGTGTGTTCTGGTAATCGTCGGCTATAAAATCGGACAGTACGAATACGATGGCTTTTTTCTTCATCACATTGGTCAGGAACTTCAGTGCCTCCGCAATGTTCGTTTTGCTGCTTTTTGGGGTGAATTCCAACAACTCCCTGATGATGCGCAGCACATGGCTCTTTCCTTTTTTCGGTGGGATGAAAAGTTCCACTACATCCGAAAAGAGGATCAACCCCACTTTATCATTATTCTGTAGGGCAGAGAAAGCAAGTGTGGCCGAAATCTCCGTAACGATTTCCTTTTTGAACTGATTAGAAGTTCCGAACAATTCGGATCCACTGACATCAACCATCAGCATCATGGTCAATTCGCGTTCCTCCTCAAAAACCTTTACGAAAGGTTCATTGTAGCGGGCGGTCACGTTCCAATCAATGCTCCTTACATCGTCCCCGAACTGGTACTGCCTCACCTCACTGAAGGTCATACCCCTACCTTTGAACGTAGAATGGTACTCCCCACCAAAAATATGGTCGGACAGACGCCGGGTCTTTATTTCAATCTTACGTACTTTTTTTAGTAGTTCCTTTGTATCCATCTGGTTCAAGAAATAGGTTTTCGGGTTGGCTTAAAGTATGGCTACTTACACCGAGAAACATTGAACCGCTAAGGCACTTCTACTTCGTTTACGATCTTGTTGATGATTTCTTCCGAAGTAATGTTTTCCGCCTCCGCTTCATAGGTAATGCCGATCCTGTGTCGCAGTACATCGTGCACTACGGCTCTAACATCCTCGGGAACCACATAGCCCCTACGTTTGACGAAGGCATAACACTTGGAAGCATTGGCCAGGTTGATACTACCCCTTGGGGAAGCACCAAAACTGATCAGGGGCTTCAAGTTTTCCAAATTGTATTTTTCTGGGTAACGTGTGGCAAAGATCAGGTCGAGGATATACTTTTCGATTTTCTCATCCATGTACACCTCACGTACAGTATTTTGGGCTCTAAGGATCTGCTCAACGGAAACTACGGCCTTAATGGGTTCCGTTTCGCCTTTCAGGTTTTGCCTGATAATGAGTTGTTCCTCATTGAGCTTGGGATAGTCAATAACGGTCTTGAGCATAAAACGGTCTACCTGTGCCTCAGGCAACGGGTAGGTTCCCTCTTGCTCCACTGGGTTTTGGGTGGCCATTACCAAGAACGGTGCATCTAACTTAAAGGTTTCGTCACCAATGGTCACCTGTTTTTCCTGCATGGCCTCCAAAAGGGCCGATTGTACTTTGGCAGGGGCCCTGTTGATCTCATCCGCCAAAACGAAATTGGCAAAAATGGGTCCTTTTTTGATGGAGAAATCGTTCTCCTTGATGTTGTAGATCAAGGTACCGATCACGTCGGCAGGTAAAAGATCGGGGGTAAACTGGATCCGGCTAAAACTTCCTTTAACCGCTTTTGCCAAGGTATTGATGGCCAATGTCTTCGCCAGTCCGGGAACGCCTTCCAAAAGAATATGCCCTTTTCCCAAGAGACCGATCAATAATCGTTCGACCATATGGTTCTGGCCAACGATGGCCTTGTTCATTTCAGTGGTAAGAAGATCGATAAAGGCACTTTCTTGGGCAATTTTCTCATTCACAGCACTAATATCGATAGTAGTGTTTTCTTCCATTATAAGCTCCTGTTGTTTGGTATTACTGTCAGTGATTTTACTAGGGTGTGCAAAATGTAGATTTATTTAAAACCCGCCTGTTAATTAATGGTTAAAAAAAACGCTAAACCCCTAGTTTTATGAAGGATTTAAGGGTTTAATTTTATACTTTCATCCTATATGCAAATGAACAATAAATTTTCCAGAATTATCTCTGGAACCATGACGTGGGGAAGTTGGGGGAAGAAACTTTCCAAAAAAGAAATGATCGAACTGATGCACCATTGCATCGAATGTGGGTTGACAACCTTTGACCATGCCGATATTTACGGCAGCTATTCCACCGAATCCGATTTTGGTAAGGCCTATGCCGAAAGTGGTATCAAAAGGGAAGATATCCAGTTGATTTCCAAATGTGGGATCCAATTGACCCGAGGAAGGGATAATAAGATCAACCACTATCAATACGACAGGGAATACATCATTTGGTCGGCCGAGCAAAGTTTGAAAAAACTGAACACAGAGTATTTGGATCTGCTCTTGATGCACCGTCCTAGCCCATTGATGGAACCTTATGAAATGGCCGAGGCCCTTCAACATTTGCTTGATAGCGGCAAGGTAAAACAAGTTGGTGTTTCCAATTTTACCCCAACACAGGTGGCCATGTTAGAAAAGGCCATTCCCGTTTCAGGTAACCAAGTAGAGTTCTCCCTGACCCATGACGAACCCATGTACGACGGAACTTTTGATGATTGTATCGCCAATAATCGATTGGCCATGGCATGGAGTCCGTTGGGGAGTTATTTTAGGGACAGTGACAAGCAGACGAAAAGGATTAAAAAGGCCATGGAACCTTTGGAAGACAAATATTCCGCCAATGAAAGCCAGTTGTTGTTGGCCTGGATCTTGAAACATCCCGCCAAAATTTACCCCGTTATTGGCACGACCGACAAGAAAAGAATTGAAGAATCCGCCAAAGCTGCGGAGATAGATCTGGAACTTCAGGATTGGTTTTCCCTTTTGGTGGCAAGCCAAGGCCATGATGTGCCATAAGAAGAAAGGAAATGAGTAAAACAGCTTTGATTACGGGTGCCACTAGTGGCATAGGAAAGGCTACGGCAGAACTTTTTGCCAAAGAAGGATTTAGATTGATTCTTTGTGGACGAAGACAGGAACGGTTGGATGAACTTAAAAAAGAACTAGGTAACAAAACAGAAATCCACACCTTAACTTTTGATGTTCGGGATCGGGAGGCGGTCTTTTCGGCAATTGAAAATCTACCGGATGAATTTTCAAGCATTGATATTTTGATTAATAATGCGGGCAATGCACATGGTTTGGACCCTATTGATAAAGGCAACCCTGATGATTGGGAAGCCATGTTGGACATCAACGTAAAAGGTCTGTTATATGTATCAAAAGCAGTACTACCTCAAATGGTGGAACGCAAGTCTGGCCATGTCATCAACATAGGATCAACCGCAGGAAAAGAAGTTTATCCGAACGGGAATGTGTACTGCGCCAGCAAACATGCCGTGGATGCCATCAACCAAGGAATGCGTATGGATCTGAATGCCTATGGTATCCGTGTTGGAGCAGTGAACCCAGGTTTGGTGGAAACGGAATTCAGCGATGTTCGGTTCAAGGGAGATAAAGAAAGAGCTTCCAATGTATACAAAGGGTTTCAACCTCTTAAACCTCAGGATATTGCGGACATCATTCATTTTGTGGTTACAAGACCGTATCACGTCAATATAGCGGACCTGATCGTCATGCCCACGGCTCAGGCCAGTAGCACCATCGTCAAGAAAAGCATCTAAATGTATTGCGTGTTTTGGGTTGAAGGTTTAAAAGAGCTATTATGAATGGTTTTGAAGAATTGGATGTATGGAAGTTGGCGCGAGAAATTTGTAACGAGGTATGGGGACTGATTGAGAACACCTCATTGGGTAATGATTACAGTTTGAAAAATCAAATGAATGCTTCATCCGGTTCCATAATGGACAATATTGCAGAAGGATTTGAAAGAAATGGAAATAGGGAATTCATTCAATTTTTAAGTATTGCAAAAGCTTCATGTGGCGAGTTGAGATCTCAGCTTTATCGATGTTTGGATAGGAAGCATATTTCTAAAGAACAGTTTGACGAGATTTTTTCAAAAACAATAAAGGAAGGAAAAAAGATAGGTGCTTTTATAGTGTATCTTAAAAATTCTGAAAGAAAAGGAGCCAAATATGATTAAAATAAAAGGCTTCAACTCGCAACTTGAAACCCGAAACTTTATACTATGATTAACAAACGCCTACTCGTAAAAAACTTATTGGCTCATAACGACGAGAATAGTTTTTACGATAAAAAGCGTTTTATATCCATAGGGGAAAAAGAAGGCAAGGCCAAGTTCCTGAAGCACGTCTGTGCCTTGGCGAACAGTAATCCCAAGAACAACTCGTTTATTGTAATCGGTGTGGAAGACGCCGATAATGATATTGTGGGGGTCGATTTTTTCGATGACAGCAAGATCCAAAACCTGGTGAATGCCTATTTGGAGAATCCACCCATCATTTCTTATGAAAATATCCCATTTCCCCATTTACCCGAAGGAAAGGTAGTGGGTTTGGTCACGATCCGTTCTAATGGAAAAGTCTGCTCCCTGCGCAAGAACATTTGGAAATATTACGGGGGTTCGGTTTTCTTCAGGGAAGGAAGTATAAGCTTGCCCAAAGCGTATGGGGTGGAACTAAAAGACATCAATTCCGGGGAAGTGGCCATGATCGAGCAACATGCCCGAAATAATATTGAACTTACCCTTGATGCCGTCATCAATTTCATGAACACCCGACATCCTGACCTAACCAGCGATTATAAGGTGTTCAAGGAACAGTTTGTGGTGTGCTGGGCAGGGAACAAGAAGAAGGTAAAGAACAAAATTTATTATTCACGGGTAGATATTGAATTGATCAACGAACAGGTAAAATTATTCTATTCCGCTTTGGATGAGATTACCATCGAATACAACGAGGATACCTTCAGTACCGTGGAATATGTGCAGCTTGGATTGGGCACCCAACAAAAATATTATCCGTTGGAAGAAATGACGATCACCTTTTCCGAAAATGGAAAGTACACCATTAACAGCAAATTGATTTTTGAACCGCCCCTATTTGACAAGCGGACGTTGTTCCACGTGTATAATGCCAATAATTCCCTTTTAAAAAAACTGGAGAGCAATATTCCTTTAACCGCTTCGGAACATGTTGATGTGACCCATCTTCCGGCAACCTATTTGATCTGTTACCTGAACGGATTCGAAGAGGCCAAAGATCAAATGGACAAATCACGTGAAATATTGAAAGAGTACGACAGGAATGTGTATCTCTCCCTGAAAGAATCACAGCGCATCCTAAGAAAAGTGAAGTATAGTTAATCCCTTTTTAACCAGATGAGTTGGTAGGGAGCAATTTCAAGAAGTGCACTTTTCATGACTAATTTTTCACCCGTAACCAAATTAATGGGATCACCTTTGGCAAAATAGCCCAGCCTTTTGATCCAGCCTGTTTCAATTACTTGGGCGTTTTCATCAAAATTGCAGAGGACCAACAGACCATCTTGTTGGTTGCCCCTTTTTTCAAAAACCAGGATATGATCGTTGCCTGTATGGCAAAGTGAAAGGCTATTATTGTCAGCAAATACAGGGTCACTCTTTCGAATGCTGATCAATTTTTGAAGGGTATGGTAGACCTTGGATTGTGGAAGATCTTTGTCGTCCAAATTGGATATGGTTTCCCAATTCTGTAGAGGTCGGTTTACCCATCGGCTATCCTCCTTTTTGGAATCATCATTTCGGAAAGAATAATCGTTGAGTGTGGCTATCTCATCCCCAGCATAGATTAGGGGGATCCCCCCAAAAGCGAGGATAATGCCGTGCAGCATGATGATTTTGTTCATGGCATGGTGGATCAGCACATCATCCTTTAATTCCAGTGCTTTTTCCAGTCCCAATAGAGAGGCTGCACTTCCGGTGATTCGCCCGTCCCCAGTTTTGGGATTGTACATGAACATGAGCCCTTTGGCGGGTGACCAATCCAAATGTTGGCAATAATAATCCAACAAAAATTTGCGGTGCATATCCGGGTTCCAGCCCAATTCCTGGATCAATTGATTTTCGTAGCCAAGCCCAATATCATCGTGACAACGGATGTAGTTGATCCATGTACAATCTACTGGTTTGGGTGGCACATGGTCCCAACTTTTGTAAAGCAATGATGTTCTTTTGGTGGCTATGGAATTCCAGAGTAGGGCCATCAGCGAGGCGTTATAGGCCACCTCACATTCATTGCCCATTTTTTGGTCCTCGCCAAAATATTTGATGATATCGGTTGGAGCCACAATAGCCTCTGCCAAAAGGATTACCCCCGGTGCAACAACCTGAAGGCACATTCGGAACAAGGCAACCAGATTATGGGCCTCAGGAAGGTTTTGGGAGATAGTCCCCATTTTTTTCCAAAGGAAAGCCAGTGCATCAAAACGGACCACATCTACCCCAAGATCGGTCAATTTTACCAGATTGGTGAGCATTTCCAAGAACACTTCGGGGTTGGTATAGTTCAGGTCCCATTGGTAACTGTTGAAAACGGTCATGACCCACCGATCCATTTCGGGGACATAGGTAAAGCTGCCCGGGGAGGTTTCAGGGAATACCTCTGGAAGGGTTTTTTCAAATTCTGCGGGAATGGTGTAATCCTCAAAAGTGTAATAGTACCCTTGGTATTTTTTATCGCCCTTTATGGCTTTTTTGGCCCATGAAAATTCGTTGGAAGTATGGTTCACCACAAAATCCAACATCAGGTAAATGCCCTCTTTTCTGAACTCGGAGGTCAAGGCCAACAGATCTTCCTTGGTACCGTACCTTTTATCAACCTGCAAGTAGCTGTTCACGGCATAACCCCCATCATTTTCTCCACTGGGGCGGGTGGTGATCGGCATCAAATGCAAAAAATTCACCCCCAGATCCTTAAAGTAGGGCAGCTTTTCCTTTAAACCGTTGAGGTCTTTGTTGAAGTGCTCCACATAGAGCTGCATGCCCATGATTTTTTCGGACTGGTACCAATTGCCGGAGTCCAACCTTTTCAAATCTTGTTTTTTTAATTCGGATGGCCTAGATGCATATAATTTAGAGAGCAGGTCCATCAATTTGGTAAAGTGACCTTGGTGGTTATCATCAGGATAAAGGGAGGAAAACAAATTTTGGATCAACGGCAGATTGGCCGCCAACCGAAGGTCGAAAAGTACATCGGCATCCTTTTGTTTGAGTTGCGCGGCAACTAATCTATGTATGCTGGCCTGGTTCATTTATGCTTCGAGCTGTTCTTTGGTGGGCAAAGCCACAATGGCCCCAAAATTGGTAGTGGTAATGGCGCCCGCCTTGTTGGCCAGAGCAACCATTTTTTCAAGCAGGGCAAAGTCTTCAAAAACGGGATCAAAGTTTCCAAGATTCGAAATCTGATTCAATAGACAACCGATAAATGCATCCCCGGCACCGGTCGTATCCACAGGTTTTACCGGGATACTTGGAATGATTTTTTTCTTCCCCCGAGCACTTAAAAGAGTTCCTTCGCTACCCAAGGTCACCGTTATGACCTGTGTCCCTACTTCGTGGAGTACATTGCAGGCCTCGTAAATATCCAACTTTCCGGAAAGCAGTTGGGCTTCCTCTTTACTGAATTTGCACAAATGGGATTTTTCAATGAAAGGCATGCATTTTTTGATGAAGACATCTTGTTCATCCTTCCAAAGGTCTTCCCTATAATTGGGATCAAAACTGATGAACATTTCCTTGGTGAGCCCATCGAACAGATATTTGCCATAGGCCTTTTCCAAGGAACCGCCCAAGAGTGCCGTAGCGGCACCCAAATGCAAAATGTTTCCTTTTAAAGTTTTTCTAAGGTCATGGTCATATTCCAGTTCCTTATCGGCCCCTCTGCTGAACACAAAATCCCGTTCCCCATCATCGGCCAACGAAACAAATGCCAAGGTGGTGAAGGTTCTGGACAATTGCACGAGGGAAATATCAACGCCTTCGTGTTTAAGTACATCGAGCAGAAATTTTCCAAAAGGATCGTCGCCCACGCATCCTATAAAAACGCCCTTGCCACCAAGTTTGGAGATGGCACAGGCCACATTTGCCGGGGCACCCCCTGCTTTTTTGGTGAATTGTACAGCTTTGGAAAGATCACTTCCCTGCCGTTCCGCCACAAAATCGATCAATGCTTCCCCAATACAGAATACCTTCTTCATTTTTTATGCAATTATCCTAAGGTACATAGAATTTTGTACCGCGGCCAAAAATAGGGAACGCTTTTTACATGGGGTGGTATAATCCGTTGATAAACTTTGCGCCAATAATTTATCATCCCCGGCATTTGGTTGTAATATTGCCAAAAACTTCTCTATGCGAACACTGGTAGTGGGCGACATACATTCCGGGATAAGGGCTTTGGAACAGGTTATGGACAAGGCCAAAGTAACTTCCGATGACCATATTATTTTCTTGGGAGATTATGTAGATGCTTGGAGTACCGCTGTGGAAACGGTGGATTTTCTGATCTATTTGAAAGATGCTTATAACTGTACATTCATTAGGGGGAACCATGACGAACTTTGCAGGGATTGGTTGATAACCCAAAAAGAAAATCCCCAATGGTTGGCCCATGGTGGAACTGCTACCAGACAATCGTATTTGAATGCCGGTCGTGACAAGTGGGAAGTACACCTTCAATTTTATGCAGAGCTAGAAAATTTCTATCTAGCCAGCGATAATAGGCTGTATCTTCATGCTGGGTATACCAACCTCAAAGGGATTGATTACGAGTATTTTGTGCAATCCTATTATTGGGATCGGACTTTATGGGAACTGGCCACGGCACTTAATCCCGCATTGGAGCCAAATCACCCGAAATATCCTCAAAGACTTACCCATTACAAAGAAGTATTCATAGGGCACACCCCATTGTCTAAGACGGACGTTGTTGATCCTAAAAACGCGGCTAACGTTTGGAATGTGGATACCGGAGCTGCTTTCAAGGGCGGACTCACCATCTTGGACGTAGAAACCAAGGAATTTTGGCAAAGCGATCCCGTACACACATTTTATCCTGGGGAACGCGGTAGAAATTAGGTTAAAATCGCCCCGGAATAAATTTTAATCGAGACCTTTGTAAAAAACAAGTTTATGTCGATTAAGAATGTACGGTTGGAGGTGATGCAGGCTATTGAACCCCAGGTTAAGGGTTTTATGGAGGAGTTTCTGATACCAACTGAGAATATATGGCAACCCACCGATTTTTTACCAGATTCCCAATCCGAAAGTTTTTTTGATGAAGTGGTGCAAATTAGGGAAGAAGCCAAAGAACTCGGTTATGATTTTTGGGTGACCCTGGTGGCGGATACGATCACCGAAGAGGCATTGCCTACCTATGAATCTTGGTTGATGGATGTGGAAGGGATAGACCAGCACAATGGCAAGGAAAATGGCTGGAGCAAATGGGTGCGAGCATGGACCGCCGAAGAAAACCGACATGGCGATGTGTTGAACAAATACCTTTATCTATCTGGAAGGGTGAACATGCGTGAAGTAGAAATCACTACCCAACATTTGATTTCAGATGGATTTGATATCGGCACCGATAGGGATCCCTACAAAAATTTTGTTTACACGTCTTTCCAAGAATTGGCCACTAATATTTCACACAAAAGAGTGGGCAAAATGGCCAAACAAAAGAGTAATGGACTATTGGCTAAAATGTGTACAATTATCGCTGGGGATGAAATGAGGCACCACTTGGCCTACAGAGAATTTGTAAAGACCATCATGGGTCAGGATCCAGATGGTATGGTACAGGCATTTGCCGATATGATGAAAAGGAAAATTGTGATGCCCGCCCATTTTTTAAGGGAATCCGGCGGAAGTATTGGAGCTGCGTTTGAGCACTTTTCCAATTGTGCACAGAAGTTGGGAGTATACACCGCCCAAGACTACGTGGACATTTTGAAGAAACTGAACGGCTATTGGGAAATAGGGAATCTTAGCTCCCTTTCTGAACAAGGCGAAAAGGCCAGGGACTATTTGATGAAACTTCCAGAACGTTTGGAGCGTATTGCCGAACGTATGAAGTTTCCCCAAACCCAACAGACTTTTAAATGGGTTGAGGCCAACGGCTCACTTTAAGAAAAGATCAGAATTTACCGGCGCGGTGTTTTTCTTGCCAGTCGGCCAATTGTTTCCAATGGCCTTCGTGAGCCATTTTCGCTTGCATGGGCCATGACGCCGGATCATGGATACGGTAACGTTTGCCACCGGAATCCAGAACTTCTTGGCATTTGTCGGCAGAAGTTTCCGATAGTTCCTTCCATGTTTTGATATTGAAACTATGGAACAGGCCTTCTATTTTCGGACCGATGCCCTCCACAATTTTAAGATCGTCCTCTTTTACTTTTGCACCGAACGCGAGTTTGGCCTCCTCGGCAGCAAAAACAGGATAATGTTTTGTAGCATTGGAGATGGATGGTTCTTCCGAAATCTTGGGAGGTTTGGTAGCGGAAAGCCGTTTTTTACAAGTATCCAAATCGGATTTCAGTTTGGCATTTTCAATTTCTAAAATACTGAACTGTTCCGAAAGGTCCGGAATAGAAGGAGCGTCCGATTTACCAAAAAAATAGCCCAGTACGGCCGCGATGATACCCACAAAGGCGAGTATGATCCAATACCAAATGTTAGCGCCTTCCAATTCCATAATGTGCGAGGTTTTGAGACAGTATAACTGCTTATCCAAAATATTAAAAAAATCTTAAAATTTTGAATTTAAGTAAGAGAATTTGAGCAGTTTACATTCAATTTTAAGCAATGAGGACCATTTCATAAACTAAAAAAGAAACAAAAGGAACCAACCATACACTATTTAAGACCACTTGTAAGATACTTCCTCATTTCCCGAACAATATTGATGAAATTGCATGCTATAAAAGACAAACAACCCTATTTCTCCCGACAATGTTCGGCATTGGAGTAGGGTTTAAGTTAAGTTTGAGTTAGTTAAGTTGGTTTTAAAGACTGCCCATCTAGTGTTCATCCTAGTTGGGCGGCTTTTTTATAGGTCAAACTTAATGCCTTGTGCCAAAGGTAGTTCCGTAGTGTAATTGATGGTGTTTGTCTGTCTGCGCATGTACACTTTCCAGGCATCGGAACCACTTTCGCGGCCACCCCCGGTTTCTTTTTCACCACCAAACGCACCCCCGATTTCAGCTCCTGAGGTGCCGATGTTCACATTCGCTATTCCACAATCACTTCCTGCAGCCGAAAGAAAGCGCTCAGCTTCCCTTAGATTGTTCGTCATGATGGCAGAAGAAAGTCCTTGTACCACACCGTTCTGTTGTTCAATGGCATTTTCGATGCCACCAGAATATTTCAAAAGATAGAGGATTGGGGCAAAGGTTTCTTCCTGTACAATTCTAAATGAATTATTGGCCTCTACAATGGCAGGTTTTACATAGCAACCCGTTTCGTATCCTTCTCCTTGCAAAACACCACCTTCAACCAAAATATTTCCACCTTCTTTTTTGGCCTCTTCCAAGGCTTTGAGATACATCTTAACCGCATCAGTATCGATCAATGGGCCTACGTGGTTGGATTGATCTAAGGGATTTCCGATCTTGATCTGTTTGTAGGCCGCGGTCAGGGCATCTTTCACTTGGTCATAAATGGATTCGTGGATGATCAATCTTCGGGTAGAGGTACACCGTTGACCAGCAGTTCCTACTGCACCAAAAACGGCTCCTATCACGGTCATTTTAATATCGGCATCCGGGGTTACGATGATGGCATTGTTACCACCAAGCTCCAAAAGGGATTTACCCAAACGGGATGCCACGGCTTGGGCCACAATCTTGCCCATTCGGATGGACCCTGTTGCAGAAATTAAAGGGACTCTTTTGTCATTGGTCATCAATTCACCGACCTTATAATCGCCATTGATGAGACACGAAATGCCTTCAGGAAGGTTATTTTTTTTCAAGACCTCAGCGATGATATTTTGGCAGGCAACGCCACAAAGCGGAACTTTTTCCGATGGTTTCCAAACACAAACATCACCACAGATCCAGGCCAGGGCGGTGTTCCAAGCCCAAACGGCGACTGGAAAGTTGAAGGCCGAAATGATGCCGACCACTCCCAGCGGATGATATTGTTCGTACATCCGGTGCCCCGATCTTTCGGAATGCATGGTCAATCCGTGTAATTGTCGGGATAGGCCAACAGCAAAATCGCAGATATCGATCATTTCTTGGACCTCGCCCAACCCTTCTTGGTACGATTTGCCCATTTCATAGGACACCAACTTTCCTAGGGGTTCTTTAAGCTCGCGCAACCTTTCGCCGAACTGCCTAACGATTTCCCCTCTTTGCGGAGCAGGAACCAATCGCCATTGTTTGAAGGCAGCCGTTGCTGTTTGCATTACTCTTTCATAGTCTTCTGGGGAGGTAGTTTTCACCTTGCCGATAAGGGTTCCATCAACAGGTGATATGGATGAAATCACTTCACCGGATCCAAAGTTTTCCGAGCCGGTGGATGTTCCGTTGTTTATCTCTTGAATCCCAAGTTGTTTTAGGGCTTTATCCATTCCAAAATCTGTGGCAACTATTGACATTTATAACTTTTTAAAGGTGAATTGTTATATTTTCACAAAAATACAAATAATACTTCACAGGAAAAGGAAGATTTTCAAAGCATTTTGTGCAGTAAAAACAAGGCTATTCCCAAGAGTGCTGGAAGTGCTTGCACGGTAAATATTTTCTTCGATGCAGTCAAGGCGCCATAAATTCCAGCTACGGCCACACAGCCCAAAAAGAAAAGGGCCACATACATCTGCCACGTAGGGTCATTGATTAGTAAAGACCAAATCAATCCAGCCGATAAAAAACCATTGTAAAGTCCTTGGTTGGCCGCCAAGGTTTTGGTGGGTTCAAACAAATCTTCGGGAAACTGGCGAAAGACCTTTTTTGCCTTGGTGGTCCATGCGAACATCTCCAGCCATAAAAAATACAGATGGAGCAAAGCCACAATAGCTACGATGATCTTGGCTAAAATCAGTATCATTCCTCTTTGGCTACAAAACGTTCATCCATAGGCATAACAGTGCCGCAATTGTCGCAGGTGCGGAGTTCTTCCGACCCGTAAAAATGTTTAAAATGACCCAAAAAGTCCTTTTCGATATCGTTCAGGGGAAAATAAACTTCGTACAATTTGTGATTGCAGTTATCGCAGAACCAAAGCAACCCATCTTTGGCATCGAGTTCTACCCTTTTTCTTTCCACCACCAATCCGATGGAACCTTCATGCCGAACAGGTGAATGGGGTACCTTGGCAGGATGCAGGTACATATCACCGGGCCCCAGTTTCATGGTTTTCTTTTGCCCGTTATCCTGAACATGTACTTCTATGGTTCCTTCCAATTGATAAAAGAGCTCCTCGGTTTCGTTATAATGGTAATCCTTTCGTGCATTAGGTCCTGCAACGATCATCACGATATAATCATCAGATTCTTTGTAAAGATTTCTATTGCCCACGGGAGGTTTTAGGGTGTCCCGGTTTTCCTCTATCCATTTGTTCAGGTTGAATGGAGCCTGTATCGCCATAATTGAAGATTTTACGAAAGGTAAAAAAAACCTAGGTGACAGCATAACATAGCATAAAAAAAGACCTGCAACATGGCAGGCCTTTTCCATATAAATATTTTGATTTGATTATTCCACTTTCATGAAGATCTGTGTAAAATAAGGTCTTCCATTTTTGTCCAGTTCAATGCTAAGGGTGGTGTGGGTAAAATCACCTTCCATGGCCGCTTTGTGCGATGAACTGTTCAGCCAACCCTCCAAAGTTTTTTCGGCAGTGGTGTAATAGCGCGCCACATTTTCTGAAATGCTCACCGCATTGGTCTCCTCTGCGATTTTGGTCGCCCTAGCTTCAAAATTATCGTGACTCAAAGAGTTTTTGGAAATCATATAGTCGTTGTGCTCCTCTGCATATTTGTAAGAAACGGAACTGTTTTCCAACGGATTCAATCCCACAGCAGAACGATGTTGGTTCACCAAAGCCAACAAATCCGCTTCCATGGCCACGGGATCAATGGTTACTTTGTCATTGCCAAGGGTTGCCTCGGTGTATTGTTCCTCTTCTTGAGTAGATGTTGTGCTACATTTGCTTAGGGTAAACAAGAGCACTATGACCAATAGTGTGCCATATACTTTTTTCATTTTCGGGGTGTTTTCGGGGGTGTTCTAAACTCCCTAGTGTTCTGGTTGCTAATCTAATGGACTGTGTGGGCATTACCATAAAATATCCGCAGAAAGGCAATTTCTCACGTTGAAGTGCACCAACTGAATTCTACCCTTGCAAGTTGTCGAAAAATCTTGCTTTTTGTCTTTTGGGATTGATTGCTAGATGACTTCTTGGCTTGCCTCAATTTTCTCCTCCTCATCGGAATCTTCATCATCATCCAAAACCAATGAAAATACAAAGGCGCCAATATCCCGGACAGGTTGATAGAAAATTGAATTCTCCCTGGTTTCTTCCTTGATCATATTCATGGGACCGGAAAGTTTTTCCAGAAAAATAAGCAGCGCACCTAAAATAACAGCCACTTTCAGCATGCCAAAAAGACCACCGGCAACCTTGTTCAATAGGCCCAACATGGCAAAATCGGCAATCTTGGTCAAGAATTTTCCGGCGAGGTTCACCACAATGATTATGGCAAAAAAAGTGATGAGAAAAGCGGCCAGTTTCAGGTATTGCTCGCTCCAATCAAAGCGTTCGGCCAAATATGTTCCAGTGATGTGCGAAAAATGAATAGCACCATAAATCCCTGCAATAAGGGCCGCCAAGGAAGCCACTTCCACAAAAAGTCCGTTCTTAAGGCCCTTGTAAAGGCCCCAGACCAACAAAATTCCGATGACGATATCAAAAAAGCTCATAGGCAGGTTTTAACAAATATAGAATATTGATTTGTACCTTTGGATTTCTTACAAAAACTTATGTCCAGAGACGAAAAATTAAGGGAACGCTGGGATGATTTAGTGGTAAAACTGTCCGCTCAGTTTTCCGATGGGGATCCCTTAGAATTGGACGGGATCATCTATCTAGTGGGTGTGCAGGAACTGGGAAATTACCATCGCAGTTTCAAAAAAGATGAAAAGGTAAACCTGATGCATATTGCCATTTGTAGGTTGTTGGAACCTTATGGTTACTATGATTTCGAATTTTTTGATGACGAAGGTTGGCCCCATTACAAAGTAAAGGAGCAATTGCCACCTTTAAAGGCCGGGGAACAGACTGTACTAATGAAAGAGGCGCTTGTCAACTATTTCCTTGAAAAAGAATACATCATATAATGGAACTGCAAAAACCCTATTACGCCGTAATTTTTACTAGCTTACGAACCGAGGGAGACCAAGGCTACGCCCAAATGGGTGCCGAAATGGAGGAACTGGCCCGACAACAACCCGGTTTTTTGGATGTTGAAAGTGCTCGTGACGGACTTGGAATCACTGTAAGTTATTGGGAAAGTTTGGAAGCCATAGCCAATTGGAAGGCGAACATGGACCACAGGCAGGCCCAAAAAAATGGAATCAAAAAATGGTATTCTTGGTACAAGGTGAGAATTTGCCTTGTGGAACGGGAATACGAATTCAATACATAATCTATGAGCCAGGACATTGCTTTTTCCAACATTGGCCGAAAAGAAAAACTTCAAAAAATAACCGCCGACACCTATGATCTTATTGTGGTGGGAGGCGGAATAACCGGTGCGGGAATAGCTTTGGACGCCTCTTCACGAGGGTTGAAAGTCCTCTTGTTGGAAAAGAACGATTTTGCATCAGGTACCAGTAGCAAATCTACCAAGTTGATCCACGGTGGACTTCGGTATTTGAAACAATTCGATTTTTGGTTGGTGAAGGAAGTCGGTTCCGAAAGGGCGATTGTACACAAACTGGCTCCCCATTTGGTCATTCCTGAAAAAATGTTGCTCCCTTTGATCGAAGGGGGTTCCTATGGCAAATGGCTTACCTCCATCGGGTTGAAGGTGTACGACATTTTAGCCCAAGTTACTGGGGATGATAAAAGACAGATGTTGGAAAAAAAGGAGGCCATGAAACTGGAACCTCTTTTGCCCAAAAAGATATTGAACGGTGCCGGCTACTATGCCGAATATCGCACTGATGATGCTAGGCTAACGTTGGAGAACGTCAAGACAAGTCTTCAATTTGGTGCTCAGGCCCTTAACTATACCAAGGTCACCGATTTTGTTTATAAAGATGAGCAGGTTGCCGGTGTAACCTTCAAGGATGAGGTTTTTGGGGAGGAATACAGCGTTTCTTCCACTTATGTCATCAATGCCGCCGGGCCGTGGGTAGATGAACTCCGAAGCGTGAACCATTCCAAAAAGGGAAAGCGATTGCATTTGACCAAAGGGGTGCATTTGGTGTTTCCAAAGGAAAAGCTACCCGTGCAGCAATCGGTTTATTTTGACATTCCCGATGGGCGGATGATGTTCGCCATTCCCCGTGGCAAGGTCACCTACATTGGCACAACCGATACCAATTACAATGCCGATAAGGACCATGTAACCACCGATATTGCCGACGCTATTTACTTGATTACTGCTGTGAATCATATGTTTCCCGACATCCATTTGGAGTTGGACGATATTGTTTCCTCTTGGGCCGGATTGCGCCCGTTGATCCATGAAGAAGGCAAATCCGCTTCGGAACTTTCACGTAAGGACGAAATCTTCACTTCGGATACCGGTTTGATCAGTATTGCCGGTGGAAAACTGACAGGCTACCGAAAAATGGCGGAGCGCACGGTAAACCGCATTGCCAAACATATGGAAGAGAACCATGACCGAAAATTGGAGCCTTGCACCACAGATAAAATTCCACTTTGTGGAAGTGATTTTAAAAAGTACAAACACGTAAAAAAATACATTGCCACGGTTTTTGACCGATTGCATGACAATGGCTTTACGGAATACGATGCCTGGTATTTGGTGACCACCTATGGCAAACAGACCGAGACCATTTTGGAGCTGTACGCCCAATTAAAGGTGGAAAATCTACAGGAAAGAATGATCCGTGCCGAAGCCCAATTCACTATTGCACATGAGATGGCCTTGAATCCTCTAGACTTTTTTATTCGAAGAACGGGAAGGCTTTATTTTGATATCGACAGTGTCCGGAATTTTATGAAACCCATTTTTGATGAATTCCAAAAGGCGTATGGTTACTCGTCTGAAGAAATGGACGCGTTCAAAACGGAACTGGAATCAGAACTGGAAAGCCATTCCAATTTTTCGTTGGATAGGGCCTAATCCAACTTCTCCGTAAGCTTCTCAAAAACCTTTTTGGGATCCTTGTTTTTGTACAGGATTTGGTACACCGCATTGATGATGGGTGTCTTGGATTTCTTCTCCAATTTTTCCATCAACAAATGGGCACTTTTAGTGGCATAATACCCTTCGGCCACCATATTCATCTCCATCATGGCGCTTTTTACGGTATAACCCTTGCCGATCATATTCCCGAACATGCGATTTCTACTAAAAACGGAATACCCGGTTACCAAAAGGTCGCCCAAGTAGGCTGAGGCATTGATGTTGCGTTTCATTTTGTAGACTTTGTCTATAAAACGTTTCATCTCCCGAATTGCATTGCTCATAAGCACACTTTGAAAATTGTCGCCATAACCTAAACCGTGGGCAATCCCTGCGGCAATCGCATAAATGTTCTTTAGCATAGCGGCATACTCAGTGCCAATAATATCGTCGGAAATTTTGGTGCGGATGTATTCGCTTTTTAAATGTTCGGCTACCATCTTGGCCTTCTTGGCATCGGCGCAGGCAATGGTCAAATACGATAGCCGTTCCAGTGCTACTTCTTCGGCATGACAGGGTCCTGTGAGCACCCCGATATTTTCAAAGGGAATATTATATTTTTCATGAAAATGTTCTCCCACGATTAAACCACTTTCGGGAACAATCCCTTTGATGGCCGAAAAAATGATCTTATCTTTTAAAGAAGCCGTCAATTTTTGAAGTTCGCCCTCCAAAAATGCAGAAGGGATGGCAAAGATCAATACATCACTGGCTTCCACAATTTCATTGATGTTGTGGCTCAAATGAAGTTGATCCACTTCAAATTCCACCGAACTCAAATAGTTGGGGTTGTGCCCTTCCTTTACAATATGTCGGATAGCCGAATCACTCCGCATATACCACCCAACACGGTCCCCGTTTTCCGTCAACATTTTTACAATGGCTGTTCCCCAGCTCCCTCCGCCAAAAACACCGAATCGTAGTTTGTCTTGCATGCAACCAAATTAGGCTGTAAAGCTAAAAAATAAAATCATGGCTTCATTATCAATTGATTATCAAATAGTTAAAAATTTTGGCACGGTGATTGGTCTATACAGGTTGAACTTTAAAGCCTCGATTATGAAAAATGGAAAACTACTCTTAGGAATTTTAATGATAGGCCTTTTGGCCGGTTCTTGTTACACCGAGGTCGTTGTGGACGATGGATTTATTGAAGAATCGCCCATCAATACCGCCTTGGTTTTGGAAAACTATGACCTGTGGTATATCGATATCAACGCCACCAAGGGAAATGGCGAAGTTCCTTTCTTGCAACGCGCATTTACCATTTCATTTGACAGAGGTGTCGTTTATGCCAATAACAATTTGGTGGGAATAGGCAAAACCGGAAATGGATTAGGCATTGATGTGGGGACCTATGGAACTTTTGTTGGACAAGTGGAGGTGGATCACGATGTGGATGGACTTTGGCTCCTAGATGTATATGCAGTGAACAGCAACACCTTAGAATTGTACGATGCCAGTAGCAATACCTCCTATATTCTTCGTGGGTTTCAAAGAAGCAACTTTGATTACGATCAAGTGTTCTACGATAACATCCATTACTTTTTGCAGGAATATCAGGTTTGGGAGAAAACCTATACCAGTGAAGTTGGCGCCTTGAACGATTTTGACGAGGAAAATTACCTTCAGTTCTTCTCCGATGGCGGTGGGTATTTCAGGTCTTCCATTGATGGAAATGGAATCCCGATTTCCAACATTCAATGGGACTATGAAGGCGATTATGAAGTGTATGATGTGGCCAACGATGCCACCCTGAAAACTTTAACACTGGATTATGACTTCCTGGGCAATGATTATTTTGAGTTGTACGTTATTAATGACAGTACAATAGAGTTGTACCATGTGTCCAGCGGAACGGTCTATGAGTTTACAGGAAGAGGATACATGCAGTTTTTGAAATCAGGAGATGCGGGTAAAAAACGTTCTAAGATCACTAACCCGACCATGAACGTAACCCGACAACGAGATATGTAAGGAAGAACAGAAATGTTCGACTATACTAATAGTTTTTTTGGTTGGTTATTTAGTTAAGTGCCGCCCCAAGTAGCAATACTTGGGGCGGTTCTTTTTAGGACTGTTTCTGTTTGTAGGTCGATGGGTTTTCCCCACTGATTTTTTTAAACGTCCTATTAAAATAGGAAAGACTCTCAAAACCACATTCGTAGCAGGTTTCGGTGATGTTTCTTCCGGCCAATAAAAGGCGCTTGGCCTGGGTGATACGGTATTGGTTCAAAAATTGGGTGAACGTACTGCCCGTGTTCTGCTTAAAATATCTGCAGAAAGCCTCCTTGCCCAAATTTACTTGCTGGGCCATATCGTCCAATTCAATTTTTTGGGAATAATTTTCATCAATATAGGAATACACTTGCTGCAACCGTTGTTGCTGTTTGTTCGCCTTATCGTTGATGATGGGGTTGGTATGCAACAGTTCAAACTCATTGCTTTTCGCCAAGATTTTTAGCAGTTTCAAAATCTCCAAAAACTGTCCAAACCGGGTCATGGGCTGTAATTGTTTCATAATCTGTCCCACGGTTTTTTTCGTCTCCCCATAAAAGGCAATGCCGTGTTGCGATTTTTCCAAAAGCTCATAAACATCTTCCAGTTCCTCGATTTCACTGAACACCTTTTCTTTAAAGGAAGCACTGATGTGCAACACCTCCTTGTGGTATTCCGTCCGGATGCCATGATCAAAATTCAAATGGGGAATGTTGGAACCGATCAGGACTAGGTCACTTCCGGTAAAGTTGGACAAATGATGGCCCACATGCCGTTTCCCGTTGACCCCTTCAATATAAACCAGTTCAAACTCCGGATGAAAATGCCAGAAGAACAGATCGTTCAGCTTCGGATTGTGCAATAAATGAAAGGAACTCTTGTCGTTCGGTTGTATGTTTTCGAGTTGAATTTTCAATTTATTGTCTTTTATAATTTCAATTTAGGAAATAAAAGTCAATAAAGTTCAAAATTTGGTCAATGTCACGGTGGAAACCCTTAAACCATCCCCCTAGTTTTGAATAATTCAATTTTGAACCTAAAAAACAGAAACGATATGATGCAACAACAAATGAAGGTGGAAATGGCCAACAAGGCCCACGAAAATATTCCAGGCAACCCTTCTACCGCTACCAGTAGCAAGATCAGATTGAACGACCGATCCAACGGAAAACCCTTAAGGGTTTTATCGGAAGAAGATTGGGCTTTTTGGATAGAGAACGGATACATTGTGATCAAGAATGCGGTGCCTCGGGAACAGGCCCAGGCAACGGCCGATTTTATTTGGGAGTTCGATGAAAAAGACCCCAACGACCCAGAAACCTGGTACGCCCCTGCCCGTGCCGAAATGAAGATGAAGGAATTGACGGGAACCGGGATGGTAGAGGTCTATAACCATCAACATTTGTGGAACAACCGTCAGACCCAAAAGGTGTACGATGCCTTTGTGGACATCTGGGGCACCGAAAAACTGTGGGTGACCATCGATCGGGCCAATTTGAACATTCCACAGCGACCTGGGGAAAATAGAAAAGGGTTCATCCATTGGGATTACGATCCAGAGACCCGACCCCAAAACGTTCAGGGAGTTTTGGCCTTGGCCGACCAAACGGATGAAAATATGGGAGGTTTTCAATGCATTCCCTGGTTGTACCGAAATTACGATACCTGGAAACTGACCCAGCCCGAAGATCGAGATCACTTTCAACCAGATGTCACTGGACTGGAGGATAAAATCGTAAAAGTGAAATTGGAAGCAGGTGACCTCATGATATTCAACAGTACCCAACCCCACGGCATCCGTCCGAATAAATCAGGGGACAAAGTGCGCATTGCCCAATACATTTCCATGATGCCTGCCGAGGAGGATAACGACGAGATGCGGCAATGGCGCATCAATTCTTGGAAGAACCGAATTGCTCCAGAGGGCTACGCCTTTCCAGGGGATCCCAGAAAATGGGAGCAAACGAGGTACGATAACGCAAAATTAAGTGCGCTTGGCGAAAAGTTATTGGGTTTGACTAACTGGTAGATTGTCAAATCCTTAAAAATGGGGAGGCCATTAGGGTCTTCCCTTTAATAACCCTATTTTTGCCGGCTTCAAGAAAGAAGCCATGAAAAAGTACCTCAACCTTTTTGATTTTTCCCAAAAGGTAAACTACCGAACAGAGATCTTATCGGGCCTTACCGTGGCCTTGGCACTCGTGCCGGAAGCCATTGCATTTGCCTTCATTGCAGGTCTGTCCCCATTGACCGGATTGTACGCCGCCTTTGTGATGGGATTGGTCACCTCTATTTTGGGAGGTAGACCGGGAATGATCTCTGGGGCCACAGGTGCTGTTGCGGTGGTAATCGTAACCTTGGCCCAGCAATATGGGGTGGAATATGTGTTTGCCACGGTGGTGCTTGCAGGAATTTTACAGCTTTTGGCCGGATTCCTTCGGTTGGGCAAGTTGATGCGTTTGGTGCCCCATCCGGTAATTTTCGGATTTGTGAACGGCCTTGCCATCATCATTTTTATGTCGCAGATGGCTCAGTTCAAAACCCCGGAAGGAGATTGGTTAACAGGTAGCACGCTTTTCATTTTCTTGGGATTGGTGTTGTTGACGATGTTGATTATTTGGGGATTGCCCAAATTAACGAAAGTGGTTCCTGCATCCTTGGCCGCTATTTTGGTGGTGTTCGGGATTGTGTTTTTCTTGGGATTGGACACCCGTACCATTGGTGATATCGCCTCCATTCAGGGAACGTTTCCTCCATTTCATATTCCCGATCTTCCTTTTACTTGGGAGACCTTGAAAATCATTTTTCCCTTTGCGGCGATTGTGGCTGGGGTTGGCTTGATCGAGAGTTTGTTGACGCTTAACATTGTGGATGAAATTACCGAAACCCGAGGCAGGGGCAACAAGGAAGCTGTGGCCCAGGGAACGGCCAATATCTTATCCGGATTTTTCTCGGGGATGGGCGGTTGTGCCATGATCGGGCAAAGTTTGATCAATACTTCCAACGGGGCTAGGGCCAGGCTTTCAGGAATTTTTGCAGCGTTGATGCTCTTGGTATTCATCATGTTCGGTTCCAGTTTGATTGAAAAAGTACCCATGGCAGCCCTGACCGGGTTGATGATCATGGTGGCATTGGGCACCTTTGAGTGGGCCAGTTTAAAAACCTTCCGCCGTATGCCCAAATCGGATGTATTGGTGATGGTACTGGTTACCTTGGTGACCGTGTTCCTGCACAATTTGGCCTTGGCCGTGTTGGTGGGGGTGATTATTTCTGCCTTGGTGTTCGCTTGGGACAATGCAAAACGGATCAGGGCGAGAAAGTATGTGGATGAAAAAGGCATCAAACATTACGAGATCTATGGGCCGCTCTTCTTTGGGAGCACCACCCTTTTTGCTGAAAAGTTTGATGTGCTGAACGATCCCGACGAGGTCATCATCGATTTTGCGGAAAGTCGTTTGGTGGACATGTCTGCTATTGAAGCCGTAAACAAGATTACGGAGCGCTACCGGAAAGTGGGCAAAAAACTCCACCTGAAACATTTGAGTAAGGACTGTCAACGCCTTTTGGCCAATGCCGATGACATTATCGAGGTAAACGTTTTGGAAGATCCAACCTATAAGGTTGTGGTCGATAAAATCGACTGATTGTTGCCTACTCGATGAACAGCAAATAAAAAAAGAACCCAAGGGCGACCAAAATCAGCAGGGCAAAAAAGTAGTTTTGAATTTCAAGCCATCGATCTCTTTTGGCCTGTTGAATGATCTTGTCCCGTATTTTCTTTTGCTCAAACGGGGTTAGTTCTCTGAACTTCAGTTCGGTGTCGTTCACATAGCCTTCGTAAGCTTCTCGAATTTCTTTGAAACTACGCCGTTTACGCAATAAAGCGCGGTTGGCCTTGACCACTAACATTGGTTGACTTGCAGAACCCATAGACCAAAACGTTTTATTATTGGTGACGGATTTTCAAGAAATGTTACAAAGAAGGGGGCTTAATCGCCTTTGGTCTGTCCTAAAAACGGGTTTACTTTGGGGTTTTGTGGGTTGCCGCTGGCCCTTCGCATTAACGTAATTTGTCCGGTGTGGTAGATACAATCGGAGATCATGCCGTTGATGAGGTTCCAAAAGGCAAACTCCGATTCTTGCTCCCCTCTTTTAAAGATCACCTTGAATTTTCCCAGATCCTCTGCACTTTTTCCCAATACTTTGCCACTTGCAGCCTGTAGGTTTTGCAAGGTTTTGGCCCTAAGTTCTTCATACGGAAGGTTGGTGGGAAACAAGGCTTTTTCAAAAGGTTGGGCATCTGGGGCCAGCAAAATGTTGTTGGACATGGTATAGATATGTTCCATGGTTTCCAAAATGGTCCTGCCATCCGTAGAGGGTTTGTAGGCCAGATCCTGTTCCGTTAATCCTTCCGTGGCCCAATAAAACCGATAGCCAAGGCCGTCTATCATTCTGGCCACCAAATTACCAGGTTCATAGGTTGCAGGAGGGGTAGGGATTTCTTTATAGGGAAGTTCCATGTTTTGTGCTTTGATGGACGAAATGATTAGCAATAGGAAAATTAGGCGAATGGTATTGAATTGGGATTTTTTCATATCGAGTAAAGGTATTGTAAAAAGGATTTTCAGAGGTGGGTGAGAACAAGCAATTACTTATAGCCATTGTTGTAACCGGTTTTTATATAATTTCAGAATAAATATCTGAATGATTCATTTTTATCCAATTCATTAAATTCCGAAAGTCACTTTGACATTCATCCATATAAATTTTATGAAAGAAATCATCAATAAAGTTTGGGAATCTATCACGATATTTAGATTGAACTAAGCTATAAATCTGATTCAGTTTTTGCTCATTTGTTTGAGTGTATTGAATTTGTCTATGTCCATTTAGTTTCCATTTATTTTTTCGATTTGGTACATTTTTTTCGAAATTTCTTGTTGGATTATTTCCAATTAATTGAAATATCAATTCAGTTTGGGTAGTTATAAAAGAATTGTCAACTGAATCAAATGTGCTTAAAGTTTTCAATCTTTCCTTTCCTTCCAGAATTATAGAATTCAACAATTCCATATGAGTTTTGTCAGAAATAACAATCGTTTCATTTATTGCTATTGAAAATGTTTCAAGAATTTTCAAATAATAACGTTTTGTTTTCGCAACTGTTTGAGAATGTTTTAATTTATAATAATCGTTTTGACCATAAAGTGCTTGAATCAAAAACTTAAAAGTTATATCTGTTTTTCTCTTATTTATCATTAAAAATTAGACTTAAATTTTTCAGAATATGACTTTCTTCAAATTGGTTACAACTTGTTTATATAGACGTAAAATACATCTCTATACGCCCAATATGGTATACAATCAATGTATTTGATCTTCTTCTAACCTATAATACAATTCGATCAAGGTTCACAATCCATTTTGGATAATGGCATGGAAGAACTAAAACTCAGCGCGTTTTTGTCCTTAAAAGCTGTTCCGGTCTCGTCCAGTTCGCCATACCCCTCGATCAATTGCCCATCCTTAAACAAAAAGGCCACCTCTCGAGTATTGCCTTGGGTCCCTTCGGACATAAAGGTGTATTTGCCAATAAGCACGCTGTCCAGCAGCTCACCCGCAAACGTCCCGGCATTGGCATCTTTTTCAGAAAGGGCATAACTGAGGTTGCCCAGCACTGTTTCATTAATATGGGTAATTTCCAAAACCACCTTGTTGCCATTGCCTTCATAGGTGTAACAACCTTCTTCCAAAGTGGGAACTGGTTGGGGAGGAGCCACGGTTTCCGGTGCTTCGCTGTCCACTTCTTTGGTTTCCTTGGACTTGCAAGCAAATACCAAAAGCAGGACAAGGGATGTAAAAACTATTTTTTTCATGATCAGTCTATTTTTTTGAAGGTGAGCAAATGGGTTTCGGAACCATTGGAAAGATATAGTCTGTTGTTTTCCACTTTAAATTGGGTACTGGCTTGCAGGGCGGTCAAAAATTCAGACTCCTTCTCCATGTTGGGGCAGGCCATTCGGGTGGAGGCCACTTGGGAAAAGCGCAGCAGGTCCTTTTCATAAAAAAGGCTTCCGGTCATGCGGTTGCATCCTGAAAATCCAGAAAATCGGTTGTTGTTTATGTTGATTTCCATGTTGGGTACATCTTGTCCATTAAAATCAGCTTTGGACACCTTGGCCCCCTTCATTTCTTCCAATACCCAAATATCGTGCAGCCTATAATCGGTAACATAGGTGCCGCAGCCTTCCAACGCTTGACTTTCATCCGATCCTGTAGATTTATAGGAGATGGTCACTGTGTAGGGAGACACCTCGCCCGACATGGCATTGGTGCATTCCTTGTGGGCGATGATGATATCCATTTTAGTGGCCTCGGTCTGGATACGGAACATTTTAATGTTGGCATCCTGTGCCAAAATGGGAGGGGAAGGTGGTGTAACGATGGTGTCTTCCATAGTTTTGAGTTCCACCTTGTTGTCATAGATCTTTAGGCCCCAAAAAGGTTCAGTGCCCGTGGCCTTAAAATAACTGCCGTCTATTTCCATGGCGATGGGTTCTATTTTTCGCACTGGTGTGGAATCCGGTTGTTCTTCGGCGGGTTCCATTTCAGGTACTTCCTTTTTCTTTTCCACACAACTGGAAAAGCACACCAATGCTACGATTGCAAAAAGGATTTTTTTCATGGCGCCACTTTTTTGAAACGCATCATGGGAATATCTCCCATCAGAAGATTGAGCTTGTCATCCTCAAAGGAAAACCCATCTATTTTTTCCATCATTTGAAGGAATTGGCGCTCACTGCCCCCACAGAACATCATGGTGGTAGGGCCAGGTTCCCCAAAAGAAATAGTGTTCTCTTCGATCACATAATCAGCAGAATAGCCATTGCAACTATCGGTGCCGGAAACTTTTTGGGTTTCTTGGTCAAAGGTAATCTGAGGTTTTTTTTCTGGGAAGAGCCCTTCAAAGGCAATACGGGGACCAGTAATGTATTCCAGTTCCCAAGTAGTGCCATAAAGTCCATCGGCACTGGATGCAGCCCTATTGCAGGAGTCTGCCAGTACCATGGCCATAAAGGCAATGATAACAGCGATTTTCATTGTACGGAAATTAATGGTTAATGTTTCAGAAAAATACTAAAAAATTGATTTTCAACCCTTACTCTCCTCTGTTAATAAATGGATAAGATTGGTGATTAAGGATTTCTGAGGCTCCACACTTCGTAAATGGGATCGCCTTTGCTGCTCAGTCCGGAATGGTGCCAATCCCCATCCTTTAGTTCGTAATCAAATTGAAGGCTAGCCCCCACACGTGAGTCGTCCCTAGAGAAGAAACCTATGTTTTCGGTATATTTTCCATCTACGGTGGTGTAGGTTCCGCCACCTGTTCCCATAAATTGTTTGGTTTCGGTGTTGTAGGCAATCCATTGAAATCGGGTGCCGGACAGGATTTTCATAGTTTTTCTGGGTCCTGAAGTATCGCGTTTCACGATTTGGCCATCTTGTTTTCTGCCAGAAATCAACCAAGCGCCGTGAAGATCTCCCGGGGTTCCGTTGTCCAATCGCTTCCACGTCCATTTTCCAAGTTCAAGTTCTTCACCGTTTATTTTGAAGGTAACCGCATCGGTTTTTCCAACCATCGCAGAATCAATGGTAGAGAATTCAAAAAGGAGTTGCAATACCCCTTCACTAAGTTGGAAACTGCCCCCTTTGGTTCCCAAAAACTTCCCTGATTGTTTTTCAAAAATCCCTTCGGAGAAATAATTGTTGGCAAAAATGAGCACGTGTTCCATTTCACTTCCTTTGCCATCCGATTCGGTAGTGGTCCATGCCCCTTGAATATCCTGGGCATGTGCAAAAAGTAGCGAAAGAGAGCAGACTAGGGTAAAAAGGATTTTTTTCATGGCTTTTGATTTACCCTAAAATAAAAAAATGCTGTTGCTTAACCAATTAAACAACAGCATTTTAAAAAATTTAGGTCGGTTATTATAGCGTCCTCAAGTACTCCGCTACATCACGTGCATCCTCTTCGGAAAGATTTTGGTTCAACATGATGGCATTGTTGTATTCTTTTAGCAATGCTTTGGCGATAGGATCTTCTTTCAACATACCATCAGGGTTCAAGATCATGTTCATGACCCACTCTGGGCTTCTTCTGTCATAAACACCTTTAAGGGCAGGACCGATCATTCTTTGGTCGATCATGTGGCAAGCCACGCAGATAGACTCGAATTTCCCTTTACCCCTATCGGCCATGGCTTGGTCAATTTCAGCGCCAAATTCCACGCTCTTGATGGGGCCAACGCCCTTATTGCTCAAGTCTACTGGAACTTCCTGACTGGTTGGAGCCTTGGCATCCTCGGTTTTGGTTCTACTTACTTCAAAACCATCTTTCTTCTCTTCCTTTTTTCCGCCGCAACTTGCAATCATGGCACCCAAGGCCAAGAATAGAACTACTTTTTTCATTATTTGCTCAATTGATGTTTGTTTGTGTAAAATGTAGCTACTAAGATAGGCATTAGGCCGTAATAATCGGGCAGTTTTTTGTTTTGAATCTCACAGGGCGATCAATTCAAAGGGAATCGAAAAAATCCAAGGCCCGTTTTTCCGTGTAGGTAATATTGTTTTTGCCCCAGAAACCGACGTGACCACCATAAGTTGGGGTCTCTAAATAAAGATTGGCATTGTTTTCTACTTCTTTAAATGGATAGCATTCGGGACCAAGGAAAGAATCGTCCTTGGCGTTGATGATCAAACTTGGTACAGCGATATTGGGTAAAAATTGAAGCGAACTACATTGCTCATAATAATCCAGTGCATCCTTAAATTGATGGGCGCGACTGGTGTAGATGTCATCAAAATCCTTTAGCGTCTTAATCATTCTAATGTCGGCATTGGTGATGCGCTCCGGGAACAATTGTTGCTTTTGCCTCAGCTTATCCAATAAATTCCTTTTGAACCTCTTGGCATACAACACATTTTTTGGGCTGAGTAATTGTGTGCAGGAATTGTGCAGGCTACAGGGCACGGAAACCGCTACGGCACCCTTCATTTCTTTGGGTACTGGGTTGCCCTCTCCCAAATATTTCAGTAAAAGGTTGCCACCCAAACTGAAGCCTTTTAAATAAATTTCACTGTAGTTTCTTGTGTTGAGAATGTGGTCGATGACTTCAATCAAATCTTCCGTAGCACCACTGTGATAGGAGCGATACAAACGGTTGGTTTCCCCACTGCAGCCCCTGTAATTCACGGCACAGGCATCGTAACCATTCTCATTCAGGATTTTGGCACTTCCGGTAATGTAAGGCCGTTGTCCGTCACCTTCCAATCCGTGTAGCAGGATGACCAATTTTTCTGTTGGTTGAGTTGCCTCGCTCCAGTCCAGATCTAAAAAATCCTCATCGGAAAGGATCAACCGCTCCCTTTTTTGCACCACTCCGTTCACGGATCGGATGATTCCCGAATAAATGGTGGCCAAATGACCATTTCGGAAAAACAAGGGTGGTTTATAATTGGAGGCGATTTGTGGCATGGGGCTGTTTAATCTTTGGCGTAGGTTTCAAGAAGTTTGGTCTGCTCTTCTATGGCCAATTTGAACTCGCCCTTCAACTTTTGAACGAGTTTGGAAACAGGAAGTACATCATCAATAGCCGTAGCTCCTTGTCCAGCGGACCAAATGGTCTTCCAAGCTTTGGCCTCGGTGTTGAGTTCCTTGCCAAAGTCGATTTTGGTATCTTTCTTCAAATCCTCTTCAGTAATGCCTGCTGCCTTAAGGCTGGCGGCCAAAAAGTTGGCATGCACCCCGGAAATGGAAGCGGTATAGACAATGTCACTTGCTCCTGCGTCAATGATCATTTGTCGGTATTCTGGCGTAGCCTGACTTTCTTCCGTATTGATAAAACGAGTACCCATATAGGCCAGATCGGCCCCCATTTGCATAGCAGAGGCAATGTCCCGTCCAGTGCTGATGCATCCCGAAAGCAAAATGGTCTTATGGAAGAATTTTTTCACTTCGGTGATTAAACTCATGGGATTTAAGGTGCCTCCATGTCCACCCGCACCTGCTGATACGAGGATCAATCCATCCACACCAGCTTCGGCCGCTTTTTCGGCATGTCTTTTTTTGATGATGTCATGAAAGACCAAGCCACCATAACTGTGAATGGCATCCACCACCATGCTTACGGCACCCAGGGAGGTGATGACCAAGGGCACTTTGTGTTTCATACAGAGTCGAACATCGGCCTCCAACCGTGGATTGGTGGGATGCACCACCAAGTTTACCCCGAAGGGAGCCGCTTTTTTGCCCGTTTGTTCCTCAAATTTTTGGAGTTCGGATTTGATTTCGATGAGCCATTCCTCAAAACCTTCACTGGTGCGTTGGTTCAATGCCGGAAAAGTACCGACGATACCATTCTTGCAACATTCGATCACCAATTTAGGCCCCGAGATCAAAAACATGGGGGCGGCAACAACGGGTAAGGAAAGGTTCTGGATGAAATCGGCTTTTTGGCTCATGGCGTGATGTTAAACTATGATTAAAAATAAAAACTATTCCACAACTGTATGGGAACAGTTCTTCAAAACTATGCTATTTTTACAATTATTATGCATGCATAACAAAATAACCTGCTATGTTTTTTAAAGAATTTGAGATTCGTTGGAGCGATTTGGATGCCAATCGCCATATGGCCAATTCGGCCTATATCAACTTTATGAGCCATACCCGTATGGCGTATTTGGGCCAGTTGGGCTTCAACCAGGTGAGCATGGCCATCCACAATATTGGGCCTGTGGTTTTCTATGAACACGTCTATTATTTTAAGGAGGCCTTCCCTGGCAGACCGGTAAAAGTTTCCTTGGAATTTGTAGGGATGAGCGAGGATGGAATGTTCTTTGAGTTCCGGCACAACTTTTACGATTTCAAAGGCAAAAATTTTGCCCGTTGTGAGATGATGGGTGCTTGGATCGATTTGAAGGAGCGAAAGTTGAAAGGTCTTCCCGTAGAATTTTTGGAAGCGTTCCAGGCCATGGAACAATCTAATGATTTTAAGGTTTTGACCAAGGAGGACACCCGAAAGTTTGTACAAGTCCCTCAGGATCTATAGCTATCTGGAAGAAAACTGTACAACTACCCCAGATTAGGTTTTGGCTTTTTACTGGCCAAATACACACCTATAAAAACTAGTGCTGTGGCGGCCACTTTTATTAAAGTGAGGTGGTCCTTTCCCGCGATTAGGGCAAATATGATTCCGACCAAAGGTTGAAGGTAAACAAAAGCCCCAACGGTAGAGGCCTTGAGTTGGGTCAGGGCAAAAACATTGAACAGGTAAGTGGTAAAAGTGGTGCCGATGACCACAAAGGCAATGGAACCATAGGCCCACAATGGGATGTTGGCCCAATCCATTTGCATAACTTCAGGCAAGGTAATGGGCAGATTAATGACGATGGCAATGGTGAACAACCATTTCATCAAGGTGAAGGGGTGATATTTTTCAATCAGTTTTTTTACAACGATCAGGTAGGCACCATAAGAGGAGGCATTCACGATCAACAGAAAATTACCGAATGGAATATTGGGTGCATCCTGTCTAATTTCGACCCCAAAAAGAATAAGCCCTAGTGCGCCTACAAAACCAAGGAATACCCCAAGACCCTTGTTTAAAGTGATTCTTTCACTCAAAAACAAAGCGGACAAAATCACAACAATAATAGGAGTGATGGTTACCAACACCGCACTATTGATGGGTGTGGAAAGTTGTAGCCCTTTAAAAAAGGAAAGCATATTTATTACCATGCCCAAGGCGGAGCATGCCAAAATCCGACCCCAATCTTTACGTTCAATTTTTTCCTTGGGGCCAAAAATGGAGATGATCCAAAAAAGGATGGCGGCGCCGGTGACCCTCAATAAAATAAAGCCAAAGGGCTGAACATAGGTGGGCATAACCCCTTTGGCCACAGTATGGTTAATGCCATAGATGGTTGTGGCCCCAATGGCAGCCAATATGGCCAGGGTTCTTTTACTCATGGATGCAACGCTTCCTTGGCCGCTTGGACCGTATTCTTGGCGTTACCCACAAAAATCTTCCCATCAACTAGAATGACAGGTCTTTTCAGAAAGGTATAGTGCTCCAAGATCAATTCCCTGTAATCCTGTTCGGAAAGTGCTTTCTCATGAAGACCTTTTTGCCGAAACAGCATGGCCCTTTTGCTAAAGAGGGCTTCGTAACTTCCTGCTAATTCCTTCATTTCATCAACTTGTGCGGCTGTCATGGGTTCCGATTTGATTTCTTGAAGTAGCACCCCGTCCAAAGGTTCCAAATCTTTAAGAATGCGCTGACAGGTTGAGCAACTGCCCAAGTGGTAAATTTTTTTCATGATATTTTGGTGATGAATTGCCAAAGGAAGGCAAATTTACTCCATTTCATATGAAGAAAAGGTAAATTCAACAGGTTTTGACCAAGGTGTTTTATTTCTTTGAAATGTTCATTTTTGTTGATTTGTCATAGGTGCTTTTCGAATTTTAAGACTAGTTTTATCGAACCAAATAAAACCATGTCATGGAAAAATTATTCGACATCTTGCTGAAAAACAGAAAGATACTTCATGATTTTCTGCATAATACCCCACATGAGGACCTTTTCAGGATTCCCGAAGGATTCAACAATAACATTTGGTGGAACATTGCCCATGTAGTGGTAACTCCACAATTACTGATGTACGGGTTAAGCGGTCGTGATTTTACCATTGAAAAGGAATTGATTGATAAATACCGAAAGGGAACTTTCCCAAACGGTGAGCCTTCCAAAGCAGAAATGGAGAAAATAGATGCCTACTTGTTCAGCACGATCAAACACATTCAACTGGATTACGAACACGGCAGGTTCAACAACTTTCAAGAATACATGACCTCGGTTAAAATTGGATTGAGCAGTGCGGAAGATGCCCTAGCTTTCAATGTTTTCCATGAAGGCTTGCACCTCGGTGCCATATTGGCCTTAAAGCACGCTTTGGAAAGGGATTGTTAGGGTTTAATGGTCTTGAATTTCAAGAATTTGTTGATGTCCTTAAAAGAAAGTGTCAATACAATGGGTCCATCTGCGTAGGAAGCCACTTCGTACTGGTTGTACACCATTTGTATTCCTTTTGGGGTGTAGCCCAAATTTTGAGCTAAATGGAACGCATCGCCTTCGAACATAAATCCAGTGGCATTGATGTTTTTGTCCTGTGGAATTTTTTCCTGGTTCCGAAATTGGGCTTCGGCGAATTGGGCAAACCCCTCATAATCTTCAAATAGATCGTAGTTTTCCAACTCCGTTCCTTCCACTTTATCAAAATTCAAAAAAGAGGTGGAGGCATATCCATGGGCACCCCCGGTAAAAGAATAAGAGTTCAATTTGATGGTTACAATGTTCGCATCCTCATACACCACTTCTCCATCGATTTGGGCTTCCCAAGCCGGTTCCTCTGGAAATTTTTCCTTTATTTCTTTATAACTATCACTAAAGGAAGCAATGGCCTTGTCAATGCTATCAATGTCTCCATCCGCAGTGAATGAAAGGAGCGAAATAATTTCCTCGCTCAAAGATCTGTTGATGGCCGTGGCCACGGAAGATTCCTCCATGGCATTGGGGATGGTAATGTCAATTTTTGGGCAATTTTTGCAGTTTTCACCTGCAAGTTGAAGGGTGTCAAAAGTAAGTTTGCTTTCCGTTTCACAACCAAAAACAAAAGAAAGTATCAAGATTACGCCAAGGCATTTTTTCATGGACTGGGGTTTTAAAGCTTTCAAAAATAAGACTTCATTGAAAACGCCGAAAGATAACGATACATTTGTAGGTAGAAAGGACCCATATGAGCAAAAAAGAGTTAAAATTCAACAGTAAGACTATACACGGTGGGCAACATCCGGATAAAGCCTATGGCGCCGTGATGCCTCCAATTTATCAAACCTCTACTTATGCCCAATCCACTCCGGGAGGGCATTTGGGTTATGAATATTCCAGAAGCGCCAACCCCACCCGAACGGCTTTGGAAAAGGCATTGGCCAGTATTGAAAATGGAGAATACGGTATGGCCTTCGGTAGTGGATTGGCGGCTATTGATGCGGTCATAAAATTGCTGTCACCGGGTGATGAGGTCATTTCAACAAGTGACCTTTATGGAGGCAGTTACCGACTCTTTAAAAGGGTCTATGAAAAATTTGGGATCACTTTTCGGTTTGTGGATATGAGCGATGTGAACAACATTTCGTCACAAATCAATGAGAAGACCAAGTTGGTTTGGGTAGAAACGCCAACCAACCCGATGATGAATATTATCGACCTAAAAGCTGTTTCCGAAATCACCAAAAAGCACGGTTTGTTGCTGGCGGTGGACAACACCTTTGCCACTCCGTATCTACAAAGACCGTTGGATCTTGGTGTCGATATTGTAATGCATTCGGCCACCAAATATTTGGGCGGGCACAGTGATGTGGTCGTGGGAGCCTTGGTGGTTAGCGACAAGGAATTGGCAGACCGATTGTATTTTATCCAGAATGCCAGTGGAGCCGTTTGTGGCCCAATGGATAGTTTTTTGACCCTCCGCGGAATCAAAACGCTGCACGTTCGAATGCAGCGGCACTGTGAAAATGGGGAGGCCATTGCTCACTTTCTCAACAACCATCCAAAAATAGAAAAGGTGTATTGGCCTGGTTTTGAGAACCATCCCAATCACAAAGTGGCCAAGAATCAAATGAGTGGATTTGGTGGGATGATTTCCTTCATACCCAAAGGCGGAAGCTATCAAGATGCCATAAAAATTGTGGAGAAACTGAAAATATTTACCCTTGCTGAGTCGTTAGGTGGTGTGGAAAGTTTGGCCGGCCACCCAGCCAGTATGACGCATGCGAGCATTCCAAAAGAAGAACGGGAAAAAAGCGGAGTGGTAGATGCCTTGATCCGGTTGAGTGTGGGCATTGAGGATGTAGAGGATTTAATGGACGATTTGGAGCAAGCCCTCACCTAAACATTTTGAAAAATTTATAAAAAATAAATGTTCAAATTATGGAAATAATATAATTTTGCCGTCAAATTCATAATTCACTAAAAATCACCCCAGAGCCAGTGCGAGGGGACAACTAATTTTAATCCGAATATGGAAGAAAAAATCAAAGCATTTATGGATGAGGTGAAGGCCAGAAACGGTCATGAACCTGAATTCATTCAAGCCGTGCAGGAAGTAGCGGAAACTGTGATTCCGTACATTGTTCAGCACGACATTTATCATGGGAAGAATATCCTTTTGCGCATGGTGGAGCCAGAGCGATTGATTTCGTTCCGAGTGGCGTGGGTTGATGATGCAGGGGAGATCCATGTAAACCGTGGATACCGTATCCAAATGAACTCCGCAATCGGCCCATACAAAGGGGGACTTCGTTTTCACCCAACCGTGAATGCCAGCGTATTGAAGTTCTTGGCGTTTGAGCAAGTCTTCAAAAATAGTTTGACCACCCTTCCAATGGGTGGAGGTAAAGGGGGTTCCGATTTTGATCCAAAAGGAAAATCGGATGATGAGATCATGCGTTTTTGCCATGCTTTCATGACCGAGCTTTGCCGTCATATAGGTCCGAATACCGACGTTCCTGCAGGGGATATTGGGGTAGGTGCCCGTGAGATCGGGTTCCTTTTTGGGATGTACAAGAAAATCCGAAATGAGTTTACAGGTGTATTGACCGGAAAAGGTCTTTCTTGGGGTGGATCATTGATCCGTCCGGAAGCTACCGGTTATGGAACCGTTTACTTTGCCGATAGTATGCTTAAAACCAAAGGGGAATCTTTCAAAGGCAAGAAAGTGGTCATTTCCGGATCAGGAAACGTGGCCCAGTATGCTGCCGAAAAAGTACTTCAAATGGGAGGAAAGGTGTTGACGTTGTCCGATTCCAGCGGTTATATTTTAGATAAGGATGGTATTGATGCGGACAAGTTGGCCTTCGTCATGGACTTGAAGAACAACAAGCGTGGTCGTATTTCCGAATATGCGGATAAATATGCTTCAGCTTCCTTTCACAAGGGTGAAACCCCATGGAAAGTAAGTTGTGACATTGCACTTCCTTGTGCTACACAAAACGAGTTGAACGGTGATGATGCCGCCATCTTGATCAAAAATGGATGTATTGCCGTGGCGGAAGGAGCCAATATGCCTTCTACCCCGGAAGCGGTACATGCATTCCATAATGCCAAGATCTTGTTTGCTCCTGGTAAAGCATCCAACGCAGGTGGTGTGGCCACTTCAGGTTTGGAAATGTCCCAAAACTCGCTTCGTATCAGCTGGACCCGTGAGGAAGTTGATGAACGTTTAAAAGGCATTATGTCTGGAATCCACGATGCCTGTATCCAATACGGTCAAGAAGAAGGGGGTTATTGCAACTATGTTAAAGGAGCCAATATTGCTGGTTTCGTAAAGGTTGCAGACGCCATGTTGGCCCAAGGGGTCATATAGTTTAGACCATCTAGAATGGTTTTTGGTTGGCAGTTGCCGGAAGTTGTGTTTATTTTTACACTTCCGGTAACTGCTTCTTTTTTTAGCCCATGCAAGTAACAACCAAGGCCATTGTTCTCTCCTCCCTGAAATATGGGGATACCAGTTTGATCGTTCGCGCCTTTACCGAATCGGATGGGTTAAAGTCCTATTTGTTGAAGGGGGTCTTGGCCTCCAAAAAAGGGAAGTTGAAATCCGCCTATTTCCTTCCATTGATGCAATTGGAAATTGAAGCCTACCATAAGAACAAGGGTACTCTGGAAAGTATCCGTGAGGTGAAGGTGGCCGTTCCCTACAAAACGCTCCACACCGATATTGTAAAGAATAGCGTGGTGCTTTTTTTGGCCGAAATGTTGGGCAACAGCATCCATGAACAAGAGCAGGATCAAAGTCTTTTCAATTATTTGGAGTATAGCTTGCAATGGCTGGATGCGCATCCCCTGCCGCCCGATTACCATATCCTGTTTTTGCTCAACCTGAGCAAGTATTTGGGGTTCTATCCGGATACATCTCTTCAAGATTTGCCTTTTTTTGATCTTCAGGAAGGGGAATTTTGCCCATCACCATCACTTAACCCATTGATGCATAGCGAAATATTGTTGGATTTTAAGAAATTTTTAGGCACGAATTTTGATGCATTAAATGCGATACAACTAACTAAGTCTAACAGGCGGGAACTCTTAAAAATGGTGATACTGTTCTACCGATTGCATGTGCACGGATTCAGGGAACCGAAGTCCCTCGCCGTATTAAATGCAGTGTTCAATTAATAATGCGTAACCTAAAACCAACCTCAACCTTAATTCTTTTATTTTTTTCCATTGCCCTTTTTGCTCAAGAAACCACCGTATTGGATGCCGATACCGGAGTTCCTATTGACAATATTGCCGTTTTCAACAAGGATCAGTCTAAGTCCACCGTTTCGGATGCCAATGGTAAAATCAACTTGGATGTTTTTTCAAACGATGAAAAAATTACGTTCAAGCACATCAGTTATGAAACCTTTGTAACCACTAAATCGCAGCTTGCCAAAAGAGGTAACCGAGTGTACCTTCATCAAAAAACGGAACAGCTTCAAGAAGTGGTCATGTCCGTTTCCAAATGGGAGCAGCAAAAAAAGCAGATTCCACAAAAAGTAGAAACCCTTGACGATCGAAGCATCGCTTTTACCACCCCTCAGACTTCTGCCGATCTTTTACAGAACAGTGGAAAGGTATTCGTTCAAAAAAGTCAATTGGGTGGAGGCAGCCCCATGATCAGGGGATTTTCCACCAATCGGTTGCTCCTTTCGGTGGATGGTGTTCGGATGAACAACGCTATTTTTAGGGGAGGTAACCTTCAAAACGTGATTTCCATTGATCCCTTCACCGTTAAAAAGACCGAGATTACCTTCGGTCCTGGTTCTGTTATCTATGGCAGCGATGCCATTGGAGGGGTGATGAGTTTCTACACGAAACAACCCCATTTTTCCTATACCGATAGCCTGACCATCACTGGGAATGCCGATTATAGGTTTTCCACGGCCAACAATGAGAATACGGCCCACATCGATTTTAATTTTGGGCAGAAAAAATGGGCATCGTATACCAGCTTCACCTACAACAATTTTGATGATCTGAAAATGGGCAAACACGGTCCGGATTCGTATTTGAGAAACAATTACGTCATCACCGAGAACGGGACCGATGTGCTTGTAACCAATGATGATCCAAGGAAACAGGTAGTTACGGGTTATGACCAATTGAATTTTCTTCAAAAGTTTTCCTACAGGCCAAGCAGCACCTGGAAATACGATTTGGGACTCTATTATTCGGAGACTTCGGATTATTCACGATACGATCGGTTGATTCGTCCCACCAGTAACGGATTGGGCCTGCGTTCCGCCGAATGGTACTATGGTCCACAGAAATGGTTCATGGGTAATTTTCAGATTACACAGAAAGGAAAGAACAAATTTTATGATGGGGTAAAACTCACCACGGCCTATCAATTTTTTGAGGAAAGCCGTCACGACAGGGGTTTTCAGGATGTGGAATTGTATTCCACAAAAGAAAAGGTGGATGCGGTTTCAGTCAACCTCGATTTTGAGAATAAAAAAATGGGCAATTTCCGCTTGTACTACGGAGCCGAATATGTGTTCAACAAGGTACATTCATCGGGCAGTGTAAAGGATATCGAAACCGATGAAGTGCAACCCACTGCTTCCCGTTATCCTGATGGGGCCACTTGGCAGACCTTGGCAGGATACGTGAACAGTGAGTATCAGATAAAACCCAATTTCAGTCTCTTGTCCGGTATTCGATATAGTCAAGTTTGGGTAGATGCAAAATTTGAGAACACCTTTTACCCCTTCCCTTTTGATGAAGCCGATATCGTAACCGGGGCTTTGACCGGTAGTTTGGGATTCAGTTGGTTTCCATGGTCCGATTTTCAGGTAACCTTGAACGGTTCCACTGGTTTTAGGGCACCCAATATTGATGATATTGGCAAAATCTTCGATTCTGAACCTGGGTCGGTTGTAGTGCCTAATCCTGATCTGGAACCTGAATATGCCTACAATGGCGAACTGGGTTTGAGGAAAAACTTCAATGATGTTTTGGTACTGAAAGGGGCAGCATACTACACTTATTTGGTAGATGCCTTGGTGAGAAGGGACTTCACCTTCAACGGGCAAAATGAAATTGAATACAATGGCGAATTGAGCAATGTTCAGGCCATACAGAATGCAGCCAGAACCTATGTGTATGGGTTTGAACTTGGTCTCGAAACGTATTTTAACAAGAATCTTTCATTGGCATCCAACCTCACCATCACCGAAGGAACCGAAGAAGATGATGATGGTACAGACAGTCCGGCTAGGCATGCCCCACCACTTTTTGGCGATGCCCATTTGGTTTGGCAAGACCAAAAGTTAAAAGCTGATGTATTCCTGAATTTTAATGGGGAAGTGAGCAATGAGGATTTAACACTCTCCGAACAGAGCAAGGATTACATTTATGCCAGTGATGCCAATGGCAATCCGTATTCCCCATCATGGTATACATTGAACTTCAAATCGCAATACCAGATCACCAATGCGCTAAAGGCAAGTGTGGGCTTGGAAAACATCACCAACCAGCGGTACCGAATGTATTCCTCGGGCATTGTGGCCCCGGGCACCAATTTAATTTTGGGTGTAGGGTATGTGTTTTAGAAAAAATAAAGGCTCGGAAACTTCCGAGCCTTTTCTTTTATCCTGTTTTCGTGTTTAGATTTTGATGCTATCTATCACCTTTTTGGCCTCTTCTTTCACCTCTTTGCCTGCCTTTTTAAGACTGTCAATGGCTTGCTCACCCAATTCCTTGGCATCTTCACCAGCTTCTTTCAGCGCATCGGCTGCATCATTGGCGGCTTCTTTTAGGTCTTTTCCTGTTTCTTCCAAAGCTTCACTCGCTTCCTCGGAGGCTTCTTTTGCCTTGTCCGCGGCGTCCTTACACGAAGTCAGGACCGATAGGGACATCGTTAGGGCAAGAGCCCCGATGATTACTCTTTTCATTACAAAATGGTTTAGTGTTTAGGAGGATGAAGGTACAGAATTATGGCCTATTTCACCCCAGAAAGGGTATCATATTTAGGTTAAGGCTGTTATGTGGATTCTTAGGCAATTGCGTAGCCCATAATTCCATCTAAATTTATAATTTTGCAAACTTGAAATTGAGAAGGAATAGCAGGTTATGAAGTTTGCGGAATATAAAGGATTGGATTTGCCTAAAGTATCGGAAGAAGTTCTGGACTTTTGGAAGGACAAACAAATATTTGAAAAGAGTGTTTCCACCAGGGAGGGCAAGGAAAGTTATGTGTTTTATGAAGGCCCCCCTTCCGCAAATGGTATGCCCGGTATTCACCACGTAATGGCCCGTACCATAAAAGATATCTTTCCAAGGTACAAGACCATGAAAGGTTTTCAGGTAAAACGTAAGGCCGGATGGGATACCCACGGACTTCCTATCGAGATTGGTGTGGAGAAGGAACTCGGTATCACCAAGGAGGATATCGGCAAAAAGATTTCTGTTGAAGAATACAATGCCGCCTGTAAAAAAGCGGTCATGCGCTATACTGATGTCTGGAACGACATGACAGAGAAAATTGGGTACTGGGTAGATATGGACGATCCGTATATCACCTACAAACCCAAGTACATGGAGTCGGTATGGTGGTTGCTGAAACAGATTTACGACAAAGGACTTTTATACAAGGGATATACCATCCAGCCGTATTCGCCAAAGGCGGGTACGGGATTGAGCTCGCACGAATTGAACCAACCCGGCACCTACCAAGATGTAACGGACACCACGGTTACGGCGCAGTTCAAAGCTAAAAAGGATTCCCTTCCCGATTTCTTGAAGCATGTGGAAGGTGATATCTTCTTTTTGGCATGGACGACCACTCCTTGGACCCTTCCTTCCAACACAGCTTTAACGGTTGGGCCTAAAATTGAATACGTTCTGGTAAAGTCCCATAACCAATATACTTTCGAGCCAATCACGGTTGTTTTGGCGAAAAACTTGGTGAATTATAATTTCTCTGGAAAGTTCACAAAGGTTGAAACCGAAGAGGAACTGGCCAGTTTTAAAGAAAGTGATAAAAAGATTCCATTTTTGGTAGGTGAAAGCTTTTTGGGTAAGGATTTGGTCGGAATCCGATACGAACAATTAATAGACTACGTACAGCCGTATCAAAATCCCGAAAATGCCTTTAGGGTCATTGCCGGGGATTTCGTGACCACAGAAGATGGTACCGGTATTGTACACACGGCACCCACCTTTGGTGCGGATGATGCCATGGCCGCCAAACAGGCAGAACCTGAAGTGCCTCCCATGTTGGTCTTGGACGAGAATGGAAACCCAGTTCCGTTGGTAGACCTTCAAGGAAAGTTCCGTCCGGAGTTGCGGGAGTACGCCGGCAAGTACGTAAAGAACGAATATTACGAAGATGGTGAAGCTCCTGAAAAATCAGTGGATGTTGAGATTGCCATAAAACTAAAGGAAGAGAACAAAGCCTTCAAGGTAGAGAAATACGTGCACAGTTATCCCAACTGCTGGCGAACTGATAAACCCATTTTGTACTATCCGTTGAACTCATGGTTCATCAAGGTAACCGATGTAAAGGATCGTATGTTCGAACTCAACCAAACCATCAACTGGAAGCCAAAGGCAACGGGAGAAGGTCGATTTGGCAACTGGTTGGCCAATGCCAACGACTGGAACCTTTCCCGGTCTAGGTATTGGGGTATTCCATTGCCTATTTGGAGAACGGAGGATGGCAAAGAGGAAATGATCATCGGTTCTGTGGAAGAGTTGAAGACCGAAATGGCCAAGGCTGTTGAAGCTGGAGTTTTGGACAAGGATGTGTTCGCCGATTTTACGGTGGGCGATATGAGTGAGGATAATTACGACAAAATTGACCTGCACAAAAATATAGTGGATGGCATTACCTTGGTTTCGCCAAGTGGTCAGCCTATGAAAAGGGAATCGGACCTTATCGATGTTTGGTTCGACAGTGGCTCCATGCCCTATGCGCAATGGCACTATCCTTTTGAAAACAAAGAATTGATTGATGATGGTGTTGCCTTCCCGGCCAATTTTATTGCCGAAGGAGTGGACCAGACCCGTGGTTGGTTTTATACCCTGCATGCCATCGCCACTATGGTGTTCGATAGTATTGCCTACCGAAATGTGGTTTCCAACGGTTTGGTACTCGATAAGGAAGGGAAGAAAATGTCCAAACGTTTGGGTAACGCCGTGGATCCTTTCGAGGTATTGCCCGAACATGGTCCGGATGCTACCCGTTGGTACATGATTTCAAATGCCAACCCTTGGGACAACCTCAAATTTGATATAGATGGAATTGTTGAGGTAAAGCGTAAGTTCTTCGGAACCCTTTACAATACCTATTCCTTTATGTCACTATATGCCAATATTGACGAGTTCAACTATTCCGAGGCTGAAATTCCATTGCAGGAAAGGCCGGAGATAGACCAGTGGATCTTGTCCGAACTCCACACATTGATCAAGAATGTGGATGAGGCCTATGCCGATTATGAGGCCACTAGGGCATCTAGAATGATTTCGGATTATGTGCAGGAGAACTTGAGCAACTGGTATGTACGATTGAGTAGGAGGCGTTTCTGGAAGGGAGATTATGAGTTGGATAAGATCTCTGCCTATCAAACCCTCTATACTTGCTTGGTGACTGTGGCCAAACTATCGGCACCCGTTGCCCCTTTCTTTATGGATCGATTGTACAAAGATTTGGATGCCGTGACCGGTAAGGAAGGTTTTGAAAGTGTACACTTGGCAGAGTTTCCAGTTTACGACCCTGCCATGGTCAACCAAAAATTGGAACGCAAGATGCAATTGGCACAGAAGATTTCCTCCTTGGTGCTTTCCATCCGTCAGAAGGAAAAGATCAAGGTGCGCCAGCCCTTGCAAAAGATCATGATTCCGGTGTTGGATGCAGATCAGAAATCGGACATTCAAGCGGTTTCCAATTTGATCAAATCCGAAGTGAACGTGAAGGAAATCCAGTTGTTGGATGATGCTTCGGGAATATTGGTGAAACAAATAAAACCCAATTTTAAGGTCTTGGGCCCGAAATTTGGTAAGGATATGAAGGCCATTGCCGCCGTGGTTTCCCAGATGGGTCAGGAGGATATCCAAAAAATGGAGCGTAACGGAGAATTAACACTTCAATTGGAAAATAAAACCGTTAATTTACAGTTAGCCGATGTAGAAATCAGTTCCCAGGATATTGAAGGTTGGTTGGTTGCAAGCTCCGGTCCGTTAACGGTTGCTTTGGATGTGACCATTGATGAGACCCTGAAAAACGAAGGGATTGCAAGGGAGCTTGTGAACAGGATCCAGAACCTTCGCAAGGAATCCGGATTTGAAGTGACCGATAAAATCGATATCAAAATATTGAAGGACGGCTTTGTGGAAAGTGCCATAACGAGCAACGAGGAATACATCAAAAATGAAACCTTGACCGCAGAGCTCAACTTCGAAGAAATATTAGAGGAAGGCGTAGCCATCGCCTTTGATGAAGTGAATACAAAATTGTTTATCCAAAAACATTAACCATGGAAGAAGAACTAAAAGTAAGATACTCAGATAAAGAGTTGGAGGAATTCAGGGTCTTGATCGAAGAAAAAATGGAGAAGGCAAAGAGTCATCTGGAACTTTTGAAGAGTTCCTATATGAACGATGGGAACAATGGAACCGATGACACCTCCCCAACCTTCAAAGCCTTTGAGGAAGGTTCAGAGACCATGAGCAAGGAAGCCAATACACAGTTGGCCATCCGTCAAGAAAAATTCATCAGGGACCTCAAGAATGCCTTGATGCGCATCGAGAACAAGACGTATGGTATTTGTCGTGTAACCGGAAAGCTCATCAACAAGGAGCGTTTAAAATTGGTTCCACATGCCACTCTGAGCATTGAGGCGAAAAACATGCAATAACTAAAACGCCTTCGGGCGTTTTTTTATTTATGAAGGAATCGATAACCATATTGCTCATGTTCGCCATGCTGTCCTTGAACGGGCAAAAACTGGTGAAGAAGGCATTTATAGACCCCAATATCGATTTCATACAGATAGATTCGGAATATTGCTACCACATCGATTTGAAGACTTCAAAGACCGATGAGGTACAAGTATCGGCCAGTATGGAAGGGGAGTATGCCAAGGATTTGCTCATTTCCATAGAAGAAACGGGTACCACTGCCCTGATCAGCGCCGGCTTTCAACCCCTGTTCATTGATCCGAACGACAAACTGAGTGCCCATAAGGTAGTTTCCATAGCCTTGGAAATTACTGTGCCACAATATAAAAGTGTTGCGGTTTACGGTACCAATTGCGATGTTAAGGTTTCGGGCAATTATGAAAATCTTAATGTTACCCTGTCGGATGGTAGATGTACCTTGGAGAACGTTACGGAAACCGTGGAGGTGGTGACCCAAAAGGGAGATATTTGGCTAACGGCACCCAGTGGTGACATTTTGGCCGAAAGCTCCTATGGGCACGTGGAACAGGAAACCATTCCCTTTGGGAACGACCAATTTGTGTTAAAGACCGTTGAGGGTAATATCCATCTCAGGAAAACAAAATAATATCTATATTTTTGCAACCGCTTTACTAACAAGATGAGTTTAAAAAAATCCCTGTTAATCATTGTTTTGCTTCTTTTGGTGGACCAATTGAGCAAGATCTACATCAAGACCCATTTTATTTTGGGGGAATCCCATGATGTGTTCGGATGGTTCAAGATCCTGTTCATTGAAAATGAAGGTGCTGCTTGGGGGACCAAGTTGAGCGATCTTTTGCCCATCTCAGAACCTGTAGGGAAATTGATCCTGACCATTTTCAGGATTTTTGCCGTTTTCGGTATTGGGTATTGGTTGTGGGATATCATCAAAAAACAGTCTACCCGAACCTTGATATTGGCGGTATCGCTTATTTTTGCAGGTGCCATGGGCAATATCATCGACTCTGTGTTCTACGGTTTGATCTTTGATCATAGCAACGGGCAGGTGGCTACTTTGTTTTCCAGCGAGCCTTACGGAAGTCTGTTTCATGGTAAGGTAGTGGACATGCTTTATTTTCCTTTGATCGATACCACTTGGCCCGATTGGGTTCCCTCATTGGGAGGCCAAAGGTTCCGGTTTTTTGAACCCGTGTTCAATATTGCGGATACGGCCATCAGTACCGGGGTAGGTATTTTGATCGTTTTCAACAAAAAGGCATTTCCGAAGCATGCCGAGGAAAAAGGACAGCAGGAAGTTGTTGATCAGAATGCGTAGACCTTGTTCGGGGTAACGCAGTAATCCAGTTTTATATCGTTTTCATGCACATCTGTGATCAGGTCCTCTTCGGCCTGAAAAAAGGAAAGACCAATTTTTAGGGTCTCTTTTCTGCATTTGCCCAAGAAGGTATCATAAAAACCTTTTCCATACCCTACACGGTTTCCTTGGATGTCAAAAGCCAATAAAGGCACAAAAACCACATCGATTTTATCCTCGGGTACCAAGAAGCCATCAACAGGCTCAGGAATGCCCCAGCTATTTATTTTCAGGGATGTACTATCGGTAAGGAGATAATGCTCCATAGCCGAGTTACCGGAAATTTTAGGGACAATGACGTTTTTGTCCTTTCCCTGTAGCAAAGTGATCAAGGGTAGGGTATTCACTTCGTTTTTGTCCTCAATGCTCAAAAAGGTATGGAAATAAAAAAAATCCCATATTGGGATTTGGAGTACATGATTGGCTAAAATCAAACTTAAATCCGAGGCTTTAGGAGGAGTAATTTCCGCTCTCAGATCTTTATATTTTTTTCTTAGGTCATGTTTCAACATTAACTGTTGAAGATTTAGGGGTTGGTTTGGGGAAACACTTTTTTATTCTCCTTTTGTTGCCACGGAGAAAAAGATTTTGAAGAAAAGCATCAAAATCAAGTACATTCCCAAAACGATTACATAGTTTTCCATAGGATTGTATTTATATCGTTAAATCTAAGTAAAACAATTGAAATGTTCACTATGAAATGCACATTTTATCGATGAAATACATCATTTTTTGCAAGAGTTTAACAATTTAGACTAAATCTTAGTTGTTCAACTGGGGATTTTCCATAGTTTTTTTGAGGGAAAACCATAATTCGCCACAGTTTAAGGTAATTGTATAAAAATCTGACCTAGTGCACATTCCAAATTACTTTTGCCCAAACTTGATACTTATCAATACAAAAAGCCAATAGATCAAGTTTAACAGGAAACACTAGTTTTAAACCATAACTTTGTGTAAAATCGATTTGGACCATTTTCAAAAGGCTATATGTCCCACCCTACATCCATTCCTGTACAGCTTAGTGCCCTTCCGGATAACCCTGGGGTTTACCAGTTTTATGACAAGGATGGTAAGATCTTATATGTAGGCAAGGCCAAAAACCTAAAAAAGCGAGTTTCATCCTATTTCAACAAAACCCAGGAGTATGGTAAAACAAGGGTCTTGGTCAAAAAAATCCAGACCATCAACCATATTGTGGTACCTACCGAGTCGGACGCCCTGCTGTTGGAAAACAATCTGATCAAAAAACTGCAGCCTCGGTATAACGTAATGTTGAAGGATGACAAGTCCTATCCGTGGATCTGCATTAAAAGAGAAAGGTTCCCGAGAGTTTTCCCTACCCGAAAGTTGATCAAGGACGGATCGGAATATTTTGGCCCCTATACGAGTATGAAAACGGTCAGGACGCTTTTGGAACTCGTTAAAAGCCTTTATCCCCTCCGTACCTGCAATTACGATCTTTCCGAAGAAAAAATTGATGCAGGCAAATACAAGGTATGTTTGGAATATCATCTGGGGAATTGCTTGGGGCCGTGCGAAGGTTTTCAATCCGAGCAGGAATACCATGCCCAGATTGAGGATATCCGGCAAATCATCAAAGGAAACCTGAAGGATTCGCTGCAATCTTTCAAACAACAGATGAAAGAGCTTGCCGATAAAATGGAGTTTGAAAAGGCACAACGCGTAAAGGATAAGATCGATATTTTGGAAAATTACCAGGCCAAGTCAACCGTGGTAAACCCCAAGATCAACAATGTGGATGTGTTCACTATCATTTCGGACGAGACCCATGCCTATGTCAACTTCTTGCAACTTTCCCACGGTTCCATAGTACGATCGCACACGTTGGAGATCAAAAAGAAATTGGAAGAAACGGATGAGGACCTGTTGCAGTTGGCCATCACGGAAATCAGGCAACGATTCCATTCCAAATCCAAGGAAATTTATTTGCAGATGCCCGTAACCGTGGAGGATAATGTGAAGGTGACCCTGCCCAAATTGGGTGATAAGCATAAAATTTTGGAACTCTCCGAAAGAAATGCAAGGTTCTATCGGCAGGACAAATTGAAACAGATCAAGATTACCGATCCCGATCGCCACACCAAGCGAATCATGTCGCAAATGAAAGCGGACCTTCGACTATCGGTGGAACCCATACATATTGAATGTTTTGACAACTCCAACATACAGGGGAGCAATCCTGTTTCGGCCTGCGTGGTCTTCAAGGATGGCAAACCCTCCAAAAAGGATTATAGGCATTTCAACATAAAAACCGTAGAAGGACCAGATGATTTTGCCAGCATGGAGGAAGTGGTCCATAGAAGATACAAAAGACTGTTGGCAGAAGATGAATCCCTGCCGAAACTGATTGTGATCGATGGGGGAAAGGGACAATTATCCTCTGCATTGAAAAGTTTGGAACTATTGGGGTTAAGGGGTAAAATTGCCATTATCGGAATTGCCAAAAGATTGGAAGAAATCTATTTCCCGGAAGATCCCGTTCCCCTCTATCTGGATAAAAGATCGGAAACCTTAAAGATCATTCAACAGTTAAGGAACGAAGCCCACCGTTTTGGGATCACCCATCATAGGAACAAACGGAGCAAGGGAGCCATAAATTCCGAATTGGAGGGGATTGAAGGCGTTGGGGAAAAAACCGCGGAGCAATTGTTGAAGAACTTTAAATCCGTAAAACGAATCAAGGAAGCTTCGTTGGAAAGCCTCGCAGAATCTGTGGGTATGGCCAAAGCGAAGAAAATCTATAAATCATTTCATTAGTGACTATGTGCATTAGGAAAACCATTTTTACGATCATATGCTCTATTGTCGGAGTATTTGGAATGGCCCAGTCCACAACCCAGGAACGCCCACCAAAAGTGGGATTGGTACTTAGTGGTGGTGGGGCAAAAGGATTGGCACATATTGGTGCATTGAAGGTGATCGAAGAGGCCGGGATCAAAGTGGATTACATTGGTGGCACCAGCATGGGAGCCATTGTAGGGGCGTTATATGCTTCTGGTTACTCGGCAAAAGAGCTGGATTCCATATTTAGGAGTACCAACTTTACCAACCTCATTCAGGATCATGTGCCCAGGAGTGCCAAGAATTTTTATGAAAAGGAAGATTCTGAACGTTATGCCCTTACCTTGCCCTTTACCGATTTTAAAGTGAGTTTTCCCCAGGCCATCTCAGGAGGGCAGAACATCTACAATATGTTGGTGCAATTGCTTTTCCACGTAAAGGATGTTCAGGACTTTGCCAAATTGCCCATTCCTTTTTTATGTGTGGCCACCAATGTGGAGACAGGCGAACAGGTATTGTTGGACCATGGCTATTTGCCCGAGGCCATTGTGGCGAGTGGCACATTTCCATCCCTTTTTGAGCCTTCGGAAATTGATGGGAATGTATTGATCGATGGCGGGGTGGTCAACAATTACCCGATAGATCAAGTAAGGGCCATGGGGGCCGATATTGTCATCGGGGTCGATGTGCAACACGATCTATCCACAAGGGAATCCCTGTCCTCGGCCACGGAGATTTTGTTGCAGATCAACAATTATCGTACGGTGAACGACATGAAGAAAAAGTCGGCCCAGACCGATGTCTACATTCGGCCTGACATAGATGAGTTTTCGGTTATCGATTTTAATCGCGGCAAGTCCATTGTAGAGAGTGGAGAAAAAGCGGCCAGAACCAAGTTAGGTGAATTGGAAAAGATTGCAGCGAGCCAAAACTATGTCCCCAAGCCTAAAAAGCAGATTCCGGTCATGGATAGTTTAACGATCAATCGAATGCTCATAGAAGGTAATGATCGCTATACCAGGGGATATATTAAAGGTAAATTGAGGTTCAACCTTGCTGAAAAAATTGCATTTGAAGACCTGAAACAAGGGATCAATAACCTTTCCGCCACCGGAAACTTCAAGGCTATTCGGTATGATTTGGTTTCCAATGGATTGGGAACCGACCTTATTTTGAAGATCAAGGAAAACCCCAATAAAATGTTCATCAAGGTATCTGCCCATTACGATGACCTTTATAAGAGTGCGGCCCTGTTCAACTTGACCAAGAAGAATTTTTTGATGAAGGACGATGTGGCCTCTTTCGATTTTATTTTGGGCGATCATATCCGATACAACATGCAATACTATCTGGATAAAGGGTATTACTGGAGCTTTGGGATCAATTCCAAGTTCACGGATTTTAATTCGGAAATCGATTTTTCATTGATCGAGGGCAATTTCAACGTCCCCAACGATCCCAATATCAGAAGGATCAATTTGGATGTGACCGATCTCACCAACCAAATTTATCTCCAAACGGTGCTGCAGGAGGAATTTGCCTTTACCATTGGCGCGGAGCATAAATTTTTACGGTACAGTACCAGAACATTGGGTCAAGGGACCGAAGCCGAGGCAACATTGACCGATGATGATGGAAGGACCACTTTTGAAAGATCCAATTATTTCAATGCCTTCTCCAAAATAACACTGGACACCTATGATGACAAATATTTTCCGACCAAGGGGCTTTTGTTCGATAGCGATTTCCATGTTTATCTTTTCTCTTCGGATTACAACAAAAACTTTAGGGAGTTTTCCATTGCCAAGGCTAGGCTGGGAACAGCCATACCCATTTTGCACAATTTGAGTTTTAATTTAGAGGCCGAAGGAGGAGTAAAGTTGGGGACGTCGGATGTGACCTCTTTTGATTTTGTACTGGGGGGGTTTGGTAATGACTTTGTGAACAATTTTGTACCCTTCTTCGGATATGATTTTCTCAGCATTCCAGGGAACAGTTTTGTCAAAGCATATGGCCGTATGGATTATCGGTTGGCACCCAAACACCACCTGATGTTTACCACCAATTTCGCCAATGTGGCCGATGACCTCTTCCGAACTGGTGATTGGTTTGCGGAACCCAGTTATTCGGGTTATGGGGTAGGGTACGGATTTGAATCATTTATCGGCCCGATACAGATTTACTATTCTTGGTCGCCTGAGATAAAAAATGACAGTATTTTCTTTAGTGTAGGGTTCTGGTTTTGATTATGGAGGATGTATCAAATCCCTCGGATTTCTTAATAATTTGCCAAAAAAGTATTTAAAAAGCATCAATTTCTAGGGGGTTAAGTTAAAGTCCGTTAAAAACTGAATTTCCTACAAAGTGCTGGCGTATATTTGTCTCAGATAAGGGGTGGTTCCCTTATAACTTTAAGTATTGGTTTTTCATAATTTAAAGTTTGGTTGGTTATTTAGGAAAAGCCCAGTTTTAAGACTGGGCTTTTTTTATTTATACTATTTTGGAATAAGATTTGTTTAAGTATATGTAAACCAGATGGCCCCAACATCGTTTTTGCTAATTTTATACGCATAAAATTGACTATGAAAAAACTACTGTCCATATTGTTTGTGCTTTCGGTGATTCCCCTTTTGGGGCAAAATTCCACACCGGCATTCAAGAATGGGGAATGGCTCAAGTTCAGGATCCATTATGGAATCTTAAATGCCAGCTATGCTACCATGCACCTTACTTCCGAGACCTTGGATAGTGTTCCGGTTTACCACGTGGTGGGCACGGGCAAGACTACGGGTTTTGCCAGCATTTTTTTTAAAGTGGACGACACTTACGAGAGCTATTTTGGTCGCAGAAATGGAAGGCCCTACAAGTTTGTCCGCAAAATAGACGAAGGAGGCTATACCAAGGATATGGAAATCAATTTTGATTACGATACCCGCAATGCCGTGCTCAAAGATCATAAAAATGGTACCCAGCAAGATTTTCAGATCCACAACGGAGTACAGGACCTTATTTCGGCTTCCTATTTTTTAAGGAGCAATTACAAACATGATGAATTTGTGGAAGGCCAATCCATTGATTTGGATATGCTTTTTGATGACGACGGTATGTTCAAGTTCCAGTTGAAATATTTGGGAAAAGAAATCTTAAAGACCAAGTTTGGCAAAGTGGAATGTCTTAAATTTAGACCGTTGGTTCAGTCGGGCCGTGTTTTTAAGGAAAAGGAAAGTTTGACCCTTTGGGTGTCCAACGATCTGAACAAGATTCCCATCCGCGTAAAGGCAGATTTAGCGGTGGGATCCCTAAAAGCAGACCTCGAGGCCTATAATGGATTAAGGAACCAATTCAAAATTATCATGAACTAGCGCAGATTGGCATTGATGAAGCAGGATTCCAAAATTCAGTCCCAAATCAACAAACTTGAAGAAAAGTACAAAAACTCCGGCCAAGACCTGAGTTCGTATCTTGACGGGCTGCTTTACCAACGCTACCTCACCTATTGGGATTACATTCACTTGGACACCCTTTTAAGCCTTCAAGTGCCCAGGACCCATTTTCCGGATGAGGAAATCTTCATCATGTACCATCAGATTACCGAGCTTTACTTTAAGCTCATCTTGCATGAACAGAAGCAGATCGTTGAGGACCGCTCCCAAGATCTTACTTTTTTCATTGAAAAGGTAAGAAGGATCAACAGTTATTTTAAAGCGTTGATCTCTTCCTTCAGCATAATGATCAATGGGATGGAAAGGGAACAGTTTCTCCGTTACCGGATGGCCCTTTTACCGGCAAGTGGATTTCAGTCGGCCCAATATCGGATGATCGAAATCTACGCAACCCCACTGGAAAACATGTTGCACCATACCGATCGCGGCAATTTTTCAGGTGAGAAGACGATCGAGGGACTTTTTGAACACGTGTATTGGAAGAAAGGTGCCACCGACCTAAAAACCGGGGAAAAAACGTTGACCTTGAAACAGTTCGAGATCAGGTACACTCCAAGGCTGTTGAGAATAGCCAACCAGGTGAAGGACAGCACCGTATATCAAAAATATTTGCAACTGCCCGATGAATCCAAAAATAATGAGGAACTGATCAGTGCGTTAAAGACATTGGATATGAATGCCAACGTAAATTGGCCGTTGATGCATATGGGCTCCGCATACAGATATTTGGCCAAGGAGGGCAAGGATGTAGAGGCGACCGGAGGCACAAATTGGAAACAGTATTTGCCGCCGAGTTTTCAGAAAATAATATTTTTCCCAACTTTGTACTCAGAATATGAACTGGATACGTGGGGAAAGGAATGGGTAGATCATATTTTTAATCCCGAGAACAAGGAATACAAGGAATAAAAAATGCAAAAATTTATTGGGGCAATCTTGGCACTGATCGTATTGGTGTCATGCAATCAAACTAAAGAACCGGTTGAAGATGTAGCTAATGTGGAGGTCATTGAGAAACCTCCAGTTCTTCATTATGGGTTCAACCTGGATGAATACAACGTAGTGCACGACACCGTAAGAAATGGGGACAGTTTTGGGGAACTGATGCTCAAAAATAAAGTGGACTACCCCAAAATTGCTGCCATATCCGAAAATTTCAAGGATACTTTTGATGTGCGCAAGATCAATGTGGGAAGACCCTATATCATCCTAAAATCCAAGGACACCTCCGAAGTTGCCAAAGTATTTATCTACCAGAACGACAAGATCAATTATACCGTTTTTGATTTACGTGACAGTGTGGTGGCCTACAAGAGCAAGCGCAAGGTAAAACTTGTGGAAAGGGAAGTGGGTGGAATTATCAACAACAGCCTTTCTGTGACCATGGACGATTTAGGGGTGGATTATAGTGTTACCATTGGCCTTTCAGAAATATATGCCTGGAGTATCGACTTTTTTAAGCTGGAAAAAGGCGACAAGTTCAAGGTCATCTTTGATGAGCGCTATATTAACGACAGTATTTATGCAGGTCGTGGGCGCATTAAGGCAGCCTACTTTGAGCATAAGGGAAGACCAATATACGCCTTTCCTTATATGGCGGATTCGATCAACAATATTATGGACTATTTTGATCAAGATGCCAACAACCTCAGGAGCACTTTTTTAAGGGCCCCTATCAAATTTGGGTACAGGCTCTCGTCACGTTATAACCTAAAACGCAGGATTGCCTATTACGGCTATAAGGTAAGACCGCATAAAGGCACTGACTATGCCGCAGACATTGGCACCCCTATTATTGCTACCGCAGATGGAACCGTTGAGGAGTCTACCCGAAGAGGCGGTAACGGTAAATTTGTAAAGATCAAACATAACAGCATCTATAGCACCCAGTACCTACACATGAAGGCCCAAAATGTGAAAAAGGGCGATTTTGTCAGGCAAGGAGATGTAATCGGATGGGTTGGCATGACCGGAAATACGGGTGGTCCCCACGTATGCTACCGTTTTTGGAAAAACGGTAGGCAAGTGGATCCCCTTCAAGAAAAACTCCCAACGGCAGAGCCCATTGCGGATTCCTTGAAAACGGATTATATGACCCATATTGAACCGCTCAAATGGCAATTGGACTGTATAGAGTATGTGGATCCAACCCCCGAACCCGAAGAAACCTTAATCACTTACAACCAGTAATGGCACTACCCACAATCAACCCTACCACCACAAATGCTTGGAAAAAACTTCAGGCGCATTATCAAGAAACAAAGGACAAACATTTAAGGGAGCTTTTCGAAACCGATGCAAACCGTGGTGAGAAGTTTTCATTGGTTTGGAAGGATTTTTTGGTGGACTATTCAAAGAATAGAATAACCGACAAGACCCTTTCCCTTTTGCTGGAACTGGCAGAAGAAGTTGGACTAAAAAGTTCCATTAAAAGCTATTTTGAAGGGGAACCGATCAACCAGACCGAAGGCAGGGCCGTTTTGCATACCGCTTTGCGGGCTACCAAGGATGAAAAAATCTTTGTGGATGGGGAAAATATTGTGGACGAAGTATATGCCGTAAGGGAAAAGATCAAAACTTTTTCGCAGGCCATCATTTCTGGTGAAAAGAAAGGATACACAGGGAAACCCTTTACCGATGTAGTGAACATTGGAATAGGTGGGTCAGATTTGGGCCCCGTTATGGTCGTAGAGGCCTTGAAGTTTTACAAAAATCACTTGAAGACCCATTTTGTAAGCAACGTGGATGGGGATCATGTGTATGAAGTATTGAAGGAACTCAATCCGGAAACCACACTTTTTGTAATTGTTTCCAAAACCTTCACTACCCAAGAAACCTTGAGCAACGCGCTAACCATTAAAAAATGGTTTTTAAAGTCTGCTTCTGAAAAAGATATTGCCCATCATTTTGCAGCGGTTTCCACCAACCTTGAAAAGATTAGTGAATTTGGCATTGCCGATGAAAATGTATTCCCCATGTGGGATTGGGTGGGCGGTCGTTTTTCACTTTGGAGTGCAGTCGGCTTGACCATAGCCATAGCCGTTGGCCATCAACATTTTGAGGAATTGTTGGAAGGTGCCCATGAAATGGACATGCATTTCAAGGAAACTCCGTTTGATAAGAACATTCCGGTAATCCTGGCCTTGATCAGTGTGTGGTACAACAATTTTTATGGTGCCGAAACGGAGGCCATTATTCCCTACACCCAATATCTGAGCCGTTTCTCTGCCTATTTGCAGCAGGGTATCATGGAAAGTAATGGTAAAAGCGTGGACAGGGCAGGTAACCGTGTGGGCCATCAAACCGGGACCATCATTTGGGGTGAACCCGGAACCAATTCCCAACATGCTTTCTTTCAGTTGATCCATCAAGGAACCAAACTCATCCCGACCGACTTTATCGGTTACAAGGAATCCCTTCATGGAGATGTGGACCATCACAATAAATTAATGGCCAATTTCTTTGCCCAGACCGAGGCATTGATGAACGGAAAAACTCCAGAGGAAGTCAAACTAGAATTGGAAGGACAAAAACTTTCAGCCTCCGAAATAGAAACCTTGCTTCCATTTAAGGTGTTTGAGGGAAATAAACCCACCAACACTTTATTGATCCAAAAACTGACCCCAAAGAGTTTGGGTGCTTTGATTGCCCTTTACGAGCATAAGATTTTTGTTCAGGGCATTGTTTGGAACATTTTCAGCTATGACCAATGGGGTGTAGAATTAGGGAAGCAATTGGCAAAAAATATTCTTGCTGATATCGAAAATTCAGAAATCGGCAAACACGACACTTCAACGTTGCATCTATTGCAAAATTTTAAAAAGTAATTTGATGGGTTTTTATTAATACTCAAAAACCCTAAACAATTGTTTGTCAGGTAACATTGTTTGTTAATTTTGTGTTAAGTATCTTAGCCTTATTTAACTTTGGCTTAATCGCAGTGTGTCAAAAATGGATCACATTTGCAGCGCTAATTAAACACTTAAACACTGAATTAAATGAAAAGAATTTACTTGGCTTTTGCGGCTCTTTTTATGTCCGTAATGGCATTTTCACAAGGGACCATTTCTGGTACGGTCGTGGACGGGGAACTAGGCGGCCCACTACCAGGAGCAACTGTAATGGTTAAGGGAACCAGTACAGGTACATCAACTGATTTTGATGGGAATTTCACTTTGGAAGTTAGCCAAAGTTCAGGAACTTTGATTATTTCTTACATTGGGTTTATATCCAAAAGCATTCCGTTCACTACTACCGGGAACTTGGGAAGCATTTCTTTAATGCCCGATGCGGAAGAATTGGGTGAGGTTGTAGTAGTAGGTACAGGGATTATTGACCTTGCTACAGACAGAAAGACCCCGATAGCCGTATCTTCGGTTCCTGTTAAAATCATTCAGGAAAAAATAGGTACCCAAGACGTTACCATGACCTTGGTAAATACACCTTCTGTTTATGTTTCTGGACAAGCAGGTGGTTTTGGTGATACCAATATGAGGGTTAGGGGTTTTGAGCAGGATAACACTGCTTTCCTATTGAACGGTCAGCCCATCAACGGAATGGAAGACGGTTTAATGTACTGGTCCAACTGGTCGGGAATCAATGACATTGCATCTGGTATCCAGATCCAAAGGGGTCTTGGTTCTTCCAAATTGGCCATCTCTTCTGTGGGTGGTACCGTAAACTTTGTTACCAAAGCCACTGAAATGAACGAAGGAGGATTCGGATATGCTACTGTGGCCAACAACAATTACATCAAAACATCTGCTGGTTACAACACTGGTATCTCTGACAAGGGATGGGGTATGAGCGTTATGCTTTCCCACTGGCAAGGTGATGGTTACAATGAAGGTAACTTCGGTGAAGGACAAACTTACTTTATCTCTGTTGGTTACAGACCAAATGACAACCATGGATTCAACTTTTTGATTACTGGTGCACCACAGTTCCACGATCAAAACTTCACCAAATCCATTTCTTCATATTTGGAATATGGAAGAAGGTACAACAATAACTGGGGTACCTACGAAGGTCAATACATGACAGAAAGAAGGAACTTTTATCACAAGCCAGTTGCCAACTTGAACTGGGACTGGAAAGTTAACGAAACCACAAATTTATCCACAGTACTTTATGCCTCTTGGGGTAATGGTGGTGGAACCGGTAACTTGGGTAACCGAATCAGAACGGCTGAAGGACGTATTGATTATGATGCCATTTATGCCCAGAATGCCGCTGTTACAGATGGTGATGCCGTAAACTTTGGTTCTGAGCCTTCTTACATTACCCGTTCATCCATGAACCTTCATAACTGGTACGGGTTGATTTCTAACCTTGAGAAACAACTTGGAGATAATTTGACTTGGAATGTTGGTTTCGATTTAAGAACCTATTATGGTAAACACTTTAGGGTAGTTTCTGATTTCCACGGTTTGAATTCTTGGACAGATAATATTCGTCTAAGAGATCAGAACGATAACCATCAAACCTATGGAACATTTGGTACCTATAAGTTTGTAACGGCTACTGAAACTTTTAAGCCATCTGCTTGGGAAGCCGCATTCAACTCTTATCCTGAAGATCAAAAAATTGGATATAGCAATGACGAGCGTATTTCTTATGGTGGTTTGTTCACCCAATTGGAGTATTCTACCGATACATTCTCTACGTTCTTCCAAGGATCTGTGTCAAATCAGTATCACCAAAGATTCGATCATTACCAATATGCTGATCAATCTCTGATTGATGGAACCTCTCCTCAATGGACAGGGGAGCCATTGCCAGCAGGTATTGAACCTGGTGTTGATTCTGAAAAAGTAAACAATTTTGGATACAACGCAAAAGGTGGTTTCAGCTATAACCCAACTTCGCAGCATAGTTTTTATGGAAACGTAGGTTATTATAACCGTCAACCATACCACGATAATATTTACTTGAACTTCACTAACCAAGTGAACCCATTGACTGAAAACGAGAAAATTTTTGGTTTGGAAGCAGGTTATGGATTCTCAAGTGCTATGTTCTCTGCAAATGTGAACTTGTACAGAACCTCATGGAAAGACAGGGTAGCCTCAAGTTCCACTGTTCAGAGCGATGTGATTACATACACCTCTAACTTCGGTACCGAGCAATTGCACCAAGGTGTTGAGTTGGATTTCAAATTTAGACCTGTTAGTGGATTGTCCATCAATGGTTTTGCTTCTGTTGGAGACTGGGTTTATAAAGGGAACGCTGTAACTCAAATTACCGATGAGAACAGAAACGTGATTAGCACTGAAACTATCGATTATGATGGTGGAAAGGTTGGTGGAGCTGCTCAGACTTCTGGTGGGTTGGGTATTGCCTATAGAATCAATAAGAATTTCTCTGTAGATTCAGATTGGAGATACTACACCGATTTATATTCAGATGTGGGAGCAATAAAAGAGAACTTGGAATTACCTTCTTTCTCTTTATTGGATGCTGGAGCAACTTTTACTGTGCCATTGGGTATCGATAAATCAAAACAATTGAAGATCAGAGCAAACATGAACAACGTTCTGAACCATATCTATATCTCTGAGCTTACCACTGCAAACTTTGTTGAGGCTGGTGATGAGACTTACAAGGGAATCAATGTTTCCAACCAAGGATATTTTGGATTGGGCAGAACTTGGAACGTTACCTTGCGTTACGATTTCTAATCCGAACTTGAACAAATAATGAAAACCCTGCCGATCGGCAGGGTTTTTTATTGCTTAAAATCCGTACTTTTAAAACCACAAACTATACCACATGGAAATCATCAGGAACCTACACTCTTATTTGGCCTATATTGTTTTGGCTGTTTTGGTAATTGCCGTAATCAATGCTTTTTTGGGCTGGATGGGCAAAAAAGACTTCACCATGCACAAAGATCTTCGCATCAGCCTTTTTGCGTTGATATTGAGCCATATTCAGTTGTTGATAGGTTTGGTGCTCTATCTTGTCTCTGCCAATGGTCTAAAGGCCATCCAGGCATTGGGAATGAGTGGTTTAAATGCCCCTGCCCGACTTTTGGCCGTAGAACACCCTTTTATCAATATCATCGCTTTGGCCTTGATTACCATTGGTTGGTCCAGACATAAAAAGTTTATGGAGAGCGACAAAAAGTTCAAGACCATTTCCATTTTTTACGGATTGGGCCTTTTGTTGATCTTGAGCCGTATTCCTTGGGGACAGTGGTTGGGATAGACCTTTGGGTAATCCCTTTGTCATCTTGAGCGCAGTCGAAAGGTAGACAAAACATCTCGACTCCGCTCGATGCGACAATTTCTACATTCCGAATCTCATTCAATCTCCTTGATCAAAAACACATAAGCAGGAAAGTGGTCGCTATACCCTGCGGTATACGTACCACCCGAATACGTTCGCAAAGGATAACCTTTATACCTCCCCTTTTCTGTTTTAAGGAAAGGAGCGGAAAAAATCCCTGCTTTCCAAAAAGATAATCCTTCCCTATTTTCGGTCACCAAGTTCGGGGTCATAAAAATTTGGTCAAAAAGGTTCCATTTGTCGCCATAGGCTAAGGAGCCGATGCCTTTTCGGAATAAACTTTCCATCGGATTGAACAGACTTATACTATCTAGCTGACTCGCTTTTGCCTTGGTTTTCAAAACTTTTTTAAGACTGTCATCAATGGGGTCGTCGTTCAGGTCTCCCATGGCAATAATTTTGGCATCCGGATTCAATGTTCGGACCGAGTCGATGATGCGTTTGTTCAACAAAGCGGCCCGTACCCGGAAGGGCTGACTTTTAGCAGGACCACCTCTTCGGGATGGCCAATGGTTTACAATAAAATAGAGTTCTTCATCATCCATGATGCCACCCACCACCAACTGGTCTCGTGTATATTCCCTTTCCCCCATATCATCAAAAAGTAGGAGCCGATGGCTTTTAAAGGAAGTGGGCAAAAACGAGGAGGTTTTGTACAACAGTGACACATCAATGCCCCGCTCGTCCGGCGAATCAAAATGGATGATTTCATACCCCTTATCCAACAAATTGGGATGATGCACCAAGTCTTCCACCACTTTTCGGTTCTCCACTTCACACAATCCGATAACGTCCGGTGAGGTTTTGGAAGTATCTTCACCGATTTGTGCCAGCACCTTCGAGAGGTTTTCCACCTTTTTTAGATACCGTTCCTGGGTCCAGTGGTAACTACCATCCGGAGTGCGGTCGTCATCAAAGGTGAGCGAATCGTTCTCCGTGTCGAACAGATTTTCACAATTGTAGAACGCAATGGTTCTTAGGGTAAACGTTTTGGACTCTTGTCCATGTAGTGAGGTCGATATTAATACAAGTAGGCATATTAATAATCGCATTCTATTTTGAATTTCCTACAAAAATAAGTAAGATTGTTCGCTTTTCGCAGTTTGTACAGCAATTACAACCCCTTTTTATTTAATTAACCTACTTAATTTATGAGAACAGCTATGCTCTTGGCTGTACTCTGTGGTGCCAATACGTTGTTTGGCCAACAGGGAACAGTGATCAAGGGGAATGTTCTGGAACGGGGTATCAATGTGCCTATTCCCAACATTTCCTTGGCCTTTGAAGGCACTTCAAAAACATTTACAACCAATTCCGAAGGAAAATTTGAGATGAAAACCTTGGTTTCTGGGGAACAGGTCTTGGTGTTTACTGCCCAGGATTTTGTTCCAAAAAAGTATTCCTTATTTCTGGATGGGAATCCGATTGATTTAGGTTCCGTCTACTTGGATAGGGACATTGTTTTGGAAAAAACGGACAACCTTATCACTCTTACCGATGTTGAACTTTCAGATGAGGATACTTCCATTTCTGGAGTGTCAGGACTGTTGCAGTCCACACGGGACATTTTTTTGAACCGGGCCGCCTTCGATTTTGGTCAGGCGTTTTTCAAAGTCCGGGGGTACGACTCGCAAAATGGGGTGGTGTTGATCAATGGCATTCCCATGAACAAGTTTATTGATGGTCGACCCCAATGGAACAACTGGGGCGGTCTCAATGATGTGATTCGCAATCAGGAATACACCAATGCGCTTGAAAAAAATCCATACACCTTTGGTGGTATTTTGGGGAACACCAATATCGATACCCGACCATCTGGAATGCGGCCAGGATTGCGTGTTTCTTCTTCCATGTCTAACCGAACTTACAGGGGAAGGGGTATGGCCACCTACAACTCGGGGTTGCAAAACAATGGTTTGGCCTATACGGTTTCCGGTTCACGAAGATGGGCCAAAGAAGGCTATGTCGAGGGCACTTTATATGATGCCTATTCCTTTTTTGGTGCTATGGAATTTCAGCCAAATCCACAGAACAGTATCTCCTTCTCTGCAATTTTGGCCCGAAACCGAAGAGGCCGTTCCGCAGCGTTGACGGAAGAGGTTTTTGGATTGATGGGAAATCAATACAACCCATATTGGGGCAAACAGGATGGTAAAATCAGGAATTCACGGGAGCGGGATATTTTTGAGCCCCTTTTCCTTTTGAACTATACTCTGGAAACTGAAAAACTGAACTGGACGGTTGGTGCGTCCTATCAAACTGGCAAATATTCCAGAAGTAGATTGGGGTATTACAATGCTCCAAATCCAGATCCCACATATTATCGCTATTTGCCAAGTTATCACATCAACAGTTCGTTGGGTGCCGATTTTTATAACGCCAGCTTGGCCCGCGAAGCATTTTTGGAACATCCGCAATGGTCTTGGAACCAATTGTATGAAGCAAACGCCAACAACAATGGTAATGCAGCCTACCTCCTTTATGATGATGTGGTGGAAGACAAAACAATTACTGCCGCCACCAGTTTTGAATATCGCCTTGGAGAGCGTTTTCAGTTTGGAGGGGGAGTTAATTTCCGAAAACTAACATCGGAAAACTACGCCGAGATTACGGATATGTTGGGTTCTGAATATTATGAGGATATGGACACCTTCTCCAATACCGTGAATGATATGGATGGAAATCTTCAGAAAGTTGAAGGAGAGATCATCAACTACAATTATGTATTTAATGCTGCACAATTAGAAGGATTTGGTCAGTTGGCTTACTCGGCTAATAAATTGAACGGTTATGCATCGGCTTCCTTCACTAGTTTCAATGCACAGCGAAACGGACTTTTCACCAACGAACGTTATTTGGAAAATTCATTCGGGCCAAGTGAAAAAGTGGCCTTGTCCGGACTAGGGTTGAAAGGTGGATTTTCCTATTTCATGACTGGCAGACATTGGTTAACAGCGAGTGCCGCCAAATTGGAACGGCCCCCGGTGGTCCAGAACATTTTCATCAATCCGAGAGAACACAACGAGGTGGTCCCTGATATACTGAAGGAAACCATTACGACGGTTGATCTTGGATATTTTGTTCGCTTACCTACCCTCACAGGTCGTGTGACCGCCTTCTATACTCGGTTTATGAATACGACGGATATCAATTTCTTATTTGTGGATTCTGGGCTGGGTTCCGATTTTGTACAAGAGGTGATCACAGGATTGGACAAGCTACACAAGGGCATCGAGTTTGGATTCCAGTACGAGGCATCATCTAGTGTGAAGGTGAATCTTGCAGGGAATTTGGGGAGTTATGTGTATGCGAGCGACCCTTCGGTACAGATTAATTTTGATACATCTGGTTCCGAAGAAGACCTTATCGCCACCGAAGGAACTGTAGATCTGGGAATTGCCAAATTGAAAGATTTACGATTGGCGCAAGGTCCGCAAACGGCCTTGGCAGGGGGGGTGGAATACCGCTCACCCAAATACTGGTGGCTTGGAGCGACCGCCAATTACCTCACCGAAAATTATATAAGCCTTTCCACTATTGCCCGTACCCAAAGCTTTTTGTTGGATCCAGAAACAGGGGAGCAATTCCCTGACGCCACCGATGAAAACGTGGCTAAACTCCTCCAACAGAAAAAGATGGAGGATATCTATCTGTTGAATTTGGTGGGTGGAAAATCTTGGCTTTGGGGCAAAAAATACATCAGTGCTTTTGCCAGCGTCAGCAATTTGTTCGATTCAGTTTTTAGGACGGGAGGTTATGAACAAAGTCGAAATGGCAATTTTGGCCAATGGCAAAAAGATAACCTGAGCGGGGTTCCCTCTTTTGGACCAAAATATTGGTACAGCTACGGACGCACCTATTTTTTAAATCTAGCAATAAGCTTTTAAATCTTGAGAACATGAAAAATTTAGTTTTTGCCATAGTAGGTATATTGTTACTGTTGATGTTTTCCTGTGTGGAAAGTTCCAATTTTGACGTTCCGAAGGAAAATTGCAATACCGACTTGAAGGCCAACATCAATTTTGTGGAATTGGATTCCCTTTCCACGGAAGAGGTATCGCAAATCAAGGACAGCCTAATTTTGGAGGGCTATGTGATATCTTCGGATAAGGCTGGAAATTTTTTCAGCACCCTTTTCATTCAAGACAAACCATCCAAACCTACTTATGGTCTGCAATTGGAAGTAGATATGCGGCAATCCCATCTCATATATCCTGAAGGGAGCAAGGTTTTGCTTAAGTTGAAGGATCTTTATATGGTCAACAAGGAAGGGAATATCAGGTTAGGGAGTGCTTTTTCTTCGTTTGGAAATCTTTCCATCGGCAGATTGCCCAACCAAAAAGTGTTTGAGCATGTTTTGGTAGCCTGTGATGGTAAGGTAAATGTAGAACCTCTTTTGATCACAATTTCAGCTTTGGACACTCTCCCTCTAAATATTTTGGTGCAACTGGATGGTTTGGAAGTTGTAGATGAAGAACTAGGAGAACCCTTTGCTGTTGCCGCAGAAGAAACCGAGCGACATCTTCAGGATTGCGAGGAAAATCAAACGGTTTTGCTCAATAGTGGGTATGCAGATTTTCAGGCAGAAATCCTTCCGGAGGGCAATGGTTCCATAACTGGAATTTTGGTCAGGGATGGTAAAAATCCGCAACTGATCATTCGAAGTTTGGAAGATGTTGATTTCATCAATGAACGCTGTCCGGAAATCATTACAGAATTCACTTCGAACCAGATTTTTATCTCGGAACTGGCCGACCCTGACAACAACTCAGGGGCACGGTTTTTGGAACTCTATAACTCCGCTTCCGAGCCTTTGGATCTTAACAAATGGACCCTTCGCCGCTATACCAATGATGGAACAGAAGTAAGTTCTACAATCGATTTGTCAGGCTTGATCATCGGCGCGGAGAGCACTTTGGTCATTTCACCCAATGCGGAGGAATTTCATCTGGTGTATGGGTTTGCACCCGATCTGGGAGTTTCTACCAATAGTCCGGCCGATTCCAATGGAGATGACAACTTCGAACTGGTAGACGCATTCGGAACTATTATTGATGTGTTTGGAGTAGTTGGCGAAGATGGTTCCAATACCAACCATGAATTTGAGGACGGGCGTGCTGTTCGAAACCCAAACATTATAGAAGGCAACCCAGTTTACACTTTTTCAGAATGGACCCTATTAAACGATACCGGGGATGCGGGTACCATAAAACTGCCCCAAAACGCACCACAGGATTTTACGCCAGGCGCAAAGTATTAGCTTACAATTAAAATAAGAATTTTCATTCATCAATTAAAAACGTGCATCCATCAAATCAAAAGGGATTACCCGTCAATAGGGCCTCGATTTGCAAATTGTAATTCATTACCTTATCTAAGATTCGGCAGCATACCCCAAGACATTTAAAATCTTTTTAATATGAAACAAAGAAAAATGTATTGGGCTATGGCAAGAATAACAATTGTGGCCTGTGTTATATTCTCTTGTGAAAAGGAGGAAACGCATATCAATCATTCTCCCCCTCCATTGGCAATGGAAGAACCTGACATTTTAAAGCAAATCAAGCTTGGCAAAAAGCTAGAGAATCCATATTCGGTGGTGAATATGAGGAGGGCCTACGCCAATCTCATTAAGAAGTTGGAAAAGGGTCAAAAGGGTTATGATTCCCAAATCCTCAAGGACTCTTCTGAGATTACCACTACGGATTATTATGTGAAGTTTTGGGTGGAAAATGACGAACAAAAACAATTGCTGTTAGCAGATTCACTCAATTTATCAGAGATTCCATTGGATGTTGATATTGAACAGGAAGGTGATTATTATGTGGATGGGGATGCCCAGATCCAGGAAGGTCAATGGCTTTATGCCTCTGTGGTCAAAGATTACGAATTTCCAAAAGATATAACTTTTGAGAAAGTCGAGGATTTGTTTTTGATTGAGCCTTCAAACGTTGAAGGAGAGGAGACGGAAAATGGTTTCAAGACTACGGCCATTGCTGGCAGGACGGGAATTTCCAAACAATTTTTGTTCGATTTGGAGGACGAGGCACTCCGGCTGACCGGAAATTATGAAGAACCGGTCGAATCTATGGTGGAGAAGAGCAAAAAGACGCCCGAGGGATATGTAAAGGTGCACAATACGGTGACAAACAAACTTGATCCTGTGATCGGTGTGAAAGTAAAAACTAGACGTTGGTTCAAATGGGCCAAGGGGTGGACAAACTCTACAGGCCACTACAAAGTAAATCGGGGTTACCGAAGGGATGTTCATTATACAGTGGTATTCAAAAACACCAAGGGATTTATTGTTTGGCCTTCGTTAGTAAGTATTTCATCGGCAAGGTACAGGGCAGGTAAAAAAAGTAGAAATGGCCATAATTTTGATTTTTACACCAATTCGGTGGGCTGGCGGTGGGCCATGGTGAACAATGCCACGGTAAAGTATTTCAATTATTCTTCACAAATGGGTGTTGGACAGCCGCACAACAATTTAAGGATAGTGGCGCTAGGAGGTACAGGTTATTCATCTGCGCCCATGTTAAGACGGGTATGGGGGTATGCCGGATTTACCAGCCGTTCAAAGGTCTCTACTTTTTTTTCCAAGGCAAATGGCATAACAGTAGCGGCAAATTTAATATGGATAATGTACAAGTACATACTCCCGGACATTCTCATTAGATCAGGGAGTAGTAAGGGTACCGATGGGGTCTTCTCCACTACCTTCCACGAATTGGGCCATGCCTCACATTTTAAAAAGGTAGGCAGCGGGTATTGGATCAAGTATATCAATTACATTATAACCTATGGAGCCTATGGGGATGGACATGGAATAAATTCAGGAAATTGTGGCATAGGCGAAATGTGGGGGAATTATTTCAGTGCTGTTTTGACCGATAAAGCATTTCCAAGTAGCAACAATTATTTTGATAAGGATGAAGATTGGTACAATCCTGGATTTTTACAAGATGTGGACAATCTGCCGGATGTTACGACCAAAGAGATATTTGAGTGTTTAAAATCCACCACGGATACTTTTACCGATTTGATTGCCGAATTAAAAACTAAAACAACATACGATGAAAAAGTTGACAATGCATTTTACAGCTATTCTGATTGGCCTTAGTATGCTGAACTGTGACCCTGAAGAATCCTTTTATATTGATTTCTATCAAAGAGTATTTGAAAACGCCGCCAATGTTGATGTAACTATTGTTTACCATAGCTTGGATTCGACAGATGAAAAATCAGATACACTTAGATTAAAAGCAAACACCAAAATGGCTGCCAACTTTACATCTTCCGTTTCTTCTGATGGCGTAAAAGAAGGCAATTCCAAAGTGATAATTGAAAGAAATGTGGGCATCTATTATGACCATATTAATAATTATGGCAAGTTTGAACTGTTTGTGGGGGATGAACTGAAAAAAGAATGGATAGGACCTCCCAGCTATTTGGGAAATGAATTGAACAGCCCTTATAATTATGACTCTTGGAGTATTTTAAAATATGATAAACCCATAAGGGATGGTGATTATTTCATGTATGGAGCAATTGTGTTTACTGTTTCAAATGAGGACATTGGCAATTGATTCAGTTTGTAGTTTGTGGCCGCCAGCCCCTAAAAGGGGCTGTTTCCATGCAACTTTAAAAATATATTATGAAAAATATTATTTTTTTAACATTGGGGATAGTATGTTCAATACAACTTAATGCCCAAGACTTTTCCCCCAAACAACAACAGCGGCTGGATTATTTGGGGCTTGATTACAACTACCTTATCCAACAAAGTGAAGCCAATGAACAAAAACTATGGGAAATTTTGGATATGGATCGAAAGCGAAAAAACAATCTTATCATGGGGTCAAGTTTTGCAGGGTTGGGTCTACTAATGTTTACGGGCGGGAATCTTATTTTTAATCGGACTACTTGTACGGATGACGAATTATGTGAAGATCTCGGTGCTATAGTTGTTGGCGGAGGACTTATGATTCTGGGAACTTTTGAAGTAGGAGTTTCATTGCCTTTGTTCATTTCTTCAATAAAACGAAAGAAAAAACGGAACAAAATAATCAGGGAACTGCAAGCACAATACCTGTTAATGCCACAACAGTAATAAAAAGCCCCAAACTATGGGGCTTTCTTCTTGATAAAATGTATTAAAACGCCTTATACCCAAACTTTTGTCCACCTACTGAGGCATCAGCCATCAGTCCGGCTTTGGGCAGGGCAAACACGGCCACGCCATCCTTGTATTTGGCATTAAAGGCAATTCCGGATTTTAGGGCCACGGCAGAGGTCTCCGCGGCAAACTCAAATTTCCCTTCGGTAAACCGTTGCAGGTCCGTATCGGTCTCAAAAAAGATGACCTCAATAATGGCTTGTCCACCCGCTTGAAGACCAATATTCAATTTTTTAAGGTCGGCCATCCCAATGGCATTTCCATTCTCGTAGACCACGCCATTTCCGGCTGCTCCACCGATGATAAAACCACCTTTACCCACATTGGGGAAGATGACATATCCAGCAGATTTGTCAAAAAACCGCTCCAATCCAGAATCGGTTTCCAACAATTTGGCCTTGGCAGTAACGGCATCGGCCATTATTTTTTTGTCTTTGTTATTCTGGGCCATGCCAGTGGTTGCCACTAACAAAAGGGCTACTATTGCAATAGTTTTAATCCTTTTCATGGTATTCTGTTTTTAGTGTTTATCCAAAGGTAGAAAATGCTTGACCCTCATTGTGGCAAGACTTTCCCAATAAATGTTAAGGAATCCCCAAACATTGAAAATTCAAATGGGCAATGATTTAAATCATAGAAAACATTTATGTTTTAATAGTATTTTAATATGAATTATCTATGTTGTTGGAAGTCAATTTTGTATTTTTAGATGGAGAAAAAATCTATAAACAACATACTATCATGAGTAAAGAAATGGCAAACGGGGCAGATGCAAGTCAATGTCCGTTTTTGAACGAAGTTGCCGGAGGGGGTACACAAAATGCAGATTGGTGGCCAAACCGATTGAAATTGGAACTTTTGAGCCAACACTCAGAAAAATCTAATCCGCTAGGGGAGCAATTCAACTATGCCGAAGAATTTAAAAAGCTGGATTACGCAGCGCTTAAGAAAGATCTTTTGGATGTAATGACCGATTCACAGGATTGGTGGCCTGCCGATTTTGGCAGCTATGCCGGGTTGTTCATCCGTATGGCCTGGCACAGTGCCGGTACCTATCGTGTTCAAGATGGCCGTGGTGGCGGTGGACGTGGTCAACAACGTTTTGCCCCCCTTAACTCATGGCCGGACAACGTAAGCTTGGATAAAGCCCGTCGTTTGTTATGGCCCATCAAACAAAAATACGGTCAGAAAATTTCTTGGGCAGACCTTATGATCTTGGCAGGTAATGTTGCCTTGGAATCAGCAGGTTTCAAAACCTTCGGTTTTGCTGGAGGTCGTGAAGATGTTTGGGAACCGGACCAAGACGTTTACTGGGGTAACGAAACTGAATGGTTGGCATTGAGTAATACGCCAAACAGCCGTTACTCTCATAATAAGGAAGAACGTGATTTGGAGAATCCGTTGGCAGCAGTGCAAATGGGATTGATCTACGTGAACCCAGAAGGACCGGACGGCAACCCCGACCCGGTAGCTGCAGCACACGATATTCGTGAGACGTTTGCACGTATGGCCATGAACGATGAAGAAACCGTAGCATTGATTGCTGGAGGTCACACTATCGGAAAAACGCACGGTAATGGAGATGGCGCTAAAGTTATGATGGATGCAGATCCTGAAGCAGCGGATTTAGCATCACAAGGCTTTGGATGGGAGAATAAAAATGGTTCAGGAAAAGGAGCTGATGCCTTCACTTCTGGATTGGAAGTGATCTGGACATCCACACCGGTAAAGTGGAGCAACGATTTCTTTAAGTTCCTGTTCGAATTTGAATGGGAATTGACCAAATCTCCTGCAGGAGCACACCAATGGGTGGCTTCCAATGCCGGGGCTATCATCCCTGATCCATTTGGAGGGCCAAACAGGAAGCCAACCATGTTGACGACCGATTTGTCCTTGCGTTTTGATCCTGCCTATGAAAAAATTTCCCGTAAATTCTATGAAGATCCTGCAGCTTTTGCCGATGCTTACGCACGTGCTTGGTTTAAATTGACACACCGTGATATGGGACCTCTTTCCCGTTACTTGGGTCCAGAAGTACCAAAAGAAGAATTGATCTGGCAAGATCCTATTCCAGCTGTGGATTATACTTTGGTTGATGCTGGCGATATAAAGGCATTGAAAGCCAAAGTTTTGGAATCCGGTCTTTCAGTTTCTGATTTGGTATACACTGCTTGGTCATCTGCCTCAACTTTCCGTGGCGGTGACAAACGTGGAGGTGCCAACGGTGCCCGTATCAACTTGGAACCCATGAAGAGTTGGGAAGTGAACAAAGGAACCGATAAAACCATCAAAGTTCTTGAAGGCATCAAAAATGGATTCAACAGTAAAGCAACTGGAGGCAAAAAAATCTCCTTGGCCGATATGATCGTTTTGGCCGGTAGTGCCGCTGTTGAAAAAGCTGCGAAAGATGCCGGTGTTGCAACAGAAGTGCCTTTTACTCCTGGGCGTAACGATGCGCGCCAAGAGCAAACCGAGATTGAATCCGTGAACTATTTGAACACACCATATGACGGTTTTAGAAACTATGTGGCGGAAGGAGTTAAGGTTCATGCCGAGCATTTGTTGCTGGACAAGGCCCAACTGTTGACCCTTACCGCGCCTGAGATGACTGCTTTGGTAGGTGGTTTGCGTGTATTGGGAGCCAACTTTGGAGGTTCTAGACACGGAGTACTTACCGATAATATCGGGGTATTGAGCAACGATTTCTTCGTGAACTTGCTAGATATGTCTACTGAGTGGAAGGCAGCCAACGCAGAAAAATCACTATATGAAGGGCGTGACCGTAATACAGGTGATTTTAAATGGACCGGCACCCGTGTGGATTTGGTATTTGGTTCTAACTCCATCTTGCGTTCCCTTGCCGAAGTGTATGCTTCCAAAGATGGCAAAGCAAAGTTTGTGAAGGATTTTGTTGCCGCTTGGACTAAGGTGATGAACCTAGATCGCTTCGATTTGGCCTAGTCAAGTCAGTTCAAATTAGAACAATAGTATTTTAATGAAATATGGCTGCCATGACCCTTAGGGTTATGGCAGTTTTTTTATAACTTTCAATATCGATATGGACACCACAGAAGACTTCTTCAATTACATACGAAGTGGCAATCTAAAAGCCCTGAAAATGCTTTTGGATGAAAATCCCAAACTCTTGGAATCCAAAGATCAACGAGGTTCCACACCACTTTTGTTGGCAGCGTATTATGGCCATTTGGAAATGGTGAGCCTTTTATTGGAAAAAGGAGCACACGTAGATGCAAAGGATGGATCGGGCAACACCGCTTTGATGGGTGTCTGCTTTAAAGGGTATGTGGAAATTGCCTCACAATTGATCAATGCAGGGGCCAATGTGAACCACAAAAATGCCATGGGTGCCACTTGTTTGATCTATGCCGTAACCTTTAATCGGGAAGATATGGCCGCCTTGCTTTTGGATCATGGTGCTGATGTAGCAATAAAGGACGCGAAGGGAAAAACGGCTTTGGACCACGCCAAGGAACAAGGAGCCCAAACCATGGTGGAGCTATTGCAAAAAAGATAATTTGGAATGGACGCAGCAGAGCAGCTCAATATTATAAAACGCATCAAGGCCATCTCTGAAACAGGATTGATTTATGCCCAAGATCCCTACGATCGGGAGCGATATGAAGAATTAAAACAAATAAGTTTCAAACTTTTGGAAAGAATCAGTGATACACCGATTGGGGTTCTTGAAAATTTTTTCATGCCACAGGAAGACTATCCAACCCCTAAGGTGGATATCAGGGGATTTGTTCTCAATGAAAAAGAAGAAATTTTAATGGCAAGGGAAAGCTTGGATGGCAAATGGAGCATTCCCGGAGGTTGGGCCGACATTGGCAGTACCCCTTCAGAAATTGTGGTCAAGGAAATAGAGGAAGAAACGGGCATTAAGGTAAAGGTGGTCAGGTTATTAGGAGTTTATGATAAACGAATGCATCCACATCCGCCGGCCCCGAACTATGTTTATAAGATCATCTTCCACTGCAGGATTGTCGGGGGAGAAATGAAATCGGGTTTCGACATTCTCGATGCAAACTTCTTTTCTTTGGATAAACTTCCCGAACTTTCAGAAGAACGCATTTTGGAGAGCCAATTAAAGGATTTGTTCCAAATGGCCACATCAGTGGAACCCAAAACACATTTTGATTGATTCTATGTCCCAACGTATTACAATAGCACTGATCCAATCTCCTTTACATTGGGAAAATCCAAGGGAGAACTTGCTCATGTTCGAGGAGAAGATGGATGCCATTTCTCAAGAAGTGGATATCATCATGCTACCGGAAATGTTCACGTCAGGCTTTACCATGAGTCCACAAAACCTTGATAAAGTAGAAGGAGGACAAGCAGTAAAGTGGATGCAGTCCATGGCCCAAAAAAAAGAAAGTGCCATAGTGGGGAGTATTGTTTATTGGGAAGAAGAGAGTTATCACAACCGTTTGTTCTTTGTATATCCCAACGGAGAAACCAAGACTTACAATAAGAAACACACTTTTACTCTAGCAGGTGAGGACAAAGTATACAAGTCTGGGACTGAAAAATTGGTTTTGGAATATAAAGGTTTCAAAATTTGCCCTTTGATCTGTTATGATCTTCGGTTTCCGGTTTGGGCCAGAAATACAGAAGATTATGATGTGTTGATTTACGTGGCCAATTGGCCAAAACCAAGGATAGAGGCTTGGGATACCCTTTTAAAAGCCAGAGCCATTGAAAATATGGCCTATTGCGTTGGAGTAAATCGGATTGGCCAAGATGATCTGGGTTACGATTATCCCGGCCATAGTGCGGTTTATGATGTTTTGGGCAAGCAGCTGACTTTTTCAAATGGTGAAGAAATCCTGTATGCCACATTGGACAAGGAGCATATCATTTCTACAAGACAAAAACTTAAATTTTTAGAAGATCGGGATGAATTTAGTTTGAGAGGATAAAGTTTTCTTCCTTTTCCCAATTTGCCCGTATCTCGATAACACCGGGATAATAACTGATTCGTTCGGGCTGGGTCTTTTTTAGATAATTTCCCGTGTCCCATATTCCATTTCCATTCTCATCAAAAATAACGCGGATCACATAATTGCCCGGTTCTAGGTTATTGAATTCGAACAGTTTTGATTCGGTAGCCATCAATTCTCGTTGAACTTCCCCCTTTTCATTTGTTGCTTGAACAATTACAGGATAGGTAACGTTTCCACCGAGGCGTATTCTCAAAATGCCATATTCGGCCAAACTGGTTGTGGAAAGTTTGTAGTCAATCGAATCGTTCTGTATTCCAAAGAAATCGGTAATGGCACCTGGCAATAAAGAGATCGTATACTTTTGGTTGGGCTCCGTTTCAAAATCAAAATTGATTTTATTCGTCAATGAATCCAGACTATAGGTATATGTTAAAGGAATGGAATCACTGATTTTCAGGGCAATTTTGCTGGTATCGATTTGCTGTATTGGCGTACTGGCCAAAACACTAAAAGTATCCTCTGGGTTGAATTTGCCCCTTGCGGTTGATGAAATCTTTAATGAATCCAATGGCAACTTTCGGGTTTTCACTGTAAAGGTGTCTATTTTCTCCAGCTTTTCATTGGAAACGGTAAAAATGATGGAGTCCATTTCGGTGGGGGACAACCAAAAATTCAAGGTGTCCTTGTCTCGTTCTTTTAGGACCTTGGTTTTCACCGAATCTGGTAAGGTGGTCAAGGTTTCGATTTCCATGTCCCTATAATCTCCTTGATAGCCAAAAATGATTTTGTTCTTGGCCACAAAACTGGGTACGGAAGCCTTGTAATTGGCCATTTCCTTGAACAGGTTTAACAAATAAATGGAATCCGTGGGAATGGTTACGGTATCCTGTATAAAACCAATCTTGTCCTGCCCTTGATTGTACATGTTGTTTTTGTTGGCATCCTTCAGGGCAAAGAGGGCATACTGACCCGCTTTTAGATTTTTCAGCTCAAAAAAGGGAAGGCTGTCCCCGGTGTTGGTAATATATAGCGGTGGACTTTTATAAATGGTGGAATCGTTGTAGGTGCTGTCCATTTCGTACAACATCACACTGATAAATTCATCTGCCTTACGGTTATAGGCATCCTTTACGGCACCTGAAACCGAAAGGGAATCGATATAATCCCCTGTAGAGAACACATAAGTAAGGAAACTATTGGGGTTACCTTCGTTATTGTCCTGAATGCTCTGTCCAAAATTGATGGTATACGTGGTATTTTCCCGAAGGGTATCCTTGATGACCAATTCAATATATTTGCTCGGAGTACCTTGTGGTGTTATTTCTGCCGCATGTTTAAAAGGAGGGGAAACCACCAATTGGTTCTGTACATCCTGCAATTTGATCAACTCATCAAAATAGAGGCGGATTTTGGTTTCCTTGAAATTGATGGTGAAATTTTCCGGTTCGGTGCGAAGGAGTTTGGGCGGGGTCACATCTTTGGGACCTCCGGTAGGTGAACCTCTTTTGGCACATTGCCAAAGGGCCAGCACCATAAAGGAGATAAAAAGAAGTCCCAACATTTTTTTTAAGTACACCATGCCCAAAAATCAATGTGGGACAAAGAAACAACTAATTTGAAAAATGGAACAAACCATTAATAAAATTTAACCCTATGGCACCATGGCCATGCTCAGTACCGATATTTCTAGGTCATGCAGTTCCAATAGGGTCCGGGCACAGATTTCAATGGTAGCCCCAGTTGTGATCACATCATCCACCAAAAGCACTCGCTTAAAATTTATCAGGGCTTCTGGATTCACAATAAACGCTTCCTTGGAACTTTCCCAACGCAACTGGCGGTCCTTTTTGGTCTGGGTTTTGGTATTGATCACTTTCAACAGTACATCATCTCGATATTCGGCATTGATATGTTCGGCAATCTTTTGGGCAAATAAAGCGACTTGATTATACCCTCTCTTTTTTAGTTTTTTGGGATGAAGGGGAACGGGGATCACCGCATCTATTTTATCAAGACCAGGGTCATGCTTCAAATGTGCGCCGCACCAATCCCCTAAAAAGCCCCCGATTTGTTCCTGATTTTTGTATTTTAACCAATGCAATAGATTTTTGATCAACCCATTTTTTGAAAAAATAGTGAAGGAAGCAGCCTTTTTTATGGGAATTCTGCCATAAAATATACGGTCTACCGCATTTTCTTCGAGGTAGTTATGATCGGTGAGTGGCACATCATGTCGACAAACGGCACACAAGGTGCTTTCTCCCCTAAATAATTGGGCATTACATCCAAAACATACCCTTGGCAATAGTATGTTGTTAATCTCGTTTATTATCTTAGCCAACCTTTTTGGTATCAAATCTTATACGCGTTAAGAGTAGTCAGTTAACCCATGAACCCCCAAGATAACACCTTCAACTACAAGATTATCTTTGCTGCGCTTGTCGCGGTGATTGTGGGTATTCTCATTGCTTTCTACTACAGTTATGCCCAATCCAAGAACCAAATGGTTTTCTTGGAGCAGGAAAAATCACTTTTGGTCAAAGACCTGACCTTGATGAGAGCGGAAGTAGACCGACTTTCCGGACTCAACGAAGTCAATGAGATTGAACTGCAGACCTCGAGGTTTAAGGTTCAGCAATTGTTGGATTCCGTGGGAAGGTTGAACTTCAATATTACAAAATTGAAAGAGACCCGCAAAGAACTCCGTAAATTGGAACTTCGTTTTGATAGTCTCAAACTAAAGAACAACTTCCTCAGGTACAATAACAGTTTGCTGGCCAGTAAGTATGACGAGACCGTTAAGCAGATTGAGGAACTTCGTGGTAGGACTAAAAATATGGAACGAACGGAGTCATTGCTTCGGGAAACCACCCAGGAACTTGCCCGTGAGCTTCGTATTAAAAGTTATCTGAAACTCCAGGATGCAGAAGGAAGTGGATTCCGCTTAAAAGTTGGAAGGCCCATCAAGACCAATAAAGCCTCCACCATTGAAAAATTAAGAGGATGTGTTACGGTGCTGAGCGATCCCAACTCCAAAGGAGACATTAAAGTTTTGTACTTACAGTTCCTTGATCCCAATATGGCCGTAATCGAGGATAATGCCAATACTATCTCTGTTAGTGGGAACATCTACAGCAAAAAGGTGGAGATTGTTTATACTGGAAAGGAAATCAGCATTTGCGATGCCATAACCGTTCCCGAGGGATCTTTGGTCGAAGGAATTTATACCCTCAATGTTTTTGAGGACGAAAGATTGCTGGCCACCTCAGAATTTCAATTGAAATAGCACATTTCTTTTTGGGTAAAATTCTATTTTTGCCCAATGGCAAATCAGGAAGACATTTTTAAGAAGGTTATCTCCCACGCTAAGGAATACGGGTACGTGTTCCAATCCAGTGAGATATATGATGGACTAAGTGCAGTTTATGATTACGGTCAAAACGGTGCCGAGTTGAAGAAGAACATACGCGAATATTGGTGGAAGGCCATGGTGCAGCTCAATGAGAACATTGTGGGTATCGACGCCGCTATTTTTATGCATCCCACCACCTGGAAGGCTTCTGGCCACGTGGATGCCTTCAACGATCCACTGATTGATAATAAGGATTCCAAAAAAAGATACCGTGCCGATGTTTTGATCGAGGACCATGTGGCCAAGATCGAAGCCAAAATCGAAAAGGAAGTAGCCAAGGCCGAAAAACGTTTTGGTGATAGTTTTGATAAAGAGCAATTCTTGACCACCAATCCTAGGGTCATGGAATATCAGGCCCAAGCGGACGGTATCCTAAAACGCATGGCAAGATCCTTGGAAAAAGAGGATCTGGCCGATGTAAAAGCCTTGATTGAGGAGTTGGAAATCGTTTGTCCTATTTCCGGTTCCAAGAACTGGACGGATGTAAAACAGTTCAACCTGATGTTCGGTACCAAATTGGGAGCTTCTGCCGAAAATGCCATGGACCTGTACCTAAGACCTGAAACCGCTCAAGGTATCTTTGTCAACTTTTTGAACGTACAGAAATCCGGAAGGATGAAGATTCCTTTCGGGATTGCTCAAACCGGTAAAGCTTTCCGTAACGAGATCGTGGCCCGTCAGTTCATTTTCCGTATGCGGGAATTTGAACAGATGGAAATGCAATTCTTCATTAAACCCGGCACCCAAAAGGAGTGGTACGAGGCTTGGAAAGAAAAACGGATGAAATGGCACCTTTCCTTGGGAATGGGGGCGGACAATTATCGTTTCCACAATCATGAAAAGTTGGCGCACTACGCCGATGCCGCTGCCGATATCGAATTCAAGTTCCCGTTCGGGTTCAAGGAGTTGGAAGGAATCCACTCCCGTACCGATTTCGATTTGGGTAACCACGAAAAATATTCCGGAAAAAAATTACAGTACTTCGACCCAGAGTTGAACGAGAGTTACGTGCCCTACGTGCTGGAAACCTCTATTGGTTTGGATCGTATGTTCTTGGCCGTGTTCTCCAATTCGTTGCAGGAAGAAGAACTTGAGAATGGCACTACCCGTACCGTATTGAAAATCCCCGCAGTTTTGGCCCCGAACAAAGTGGCTGTTCTGCCGTTGCTCAAGCGTGATGACCTACCAGAAGTGGCCCAAAAACTGGTGGATGAACTCAAATGGGACTTCAACGTGGATTACGATGAGAAGGATGCCGTAGGTCGTCGTTACCGTCGTCAAGATGCCGCAGGAACACCATTCTGTGTTACGGTAGATCATCAAACGTTGGAAGACGAAACCGTGACCATTCGCCACAGGGATACCATGGAGCAAAGTCGTGTAAAACTTTCCGAGGTGAAGGATATCATCGCCAAGGAAGTGGATATGCGCTACTGGTTACAGAAGATTTAAGTTTTAAATTATATAAATGGTGTCAGGTCGAGCGCAGTCGAGACCTGTTTTCATACCTAGATAATTGATTTCTCGACTTCCCTCGAGATGCCATTTTTAGGAATCTAGGTTGCTAAAACAAGCCTGTAATTTCCCCGTCATCGTTAATGTCGATACCTTCGGAAGAGGGATGGGCCGGCAGACCGGGCATTCGCATGATGTCGCCAGTGATGGGAATAAGAAATCCAGCCCCAACGGCAATTTCAATTTCGCGTACCGTGATGATAAAATCTTTGGGTCTACCCAACAAGTTGGGATTGTCAGATAACGATTTTTGCGTTTTTGCAATGCAGACAGGTAAAGCTTCCAGCCCTAAATCTGAAATTTTTCTAAGATCGGCCTTTGCTTTTGCGGTATAATCCACGTATTCTGCTCCGTAGATTTCCGTGGCAATGGTGGCAATTTTTTCTTGTACACCCATTTCCCAATTGTAAAGGGGTTTAAACTTTGATTTTTGGGATTCCACTACATCGATAACGTGTTGAGCCAATTCCAAAGCTCCTGCGCCACCTTTGGCCCAAACTTCGGCCACTGCGATCCGAATGCCTTTGGAATCGGCAAGTTCTTTCACTACTTGGATCTCCTCATCAGTATCCGATACAAACCGGTTGATGGAAATGACGGGAACCATTCCGAATTTGGCAATATTCTCCAAATGTTTTTCCAGATTGGGCAACCCTTTTTTCAAGGCTTCTACATTGGGTTCGGTCAAGGATTTCAAATCGGCTCCCCCATGATATTTTAGGGCGCGAATGGTAGCTGTAAGTACAACGGCCTTCGGTTTCAATCCCGCACTCTGGCATTTAATGTCGAAAAACTTTTCGGCCCCTAGATCAAATCCAAAACCTGCTTCCGTTACGGTATAATCGGAATGCGTCATGCCCATTAAAGTGGCAATCACGGAATTGGTCCCTTGTGCAATGTTGGCGAAAGGACCCCCGTGGATGATAGCCGGATTCCCTTCAATGGTTTGCACCAAGTTGGGTTTAATAGCATCCTTCAATAAGGCGGCCATGGCGCCTTCGGCCTTAAGATCTTTGGCATAGATGGGTTTTTTGTCATAAGTATAGCCAACAAAAATGTTCCCTAAACGTTCCTTCAGATCGGTCAAGTTCTTGGCCAAACAAAGAATGGCCATAATCTCCGAGGCAGCTGTAATATCAAAACCGGTTTCGCGGGGCACCCCAGATGTAGTTCCACCCAGCCCCACGATGACATGACGAAGCGAACGGTCGTTCATATCCATCACCCGTTTCCAACCTATGGTCCTTGGATCCAAAAGCAAAGAATTGGTCTTGGACTGAATATTATTATCGATGATGGCGGCCAAAAGGTTGTGTGCTTTTTCAATGGCGGCAAAATCTCCTGTAAAATGCAGGTTGATATCCTCCATAGGCAACACCTGCGAATACCCACCACCGGTAGCACCACCTTTTATTCCGAATACGGGACCAAGCGATGGTTCCCGAAGCACTACAGTGGTTTTTTTGCCCAGTCGGTTCAACCCCTCCGATAGCCCAATGGACATGGTGGTCTTACCTTCCCCAGCCGGGGTTGGGGAAATGGCGGACACCAAGATGAGGTTGCTTTTTTCCGCTTTGGTTCTATCTATGGCTTTCAAGGGGAGTTTGGCCTTGAATTTCCCGTACATTTCTATTTCCTGTGGGTCTATTCCAAATTTTTCGGCAATGGAGGAGATATGTTTCAAAGAAACATCCTTGGCGATCTGCTGATCCGTCATAGTGAAGTTTTTATGTGCTGGGAGCAATAAAAATGCTCCAAAAATTATCTTACAAGATACTCAAATCGGGGGAGTAATCCCATGATAAATGTTCTTGGTTACCTTACTCTACCCTTCTGCCTTGGGTGGTAAAGGATAGGCCTTGTTGCCCTGAAGTGGAAATCATCACCCCTTCAAAATAAGGTTCGTGGGAGGTGGGTTTAGTGGCCCACTGAAATAAAAAGTTGGCACCCGTTCCCCCGGATCGGTCTTTTTCATCGATTACGATTTCAACCGTTTCCATGGGTTTAATGTAGATGGGGATATCAAAATACGTACGGATGGATGTGCCTTGGGTATTAAAATATTCGGCTTTATTGATGTAAATGGTATCCTTTAGATTGGTGTTCCGCATGCTGATCGTGCTGGTGAGATGATGCGTGCGATGTTCCGTTTCACTATAAATTTCCGAATACACCGAAAGGTAAGAAGTGCCCATCACCAACGAATCAACCTTTGAAAAATCCGCTTTGCGGTTGTTCCAATTGACAGGGTCTACAGAACTCACTTCTTTAGGAGCCTTTTCTTCACAAGCGGAAAGTAAAACTATCAGAATAAATGGAATGATGAGCCTCATATAAATTCGGTACGGTGCGGTAACTAAGATACGGATAACTCGGGAAACGCTACTTTAGGACAGCCACATTTTCAGTTCTTCAAAAAGCTCCTCGTTTGCCGAATAAATACCATTGAATTCTGAAATAAGATACAAGGGGTTTTCATGGGCAAACTTGAAACGGATGGGAGCCCAGGTGGTCCCGGAACCTCTTGTTTGAAACGTACTAAACGTTTCGTCGTAACCGTGGTACAATTGTTCAATTTCGGCTTTGGGGATGTTGAACTGCACTTCGGTATCATGAAAAATATCAAAACCCACAAAGGAAATGCCATTGACATCAAAAGTTACGGAGCCTTTAAAACGGAAAGGCGGCGGCGCATACATGATGTGGGATTGAATCCAATCCAACCAGGTTCGGTGTTTAAAATCATTTTTAAAGATCAAAAAACTGTTCTTTACAACCATGGTCCTCGTTTAAGGAATTACTCCCTTAAAATTAGGGCAATAAAGTGGCTTTTAAGCTGCTTTTTGTTCTTTTCGATATAATAAATAGGAATACACCACCGGTATTAGGGCAATGATGATGGTGATACCCATAAACACCTTAAAGTTCACCTCATTTGCCAGTACAAGGCTACAGATGATGATCAAAAGTCCACCAACAAACCATACCTTGCCCCCCAGTTTGTGGGTTTCTTTCCAAATGGATTCACTTTCCAAGGTCCATGGGGTGCGGATGCCAATAAAATAATTGGCCTTGATCGTCTTGAAGTAATTGCCCAAAACCACAAACAGAACACCGCAGATCAGGAAAATGATGTTCGGGTTGCCCATGCTGCCGTTTTTGGTGGAATAGATGATGAACAATGCCAAGCCCGACATGAATGCGGTGAGAATCAGTTTTAAGTTGTCGTATTTGCTCCCCATTTTTTGGATCTGCTTTTTTGGGTCGATGTAGGGCACGGCCAAAAAGATGACATAGATCAAGAGCGGTAACAGGATGGGAATCATGATCAGTTCCGATTTGTCGCCATAACGGTCCACTTCGCCTTTTAGGTTGTAATGCAACGGCACCTGCTCCGGAAGCTGGTTCCAAACGTAAGCCAAATACAGAAAAGGCAGCAATACAATGCCGATCAACGGAAGTTCTTTTTTTAGCTTCATGGTTTATTTTTTAAGGTTAGTATCCAATTGAGTAAATCTTCCAAAATGGTGGTGTTGAGGGAGTATTCCACAAACTGGCCCTTTTTTTCGCTGGTGACCAGATCTGCTTGTCGCAGAATGTCCAGATGGTGCGAAATACTGGGTTTTGAAATGTTGAACCGTTCAGCGATCTCCCCTGCGTTCATGTCCTTTTCCTTGAGCAGCTCTATAATTTGCCTGCGGGTTTCATCATTAAGGGCCTTGAACAGCGAATTCATTTTGATTAGTTATTTAGATAAATATCTAAATATTAATTGAAATTTCAAAATAAGTTGGGTAAAAGGTTTGGGTGAAGGGTTTGTGAGGTAAAAGGGTTAAGGATGAAAGGTGAAAAGGTCATGCTGTCCCGCTAACTATCGGGATTGTTTCAGCATCTCATCTTTTGGTTATGGGGATGTGACCCTGAACTAAATTCAGGGTGACGTAGTGATCGATTGTTATTTGTCGTCATGCTGAACTGGTTTCAGCATCCCATCTTTGGATATGGGTGTGTGACCCTGAACTGAATTCAGGGTGACGAAGCAACCAATCATTCTTAATCAAATCCTTCGCTGAAAAATTCTTCCAAGGTCATATCAAATGCTTGGGCAATTTTTAACAAGCTTGTGAATTGAATATCTGTACCAGTTTCATATCTACCATATTGTGCACGAGGAATATCCTTTTCAAAAGCAAAATTCTCATAACTAGAGTACCCTTTTTGGATTCGTAATGTTTTGATACGATTGGCCAGTTTCTTGATTTCTTTTGATTTATCCATTAGGTAAAGAAATCAATGAAGCCATCAATTAATTACCACTAATTAGTAGCTTTTTAAAATAGTTTTATATCTTTAGATATAAGTGAAAATGCTCCGAAAATGACCGAATCCCAAATCACCGAATTGAACGAATGGATTACCGATACCTTTGGTACGCCAGCAGTATTGGCCGAATATTTAGATTTGGCCGTGGAAATGTTGTTTTATGTGGAGCAGGGTGCTTTTGAACAACAAGAGTTGCAAGATGTGGTGACGGTGTTGAGGGGGGTAAAGCACCAATTTACATAATCCATTATTGGTTAAAAAGTAGAAGTATCTCCTCTTCATCCAGTATACGATTAAATATGTTTATATCATCAATTATACCGCTAAATCCGGAGGTGGTACTTGGAGTTAAGCTTTGCTTGCCAATTCTGAAGGGCGCACCTGAACCCAATAAATAAGTTTCTGGTCCTAAATTTAATTCACCGTCCAAATTTCCGTTTATATACATTTTTGCATTTCTTTCATTATAAGAGACCAAAATATGTGTCCATTCATTTATAGGAATTGGATTTGAAGATTCCAAATGGTTTTCAAATACATTCCATCTTACTCTTTGGTTTGATGGATTTAATCCTAGATAAAAACGTCCAACTGCAGAAGGTGGTGGCCCACCAAAATATTGATTAAGAATTGTGTCCCATTCATTTTGATTGCCATTGGGATTTATCCACACGGATACTGTAATTGTTGAACTATATTCTATTTCCAACTCATCAATACTATAAAATGCAATGAAACCGTCATTTTCATTGAACTCCATTGCTTTATTGGCATCACCATTTCTATTTGTTGTTGGATTCACAGTACCTATAATCTCGCTTGGGTAGTTGTTACTACTCGTATCTTGGGCATTGCCATCTAGTAAAACTTGAATGATTAGACCATTGGTCAAATCATGGTTTACAGTTATAATGCCTTCTTTAACAATTTCATCAGAAGTTTCTATGTTGCTCGCAACCAGTTTTACGGAATATGTTCCAGCATTATTATAGGTTACCACTGGATTTTGTTGATTGGAAGTAGAGGGGATCCCCCCATTAAAAGTCCATGTCCAACTCGTTGGATTTCCAGAGGAGGAATCACTAAAAGAGACGGATTCATTAACCAATATTTCAGAAGAATTAATGGTGAAATTTGCCTTTATCGGTATAATTTCTTTTTCCCCCTCTCCATTGTCACTTGAACAACCTATTATTAAAAAAAGACTTAAAAATTTAAGATACCAATGTTTCTTTCTTTCCATACACCAAAAATAATCCTTTTACAAGAATAACCTGGTCGTAATCGATGATGTTACAATTTCCACGTTTATTAATAAACAAGTTCATTGTTTTGAGGGATAAAAGGGCTTTGGATAATTTTCACTTCATCCCATACAACGCCTTTCCTGCTTCCTCGTATTTGTCACCTGCATTCCAGAACAATTTGTCAGGAGTATTGGCAATCAATCGCCCGGAGAGCACATACCCTTGGTAAAACTTCAACAGATAGCCGTAGTCCAAAGAGTCGGCCTCATCACTGGCTTGGTGGTAGTACTTAAAAATTTCGTCGTTAAAACTGCTGAACCCGGTGGAATAGGTTGGGGCTGGAATTCCTTTTTTGGCAAAACTCACATTGTCGCTTCGGTCAAAAAGTCCCTGCTCGGGTGCAGGATCGCCAATGGCCTTTAGGCCAAAAGTGGAAGCACCTTTTTCAATCAAGGATTGGGCAGAAGTGCGTTCCAGTCCAATAATGGTGGCCAAAGAGGTATCGTTATAACCACCGCCATCGGTATTGAAGCAATAGGATACTTGGTCCAAGGGAATCATGGGATGTTCCGCATAGTATTCGCTGCCCAACAAGCCTTTTTCCTCCCCAGTGAACAAAATAAACAAAGCTGACCGCTTGGTAGGGTACTTGCCTAAGTTCTCTGCCATGGAAAGTACGGCGGTAACGCCAATGGCATTATCCCGTGCCCCATTGTAGATGGAATCCCCTTCGGCATTGGGTTGGCCAATACCCACATGATCATAATGGGCGGAGTAGATCACATATTCATTTTTGAGTTGTGGGTCGGACCCTTCAATGATAGCTACAACATTTTGCGTGTGCAAGGTGGTCTTGGTCTGTCCGTCCGATTTTAGGTTATAGGATAGCTTTTTGCCGCTTTCAAATCCTGGAGCGGAAGTCTTGGTGTTGACCCATACATGGGGTATTTCAACACTTTCAGAAGTATCATTGGGATCTTTTACTTCGGTACGGCTCCCCATATAATGTTGTATGCGGGTCCAGAGGTCTTCCTCAAACTGAACCAATTCCACAAGACCCTTGGCACCCATGGTTTTGGCCATTTCAATCTTTTTCCTACTGCTTCGGAACATTTGACCAGGATCTTGTCCGGCAGCACTTCCGCCAAGAACCACTACAATTTTGTCCTTCACCTCTTTTCCCTTAAAATCCGCTTCGGTGCCATAACCCAAAAACATAGCCTCGCCAGATTGCTCGATAGCGGGCATGGTAAAAGAAGCAAGCAAAGGATAGGCAACACCATTTAGGTCAAGCTCCAATTGATTGGGAGTTCCGGTCTGTACCAAATCAAATTTTTGATAGTAGGAATCGGTCCCGGGAACCGGTACGGCCCCATTTCTTCGCAATTCGTTGGACAAGTAACTGGCAGCAATCTTATTGCCCCGTGTTCCTGCTTCGCGACCTTCCAAAAGGTCGTCCGCCAAAAAGTAAATGTGACTTTTAATGGTGTTAACGTTGACCGTGGAAGCTGCTTTTTCTTCATCGGTTTGGGCCGAAAGGATTCCGACCAGCAAAAATGCTAAACAAAAGGGGAGGGAGTTTTTCATCAGTATTTGAGTTAGTTTGGTGTGCATTTGGTTTTAAATATAGCCAAAAACCTTATTGGCCCGAAGGGATAGTACCTTGTTCATTCAGGATGCCCGCCATTTTTAAGTGGGTGATTACGGGTTGTTTGGCCATTCGCACCAAGGTCACATGGTCAAAAGCCATCGAGTCCTGCGGATTTTGACTTCCTCCAGTGGTGCCAAGCATGGTGTAACTGTGTCCTTTTCGGATTCGGTTGGAGAACGAATGAAAATGTCCGTTGATCACAGTGTAATCCCGATTTGCCAACACATCTTCCAAAGGGCCGAGCCCCTTTTCGTCTTCCCGCATCCATAGGGGTTTGTGCATGAGTACGAATGTCCATTTTACATTGGGATATTTTTTCAACACTTCGGTAAAATAACCCAACTGGGCACTGCTCATCCCACCAATGCTGCGTTCGGGCATGCTGTAGTATTCTGATTCCTCATATTTCCCCTCAATTTCCCCAGCGATGATCTTGAGTGCTTTGGCACGAGCTTCATAGATTTCCATCATCCGTTTTTCCTCATAATCCTCCGAATCCATCATCAGAAAAAGGACATCATCATACACAAAATGATAATAACGGGGACCAAAACGATTTTCCCAGAACTCCCGCATTTTTGGGTTGGTGAGGTCGTGGTTTCCTCCCAAATGAAAAAAGGGCATATTGAGTTTGGCTGTGCGGTAGTCAAAGGAGTCCCACTCCTTGGTCAATATGGAATCTACTTCGGTACCGCCATCAATAAGATCCCCCACACTGAGCACAAAGGTGGGGTCCAGTTGGTTCAGTTGTTGAACGGCCGTGGCATATACCCCTTCGCGTTCCCCACCATTCAAATCCGAGATGATGGCAAAGGTGAAATCTTCCTCCGTTGGCTCAAACGTTTCACTCGTCCATGGTTTTGGCCCTTCGGAAATATCGTGATTAAAAATCGGGGCAACCGGCTCGGGTTGTTGCTTACAACCTATCAAACACAAAAGGGCAACAAGAAGTGCGGAATGGCTTTTCATGAGGTTTAGTTTTTTCGATAATCCAAAGCAGGTTCCCTATCACCCAATAAGGCCTCGTATTTAAAATCGGCGCCTCTACGCTCGTTGAATTCGGCTTTGACCTGCTCCAAAAGTTTTGGATTTTTAATGAGGTCCATAGCGGTGAGCGCCATGGTTTTGGCGGCCACCATCATTCCCTTGTAACCGATATCTGTGCCACCGGCGGCAACGGCCTGCCAGCTGTGGGCTGGGGTTCCAGGCACCCATGTGGCGGAGGTGACGGCTCCTGTTGGGGTGTTCCAGCTTACATCACCGGTATCGGCAGAGGCCTTGCCATGGGTGAATTCCATTGGTTGTACTTGTCCCGCACTTTCAATCGGCCCTGGTGTTCCCAAGGTCTTTTGGATTTCTTTGGCGAAAGCAACATCCTCAGGGGTATAATCCACACCGCCCACAAGGGTCATGTTGGCATGCAACAAGGTTTCCAAAGCTTCATTGGGCAATCTTTCGTAAGTACCTCCGATGATTTCATAGGTCATTTCAGTTTCGGTACCTAACGCTGCACCTTGGGCGGCTTTTACCACTCGATCCCAAACGGCTTTTACTTCAAGACGGTTGGAGTGGCGAACCACGTAGTACACTTCGGCTTCTTTTGGAACAATGTTGGGGGCATCACCACCTTTGGTGATCACATAATGGATTCGGGTAGGTTCTGTGGTATGTTCACGAAGCATATTCACCAAATCGTTCATGCCTTCCACGCCATCAAGGGCAGAGCGACCTAACTCAGGGGCCATGGCTGCGTGTGATGATTTTCCGGTAAATCTGAACTTACCTGAAATAGTAGCGAGATTGGTACTTGGGTTGGCTGTGTTCTTATCTCCGGCATGCCAAGAAACAATGGCATCCACATCATTGAAAAGTCCTGCACGGACCATATATACTTTTCCAGAACCGCCTTCTTCTGCTGGAGTTCCATAAAAACGGATGGTTCCCGATTTCCCTGATGCTATTAGGTAATCCTTGGCGGCAATGGCGGCAGCAAGGGAACCGGTACCGAACAAATGGTGACCACACGCTTGTCCGGGTGCGCCAACCACCCTTGCCTGACGGAAGGGAACGGCATCCTGCGACATCCCGGGCAGGGCATCAAATTCCCCTAACACTCCGATGACAGGACTACCGGAACCATAAGTGGCCGTGAATGCCGTTGGAATTCCGGCAACACCGGCCTCAATGGTAAAACCTTCTTTTTTAAGTTCTTCTTGTAAGAGTGCCGAGCTTTTTTCCTCCAAATAACCAAGTTCAGGATTTTCCCAAAGCGATTTGGCAATGGAGGTATAATGGTCCTTTTTGGCATCGAGGTCGGCAATCATTTTTTTCTTGTCCTTTTGTGCCATGGAAATGGATGAAATCAGCACAAATGCGGAAGCGAGTAAAAGTTGGTTTTTCATTCTAAAAAGCGTTAGTAGTTGGGTTTGGTTATTTAGTTGGTTGAGCGTTGCTAAATCGCGCTTCTTCCAAAGATAACATTTAAAACCAGTGGATGGGAGGTCATTTCCGAAGGAAATGGATTGGAAAGAAGAGGAAAATCTATTGAAACATTACCAATTCAATTAAATATTTGAGGTTTATTTGGCTTTGGAAACATTTTCCTGAACCCTGAATGCCACAATTCTTTTTATAAGGTCGTATGGCATGGGTTGGTCCAACGGAAACTGTACTGAACCTTTTCCCTGTTTGTACTTTGACAATTCTTCGGCAAATTTTTCATGTCCTGAAGGAGTAGCGTAAAGACCGATATGGTTTTTGTATCCTGCAAAATAAACCAAGGGCTTACCGTGTGTTTTATAACCTGGCATACCATAGGCCATTTGTTCCACAGCTTCGGGAGCGGCATCTTTTATGATACTTCTGAGGTTTTGCATGATTTCCTGAGCCTCTTTGGGAAAGTTGAAAATGTACTCATCAATTGCGTTCATGCGACCTGATAATTAGATGGTTGCATAAATGTAGGGAAAATTATGGCATCAAAAAATATAGGATAGTCGTACACCACCATAAAAATTACGGCCATTGCCTGGATAAAAATAACGGGGTTGAGCACTACCAAAACCCACTGCGTTAATCAGGACGGATTGTGCGTAGTTCTCGTCAAAAATATTGTTGATACCCGCATGCAATCCCAGTGTCATATGGTTGGACAATTGGGTACGATAGCCCAGTTTTGCATTGAAGACATTGTAGGCATCCGAACTTGTTGTGTTGGTATCGGTAAGGGGAATGTTGTCCACAAATTGATGGGTCAGGTTCAACTGTAGTCCATTCGTGTGTTGAAGGTCCAACCCCGAACTAAGGCGATGTTTAGGGACACCCGTCAACGGATTGCCAGAATAGTCATTATCGCCATCCACAAAATCTACAAAACTATGGTTGCTAAAAGTGTAACTGATATAGGGTGTTGCGGTAAAAGTGTTGGATAAGTTGGTTCTGTAGCGTAGATCCAGTTCCAAACCTTGGTGACGTGTTTGACCTGCATTTCGGCCAACATATTGATCTTCTCCGACGCGTTGGGCCACCAAAAGATTTTTGATGTCCATTCGGTATAGGGTAATGTTGGCAGATAAACGACTCTGGTACAAAAGTAACTGGCTGCCCAGTTCATAATTGGTGCCAGTTTCCTGTGCAATATCTGGATTGATAACGCCATCTGGGGTCAAGGTTTCCTCCAAACTTGGGTTGGAAAAACCGCGACTGATATTGGCATACAGTTGTCCTAGTTTGAAGGAATACCTAAGGCCGAAATTGGGCATCAAAATGGCATCAAAATTTCGCTCTGCGGAAGTATTGGCATCCCCTGTATTGAACAGGTCGTTAAAAGTATAATGGGTCTTGTTGAGGTTGAGACCCAACTGTGCCGAAAAGGCTTCAGAAAACGGATAGGTGAGCGACCCAAAAAGATTGAACTGTCTCCTAAACTCTGTATTCTTGCTCAAGCGATTACCCTGAAGACTTCCATTGCCATTATTGTCCGCGTACAGGTTTTCAAAAGTACCCCAATGGTATTCGTCCTTGTACAGTTCGCCACCCACCACATATTGGGCCTTGGCTAGGTTTCCCTCAAAAACACTTCGGAAACCAAATCCGTTGGTAAACTCGTCCAAGATGTCAAAAGGTCTGGGTTCGTAGTGATCCAAATAGGTGTAAAATAGGCTAGTAGTGTTTTTCAGTTTTTCAGAAAATTGATAGGAATGGGACAACCCGGTAAGGAGATATTTGTTGGCCTCGTAACCTTGTGCCGCCAACCAATTGCTTGCTGCTCTGGTGGGGTCTTCATCAAAATCGGTCTGGTTGATGGAACTGGCAATATGGGCCGAGTAATCAATATAATTCGTTAAGAAAGAAAGACTACTTTTTTGATTGATTTTAAAATCGGTGTTCAACAAATAACCGTTTCGTTCAAATTGGCTATTCTGTCTATATCCATCTGTTTCCAAATGATTGTAGGCAAAGGTGAGAGCAAAATTTTCTTCGGAATGCACAAAGGAAAGGTTGTCCTTCAGCATGGCATATGACCCAAAAGTGGTGGTATTGGTCAAGCGGGTTTCTTCAATGGGAGAAGTTTTGGTCTGCAAAAGAATGGCCCCGCCCAAATTAGATCCATAAGTTGTGCCTTTGGGCCCTTTAATGACTTCTATTGAACCCAAATTTTCAAAATCATAAGCCTCAATGGCAGAAAATCCAGTACCATTGGTCACCGGAATTCCATTGAAATAAAGGCGGAGTTTATCCGTGCCATAGGGAGTTCTGGCCCCAACCCCGCGAATGGTGATACGGTTAGTGTTCAAAGCCCCGGAGAGCATATAAACCCCTGAAATTTGATTGATGGCGGACGGAAAATCGATGGGATTGAACCGTTCAAATGTTTGGGTACCAATGGTGGAGGACGCAGTTATCCCTACTGCTTTTTTTGGAACGGCATCGTCCATCAAAATAATTTCATCCAATTGGGTTATGGTGTCCTTTTGCGTTTCCTGGGCAAAAAGAACGTTCGATAAAACAAGGAAAACAAAAAGCGAAAAGCTGGTTTTAAATTGATTGCTGGGGGACAAGGGCAGTTATTTTTTTAGGGTTATGGTTTTGCCTTTTTGGGCACTTTCTTTGGCTGCTTCCAAGATTTCAACAACCGTCATATTATTTTCCAATGCTGTGAGGTCACTAGGATCTAATGAGATTTTTCCCCGCACCACTGCGGCCAATAGCGAAAAGGGATCATTGTAGGGGCTGGTTCGTTCTTCCAAAACCATCTTTTCTTCCTGAAAACCATCGTATCCTTCGGCCATTCTAACCCGAAGGGTATTTCGGTTATCGGCAAAGATAGCTCCGGTCAGCCCATAGATTTCCATATCCTTTCTGCCGATAGGCCAGTTCCAAGAAGGCTCCAAAATGGCCATGGAATCATCATAGGTAAGCAATATGGTGGCATCATCATCCACCTTGGGATTGTTTTCTAATTGCAATTGTTGGGTAACGGCAGTCACCGAAATTGGTTTTTGACCTTTTTTTAACCAGGTCATCAAATTGGCACCGTAACAGCCAAAATCGGTAATGGCACCTCCGCCATTAAGGACAGGATCTTGCAGCCAATCCAAAAATTCTTTGTTCACCCCGATTTTTACTGGTCCTCTGTGCCCATCACGGACGATTACTTTTCTGAGGGAACCAATTTTGCCATCTTCCAATAATTGTTGGGCCTTATGGTTGGTAGGGTACCAGGTGGTTTCATAATTGGTCAGCAGATGGATTTGATATTTTTCCGCAAGTGCCTTCATTTTTTTGGCGTGGTCCATACTCACTGCCAATGGTTTTTCCACCATCACATGAATGCCCTTGGGGGCACAGGTTTCCACCACTTCCAAATGTTCAAAAATAGAACCGAAGGCAGTCACTGCTTCGGGTTTGGTGGCCGCTATCATCTCTTCCAAACTGTTGTATACCAAATCCATGGAAAAACCATGTTGGTCGGCATACTGTTGGGCCAATTCGCGATTGGGTTCGGCTATGCCAACTATTTCAACATCTCCGATAGCTTCTCTTCCCAAAATCCAATGGACGTGGGAATGGGTAAGACCGGCGACCCCAATTTTTAAAGGTTCTGATTGTGAAAATAGACTTGAACTTGGCATTAGGGCAAAGGTCAGACAGACCAAGATGAAACGTACCATTGGTTTAGTTGATTTATGTGCCCCATAAAAATAGGAACTAATTGTCAAGTTCTGCCAAGAAAGTGAAGGTATCCATGATTTTGGCAAATTCATCCTTCAGGCTGGCCAGTTCGGTTTGATAGATCAATTCCGCAGGATAGCGTTTTCCATCAAAACCGATTTTATCGAATGCGGCGGTGGCATCGGAAATCAAGGTGACATGGAAACCTAAATTGGCGGCCATGCGCACCGATGTGGAGATACAATGCTCGATGGTAAGGCCGACAATCACCAAATCAGTGATATTTTGGGCAATCATGGCAATCTCCAGGTCGGTTCCGATAAAGGCACTGTTCACCTTTTTTTGGAAGATAGGTTCCCCATCAATAGGTTGCACCAAAGGATGAATGCTGTTTCCATCTTTTCCAGGGTAAAGTGGAGAAAAGGGGTTGGTGGAATTGTGCATCACATGAAATATGGGAAGCTTTTTATCCCGGAAAGCATTCAAGATCTTTGCACAGTTTTCCTCTGCTTGTGGATTATTGCGTTCGGTGCCGTAATAAGTGGTTTCCTGTAAACCAGATTGAATATCGATCAAGAGAAGCGCCATCATACCAAGAGGGATTTGTCCATAAAAATAATCCAAAACTGTTCACCATCCATTATTCTTTTGGTTGATGGGACTATTGGTAAATTCAATTTTCGAGACCCAGTTACAATGGCTATTTTAGATGAAATTTAAAACATGAAGATTGTTTCCTATAACGTGAACGGAATTCGGGCGGCACTCAACAAAGGATTTGTGGATTGGTTGAAAGCCGTGGATCCCGATGTAGTCTGCCTACAAGAAACCAAGGCCATGAAAGAACAGGTGGATACCTCTGTTTTGGAAGAAGCCGGGTATCCGTTCCATTACTGGTATAGTGCTCAAAAAAAGGGTTATAGTGGTGTGGCTTTACTTTGTAAGGAAGAGCCCGATCATGTGGAATATGGTACCGGCATCGATTATATGGATTTTGAGGGAAGAAACATCCGCGCAGATTATGGTGATCTCTCCATTATGAGTATGTACCTGCCTTCCGGCACCAATATGGACCGTTTGGATCATAAGTTGATGTACATGGCAGATTTTCACGATTATGCCAATGACCTTCGGAAAGAAAGACCCAACTTAATCGTTTGTGGAGATTACAATATCTGTCATGAACCCATTGACATTCATGATCCGATCCGGAACAAAAATGTATCCGGTTTTTTGCCCGTGGAGCGTGAATGGATCGGAAATTTCATTAATAGTGGGTTTATTGATAGTTTTCGTCACTTCAACAAAAGCCCGCACCAATATACCTGGTGGACCTACCGAGCCAACGCAAGGGCCAATAACAAAGGTTGGCGATTGGATTACGGAATGGTGTCCGAGCCGTTAAAAGATAGATTGAAGCGTTCTGTGATTCTATCTGAAGCCAGGCACAGCGATCATTGCCCCATTTTGCTGGAGGTGGAAAGATAACCTTGGCATAAACTTGAAACAGTAGGATTATTTAACTTTAACCGTCCTAAACTTTAGAACAATGAAATACACCCGCATTCCACATACCGATATCCGAATCAGCAAAATTTGCTTGGGAACCATGACCTGGGGGCGTCAAAACACCGAGGATGAGGCCCACGAACAAATGGATTATGCCTTGGATCAAGGGGTGAATTTTTTCGATACTGCGGAATTATATCCCATTCCACCGAAAAAGGAATTGTATGCCGTGACGGAGGAATTCATTGGAAACTGGTTTAAAAAAAATGGAAACCGAGATAAAGTGGCCTTGGCCACCAAGATTGCGGGACCCGGACATGGGGGCAAGCACATCCGTAGCACAGGATTTAGCAAGGAATCCATTGTTGGGGCTGTGGAAGGTAGTTTGCAGCGACTTCAAACCGATTATATTGATTTGTACCAATTACACTGGCCCGAACGCAATACCAACTTTTTTGGACAAAGAGGATACAATGCCCACGCCATTGATGTTTGGGAGGATAACATCCACCAAGTTTTAGAAACCCTGCGCGATTTGATTGCCGAAGGAAAGATCAGACATGTGGGGATTTCCAACGAAACCCCTTGGGGAACCATGCGCTATTTGGAAGAAAGCAAAGTACACCAGTCACTTCCCAGAATGTTGACGATACAAAACCCGTATAGCCTATTGAACCGGTTGTTTGAAGTAGGACTATCCGAAATTTCCTTGCGGGAAAAAATTGGGTTGTTGGCGTATTCACCCATGGCTTTTGGAGTGCTCAGCGGAAAATATTTAACGGAAATTCCACCCAGAAAGGCAAGGATAACCCTTTTTCCCAATTACAGCAGATACAGCAGTGAAACGGCCACCCAGGCTACTGAGCAATATGCCCAATTGGCCAAGGAGCATGGATTGAGCATGGCGCAAATGGCCTTGGCTTTTGTGAACACCAGACCTTTTTTAACGAGCAATATCATAGGAGCCACCACTATGGAACAACTCAAAGAAAACATTGAAAGCATTGATGTGGACCTTTCGGATGAGGTGTTGGAAGGCATTGAAGCCATCCACAGAGCCATTCCGAATCCTGCTCCTTAAAATCAATCTAAAGCATAGGCCCGGTATTCATCCCCTGAGGCGGTTCCCATTTTGCCACCTCCGCAGGCAATGACGATGTATTGTTTGCCATCAACTTGATAGGTGATGGGTGTGGCATACCCGCCTGCAGGTAATTGGTCTTCCCACATTTTAGCTCCGGTTTTCATGTTGAAGGCCCGTATTTTTTCATCCTTGGTTGCTGCGATAAATAACACTCCACCTTTGGTGATTACCGGTCCACCGTAATTTTCCAATCCAGAAACGGGAACATTGGGGTCATTCAGGCTTTCCTCATGACCCAATGGAATTTTCCAAAGATATTCACCAGTGTTCAGGTCGATGGCGTTCAAGGTACCCCATGGTGGTTTTACCACAGGATAACCCCTGTCATCCTTGAACCGTGCAAAACTGGCTACGGAATAAGGCACATCAATTTTGATTTTTTCCACACGATGGTCCTTGGCTTCTTCCGTACCGGTTAGAAATTCGGCCAAAGCATCAATTTCTTCTTCGGAAAGATTGGGCATGCCGGGCATGGCGCCCCTTCCTTTTTGTACGATGGTTTTAATAGAATCCGGCTGCAAACGCAATTTCACATTTTGAAGTTCAGGGATTCCCGCAAGTCCTTCCAATTCTCCACCATGGCAACGTGCACAATGGATTTGGGCCAACGATTGTCCCATATTGGCATTGCCATCTCCACCTACAGCCTTCATTTTAATGATCCAAGCCATCTCATTACCGTTCACATACATGATTCCGTTTCGGGGATCAACGGCCGCACCTCCCCATTCGGCACCACCATCGGCACCGGGAAATAGAATCACACCTGTAGTGTCCATCGGTATAAATTGCCCATTGGAGGTAATGGATTTGAATTTTTCCAAAACGGTTGGGGTATCATCACTTTTGTTGCCCTTCACTAAATCATCCACAAAAGCCTTTTCGTTGGGAGCATACAAGTCGTTTTCAGTTAAAATCTGACGTGCAAAGGGTTCCGGTTTCAAGGGAAGTGGTTGTGTGGCATAGGCCTTTTCGCCTATCAGTTTGGAACTGGGATAGGCTTTTTCCTCAATAGGAAACAAGGGCTCCCCGGTTTCTCGGTTGAACACAAAAACATGCCCGCTCTTGGTGACCTGGGCCACGGCAGGAATAATTTTCCCATCTCTATTAATTTCCAATAAATTGGGTGATGCAGGAGGGTCACGGTCCCAAATATCATGATGTACCATCTGAAAATGCCAAATGCGTTCCCCGGTTTTAGCATTCAATGCCAATAGGGTATTGGCAAAAAGATCGGCACCTTCCCGATCTCCGCCGTACCAATCAAAAGCAGCCGACCCGGTAGGAATGTAAACAATTCCGCGTTCAAGGTCCATGGCCATACCAGGCCAACTGTTGGCACCACCAACTGTTTTGTAAGCTTCGGCAGGCCAGGTATCGTAACCAAACTCACCAGGTTGCGGAATAGTATGAAAAGTCCAGACAATCTTTCCAGAAATAACATCATAAGCTCGAATATGTCCAGGAGAGGCACCAGGCCCTTCCCCAACACGAGTGCCCTGGATCAATATATTTTCAAAAATGGCTCCAGGCGTATTGGATACCACGGATTGTTTTTTAGGATCCCGGCCCAGTCCATCCCTTAGATCGATGCTTCCATTACTTCCAAAGGAAGGAATGGGTTGACCTGTTGAAATGTCGATGGCGAAAAGTTGGGGTCCCGAAGTAAAAAAGAGGCGACTGGGTTCATCACCATTCGATTTCCAATAGTTCAGTCCACGGTTCATTCCTAAACCAGATTCGTCTTTGGAAACAGGTTTGAATTTCCAGATTTCCTTACCCGTAGTAGCATCGACAGCGAAGAGTTCAATGGCCGCATTTACGCCATACAGAACTCCATCAACTACTAATGGGCTGGTCTGGATTTGGGTGGTTCTTCCTTCTTGAAGTCCACCACTTTTATAGCTCCAGGCCAATTTTAATTTATCAACGTTGGCGGTGTCAATTTGGTCGAGATTGGAGTAGTGGGTGCGCTCAGGATCCCCTAAATAGTGTTCCCAAGTGGTAAAATAGTCCTTGTTGGAAGATGTGGTTTTTTCATCTGAACAGGAGGCCAAAAGGGCAACCAGCAGAAAAAGCGAAAATCGTTTCATGTGCGTTGGAAGGTTTCCTAAATATAGGTTTTAAAAAGGGAAACTTTTGAAAAGGAGATTAAAAAAGGAAATCGACCACATCCTCAATTTTGGAAACCTTTCGGATTTGAATACCCGTGTTCTTCAAGCCAATCTTATTGTTCTTGGAAACAAAAATGGTAGAGAAGCCCAGTTTTTCTGCCTCCAAAATGCGTTGGTCCACGCGCTGTACGGGACGAATTTCCCCTGCCAGACCTACTTCCGCGGCAAAACAGATGCCTTTTTCAATGGATATGTCTGCATTGCTGGACAATATGGCGGCCATAACGGCAAGGTCAATGGCGGGATCGTCCACCGAAATACCCCCGGTGATGTTCAAAAAGACATCCTTTGCTGCCAATTTAAACCCTGCCCGCTTTTCCAGAACGGCCAAGAGCATGTTCAAGCGTTTGGCGTTGAACCCAGTAGCGGAACGCTGTGGTGTTCCATAAACCGCAGTACTTACCAAGGCCTGAATTTCTATCAACAAGGGACGCATGCCTTCCACAGTGGCGGCAATGGCAGTTCCACTTAAATCTTCCTCATTTTTGGAAATCAATACTTCGGAAGGATTGTTCACTTCCCGTAGCCCACTTCCTTGCATTTCATAAATGCCGAGTTCCGCAGTGGAACCAAAGCGGTTTTTAAGAGAACGAAGGATTCTGTAGACATAGTTCCGATCACCTTCAAACTGAAGCACCGTATCCACCATGTGCTCCAAAATTTTGGGTCCGGCAATGGTTCCATCTTTGGTGATGTGTCCCACCAAAATAACGGGTGTGTGACTTTCCTTGGCAAATTTGATGAGCTCTGCGGCACATTCGCGAATTTGTGAAATGCTTCCGGCAGCGGATTCAATATAATCGGTGTGCAAGGTTTGGATGGAGTCGATGACCACCAGGTCAGGTTCCACGGCAGCAATCTGTTGAAAAATATTCTGGGTTTTGGTTTCGGTTAGGATGTAACAATTTTCGCTGTTCGGTTGAATGCGGTCGGCACGCATCTTGATTTGACGCTGGCTTTCCTCGCCCGAAACATAAAGGGTTTTGTACGGCAGTTTTAAGGCAATCTGAAGCAACAAGGTACTTTTCCCTATCCCTGGTTCTCCTCCCAACAGTGTTAATGAACCCGGAACCAATCCACCGCCCAAAACCCGGTTGAACTCTTGATCCAACGTATCCAATCGAAGTTCTTTTTCTTGGGTGATCTCGGAAACGCGAAGGGGTTTGCTGGCCTGTTTTACCGATGAGGTATCGGTTTTCCAACTCCTTTTTTCTTCCTTCTGGACCACTTCCTCCACAATGGTGTTCCATTCCCTACAAGAGGAGCATTGGCCTACCCATTTGGCATATTGGGTGCCACAGTTTTGGCAAAAAAAAGCGGTTTTGGTCTTGGCCATTCCTCAATTTGGTGAAGGCCTAAAGATATGGATTTAGATGGAGCATTGGACTATCGGATTTTTGGACAACTGGATTTTTGGATAGAGATGTCTAATCATCTAAAAGTCTAACAATCCAATAATCTAATATCCAAAATCTGCTTTAAGGGCATCAATTTTTTCAAGAGCCATATCCTTGGTCAAAAAATCGATTTCTTGCATTTGGAAGGCTTTTTCAAAGGTCTTGAAAGCTTTCTTGGGCTCTCCGATAAATTCGTAGTATTCACCTTCAAAATAAAAACCCATCATGGTATCCGGATATTGTTTCTTGCAAAGTTCTGCCAATGGCTTTAAGGATTCGTAATCCTCCTTTTTTCTGCAAGCGGCATAAATGGCCATGATATCATTCAGTTCCACAGGTTTTGCAAAACCAAAGAGATTTTCGATCATGGTGTATCGGTCCTCCAAATATTTAAAAGCAGGTTCGCTGGACGTTAGGATATCTGTCTTGTATTCTTTCGGACTAATAGGTCTGAAGATTTTGAAAACATTATCAAAAGCTTTGCTAATGCCATAGGCTGCAATAGACTCGTGATCTGTATGGTCATATTCATCAAAGAAATAATGCAATGATTCTTTGGTGATAGAATTGATGCTATGGTTCATTTGCAAAATCCGTTGTCTATCATCAGAAGGTTCTTTTTCCACAATTACATTATAAAAAATTACCTGATCCAAAGCGGATAATCGCTCAGGAACCCTGTTTTCCATTTCTGGAGCCAAAACGGGAGATATGCTTACGTAGGAATTGAAGAAAGACTTGTCCTTGAACAAAAAATAATTTCCAAAATTGGCCGTGATATCATACCCGAACAACATTTTAAATGGCGCTACTTTGTAGGTTGTTGCCAAGTAGGGAACAAGTTCGGTTCCCAAAAACTCATAGAACATTTTTCCTTTGTCGGAAGGGAGCCCAGATTGTTCGTCAAAGGCACAATCCTCTAATCGAATATCATTTTCTGCTTGCTCCACGCCTACAATGATGGCCTCAGGCATGCGGTCCAATTTACTTTGGAACTTGGCATTGGCCACCACAAGGTCAAACAGGTATTCGGCATCCAAAACCACCAAAAGGGGATATATTTTTTCTTCGGAATAGTCCTCGGGAAAATAATAGGAAACGTTCCTTCTTTCCTGTAGTTTGAAGGATTCGAAAATCTCCTTTTTGACTTGGGCACCAAGGTTCAGGCCCAACAAGCCCATTAAAACAACTAACAGCCGTTTTTTCATTGGTAAAGATTTAGGTGGTCGGGGTTTACCGATTTCTATTCAATAACGGTAATACGATGAAAGATATTGTACCGAAGATGACCACCATCATGGTCTGTGCGATCCACATGATCCAACCGAATGCATCGCCTGAAACGGAGGAGATTCCATAAATGCCCAATGCCGCACTTACCGCAATGGGATACAGGCCAATACCTCCATTTGTAGTGGACATGGCGAAGGCTCCAAACACGAATCCTACCAAGAGTTCACTCAATGATAGTGGGATGGTTTCTTCCACCGTGTGCTTGATGACCCAGAACATGCCAAAGTAAGCTGCCCAAATAAAAAGAGTGTGAAAAATAAAGGGCCATTTTTTCTTCATTTTGAAGACGCTGAGTACGCCGTCCAGCAAGCCGTTCAAAAAAGATTTCAATTTGTTGGCAAATGGTGACTTGGATCTTCTTATGATGTAGGTTCCCACGAAAAGTCCAACGATTCCCACAATCAAAATGCCCGCGGCACCAATCAGGTTTACCCCTTTTTCTTCCAAAAAGGAAAGAATGATATCGGTTTGTAAAACAAGTGTGACCAAAATGACCATCAATAACATAATAAGGTCGATGACCCGTTCCGTAACAATGGTGCCGAAACCTTTTTCGAAGGGAACGCCCTCATAGGTGGTCAATGCCGTGGCCCTTAAAAATTCCCCCGATCTGGGAATACCCAAATTGGCAAAATAGGAGATCAATACAATGAATATATTGTTGATGATCTTCGGTTTGTAACCTAAGGGTTCCAAAAGATAGTTCCAACGAATGGCACGGGAAACATGGCTCAAAATTCCGATAATCACGGAAATACCGACCCAAAATGGACTTGCATTGGAGATATAATGTAAAATTTCCTTGCGTTCTTCGGGTGTGGTTGAATTATAGGAATACCACACCAAAAAAAGCCCAAAGGCAATGGGAACAAAAATCTTCAGGAATTTTTTCAGGGATTTGCCCAAGACTAATTGAGTAAATTGGTGGCTTCGTTCGGGAAGACCAATGCCGGATTGAAGACTTTCGCTTCTTCGATGTCCATCCAAGCATATGTGATCAGGATCAGCACGTCGCCCACGGCCACTTTTCTGGCGGCGGCACCGTTAAGGGTAAGTTCCCCAGAACCTCTTGGTCCGGGAATGGCATAGGTTTCCAATCGTTCACCGTTGTTATTGTTCACGATCTGTACCTTTTCGCCCCTAATAATGTTGGCGGCATCCATCAGGTCTTCGTCAATGGTGATGCTTCCAATATAATTAAGGTCCGCGCCGGTTACCTTTACCCTATGAATTTTTGATTTTACAACTTCTACTTGCATGGTGCAAAATTATCAATTCAATCTTAGATTATCAATTAAGCGAACTCCGTCTGCATAAACGGCAATGAACGCCCTGTATTTTTGGTTGTCCTGTTTTTTTAACATGGGGGTCAAGGTGGCCTCGTCGGTTATCTCGAAATACTCCAGGCTGAACACAGGATTTTTATCAAACTCGGATTTTACCCAATCCGCGATGGTTGTTGCATTTTCCGTGCCAAATTTTGATTTGGCAGCCTGTAGGGTCACATGAATGAAACCGGCCTGCTCCCTAGTCGTTTTGGACAACCTTTCATTACGGGAACTCATGGCCAATCCATGTGGTTCCCTTTCTATGGGGCAACCTATAATGGTGTATGGCAATTTTTTGATCTCGGCCATTTTTTTGATGATCTGCAACTGTTGAAAGTCCTTTTCGCCAAAATAGGCCTTGTTCGGGGCCACGGTTCTGAGCAAAAGCTCCACAATGGTGCCTACACCATCAAAATGTCCGGTTCTGAATTCCCCTTCCATCACCTTGTCCAGTCCATCGAACTCATAGGATTCCGATTTTACGTGGTTACCATAGATTTCGTCCACAGTTGGAGCAAAGACGACGATTTTTTTGGAGACCGTTTTTAAAAGATCGATATCCCTTTCCAAACTTCGGGGATATTTTTCCAGATCATCTTTTTTATCAAATTGGGTGGGGTTCACAAAAATGCTCACCACTACCAGATCATTTTCTAAAAGTGCTTTTTTGACCAAGGAGAGATGCCCCGTGTGCAAAGCCCCCATGGTGGGTACAAGGCCTATGGTACGGTTTTTTTTTCGTTCCCCTTCCAGGTACGAAACAAGCTCCATTTTACGGTCAAATAAATGCATTTCAAGCTTTAAAGGCGGGCAAAAATACTATAAATACTGGTAATCAGCATAATTTTTGTACTTTTGCAGCTACGTTTTTCAGATAAACAAAAGAAAGTGTTTATGAATGGTAAAAAGGTATTGTTTGTATCTTCTGAATTAGTCCCATACCTCCCAGAGAATCCAGTTTCCTTAATGTCGTACGAGGCGCCTCGAATGGTGAACAGCAGCGGGGGTCAAATACGGATTTTCATGCCAAGGTACGGTAATATCAATGAAAGAAGGCATCAATTACATGAGGTAATACGTTTATCGGGGATGAACTTGGTGATCAATGACATGGATATGCCGTTGATCATTAAAGTGGCTTCCATTCCAAGGGAACGGATCCAGGTATACTTTATCGACAATGATGAATATTTTAAGCGCAAGTCTACTTTTAGGGATTCCGAAGGAAATCTTTACCCTGATAATGATGAGCGTGCCATTTTCTTTGCCAAAGGAGTGGTGGAGACCGTGAAGAAATTGAACTGGTCGCCAGACATTATACACGTACACGGTTGGATGGCCTCCTTGTTGCCCCTTTATCTTAGAAAGTATTATGCGGATGAACCCTTGTTTGCCGACAGCAGGATCGTAACTTCTGTGTATGGCAAAGGTTTTGAAGGTAACCTGGACATGGAAATGATCAACAAAATTGCCTTTGACGGCATTGATAAAGAAGAAATCCCATCGCTGGTGCAGCCCGACTATAATAATTTGTTAAAGGTTGCCGTAGATCATTCCGATGCGGTTATTTTAGCCTCGGATCAGTTGGAGGGAGATTTAAAAGAGTACATAGAAAAGCTTTCCAAACCTGTTCTGCCCTACGTTTCACTCCAAGAAGCGGAAGAGGCATATACTAATTTCTATAAAACAGAGGTTTTAAAATAAATTGCATGGGATTTTCCAAAATCTTTAAAGTTTCGGCCGTGTTCGGAACTTTGTTTCTTCTGATTGCTTCTTGCGATGATGAGTTGGACACCATTGGTGAAGGAGTAGTTTCTGGCGATCCATTTACCACAGGAAAAGTGGAATATGACGTGTTTGCCTTCAACAAAGGCATCACTGCGGTCCAGACCAATAAATTGTCTTTGTACCAATTGGGAACCTTCAATGATCCCATTTATGGAAAGCGAAAGGCAAGCATTATATCCCAGGTAAGTTTATCGACTGTTCCCCCAACTTTTGGTGATATTTCCCAGGCATCCGAAGATAAGGCGGACTCGGATGACAGTGCATCCACCGTGGTGGAAAACGAAACTGTAAAGGAAGTGTACCTATATATTCCGTTTCAATTGCCCCCTTCCGCAGATAGTGATGGAGATGGCGTTGATGACGAGTTTGAAAGTGGTGACGATGTTGATGATCCCAATTCTGACTGGGATGGCGATGGCGTAACAGACAACCAGGAACGGGTAATCGGTTCCAATCCATTTGATGCAGATGATGATGGTACCCAAGATGACTTTGTGGCAAACAATTACGCACAGCGATATGATTTGGACAGTATTTATGGGGATAGAAACCAATCCTTCAATTTACTTGTTGCCCGATCCAATTATTTATTAAGAGATCTTGATCCAAATTCAGGCTTTGAAGAGGCCCAAGAATATTACTCCAATCAGGATTTTTCAGCATTTATTGGAGAAACCCTTTTTGATGGGGAAGTGACCATTAACAATGAGGACTACCTTTTTTATAAGGAAGACGATCCGGAAACTGAGGATGTTGACGAGTCTACACAAGTGGATACTAAACTGAATCCAGGGATCCGTGTGCCTTTGAACCCTGAATTTTTTCAGCAGAACATTTTGGATAAAGAAGGCCAGTCAGAGCTTTTGAGCAATTCAAACTTCAGAAACTTTTTCAGGGGAATCTATCTTTCCGGAACGGATATGGATGAGTTGATGTTCCTTTTGGATCTTACCGAGGCCACTATCACCATAACTTACGAATATCAAGATTATGATACTTCCGAAGAAACTGTTGTAACGAGCGAAAAGGATTTTGTATTGAACCTTTTGACGGCCAACAGTACAACCGGTATTACAGGTAATGCCGTGAACGTTTTTGAGAATGAAATGTTCCCGACCAACATTGCCGATGCATTGGATAATGACACCAATGCTTCTAGAATTTATGTAAAGGGAGGAGCTACACTGGCTGAAATCCGTTTGTTCGATGAAGCGGAAAATGGCGGTTCGGATATCATCAACCAGATCAAGTCCAATAAATGGGTCATCAATGAAGCCAACTTGGTTTTTTATGTAGATCGCGAAACGTTGGATTTGGCGGGAGGAGTGGTGGAACCACCGAGGCTATATCTGTACAACGGGGAAACGAGCATGCCCTTGTATGATGTGACAAATGAAACTGGTACAACGGCAACCACGAACAACCCATTGAGGTTGTACCAAAGTCATGACGGAATTATTGAAAAGGAAAATGGGCTGGGTGTCAAATATACCATCAGGATTACGGAGCACATCAATAATATTATTGTTAGGGATTCTTCAAATGCCAAACTGGCGTTGACCATGACTTCCAATATCGCTTTTCCGAATGTGCAGGAAGCAGTGGATAGCGGCATGCAAGGAGTGTTTTACCCTGTTATGTCTACTATTAGTCCGCTGGGCACTGTCCTTTATGGCAGTAATGTAGAGGCTGGGGAAGAAGCCAAAAAATTGAAATTGGAAATATTTTACACTGAAGCCAATTGAAATACGCCTCATAGATCATATCTAAACTTTCGTCGTTTTAAACAACCAGATTTATTATTTGTCACGTATACCTTATAAATTTGGGGACCACTATCCCCCAATAGTGGTGCTTAACTAAAAAAAAGACTTATGTGTGGAATTGTAGGTTATATTGGTCATCGGGAAGCCTATCCCATAATTATTAAAGGACTCCAAAGATTGGAGTACCGTGGTTATGACAGTGCAGGTATTGTATTGTTTGACGGCGAAAACACCCATCTTTCCAAAACCAAGGGAAAGGTGGAAGATTTGAAGAAAAAGACTGAAATCTCGATACCTACATCTGGTAAGTTGGGACTTGGGCATACAAGATGGGCTACCCACGGAGTTCCAAATGACGTTAATTCCCACCCACATTATTCCAATTCTGGGGATCTGATGATGATCCATAATGGAATCATTGAAAACTACGATGCCATCAAACAAGCCCTCATTAAACGTGGATATACTTTTGAATCCGATACGGATACCGAAGTATTGGTAAATCTTATTGAGGAAGTAAAAAACAAAGAAGGGGTTAAATTAGGAAAGGCTGTACAAATTGCACTTAATCAGGTAGTTGGAGCTTATGCCATCGCTGTTTTTGACCGAACCAAACCCGATGAGATCGTGGTGGCCAAATTGGGAAGTCCTTTGGCCATTGGTATTGGGGAGAACGAATATTTTATTGCTTCCGATGCTTCACCGTTCATTGAATATACCAACAATGCCGTATATCTTGAAGATGAGGAAATGGCCATTGTGCGCATCGGTAAGGAAATCAAATTACGTAAGATAAAGGATGATGCCATAGCCTATCCGAACATCTTGGAACTTCAATTGAACCTTGAGGAAATTGAAAAGGGCGGTTACGACCATTTCATGCTCAAGGAAATCTATGAGCAGCCGAGAGCTATTCTCGATACCTATCGCGGTCGACTTTTGGCTAACAAAGGCATCATCAAAATGGCAGGTATCGACCAGAATTTGGAAAAATTCCTGAATGCCAACCGTATTATCATAGTTGCATGCGGAACCTCATGGCATGCCGGTTTGGTGGCCGAATATATTTTTGAGGATTTGGCTCGTATTCCTGTGGAAGTTGAATACGCTTCCGAATTCCGATATAGAAACCCAGTAATTACGGATAAGGATGTGCTTATTGCCATATCCCAGTCCGGAGAAACAGCAGATACCTTGGCGGCCATAAAATTGGCCAAGGAAAAAGGTGCTTTTGTATTTGGGGTGTGCAACGTGGTGGGTTCATCCATTGCCAGGGAAACCAATGCAGGTGCCTATACACACGCTGGACCGGAGATAGGAGTTGCTTCAACAAAAGCCTTTACTACACAGATTACAGTGCTTACCCTTATTGCCCTTAAATTGGCATTTGAAAAAGGAACCTTATCACAATCCAAATATCACGAATTCTTGGCAGAGTTGGAGGGGATTCCAGCAAAGGTTGAAAAGACGTTGTTGTCCAATCCCGTAGTGGAAGAGATTGCCCATATATATAAAGATTCCCCTAATTGTCTCTATTTGGGCAGGGGATATAATTTCCCTGTTGCCTTGGAAGGTGCATTGAAGTTGAAAGAGATCAGTTATATCCATGCGGAAGGGTATCCTGCCGCGGAAATGAAGCACGGACCTATAGCTTTGATAGATGAACAAATGCCCGTAATCGTAATTGCGACCAAAAAAGGGCATTACGAAAAAGTGGTGAGCAATATTCAGGAAATCAAATCAAGAAAAGGAAAGATCATCGCCATTGTTACCGAAGGCGATCAATCAGTCAAGGAACTGGCAGACCACGTTATTGAAGTGCCAGAAACCTCCGAAAGTCTATCTCCCTTGTTGACAACCATACCTTTACAATTGCTTTCATATCACATTGCGGTAATGAGAGGATGTAACGTGGATCAACCTAGGAACTTGGCAAAATCAGTTACCGTGGAGTAACCAAAAAATATCAAGATATTGAATTTAAAAGCGCCCAAACGGGCGCTTTTTTGTTGATTATGTATATTATCCCATGGATTTTTACCGAAAAAGTATTATGCACGCATAATTTTTTTCATATTTGTATAATCGAAATGGAAAATAATGTATCTTCCACTTCCATAACTTAGCATGTACATAAAAACTAAATTAACTCTAATTCATAACCGATGAAAAGACTGATGTCAATTTCCCTGATGCTGTTGGGTATCGTCTCCTATGCACAGACTACCGTACAGGGGAAAGTAGTTGATGAAAATAATGAACCGGTTCCTGGGGCCAACGTGGTTTTGGTTGGCAAATCGGAGGGGACCACAACCGATTTTGATGGTAATTTTACATTCAATACTTCACAAAACCCTCCATTCCAACTTAGGTTTACCAGTATTGGATATTCAGATTTTGTGACCAGTGTCACTTCCAATAACCAAACGCTTTCCATTACCTTAAAAGAAGCTTCTACATTGCTTGATGAGATTGTAATCTCGGCATCTAGAACACCGGAGCGAATCTTTGAATCTCCAGTTTCTGTGGAGCGTTTCGGGTTAAAGGAAATCAAGAATACCACTTCGGAATCTTTCTATGGTGGGCTCCAAAACTTGAAGGGAGTGGACATCAACACGAACAGTTTAACGTTCCAATCCATCAACACTAGGGGTTTTGCCACTTTTGCCAATAACAGGTTCTTGCAGTTGGTAGATGGTATGGACAACACCGCTCCTGGTCTGAACTTTGTTTTGGGTAACCTTGTTGGGATGTCCGAATTGGACGTGCAAAGCGTTGAGATCCTTCCAGGTGCTTCTTCCGCCTTGTACGGTGCGGGTGCCTTTAACGGTATTTTGTTCATGAACAGCAAAAATCCATTTGATTTTCAAGGCATTAGCGCTTACTTCAAAGGAGGGGTGACCGTTCAGGATGCTGCAGGGAATAATTTTTATAAAGACTTTGGTGTACGTGCTGCCCATGCCTTTAGTGATAGGGTAGCTGTTAAGGCCAACCTTTCTGTATTGACCGGTGAGGACTGGCATGCCAACAGCAGGGTGGATTTGAACAACCCGGGAGCCGATCGTTCCAATCCTGCTTATAATGGATTGAACGTATATGGGGATGAGGTTGTTACCACATTAAATTTTGATGCTGCAGCTGGATTGCCTTCTGGAACTGTTGGTTCCGCCCGAGTTTCAAGAACAGGTTATGATGAAGCGGATCTTGCGGATTATGGTGCAGAAAGCGTAAAAGCGGATTTTGCTTTGCACCTTCGCCCGTTTGCAGACGATTTTGAAATCATTTTCAACAGTAGAATCGGTCGTGGTACCACAATCTATCAAGGTGCCAACCGATATGCGGTAAGTGGATTTACCATGCAACAGCACAAATTGGAGATCAAGAACAAGAACTTCTTTTTAAGGGGATACATTGTTTCTGAAAATTCGGGTGATGCTTACGATACCCGTTTCGCCGCCATCAACGTAAACCGTACTTGGAAATCCGATGTACAATGGTTTACTGATTATGCATCAACTTATATTCCTGCGTATTTGGGAGGAATTCAACAGGCTGGCCTTACCCCGGAACAATCTTCAACCCAGGCGCATGTCGCAGCAAGACAAGCAGCCGATACAGGGCGATTGATTCCCGGTACCCCAGGATTTGAAAGTGCCTTCAATAAGGTTACCAATGATGGAAACCTGACCACTGGCGCCAAGTTTATCGATAAGACCAAATTCAGACACATCAATGGTAATTATAACTTTGCCCATTTAATAGATAATTGGGCTGATCTTCAGGTTGGTGGTTCTTTCCGCGAATATGTATTGAATTCCAACGGAACCATCTTTACCGATATTGATGGACCCATATCCTACAATGAATATGGTGCCTACATCCAACTTCAAAAGAAGTTTATGGATGACCGATTTAAGTTCACTGGTTCTGCCCGTTATGATAAAAATGAGTTCTTTGACGGATTTGTTTCCCCTAGGGTATCTTTGGCATATACGGCTGGGGAAGAAAGAAACCACAACATTAGGGTTTCGGTTCAACAAGGTTTCAGGAACCCAACAACCCAAGACTTGTTCATTGGCTTGGATGCCGGTTCTGCCGTTTTGGTAGGTTCCGCTCCTTCCAATTTGGATAGGGATGTTAGGACGTACAATTTGAGCCAAAGTGGTCAAACCTTGACGGGCCAATCCTCAGTGCAAGTAGTGGGCCGCGCCGCTTATGAAAATGCCTATTCCATTGGTTCTGTTTTGGCCGGTGCCCCAACAGCAGTTGAAACTCCTGTGGTAAAGCCCGAAGAAATTACGGCCTACGAAGTAGGATACCGTTCCCAATTGGGCAAGTTCACCATTGATTTAAGTGGATATTACAATAGCTATTCCAGCTTCCTGGCCAATACGGCCGTGGCAGTTCCACTTTATGGGCAGGCAGGCGACGGGGGTCTTTCTTTATTGGCCCTTCAAAATGGAGATTACAAAGTGTACCAAACGTACACCAATTCCGATGTGGACATCAACTCATTTGGTGGAACCGTTGGGGTGGATACCAAATTAGGCGGATTTGACCTTGGGGTTAACTATACCTATGCCGAATTGGACATTGACAAGGGATTGTATCCTGATCTAAGGACCAACTTCAACACTCCAAAACATAAGGTAAAAGCCCACTTTGGCCATACCGAACTGTTCAAGAATTTCGGTTTCAATGTAAACTACAGATGGAGCGACAGCTACTATTGGGAAGCATCTTTTGCTGATGGTGACATTCCAGCCTTCACGGTTTTGGATGCACAGATCAACTACGGAGTACCTTCTTTAAAGTCTGTTTTCAAGGTTGGGGGTTCCAATATCTTGGGTGATGAATACTACACTGCCATCGGTACTGGTTTCATAGGATCCATTTATTATGTATCCTGGACCATAAACCCTTAATTGGCAGTAAAAAAGGATATTAAAAGGCACTGAGAAAATCAGTGCCTTTTTTCTTTTAAAAAAAGCGAAAATCAGTTTCTGAATAAAAATGTAAAAGCATATCTTTGCAGCCGGAAAAAAAACGGTTTTTTTCCTCGTATTCAATTAAAAATAAACACACTAATGTCTAAAGTTACAGGTAAGGTTGCCCAAATTATAGGCCCGGTCATTGATGTTGAGTTTGAATCAGGGGTACAGATCCCAAGGATTTACGATTCCCTTGAAATTGCAAAAGCTGATGGCTCCAAATTGGTATTGGAAGTACAATCGCATATTGGTGAAAATACTGTTAGGACCATTTCCATGGATTCTACCGACGGTTTGAGCAGAGGTGTTGAAGTGGTTGCTACCGGAAATCCTATCCAAATGCCTATCGGAGAGGATGTGTACGGAAGACTTTTCAACGTGATCGGTGATGCCATCGATGGTATGGAAAACCTACCTAAAACTGGAAGCAATGGACTACCTATCCACAGGGAAGCCCCAAAATTCGAGGACCTTTCCACTTCTACCGAAGTACTTTTTACCGGTATCAAGGTAATCGACCTTATCGAGCCTTATGCAAAAGGAGGTAAAATTGGATTGTTTGGTGGTGCCGGTGTAGGTAAGACCGTATTGATTCAGGAGTTGATCAACAACATTGCAAAAGGACACGGTGGTCTATCCGTATTTGCTGGTGTTGGGGAGCGTACCCGTGAAGGGAACGACTTGCTTCGTGAGATGTTGGAATCAGGCATTATAAAATATGGTGAGGATTTCTTGCACTCCATGGAAGCTGGAGGATGGGATCTTACCAAAGTAGATAAAAAAGCCATGAAGGAGTCCAAGGCTACCTTCGTGTTCGGTCAGATGAACGAACCTCCCGGTGCCCGTGCCCGTGTGGCGTTGTCAGGTTTGACCATTGCAGAGTATTTCCGTGATGGTTCCGGTGAAGGACAAGGTAAAGACGTGCTTTTCTTCGTGGATAACATCTTCCGTTTCACCCAGGCAGGTTCAGAGGTATCTGCTCTTTTGGGACGTATGCCATCTGCGGTAGGGTACCAACCTACTTTGGCCACTGAGATGGGTGCCATGCAAGAAAGGATTACATCAACAAAAAGAGGTTCCATTACTTCTGTTCAGGCGGTTTACGTACCTGCGGATGACTTAACGGATCCAGCGCCAGCGACAACTTTCGCCCACTTGGATGCCACCACCGTACTTTCTCGTAAGATTGCCGAGTTGGGTATTTATCCTGCTGTGGATCCATTGGATTCCACTTCAAGGATTTTGACCCCGGACATTTTGGGTAAAGAACATTACAACTGTGCACAACGTGTAAAAGAGTTGTTGCAACGTTATAAAGAGCTTCAGGATATTATCGCCATCTTGGGTATGGAAGAACTTTCCGAAGACGATAAATTGGCCGTTGGTAGAGCAAGACGTGTACAACGTTTCTTGTCCCAACCTTTCCATGTAGCCGAGCAGTTTACTGGTATCCCTGGGGTATTGGTAGATATCAAGGATACCATCAAAGGATTTAACATGATCATGGACGGTGAATTGGATCACTTGCCAGAATCTGCTTTCAACCTTAAAGGTACCATTGAGGAAGCTATGGAAGCTGGAGAGAAAATGTTAGCTGAAGCGTAGAACAGATTTGAGACACTAGTATTTAGAGGTTAGAATAGTCTCAATACTGGAATCTCATATCTCAATACTATAAAGTATGTACTTAGAAATTGTATCACCAGAAGCCACATTGTTCGCAGGGGAAGTAACCTCGGTTACCGTTCCTGGTGTTGATGGAGAGTTCCAGATGTTGGAAAACCACGCAGCGATCGTTTCCCTATTACAAGAAGGAAACGTGAAGGTGAAGGGTAATATCACCATTGAAGAGGCTTTTCAGGATAAATTTTCAAAGGGAAGCAATGGGGAGACCATTTTGGCCATCACCAGTGGTACCGTTGAAATGAAAGATAACAAGGTTATTGTTTTGGCCGACTAAGAAATAAATGAATTCATTCACAAAAAAGCTGCTCCTTGGAGCGGCTTTTTTATTGTAATATGATCAAGTGCCACTCCAGTTCCCCAGAAGGGTAAACGTTGATCGTTTTAAAACCAACGGCGGCATGTGCCGCCAAAGACCTTGTGTTTTTACCTTCCACTTCAGTGACAATGGTATCAATGCCCTCAGGTAGTTTTTCCTTCATGGTTAGGTACAGGTTTCGGAATACCCCTCTTCCCCTATGGCTCTTTGCCACACAGATCTGTCCCATGGCCATATACCCATTTTTGTTTTCGATCACTTTGTCAATTTCCTCGAACATGGGTTGCAATAGCTCAATACTTTCTGCGAATTGACGATGCATACATAGGGCAAAACCGACCACTTGATCATCTTCTACAGCAATGATATGTCCGCACACATCGTTCATGGCCTTTAAGATATCCATGTCGTGCTCCACGGTCAAAAAACCTTCGTTTTTGCGTTCTTCCGCTGAAATGTTCTTGATCAAATTTAGTTGTTGAAGGGCCAGAATCTGTTCCAACTCCTCCATGGTAGAAGCTTGCTTGTAGGTAATCATCTATTCCACTTTTAACCAGTCCTTGCGGTGCTGCAACATTTTTTTGGATGGCTTTTGTTCCTTGTCCTCCATCAAACTGAACGAATAATCTGGATTGGGTTCCAAAACCAAATTGGTTGTTTTTGGAGTGCCAAATCGGGTGAAATTCACTTTTAGGGGGGTCCCCATTTCAAATTGCTTTAGATAATCGTCAAATTTTTGATCGGCCTTAAAAGGAATATCGTTAATGTTCAAGATCACATCGCCATTGTCCAAACCAGCCTTGTACGCAGGACTTCCCATTTTTGTGTTCCTCAGAATGGTGGCTTCCGTAGTTTCTGCATTTACCACGGTATAGGCACCAAAGTAAGGATCGTTCTTGGGTTGCTGCAATAGTACGCCGGCAGCATTCAACAATGGGGTGTAATCCGGCATATTGCTATGGTATACAAAGTTGTTGAAAAAGGCATCACCAAAGGTTTTGCCTGCATATTCCACCAATGCGGAATGTAAATTGTCAAGGGTATAGGGAATTTCAGTCTTTCCATATTTCACCCAAACGGATTTCATAAAATCATCCAAATTGAGGCCTTTTTCCCGAAGGGAAAGATCCAAGGCCAACCCCAAAACACTTCCATAGGAATAATAAGAGATAAACGTATTTTCACGGTTTACGGGATCAACCGAAGTGGCGGCATCCACAAAAGGAGCCTGATAACTCATTTCAACAACATTGAAAAATTGAAGGGCAGGGGAATTCCATACATAATTGAAGGTACCTGCCAAGCCTTCCACATATTCCTTGGGAGAAATCAATCCCGCCCTGCAAAGGATCAACCCTGTATAATAACTGGTAAATCCTTCCGCGAACCAAAGTTCACCACTCATATTGGCCGCTTCAAAATCGAAAGGTTCCAACGTTTTGGGTCGGATGCGTTCCACGTTCCAAGCGTGGAAAAACTCATGTGAAATAGTACCTATATTACCATCCATTCCTCCATCGGCGAGGCTTCGGGTACTGGTTACAATGGTGGAATTCCGATGTTCCATGCCATCACCCGATGCATTTGGAATATAACAGGCCAAAAAGGTGTAGTTTCCATAGTCAAAATCGGGAAGTTCCCCATACACCTCTTTTTCAGCCAGGACCACTTTTTTCACTTTTTCAAAATAGGTGTCTGCTTCTTGTTCGGTTCCATTATGGTGTAAGGCTAGGTTGATGGTTTTTCCATCCACCTCAAAGGAGCGAAGCATATAATTACTGATTTCCGTGGGGCTATCCATAAAATAGTAAAGGTTCGGGGCTGAATAAGTGTTGCCAGAAACCTGTGGTAATTGCGTGGCCACTTTCCAATCCAAATCTTCCCGAACTCCAAAAGTAACTTCAATTTTACGGTCGCTCAGCGAAGGGGCAAACATAAACGTAGCTGGAATGTTCAAATGGGCATGGGTCTCATCTACTTGGGAATAGGTTCCTCCACCTCTGTTGGCAAATAGAATATATTGAATATTGATGGTGCCATCATGGCCGGAAACCAACCACTCGTAAGGGTTTGGGCGGGTCACTTTTAGCGGATTGCCTTTGCTGTCCGTAGCCTTGAAACCATAAACATTCTTGGCAAATTCATGCAAGGCATAGCGCCCTGGTGAAGTACGGCTCATTCGAAAGGCAACCGTTTCCACTTTTAGGTCTGGAAAAGTGGCATTGATAACAGCTTCGTGATGTACCGCATTTTCAAAAGAAATGGTATAGCTGTTGGTCTGTGCGTTCAACAAAAAACAAAACAACAGAGATCCAAGGGAGAAAGCAAATTTCATTTTAAGTGTGGTTTAAGAGGGACTAAGATACTGTTTAAAAACAGTAAGTACTACATTTGTGATATGGAGAAACTGCCCAAAAAGTTACAATCCAAGATCGACCAAAGAAAAGCAGAAAACGCTTTGCGTGCTTTGACTTTTAAAGGCGAATTGGTCGATTTTTCCTCCAATGATTATTTGGGCTTCGCCAGAAGTGAGGATATTTCCAAGAGAGCCTCCTATTTAATCAAAGAGGTAACTCCGATAAACGGTGCTACGGGTTCTCGGTTGTTGACGGGAAATCATAAATTATATGGTCAGTTAGAGGATTTTTTGACCGAACATTATGGATCCGAATCGGCCTTGGTCTTCAACTCTGGATATGATGCCAATATCGGATTTTTTTCTTCCGTTCCCCAGCGTGGTGATGTTGTGCTGTATGATGAACTGGCGCATGCCAGCATTCGAGACGGAATTCAAATGGGCCATGCCAAAAGTTTCAAATTTTCGCACAACGATATAGATCACTTGAAAGAAAGGATTTTGTCACTTCGCGCGCAATCGAGCAATGAATCGGAAATCTATGTGGTCACGGAATCTGTTTTTTCCATGGATGGCGATTCCCCAAATTTGGAATCAATGGCCATGTTGTGCAGGGAGCAAAATTGTTTTCTAGTGGTTGATGAAGCGCATGCTACAGGTATTTTTGGTCAAGGTAGAGACATGGTATCACAGCTAGGACTTCAAAAGGAAGTTTTTGCAAGACTCATAACCTTTGGCAAGGCCATCGGTTGCCATGGGGCCGCCGTTCTTGGTAGTCCATCCTTAAAAGAGTACCTAATTAATTTTTCAAGAAGTTTTATCTATACCACGGCTCTGTCTCCACATAGTTTGGCCACGGTTTTGGCAGCGCATCAGTATTTAAAAGAGCAGGGTGAACCCGTCATTCAAACTTTGCAGGAGAACATCGGTTTTTTTAAATCGGAAGCAACACGATTGCAGCTTTCCGAGAAGTTTATTCAAAGTAATTCGGCCATTCATTGTGCCCTAGTTATTGGAAACAGTAATGTGAAGTACATGGCCCAACAGTTGCAATCACATGGGTTTGATGTAAAACCCATTCTTTCCCCGACTGTAAAGGAAGGAGAGGAACGTTTGCGGTTTTGCTTACATGCCTTTAACTCAAAAGAAGAAATTTCACGAGTTTTGTCCCTGTTAAAAAATCTCATGTAATAATGAATGCTAAGTTTTATACATTGGGGTCGTTTGAGTTTCCTGCCGATGCCCTCATCATTAAAGGGAAGCTGGAATCAGAAGGAATCACGGTTTTTCTTCGTGATGAAGCGACCATCAACTCTGATCCCCTGATTAGTACTGCAATTGGTGGAGTAAAACTTCAGGTATATTCCACCGACAAGGAAGCTGCAAAGCAAATTTATGATGAGGTTAGAAGATATGCTTCGGATGATTTTGGTAATCCTATCCTTTGCCCAAACTGTAAGGCTACAAAATCTGAAATTTACTATTCCAGAAATACGATTTTCTATAAGTTATTTCCCTTTTTTGAACCAAGGAAGTACAAATGCATGCAGTGCAATTTTATCATAAAACACCCAAAATGACTTTTTTTATAACGGGCATATCAACAGAAGTCGGAAAGACGGTAGCATCCGCCATTGTGGTGGAAGCCTTGGCTGCGGATTATTGGAAACCCATTCAAGCGGGCGATTTAAATCGTTCCGATAGTCATAAAATTGAAGCCTTGATATCCAATGATCGTACGGTGATACATCCCAATAGCTACGCTTTGAACACGCCCATGAGCCCGCACGCCGCTGCGGATATTGATGGTATTTCCATTCAATTGGACAAAATTGTACCACCAACCACAAAGAACGATTTAGTAATCGAAGGGGCAGGCGGATTGATGGTGCCTCTGAACGACACCGATACCATTTATGATCTGATCCAACCCGATTACAAAGTAATCGTGGTTTCTCGACATTATCTGGGGAGCATCAACCACACCTTATTGACCATTGAAAAATTACAGCAAAAAGGGGTTGCGATCGGAATCATTTTCAGTGGAAATGAACATCCGACCACAGAAGAAATCATCCTGAAAAAAACCACCGCTGCATTTTTAGGACGGATCAATGAGGAGAAAAAGTTCAATAAAGCGGTTGTAAAAAAATACGCAGCCGCATTTCAGGAAGCGTTGTTATCGTTTTAATCTTTGGTAAATAAGGCCACGATCTACCGTTGCCACCAAAGTGTAGTGCTCCGCTAAATATGCATCGATATAGGCATTGTACTCCAGTAATTTTTTATCGAAGATTTCCTTGCCCTTGCGTGCCACCAAGGTTTTGGGTTGGATCACTTCCATAATATATTTCAGTTCCTCCATTCCTGTTTGTCTTGGATTTTGCATGTAGGGGAACAGCTCTTCACGGGTAATATTGCTAGGATGTGTGGCGGCCTTTGTAGGTGGTGATACCCCTAAAACCCAGTATCCGATGTGGTATTCGGTAAAAAAGATGTCTTTGATTTCCAGATGATGGTCCATAATGTATTGGGGCACATCAACTCCTTCGCCATTAAAAAAGGACCCCTTTTTCATTTTGTTGGAAATGATGTTGGCATATTCCAAGTAGCTTTCCATCGGAATCAAAAAAAGCAATACGATAATGACAGGCTTTAATTTTTTCTGAAGCGGGGGAAGCTTGGCAACAGCCATGCCCATCGGAATCAAAATAAAGGGATACAATTGGATTAAATAATGACCGTTCACCTTCCCCGCCTGCATGAAAGACAAAAGAATACCGGTGGTAACCGCAGTCAATAATTGTAGACCCCTAGATTTGTAGTCGATTACCTTGGTTTTAAACCCAACAGCCAACAATCCTAAAATGACAATCAAAAAAGGAAGCGTATTCAACGGAGAATGAAACTTTCCTTCGGAATAGGCCATGGGCGCCTTAAAGATGGATTGCCACCAAATTTGAATGTTCCCTTCAAGGTAATACGGCAAAGCTGTCAACACTACAATCAAAAAAGTGCCCATAACCATTAGGGTCATATTGATGATGGTCGAAGTTATTTTACGTTCCCGGAATCCTTCCCACAACAAAAACAACCCCACCACAAAAACGGGATAGGCCATGTTCAATTTGGACATGATGGACAATCCGAAAAGAAGTCCAGATGCCAAATAGAGATGCCAAACTTTTCTGCAGAACAACAAATAGACCCCGGTTACAAAAAAGAGGGTGCAAATGTGTTCGGACATTACCCCTTGCAGACTGCCAAATAAACTTTGAAAAAAGACACAGAACAGGGCTACCCAAAAGGCAATTTTTTTGGTGGTTATCTTGGTGGCGATTCCATAAGTAAACAGGGCGGTAATGGCCACCATCAACGAGCCGAAAAATCGAATGGCAATAAAACTCTGCCCAAATATTTTAATGATCAAAGCAAAAAACAAAAAGGTAATCGGTGGTTTTAGATCCCAAAGTTGGGTGTAGGGCAAGTGCCCGTCGGCCCAAGACTGCCCCATGATGATGAAGGTGCTTTCGTCTCGATCAACATAATCCCTGAAAAAGAATGGAAACCGGATGACTAGGGCCACCAACACCAAAATAAAAATGACCCGTTTCCAATTCAGGTCTTCATAGTCTCGAATTACAAATGGATTATGCACGGTCTGGGGCGGTTTTATTGGCTATTAATGATCATCTTTGCAATATAGATAAATTGAATGTTTTGAGAGATTCCGTAGCACTGGAAAAATTATCGGATCGGGACAAAAAACACCTTTGGCACCCCCTGACACAGCATAAGACCCACCCAGAAATGTTGGGCATAACCAAAGCCCAGGGCGCTTTGCTGTATGATGAGGATGGAAAGGAATATGTAGATGGCATTTCATCATGGTATACCTGCATGTACGGGCATTGCAACCCATTTATTCTGGAAAGTGTAATGGAACAGATGCAAAGCTTGGACCAGGTGGTTTTCAGTGGTTTTACCCATGAGCCAGCCGTGCGGCTTTCAGAGGAACTCGTCAAGATTCTACCCAAGAATCAACAAAAGCTGTTTTTTTCAGACAACGGTTCCACGGCTACCGAAGTGGGCATCAAAATGGCGTTGCAGTATCATTTCAACAAGGGGCAAAAACGCAACGTACTTTTGGCTTTTGAGGAAGGATTTCACGGTGACACCTTTGGTGCCATGTCCGTTTCAGGGCTTTCGGTGTACAATGGTCCTTTTGAGGATTTCTTTATTGAAGTGGAGCGTATTCCCGTGCCAACTAAAGAAAATATCGATTCCATTTTGGCCCAATTGACCGAGAGGTTACAGAACAACAACTTGGCAGGATTTATCTACGAACCTTTGGTTCAAGGTGCCGCCGCCATGAAGATGCATGATGCCGAAGGTCTTGAAAAAATCCTGACTTTGCTAAAATCACATCGAGTGCTGCTCGTGGCCGATGAGGTCATGACCGGATTTGGAAAAACGGGGAAACATTTCGCTTCGGAATATTTAGAGACCCAACCGGATATCATGTGCTTGTCCAAGGCTCTTACGGCCGGTTTGATCCCGATGGGACTCACCACTTGCACCGAGGAAGTGTACATGGCTTTTTATAGTGATGAGGTGGCGAAGGGGCTTTTTCATGGGCATACGTATACTGCAAATCCGTTGGCATGCACCGCAGCTTTGGCCGCTTTGGAATTGTTGCAGACCGATGAGATTCAGCAGAATATCCAAAACATGATCCAGTGGCATTCGGCCTTTGATATGGAAATGAAAACCCATCCGAAAGTGACCAATACGAGACAACTTGGGGTTATTTATGCCTTGGATCTGAATGTACAAATGGAGCGGTACGGCAATCTTCGAAACCGACTTTTCAAACATTTTATGGATCAAGGGGTATTTTTAAGACCATTGGGCAATACCATCTATATTTTGGCTCCATACGTGACCACCAAAGAGCAGATGAACAAAATTTACGATGCCATTCGGTCGGCTCTTGAGCTGGTTTAGATTTTTGCTATGTTGAAGGAACCCATTTCCATTACCGCCCTATCCTCCATTTCCGCCTTGGGAGAATCCTTGGAAGAAGTTTGGCAATCCTATTACCAAAAGGAACATTTTCTCTCCGAAAAACGTATTGGAGAACAAATGGTTTGGGTTTCACAATTGCCAGAATCCATCAAACTAAAAATTGAGGACTTGCGCCAATCCGATGCCAAGTACAAGCCTTTGGACGATTCGGTGTTGTTCGCCATGTATGCGGCCCGAAAAGCAGTGGCCACTGCCGGTTGGGAAAAAGGAACCCAATTTGGCATCAACATTGGTTCCTCACGTGGGGCAACAACACTTTTTGAAAAATACCATGAGGAATTTTTGACCAATGGAAAATCATCCACCCTTTCCTCTCCCACAACAACCTTGGGGAATATTTCCTCCTGGGTGGCCCATGATCTAAAGTCCAAAGGCCCGGAAATTTCACATTCCATTACCTGTTCCACAGCTTTGCATGCGGTTTTGAATGCCGTAGCATGGATCCAAAGTGGTATGATAGATAAGTTTTTGGTGGGTGGTAGCGAAGCACCGCTGACCCCTTTCACCATTGCTCAAATGCAAGCATTAAAAGTGTATTCCAAGGAAAAAGAAGGTTATCCCTGTTTGGCCATGGATTTGAACAAACACCAAAACACCATGGTTTTAGGTGAAGCGGCTGGACTTGCTTGTTTGGAAAAAGGTCAAAAAACCAATGCCTTGGCCATGATTGAAGGGATAGGATACGCCACCGAACCCTTGGAACACAGTGTGTCCATCAGTACGGATGCCCAATGTTTCCAAGACTCGATGAAAATGGCCTTGGGGAATTTGGATCCATCCCAAGTGGATGCCGTAGTGATGCATGCTCCAGGCACCATCAAAGGAGACCAGACCGAGTTCAACGCCATTCAAAAAGTGTTCTGTAACAAATTGCCATTTTTGACTACCAATAAGTGGAAAGTAGGTCACACCTTCGGAGCTTCTGGTTTGCTCAGCTTGGAAATGGCTGTTTTAATGCTTAACCACCAGAGGCCCATACCCATTCCGTTCGTTCCAAACGAAGTGTTTCCAAAAACCATTGAAAAAGTCATGGTGAATGCCGTCGGCTTTGGTGGAAATGCAGTGTCGATTTTACTTTCCAAAAGATAACTTTACGGACTACAGATTATCCGTTCAAAATCTTATCTTAACAAATAGTACCAACTTTAAATTTTGTTGCCATGGAAAATTGGTTTGAAGCACTTACACTCTTTGAGAAAGTCTATTGGATAATTGCCATTGCAGGTTCTGCCATTTTATTGGTGCTCGTTGCCATGACGCTAATTGGAGGAGATGTGGATGATATGGGCGATGTGGATGCCGACATTGAAGCGGATACTGGTATCGATTTTCAGTTTTTGTCCTTCAAGAACCTAATGGGGTTTTTTACCATTTTCGGTTGGTCGGGAATTGCGTGTATTGAAAGTGATTTGTCCACCGGACTAACCATTTTCATTTCGGTGGTTTGCGGATTATTGATGATGTTGGCCATGGCCTCTTTGTTCTATTATTTGGCCAAGTTACAGAGCAGTGGCACCCTCAACCTAAAAAATGCAGTGAACCAAATTGGAGAAGTTTACCTCACTATTGGGGCCAAACGCAGTCGAATGGGCAAGGTGTCCGTTAACGTGCAAGGAACACTGAGGGAGTTGCAAGCACTTACCGATGAAGACCACGATTTGGTTCAAGGTAATGTGGTGAAGGTCCAAGATGTGACCGACACCGGAATTTTGATCGTTAATCTTTTAAATAAATAATCAGCATGCTAACACTACCATTACAAATGGGCGGAGGAGGGGCCACTTTACTGGTCATTGGTTTCGCCATACTATTTTTCTTTATCATCATAATCTCCTTTATCCGAAGGTATAAAAGATGTCCATCCGACCGGATTTTGGTGGTTTATGGTAAAGTAGGTACCGGAAATTCCGCAAAATGTATTCACGGTGGGGCCGCCTTTATTTGGCCGATCATCCAGGATTATGAATTTTTGGACCTGACCCCTATTTCCATCGAAGTTGATTTGACCAATGCCTTGAGTAGGCAGAATATTCGGGTGAACGTGCCATCCCGTTTCACCATCGGTATTTCTACCGAACCCGGTGTGATGCAGAATGCCGCGGAACGACTTTTGGGTCTTGGTTTGAAGGAAGTTCAGGAATTGGCCAAGGAAATCATTTTCGGTCAGTTGCGTTTGGTCGTGGCCTCCATGGATATTGAGGAAATCAATGCTGATAGGGATAAGTTCCTGACCAACATTTCACAAAGTGTGGAGTCGGAATTGAAAAAAGTGGGTCTAAAACTCATCAACGTGAACATTACGGATATTGTTGATGAATCAGGCTATATCGAAGCCTTGGGTAAGGAAGCCGCTGCCCACGCCATCAACGCCGCCAGAAAATCGGTAGCGGAGAAAAACAGGGATGGTGCCATTGGAGAGGCAAACGCCTTGCAGGATGAACGTTCCCAAGTAGCTGCGGCCAATGCGAAAGCGGTTGAAGGAGAAAACTTGGCCAAAATTAATGTCGCCAATTCAGATTCGCTACGTCGTCAACGGGAAGCCGAGGCGGAAAGAACCGCTATCGCCTCTGAAAAAGTACAGGCTGCAAAAGCGTTGGAAGAATCCTATTCTGCTGAACGTGATGCGGAGATTGCTAGGGCCGATAGGGAACGTAGCTCCCAAATGGCCGATATTGTAATTCCTGCTGAAATAGACAAGCAAAAAGTAGAGATCGAGGCGGAGGCCGAAGCCGAACGAATCCGAAGAAAAGCCAAAGGTGAGGCGGATGCAATCCTGTTCAAGGCGCAAGCGGAAGCCAAGGGTATTTTTGAGGTATTGACCAAGCAGGCCGAAGGGTTGGACAAGATCGTGAAGGCTGCAGGCAACAATCCAAAGGATGCGGTGTTGTTGCTCATTGCGGATAAATTGCCCGAACTTGTTGAAAAACAGGCTGAGGCCATCAAAAACATCAAGATCGATAAGGTCACTGTTTGGGATTCGGGTACCAAATCCGAAGATGGCAAGAATTCAACCGCCAATTTTATTTCGGGGATGTACAAGTCGGTTCCGCCTTTGCAAGAAATGTTCAACATGGCCGGAATGGATCTTCCCGAGTATTTGAAGGGGAAGGATGTGAAAGCCATTGAAAGCGATAAAAAACCGGCAAAACCTTCCAAGGAATCCGATGATACCAAAGAAGAATAGTCGGAATTAACAATTCAAAAGAAAGAAAACCGAAGGTTGACCTTCGGTTTTTCTGTTCTATAGACTATTTTTGGTTTATGAATCAGACAAGACACGACTGGACCAAGGAAGAAATCCTTGACATATATAACAAGCCATTGATGGAGTTACTTTACGAGGCGGCTACCATCCACAGGCAACATCACGACCCCAATACTGTTCAGGTTTCCACCCTACTTTCCATAAAAACAGGTGGATGCCCAGAAGATTGTGGGTATTGCCCGCAAGCGGCCCGTTACCATACCAATGTGGAAGGAAACGATTTGATGTCCGTACAACAGGTGAAGGCTCAGGCGTTGCGCGCCAAGGCTTCAGGAAGCTCACGGGTTTGTATGGGTGCTGCATGGCGAAATGTAAAGGACGGTCCCGAATTTGATCAAGTATTGGAGATGGTCCGCACCATCAACAAGTTGGATATGGAAGTTTGCTGTACCTTGGGTATGGTGACCGAAAATCAAGCAAAACGCTTGGCCGAAGCTGGGCTGTATGCCTACAACCATAACCTTGATACTTCAGAGGAATATTATACAGAAGTGATCTCTACGCGTGGGTACGAAGATCGTTTGCAGACCATAGAAAATGTTCGAAAGACCAATGTTACCGTTTGCAGTGGTGGTATCATCGGTATGGGCGAAAGTGAACAAGATCGCGCCGGAATGTTGGTGGCCCTTTCTACTTTGAATCCACAACCGGAATCCGTGCCCATCAATGCTTTGGTAGCCGTGGAAGGTACTCCGATGGAAGACCAAAAGCCTGTAGAAATCTGGGAAATGATACGAATGGTGGCCACAACCCGGATTGTAATGCCAGAGACCCAAGTACGTCTTTCTGCGGGAAGAACGGAAATGACCAGGGAAGGACAGGCCCTATGCTTTTTTGCTGGTGCCAACTCCATTTTTGCCGGGGATAAATTGTTGACCACTCCCAATCCCGATGTTAATGAGGATATGGAAATGTTCAAACAATTAGGATTGATTCCCCAAAAACCGTTTATCAAGATTTCCCAGCCACAAACCGTGGAAGCTGCGGATTCCCAATTTACTGCTTTGGGCGAAAAACCGAAATGGTCCAGACCAGGCCATATCATCGAAAGGAACGAATTGGCCAAGGAAAAGGGTGCTGTTTCCAAAAGTTAAGGCGGTTAAACATTTCAAAACGTTTTAGTAAATTAGCTTTTCCTAATTCCTTGAAATCTTGAAGCTGAACCTTGAACAGATACCTCGGGAAAAGACCCTTTCGAAAAAGGACTTTATCCAAAACTATTTCAAGCCTCAAAAGCCTGTTGTGATCGAAAGGTTTATTGAGGATTGGCCAGCCTATTCCAAATGGAACCTGGAGTATATGAAACAGGTGGCAGGTGATAAGGAAGTACCGCTTTATGATGATCGCCCGGTAAAGCACGATGAAGGTTTTAACGAGCCGCATGCCAGAATGAAGATGACGGAGTATGTAGATCTTTTGAAGAGTGGCCCTACCAAATACCGTATTTTTCTTTGGAACATTCTAAAAGAAATTCCAGAACTGCAAAAGGATTTCACCTATCCTGATTTTGGTTTGAAATTGATGAAAGGCTTGCCTATGCTGTTCTTCGGCGGGGAAGATTCCTATACCTTTATGCACTACGATATTGATTTGGCCAATATTTTCCATTTTCATTTTGAAGGAAAAAAGCAATGTATCCTTTTTTCACAGGAAGAAACCAAATTTTTGTACAAAGTGCCCCATTCGTTAATTACTAGGGAAGACATCGATTTTGATAATCCGGATCTGGACAAATGGCCGGCCCTACAACGCGCCAAGGGACATATCGCCCATTTGGAACACGGGAATGTTCTCTATATTCCAGAAGGGTATTGGCACTATATGAAATATGTGACGCCGGGTTTTTCCATGAGCTTGCGTTCCATTGCCAAAAAGCCCAAAAACTTGAGTAGGGCAGTGTATAACATTTTCGTAATGCGCCATTTTGATAACATGATGCGTAAAATGAAAGGCCAACAATGGATCGATTGGAAGAACGAGCAAGCCCTTCTGCGCACCCAAAGGGTAATGGCCCAAAAGTGGAGTTAGGTTAGACCAACTCGTTGACTTTGTCAAAAACCAAATGGCTTTCCCAGCCACGGTACAATAGGTAATCGGCTAATTTTTTCTTTCTTTTTTGAATGTTGGTTTCCTTGATCTGATCCAATCGTTTTTGGGCGAGTTCGTCCAAGGTATCAAGGTAATCCCCATCATTGATTTCTTTTAGGGCACTTTTGATGTTGAAAGCAGAAATTTGTCGAAACTTCAATTCGCGCACAATACGGTTCCTGCCCCATTTTTTAATATTGAATTTTCCCCGGGCATAACTTTTGGCAAAACGTTCCTCGTTCAAATAATTTTCTTGGATGAGGTGTCCCACAATTTTGTCAATAGCTTCGGGAATCATGTTCATCCCCTTGAGTTTTTCTACTACTTCCTGATGGCAACGCTCTTGGTAGGCGCAATAATGTTCCATTTTTTTGGTGGCTTCCGTAACCGAAACAAATGATCTTTGAGGAAATGGGTTCGGCATTCTTATTGCTTTTTTGATATCTCTAGAGAGGCACCTTTTCCAGTAAAAATGGTTTGCTTTCCTGAAGAGGTCATCTGGGCTTCGCCTTCCAAAATTTTATAATCATCATACGGCAACACTACAATAACAGACCAATTGGGATTAGTTTGCTCTACTTTCATTTGAAGGTTGCCATCCTTGTTTTCGTACCAAATGGAGATTTCATTGTTCCCGATTTTTACATTTTCCAAGGATGCATGGTCCCAAGAGCTTGGCATTTGCGGTTTAATTTTTACCATCTGATGTTGCGCCATGGGTTGTATGCCAAAAAATTGCCGAACAATGGGAAAAGCAAACGCATAAATGTTCCAGGCCTGGGTCACCATCCCATAATCTGGGGAAACTTCATAAATGCTTCCCGGTAGCGCATAGCTGAAGGTGCGGGTCATTCTCTGTAAATAATCCAAGGCATCATCGGGGCGACCATAATTGTTTTCAGCCACAGCTTGCACTCCTGTGGGTAGTGTCATCACGGCTCCGGTATAGGAAAAAACCTTACTCCCTTTAAAGGAACCCAAATCCTTACCAGCGGATTCATCCCGATCGATCCCTGTAACGAACATCCCAAAGGGATTCGTAAATTTTTTGGCGTTGTCCAAGGCTGCAATGGCTTTTGAAGAATCGGCGATACCCATTTCCATTGGCGTGTTCACCACCCAATTGTGGTAGAGCACAAAGGGTCTTGGTTGGTTTGATGGATGATTGAGGATTTGTTGCTTTGTTGCATTCAATTCTTCAACGGCCCAAGGTTTGTTCAGAGTGTCGGCTCTCACTATGGCATCCTCGATCAAATGAATGGCCTGCTCGTCTGTTCCAATAAAATCAGCATAGGAACCAAACTGTTCGGACCAAAATTCATCATTGATTTTTTGTTTCAAGGTGTCTGCCAATGCTTGATATTTCATGGCCAATTCCGGTTGCTCCAATTCGGCGGCCATTTGAGCAGCATCAAAAAAAGCCTTTTGGGTATAGGAGGCAACATCGATCATTTCACTGTTTAGACCATGGATTTCCATCATCCCAAAACCATCGGGGAAAAGGTTTTGATTGCCGTCGTTTTCAGCTAATAGCCAATCCAGTCCTTTTTGAACCGTTGGAAAATACTTTTTCAAAAACGCTTTATCTCCGTTCCATGTGTAGATTTCCCAAATCAATGAGGCAAACTGGGGAGTTTCGTTGATATTTCCTTCGTTAAAAACAGCGCCGTTGGGGGACATTTCATGCAAAATGCGCCCGTTGCCATTGAGGGCCATGGAAACACTGTCCAGAAGTTGGATGGTCTTTTCCACAATATCTTCCCGTCCAATGGCCATGTAACCTTTTAATGCGTATTCGCTATCCACACCAAACCACCAAGGGTAATCGGGAAGCCCGGCTCCAATACCTGTTCCGATTTCAGGAACGGTTCGGACCAACCAATCACAGTTGTATTTGAGCCATTCAAAGGTTTGTTCCAATTTTTTATCCGGAATGGTCAGTTTGGTCTCGTTGGCCAATTCAGAGTACCGATTTTTCTTTTCTTGGGCTAGGGTATAATAGTTATTTTGGATAGAGGTGTAATTTTCCTCCACATCTTCCAAAGAAATATAGGATCCGGCGATGGTAAAATTCAATATAAAATTGGACTCGGCAGGAAGTTCGATTTCGTAGATTAAGGTATTGGAAACCCCGTTGGCAGCATTTGGATTCTCATGGGTCAAGGTCAGGTCAGGGGTTTGCTCGGCACCAAAAATGCTGAACCACGGATTGGATGCATCCTTTACTGTCCATTTTTTTCCATCGAAGTTGGCCTCGTCCTTGCCATCAACCATGTTGGTACGTTCTCCAAGCCAAGTGGGTCTCAAATCGGTTTGCCCACTAAATTGGAATTTCCCTTTTTTGATGTTATTGGAGTTGTTATGAATCACAAATTGGACAAAAACCCCTTGTTTTCCATCGGGAACAAACTGAATACGTTCTACAGAAATACCTTCTTCTTCGAAGTTAAACTCGTGCTTATTTGCAAAAGGGTAGTTGGTAAATTCCATGGCCTTGTTGAAAGGCATCACTTTACCATCCACGATCAATTCGGCATCAAAACCATCCATAAGCTTGATGGGATGATTCCAAATTCCGCCCATTTCACCCTTAATGTGCCAACCCAAAGGAGGGAAACTACCGTCTTGGTGACCCACCATGTACACTCGGTCCCCAGCCGTCACATAAGGCGATTCCAAGTAAGCGGAGGCACCTTTGATAAAGGGTGAATCTCCCAACAATACAGACAGTGATTCTGCCTCTTTTTTGGAGCAGGCGGTAATCAAGATTAGGGCAATCAGTGATAAAATGGGTCTCAAAATAATGTTTCAATTAGGCATTTATCAAAAGTAGCATTTTGTGTTGAAACCGTTTTAAACAAAAAAAGCGGTCCAAAATGGACCGCTTTTTTATTAAGGTATGTTGATTTCTTTACCGTCTTTGTCTTTAAAACGATATTCCAGATACTGGTATGCGTCCCGTGGCTGTACCTTGACCCATTTTTTATAGGTCTTGAACCATTTGGAACGTATGGAAGGAAACCCTTTGGTAAGGTAGGCCGCAATGAACGGATGTATGTTCAATACAATGCCGTCCGGCTTTTTCTCACCTTTAATGATCCTTTCCAGATCTGATTGGATTTTATCGATCAGAACGATCGGAGCTTCCACTTCGGCCCCCGCTACGTTCGGGTTTTCCTCACTGGTCTTGATGTTCATTTCCGGACGTACCCTTTGCCTGGTAATCTGTACCAAACCAAATTTACTGGGGGGCAAGATTTTGTGTTTTGCCCTGTCGTCCTTCATTTCATCCCGTAGGTGATCAAAGAGTTTTCTTCTGTGATCTCCTTTGGTCATATCGATAAAATCAATTACGATGATTCCGCCCATATCACGTAAACGCAACTGCCGTGCAATTTCTGAAGCGGCAAGTAGGTTTACTTCCAAAGCGGTGTCTTCTTGGTTCTTTGCCTTGTTGGAGCGGTTACCACTGTTCACGTCTATAACGTGTAGGGCTTCGGTGTGCTCAATAACAAGGTACGCCCCTCTGCTCATGGATGCCGTGCGCCCGAATGAGGTTTTGATTTGTCGTTCTATCCCGAACTTTTCAAATATGGGGGCCGAACCGGTGTATTGCTTTACAATGGATTCTTTTTCCGGGGCTATTTCATGCACATAGTCCTTGATCTGATTGTAAAGTGTTTCGTCATCAACATGTATACCCGTGAAGGTATCGTTGAAGACATCCCGAAGGATGGAGGAGGCCCTGTTCAGTTCCACCAATACTTTGGCTGGATGGGGCGCTCGCTGCAATTTCTTGCACATTGCTATCCATTTGGATAACAGGTTCTGAAGATCTTTGTCCAGTTCAGCAACCTTTTTGCCTTCTGCAACGGTACGGATTATGACACCAAATCCCTTTGGCTTGATACTCTTCACGAGTCTGATCAAGCGGTCTTTTTCTTCTTTGCTCGCTATTTTTTGGGATACCGAGACCCTATCTGAAAAGGGGACCATGACCAAGTATCGACCGGCAATGGATAGCTCCGAGCTTATCCTGGGTCCCTTGGTGGAGATGGGTTCTTTTACTATTTGTACCAATAATGACTGATTGGCTTTGATTACATCATTGATGCTGCCATTCTTGTCAATGTCTTTTTCAAATGGAAAATCTTTGAGGGTATAGTCCTTCAACTTCCCTGTCCTGACTTTTTTGATGAATTTCAACATGGAGGACAACTGCGGACCGAGGTCATGATAGTGCAGGAACGCATCTTTTTCATAACCTACATTGACAAATGCCGCATTTAGGCCTGTAACGGGTTTTCTTATCTTGGCTAGGAAGATATCCCCTACGGAAAAGTTGTTGTTATCCTCTTCTTTGTGGAATTCTATTAGTTTTCCATCTTTTAATAAGGCAAATTCGACTGCTTCAGGAGTAGATCTAACAATTAATTCTCTATTCACCTGAATCGATTTTTATTCGTCCCGAACATATAAGTTGGGACAAATGATTAAACAATATATGGTGTCGGCCATTTTTCGGACCGACTGAAATTCGTTACTTGAATCTCTATGTCAAAGAACGTTTACTTAAAAATGAAAAAGTAGTTGTTACAACTACTTTTTCTTGTGTCGGTTAGCTCTTCTACGCTTTTTGCGCTTGTGGGTAGCTACCTTATGTCTTTTTCTTTTCTTTCCACTCGGCATATGGCTCTTCCTTTAGTGTTATATAATTATTTTACGTCTACGTTGCTTTTTACACCTTCCACAAAAACTTTGGCTGGCTTGAATGCAGGGATATTGTGTGCTGGAATTTTGATAGTGGTATTCTTGGAAATGTTTCTTCCGGTTTTTTCAGCTCTTGTCTTGATGATAAAACTTCCAAATCCTCTTAGGTAAACATTATCTCCGTTTTCCAACGATGCTTTTACCTCATCCATAAAAGATTCCACTGTCGCTTGCACGTCTCCTTTTTCAATTCCTAGTTTCTCTGAGATCCTAGTTACAATATCTGCTTTCGTCATTTCTCTTGATTATTTTTTTCTTGTTTTTTTCGGCTTGCAAATATAAACATTAAAATTAATCTTTCGTTTAAACCCTTTAATTTTAAGTATATAAACTGATACATTTGATCCCTAGTATTTTTTTGCATGTCTTTTTCCCATAAAATTCTGGATTGGTACCATGCCCACAAAAGGGAACTTCCGTGGCGCGAGACCCGTGACCCCTATAAGATTTGGCTGTCCGAAATTATGCTCCAGCAAACCCGCGTGGCGCAGGGAATGCCCTATTATCATAGGTTTTTGGAAGCTTTCCCAACCGTTCACGACCTGGCCCAGGCGCCAGAGGAAATGGTCTTGAAGCTTTGGCAAGGTCTCGGCTATTACTCCCGTGCACGCAACCTGCATGCCACAGCAAAAATGGTTGTGGAACAATTTGATGGCGAGTTTCCAAGAACGTATGAAGAGATAAAATCCTTAAAAGGAGTGGGTGATTATACCGCCAGTGCCATTGCATCTTTCTGTTTTGATGTACCAGAACCAGTTGTGGACGGCAATGTGTATCGGGTTTTGGCGAGATATTTCGGGGTGGATCTTCCTATTAACAGTCCTTCCGGGACCAAATATTTTAAGGAATTGGCTCGCGAGGTCATGGATGCAGATCAGATTCGGGACTACAACCAGGGTATTATGGAGTTTGGGGCCATACAATGCGCGCCCAAAAAACCCTATTGCTTGCTTTGCCCTTTGAACGAAGGTTGTGTGGCGCTTAAGGATAATAAGGTAGATAGTCTGCCGGTGAAGACCAACAAGACCAAGGCTCGGATCCGGCACTTTAATTATATGGTATATCTAAATGACCAGAACCAAACGATCATGGAACAACGAAAAGGGAAGGGCATTTGGCAAAACCTATATCAATTTCCATTGTTGGAGTCGGAGAACGAAATCCATCCGGATGCATTTCAGCAACATTTTACGAGTGAGATGGCTTTGGAACCATTCGAATCCTTTCATCTTTTCAACACGGAACCCATTGTGCACAAACTATCGCACCAACATTTACATACCAAATTTTGGATACTGAAAACTTCCCATAAATTGGAAAACGGCACGGCGTGGGATGAAATAACCAAATTCCCGGTACCTGTTTTGATTGCTGATTTCATCAGGACATTGAAAATTTAGTACTTTTGATTAATTAGAGAACTATGAGCGGAACATTGAATAAAGTAATGCTGATCGGGCATTTGGGAGACGAAGTGAAGATTCACTATTTTGAAGGAGGGAATTGTATTGCCAGATTTCCATTGGCCACAAACGAAACCTACACCAACAGACAGACAGGTGAAAAGGTGACGAATACGGAATGGCATAATATTGTGGTACGGAACAAGGCCGCCGAAATTTGTGAAAAATACCTGAGCAAAGGCGATAAGGTCTATGTTGAAGGAAGGTTGAAGAACAGGCAATGGCAGGGTGAAGATGGCAATATGAGGTACACTACTGAGGTACATGTTCAGGACTTTACCTTTTTGACGACCAAGAATGAAGGTATGCCGAATACGCAAATGCAAGGCTCGGCACCACAAAATGTACCTTCAAGGCCCAGTGCACCAGAAGTTCCTAGTATAGAAACGGATGAGGATGACGACCTACCATTCTAAAAATAAAGTTTAAAGCAATTCAAATTTGGATCCCGAGCCCCATTGTTTGGCAATTTTGTTCACAGCGTTTAGTGGAATCTTCACTATAAAAATTCTTGTGCTTTTGTTTCTGTTGACGGGATCTGCCCTGATTTCCGCGGCCGAAGTGGCCATGTTCGGACTGTCTCAGACCGAGATCAACGAACTGGAAGAGAATGACTCTTCACGAGGGAAACTGATTGCACAATTATTGGAAAAGCCCAAAAAATTATTGGCAACTATTTTGATTACCAATAATGCCATCAATATTGGTATTGTTTTGTTGTTCAGTTCCCTTGGGGATACCCTTTTTGAAGGCATTGATGGTACTCTACGATTTTTGTTAGAGGTGGTGATGGCCACCTTCCTGATCTTGATGTTCGGGGAAATTCTTCCTAAAATTTATGCCAACCGAAATAAGGTGCAGTTTTCCCAATTTATGGCCGTACCTTTAAAAGGATTGAATTTTTTGTTCACCCCGTTGAGTATGCCCATGCGGTCGGCTACTTTGTTTTTGGAGGATAAATTGGGCAAGCAAAAGTCCAGTCTAAGTGTAAATCACTTGTCACAAGCATTGGAACTTGCTTCCGAAGGGGATACCACCAAAGAGGAACAAAAGATTTTGGAAGGTATCGTGACTTTTGGTAATACGGACACCAAACAGGTGATGCAACCCCGTATCGATATTTTTGCCCTCAACGAAAAAATGAAGTTTCCCGAAGTATTACTGGAGATCAAAAAACATGGATATTCTAGGATTCCTGTGTTCTCCGAGCATATGGACAATGTATTGGGGGTACTCTATGTAAAGGATCTTTTGCCTTATATCGATAGAAAAAGTTTCAATTGGATGTCGCTCATCCGAGAGCCTTATTTTGTCCCTGAAAACAAAAAGTTGGACGATCTGCTGTTGGAATTTCAGTCCAAAAAAAACCATTTGGCCGTGGTGGTCGATGAGTATGGCGGCACCTCTGGAATTGTTACCTTGGAAGATGTGATCGAAGAAATCGTTGGAGATATCAGCGATGAGTTTGATGACGAGGATTTGATTTTCTCCAAGTTGGATGACCATAATTATGTGTTTGATGGCAAGACGGCCCTAAAGGATTTTTACCGCGTGGTGAAAATTGAGGAAGAAGAGGAATTTGAAGATCATAAGGGAGAATCGGAGACCATAGCCGGATTTGTTCTTGAAATTTCCGGTAGTTTTCCCAAAGTGGGAGAAAAAATACTGTTCAATGAATACCAATTTGTGGTGGAGAGTATGGATAAAAAAAGATTGAAACGTATAAAAGTCACCTTGCCTCATGAAGCATAGCCCGTTTGTTTTTTTCGTTTTGGCCCTACTTTTTTTAGGTTGTAAAGAAGATGTACTGCCCAAGCCAAAAGCCATGTTGCGTTTGGAGTATCCGGCCGCAACGTATATCCAGACCAATACGGATTGCCCCTATATTTTTGATCAAAATACCCTTTCGGACATCAAGGAAAGCACGGACTGTTCACTTGTTCTGGACTATCCACAAATGAAGGGTTCCATCTTTCTTACGTATAAAAAGGTAGATGGAAATATTAGGGAGTTAATGATCGATGCTGAAAAACTCACCTATGAGCATGTGGTTAAAGCCGATCAGATATTACCGGTCGAATATAAACATGAAGAAGCAAAGGTGTATGGCATGTTCTACGAAGTTAGTGGCAATGCGGCCTCCCAGTCACAGTTTTATGTAACGGACAGCATCCAACATTTTGTGACCGGGTCCCTGTATTTTTATGCCAAACCCAATTATGATTCCATTCTGCCGGCCGCCATGTATTTGCAGAATGACATCCGCAGGATTATGGAAAGCATTCGCTGGAATTAATTTTCTTTGGCTAAAAGGGCTTCCGCCTTTGTAATACTGGTATTGATCTTGTCTTTTACCACTTGGACTTTCACCTCTTCTTCGTCAAGCCATTTTTGCTTTTCTTCAGAAAGTTCTTTCCCGTTTAATATTTCATCGGAGTTAAACCTGTCGCCAAATTCCTTCATCCAGTCCATCATAGTGGCATGGGCATCTTGAAGATCTTTCATGGCCGATTCATATTGTTGGCCAACTTCGGTGGTGTCAACCTTGCTTTTGAGCTCTCCAACCAATTTTCCAATTTTCCCCATTTCTGGCATCACTTCATCATGGATGGCCATTACACGCTCCATTTGGGTGGGTTCCTCGGGAGCTTTTTTTTCTTCTTTGCACGAAATCATGAAGATTGATACAGCAAGAATGTATAGGAAAGGTAGTTTTTTCATTTTCTCAATTTATAGTCCAAATTTAATTATCAAATCCCTTACAAAAGGAAAATACTTGATTAAAAAGAATTAATAGATGATAAGGGTCACTTAATTAAATATTCAGTGTTCATATTTTTGTAGCTGTTATTGAGTAAAGCACATAATTGTCCCAAATAGCAATACATAATAAGGTTAGGCACCCCATTTTAGTGGGGGTTTTTGTCGCTTTCATTCTGATAAGCAACCTGCGCTTTTCCAGTATGTATGTGTACTACAGTATTGATCGTGAAGGATTTATAGAGCGCCTTTGTGAGAACAAGGACAAACCTGAGCTGAAGTGCGATGGTAAATGTATGTTGGCCCAAATGCTCCGGGCACAAAGTGCCGAGGACGAGCAGCCTATGCCCATGATCGGATGGGAACAAATACTTGTATTTCTGGTAAAATTGCCCGATTTTCAATTACATAAGAGTGTAAACCCCGATGCGAAATGTCATCGGTATACCAACCATTATTCCTTCAGGTTCAGCAATGTACTGAACAAACCACCCATTGTTTAAGATGTTATAGTGTAAGTCGGCAAACCTGGTTTGCTGCATTGTATAATCTTAAATTTTATTTCAAAATGAATATCAGTTCAGTGACAAAACTTTGCGTTTTGTTCTTTGGGACCGCTGTGTCCTATGCGCAATTATCAACAGCGCAAGATTCTATTGTAAGGCCCACCATTCAATTGGATGAAGTGTTGGTGGAAGGAAAAAGCAAGACGGACCCTGTTTTTTCCATGTTCAAAAGTGAACCCGAAAAAAAGGTGGTACAATCCAAAAATGTGGCCGACCTTTTTAGCAACATCAATGGATTTTCCTTGATCAAAAGGGGTAATTATGCCATAGACCCTTCGTTCAGGGCATCCCAATACGAACAGCTTAATGTGCAGTTCAATGGCGGAACCAAGGTCATGCATGCCTGCCCCAACCGAATGGATCCCATCACAACGCATGTGATCCCAGAGGAGATAGAAAGGATCGAGGTTGTTAAAGGACCATACACTTTCAGATATGGCCCCACCTTTGGTGGTATCGTAAACTTGGTGACCCAAGAAGTGGAAAGACAGGATAAAGGCTATCACGGAAAGGTGAATTTTGGTGGGGAGAACAATGGGAATGCCATTACAACCTTTGCCAATGTAAAATATATAGAGAAGGATTTTGATGTAGATTTTAATGCGGGTTATCGCGATTTTGGAAATTACGAAGATGGAGATGGCAACGAAGTTCCCTCCTCCTTCAAGAGTACCGATTATGGGGTGCAATTGGGATACAATCCTGATGAAAATCAACGAATCCAGGTCGGTTTCCGACAGTCTTTCGGAAGGGATGTGTTACATGCCGGACTGCACATGGACACCAAAGAGGACAACAGCAATGTACTTTCCTTGGATTATAAGTTGGATGATATTTCTGGAGACCTAAAGGCCCTTAGTGCCAAATTCTATCGTTCAAAAGTAGATCACATCATGTCCAATGAACTTAGGCCAAGTTACAACAGTACCGAAGCGGTTTCCGAAGTCGATGCTACCACTTTGGGTGGGAGAATCGAATTGGAATGGAGACCTGTCCAAGATTTTAAATTGTACACGGGGGTTGACGTCCTTTCGGTGGGAAGGACAGGGAACAGGACCCGTTTGGTAAAGCGCAACATGAATGGGGATTTGTTGCCCATGCCCATGGAATTTATGGATGAGGTTTGGCAAGATGCCCAAATTGATGACTTTGGCGCTTTTGTGGAAGGTAAATATCCGATTTCAGAAAAGTTCTTGGTGAATGTTGGGGTACGTTATGATATGGTATGTTCCAAAGCCGATGCTCCTGCTGAAGATTTCGTTGCCTTGTACCCCGATTTGGATGCGAGGACCGAGAACAATATCAGCACAACGGTATCATTCAAATATATGGCGAGTTCCAATCTTTTGTTTGAATTGGCTTTTGGAAGAGGGGTGCGTTCAGCCAATATGATCGAGCGGTACATTAACCATTTTACTGTCGGCCAGGATGCCTATGAATATGTGGGCAATCCGTTTTTGGATGCCGAGGTAAACAATCAATTTGAGTTGGGCTTTAAGGCCAAAAAACCTTTTGAAGGTTATGCCTTCAATGGCTTGGATTATGGTGCTTCTATGTATTATTCCATTTATGAGAATTACATCGTTGCCATAATAGATCCTAGTCTGGATAAGAAGTATATGCCAACCGTTCAACCAACCGAAGTGAAAAGATTCACCAATTTGGACCAAGCCTATAAAACAGGTTTTGAGGTTTTCGCACAATTGGATTTTCTTCAGGACTTCTCCTTTAAAACAGAATTGTCCTATGTGCATGCCAAGAACAAGGACCTTGACGAATCCCTACCTTTGACTCCACCTTTGGTGTCCCGTTTCAACCTACGTTTTGAAAAGGAGAAAATTTGGGCAAGGGCTACCTATACCCTTACTTCAAAACAATCGGAGATTGCTCCCTCGTTCGGAGAAACGGAAACGGAGGGTTATGGCATTGTGGATTTAAGTTTCGGTGCCAAACCATTTCAACATTTTACGGTTGGGGTTGCCGCTTCCAATCTTTTTGATGTAGCCTATCACAACCACCTCAACTTTTCCTATGTGAACCAAGCTGATTTTGGCAGGGTGCCCATCAACGATCCTGGAAGGAACCTTACTGCTTTTGTTCAGTATAGTTTTTAAGGTGATATTTGGTGAAAGCAAAAAAGGCGCCCATTGGGCGCCTTTTCTATATAGTTTCATGAAATTATTTAAAGTCCGAGGCATCCACCCCTTCATTGACTTTTATTTCTTTCACCATGAATTCAAAGTTTTGCGGACCCATGCTTTGGGTAATCTTGAATGGGAATAAAATCCCGGAAACTTCTTGATAATCACCATAGCCCAAAGTGCTGCTCATTTGCTGACCTTGTACTTCTTGGGTATTGATCTCTTGAACTTTCAGGCCAGTTTCCACATCGTAGTAAGCGGTTTTATCATTGCTGATTTTCAACTTGTACGCCTTGGAATCCCCCACAGGCTCAATGCCTTCCAAAGAAACATTTCCGGCAGCCAAATAATTCAACTCAGGGAAAGCCGAGGATTCCTCCTTGATCTTTTCAATTTCTTCTGGAGAAAGATCTTTACGTTGCCCCTGTATCATCATGTAACCTGAGTCGCCATCCAATACTTGTTTGCTCATGGAGTTGCCCATTACTTTCACATCTTGCATAAACTGGTCTTGGGTGGTTTTCTTCATTTCAAGCTCCAGTTTCATGCCCTGCATTTCGGCCTCGGCCACCATGGAATAGGATTGTACGCCATCCAATTTGGTTTTTCCTCCAATCGCTTCAATATACTTTTCAAGAACCGCTTTGGCATCGACTCCGGCCGGTACTTCCGCATTGTAATTGGGCTTTTCCGTTTTGTTGGCATATTTGTCATAGAACAAAACAGGTACTGCTTTTCCATTGAAGGAAACTTTTTCCAAGTTTTCCAAAACATCACTTCCTTTTCCTGTTACCACAACCCTTGTGTTGGTAGTGGAAAAGTATTTTTGGGCCGCTTTTTGAACGTCCGCCGCAGTAACGGATTGCAGTCTTTCCAGATAGGTTTTGTAAAAATCCTTGGGCAAACCTTCTGTTTCAATGTTTAAGGCATAATTGGCCACCGTTTCAGGACTTTCCAATGCCATTACAAAGCTGCCTGCATATTTGGCCTTGGCATTCGCCAATTCCTCTGCACTTACTGGCTCGGTTGTCATCTTGTTGATTTCTTCCAAGATCTGCACCACGGAGCTATCGGTCACGGCGTTACGTACCTGCGCGTATGCACTAAAGCGCATGGGGCTGTATTTGTTGTCACGCAGTCCGGAATAAGATCCATAAGTATACCCTTTGTCTTCCCGAAGGTTTTTGAACAAGCGGGCCTGAGATCCTCCTCCTAAAATTCGGTTGGCCAAAAGGGCATCCAAATAATCGGGATCCTTCATTTTTAGGTTGGTAATGTTCTCCACCGCCACTTCAGACTGAACGGCATTGGGTACATCAATAAAGTTGATTTGGTTGTATTGCACATCAGTTGGTTCTGTATATGAAAAGGAAGGTGGAGCTGCCTTAGACCAAGGAGTGAAATATTTGGTCACCAGTTCCTTCACATTATCAAACTCTACATCCCCGATGACCACCAAATAAGCGTTGGCAGGCACAAAATAGGAGCGATAGAACTGCTCTACATCGGCAAGGGTTACATTGTTTACGGTCTCTTCGGTGGTGATTTCACCAAAAGGATGGTTTTTTCCATACGCCAAGGCAACCTGAACCCGGTTTGAAATAGCGGAAACGTCTTTTTCCTCTGATTTGATACCCGTAATGATCTTATCCTTTTCCTTGTCGAATTCCTCTTGTGTAAAGTTTGGATTGAGGGAGGCATCCGCCAACAGTTCCAAGATTCTTGGAAAATATTTGGAGAGACAACTTGCAAAGGCACTTTGATCGCCCACATAGATATTGGCCCCCAAAAAGTCCACTTCCTCATAAAAATCATCCTTTGGAATGCTCTTGGAACCTTTTCCCAACATGCTGGATGTCAGGTCGGAAACTCCGGCTTTATCCCCCTGTAAAATTGGTGGATTGTCAATATTCAATTGAATACGGACACGGGGTAGTTTGTGGTTTTCTACCACCAAAACCTTCAATCCGTTATTGAGCTCAAAACGTTGCGGCTCTTTCAGGTTTATTTCTGGAGCAGGTCCTGGTTTGGGCTGTTTGCTCCTATCAATTTGTGCGTATGTTGCCGTCATCAATAAAGACAGCACAGTCAATACAAAATACTTTTTCATCTTAGTTAGCGTCTTTTTGTTCGGGTAGATATTCCAATTCCACTCGTTGGTTCACCTTCAAATATTTTTTGGCCACTTCCATGATCTCTTCACGGGTTATGGAGCGGTAAATGTCGATTTCGGTATTGATGAGGTTGGTGTCATCCTTCAACATATAGTTTTCGGCCAAATTGTTGGCGATGCCCTCAATACTGCTGTTGGCATTCACATACATGTTTTCAAACTTATTCTGAAGCTTTTGATAATCCTTTTCAGAGATCAGTTCCATTTGAAGTTTTAGGATTTCCTCATCGATTTCCTTTTTCAGGTCTTGGATGGAATTTTCGCCTACGGGAAGTGCACCTACCACATAAGAACTGTAATCTTCGGCATCAATGGGAACCGAAATGACTTGAAGGGCCATTTTCTTTTCATCCACCAATTTTTTGTAGAGTTTGGAGCTTTCACCATCACTCAAATACGTGGAAATCATGTTGATGGCATAAGCATCACGTTGTCCTTGCCCCGGAGTCCTGTAAGCCAAAAGAATGGCCGGAATTTGGATGTTGGGATCGTTGTACTTGGCATAAATGGTTTGGGTAATCGGGGCCTCCTGAACATCAGGTCTTTTGATATCGGCCCCTTTTGGGATGGGTCCGAAATAATCCTTGACCATTTTTTTGGTCTTATCGGAATCAATGTCCCCGGCTACGATCAACACCGCATTGTTGGGAACGTAATAGGTTTTGTTGAATTTTTTGAAATCGTCCAAAGTGGCACTGGCCAAATGGTCCAAAGAACCAATTACGGCCCAACGGTAAGGGTGATTGGTGTACAGATTTTTCAAAAGTTGTTCAAAGAAGGCGCCGTAAGGGGAGTTGTCCACACGCAGTCTTCTTTCTTCCTGGACCACTTCTTTTTGGGTATCCACTCCAACTTGCCCAATGATGGGATGCATCATTCGTTCAGATTCCAACCAAAGGCCAACTTCCAAACTGTTGGATGGGAAAACTTCGTAATAATAGGTACGGTCCAAAAAGGTGTTGGCATTGTTTCGTCCACCATTGGCAGCCGTGATTTGATCCCATTGACCACGGGCAATATTTTCCGTTCCTTCAAATAAGAGGTGTTCAAAGAAATGGGCAAAGCCTGTTTTTTCAGGATCTTCATCTTTAGATCCCACGTGGTACATCACGGAAACGGTGACCACTGGAGCGGAATTGTCCTGATGTAATATCACGTGCAATCCGTTGTCCAGATCGTACTCTTCAAAAGCCACTTCCTGTGCAGAAACCAGGGTTCCCACAAGAAGCAACGAGAATGCTGAAAGCAAATGTTTTTTCATTTTAATAGTTAGTATTAGAAATTAATGGTGTTGTAATAAGGTTGGTAGCGATTTGTTGATTGATGTTACGCTAAATATAGGATAAAATAGAAATAAAGTTGGAATCCAAGTCAGTCTTTTACCACAAGTTAAGGCATAATTGGCAAATATTCAGTAATTTAAACAATGGATTTAAAAAGCATGACAATGAAAAATTTAACCCTTCCGATCCGCTTTGGCATTGTAACCAGTGCCGTTCTCATTGCCTATTTTTTGCTTTTGGCTCTAATGGGTAAACACACCAACGTTTTCTTCAGTCTTTTCAATGGGATTATAACGGGTTTTGGAATCTACGAGACGATTAAATACACGAAGCTTCGGCAGGGCAAGGGGTTCAGTTATGGAAATGGATTTACGGCAGGGGTGACCACAGGTTTTGTGGCAACGCTGCTTTTCACCATTTTCTTTGCTTTTTATGCTACGGAACTGGACAGTAGTTTTTTGGACAAACTCTCTACGGCATGGTCCAAGGACTATAAAAACTTTCAGGGAATCGTATTCTTCACTGTGGCCATTATGGGTTTTGCCACAACCTTGGTCTTGACCCTTTCCTTTATGCAGTTGTTCAAAACCCCAACAACTACAAAAAATAATCGGTAATTGCGGTAATAATACTTGTGGATTAAGGATTTAGCAGTATATTTGCACCCGCTTAAATGGATAAAGCGAAATAAATTTAATCTAATCAACGCATTATGTACGCAATTGTAGAGATGGCAGGGCAGCAATTCAAAGTTGCAAAAGACCAGAAAGTGTACGTTCACCGTTTACAAGAAGATGAAGGTAGCAAAGTTACTTTCGACAAAGTGCTTCTTTTGGAAGATGGTGGAAACGTTACCATTGGCGCCCCAGTCATAGAAGGTGCGGCCGTAGAGGCCAAAGTTGTAAAGCACCTTAAGGGAAATAAAGTAATCGTCTTCAAAAAGAAAAGACGTAAAGGTTACCAAAAGAAAAACGGACACAGACAATATTTGACCGAGATCGTGGTTGAAAGTATTGTTGCTTCCGGTGCCAAGAAAGCTGCTCCAGCTAAGGCAAAGGTTGATGAAAAACCAGCTGCCAAAAAAGTGGAAGCTCCTAAAGCTGAAGCTCCAGCTGCAACAGAGGACCTAAGCTCCAAAACGGTTGCTGAATTGAGGGATTTGGCCAAAGCCAAGGACATTAACGGTTACTCTTCCATGAAGAAAGCCGAGTTGATCGAAGCATTAAGCAAATAAGAAAAGAACCAAAATTTAGATATCATGGCTCACAAGAAAGGTGTAGGTAGTTCAAAGAACGGTAGGGAATCGGAATCGAAACGTTTGGGCGTTAAGATTTTTGGTGGTCAGGCTGCCGTTGCTGGTAACATCATTGTAAGACAACGTGGTACCAAGCACAATCCTGGAGACAACGTATACGCAGGTAAAGACCATACCTTGCACGCCAAGGTAAGCGGTATCGTTAAGTTTGAGAAAAAATCCGGTGGAAAATCATTCGTTTCCATCGAGCCTTTCCAAGCTTAAGAACGAGTTTATATACAAGTTAAAGGCCCCGCATTTGCGGGGCCTTTTTTTTACACCATTTTTTAAAGGTTTAATAACCTAATGGTGATGTTGGGATGAGGCTGATTGATTTTCTTACCTCGGTTATTCCAAGGTCAGTCCATGAAAAGAATTATCCGGTATGCACAAATGGTCCTGTTTATGGTCATCCTTGTCCATCACCACGGTTTTTCGCAAAAGCCTGGGATGGAACAGACTATCAGTGATCCCAATTCTGTGGTTCGCACACTTCAACATCAATTGGATATTTCCAAAAAGAACCCTGACCAACCTAAAAAAATAGCTCAGAGCCATTTAAAACTGGGAGAATACTACCATTCCTTGGGTTTGTATTCCGAAGCTATGGAACAATACAACAAGGCTTTGGATCAATTGGGTACCGATTTCAACGATACACTCTTTATCACCTTGAACAACAATATTGGAAAGGTGTATCTATCGCTGAACAACTTTGAATTGGCCGAACAGCATTTTACTGAAACCTTGAATGCTTCCAAAGAAATACATAATGATAGGGGATTGGCTATTTCGTTGGGTTTGTTGGGAGCAAGCCACGAAAAACAAGCTGAGTATGATGATGCACTAAAGGATCAAAAAGAAAGCCTCTTGTTGTTCCAAAAAATGGGCGATGAGCATGGAGTGGCAACGACCAACGAGAATATCGGGAGCATTTATGAGGATTTGGAGCAGTTTGATCTGGCAAGACAATATTTCCAAAGGGCATATGATTATTTTGAAGGAAAAGGCACCGCCGAAGAGGTAAACGTGTTAAATAATCTGGGCGATTCTTTCAGGAAAACAGGTAATTATTCCGTTGCTCTTGAAAAAACCACTTTGGCTTTGGAAGTGGCTCAAAAACTGAACGACTTTCATCAATTGGAAAGCGCACACAAAGACCTTTCCAAGACCTATGCTTTTTTGGGTGATTTTGAAAAAGCCCATGCACACCTCCTTCAAGCGGAAGAATTCAACAGTGCCATGCTCAAGGCTCAAAATACGGACCAACTCAATGTACTTCAGACCATTTACGAAACAAACAAAAAGGAGGCTGAGATCCGGTTATTGAAGGAGCAGAACAAAGTGAGCCGTGCCAATCAAAACCTGTTGTGGGTAGCTCTTTTTGCCATTGCTGCCATCCTCACCATTTTGTATAACTATTTGGGAAGAAAGCGCAAGGCGAAACTTAAAATCCAAGAGTACAAACAACGTATGCTCAAGGCGGAGTTGGAAAAGAAGGCCATTGAGGAACAAAATCTTCAGCAAGAAATACAACTCAAGACATCGTCGTTGTCCCGATACAGCCTGCACCTGTCACAGAAAAACAAGATTTTGCTTGATCTTGCCAATACGTTGCGAAACATTGCCGGTAGAAAAAACATGAACACCTCCGATAAAATCAAAGACCTAGTAAAGGAAATCGATTTTAACCTACAACAGGAACAGGAGTGGGACGAGTTTATGATTTTCTTCAAGGAAATCCATCCGGAGTTTATCAAAAAACTATCGACCCTCTCCGATAACAATTTGTCACCGGCGGAACTTCGGTTGGGGATGTTGCTGCGATTGAACCTTTCTTCAAAAGAGATTGCCTCCATTTTAAGGGTGACGCCTGATAGTGTTCGGGTGGCCCGTCATCGTCTCCGTAAAAAACTTCCCATTGACCAAAAAGACGAATTGGTAAACTTTATGATCGATCTATAGCTCATTTTTCGCCTCTTTTTTGGAAAAGGTTAGCCCAATGTAAACTAACTGTAATTGTTGCCCTCTTGTTTCTGTCCAATTTCCCATTTGTTGCCTTTTTGTTTCCCTTTAATTTAAATCATAATAGGTTGATATACATAGTTTTGGAATGCATTCTAACAAGAACCAAAATGAAACCAATGAACCTAAAAAAACTATTGTTTGTAACGCTTTTTATGATGGTTGGGATGGCCATGGCACAGGCCCAAACCGGAAATATTCAGGGAACCATTACCGATGAAAATGGAATATATGTACCTGGGGCGAACGTTTATATTGAATCCATCTCCAAAGGAGGAATTACCGATTTTGACGGTCGATTCACCTTGGTGGCAATCCCCGAAGGCAACTATATCTTGAAAATAACGTATATGGGTTATGCCGACGTAGAGCAGGAAGTTGTCGTTACGGCTGGCAAAACCACTTCGGTTAGCATGTCTCTGAATCCTTCAAATGTGGAATTGGATGAAGTACAGGTAAGCGCATATGGACTTAGCGGGCAGGCCAAGGCCTTGAACACGCAGAAGACCAACATTAATATTACCAATGTGGTTTCCACGGACCAAATCGGAAAGTTTCCGGATGCGAATATCGGGGATGCGGTAAAACGTATTCCAGGGATCACTATGCAAGTGGATCAGGGTGAGGCAAGGAACATCATTGTGCGTGGTTTGTCGCCACAGCTGAACTCCGTGACTTTGAACGGAAGCCGAATTCCTTCCGCAGAAGCCGATAACAGGAACGTTCAAATGGATTTGATTCCTTCGGATATGATCCAAACTATCGAGGTCAACAAAGCGGTAACGCCCGACATGGATGCAGATGCTTTGGGTGGTTCGGTGAATTTGGTTACGCGAACCGCACCGCAAGGATTTCGGGTTTCCGCCACAGCTGGATCAGGTGTTAACTTCATCACCGATAAAAGAATTTGGAACGGATCTATTTTGGTAGGTGATCGCACCAAGGATGGAAAATTCGGTTATATGCTTTCCGCCACCATCAACGACAATGATTTTGGATCAGATGATATTGAAGCCGAATGGGAAAACGAATTTGAGTACAACACTGGTGAAGAAGATGATGAGGGTGATCCTATTTTGGAAGAAGTGGATGTTGATCCCTATACCAATGTCACCGAACAGCGTACTTATTTTGTGCAAAGGGTAAGAAGAAGTTTTGCTGCCAATTTTGATTTTCAAATTGATCCGAACAACAATGTTTTCCTGAAAGCTATGTACAACTGGAGGGATGACCGTGAAAACCGTTTCCGTTTGGAGCAGGAAATTTTGGATGGAGAGGATATTGAAGTGGGCGATTTTACCATCACCAATGGTGCATTGACCCGTTTCCCTGCGGAAATCAAAAGACAGACCAAAGGGGGTATTGCAGGCGGACGCAACCAAAATGCCCGTCTGGAAGATCAGCGCATGCAGAACTATACCCTTGGCGGTAATCACTTGTGGGGATCTTTGAAACTGGATTGGATGGCTTCCTATGCCAAGGCATCCGAAGAGCGTTTGAACGAACGCTATGCCGAATACGAATCGGAATACATCGTCAATAACGACAACAGCAATCCCAAGTATCCGATCATGACTGCCGTGGATCCAAACGATTTTAATGATCTGGGTAGCTTTGAATTTGGGGAAGTGACCAATGAAAACCAATATACCGATGAAAAGGATATGAACTTTTTCGTCAATTTTGAGTTACCTGCCGACTTTTTTGGACAAGGGAACGGAACCGTGAAATTTGGTGCCAGAGGTCGTTTCAAGACCAAGGAACGTGAAAATGATTTCTTCGAATACGATTTGGAGGACTTGTACCCAACCCTTGCAGACGTGCCTACTAAAATTTACACTGACCCCGATTATTTGGCTGGAAGCAAATACCAAGCAGGAACTTTTGCTAGCGAAGCATGGTTGGGTTCTTTGGATTTGAACAGCACCAATGGCGAAGATGTTCCGGACGAATATCTTCCTGGCAACTTCAAAGTGAAGGAAAATGTTTGGGCCGCCTATGCCATGTTCAATCAAAAACTGACGGATAAATTAAGCGTTTTAGCAGGTTTGCGTATGGAGAATACCAAATTGGAATCCGATGGCAACAGGGTTATCTATATTGAAGAAGATGAAGACAACGGTATTGAGGAAGGCATTGAGGTGCAATCCGTATCCGATGAAAACTCATACACCAACCTTCTACCTGGAGTACACTTTAAATATGATGTGGACAACAATACCATCTTGAGATTTGCTTGGACCAATACCTTGGCACGTCCCAATTATTCCGATTTGATTCCAAGGGCAGAGATCATCAATGAAGATGCAGAGGTAGTAGTTGGTAATCCTGAGCTGGACCCTACCACTTCTATGAACTTCGATCTGAATGCAGAGCATTATTTTGAGAGTGTAGGGATTATTTCCGGTGGCGTTTTCTACAAAAGGATCAATGACTTCATTTATACCTTCATCACGGAAGCACAAGACGATACCTTTGGATCGGGAACTACTGGATATGATGTGTTCCAGCCGTTGAACGGGGATTCTGCCTCCATTTTTGGAGCTGAACTTTCCTTCCAAAGACAATTGGATTTCTTGCCTGGCTTCGCTAGAAATTTCAGCATCTATCTGAACTATACCTATTTGACCTCCAGTGCCGATGGCATCCGTAATGAAGATGGTGACGAGCGTACCGATTTAGATCTTCCCAACACGGCACCCAATATGTTTAACGGCTCGTTGGGTTATGCGGACAAGAGGTTCAGTGCAAGGCTATCGGCCAACTTTTCCGATTTCTATATTGATGAGATCGGCGGAAACGCTTTTGAGGACAGATACTATGATACTCAGTTCTTCTTGGATTTCAATGCCAGTTTTGCCATCAACAAAAACTTGAGGATCTATACCGATGTGAACAACATCACCAACCAACCTTTAAGGTATTTCCAAGGGGTGAAGGAAAGGACCCAACAAGCGGAGTTCTATAGTACTCGATGGACTTTTGGGTTGAAATATGACTTGTTTAAAAAATAGCATTGTCAGTTCGAGCGCAGTCGAGAACGAGTATGAACGATTTCTTTGGAAAACATCTCGACTGCGCTCGATATGACATTTTTGAATGTACTTTTAATAGATAGATTCTGATGAAACAGATACAAATATTACTTTTTCTATCAATATTTATGTTTTCCTGCAAACAACAGGCAACCAAATTACCTGCAATAGCTCCCGATATTATTACTGAAAAAACACCCAACGATACCGATGATCCCGCTATTTGGATCCATCCTGATGACCCTTCAAAAAGCATCGTTTTCGGAACTGATAAACAAACTAATGGGGGTATCTATGCCTTTGACCTTGATGGAAAAATCATTCATGAAAAATCCATCAAAAATATAGAACGCCCCAACAATGTAGACCTTGAATACGGTTTTCAACTGAACGATTCCGTTGCGGTTGACATTTTGGCCTTTACGGAAAGGGAAAAGCAACAATTCCGTTTGTTCTCCGTACCCGATATGCAGCCTTTGGACGGTGGTGGTTTTCCTGTTTTTGAAGATGAGACCAACCTGGAACAACGTTTGCCCATGGGTATAAGCCTCTACAAATCCCCAAAGGATTCGGCCATTTATGCCATTGTGGGTAGAAAAACGGGTCCCAGCGGTTCGTATCTCTATCAGTACAAATTGGAGATGGACAGTACAGGGGTAAAGGCCAATTTGGTCAGGAAATTTGGCAGTTTTAGTGGTAAGGAAGAAATCGAGGCCATTGCTGTGGATGACGAACAAGGCTTTGTGTACTATTCCGATGAAGGCGTCTGCATCAAAAAATATTATGCCGAACCTTCCATGGGGAATGAGGAGCTTGCCTGCTTTGGTGGCGAACATTTTTTACAGGACATTGAGGGAATTGCCATTGCCACTTACCCAAATGGGGAAGGGTTCATCATTGTTTCCGATCAACAGCGGGGACAGTTCAATATCTTTTCCAGAAAGGACAACAGTTTCATCAAGGCGGTAAACCTGTCAACTACAGAAACCGATGGTTGTGATGTGGTCACCGTACCTTTGAACGACACTTTTAAAAATGGGCTTTTTGCTGCCATGAATGATCAAAAAGACTTCTATTTTTACGATTTGGGCAAATTGGAATTAAAAGTTGAGTGATTCCTTCTTCCGCATGTACTTACAGGGTATATTTAAGGGAAGATCTTTATAGATGTCCTACTCCGATACCATTCAGCAACATGTATATTCATTTCCCGATCTAAAATCGGTGTTGGCCAAGGCCAGCCCATTTAGAACGGGAGATGCCCTTGCAGGTTTGGCGGCCGAAAGCAATATGGAACGGGTGGCGGCCCAATTTGTGTTGAGTGAAATCGCCTTGAAAGATTTTCTAAATGTGACCATTATTCCTTACGAAAAGGATGAGGTGACCCGCTTGATTATGGACACCCATGATGCCGTTGCTTTTCAGGAAATTTCGGAGTTTACCGTGGGCGATTTGCGTAATTGGTTGCTTTCCCATGAAGTGGATTCTCAAAAATTGGCACAGATTGCCAAAGCCCTCACCCCGGAAATGGTCGCCGCTGTTTCCAAACTGATGCGGAACCAAGACTTGATTTCCGTGGCCCAAAAGTGCGAGGTGGTCACACAATTCCGAAATACCATTGGTAAAAAAGGGCATCTGTCAGTCAGGTTACAACCCAATCATCCTACAGATGACTTGCATGGCATTGCCGCCAGTATTGTAGATGGACTTTTGTACGGAAGCGGGGATGCTGTCATTGGAATCAACCCTGTCACAGATAGTGTGGACATAGTGGGGGATCAACTTAAAATGATGGACGAGATCCGTCAACGGTTCGATATCCCCACTCAGATCTGTGTGCTCTGTCATTTGACCACTTCTTTGGAATTGTTGAACAAGGCCCCAATTGATCTCGTTTTTCAATCCATCGGCGGAACGGAAAAAACTAATGCATCCTTCGGCATAAACCTTTCCATGTTGCAGGAAGCCTATGACGGTGCTTTACAATTGAACAGGGGAACCTTGGGAAACAACCTCATGTATTTTGAAACGGGTCAAGGATCATCCCTTTCAGCCAATGCACATTGGGGAGTGGATCAGCAGACTTGTGAGGCCCGAGCTTATGCCGTGGCTCGACAATTTAATCCGCTTTTGGTGAATTCCGTGGTGGGGTTCATTGGTCCTGAATATTTGTATGATGGCAAACAGATTACCCGTGCCGGATTGGAAGATCATTTTTGTGGAAAATTAATGGGATTGCCCATGGGGATGGATGTGTGCTACACCAACCATGCCGAGGCCGACCAAGATGATATGGACAACTTATTGACTCTTTTGGGAGTTGCAGGATGTAATTTCATTATGGGGGTTCCGGGTTCGGATGACGTGATGCTGAATTACCAATCCACCTCCTTTCATGATGCCCTTTACGTGCGAAAAGTACTGAACAAAAAATCGGCTCCAGAGTTTGAAAAATGGCTCCTAAACATGGGGATTTTGGACGATGTTGGAAATCGTTTGCCCATTGAACCCTCCCATCGATTGTTAAAGAACCTGTGATGAAAAAAGAACATTCTAAACCGACCATTAGGGATCCGTGGGAAAATTTAAAGGAGTTCACCAATGCCCGTATTGCCTTGGGGAGTACTGGCAATGCTATTCCATTAAACGAGGTATTGCAGTTCAAGTTTGCCCATGCCCATTCCAAAGATGCCATTACAACAGAATTAGACGTTCCTATGTTGAAGACTGAAATCGAATCTTGGGGCTTTCCCATTTGGGAAGTAAAAAGTCAAGCTTCGGATAGGTCGGAATATCTTAAACGACCCGATCTGGGAAGAAAATTGGATCCGGAATCGGAAGTACTGTTGAAAAAAAACACTGAGACTTTTGATATCATTTTTGTTTTGGCAGATGGGCTTTCAGCCGGAGCGGTGAACCAAAATGCACTTCCCTTACTTCAGCTATTGTTGCCCCAACTGCAGGGGTATTCCTTTGGATTTGTTACGGCTACCATGGCCCGTGTAGCGTTAGGCGATGCCATTGGAAGTGCTCTGAATACCAAATTTGTGGCATTGTTCATCGGGGAACGCCCAGGATTGTCCTCTCCGGAAAGCATGGGGATTTATACCACCTACGCCCCCAAAATGGGTCTGACCGACGAACGCCGAAATTGTATTTCCAACATTCATGAAAATGGACTTGACCATCAACAAGCTGCTTCTTTGGTTGGCTATTTGGTCCGTCAATCCTTTGCCAAACAGATCAGTGGTGTCGATATCAAAATCAATCTGAAAGAACTTTTGGAAGATTAATTTTTAGAATTGAAGTTTTCGCTTTCTGGCCGTAATGTTCCAAGTGTCAACTTTTTCTCCGTTTTCAATTACTGATACTTCGTCGTGCAGGTTAATGGTAGGGCAGATGTGATAAGGAACTCCGTACAGTACATCGCCAACCTTCCAATGGTCCCAATCGCTCACACGGATTACTCCATGTTCTTCACTTTGTGAAAGCAGTTCATAATTGTTGATGTTGAGGAACTTGATGCGTTTATCGATCCGGTTTTCCGCAGATACCGATTTATGTCCCATGTCCACTGTGATGATGCCTTCCGTGGGTTTGGAAATTACCCGCGTTACCACCAAAGCGGCATATCTAAAGGATTGTTCGGTAAGTTTTTCCCCATAACCCCAATCCCATAACACACAGGTTCCTGGACTAGTGATTCTATTTTCTTCCAATAAATGGGAGGTAAAGGAAGGCGTGCCTCCACAGATCATTTTTGCCTCGGGATATTGATTTTTGATGTTGTTGAAATACCCAGTGACCTGTTCCAGGTCATGCTCAATTTTTTCGTTGCGTTGGCTAAATTCAGAATCCCGTAAGTGACCATCGTACACATGGAATCCGTCAAAATGAAGGCCATTGCAAGTATCTAAATATTGTAACAAGTCATCCAATCCAGTATCTATCTTGATGCCAGATCGGTCCATACCGTTATTGATGTCGATATAGATGTGGGCCATTGTTCCACTTTCGAGTGCTTTGCTGTTCAAAAGTTCAGCGCTGCCCAAATTGTCGATCAAGGTTGAAAATTGGGTATTGGGAAAATGTTGGCACAGTTGAAGGAAGCGGTCCACTTTAGGGCCCACCAATTGATGGGCAATCAACACGGAGTTGGCCCCAGCTTCTGCCGCTATTTCAGCTTCAGAAATTGTGGATGCCTTAAAATTGGAGATTCCGGATTCCAACAAAAAATCCATCACTTTAGGCATTTTGTTGGTTTTGATGTGGGGCATCAATCGTTCTGTATTACCATGGACCAGTGAAATCATTTCCTGTACGTTGAATTTCAAGTTTTCCAAATACAGGGCAATGGATGGGGAGTCCACCGTTTCCACATTTTTAATCCTATACCAATCGTTGTTCATCCTTTTGCATTTTGATTGAATAAAGGTAAGGATCCCAAAAGACATGTGAGCCATCTTTTTAGTTTGGTGATGTTGCAAAAAAGCAGGTTCGGATTTTAGGTTTGTAGACGAATCCCATAAAATGTTTTCGTAGCTTTAAGAATATTAACCATAACTCATTTATCATGAAAAAAATCGTTATTTCATCATTGCTAGCCTGCTCCATTTTGTTTACCAGCTGTTTGGGGTCTTTCCAGGCATTTAACAATCTAAAAGATTGGAACCAAGGTGCCACTAGCAGTAAATTCTTGGACAACCTTATTTTTTGGGGATTGAATATTGTACCCGTGTATGGCCTGTTTTTCTTGGGTGATGCCTTGATCTTTAATGTGATCGAGTTCTGGTCCGGATCTAATCCTATTGCCATGAAAGATGGGGAGACTGAAACCCAAATGGTAGAACACGAGGGCAATACCTTTGAGATGGTCGCTACAAAAAACAGGGTTCAGATTACAGTGGTAGAAGGACCTAAAAAAGGCAAGAAATTGGATTTGGTATACAAGCCCGATGAAAAATCATGGAACGCCGTACGTCCTAATGGTGAGATCATCAAACTTTCCTCTTTTGAAGAAGGTTTCTACATTGTATATATGCCCAATGGTGAAAAAATCAAAATAGACCCGATGAACACCCAACAGGAAGGTTTGGCTCTATTGAATGAGGCCAAAACCTGTTATTACGGTGAAGGGCTTCTAGCGGATTAAACCATCACATTTAAATAAAAAAAACCCATGGCCTAAACCATGGGTTTTTCTATTGTATTTCTTCGAAATCTTAATATCTGTAATAATCCGGTTTGAAGGGTCCTTCAACCGTAACACCGATATATTCCGCTTGATCTTGCTTCAATTCAGTAAGCTCAGCACCTAATCGGGCCAAATGCAGTTGGGCCACTTTTTCATCCAAATGTTTGGGCAAGGTATACACATTGTTTTCATAGTTGTCGTGGTTTTTCCACAATTCAATTTGAGCCAATGTCTGGTTGGTGAAGGAGTTACTCATTACAAAGCTTGGGTGGCCTGTGGCACAGCCCAAGTTTACTAATCGGCCTTCGGCCAAAATGATCACATCCTTACCTTCAATGGTGTATTTGTCCACTTGAGGTTTGATCTCGTTCTTGGTGTTGCCATAAGTGCGGTTCAACCAAGCCATGTCAATTTCGTTGTCGAAGTGACCAATATTACAAACAATGGCCTTGTCCTTCATCGCCCTGAAATGTTCCTCACGGATAATGTCCTTGTTTCCGGTTGCGGTGATGATTACATCGGCATTTTCCACAACGGATTCCAATTTCTTCACCTCATACCCGTCCATACAGGCCTGTAGGGCACAAATAGGGTCAATTTCAGTAACGGTAACAATGGCACCGGCCCCACGGAAAGAGGCGGCGGTTCCTTTACCAACATCTCCATATCCAGCAACCACTACGCGTTTTCCGGCTAACATGGTATCCGTAGCCCTTCTGATAGCATCCACGGCACTTTCGCGACATCCATATTTGTTATCGAACTTGGATTTGGTCACGGAGTCGTTCACGTTGATAGCAGGCATCGGCAGGGTTCCTTTTTTCACCCTTTCGTACAAACGGTGCACTCCTGTAGTGGTTTCTTCGGATAGTCCCTTAACACCAGCTGCCATTTCAGGATAGAGGTCCAACACCATATTGGTAAGGTCACCACCATCGTCCAAGATCATGTTCAACGGTTTTCTGTCCTCTCCAAAGAAAAGGGTCTGCTCTATACACCAATCAAATTCCTTTTCGTTCATACCTTTCCAAGCATAAACAGGAATTCCGGCAGCGGCAATGGCAGCGGCGGCATGGTCTTGGGTTGAGAAAATATTACAGGAACTCCAGGTTACTTCGGCACCAAGGGCCACCAACGTCTCGATCAAAACAGCCGTTTGGATGGTCATGTGCAGACATCCCGCAATTCGGGCACCTTTTAAAGGTTGCTCTTTACCGTACTCTTCACGTATTGCCATGAGCCCCGGCATTTCGGCCTCGGCAAGCTCAATCTCTTTTCTTCCCCAATCCGCCAGGGACATATCCTTCACTTTATAAGGTACATACGGAATTGTCTTTGTGCTCATACTTTATATAAATTAACTTTTGTAGCTTCGCTTTTATAGTGCGACAAAGATACAAATTCGCTTAATTTTTGGTCATGCCCATTTACAAAACCATAACAGTTTCCCCAACAACCAAAGTTTACATCTGGAAGGTGACCGAGCCAGAGGAAGAATTGGGAAAAAATGTGGAGCTTACCCAGCACTGCCAAAACCGGATGGATGGCATGAAATCAGAAGCACACCGAAGGGCATTCCTGAGTATCAGACACTTATTGGCCTTGGCGGGTTATGAGGACAAGGACCTTGTTTATGATGATTTTGGTAAGCCCCATTTAAAGGACGGGAACCATATATCCATCACCCATTCGCACAATTTTACAGGAATCATTGTCAGTGAAACCGATGAGGTGGGCATTGATATAGAAATGCAGCGCGACAAAATCCTTCGGATTGCCCATAAATTTACCCCAATAGGGGAATACAAGACTTTGGCCAACGCCGAGGCCCTTATGAGAAAACTGACCATTGTTTGGGGTGCCAAGGAATCGCTATATAAAATTTATGCCCAGCAGGGGCTTAGTTTTTTAAGGCATATTGATGTCATGGATTTTGCATTTGCCGACGGACGTACCGTTGCCGAGATCTTATATAAAGGAAAAAAATCGCATTACGAAATCGAGTTTCTGGAGTTTGAAGGCTTTACCTGTGTCTATGCCCTAACAATGATGGGCGGATGACGGTTTCTTTTTAGTAGTTTTGTTTCCGAATTGCAATCATGCCCATGAAAATATCTGCCGAACTTACCCTTACCCCGCTTCAAGACGATTTTGAACCCCCGATCATAGCATTCATAAAAAACTTGAGAGCTTCAGGGCTCACGGTATTGGAAAACCCGTTGAGTACCCAGGTTTATGGGGATTATGATAAGGTCATGGAGCTGCTTCAATCCGAAATCAAGGAAGCTTTTGAAAATTTAGATCATGTGGTGCTGACCATGAAGCTCGTGAAATCTGACAGAAGCGATTATGAACCCCATTTTTGATTTTTTCCTAGGGCCTTATGAGGATAGGGAACTGTCCTTGATCATACTGGAGGCCACTGCATTTTTCTTTGGGATTGCCAGTGTGGTCTATGCCAAAAAAGAGGATATTTTGGTCTACCCCACAGGGTTGGTAGCCACGGTAATCACCACCTACATCTTTTTTACGGATAGTCTTTTTGGGGACATGATGATGAATTTCTACTATTCCATCATGAGTATTTATGGATGGTGGAACTGGGCCCGAAGAAAGGATGATCGTGAACTTTTGGTCCATATCACTCGGACAAATAAGAAAGAAAAATGGGTGGGATTCGGATTTTTTATCCTCACCATGTTGGTCACCTATGGGGTTTATATGGCCTTTGGAGCAGAAATTGGTACAACCAATTATGTGGACATCGTGACCTCTGGTATCTTTTTTACAGGAATGTGGTATATGGCCAACAAGAAACTTGAAAACTGGACACTATGGATCATTGGTGACCTAATAACCGTACCTTTGTACGCTTATAGGGGATGGGGCATGTTCTCTCTGCAATACCTCATCTTTACCGTTTTGGCCATACAGGGATATCTAGCATGGAAGAAAAACTTGGGCAAGAGCCTTCAAACCTCATAAAAGTAGTCCTTTTTGGACCTGAATCCACAGGAAAAACAACGCTGGCGGGCCAACTGGCCGAACATTACAATACGGAATGGGTGCCCGAATACGCCCGGGAGTACCTTCAAGATAAATGGGACAGGGAACAAAAGACCTGCGAGCCCAAAGACCTGGTCCCAATAGCCTACGGACAAATGGAACTGGAAAACCGATTGGCAAAAACGGCCAATAAGGTACTCATTTGCGATACCGATCTTTTGGAGACCAAAGTCTATTCAGAAGCCTATTATACTGGTACCTGTGACCCCATTTTGGAAAAGTACGCCTTGAAAAACAGTTATGATCTGTATCTGTTGACCTATATAGATACCCCTTGGGTTGCAGACGATCTTCGGGACAAACCGGATGAACGTGAACGAATGTATGCGTATTTCAAGGAATCATTGGAGAAATATCATCGGAATTTTATTATTTTAAAGGGAGATAAAGCCACTAGGCTAAAAAAGGCAACAGAACACATTGATAAACTTCTCCAGAACATGATAACATTGAGTCCGAAAGACTTGGAACAATTGGATTCCAAAGGAATTACCAAGGAAAAAGTGATGCGCCAGATTGAAACTTTCAGGGAAGGCATCCCATTTGTGAAATTGGTCAAGGCGGCCGTTGTAGGCAACGGTATCCTCCGATTTTCTGATAAGGAACAAACTGACCTGGTCCAATATTTTGAGGACCACAGGGGTAACTTGGATTTTTTGAAATTTGTTCCTGCATCAGGTGCCGCATCCCGAATGTTCAAGGCCATGTTCAACTTTTTGGACGCATTCGATCCTAAAAAGGAAAGTCTATCCGATTATATTGCACGGACCGGAGATAAGGACGCGCAAAAGTTTGTGGATCAAATGTCAAAATTTCCTTTTTATGACCTGATCATGGAAAGGATCAAGGGAAAGGCGTCCAGTAAAGATGAGGAAGCTTATCTGTTCGTGAAGGAAATGTTGGTGGAAAGTGGACTCAATTACGGTTTTTATCCGAAAGGATTATTGCCGTTCCATAGGTATAAAACAGGCAGTGCAACCCCGTTTGAAGAACATTTGAAAGAGGCAGCACTGTATGCCAAAACATTGGGGAAGGCAAATTTACACTTCACGGTTTCCGAACAGCATGATGAAATGTTCGCTGAGGAAGAATCCAAAGTTTCACCCAAAATAGCAAAGCTGACCAATACAAAATTCGATATCAGCTATTCCAATCAAAAACCATCCACAGATACCATTGCCGTTGGTTTGGACAACCAACCTTTCAAAAATGGGGATGGCTCCTTATTGTTCAGACCGGGAGGACATGGTGCATTGATCGAGAATCTCAATGATCAGGATGCGGACATCATCTTCATCAAGAATATTGACAATGTAGTAATCGATAAAAACTTGGAACAAGTCGCCAACAGCAAAAAAATGCTGGCCGGGGTTTTGGCCAAGGTGCAGAACAAGGCTTTTGGTTATGCCAAACTTTTGGATGAAGGGGATGTTTCCATTTCCAAATCTGAAGAAATCAAGGAGTTTTTGGAGAAAGACCTGAATGTTAGGATGCCAAATGATTTCGATGACATGGACGTTGACGAACAGCTTTCCGTATTGAAGGATAGGATCAATCGCCCGATCCGTATTTGCGGAATGGTGAAGAACGAAGGCGAACCCGGCGGCGGGCCCTTTTGGATCGAAGATGGCGATGGAAACATTTCACTCCAGATTATCGAGTCCGCCCAAATTGATATGGATGATGACCAACAGGCTTCCCTACTCAAAAACTCAACGCATTTTAACCCTGTGGATTTGGTCTGCGGAGTGCGCAACCATAAGGGAGAGAAGTACAATCTGTTGGATTATGTGGACGAAAAGCAAGGCTTCATTACAAGTAAAACCCAAGAAGGCAAAGAGCTGAAAGCTTTGGAGCTACCCGGACTTTGGAATGGTGGTATGGCATTCTGGAATACACTTTTCGTTGAAGTTCCTTTAGTGACCTTCAATCCGGTGAAAACGGTGAACGATCTTTTAAAACCGAGCCACCAAGCGTAAGTATCAGACAATCAAAATATAAGATCCGCTGTTCAAACAAACAGCGGATTTTTTTTGTTGTCAAGGTGACTACTTCCTAAAAAAGGTGTCGAATAAGGTATACTCGAAAAGGATTGAATGTATTTGGATCAGCTGTTTTCGCGTAATGGAAAAAAATAGATAATCCTTGCGGGTTGTCTTGCTTTAGGTTGGTTGATTTGGTTAAGAGAGCTGTACGCCTAGTGCAGCTCTCTTTTGAACCAAAATGGCGGTCCACAATAATGAAAGTATGCTCTTTAAAATAATTCTGTTTTTCAACCTGGTCTCATTGGCCATGGCGATATATATGTTGTTATCGTATTTAAAAATTAAAAAAGAAAAGGATAAAAGAAAACATCCGGATGATGCTAGCTAAACACTATCCATGTATTGTCCATTTCTGCCAACCCTATAATAGTCTTATTTCCTTGTGACTATAGTTGGTCAGGATGAAAGGTCGCGAAAGCGACCTTTCTTGTTTACTTTTTACACACTTCAACCTGATAATTACACACTTTTACACAGATGTAAAAATTCCTATATTTTTTAAGTGATTGATAATCAGTAATTAAAATGGAAATTGGCAAGACTCAAAATTCTGGCATTGGTTTTTCATATAACTAAGCAAGTAAAACATTAAAATCATATACCATGAAAAATTTAGCAATTGCAACCGTATTGTCCTTCGTAGGAATCACAGCTTTCGCCAACGTAGAAACTCCAGAACTTGATGTGGATAACGCCACAGTAATCGTTGCCCAGGATTTTGAGGAAATAGAAGTTGCTTCCCTTCCTGAAGCCGTTTCAAAAGCAGTGGAGAAAAACTACCCCACGGCCAAAATTGACAAAGCCTACAAGAATGAGAAGGACCAGTTCAAATTGGATCTATCTCTGGAAGATGGTACTACAGGAACCGTATATGCCGATGCCGATGGTAACTGGATCGACATGTAATTTAAGTTTTCGAGACCGTGTTAGGTTAGTTAGTTTGGTTGAAAAGGGCTGCATTTGCAGCCCTTTTTTTGTGATAAATTTATAAGTGAAGCACCATCCCATCGGCTTTTGGTATCGTATATTAGATATCTAAGCTATGCCCAAAATCCTGATCATTGAAGACGACACTGCTTTCTGTCAAATGCTTGAAAAGTTTTTGACCAAGAATGGTTTTGCCGTATCCACAAGTTATACCATCAAGGAGGCCGAAGAGCAATTGAGAACTTCCCATTTTGACGTGATCCTTTCCGATGTGAGGTTGCCCAAAGGTAATGGGGTTACCCTCCTTCCGCAGGTAAAAAAAGAATCACCCCATACCCAAGTCATCTTGATGACAGGCTACGCCGAAGTCCGAACTGCTGTAAATGCCATTAAAAATGGGGCTTTCGATTATATTTCAAAACCTTTTACACCGGATGAAATTGTAACCGTGATCAACAATGCTTTGGCCACTAACAACAGAAATCAACAAGAAAAGGTTGAAACTTCTCCAATAAAAACTGTAAAGAAAAACCCGAATAGCTTTTTGGCAGGAGAAAGCGAAAGTTCTAAAAAATTGCAGCAGTATGTGCAATTGGTGGCTCCCACTAATATGTCAGTTCTATTGACCGGGGAAAGTGGTACAGGTAAGGAAGTAACTGCAAATGCCATCCACAAAGCCAGTAACCGAAGCGATCAACCTTTTGTGGCCGTGGATTGCGGTGCCATACCCAAGGAAATTGCCACAAGTGAATTTTTCGGTCATGTGAAGGGTAGTTTTACCGGGGCCGTTGAAGACAAGGTAGGCCATTTTGAGGCGGCCAACGGCGGCACTCTCTTTTTGGATGAAGTGGGAAACCTGTCCTATGAGCATCAGGTGCAATTACTTAGGGCCATCCAAGAGCGAAAGATCAAAAGGGTGGGGAGTACCAAGGAAATCCATTTGGACCTTCGGATTATAGCTGCTACCAATGAAAACCTTTTGGAAGCCATCGACGATGGGGCTTTCAGGGAAGATTTGTACCATCGGTTGAACGAGTTTTCCATTGAGGTGCCCTCCTTGCGTGAAAGGAAAGAGGATATTCTCTTGTTTGCCAATTATTTTTTGGACAGGGCCAATTCTGAATTGGGCAAAGAAGTTCTCGATTTTTCTGAAGAAACCAAACAACTGTTGTTGGATTATTCCTGGCCTGGCAACCTTCGTGAAATGAAAAATGTGATAAAACGTGCCGTTCTTTTTTCCCAAGGAGAGATGGTTTTACCCGATGCCTTGTCAAACGAAGTGGTGCAGGGGGTCAACGGAACCCAAGAACCAATCTTTTCCAAATCGGATTTTGAAAAGGAACGAATCATGGAGGCATTAAAACAGACCAATTTCAACAAGAGCAAGGCGGCCAAGCTTTTACAGATCACCCGAAAGACCCTTTACAACAAGATCAATCAGTACCAACTGGAAGTTTGATCAAATAATCTTGAATTTCCGTTTCCAAATCAAACAACAACTGTTTTAGTTCCGTAAGCAATTGATAAACCTGTTCTCCTTTTTCATGTTCATCAAGGTTTTCCAACTGCTCTAAAATAGGTATGGAATCCTGTACTTCCAATTGTCGGAACATGGGTAACATTTTATGCGCCACAGCTCTCAGTTCCTTAAAATCACTATTGCCGATAGAGGTAAAGAGCAGGTCCAAATTCAAACGGTTGTTCTCCAAAAAAACCTGTAGTACTTCCTGAATAGCCTTGGGACCATCTAAAAATTCGGCAATCTGTGTTATGCTGAACAATGTCGAATCGATTTTCAGGACTAAGGGGCTTTCTTCCAAATGATCATTCGTTTTACCCAATACGGAAAGAAGCATGTGTGCAGAAAAAGGTTTTTGTATCACATCAGTAAAACCGGCACTGATGAAGGTGGATTTCTTGCTAATGGATTGACCGGTCATGGCAATTACCGGATTTTCAAACCCCATTGCTTTCAATGTTCCCAGAACAGCGAAGCCATCCATTTTGGGCATTTGTATGTCCGTGAGTACTTTGTTAAAACCAAAAATCTCCGAGGATTCCAATTGCTTGAAATTTGAAACCGTTCTGACCATGATCTGATTAGCCTTGCAAATTTCGGCAATGAGACCCAACATATTTTCATCATCATCGATTACCAAGACCGAAACCGGTAGTTCTCGAGTATGTTCCTTGTCCGGACCCTTATCAAGGATAGAATGCTCCGAAAATTGGACAGGAACCTCCAAAGTGAAGGTACTGCCTTTGTTTACCTCACTTGATAGGGATAGTGTTCCTCCTAACAGTTCTGTCAATTTTTTGGAGATGGTGAGTCCAAGGCCGTAACCACTGTGTTTGTGCTCATTTTTGTCCCCTGCTTGCGTAAATTCCTGAAAGATCAATTCCTGTTTTTCCTTTTCAATACCGATACCGGTATCGATTACCTGAATCTGAATCCAAGGACCATCTTTTTTTTCCTGTACCGCTGCAACAACCTTAATGAATCCTTTCTCAGTAAACTTATAGGCATTTCCGATGAGGTTCGTCAAAATCTGGCGAATACGGAAAGGATCGCTAATGATGGGTTTGCTGAGTTCTTCGGAAATCTGCAGAATCAGTTCCAGATTTTTTTTGGTGTTGGTTTCATCAAAATGACCTGCCGTTTCGTGGATCAATGGGGCAAGCACAAAGGGGACTTTTTCCAATTGTACTTTTCCAGCTTCCAGTTTGGAAAAATCCAAAAGATCGTTGACCAAATTGTTTACATATCCTGAAGCCGATTTCACATTTTTCAAATAGGTCAATTGTTTGTTGTTGAGGCCGCTGTGCTCCATCAATTCGGAATATCCGTTAATGGTGTTCAAAGGGGTCCTAAGATCATGGCTCACTGTGAAAATCAACTGTTCCCGACTCTTCAAAAGCAATTCGGAGTATTTTTTCGCTTTTTCCAATTGTTCTTGGTATCGCTGTCCTTTCCAATAGTCTTTGGATATCAGAAAAGTGAAGAGGATTACGATGAGCAACCCCAAAATCACCGCACCCCCGGCCAAACGGGTACTTCTTTTCAGAGCTTGCTTTTGGGTGATGTTGTCCATAAAGGCGTTCTGCACCATTTCCCGTTCAAAATCGGAAAGGACACTCCGCATCTTTTGCGAAAGTTCCAGATCGGTACGGTAAATTTGAAGTTCCTTTTGCAACATGGACCGTTCCATGGCGGCGGTTTGGGTCTTTGCCTTGTTTAAAATCGATTTGGAAACCTCCAGGATCGAGTCAATATTGTTGGCATTGGAAGCGGCATTAGAATTGGGGATGTTCTTGTTCAAAAAGGCTACATATTCCCGAATGGATTGCTGGGTTTCGGGCGAGAGTTGCTCAAAATTGGGAGCAAATGTCTCCGGGGTGATCCTTCCCATCTCCACTTCCATTTTATGGAAGGCCTCCAAAACGGAATCAAAAGAGGCATTGTTTTCATTTTTCACCTTGAGCCTGCGTAACTCGGCACTGTTATAAACTTTTTGTTGTAGTAGTTTTTGAACACTATCAAGTTTCGCAACTTGGTCACCTACATTGGTTCGGGCCAAGGGTTTTAGGGAATCAATCAAGACAGTAATCGAGTCTACTTTTTGGGCATAGGCCTTAAGATCTTTCGGTTGTTTGGACTGCAATGCCAATTTGGACAGGTTTTCCGCCTCGTATAAATTGGTCAACAGTTCGTTGGTGCGTAACAGTTTAAGGTTGTCATCCCCTTTGCTTTGTGTCGCCGTGTAGCTTTTGAATTCATCATAGATGAAATAAGCGGCCAGCAGCGCCAATATGCCCAGCACGGCATAACTGAATATAATTTTTAGTGTAAATCTTTTTTTGGATCTAGGGTACATATTCTTATATACGCCCAGACTTTGGGACCATAGTTCTAACCAAAAGTTAAAATTCCGGATGGTTTTTTATGAAATATGATGTCCGAACACTACATTTGCCCCATCTCAAAGGGGTGCTTTGTAGCAGTTCAAAGTTTTAAATGATAAGGTTCAAGTTAGGTCGACATAACTTAGAACTTCCAACTTAAAACCCAAAACTTAATCAAGGCTGAGATTATACCCAATGAACCTGGGCGGGTAATGCTGCCAAGGGATTGCGCCAAGCGCATCTTGGAATTTCTATGTTTCTTTAGAAACAAAAATCAATTTATTAACAAGAATAATGACCCCTTTTATTCGTAACATTTTTACGAATGAAACCTTTATTCACAACATTGGCCCTTTGCGGGCTGGGACTCAGCTTGAGTGCCCAACAAAATGAACCTGCCGACACTTTGGAAGGCAAAAAAGTGGTCTTGGACGAAGTCCTGGTCCAAGCCGTCCGGGTAACGAAGGAATTTCCCATTACCTTTTCCAATTTGGAAAAGGAGGACATCACTCCTCGAAACTTGGGGCAAGATGTGCCCATTTTGATGAATTTCATGCCGGCCGTGGTGACCACTTCGGACGCCGGAGCCGGAATCGGCTACACCGGCATTCGGGTGCGTGGTAGCGATGCCACAAGGGTGAACGTTACCATTAATGGGGTGCCGTACAACGATGCCGAGTCCCAAGGAACTTTTTGGGTGAACATGCCCGATTTTTCTTCCTCTACCCAAAGTTTGCAGCTGCAGCGTGGGGTGGGAACCTCTACTAATGGTGCAGGGGCCTTCGGTGCCAGTCTTAACATGCTCACCGATGCTTTTTCAGAAGAGGCTTATGCTAAGGTTTCTTCCTCCATCGGAAGTTTTAATACCCTTCGGAACAATGTAAAGTTCAGTACAGGGTTGCTCAATGATTATGTGGAATTTTCTGGGAGACTCTCCCGCGTAACTTCTGATGGTTATGTGGATCGGGCGAGTTCCAAACTGGATGCCTACTTTTTACAAGGTGTGTACAAGGATGATAACACCTTAGTGAAAGCTTTGCTTTTTGGCGGTCATGAAGTCACCTATCAAGCTTGGAACGGTATCACTGCTGATGAGCTTGCCACCAATCGTACCTTTAATTCGGCAGGAATGTACAGCGATGAAAATGGGAACATTCAATTCTACGACAGGGAGGAGGACAACTACAAGCAAGATCACTTTCAATTGCATTGGAATGAAACCTGGAGCCCGGATTGGACCACGCATTTAGCCTTGCATTTTACGCCCGGTAGAGGATATTTTGAACAGTACAAAGAAGATGAAGATTTTGCAGATTACGGTTTGGAACCCATCATGGTAGATGGAGAGCCCTTGGAAAGTACCGATCTGATCCGCAGACGTTGGTTGGACAATGATTTTTACGGAACCGTTTTTTCGGCAACTTATGATAAGAATAACCTCAAACTAATTTTAGGCGGAGGTTACAACGAATACAAGGGAGACCACTTTGGGGAAATCATCTGGGCGCGATACGCCAGTAACAGCGAAATCAGAGATCGATATTATGATGATAATTCCACCAAAACTGATTTTAACGGATATGCCAAGGCTAATTATCAGTTGACGAATAAATGGTCTGTTTTTGGGGATGTGCAATACCGTAGGGTGGGTTATGAAGCCAATGGGGATGATACCGGTCTGGTGGATGACACCTTCAATTTTTTCAATCCAAAAGCAGGTGTCACGTTCGATTTGAACCCCAACAACAATTTCTATTTTTCATATGCCAGGGCCAATAGGGAACCCAACCGAAACGATTATGAAAGTGGCAGTCCCCGACCTGAAAAGTTGAACGATTTTGAGCTGGGCTGGCGTTATGTTTCTCCAGATTTTCAATTGAATGCCAATGTGTACTACATGTGTTACAAAGATCAGTTGGTACTTACCGGGGAACTCAACGATGTTGGCGCGCCCTTAAGGGCGAATGTTGGTGACAGTTACCGATTTGGGTTGGAATTGGATGCCAATTTGAGGTTTGCCCAGAAATTTTTGTGGAGACCTAATCTGGCTTTGAGCGATAACAGAAACCTCGACTTTTATTTTCAACGGGATGGGGTGCTTCAAGACCTAGGGAATACCCATATTGCCTATTCCCCCCAATTGATTGCGGGTAACATTTTGACCTACCAACCGCATGAAAATTTTCAAGTGTCGTTGTTGTCCAAATTCGTAGGAAAACAGTACATGGGCAATATCGATTCCGAGGGGTCAACCTTGGATAGTTACACCCAAACCGATTTCAATATTCAGTATGTGATCCAGACCAATGCCTTTGTGAAAAGTATTGTGCTTTCTGGTCTAGTGAATAATATTTTTGATGCGGACATAGTTTCCAACGGGTATTTTTATACCTATGATGATGATTTTTCCAACCCTGGAACCATAACCACCATTGAAGGTGCCGGCTACTACCCCCAAGCGGGAATCAACTTTTTGTTAGGGGCCACTTTCAATTTTTAGGATATGAAATGAATGGGATTCTGTAATTTTAACAAGATGGCAGAATCCCATTTTCATTTTTCAGAAAAGAAGCCCTTGCGATGGGGCGTGATCGGTTGCGGAGGCGTGGCCGAAAAAAAGAGTGTTCCAGCGTACCGAAACACTCCTGGTTTTAGAGTGGATATGGTCATGCGGCGCAATGCTGATAAGGCTGAAGATTACGCCAAAAGGCACCATATTCCGCAATGGACTACCGATGCCGAGGAAGTCATTTTCAATCCTGAAATAGATGCCATATATATTGCCACTCCTCCTGATTCCCATAAAAAATATGCGTTACTAGTGGCCGAAGCGGGCAAACCCTGCTGTGTGGAAAAACCCATGGCCCCAAATTATCAAGATAGTTTGGCCATTTATAAGGCGTTTGAAGAAAAAGGATTGCCCTTGTTCGTGGCCTATTATCGGCGCTCCCTCCCTCGATTTCTAAAAATAAAGGAATGGTTGGATGATGGTTTGATCGGTGAGGTGCGCCACATCCATTGGGAAAAATCGAAACCACCCAACAATTTGGATTTGAATGGCAACTACAATTGGCGTACGGATAAACAAATTGCCCCAGGGGGTTATTTTGATGACTTGGCAAGTCACGGATTGGACCTGTTTACTTTTCTCTTGGGGGATGTTGTTGAAGCAAGTGGGATTGCCAAAAATCAACAAGGGTTGTATTCGGCCTTCGATGCAGTTTCAGGGGTTTGGCTGCATCAAAATGGGGTTACAGGTGAAGGCTTTTGGAATTTCGGCACCCATCAACGGGTAGATAAGGTCGATATTTATGGTTCCAAAGGAAAAATCAGTTTTTCTGTTTTGGATGAAGCCTCGCTTCAATTGGAAAATGAAACAGGTTTTCAAACGGTAGAAATTCCTCATCCAGATCATATTCAAGAATTCCATGTGGCCAACATCAAAAACCACTTATTAGGCAAATCATTTCATCCATCCACAGGAAAATCAGGGGTGCATACCAGCTGGGTAATGGACAAGATTTTAGGAACCCTTTAGTTGGAAATGACCACCACGTTCCCGTTCAAAGTGGCACGGTAATACAGCAGATCATAATATCTATTTCCATCATCTGGGCGGTCCAATTGTTGTCCTGTGAACAGGTTATAGGTGTACCCTTCGCAACTGCACACCACATTTTGTCCATCAATGGTCATGGTAGAACAGCTGTTCGGGGTATGGTTGGGACAACTGGCCTCAAAGGCATAATAAGTATCCAAACTGGATTTGATCACAAAGGCACCCCGCGTGCCTACTCCGCTATTGCCAACATATACAGGATTTCCTATGGTGTTCAGGTTCGTATAAAGGGGAAGGTTCAGGTTTAATTCGAAGCGAAAACTCACTTCTTGCAGATACGGATTTCTATTGGTACTGTCTGAACTACAGGAAATTAACGAAACGAGCAGGGCAAGGCTCCAAAAGTGCTTCATGGTAGGGGTTTCTTATCAACGTAGCAACAAAGTTGAACAAAATTTGCCTATATTTGCGTTAAATCCTCGCAAAATCCATGCAGGTCATGGGACTCGTTGAGGATTTTTTGTATTTGTAGAGAAGCGTTCATTGGGGAAATTATTTTTTGATTTTCTTCAATGTTCTTTTGCATTAAAATTTTGAAGTGATGAGCAAAGTATCATACTACACCGCCGAAGGACTAAAGAAATTGAGGGATGAGTTGAACCAACTCAAGGATGTGGAACGTCCAAAAGCATCACAGGCCATTGCGGAGGCTCGGGACAAAGGAGACTTATCCGAAAATGCCGAGTACGATGCCGCCAAGGAAGCACAGGGCCTTTTGGAAATGAAGATTTCCAAAATGGAAGAAACCTTGGCCAATGCGCGTTTGATTGACGAATCGCAATTGGACAATTCCAAAATATTGGTGCTTTCCACCGTAAAATTGAAGAACCAGGCCAATGGCATGCAAATGAAGTATACCCTGGTTGCGGAAAGTGAAGCCGACCTTAAAACCGGAAAAATATCGGTAACCTCTCCCATTGGGAAAGGACTTTTGGGTAAAACCGTTGGGGAAGTAGCCGAGATCAAGGTGCCGAACGGAACCCTGAAATTGGAAATATTGGAAATCTCCAGGGATTGACAGCCATTAAAAATCAGTATCTTTAATCCCGTCTTAAGACGGGATTTTTCATTTTAAACCAAACCACAATGGCCAGCATTTTTACCAAGATTATCAACGGGGACATTCCTTGCTACAAAATTGCCGAGGACGAGGATCATTTTGCTTTTTTGGACATAAACCCAAACTCCAAAGGGCATACACTATGCGTTCCTAAAAAGGAAGTGAACAAGATCTTGGAAATGGATGAGGATGCTTACATGAAACTGATGGCTTTTTCAAGAAAGGTGGGGATCGCTTTGGAAAAAGCAGTGCCCTGTAAGCGGGTGGGCATGACCGTCATCGGGTTGGAAGTACCACACGTGCATGTGCACTTGATTCCCCTACAAAGTATGGCCAATGCCACGTTTCAACATAAGGAAAGCCTAAAAGCGGAAGAGTTTGAGGAAGTGGCCGAAGCCATAAAATCCCACCTTAGTTAAATCCTTCCAAAAAGAAATAGACCCCACCTGCCACCAAGCAAAGCATCAAAACCAAGATGATAAAGAATAGGGTGGTGAAGCGCACCGAAGGCCTATCGGGTTGTACCAATTTATTGTAGTAGTCAAAAACCCTTTCAATATCCGGGGTCCAGTTGACCGGATAAATTTTGGAGTGACATTTCTTACACTCTATTTCGTGGGTTACCTCGTTTGTGGTCCTGTGGAAGAACGGGTTAAAGGTGTGTTTTTGAAAAAAGGTAAGCTTAAGTTCTTGGTTATAACATTCGGGGCAGTTATTGGTAATATCAGCTTCCTTTATTACGAGTCTTTTTTCCTTAGCCATAGGTCATTTTTCAATTGCTCTCAGGGAAATCTGCATGATTGTTCCTTCCTTACTGGACGAAAATACTTTAATTTTTCCTTTATGGTACTCTTCCACTATCCTTTTAACAAGCGAAAGTCCTAATCCCCAGCCTCTTTTCTTGGAGGTTACCCCCGGACTGAAAATGTTCTGCCATTCACTTTTGGCAATGCCATGTCCGGTATCGGAAACGGATATATGAACAAAGTTTCCTTTTTTCTCGATCTGTATGGCGATGTTGCCCTTGCCCCTCATGGCATCGATTCCATTTTTCACTAGATTTTCTATGCTCCAGTTATATAGCGGTGGATTTAAAAGCACAGGCACGTTGTCCACATTGCTGCTGAAAGAAAAATGCACCAGTCTGGAACTTCTCTTTTTCAGGTATTCATAGGCTTTCTCGGTTTCCGCTACAATGTTATGTTCGTGCAATTCTGGGATGGAGCCTATCTTGGAAAAACGCTCGGTGATGGTTTGAAGACGATCAATATCCTTGCCAATTTCTTTGGTCACTTCCTGGTTGATATTTTCTGTTTTCAATAGCTCGTTCCAGCCTAAAAGTGATGTCAAGGGCGTACCAATTTGATGGGCCGTTTCCTTGGCCATACCCGCCCAAAGCTTGTTCTGCTCAGAAGCCTTGTTCGTCCTGAAAAAGAAAAAAATCACCGTTCCGAACAAAAATATGATCAATAAAAGCGCCAACGGATAATACTTCAATTTGTTCAAAACCTCAGAGTTGCCGTAGTAAAGTGTTTCCAACAATTCCCCATCCTGAATGATCAAAATGGGCTCGTTCTCGTTTTTGAACTGTGCTATTTTTTTGTGGATATATACACTGTCGGATATCTTATCCTCAGGAATATTGTGGGTTTTGTAAGAGCCCTTCTCATTGAGCAGGATCATAGGGGTGGAGGTGTTGTTGCCCAGTACTTTTAGGGTAAGGTTCCCCAGTTCTTGGTCTACGGAAGATTGCACCAGCTCCAATTGGGCGGTGGCCCAGATCTCCATTTTAAGCCGTTCCTCCTCTTTGAACTTTTTGAAAAAACTATTGGTGTTCCACAATATCAAACTTACGATCACAAATGCGGAAATCAGCAGAATGATGTTGGAGGTTTTCCTTTTTGGACTGAAGTTCATTTTAGGCTGAATTGTTATTAAAGATAGCAGAAAATGGAAAACATGTTAATAGTTCGTTGAAATAACGGGTTCCAAAGGAAATCATTTTGTGTACTTTTGAAATTCAACAAAAATTAACATACATGGAAGTTCAGGGAAGAATCAAAATGGTAGACGAAACCAAGACGTATGGAAACAATGGTTTCAGGAAAAGAGAGTTGGTAGTGACCACCGAGGAGCAATATCCGCAGCATATATTGATTGAATTTGTTCAGGACAAATGTGATCTTTTGAACAATTTCAGTGCGGGACAAATGGTAAAGGTCAGTATCAACCTAAGAGGAAGGGAATGGGTAAACCCACAGGGAGAAACCAAATATTTCAATTCCATTCAAGGATGGAGGGTTGAGAGTTTGCAACCGGAATCCAACACGGGCAACATGCCACCGGTTCCACCAATGGAAGCCTTTGAACCTGTTGATGACTATAATGAAGAAGACCACGACGATCTTCCGTTTTAAGCGTCTTCAATAAAAAGAATAGGAAAGATCTGGGTAAACTCCCGGATCTTTTCATTTTAAACCCTATTGATTATTTTTAAGGAAAAAATTGCCCTGTGGAAAACTTTGAAGAGGGTTTGCCCCTGTACTTTTTGAACAACAGGATGGAGTTTCCACCCGTGGAAGCGGCCAATGAGGATGGCTTACTGGCCGTTGGGGGTGATCTTTCCATGGAACGGCTCCTTTTGGCCTATAAGAATGGCATTTTTCCATGGTTCAATGACGATTCCCTAATCCTTTGGTGGAGCCCCGATCCCAGAATGGTGTTGTTTCCAAAAAAACTCAGGATTTCCAAAAGCATGCGCAAGATTTTACGAGATGATGTTTTTGAACTTACCCAAAATATGTGCTTTGAAAAGGTGATGGAACTTTGCGGAAAAGTGGAACGCTCGGGGCAAGATGGCACTTGGATCACACCTGAAATGAAATCTGCTTATACCGAATTGCACAAGGCCGGGTGGGCCAAATCCTATGAAGTTTGGGAAAATGGTGAACTGGTCGGCGGATTATATGGGGTGGACTTGGGACATGTGTTCTGTGGAGAGAGTATGTTCAGTTTAAAACCAAACGCATCAAAGTTTGCCTTCATCAAAATGGCACTGGGACTGGAACAAAATGGATATGCCCTAATCGATTGCCAAGTGCACACAGACCATTTGGAAAGCTTGGGTGCCGAGCTCATTCCCAGAAACCGTTTCATGAAAATTTTAAAGCGCCAATTGGGCGCCGGTCAATAGGAAAATAACGTTTTTGGGAGATACGGCCGTAAAATCTTCAAATCTATATTCCAATCCCAATTGAATAGTAAGGTCCTTACCAATTAACCAGCCTATTTGACTTGATATGCGGGTGTCATATTGTGGGGAGTTTCCTTTGGAAACACTCCAGAGGTTTTCAAGGGAGCCTACGAAATAGGGTTCCCCTGGATCTAATTTTTCACCTTGCAACGGAACATCCAAAGCAATCCGATATCGGAACCGATGCGTGGTCAGGGATTGGGTAATACGTTGCTCGGCACTTATCCGGTGACCAAATCTAATGGTGTAGGGCCTATAAGTAAAATTGTATTGTTGCGTAAAACGAAGTTCATTTTCACCGTCTTCAAAATTGTTCCGGAATCTGTATTGGACCCCAACAGAAATACTTTGGTTGTCCCGTACTTTCAGTTTTGAAAAATGGGCCAGGTCCAATTGTCTTCCCTGTAAGGTAAATTGACCGTCATCAAGCAGGTAGTTACGGTTCGATAGAGAAAAATTATGGGAATACAGCCCTGTAACCTTATAATTGACAGAAAATTTCGGTTCCCAATAACCAGTCAGATTTTCCTGGGCGCTAGCCATTCCTACAAATAGTAAAAATAGCATGGAAAGGTGGGATTTAATACAGGACATGGTCGTAACTTGCAGGGAAAGATTTGCTGATTTTCACGAACTGTCCTTCGGCATTGAAAAGGGCCTCATAGGATTGATAGCTCTTATTTTCCTTAACGGCAAAGACCACCTCGTAGTTGATATAGGGTAAAATCAGGTTCTGGAGAGCATCGTGTATGGTTTTCTTTGGATTTTGTTGATGTAATGGATGTTGTTGTTGGATTTTTTTGATCCTATATTTAGGAAAATTGTTTCGAAGATAATCTGTGATGATTTGCCAGGTATCCTCGGGAATATCAATTTCTGCAATTATAAATTCCACATCTTCCAAGTTTCCGTTCTGGTCAAATTCAACACTATAATGTAGTTTTCCTTTTTTAAACTTTGCTTCGTAGCTTTTGCGGTCCCCGTTTGTTTCAAAATAAAATCGGACCCTTTTGGCATCGGCCAGATAATTTTGAATCAAGGAATAGGAAGTGTTCGGAAACTGCTCTTGGGCTATCCTCGATTCCTTTTCATACTTGTTCTGCCCATACGCTATCTGCGTTAGTAAAGCTATTAGGACAACAATATTATACTTCATGGTACCGGAAACAGTTGACTTCATGATCGTTCACCATACCGGTAGCTTGCATATGCGCGTAGATCACGGTACTGCCCACAAATTTAAACCCGCGTTTTTTTAAGTCCTTGCTAATGGCATCGGAAAGTGGCGTGGTCGCCGGAGCTTGTTTGTAGTGAGGCAAGGCATTTTTAATGGGCGAACCGTTTACAAATCCCCAAATGTAACTGCTAAAACTTCCAAATTCCTTTTGCACTTCCATGAAAGCCTGGGCATTGGTCACAGTGGCATGTACCTTCAGTTTATTACGGATGATACCTGGGTTTTGAAGCAGTTCATCCACCTTTTCCTGACCGTATTCCGCTATTTTTTTATAATCGAAATGATCAAAGGCTTCCCTAAAATGCTCCCGTTTTCGCAGAATGGTTATCCAGCTAAGACCAGCTTGGAAGGTTTCCAATATCAAGAATTCAAAAAGGGTCTCGTCATCTTTAACAGGCACTCCCCATTCCATATCATGATAAGCCTCATACAAGGGGTCTCCCAAACACCAACCACACCTATGTTTATCCATCCTGCATCATTTTTTTTCAAAAGTAAGCGAAATAGATGGATCGTTAACCGAAAGTTAAAGTATTGGCATATAATAGTAATACTATTAATTTAGCGAGAATTATTTTTAAAATTGTTCAAATGGACGTGTTGATGCACTCCCTAAAAATTGGGATAAACGACAAGTTGTATATCAAGGACCCTGAGTCTTCGAGTCTTGGGAAAAAAATTGTGGAAGAAAGTATTCTGCTCATCGATGAAATCGGTTTTGAGCATTTCACCTTCAAAAAGCTTGGGGTCCGTATCCATTCCAATGAAAGTTCCATTTATCGCTATTTTGAGAACAAGCACAAGCTATTGCTCTATCTGGCATCATGGTACTGGGGTTGGATGGAATACCGAATGGTCTTTGATACCAACGGAATTTCCGATCCTGTGGAAAAGCTGACCAAGGCCATTGAAGTGCTCACCCAAAATGTGGAAGAGGACAACGCTTTTTCCCATGTCAACGAAGAAATACTGAACAAGATCATTGTCAACGAATACTCCAAATCGTACTTGGTAAAAGAAGTAAACAATGAGGACAAGAACGGGTATTTTATTGTATGTAAAAGATTAGTGGGCCGTTTGAGTGATATGATCGTGGCTGTGGACAAGTCCTATGCCTACCCTTTAAGTCTGGCCAGTACCATTTTGGAGGGTACCCTGCACCAATATTTCCTGAAAGAACATTTTCCCATGCTTACCAATTGTAACGAAACCGTTACGCCGACCCAATTTTTTACGGATTTGATTTTCAAAACGTTAAACCTCAAAGTTAATGGCTAAAAACATTCTCACCGCTTGGCAGCGGTTGATGGGCCTGCTTGCCCTGGACAAAAAAGACATTTTTCAAATTTTTTATTACGCCATATTTGCCGGATTGGTGAACCTCTCCCTCCCTTTGGGTATCCAAGCCATCATTAATTTGATACAAGGAGCCAGGGTGAGCACCTCTTGGGTGGTTTTGGTGGTTTTGGTGACCTTGGGTGTGGCCTTTGTGGGTACGCTTCAATTGATGCAGATAAGGATCATTGAAAACCTGCAGCAGAAGATCTTCACCCGAGCATCCTTTGAGTTTGCGTATAGGTTTCCGAAAATCAAGATGAGGGAACTCAGAAATTATTACCCGCCTGAACTGGCCAACCGTTTTTTTGATACCCTCACCATTCAAAAATCATTGACAAAGGTATTGATCGATTTTCCGGCGGCCTTGTTGCAGATTGTTTTCGGACTCCTGTTGCTTTCTTTCTACCACCCATTTTTCATCATATATGGATTGTTACTGGTATTGTTGATCTACATAGTATTCAAGTTTACGGCCCAACGTGGATTGGACACCAGTTTGGAAGAATCCAAAATGAAATACAAGGTGGCCCATTGGATACAGGAGATTGCAAGGTCCATCATCAGCTTTAAACTCTCCGGAAAAACATCTCAGGCCATACAAAGAAACGATGCCTTGGTAGCGGATTATCTAGATGCAAGGGAAAGCCATTTTAGGGTTTTGGTACTGCAGTTCATCCAAATGATCGGATTCAAGGTTCTGGTTACGGCCGGACTTTTGCTTATCGGTGGTCTTTTGGTATTGGATCAGGAAATGAACATTGGGCAGTTTGTGGCTGCAGAAATCATCATCCTTTTGGTTATCAGCTCCGTTGAAAAAATGATTTTGGGCCTTGAAACCTTTTACGATTTGCTCACTTCCCTGGAAAAATTAGGCCAAGTTGTGGATAAGGAACTGGAGCACCAAGAAGGGGAAACTCCTTTTGCAGGAAAAGATGGCCTAACCATAGAATTGCAAAATTTGGTATATAACGTTCCAGGACGTGATAAGAGGATCATAGACAATATTTCTTTGATGATTCCACCTGGTAAACGCATGTTGATCCAGGGTCCGAATGGATCGGGAAGAGCAACCCTGTTGCGTTTGATAGCGGGGATAATTGAGCCTGATCAAGGGAATATATTTGTGAACAATGTGGCCATTTCTGGGGTTAACCTGCGGGAGTACAGGTCCTTGTTGGGCCATGCCCTTACAGAGGAATACCCATTTGAAGGAACCATTTTGGACAACATCACCTTCGGGAATACTGAATTATCAATGGAGGATGTGTACTGGGCCTTGGAGAAGGTCGGACTTACGCAATTTGTGAAGGAGCAGCCCCTCGGCTTAAAGACCATGTTATATCCCGAAGGCAAAAAAATACCGGATTTCATATCCAAGAAAATTGTGTTGGCCAGGAGTATCGTCATCCGGCCCAAGTTGATGATCCTTAAAGATCCCCTGGATCAATTTGATGAAGAAGAGACCGAAAGAATAATGGACTTCCTAACCGATTCATCCAATGGCTGGGCCTTGGTGGTAGTCAGTGAAAACCCAAAGTGGGTAAGTAGATGTGATGCGGTGGTGCGAATGGAAAATGGACGTTTGATCCAAAAAAATTAAGAATTATGTTGAATATTTCCTCACATAGCAAGTTGAACGAAACGGTGGACCTGACCGGATATAAAGCCGGTAAAAAGGTTTTCCACAAAAGACATTACAAGCAATTCAACCGTTTTTTGGCGGTGTTTTCCATCATTATGTTCATTGTCCTGTTTTTACCTTGGACCCAGAACATCTCCGGCAAGGGGTACTTGACCACCTTGACACCGGACCAAAGGCCACAGACCATTCAATCCCCAATTCCGGGCCGGATTGAAAAATGGTATGTTCGGGAAGGTGATTTCGTGGAAAAAGGGGATACCATCCTTTATATTTCCGAAGTAAAGAGCGAATACTTTGATCCCAATTTGGTAGAGCGTACCGGACAACAGATCAAGGCCAAGTCCATGTCGGTTACCTCGTATCAAGAGAAAGTAAAAGCCCTTGGAACCCAGATTACTGCACTTAATCAAGAAAGAGGTTTAAAATTGGAACAGGCCAAAAACAAATTGATTCAATCCAAGTTGAAGGTGAAGAGTGATAGCATTGATTTGGAAGCCGCCAAGACCAATATTGCCATTGCACAAAGGCAGTATGATCGGGTGGTGCAACTACAGGAAGAAGGCCTAAAAGCCATTACAGATGTGGAAGAAAAACGTCTAAAACTTCAAGAAACCCAGGCCAAACTCATCAGCCAGGAAAACAAGTTGCTCACCAGTAAAAATGATGTGATCAATGCCCAAGTAGAAATCAATCGGGTGCAAGCGGAATATACGGACAAGATATCCAAGGCCCAGAGTGATCTGTATACGGCCCAGTCCAACCAATTTGATTCGGAGGCGCAGGTGACCAAGTTGGAAAACGAGTACACCAATTACGAGATGCGGAACAGCCTGCTCTACATTCGTGCGCCGCAAAGTGGGTACATCAATAAGGCTATCCAATCCGGAATCGGAGAAACTTTTAAAGAAGGTGCACAATTGGTGGGTATCATGCCGGCCAATTACGACATTGCTGTGGAAACGTATGTGGATCCCATTGACCTTCCCTTGGTGCATGTGGGGGAAAAGGTCCGTATCCAGTTTGATGGTTGGCCATCCATCGTGTTCAGCGGTTGGCCCAATGTTTCCTATGGTACCTTCGGAGGTAAAATAGTGGCGATTGAAACCTTCATCAGCCCGAATGGCAAATATCGGGTGCTTTTGGCCCCGGATGAAGAAGAGGCGCCATGGCCAAAAGATATTCGGGTTGGATCAGGAGCCAGTACCATGGCCCTTTTGGAAGATGTTCCGATCTGGTTCGAACTGTGGAGACAGCTTAACGGTTTCCCGCCTAACTATTATCAACCCCAAAATACCAGTGCAGATGCTACCAAGAAATAGGGCTATCGGCTTGTTCCTTGTTGCTTTTTTGTGGGTCACTCAAGGTAGCGCCCAGCAAGATTCGTTGGTGTTGGGTTTCAAGGAATATTTGGGCTATGTGAAAAAATACCATCCTGTGGCCAAGCAGGCGCAGTTGAACATCGCTATGGGACAGGCCAATTTGATGAAAGCCAGAGGTGGTTTCGACCCAAAAATAGAGGTGGATTATGAACGAAAGGAATTTAAGGGCACCGAGTATTGGGACCGATTGAACACCACGTTCAAAATTCCTACATGGTTCGGAATCGAACTCAAAGGCAATTTTCAGCAGAACGAAGGATATTATCTGAATCCGGATGAAACCTTGCCCGAAGACGGTCTCTACAGTGCAGGGGTTTCCATGTCATTGGCACAGGGATTTTGGATCAATGAACGGATGGCCACGCTTCGCAAAGCCAAATTTTTTAGGGAGCAATCCAAGGCGGAGCAGGACCTTCAAGTGAACGAGGTGCTATATAAAGCTTCGGTTGCCTATTTTGATTGGGTACAGGCCCATAAAGATGCCAAAGTATATCAGGATTTTTTGGAGAATGCGGAGATCAGGTTCAACGGTATCCGGGAAAGTGCCCTGGCAGGGGACAAGGCCATGATCGATACGGTTGAGGCAAAGATCGCGGTACGAAATCGAGCTCTCGGATTTGAGCAGGCCAAAGTGAACCTGATGAAAAAGTCATTGGAGCTGTCCAATTTTTTGTGGATCGAGGATGTTCCAGTGGAATTGCAGGAAGGGGTACGACCCGATGAAGATATGGCATTTGATGTAGACACTACTTTGGAAATTGAGGGAGTGCCCTTGGATAGTTTCAATCTGGAAAACCATCCAAAATTAATGTCGTTGGAATACAAAATTGAAGGCTTGCAGGTTGACAAACGATTGAAAACCAATAAACTGTTGCCTAAACTTGATGTGGAATACAATTTCATCACCGAAACCCCGGAACTGATGAATTCCTTCGTCACGGAAAATTACAAGGGAGGACTGTCCTTTCAATTGCCCTTGTTTTTAAGGAAGGAAAGAGGAGATCTAAAATTGGCCAAGTTCAAATTGAAGGATGCCGTTTTTGAAAGGGACAACGCTGAGGTGGAGATCCAAAATAAGGTTACTGCCATTTACAGGGAATTGGATTCTTATGTGACCCAGAACCAATTGATCGATGCTATTGTAAAAGATTATGCCACTTTGTTGGCTGCGGAGGAAAGGAAATTCAGTTTTGGTGAAAGCTCCCTTTTCTTGATCAATACCCGTGAAGGTAAATTGATTGATGCCTTTTTAAAGCAAAACGAGATGGAAAACAAGTTCTTTAAAACGAAGGCCACCTTGTTCAAAAGCTTGGCCATCAACCCAAAAGCATTATAATTTTTTCACTTTGTAAGGATTGCGATTGATTGGCAACCAATGACAAAAGTCAGCAAATGGGCTTAGGGCCCGAGCTACTTTTGACAAAAATTTTTTTATGGAGGTTTTGCAAGAAGAAAAATTGGATTTTGTTAAGGAAGGAATAGCAAAAGGAATGGATTGCCCTCAGTATCGGGAATTGGTCCATGACTTTGCGTTGAATGGAAAAACAACCGGTGAGGAACAGTCCGAATCCCGAATCAATTTTACCCAACTCAACGACCGTCGGATGACCCGATGGGACAAAACCTTTAAACTCCCTGGGGAAGCCATTGATAAACTTTCCAAGTTACAACAGGATTTGACGTTTCTAGTCATCACTGAAAGTTGGTGTGGTGATGCGGCTGCTAGTTTGCCGGTAGTGAATAAGATTGCAGAATCTAACCCAAAAATATCCCTGAAAGTGGTTTTGAGGGACGAACATCCCAATCTTATGGATGCTTTTTTAACCCACGGTTCCAAATCCATTCCAAAGGTGATTGTTCTGGACAACCACAACCAAACCATTGTTGGGGAATGGGGACCAAGACCACAGGGAGCCGCCCAAATGGTGGAAGACTGCAAAAAAGAACACGGAAAATTGACAGATGCCTGCAAGCAGGAACTTCAAGTATGGTATAACAAGGATAAAGGCGAAGAAATTCTATCGGAAATCCTGCAGTTACTTGCTCTGGAATAGGTAGGTAATGGTGCCGATCTGCTCACTTTTGGTACTCGGACTAAATCGGGCCCGAAGGGCATATTCAATAGCTTTGTCAACCAAACAACCATTACTGGTACCGGAACTTTTATCATTAAAGTCGGCTTCGGTCACATAGCCATTGCCATCCACTTTAATGTTGATGACCACCTTGCCGCCTTCAATACAGGTATAAATGGGTGGTGGCAGTTCGTAGGAATTACGATCGATCAAAGAAAAGGAAATGGAAGTACGTCTGTCCTTGAGGTAATTGGTGAATTCTTCTTTTTGGGCATCACGTTCCCCCAATTTTTGTTTTTTCTCGTCCCGCTGGGCCTTTAATTGCTGCAATTGCTCATTGAACGCAGCGTCTCCTCCTGGTTCTCCTGTTTCACTGCTCATGGCTCTTTCCTCCATCAGCTCTTCCAAGGTTTTGAGAGGTTCGGGGCTGCCAATGGTAGGCTTTGCAGTCTCGTTATAGGCCATGTGGCTTTTTATAGGATCACTGTTGGCGGCCAATTCCTCCAATTTCTGCTCCTCTTGCTTAATGAGCTCCTCGATATCTTCATCGGCCAAACTCATCTCAATAACATACTCATCCTCCTGCATGCCCCCTAAGTGGATGCTGAATAGCAACAAAACCACTATGGACATGGAGAAGAAGGTGATTAGGAGCGATAATTGGCTTCTGTTCAGGTTCATGGTCTATCTATAACCGCTTTTTTCGAAAAATATTTTATCCAAAACATCCTTGCCTTTTGTTGACAAGCATCTTTTTTACCCCAATTCTTCTTTGAAAACCAAGGGGGTGGTAGCTTTATTTACGTTATAATCCCCTATTTTGGTTCTCCGAAGTGCCGATAAATAGGCCCCGGAATCCAAAACTTTGCCAAAATCATGCGCCAAGGACCTGATATAGGTACCCTTACTGCAAACCACCCTAAAATCGACTTCTGGCAGATCAATTCTGGTGATTTCGAATTCCAAAATTTCGATTTTTCTTGGTTGCACTTCCACTTGCTCTCCCTTTCTAGCGAACTCATACAATCGTTTTCCATCTTTTTTTAAGGCGGAAAATACTGGTGGTAACTGTTCTATTTCACCCAAAAAATGTTGGGTTGCATTTTGAATGGATGCTTCAGTGATATGTTCCATTGGAAAAGTTTGGTCCACTTCGGTTTCCATATCATAGGAAGGAGTTGTGGCACCAAGGGTGAAGGTTCCGGTGTATTCCTTGACCTGTCCTTGTAATTCGGGAATTTTTTTGGTGAATTTACCGGTACAAATAATCAAAAGCCCAGTGGCCAATGGATCTAAGGTGCCCGCATGGCCAATTTTCAACTTTTTAAGGTTGAATTTTTTCCGGATGGCCCATTTTAGGGCATTCACGGCTTGGAACGAAGTCCATTCCAAAGGTTTGTCGATCAAAATGATCTGACCGGTTAAAAAATCTTCTTCGGTTTTCAAAGGCTTTGGGGTTTGGGCAAAGATAAAAATCTATCCCCAGATACTCCAAGCAAGGGCGATCAAGCCAACAATCAAACAATAGATGGCAAAATAGGTCAGTTTGCTTTGGCGTACCAGTTTGATCATCCAGGTACAGGCAGCAAGGCCGGCGATGAAGGCTGCAACAAATCCAGCGCCCATGGCAACAGCTTGGTCCCCATGAAAATTGATATCACCACCCATCAAATCCTTGGCTACTTTTCCTAGGATCAGAGGAACAACCATCAAGAACGAAAAACGTGCTGATTTTCCTTTGTCCACACCTAAAAGTACTGCCGCGGAAATAGTGGCCCCACTTCGGGAAATTCCTGGTAAAATGGCGACGGCCTGGGCCATTCCAATAACGAAAGCACTTCGGAACGAAACCCCTTTATCCGTGGTTTTGGCCAAATCGGCCAGATATAGCAAAAAGGCAGTGATCACTAACATGATGCCCACGATCACGATGGCACCATCAAAGAATACTTCGATAAAATCGTTCAAAAAGAGTCCGACCAAAGCAGCCGGAATCATGGAGATGATGATTTTAAGGGAAAACTGAGTTTCTTCATTCCACTTGAATTGAAAAAGGCCCTTAAAAATTCCAAGAATATCTTTTCTGAATACCACAATCGTGCTCAAAGCGGTGGCAAAGTGAAGGATCACGGTAAACAACAAACTTTCCTCAGGCATGGCATGGGCTCCCAAAATCGCTTTTCCCAATTCCAAATGCCCACTGGAGGATACGGGTAAAAATTCGGTCAATCCTTGAATGATCCCAAGGATGATAGCATCGATCAATTCCAAATTATTCCTTGTTTTTGTTAGGGTTCAACAAAATGGCATATATCTGAATGCCCAAACCGATAAGGACCAATGTCGGTGCCAATCGAATCCTTCTAAAACTGTAGATATCCGGATTGAATACGTTGGGATCGTCACTCCCGCCTCCGGCCATCAAAATAAAGCCCAAGGCGATAAACGCAATTCCGATAAAAAGGAAAAGGTAGTTTTTCTTCTGAAAAAGGAACTCCCTATTGGTTTTTTGATCGTTGTTGTTTTTCTTACTCATGCCACAAATTTAATCAAAACTTTCCCAGGTTTACGCCGTCCTATATCTAAAAGCGCAGCGTTCCAGAGTCTTGTGTCTAATAGTACAAATCGTCCGTCCTCAAGTTAAGGAAGCGTTGGGTGGCAAAATGGGTGCTCGCCCATGAAATGATCACTCCCAAACCAAATACCCCCACAAACAAAAAGATGAGGGCCACATATTCGTTGAACAGGTTCAGCTCGGGAAAATTCTTGTTGATGTAATAGATCAAAATGCCCAAAGCGATCAAAGCTACCACGGCACCTACCATTCCCAACTTAATGTTCGTCCAAATAAACGGTCGTCTAATGAAGGTTTTGGTGGCGCCAACCATTTGCATGGTCTTGATAATGAATCGTTTGGAGTAAATGGACAATCGAATGGAGCTGTTAATGAGCAAAACTGCAATAACCGTGAAAATGGCACTGGCTACCAAGATCCAGAGACTGATTTTTCGGGCGTTGTCATTTAGTAGCTCGATCAAGGGCTTGTCATAACTCACTTCTTCCACATAGGTTTTGGAGGCCAGGTCACCTGCAATCTGTTCAATCTGTTCAGGAGAAACAAAATCGGCCTTCAAATGCACATCGATGGAATTTTGAAGCGGGTTATACCCCAAAAACTCCACAAAATTTTCCCCAATATCCTCGCTATATTGCTCCGCGGCATCTTCCTTGGAAATATATTCGGCAGACTTGGTGTATTCGGCCAAGGCCAGACTTTTTTGCAATTGATCAATTTCCACGGGTTTTGCATTGTCCTTCAGGAAGACCGAAATGGTGATCTGCTCCTTAAAATGGTCCGCCAACTTTTTGGTGTTCAATACCAAAAGTCCGAGTACACCCAACAGGAAAAGGACCAAGGCAATACTCAAAACCACGGAAAAATAAGAGGAGATCAGTTTTCTTCGCTGATATCTTTCAATATATTGGCTCATATAGTGGAATCAGTACGTAAAAATAGAAAAGTAAATTGTATTTAGGGGATTAAACCTATTTTTGCAACTCGAAAAGAGATACAGTTTATTGTCATTTCGAGTCCTGATGTATCAGGGCGAGAAATCTCTTCCAATATGTTTGAGACATCTCGACCAGAGTTTACCCTGAGCGCAGTCGAAGGGCTCGATGTGACAAATTACCATAAAGAAGTATGATGAACTACAATTTCCGTGAAATTGAAGCCAAGTGGCAGAAGTATTGGGCAGAGCATGAAACCTTTAAGGCTTCCAATCATTCCGATAAACCCAAATTTTATGCGTTGTCCATGTTCCCCTATCCTTCGGGGGCGGGATTGCACGTGGGTCACCCGCTGGGCTACATTGCCACGGATATTTATTCGCGCTACAAAAGACACAAAGGGTTCAACGTATTGCATCCCATGGGGTATGATTCCTTCGGTTTGCCGGCAGAACAGTACGCCATCCAAACCGGCCAGCATCCGGCTATTACTACCGAAAACAACATCAAAAGATATCGGGAGCAGTTAGATCAATTGGGTTTCTCTTTCGATTGGAGTCGAGAAGTGCGTACTTCCAACCCTGCGTATTACAAATGGACACAGTGGATTTTCATCCAATTGTTTAATTCGTGGTACAATAAAACATCCGATAAAGCGGAAAACATTGAAACCTTGGTTTCCATATTTGAAAAAGAAGGGAATGCCAATGTGCAAGCTGCTTGTGATGACGATACTCCAACTTTTTCTGCTTCGGATTGGAACCATTTTTCAGCAAAGGAAAAGCAAGAAATCCTTTTGAAATATAGGTTGACCTATTTGGCGGATACCGAGGTGAACTGGTGTCCGGCCTTGGGGACTGTTTTGGCCAATGATGAGATTGTAAATGGCGTTTCGGAACGAGGGGGACACCCGGTGATTCGTAAAAAAATGACGCAGTGGAGCATGCGTATTACCGCTTATGCCCAGCGTTTGTTGGATGGTTTGGACAAGATTGATTGGCCACAACCCTTGAAGGATTCCCAAACCAACTGGATCGGTCGTTCTGAAGGAGCATCAGTAACTTTTAATGTATTGGACGCTGAGCGTAGTCGAAGCGACGAAGGTGTCATTTCGAGCGCAGTCGAGAAGTCTCAAAAAGATGTGATTTCTGGTGATGGTGTCACTTCGAGCGCAGTCGAGAAGTCTCAAAAAGATGTGATTTCGACTCCGCTCAATCACCCCTATCAGATAGAAGTCTTTACCACCCGCCCCGATACCATTTTTGGGGTGAGCTTTATGACTTTGGCCCCGGAACATGAGTTGGTGGCCAAGATTACTACCCCAGAACAAAAAGCTGAGGTGGAAGCCTACGTGGAGGCCACCGCAAAACGTTCTGAACGGGACCGTATGGCCGATGTAAAAACGGTGTCGGGTGCTTTTACCGGAGCTTATGCCGAGCATCCGTTCACTAAAGAGCCTATTCCGATCTGGATCGGCGACTACGTGTTGGCCAGCTATGGAACAGGTGCCGTGATGGCCGTTCCGTGCGGAGATCAACGCGATTATGATTTTGCGAAACATTACAACATAGACATCCCCAATATTTTTGAGGGTGTGGATATTTCCGAAGAGGCTTTTGCCGACAAGGCCGCGACCATTATCGCCAATTCCGACTTTTTGAATGGACTTTCCTATAAGGAAGCCACCAAAAAGGCCATCGCAGAACTGGAAAAAATAGGTCAGGGTAAGGGCAAGGTGAATTATCGCCTTCGGGATGCGGTGTTCAGCCGTCAACGGTATTGGGGGGAACCTTTCCCTGTGTATTATGTGGACGGGATGCCGCAGATGATCGCTTTGGAACACTTGCCATTGGAACTACCCAAAGTGGAAAAATACCTTCCCACCGAAACGGGCGAACCACCCTTGGGCAATGCCACCCATTGGGCTTGGAACACGGAACAATGTACAGTGGTCAATAATCAATTAATTGATTATAAAACTGTTTTTCCATTGGAATTGAACACTATGCCGGGTTGGGCAGGAAGCTCCCAATACTTTAATAGGTACATGGATCCCCGAAACAACGAGGCCATTTTCTCCAAGGAAGCCATTGACTATTGGCAAGATGTGGATCTCTACATTGGAGGTAGCGAGCACGCCACGGGCCACTTGTTGTATTCCCGTTTTTGGCAAAAGTTTATGTTCGATATGGGCTATGTGTCCAAGGACGAGTATGCTAAAAAGTTGATCAACCAAGGGATGATAACCGGAACGAGTGCTTTTGTTTATAGGGTTAGAGTGACTTTTTTGTCGGTAAGATTTAATGAGGCTGGAAGAATCTCAGAACAAGATAATTCTTTCGAGGAAGTAGTTTTGGTTTCCAAAGGAAGAGTGGAGGAACATGAAAGAACAAAAGATTTTTCATTTTTAGGTAAGAGACTTGCTGCATATATAGAGGGAGAATTTAATGAGCTCAGACAAGATCAAGAAATAGACGATTATGAATGTTCAATTGACTTTAATCCCATTCGTGTTAAAGTAAAATACGTTAATGCATCTGATGAATTAGATATTGACAGTTTGAAAAAGGATGATGAATTTGGCAACGAATATTCAAATGCCATATTTATTGGAGAGAATGGTGAAGAAATTTATAGTTCAAATGATATCTATAAGGTTGGCAGAGAAGTCGAAAAAATGTCCAAGTCAAAACTGAATGTCGTCAACCCTGATGCCATTTGTGAGGAGTATGGAGCGGATTCCCTTCGGTTGTACGAAATGTTCTTGGGTCCTTTGGAGCAATCCAAGCCTTGGAACACTGCTGGGATTACTGGCGTATCTTCCTTTTTGAAGAAACTATGGAAGCTGTACACGCCCTTTTTCGATACGGACGCTGAGCGTAGTCGAAGCGTCACCGAAGCGGAGCCCACCGCCGATAACCTAAAAACATTGCACAAGACCATCAAGAAGGTACAAGAAGACATCGAGCACTTTTCGTTCAACACCTCAGTATCCAACTTTATGATCTGCGTGAACGAACTCACTGCCCAAAAATGTACCAGCAAATCCATTTTGGAGCCGTTGGCCATTCTGGTATCGCCCTACGCGCCACATATTGCCGAAGAACTTTGGGAGCGATTGGGCCATACGGAGTCCATTGCGGAAGCTCCATTCCCTACGTTTGAAGCAAAATATTTGGTGGAGAGCCGCAAGGAGTATCCGATTCAATTTAATGGTAAAGTGAGGTTCAAGTTGGAATTGCCAACGGATATGGACAGCAAGGCCATTGAAGCAGCGGTGTTGGCCCATGAAAAAACCCAAGAACAATTGCAGGGAAGGGCACCTAAAAAAGTGATTGTGGTTCCCGGAAAGATTGTCAATATAGTAGGATAGGTTTAAAAGCAACACGTGTTGTTCCGTCATTCCGAGCTTGGTTCGGAATCTCATCCGTATTCATAAATAGTTCAATGAGAACCTGAAACAGGTTTAGGTAGACGAAAATTTAGTTTCATTATAAAATAGGGGCAATCAATAAGAATCTTATAACAATAGCACAGAAAAGCATGCCGATCGGTATGCTTTTTTATTTTTAAATATATATACCCCTAAAAAAAATAGGGGTCAACTCAAATAAAAATATATTTATAATCACAACCCCATTAAAAAATAGGGTATAAATGTTAAAAAGCATGTTTTTTGACCAGTAACCCCTGTTTTTTATCGATTTTTTCTGTTTCAGTCTATTTTTTTTGCTCACCTTTGACGCAGAAACATCAAAAAACATTAAAAATGATAGTCGGGGTACCAAAAGAAATCAAGAACAATGAAAACCGAGTGGGTATGACACCTGCTGGGGTTTTTGAATTGGTAAAGAACAACCACACCGTTTATGTACAGTCTGGAGCTGGTGAGGGAAGCGGTTTTTTCAACCAGGACTATCAGCGTGCAGGGGCCACAATTTTGGATACCATCGGTCAGGTGTATGCCATGAGCGATATGATCGTGAAGGTAAAGGAGCCTATCGCACAAGAATACCATTTGATCAAAAAGGGACAGATTATTTTCACCTATTTTCATTTTGCATCCAGCGAGGCATTGACCAAGGCCATGATCAATAGCAAGGCCATTTGTATTGCATACGAAACGGTGGAGGATGAGGATGGCTCGTTGCCACTTTTGACCCCAATGTCCGAAGTAGCCGGAAGGATGGCCATTCAACAAGGTGCCAAATATCTGGAAAAGCCCGTAAAAGGGAGGGGTGTACTTTTGGGAGGTGTTCCCGGAGTGGCGCCAGGCCGGGTTTTGGTGCTAGGGGCCGGTACCGTGGGGATTCAGGCTGCAAAAATGGCAGCAGGGCTCGGGGCGCAGGTAACCATCATGGATGTGAACATGAAAAGACTCCGAATGGTGAATGACATAATGCCCAGCCATGTCATCACCGAATTTTCCAATGAGTTCAATATCAGAAAACATATACAGACCCACGACCTAATTATCGGTGGCGTTCTTTTGAAAGGGGCCAAGGCCCCCAACTTGATCACACGGGACATGCTCAAGGACATGCGTCCCGGAACGGTAATCGTGGATGTTGCCGTGGATCAAGGAGGATGCGTGGAAACCACCAAACCCACAACCCATGAGGATCCCATTTATATTGTAGACGATGTGGTCCATTACTGTGTAGCCAATATGCCAGGGGCAGTGCCTTATACTTCTACTGTTGCCTTGACGAATGTAACACTGCCCTATGTGCTAAAATTGGCTAATCTTGGATGGCGTAGTGCCTGCAAAATGGATAAATCCCTGTCCATGGGACTCAATATTGTGGAGGGAGAAGTGGTCTATAAAGAAATTGCGGAAGCTTTCCATTTGGAAGAACCGGTATTCGCATAACTTACATTTTGTCAGTATAACCACCCCGTCATGAATTGGCGGGGTTTTTGCATTATAGTAGTATATTTACTAAAAGCAAAAAATAGAAAGTTATGATGATGTACTATATATTGATTGGTGCAATAGCCCTGGTCAGCTGGTTGGTAAGCAACCAATTGAAGAGTAAGTTCAAAAAATATTCCCAGGTGCATTTGCGCAACGGAATGAGCGGTGCCGAAATTGCCGAGAAAATGTTGAGCGACCATGGTATTCGTGATGTAAAGGTGATTTCCACTCCTGGAATGTTGACGGACCACTATAATCCCAAAAACAAAACGGTAAACTTGAGTGAAGGCGTGTACAGTCAACGTAATGCAGCAGCAGCAGCCGTTGCCGCCCACGAGTGTGGTCACGCGGTGCAACATGCACAAGCTTATGAATGGTTGACCATGCGTTCCAAATTGGTGCCGGTGGTTAGCGTAACCTCTGGAATGTCTACCTGGATCGTGTTTGGGGGTATTGCCCTAATGGCAGCTACCGGTGTTACTGGTGGAATCGGTTTTACCATTGCCGTGATCGGGTTGATCCTAATGGGCTTTGCCACCTTGTTCAGTTTTATCACATTACCCGTGGAGTATGATGCCAGTAAAAGGGCATTGGTGTGGCTGAAACAGAAGCACATGGTGAGTCAAGAAGAATATGCCGGGGCTGATGATGCCTTAAAATGGGCGGCAAGAACCTATTTGGTTGCAGCTGTAGGTGCTTTGGCTTCTTTGCTCTACTGGGGACTTCAGGTTTTTGGAGGCAGCAGGGATTAAGAAAAAAAGAGCAATAAAAAAGGGGCCATTTGGCCCCTTTTGTTTTTTATGCTTTTGGATCATTTATTCAATCCATTTGGCAACTTGGTTATCGATCATTTGAAGACCTACACCTTCGGTGCCGGTTATGGCGATCATGTCCAAAATGTCGCGGATAGTGTTTTCTTCCTCAACCTGTTCCATTACAAACCAATCCAAGAAACGCTCGGTAGCGATATCTCCTAAATCTCTGGCTTTTTTCACAATATTGTGGATGGATTTGGTCACCTTCACCTCATGTTCCAAAGTATTTTCGAACACATCCACAATGGAGGCATAATCATGGTTGATGTTGGTAATCTCGGGAGAAATGGGACTTCCACCGGTGTCTACCAAAAAATTAAAGATTTTCATCATATGTTCCCGTTCTTCTTCAGCTTGTTTGAAGAAAAACTTGGCACTGGTAAAAAACCCATTTTGCTCGCACCATGATGCCATGGCCAAATAGGTGGCAGAGGCATGGGCTTCCATCTTGATCTGGGCATTGAGCATATCCATAGATTCTACCTTTATGCTCATGCTTTGTCTTGCAATATCTTTCATATAAATAGGCTTTTAAGTAATTGTAATCCTAAAATTACAAATTTTCACCCGTTTTAATAGGAAGGCACCCCCAATTTTAAGGTAATTTATGATAGGTCAAAATAAGAAAATAACTAAGCGGCGATAGTTTCTTTTTCTGCAGAAAGCCCCAAAGCTACAAAGCCATGTTCCACTAAGTTTTTAAGGTCAATGATTTCCAAAGTGTTCAGTATGAACAAGTGTTCCTTGTTGCAAAGCATTAAAACTTCGAACCCATGTTTGTTGAGGTCGCTATCAAAATGAGTTTCTATGGAAATGGAAAGAACCTTGTGACGAAGCGATAAAAGCTGGCATAGGGACATGCGAACGGTCTTTTGCCCAAGATCAAGGTAAAAGGCACGCTCATTGGCAGCCTGATGAAGGGAATAATATTTGGACCGATAGATTTCAACCATGGGCCAAATGTAATCTTTATTTAGATTGAATCAAAATATCAAATCTGAATTTGTCGATCAATTTGCTGGTCCAAAGAAATAAAGGTCTCGGTACGGGATACTCCTTCAATCTGTTGGATTTTTTTGTTAAGGACCTGCATGAGGTGTTCATTATCGCGGCACAAAACCTTTATCAAGATGGACCAGTTTCCCGTGGTGTAATGGCATTCCAACACTTCGGGGATCTTTTCCAATTCTTTTACTGCCCTGGGGTTGGACATGGCCTTATCCAAAAAAATACCGATATACGCCATGGTGGTATAGCCCAAAATCCTGGGGTTGATGACAAACTTGGATCCTGCCAAAAGTCCGGAACTTTCCAATTTGCGAAGTCTTTGGTGAATGGCGGCACCTGAAATGCCAATGTTGCGGGCAATTTCCAATATGGGTTTACGGGCGTCTTCCATCAGGTATCTTAGAATCTTCTTGTCGATGCCGTCAATTTTCAAAGAATTGTTATTGTTTTTCACCAGTCATATTTTAATATGAAGGTAAAGGTAGCCAAATTCTATAAAAACCTAACCGGCAACAGAATCAGGATTGTACCCCAAGTAGGGTACTTGGTATTCCTTGAAGCGGATTCCGTATGTTTTCAATTCGGATAAAATAGGGGCATACACTTCTTTCCGAATGGGAATTTGCACCCCTGGGGTGCAAATTTTTCCGTTCAGGATTTGAAGGGTGGCCATCGCTACAGGAAGTCCAACGGTTTTGGACATGGCGGTATAGGTACGGTTCTCACCAATGACCACCATGTTGGCATCGATCTGTTTTTTTTCACCGTTCAGTTCGTAGCCAAACTTATGGTACATTACGATCATATCCTTTTCGTCTTCTTGAAGGGTCCAGCTTTGTTCCAAGATATACTGGAGCATTTGTGCCGGGGTAGCATTTTTCAAAGGTATTTTCCGCTTGTGATCAAAAAGATTCAGTTCTAATAATTTGCCCCACATGATATCGTCCTGATCTATTTTGAGGTAATGTCGCAGTTTCAATTCCACGGAATCGGTGGGCGAATAGGGTAGAAAAAGATTCACATACTCGCGGAAGGACATGCCTTCCGAATTTTCAATAACGTAGCTGTCATCCGTCATTCCCAAGATCACGAACATCTGCCAAGCCTTGGAAAATCCAACTCTACGGATGGTTCCCCGATACAGCGTTAACACATTTTGAAGTCCATAAGCCTCTCGATAATCCAAGGAATCCCTGTTGGCATAGGCTTCAAAAGTACCATACCCTTCAATATCTAGAAATTCGGTCCTTCTAAACAGTTTTTGATAGGGAATGTATTTGTAGGTACCCTCTTGAATAAACTTTGCGGCCCCTCCCTGTCCCGCCAAAACCACATTGCGGGGATTCCAAGTGAATTTGTAATGCCAAAGGTTGGTGTCGCTTGCAGGGGCCACCAATCCCCCGGTGAACGATTCAAACAACAGCATTTTGCCTCCAGCTTCTGTAATGCGGTCAATGATTTCCATAGCACTCATGTGGTCAATGCCGGGATCAAGACCTATTTCGTTCATGAACACCAGTCCATTTTTCTTTACCTGCTCATCCAAAGCCTTTAGTTCTTTACTGATATAGGAGGCGGTGATCAGGTGTTTTTTATAGTGAAGGCAATCTTCGGCAACTTTTATATGAAGACTAGCTGGCAACATGGAAACCACTATGGATGCACTTTCCACAGCTTTTTTTCGGGCCTCATCGTTAAAAATGTCCAAAGCGAACACAGTACAGTTGGGGTGATCGGCAAATTCCGAAGGAATATGTTCTGGCTTCAGATCACCAATAAGTATCTGAAGGTTTTCTTCATTGGATTTTTTTAAAAGATAATCCAAAAGATAGGAGGTTGATTTACCTGCTCCAATAACCAAAATAGTTCGGACCATAGGTTTTCAGTAATTTTGTAATTGTAAGATACTAAGGTATCAAAATGTTATATTTCTAAAAATATTACTACTTAAAGTTATGAACAGAACAATTTTGGCTACAGGGGTTTTTATGGGTCTTTTGGCCATCATACTAGGTGCTTTTGGTGCCCATGGATTGCAGAAATTGGTAGATGCGGATTCCGTTGAAACCTTTGAAACCGGAGTACGCTACCAAATGTACCAGGCATTGTTCCTCCTCTTTTTAGGGCTCTATAATGGACTTGCCGACCCACATAAAAAACGGGTCTACGTATTGGTGCTAATCGGGGTGATCTTGTTTTCGTTTTCTATTTATCTGTTGGCGTTGAACAGTTTAACTGCTTTTGACTTTAAAAGTATCGGTTTTTTAACACCTTTGGGAGGTGTATTCATAATCCTGGGCTGGATTTTTTTGGGATACTACATTTTGACCAAAAAACCATCCAATTGAGCCCAAAATCGGTTACGAAAACGTTATAATTTTCTAGCTTTGTAACAATTTTAAATCTAAAACATGAAGGATTCTGCCCAAGTTTCGAAAACGATTTCGTTAAAGTCTTATGGAATACAACATGACAACATCAATTACCAACTTTCCCCTGATGAACTCCATGATGTTACCTTGGAAAAAGGTATGGGTAAAGAAGCTTCTTCTGGTGCTTTGGCGGTTGATACCGGTGAATTTACTGGCAGGTCGCCCCTTGATCGCTTTATTGTAAAAGACTCCGTAACGGAGGATAAGGTTTGGTGGGGAAACATCAATATTCCTTTTGATAGTGACAAGTTTGATAAACTCTATGACAAGGTCATCAATTACTTGGACACCAAGGAACTTTATGTCCGTGATTCCTATGCTTGTGCCGATGCAGACTATCAAATGAATATTCGGGTGATCAATGAGTACCCATGGTCCAATATGTTCGCCTACAATATGTTCCTTAGACCTACGGATGAAGAACTTGAAAATTTTACCCCGGAATGGACGGTTGTCAATGCACCGGGCTTTAAGGCTGATGCTACCGTGGATGGAACCCGCCAGCACAATTTTGCCATTCTGAATTTCACCAAAAAAATTGCTTTGATCGGGGGTACCGGATATACTGGAGAAATTAAAAAAGGTATTTTCTCGGCCCTTAATTTTATTTTGCCAGTTTACAAAAACACCTTGCCCATGCACTGTTCCGCAAACGTGGGGCATGATGGGGATACGGCCATTTTCTTCGGGCTATCGGGAACAGGAAAGACCACCTTGTCTACCGACCCAAACCGAAAGCTGATCGGGGATGATGAACATGGATGGACACCGGATAACACCGTTTTCAATTTTGAAGGGGGATGCTATGCCAAGGTCATCGATCTATGTAAAGAGAACGAACCTGAAATTTATGGAGCCATCAAAAAAGGCGCTATCCTGGAAAATGTGATCATGGACGGAAACGGTGTGGTCGATTTTTCAAATACTTCCATCACCCAAAATACAAGGGTTAGTTATCCTATAGACCATATTGAAAATATTCAGGTACCTTCCATAGGCAAAAATGTAAAGAATATCTTTTTCCTTACTGCGGATGCCTTTGGAGTGTTGCCTCCTATTTCCAAATTGACCCCGGCACAAGCGGCTTACCATTTTATCTCGGGCTATACGGCAAAAGTGGCCGGCACCGAGGCGGGAGTAGTGGAGCCCCAACCTTCTTTTTCGGCCTGTTTTGGCGCACCGTTCATGCCTCTGCATCCTACCAAATATGCTGAAATGTTGAGCAAAAAAATGATTGAATCAGGGGTTGATGTTTGGTTGGTGAACACGGGATGGACAGGAGGTCCTTATGGGGTTGGTACACGAATGAAACTGAAATACACCCGTGCTATGATCAGCGCTGCACTAAGCGGTGAATTAGGATTATATAGTTACGACAAGTACCATATCCATTCCGTATTTGGAGTGGCTCAACCAAGGGAATGCCCCGGTGTTCCCAAAGAGGTGTTGAGTCCCAGGACCACATGGAACAACGATGAGGCCTATTACACTACGGCCTTTAAACTGACCAATGCCTTCAGGGAGAACTTTAAAAAATTCGAGGCCTTTGCCAGTGAGGAAATTAGACGAGGCGGCCCACAACGATATGCCTTTTAACAAGACGCCCCCGCATTGCGGGGGCGTTCATTTTTTTTACAGTATTTTTTTTTTACTTGTTCACACTGGTGATGTACTTCTGCAGGGCCATCGTCATGGAGGGTGTCTCCGGAGTTGGCGCCTGAATGTCGATCCTAAGTCCCGCTTCTGTTGCTGCTTTTACAGTACTGTTGCCAAAAACGGCAATACGCGTATTGTTCTGTTCAAAATTCGGGAAATTCTTCAAAAGGGATTCGATCCCGGAAGGACTGAAGAACACCAGGATGTCATAGTAAACATCTCTAAGGTCGGACAGGTCACTGATCACTGTCTTGTAGAAAATACCTCGTTTCCAATCTACGCCAAGCTCGTTCAAAGCTTCGGGTACAGAAGGTTTCAATTGATCGGAGGATGGTAGCAGGAATTTTTCGTCCTTGTATTTTTTCATCAACGGAATCAATTCATTGAAAGTCCTTTTGCCTACATAGATCTTTCGTTTTCTATACACTACATACTTTTGCAGGTAGTAGGCCACGGCCTCTGACTGGCAAAAATATTTCATGGTGTCCGGAACCTTAAAGCGCATTTCCTCGGCAATCCTGAAAAAATGATCAACAGAGTTTCTGCTGGTCAGGATGATCGCCGTAAAATTCTTCAAATCAATTTTTTGCTGCCTAACATTTTTGGCTTCAACCCCCTCCACATGAATGAATGGCCTAAAATCCACTTTAATTTTTTCCTTTTCGATCAATCTGGAATAGGGGGAATTTTCGACTTTGGGTTCTGGTTGGGAAACCAAAATTGTTTTTACTTTCATAAGTTTTTAAACTTTTAGATAGCTTCCAATTAACACCAAGGGCGCAATTTCGAGTGCGCAAAGGTACAAAATAAAATACACAAAATACGGAAACATGGCTTTTTGATAGTTCTTCAACAGCTTGATAGTACCAATGCCATTTATTATGATTATTAAGGCAATTGCACCATATATGATTGTTTTTGAGTCGATTAAAACGTATATCAGTAAAATGTTTGCCAAGGCTATTACCAAACTGCTGTAGTTGAGGTATGAAGTTTTGCTGAAAATGATGCTGAGGATAAATTCTTGGTTATTGAACACAAATCCCGTAAAGGCCTGAAGGATCAATTTGGTCAATTCGAAAAGGGCCAGTCCGCCCAAAATGACAAAAAATGCCATTATCGGATCAAGTACCGTTATCATTTTAAAGACATCCAATACTAGGTAAATGAAAAGGGATAGATTTAGCAATTGGAAGAGGGACATTAAAATATGGAACCAGTTCAACAAAGGTCCTTTTCTACTGTTCAGCAAAACATATTTATCATTAAAAGGTAGAATGATGAAATTCAGGAACTTGGCATTATTTATATATTTTCCAATAGCCAACAATACCAAACCGGAGAACAGCACCAAAGTCATCCAATCCAGTGAAGTAATGCTTTTTTCTATTGGGTTCATTCCTGAATTTTTGTAGGTTGTCCGTTCAAACCTGGCGGCAATCCGTTTTCCGAAATACCTATCCTAAAGTACACCGGATTTTCCATTTTGGTCAAGGGGAGCTCAAAAGAATAATACAGGGTATCCTTTGTTTTAAGAAATGGCCCTTGTAATCCTTCGGGGTTTACTTTTAAAGGCAACATTTGTTGTACTTGCTTGTAGGCATTGGAATAGGAAATGGTATATTTCAATTGTTCCAAAGGAATATCGAAAGGATAGGGATTATAAACTTTAAGGTCATAACCAATAGCCGATTCCCGTTTGTCAACGATGCATTTTAGGCTTCGGTACGACTGAAAATCGTTAATGTAAATACCATGGAACACCGTGCTGTCCAAATGCATATAGGTAATATCGCCTGATTTACGATATTGGGTCACATACAGAACTTTTTTGCCCCTTACCTTTTCTTCGGATCCATCAATGGAATACTGATTTTTCCGGTACATATAGTTGTTCAAGGAAATGGCTGGAATACTAGAATAAAACTGGTACATGGGGGCACGACGGTACGAATTTTCAAAAACTACGGGAACATCACCTGTTTTGTCATGCAATGTGTTTACCCATTGCTTGTTACCATGGGTTTCATACAGAACGGGAAATAAAGGTTGATACACCATCCATACTCGGGCATAGAGTAAAAGTATCATGCTTACCCACCCAATCCGGTACATCCATTTTCTGCTTTTGGCATTATCCAATAAGCGATTGAAAGCAATGATGATCAAAGGAATGGTGATGGCAATGGCCCACTGCGCCTGAACCCTTCTATTAAAACTTGAAATGAAGAAAAAAATCAAAATTCCATAGATCAAATAGATCAATGCTTTTGAAAATTGATCTTTGGGCCTAAACTTGAACAAGGCGCCATAGACCCAAAAGAACAAGAGTCCGATGATGACAATCAGATTCAGAAAATACCCCAAAGTGAACCCATCGAAGGAATATTCTTGATTGGGTCGTTCATACAAATGAAAGGTGATGGAGACAAAATCGTTTTGGTAAAGCCACACAAAATGGGGGATGTAGCAAACCAATGCCAAAATGACCGCTAACCACGCTTTCTTGTTGAAAATCAGTTTAATATTGGAAAGAAACACAAATAAAATGACCAAGACAGCATGGTATTTACTGTACATCAAGGCAGCCATCACAAGTCCCAATAACAAGGTTGTCAATAGGGATGGATCCTTTAAAAAACGTTTGTACAACCACAAGAACAAAGCGGTAAAAAATAACAAGGGTGTATCGGGTAAGGTCAGGAATCCATAGGCATTCATCAAGGTAAAGGAAAACACCAACAAAAAGAAATGTATCACATAATCCCTTTTCTTTGGATTATCGATAAGGTCCCACAAAAGCGCATAAGTACCTGCTGAAAGCACACAACTCATAAACCTGACCCCAAGTTCGCCATCAAACAAAAGGCTGCTGAGTTTGATCAAGAACGCCACCATGGGTGGATGGTCAAAATACCCCCAGGCCAGATTTTGGGCATAGTACCAATAATAGGCTTCATCATAAATGAGCTCCGTAACCGAAGCCTGAATGAGGTTCAGCACAAAAAGGATGGCCAACAGAATAAGAAAAAGCTTGGGAAACTTTTGAGACATCGACAGGGTTTTTAAGGCCCAAAGTTACAAATAATGACCAAGTTGAAACCGATCATTGGCAGTTGGGTTAGCGAAGGAAAATAGAAAAGCGTATTTTTGGCAATCTAATCCAATAGGAATGGCGGACGGCCTGGTGATCATACCCACTTTCAATGAAATTGAGAATATTGAAGCCATTGTAAAAACGGTTTTCGATCTCAAGAAGGATTTTCATGTACTAGTTGTGGACGATAATTCCCCAGATGGTACGGCAGCCGCTGTCAGGGAGCTTCAAGAACAATTTCCCAACAGCCTTTTTTTGGAGGTTCGCAAGGAAAAGTCGGGGTTGGGCACTGCCTATATCCATGGATTTAAATGGGCCCTGGCACATGGTTACGAGTACATCTTTGAAATGGATGCCGATTTTTCACACCGTCCTGCAGACCTTTCACGCTTGCACAGGGCTTGTGTAAATGGTGCCGATGTAGCCGTTGGTTCCCGTTACAAAAAGGGGGTAAATGTGGTGAACTGGCCTTTGGCCAGGATTCTTCTTTCTTACGGTGCTTCCTTTTATGTGAAGTTCATAACCGGTATGAAAGTGCACGATCCCACTGCTGGATTTGTCTGTTATAGAAGGAAGGTTTTGGAAACCATCAACCTGGACAATGTAAGGTTCATTGGGTATGCCTTCCAAATTGAGATGAAGTACAGATGCTATCTCAAGAAATTCAAGATAGAAGAGGTTTCCATTATCTTTACGGATAGGGTCAATGGAAAATCAAAAATGAACGGAGCCATCATCCGTGAAGCCATTTTTGGCGTGATTGCCATGAAATTCAGGAGCATTTTCTTTAAAAAGAACTTTTAGCCATGTCAAAAATACTGTTGAAAAATGCCAAGGTCGTTAATGAGAACAGCATTTTTGAAACCGATGTTTTACTGGAAGGGGAAATCATTTCCCGAATGGATAGGGACATAACCGATTCCCAAGCAAAAGTCATTGATTTGAATGGCGACCTTTTGTTGCCCGGTGTCATAGATGACCAAGTACATTTTAGGGAACCGGGCCTAACACATAAAGGCACTATTGCTTCGGAAAGTCGTGCAGCCATTGCAGGAGGGATAACAACTTACATGGAACAGCCCAATACCAATCCGCAGACGACCACCATTGAAAAGTTGGAGGAAAAAATGGCCATTGCCGCCAAGGATTCCTTTGCCAATTATTCCTTTCTTTTTGGGGGCACCAATGACAATTTGGAAGAATTGAAACGGTTGGACAAGAATGCCTGTTCCGGAGTAAAATTGTTTTTGGGGTCTTCCACAGGGAACATGTTGGTGGATAATGAAGAAGTCCTTGAAAAAATCTTCAGCAATACCGAAATGGTCATTTCTGCACATTGTGAGGACGAGGGCACCATTCGCGCCAATATGGAAAAATACAAGGGTATTTACGGGAATAACATCCCTGTTGAACTACATCCCATCATCCGAAGTGCAGAAGCCTGTTACCTATCCTCATCCAAAGCGATTGCCTTAGCAAAAAAGACTGGGGCAAGGTTACACGTTTTCCATGTTTCTACAGGAATTGAAACGGACCTTTTTACGAATGCGATTCCTTTGGAAGAAAAGAAAATTACATCAGAAGTTTGTATCCACCATCTTTGGTTTTCAGACGACGATTATGCCGAAAAAGGTACCTTGATCAAGTGGAACCCGGCGGTGAAGACCAAAACGGACAGGGCAAAACTTTGGGAAGCCTTACTGGACGACCGAATTGATGTGGTAGCCACAGACCATGCCCCGCACACCCTTGAAGAAAAGGACAATCCCTACACTACGGCACCATCCGGTGGGCCATTGGTACAGCATGCCCTTTTGGCCATGCTACAAAAAGAATCCGAAGGAATGATTTCCTTGGAAAAAATGGTGGAAAAAATGTGTCACAACCCTGCCAAGTTGTTCGATATTGATAGGCGTGGTTATGTAAGGGAAGGGTATTTTGCGGATTTGGTCCAAGTAAATCGAAATTGCCAAAACGAGGTTAAAAAAGCCAATATTTTGTATAAATGTGGTTGGTCACCGTTTGAAGGTGTTACTTTTGAGTCCAAGGTCGTTCGTACATTTGTGAATGGACTTTTGGCCTATGATGATGGTGTTTTTGCTGCTCAAAAGAATGCAAAGAGACTCATTTTTAACCGCTAGGGAATGAAAAGGATAATAGCTTCTTTTTTGGTAATTTTCATGGTTACTGCTTGTGCCGAAAAGGTGATTGAAGCACCTGAAAATCTTATTCCCAAAGATAAAATGGCCGATATTCTTCATGATCTGGCCGTTTTGAATGCTACCAAATCTACCGCCGAAAATAAGTTTAAGGATTCCGGTATCGATATTATGCAGTTTTTATATGACAAATATGGAATAGACAGTGTCCAATTTTCCGAAAGCGACCTCTATTATGCCTCTATTCCTTTGGAATACCAGACTCTTTACGAAACTGTAAAGAAGAAATTGGACGATCAGGCCAAAATCATGGAAGATACTGCTAAAGCCAAGAACGAAAGTGTCAGGAAAGCAAATGAAGCTAGAAAAGATTCCATTGAGGCCATAAAGGATTCCATGAAGGTCAAACAGGAAAAAAAGAAGCCGGTACTGGTTAATCCCTAAACTTGGAACAACAAAAACCAAGGGTGGCTTCCAAGTCTCCGTATTTAAATCCCAAGGCGTCCTTCAATTTGGAATTATCATAAATTTCTTGATGATAAAGTCCTTTGGCCGTTGCCTTGGATAACCTTCGTCTTTTACCGAAAAGAGTACTGCGGAGCCAATCCAATCTCCAGAACACTTCAAGGGATAAGTAAGAAAGCTTTTTGGTAGGTGGTGCCACGCCAAGTTTTGGGGCAATTTTTTGGAACAATTGTTCATAGGTCCAATTTTGGTCCACCAAAATGAACCGCTCGGATCGGATAGCGGATTCCATTACGGTTACCATGGCCTTTACTACATCATCCACAGTAACAAACCCTGTTCCACTTGGTATGAAATGTTTTTTGCCCTTTGCGGCATAGGTAAAAAAAGAACCACTCCCCGATTTCCAAAAGCCGGGTCCAATGACTACCCCTGGATTTACGATGACCACGGACAACCCTTCTTGTGAACCGCGCCAAACTTCGAGCTCGGCATTGTACTTTGTAAGTCCATAAACAGATGCGTTGGTTTCGTTCCAATCATTTTCTTCATTGGCCACTTTTCCTTTTACACTGGGTCCGATGGCGGCAATGGAGCTCACATAACAGAGTTTTTGAATGCCAAATTTCAAACAAAGGTTCACAATGTTTGCTGTTCCCTCAACGTTGATTTTTTCCAGCTTTTTAAAATCCTTGGGATCAAAGGAAATCAGCGCGGCACAATGGTAGACCAGGTCAATGCCCTCAAATGCCTGTGTCAACTCGCCAATATCGGTAATGTCGCCTTCAACCCATTCAATTTTATCCATCAATGGGGTAGGCTGGTCAGCATAATAACCAAAAACCTTGGCGACTTTTTGTAATGAATCCTTGGTACGGTAAATCGACCTTACCTGCTGTCCACTGTTCACCAAGTGGTAAAGTAGATGGGAACCGATCAATCCAGTGCCTCCTGTAACCAAAATCATAACGTAAAAGTACCTATTTGTGCCGTAATTATGGAGTCAAGTGCCAAGTTCATTTTATATTTGCAACCATTCAAAAAAACAACCATGTTGAAGAATTTTGTCCAAGAACTACAATGGAGGGGAATGATCCACGATGTCATGCCCGGAGCCGAGGAACACCTAATGGAAGAAATGCGCGCCGCTTACGTGGGCATTGATCCTACTGCAGACTCCTTGCACATTGGACATTTGGTAGGTGTAATGATGTTGAAACATTTTCAATTGGCGGGACATAAACCATATGCTTTGGTAGGTGGCGCCACTGGAATGATCGGAGATCCCTCTGGTAAATCCGCTGAACGTAATCTTTTGGATGAAAAAACCTTAAGGCATAACCAAGAAGCCCTAAAAGGACAATTGAGCCGGTTTTTGGATTTTGAAAGCGACGAACCGAATGCTGCCGTTTTGGTGAACAACTACGATTGGATGAAGAATTTTTCCTTTCTGGAATTCATCCGTGATGTAGGGAAACATATTACGGTGAACTATATGATGGCCAAGGATTCCGTGAAAAAGAGACTTTCTGCGGATGCGAAGGAAGGAATGTCCTTTACCGAATTTACCTATCAATTGGTTCAGGGGTACGACTTTTTGTACCTGTTCCAAAAGCATGACTGTACCCTTCAAATGGGAGGGAGCGACCAATGGGGGAACATTACCACGGGGACGGAACTTATCAGAAGAATTGGCGGTGGCAAGGGATTTGCCCTTACATGTCCTTTGATTACTAAGGCTGACGGTACCAAATTCGGAAAAACCGAAGGAGGCAATGTGTGGTTGGATGCTGAACGTACTTCACCCTATAAATTCTACCAGTACTGGTTGAACACTTCCGATGAAGATGCCGAAAAACACATCAAGATCTTTACCTTCTTGACCCAGACCGAAATAGTGGATTTGGTGGCCGCCCATAAAGAAGCGCCACATGAAAGGGCGCTTCAAAGGAAATTGGCCGAAGAGGTGACTACCATGGTACACTCCAAGGAAGACTTGGAAAATGCTATTAAGGCGAGTGATATCCTTTTTGGGAAATCTACCTCCCAAGATCTAAAAGGGTTAAACGAGAAAACCTTTTTGGATGTTTTTGAAGGTGTTCCCCAAGCTCAGGTTTCTCGGGAAGAACTTGTTCCCGGATTGGATATGATCGGTGCGTTGGCCGCCAAGACCAACTTTTTGGGATCCAATGGCGAGGCTAGGAGGGAACTGAAGCAAAATTCCATTTCTGTGAACAAGGAGAAAGTTGGGGAAGAGTATCTGATTACCGAAGCGGATTTGATCAACAACAAATTTGTATTGCTTCAACGGGGTAAGAAGAATTATTTTGTGCTGGTGGTAGAATAAACATTTGACGGGTTTTTTAAAAGTTTTGAAAAAGCGTCATTCTGAATTTATTTCAGAATCTCATGCAGTTTAATTTCTTACAGATGAGAACCTGAAACAAGTTCAGGTTGACGAAAATCACTTTGTTTTAGTGGTGGAATAAAACATTTTTACGAAAAAAGACTTTGATGCCATTTTGAGCAAAGCGAAAAATCTCTAGAATTGAATGAAGCAATACTAGATTCTTCATTACATTCAGGATGACATTTTTGTAAAGTTCAGGTTGAAGATAATCTCATTGGTTAGTGTTGGATTTCTTTCACAGCACCATTAAATTACAACCGCGAATATCGGAGCTATCGAATCTTCCCAAAACCTCAAAGGAACCATCGGGATAGGTCTTTCCTAAATCTTGGGTAGCGATAAAGGAGCAGGAATACAGATTGGCCAAATCTATAATATTAATGCCGCCTGTTTTTCCCTCAGTTTGAAGGCTCAAAGGATCTTCGGTATCGCGGGTAATGATCTTCATCCAAGGAGGGGTTTCAAAAATCCCATTTCCTTTGGAATAGGCCTGGGACAACAATTCGGTCATGCCATATTCCGAATGAATAGTAGGTACACCGAAGGCATTTTTAAGGATTCCGTGAAGTTCTTCCCTGATCAACTCTTTTCTTCGACCCTTCATACCGCCAGTTTCCATGATGATGGTATTCTGGAGTTTCATTGGAAATTGTTCGGCCAAATCCAATAGTGCAAACGAGACCCCGATCAATAGCGTTTTGGTTCCGTTTTGTTCCAAAACCATCATTTTTTGTTGAAGTGATGCCAGATCGTACAGGTAAAATCCACTGTCAGGATGTTGGGATCGTTTCACCAAATCGTTGGCCATATATACCAATGATGATCCTTGGCGTTCCAAATAAGCGGGAAGCAATGCTAGGATGCAATAATCTTCTACAGGTCCATAAAAGGAAGAAAAACCCTTTAAAAAACTTTGCTCGTACAATGATAAGTCGTGAACAAAATGTTTGCTGGTAGCACTTTGGGTGGTGCCACTACTTTCAAAAATAGCCTGAGGTTTATCGGTCGAGGAAACAACGTTGTGCGACTTGAAAAATTCGATAGGCAAAAAAGGAATGTCACTCAGTTTTTGTAAGTGGGAAGGGGATTTGCCCAAGTGGTCACAAAAACCCTGGTAGACCGAATTGTTCCGATATTGATAGTTGAATTGTTGCAATGCCATGTCCTCAAATTCATGGGAATTGGCAATGGAAAAGATTCGGTCTGTGTTTATAGGATGCATGAATGGGTAAAATTACCCAAAAAAAAAGCCCCTTGGTAAAAGGAGCTCAAAAGATCTTGCTTATTTCACGACCAGCTTTCGGGTCATGGTTTTTTTATCTTCCGTTACTTGGAGCACGTACACGCCAGGAACAAGTCGGGAAATGTCCAAGGTATTGGTATTGATCCTATCCGTTAACACAACCTCCCCGAAAACATCATAGATTTTAATGTCCTTGGAGCCATTGGATTCGGTGGTGATGTACACTTCATCCCCATAAGCCGGATTGGGGTACATCTTAAAACCCTTGAGCTCTTGAATGGGCTCGGTGTTTATGCTGACCAATTCCTGACCGTAAGTAAGTATGGGTAAAGCCATAAGTATAATAAAGTAGAGTTTCTTCATGTATGCAGATTTGGGGTAATGCGCAACGTAAATGTAGATAAACAGCTATAGAACACCCATTATTTGTTGTGAAACGGGCCAGTGTGTTGGGAAACTCGTAAAAAATGTGGTTTGTTGAAGGGGAAATTCGGGCTATTTGATGATTAACTTTCTGGTAGCCACTTTGTTGTTCTCAAAAACACGAAGGATATACACTCCTTTGTCCAGGTTGGAAAGGTTGAGTTCCTTACCCAAAATGGTGGTTTCCAAAACTTGGGTGCCAAGCACGTCAAAGACCAATACTTTTTTTGGGGAATTCAAGGAAGTCTCAATGTAGACCTTACCTTGGGTTACAGGATTTGGATAGAGCTTGAACCCGTCAATATCGGCACTGCCCTTGGCATTTTCCTGAGAAAATCCGAGAGCACACACAAAAAAGAAAATGACGAGGTAAAAGTGCTTCATACGTTAATGGTTGCAAACGCTGTGCCACAAATATAAAAAAATTGTAACGCGATCGTGGAACCAATTGATGAATAAGGGGTTACTTTTCGACGAAATGCAAAAAAGAAGCCCCCGAGAGATCGGGGGCTCCATATTTTCATTTGGATTTTGGGCTTAGTTGATACCTACGGTCCAACCAGCAGTCCAGGTAGCATAATCAGTACCAGTTCCGTTTCCGATTCCGGTTACCAAATCACCTTCAGCTACACCACCGTCAATCTCGGTATTTGCGCCTACATTGGTAAAAGTAACATCGGTAAAGGTTAGGGTGTCATCAGTAATGTTCTGTGATGTTGGAGTACCCGCATCATCATCATCCACAGAGATACCAGTAGCTTTGCCAATAATAACAATGTTGGTAAATGTACCTTGAGTTCCTGCACGTAGCAAGAAACCTCTTGTGCTATCAGCAGTACTTTCACTAACTATCGTAACATTGCTTACGGTTGGATTAGAGAAAGTTCCAGTGGCATTGGTGTAATCAGTGTTGAATCCATCACATTCGAAAGCTTCGTCACCGATTCCATCACCTTGAATTACATATGCATCTGTTACGGAACCGGAGAAACCTTCAGTCCAATCGATAGAATCATCAGCAGCATTAACGACTACAACATAACGTACGTCAACGGTTCCCCCGAAAAATTCCACACCATCATCATCACCTTCAACGGCTTGAATGTATTCTACGATGGTTCCATTACCAACACCATAGAAGGAGAATCCATTATTTTCAGACTGACCATCTGCGGCACCTCCTGAATACTCAACTCTAACATATCTCAAAATTCCTGAGTCATCGTCTGATTGGTTTCCACCATAAGGAAGGTTGCCAATCTCTGAAGTAGAAGTGGCGGTGCCGGTTACAGAGTTAATAGGAGCTCTTCCCAAAAGGATTAATCCACCCCAGTCACCAGCAGATGGATTGCTTGCAGCAGAAGTGAATACGATTGGATTGGCAGCAGTACCATCGGCAATGATCTGAGCACCTTGAGCGATTGCCAAATAGACACTTGTTCCAGCAGCTTGTGCTTTAATAGTTGTTCCAGCAGGAATGGTAAGGGTGGTTCCACTAGCCATAATTGTGGCACCGGTTAGGATATAATCCTTACCTGACTCCAAGGTTAGGTCTTCAGTGTAAATGCCACTAATCCTTACTTCTGTTTCTTCAGTAGAGCCACCAGTTGTGGTGGTGTTGTTCGTAACACTGTTATCGTTGATAACAATATCTGCGGTATCGTCGGCTTCACAAGCAATGAACAAAGCGGCGGCTATACCTAAAAATAAAAACTTGTTTTTCATCTGTTTAAGTTTAAAAAAGGAATTAAAATTTATATTTAAGGGTTAGCCCAATGTTAACCCCAAGGTTATACTGTCTTATAATGATGTCCCCATTGCCTGTATTTTCCCTAGTCAAGGTTACATCTGGATTCAAAAGGTTTCTGGCACTCAAATTGGCCTCAAAATGTTCTCCTATTGCATTTTGCCAAACAAAATTCAGTGTAGGAACTCCGTTTTCAACGATGTTGCCCAATGATCCTGCACCAAGGGCATAAATACGATCAGAGAAATAGGAGAACACTACTGTTGCTTTTGGTTTATAATTGCCAAAAACGGGGCTGTAGTTCAAATCGGCATTGATAATGAAAGGAGAGGCTCCTTCCAATTCGTCAGAGTCTCTGTCGAAAGAAGTTCCAAAAGTGTTTTCATCACCAGCTTGAATGGATTTTAAATCTTGATGGGTATACGTATAAGCTGCATTCATACCCACAGAAATTGTGGCATTGTCATCAGCATCAGTAACCAGGTTCTTCCTCAATTCAAGCTCTACCCCGTAAGCTTCAGCTTGATCCCCGGTTCTGAAAAAACGTTGGGTTCCAGTAGCGTCCGCGGCAATTACTTTGTTGACAGGGTCTTGAATCAATTTTCCGAAAGCAGCCAATGAAATGATTTCACCTCTTTCCAAGAACCATTCATACTTCATATCAAAGTTGTAGATGTCCGAATAGTTTACCCCAGTTCCATCTTTTCCTCCAAAAAGATCAGGATTACCACCAACTCGTTGTGTGACACCTTCATAAACAAATGGGGCAACTTCTTTGAATTCAGGGAAAGAAACAGTATTACTGAAACTAGCCCGAAGGTTGGAATTTTCAGTAAGTGCATATTTCAAGTTAAGACTGGGAAGGAACAAGTTTTCATAGGCATTTCTAAACCCTGGGTCGCTAGGAGGAAGATTGATTACATCGTAAACTATTTTTTGGTTTACAGATTCAGCTCTCAAACCAGGTACAATGTTCAACTTTTCCCCAACCTTGAAATCAACAGAAACATACCCGGCATGGATACCTAGGTTTCCTTTATAGGTATTATCGGGTAACCCTGGTCTGTTGATGGAACCAATATCATTGGTTATAGGATTGAGGTTCCTTATTTCGTACAACGCATTTTCATTTCCAACCAAACTGCTATTCTCAATTGTAAAGAAGGAGTTTAAATCATTAACATCCTCGATTTCTGTAGTTCTATCAAAAATTCGGTAGCCGTATCTAATACTAGTGAACCTACGTTCCTTTCTTCTTCCATTATATCCAAAGTTCATGGTAATGTTGTCTGAAAGTTTGTATGATAAGTCCATATAACTGTTCAATTCATCATCCTCTATACTTTGGAAAAAACGCTGATTTTCAAAAGCCGTATTGGTAAAGAATACTGGATTGGTATTGGGGTCATCATCCAAACTGAATTGGTAGTTCTCCATGGTAAACCTTTTTCTATCTGGTTCATCGGAGAAAACTTTATTAAATCCAACACCCCAATCAAAGGATATTTTCTCGTCGAAAATGTGCTGACCAGTCAATTGGTTCACGAAGATCATATCTTGATTGAACTGGACATTCTGAACAAAGAATCCGTTGTCAGAGGTAATACCATCCCTGTTGTACCCATCACCATCAACACCATAGTAACCCACCGCATCAGTGGAATTGTTCACAAACAAAGAGCTGTACTTTATCTTGTGCTCACTATTGATTTTGTAAGCCACATTACCAAGCATGGTAGTGGTGGTCTTATATGCATATTCACGAACCGTTGGAAAATCAAATTTCAAAACGTTGGTGAAATCCCTAGCAGGACCTTCCCTCAATTCATAGGAATTGCCAAAGCTTGCAGCTCCAAAAAAGCTTAAACGAGATTTTTCATTGTTGAAGTTGAAAGAATATCCACCCTCAATAGCACCAGAAAAATTAATTGGGTCCAAAGCGGATTCTGGGTCTACATCATGCTGCAAAATGATAGCAAAGGGATCATGACTGTACCTATTATAAAAGCCAAAATCGCTGGTTCCCTCGCTTTTCACAAAGTCCTCGCCAGCAGCATTGGTGTTGATCCCACCACCAACAGCAACTTCCAAATATCCATCACCGGTATATTCTTTAGAGTCGATGTTCACGTTACCCGCGGCAAAATCCCCATAAAAAGTTGGACTATACGCTTTGCTTACTGCAACGTTTTCAATGATCGAGGACCCAAAAAGATCCAAATTGATGTTCTTTTTGTTTACGTCGTTCGATGGTAACGAAAGACCGTTCATGGTTGTGTTCTGGTAACGGTCTCCCAAACCTCTTACATATACATTGCTAGATCCTTGTTGTTTGGAAATACCAGAAATTTGGGCAACTGCCGCAGCGGCATCATCAATACCTTTTAAGGTAAGGGCCTCGGCACTAATGGCCTCCTGCATTACAAGGGCATTCTTTTGTTGTAGCAATAGGGCCACTTCAGAATCTTTACGGGCCGTTGTGGTCACTACTACTTCGTCCAATCCTACACTACTGGCACCCAAGCCGGTGTTTATTTCGGTAACTTTTCCTGCTTCCACCACTACATTGGGGACTTCCAAAGTCTCATATCCCAAAAAGCTAAATACTAGGGTATAGGATCCTGGTGCTACATCTGGAATCTCAAAAAGACCATCGAAGTCGGACGTGGTTCCTACTGTAGTTCCTTTGATCAGAACGTTGGCGAAAGGAAGTGGTTCGTTGTTTAGTTCCTTGTCCGTCAATTTACCTACAATGCTTCCATTCTGCTGAGCAGAAGCAATCAAGGTGAAGAAGGAAAAGGCCACTATCAAATACGTTTTCATACGCGGTTGTATCTCATTTAGATTTCGGGGCAAAGAAACGGTCATGCTGTAAAAGCGATGTTAGCCACATGTTAAGTGTTCTTTCGAGAAACGTTACAATAAGGTTATCAGATTAAATGAACGTTAAGCATTTATGCCGTTAGTGTATTATCTTTACATTTGACGGATTAACATTGAAATACCATCCCATGAAAACCAAGGACATTAAGATCTTACTTGTTGACGATGAACCTGATATCCTGGAAATTGTAGGTTACAATCTTTCCGCTGAAGGCTATGAGGTCTTCACGGCCAAAAATGGCGCCGAAGGAGTTTCCAAGGCGAAAAAGAAACAGCCACATCTCATCATCATGGATGTGATGATGCCCGAAATGGACGGTATTGAAGCGTGTGAAATGATCCGGAACACGCCCGGTCTTGAAAATACGATCATCGCTTTTTTAACCGCGCGCGGGGAAGATTACTCCCAAGTGGCCGGTTTTGATGCCGGGGCCGATGACTATATCACCAAACCCATAAAGCCAAAAGTTTTGGTAAGTAAGGTAAAAGCCTTGCTTCGAAGGTTGAAGGAGGAGAAAAAGGAAGTCGATGAAATTGTAAAAGTCGGCGAAATTGTAATCAATAGGGAAGAGTACAAAATCGTGAACAACGGTGAAGAAATTGTGCTTCCCCGAAAAGAATTTGAACTTTTGGCCCTTCTTACCTCCAAGCCGAACAAAGTTTTCAAACGAGAAGTGATCCTGGACAAAGTCTGGGGCAACGAGGTGGTCGTAGGGGGCCGTACCATTGATGTGCATATTCGAAAACTACGCGAAAAAATCGGGGACGATCATTTCAAGACCGTGAAAGGTGTGGGGTATAAGTTTGTTCTCTAATGGCCATTAAACTAAGGAAATCATACAAGTTTGCCCTTAGGTCATCCCTATTCATCACCGTTTTAACCACCCTGCTTTTTGTGTTGTTCCACATGGACCTTGGCCATATGGATTGGGCATACACGTCTCTCTTTGCACTGATCAGTTTTATTATCTCTTTTACGGTGATCCAAGTACGTGTAGAACGTTTTATTTATAGAAGGATCAAAAAGATCTATGACGATGTTACCCTTTTGGAATCCTCTTCTTTTTCGTCCAAACCGGTGACCACCGACATGAAAACCCTTACGGAGGAAATCGAAAAATTTGCCGAAGGCAAGAAAATAGAGATCGATACTTTAAAAATCAGGGAAGAGTACCGAAAGGAATTTTTGGGAAACGTTTCCCACGAACTGAAGACTCCCTTGTTTACCGTACAAGGGTACATCCTTACCCTTTTGGATGGCGCCATGCGCGACAAAAAGCTCCGCGAAAAATACTTGGAAAGAGCCAATAAGGGTGTGGAGCGCTTGATTTACATCGTAAAGGACCTTGATTTGATTACCAAGTTTGAAGCAGGGGAACTTAAGGTGGAGCGAGAAGATTTTGATGTTATAGAGTTGATACAAAACACCTTTGATCTGTTGGAAATGAAGGCCGCTAAAAAGCATATTGCCCTCACTTTTGATATGGAATATCCCAATCCCATTTTCGTGAGTGCAGATAGGGAAAAAATACAACAAGTGATCAGTAACCTTTTGGTGAACTCTATTAAGTATGGCCATGCCAACGGAACCACCGAGGTGAGTGTGGAAAATTTGATCAAGAACAAAGTGATCGTTAGGGTAACCGATAACGGCGTGGGTATTCCCAAACAGCACATCCCTCGACTTTTTGAACGCTTTTATCGTGTGGACCAAAGCGGAAGTAGAACAGAGGGCGGCTCAGGATTGGGCCTATCCATTGTAAAGCACATCATTGAGGCCCATGGTGAAAAAATTTATGTGGAAAGTGAGGTCGGGGTGGGGTCCGAGTTTTCGTTCACCTTGGAAAAGACCGTGAACAAACCCGCATAATCCATCGGGGATTCAAATTGGGTAAGTCCTTCAAAATCTTCCATTCTTGATAGTTGTTCCAAGGCAAAATCATCCTGTTCGCAATACGGAACCAATTGCTGTTTTTCCAAGCGTTTAGCCAGATATTCCTGTTCGTACTGCCCAGGTGTGGGGATAAAAAAGGCCTTTTTCTCCAATTTGGCCAAGTCCATGACCGTGGTATACCCTGATCGGCACAGTACTTTTTCACTTTGGTTGATGGATGTTTCCAGTTCCGCCGATTTCATATAATTGTAAAGGGTGATGGAACCTTTTCCCGTTTTTATTTCTTCCGTGGTTTGTTCCCCTTCAATCTTACCTTTCACAAAAAGGATGTTCCCTTCAAACCCTTGTAATTCCTTCAACAGCTTTTCCTCCAAAAACGTCCGTTGGGGCTCCGGTCCAGATAAAAGCACCATCAAATTGTATTGTTTTGGGAGTTCCTTTTTTTCAAATCGACTCAAAGGACCTAAGTAGGCAATCTTCAATTTGGATTTTTTCAAATGGCCCAATTTACCAGTGAGGTTAGGTTTTCCTTCAACATCGGGAACCCAGCAGGCATTAAATTTTTTGATCACCTTTTGATGCACTTTGGAGCTCATCCAAGTGGTATTGCCCGACAATACATTTAATTGGTGGGTGATGAACACACAAGGCACCTTTTTGTAAAACACTCCCAATCTATTGTCCGAAATGATGCCATCCAACTTGTGCTCTTTCACCAAACGTTTCACCTCTTTTTTCTCCTTGGATATGGCTTTCAGTACTTTTGGTGAATCCCAGATCATCTTGATCTTAAAATTCCTCGCCTTTTCGGCATAAGTGATTTTATAGGAAGAAAGTTCAAAGGAAGGAACATTCGGAAATTCCTTTTGCAAAAGGGACAGCGCCACCCCATCCGAAGCGATGAAAGGTTGATGGCCATGATCGATCAATGCCTGAATTATGGGGATGCACCTTGTGGCGTGTCCCAATCCCCAATTCAATGGGGCCACCAAGATTCGTTTGGAATTTTGCATAACTGCAAAAAAACAAAATGCCAATTGGTTATAGATTTCCTTAGTTTTGCGAAATCATTAAATTTTTGCACAAGAAAATTCGAAAGTGGGAAGTAAAAACAAACTAAAACGGTTCAAAGAAAACGAAACCTTTTCCAATGTGGTCCAGCCTACAAGGGACGATGTGATGGAAGGCTTCCAGTATAAGGGAAATTGGGCCTCGTTTTTTGGCAATGACCATCCCATTGTGCTCGAATTGGGTTGTGGCAAAGGAGAATACACGGTGGGGCTTGCCAAAAGAAATCCTGATAAAAACTATATAGGCGTAGACATTAAGGGAGCCCGATTTTGGAGAGGTGCCAAAATTGCTGTGGAAGAAAATTTGAAGAACGTAGGTTTTTTACGTTCCCAAATTGAGTTGGTAGATTACCTTTTTGGTCCTGGTGAAGTGTCCGAAATTTGGATCACCTTTCCTGATCCGCAGATCAAGTACAAACGCACCAAACATAGGATGACCAATCCTGATTTTCTGAAAAAATACAAGCAAATCCTTAAACAGGATGGTGTGGTCAACCTGAAGACGGACAGTGAGTTCATGCATGGGTATACCCTTGGTCTGCTTCAAGGTTTGGGCCATGAGATCATTTACTCCAATCATGATGTGTACAAGAACGAAGGTGCTCCTTCGGAGGTTTTGGAGATTCAGACTTTCTATGAAAATCAGTATCTTGAAAAAGGAAAACCAATTACCTTCATCCAATTTAGGATTCACTGACCACTGACCCATGACCCATATCCTCATCCTTTTTTTTGCCACGTTTTCGGCTGCCTTTATGGCAACGGTGCCGCCAGGTCTGCTCAATATGAATGCAGCCAAGATCAGTGTGGAAAAAGGAAAGTTGAACGGGGTCATTTTTAGCCTTGGGGTCTCCTCCATGATCATGATCCAGGCCTATGTGGCGGTTTTCATCTCTAAATTTTTATACCGGAATCCAGATGTCATCGATATCCTTCTAAAAATTGCCATCGCCATTTTTGCCTTTTTCGCAATCTATTTTTTCATAGTCGCCAAACAGAATAAGGAGAAAAAGCTCAAAAAAGTGAACTTGAGCAAGAAGAACAGCTTTTTTAAAGGGGTTTTATTGGCGGCCCTCAATCTATTGACCATTCCTTATTACAGTGGTCTCAACGCCATGTGGAACGAGGCCGGCTGGATCAAGTTCGAGGCGCAGGACATAACCACCTTTGTGGTCGCCGCTGGCACAGGTACCTTTGCCGTACTCTATCTTTATACTTTCTATTTTGATAAGCTGGAAACCAAGACCAATCGGTTTTCGAAAAACTCAAATTATATTCTGAGTGCCTTGATGCTTTTGTTGTTGATCATCACCCTGATGCGTATTCTGTACCGATAACATGGAAGAGACTAATTTTTTTGACAAGGTTTATCAAGTCGCAAGGGAGATTCCGTATGGTCGGGTTACTTCTTATGGAGCCATTGCCAAATATTTAGGCGCAGCCCGAAGTGCTAGGATGGTAGGTTGGGCCATGAACAATTCTTCAGCGAAAGATGTGCCAGCTCATAGGGTGGTAAATCGCACCGGGGTATTGACTGGAAAACATCATTTTGATGGCACCAATCTGATGCAACAACTACTGGAAAATGAAGGTGTCAAAGTCAAGGACAATCAAATTGTCGACTTTCAAAAACACTTTTGGGACCCTGCCAAGGAACTTTGATCAATATCCAGGCGGATGCAATTCATCAAACTCGGATTGATCTTGAAATGCCTTTGCCAATAACAAAATACTCGCCTCATCATACAATTTGCCCACAAACGTCATGCTGGTCGGATGGGTTTTCTTATCCAAACCTGTGGGAATGGCAATTACCGGATGACCGGTTAAATTGGTGGCCATCAATTGGTCGTTACCGAACGAAGGGGAGATCAGCACGTCATAATCCTTCATCAGATCCTGCATTTTTTGCATGAGCACTTGGCGTTGTCGGTTTGCCTGAAGGTATTCCACCGCAGGAATAAATCGACTTTGACGCAAGGAAGCGGCCCTAGATCGTTGGTCTTGTTCTACCATCAGATCTACCTCGCCAGAACGAACCAAATCATCAAAAAAGGCACCTGCCTCAGCTCTTAAGATAATGTCGAATCCTCGGTAGGGAACATTTTCTGGAAGTTCCACCTCGGTCATTTCAATGCCCATATCCGTTAAGATTTTGAGGGCATTCCGCAAATTGTCACCCGTATCGGTGGTATCCTTTTCAATGTCCTTTTTCAGATAGGCTACTTTGAGGGATTTCACATCTTTGTTCCAATCCACACCAAAAGCCAAATTTTTGGTGGTCAGATCATTCTTGTCCTCCCCTTGAATTACCGAAAACACGATGGCACAATCCTCGGCATTTCTGGCCAAAGGCCCAACCTTATCCATGGACCAGCTTAAACTCATTACTCCATGACGACTCACCCTTCCGTAGGTAGGGCGCAATCCGGTAACCCCGTTCCGGGTACTTGGTGAGGTAATGGAACCTAAGGTTTCCGTTCCCAAGGCAAAAGGAACCAAACCAGCGGAAGTTGCCGATCCCGATCCAGCGGAAGAACCAGTTGCCCCTTGTTTAAGATCCCAAGGGTTTTTGGTCTTGCCACCGAACCAAACGTCGCCACGGGCCAAAGAACCCGAAACCAGTTTCGCCACCAGAACCGCTCCGGCATCTTCCAATTTTTGGATTACGGTAGCCGTTTGATCAATTACCTGATCCTTGTAAGGTGCGGCGCCCCAAGTGGTTGTGTAACCGGGTACGGCCATCAAATCCTTGGTGCCATAGGGAATGCCGTGCAAAATGCCCCTGTATTTTCCTTGTGAGATTTCTTCATCGGCACGTTTGGCCTGTGCCAAAGCAAGGCTATCGGTAATGCTGATGCTACACAAAAGGGTAGGTTGATGTTTCTTCAACCGATCAAGAAAAAATTGGGTCAACGCAGTTGAGGTTATCTTTTGATTCCTGATCAAAGAGGCCAATTGCGGGATGGTAAAAAAGGCCAAATCGTCAAAATTTTCTGGCATCTCCACATGATCCGGAATGTTCCAATCGGTGCCATCCAACTGCTCAGGCATGGTAAAACCATAGGGAATGGGATCGAACCTAACCGCAGGGAACACATCATTTTCCAATGGGTATTTTCTAAGGGAATCAAATCCAGAACGGTTCCTTTCCAAATAGGTGTATATGGTGTCGATATCCTTTTTGGAGAAATCGATGCCGATCAATTTTTCGGAACTTTTTACATCTTTTTTGGTAAAACTATGCTTGCTTGATGAACAGGATAGCCAAAACAGGGAAACAAAGAGTAAAAAGAGATGGGGGAGTTTGGTATTGCGCAACATGTTGGTGGTTGGTTAAATAAATTCCTAAACTACGGTTTTTTCAGAAAAAAGTCGACCAAAGCATTGTGTTAATTGTGGGTTCTCCCTAGCCAAAAAAGCTCTAATTTGTCCTTTTTCGAAATTCAACTTGCTCGTTATAAAATCTAATTGCAACGCCGTATCTTTGTAGTTTAGAATCAGTTCAGACGACTGATGGAAAAAACAGGATACATGAAGTTGAAAAAAGTAGACATCTTAAAGGCTTTGGAGAAAATTTCTGCTCCGGGTGAAGGGCAGAACCTTGTTGAAAGCGGTGCCGTGACCAACGTGCAGGTTTTTGGTGATGAAGTTGAGGTAGATGTGACCATAAAAAATCCAAGTCTTCAGGCCAAAAAAAAGACCGAAGTGGAAATATTGAAGATCATCCACAGTGAAGTGTATGAAAAGGCCAAGATAAAGGTCAACCTAAAGGTTGATGCCCCGGCAAAACCAAAGGTGAACCAAATCAAGGGTAATCCTATACCGGGAATTCAGAACATTGTAGCGGTGGCCTCAGGTAAGGGAGGTGTAGGAAAATCTACGGTTACCGCCAATTTGGCGGTAACCTTGGCCAAAATGGGCTTTAAGGTAGGCTTGTTGGATACGGATATTTATGGTCCATCCATGCCCATTATGTTCGATGTGGCCACAGAAAAGCCGCTTTCCATCAATGTGAATGGTAAGGCCAAAATGAAACCCATTGAAAACTATGGGGTCAAATTATTGTCCATCGGATTTTTTACCCAACCCAACCAAGCGGTAATCTGGAGAGGGCCCATGGCGGCAAAAGCCTTGAACCAAATGATTTTTGATGCCCATTGGGGAGAATTGGACTTTCTGTTGTTGGATTTGCCTCCAGGTACCGGTGACATTCATTTGAGCATTATGCAATCCTTGCCCGTAACGGGAGCAGTAGTGGTGAGCACCCCACAGGAAATTGCCTTGGCCGATGCCAGAAAGGGAGTGGCCATGTTCCAACAGGAGGCCATCAATGTACCGGTTTTGGGTATTGTGGAAAATATGGCCTACTTTACTCCGGAAGAGCTGCCCAATAACAAATATCATATCTTTGGGGAAAACGGTGCCAAAAATTTGGCCGCCGATCTGGATGTTCCCTTTTTGGGAGAGATTCCATTGGTGCAAAGCATTCGGGAAGCAGGGGATGTGGGCAGACCCGCAGCCTTGCAAACGGCTACCCCAACAGAGGAAGCCTTTGAAGAACTTACAAAAAGCGTAGTGAGTGAAGTGGTCAGAAGAAATACCGACCTTCCGCCCACGGAAGCAATAAAGATTACAACAATGGCAGGTTGTGCCGCCGTTAAAAAGAAATGAGCATGACATCAGAAGAAATAAAGAGCAACGTTGAAAAAGCTTTGGAAGAGATTAGACCCTTCCTTCAAAGCGATGGTGGGGATATTACTTTGATATCCATCGACAATGATAGTTCCGTAAAAGTGAAACTGGAAGGAAACTGCATCGCATGTAGTGTCAACCAAATGACCTTGAAGAGCGGAGTGGAAATGACCATTAAAAAGTACGCTCCCCAAATTGAGGAGGTCATCAACGTTAGCTAGCTGACAAATATCATTATTACTTCTTTGGGTAAGCCGTAAGTTGCGCGCCAAAAATTTGTTTGTACATGATCAAAACCGATATTCTGATAATTGGAGCGGGACCTACGGGTCTCTTTGCTGTTTTTGAAGCAGGCCTTTTACAATTGAAATGCCATTTGATAGATGCCTTGCCACAACCCGGAGGGCAATGTTCCGAAATCTATCCAAAAAAACCCATTTACGATATTCCCGGTTATCCCGAAGTATTGGCCGGTGAGTTGGTGGATAACCTGATGGAACAGATCAAACCGTTCCAACCAGGGTTTACCTTGGGAGAACGTGCAGAGACCATTGATAAACTGGATGATGGCACTTTTGTGGTTACTACCAACAAAGGAACCAAACACCATGCCCCAGTAGTGGCCATAGCAGGTGGACTCGGGAGTTTTGAGCCCCGAAAACCTATTTTGGACAATCTGGCCAAGTATGAGGACAATGGTGTGGCCTATATGATCAAGGAACCGGAAATGTATCGTGGGAAAAAAGTCTTGATTGCGGGTGGAGGAGATTCTGCCCTCGATTGGTCCATCTTCTTGGCCGATATAGCAGATGAGGTGACCTTGGTACACCGTAGAAATGAATTTAGGGGTGCGTTGGATTCTGTTGAGAAGGTACAGCACCTAAAAAATCAAGGTAAGATCAACCTGATGACACCTTCTGAAGTAGTGGGTCTTCATGGAGAAAAAACACTTGAAAAGGTCACGGTGCAAAATGTGGATACTTTGGAAGAAACCGAGGTTGCTGTGGATCATTTTATTCCCTTGTTCGGACTTTCCCCAAAATTGGGACCTATTGCTGATTGGGGATTGGAAATCGAGAAAAACGCCATCAAAGTGGATAATTCCTATGATTATCAGACGAACATCCCCGGTATTTATGCTATCGGTGATGTGAACACGTACCGAGGTAAACTCAAATTGATTTTGTGTGGATTCCATGAAGCAACCCTGATGTGTCAAAGTGCCTATCAACGTATTTATCCAGATAAAAAATATGTGATGAAGTATACCACGGTTGGTGGGGTAACAGGTTTTGATGGCAGTAAAAAGGAAGCTCCGAAAGCCGTTGTCAAATCTATCGACTAGTAATTAGGGATTAGTAGTTGGTAAATAGATATGGCGGTTCAAAGATTTGAGGATTTGATTGTATGGCAAAAAGCTCAAGAATTGGCCATCACGGTTTACCAATCGTTTGGTAATTGTAATGATTTTGGATTTGGGGACCAGATAAGAAGAGCTTCAGTTTCAGTTTCAACAATATTGCAGAAGGGTTCGAAAGAAGCTCAAATGCAGAATTTTCCAAATTTTTGTTTTATTCCTTGGGTTCGAATAGTGAAGTCAGATCAATGGTTTATCTTTCCATCAAATTAGATTTGCTGTCCAAGATCAATGCTGAGCAAATTATTGAATTGACCAATGAAGTCTCAAAATTGCTTTATGGACTCATTAAATCGATAAAACCAATTCCAAACTCCTAACTACTCTTTATAATTAGGTATGAGCGATATTAAACTAAAGATTATTGACAGGGAAGGTGTGCTACACGAGGTGGATGCCCCAACAGATATGAACATGAACCTTATGGAAGTGGTGCGCTCCTACGAGTTGGCCCCAGAAGGAACCATCGGTATTTGTGGTGGAATGGCCATGTGTGCTTCCTGTCAATGTTACGTGCTTTCCAATCATCAACTTCCCGAAAAATCCGATGATGAGGAAGCCATGTTGTCCGAAGCCTTTTTTGTGAAGAACAATAGCCGTTTAGGATGCCAGATCCACATGACCGACGATTTGGACGGTCTGGAAGTGGAATTGGCCCCAGCCGAAGATTAGATCAAAATACCCTTTCATACATTTTCAATAGCAGACGATTAAACTTTCCCCTATCTTAGGATCATGGGAAAGGCGTTGGTTTTCTGCTATTTGGTACTACAATCCTTTTTGGGGCTTTCCCAAGAAAAATATCCGCAATTCACCCAAATTGTTACCGACAACGCTGGGATTTTCACTTCGGAAGAAATAGAAAGCCTACGGACCAAGCTCACCGATTTTGAAACAGAAACCACCAATCAGTTGGTGATTTTGACCATTACGGAGTTGGGAGGAGAAACTATTGAGGAATACGCCAACGGGACCTTCAATCAAAACAGGTTGGGACAAGCAGGCAAGGATAATGGTATTCTCATCCTCTTTTCCAAAATTGACCGAGAGGTCCGAATTGAAGTGGGTTATGGTTTGGAACCTTACATTACGGATGCGGTGGCGTCTCGTATCATCCGCAATACCATGATTCCTAAATTCAAGGAGGAAGATTACTTCGGGGGCCTTGATGACGCTTCTGATCAAATTATCGAACTCTTGAAAAATCCTGAGGCATTGGCCGAGTTCAACAAGGAAATGGAGGCGGAGAACCAACTCCCTTGGTGGGGATATGCCTTGATCTTTGTATTCCTTTCCTTTTTTATGGTTCCGGGTGGTTTTATTTTTTACAAGGGCTATTCTGGATTAATTGAAATGTTCAGAGGAATCCTAATTGGAAAACTCGGACTTTTTCCTGGTGTCTTCATGATTTTTGCCGGACTCATGCAAGTTGTTTTTGGGTTGATTTTTATCGTAGTGCCCTTGTTCTTTTTGGCAACTATCTTAGGTGTCAACTTTAGCGAGGAAATGTTGTTTGACCACATGGGATGGCTCATTTATGGAATAATCGGATTTTTCCTTCTCATCATTCTGTTGGCCATTTTGAAGATACGGATCAAGGGCAAGGAAGACTTCAAGCTATCTTGGTTCAAGTCCGATAAAACCTATATGAGCAAGACCTTTTCGTCATCCGGGACCCATTCCTTTGGTTCCAGTTCCGGCGGAAGTTCTAGCAGTTTTTCTGGTGGTGGTGGAAGTTCTGGCGGAGGTGGCTCTAGCGGTAGTTGGTAAATGAAACGGAAAACCCTTATTTTCACAGGAGAAAACAATACCAACCCCCAAGATGAAATCAGTTACGCTTCTCGCAGTTCTTTTTTTAAGCTTTTCGTGTACCCAAAAACCTCAGACGGAAATTGAGGAATGGGAGGCTAAGGCCAAGGGCATTACCATCATCAGGGATGATTTCGGAGTGCCCCACATTTATGGAAAAACGGATGCGGACGCAGTTTTTGGACTCTTGTATGCGCAGTGTGAGGATGATTTTAACCGGGTGGAGCAAAATTACATCTGGGCCACGGGCCGATTGGCGGAAGTAGAAGGAGAGGAAGCTCTTTATAGTGATCTTCGGGCCAAGTTGTTCATGACGGAGGACGAAGCCAAGGCCAATTATGAAAAAAGTCCTGAATGGTTGAAGCAACTTTGTGATGCCTTTGCAGATGGAATCAATTACTACCTCTATACCCATCCCGAGGTGAAACCGAAATTACTCACCCGCTTTGAACCTTGGATGCCCATGTATTTCAGTGAAGGGTCCATTGGTGGCGATATCGAGCGCATTTCCACCCAAAAAATCCAGACGTTTTACGAAAGTGGCATGGAAATTCCTGAAATGGAATTGCTCCAACAGAAGAAAAAGGAGGAAATGGCTGAGCCTAAAGGGTCAAATGGGATCGCCATTTCTGGGGATTTGACCCAATCCGGTAATGCCATGTTGCTCATCAACCCACATACATCATTTTATTTTCGGGGGGAAGTGCATGTGGTCAGCGAGGAAGGATTGAACGCCTATGGCGCTGTCACCTGGGGACAGTTTTTTGTGTATCAGGGATTCAACGAAAAAACAGGTTGGATGCATACGTCGACCTATACCGATGTGATGGATGAATTCAAGGAAACTTTGGTCAAAAATGATGGAAAACTGTTCTATCAGTATGGAGAAGAGTTGCGCCCCGTGGATTCCACAAGCGTTACCTTGAAATACAAGGTCGACGAGGAACTCAAAGAGAAAACCTTCCCCATGTACCGCACCCATCACGGGCCCATCACGCATGTAGTGGATGGCCAATGGACGGCCTCTGCCATGATGTGGGAACCCGTAAAAGCCTTGGAACAATCCTACATCCGAACCAAACAGGATGGGTATGCCGGGTTTAGAAAAATGATGGATATCCGCACCAATTCCTCCAACAATACCGTGTATGCCGATGCCGAAGGGAACATTGCTTATTTCCATGGAAATTTTATTCCGAAGCGGGATACCATTTTTGATTATGACCAACCCGTGAATGGCAGTAATCCCAAAACCGATTGGCAAGGATTGCATACCGTAGATGAAAATATTTTAGTGTTGAATCCCAAAAACGGGTGGATCCAGAATTGCAACTCGACACCTTATACATCGGCATTGGAATACAGCCCGAAAAAGGAAGATTATCCCAATTACATGTCCAGAGATCAAGAAAATTTCAGAGGGATACACGCCATTGAATTGCTGACAGGGCGAAGTGGTTATACCTTGGACAGTTTGATACAATTGGCACATGACCCGTATTTGCCTGCCTTCAATATGTTGCTGCCTGGTTTGGTGAAAGCCTACGATGCCCATCCCACACCAGAATTGAAGGAGCCCATTGAAGCTCTGAGACAGTGGGATTTTACAACCTCTAAGGAATCGGTGGCGATGACCTTGGCCCATTACTACGGTACACTCTGCTTTTCAAAAGCCGAAAGGCCTGAAGGCATGTATTCCATGCAATGGGTAGAATATTGGGGAAGTGATTGGCCCGATGACCAAAAGTTGAGCTTGTTCAAGGAAGCGGTGGACAAATTGAATTCCGATTTCGGAACTTGGAAAATGCCTTGGGGTGAAGTGAATCGCTACCAAAGGTTGAACGGAGATATCCGTCAAGCTTTTGACGATGCCAAACCAAGCATACCTGTTGGTTTTGCCAGCGGTACCTGGGGAGCTTTGGCTGCATACGGTGCCAGATACGACAACAACACCAAAAAAATCTACGGTACACGGGGCAACAGTTTTGTGGCCGTGGTAGAGTTTGGGGATAAGGTAAAGGCCAAGACCATGTTGGCAGGCGGTCAGAGTGGTGATCCCGATTCGCCCCATTTTGATGATCAGGCCCAGCGTTATGTGGATATTCAATGGAAGGATGCCGCCTATTATAAGGAAGATGTGCTCAAACGGGCCGAAGCCACCTATCACCCAGGTGAAAAACAATAAAAACCAAATTACCTACCATGTATAAAAAATCGATATTCCTACTTTCTGCACTAATCACTTTAACCATTTCGTGTAAAAAGAAAGCCGAAGAGCAACCAAACAATCCCAACTTGACGATAGTGGATGAAAACGATCCTCAAATTTCCATTTCAGAAAATGGGGCCGTGGCGGCTGCCCATCCGTTGGCTACAGAAGCTGGTGTGGAGATGTTGGAAAAAGGAGGCAATGCCATTGATGCTGCCGTAGCTGCAGCCTTTGTGCTAGCAGTGGTGGAGCCGAGCATGTCAGGCTTGGGAGGAAGGTTACAAGCCATTGTGATGACTTCCGAAGGAAAAATTTCAGGGGTGGATGCCACTACCCAAGCGGGCATCGATTATAATCCCGAAACCGCTCCCAAAGGTCAATATGGATACCCGGCCATTGGGGTGCCCGGTGTGGTAAAAGGTCTGACAAAATTGTTGTCGGATTACGGAACCTTGGATTTGGAAACCGTTATGCAGCCTGCCATAAAGCATGCAGAGGAAGGATTTGTGGTATTGCCTGGAGAAGCGTTGAGACAATCCATGGAAATAAAGAAGATCAAAGAATTCACAGGGACTTCCAAATACTTTATAAATGGCGATACTACCTATGTGGAAGGTAGCCGTTTGGTTCAAAAGGATTTGGCTAATACCCTTAAATTGATTGCCAAGGAAGGGGAAAAGGTATTTTATGAAGGTGCAATCGCGAAAAAAATAGTGGACGATGTGCAAAAGCATGGAGGCACCTTGAGCATGGCCGCAATGGCAGAGTATCAGGCTAGGGATGCCGATATGGTAGAAGGCTCGTACAGGGGATTTGGTCTTCATGGATTGTTCATTCCGTCTTATGGGGCCATTACCATTGAGATGTTGCAGATTCTTGAAAATTTCGATTTGGCAGATGTGCCCGAAACCACTTGGGCCGAGTTGGTGTACCAAGCTAATGTGAAAGCTTATGAAGATCGGTACAGTCAAGAAGATTTGGAGGCAGGGAAGAAATTAACATCAAAGGAATATGCAAAAACCTTGGCAGATGCCATGGTGCCCTTCCCAACCCAACAGGCTGCCATGAACTGGGATCGACCAGCTTCTTGGACCGAAAACGGCCATACCACCCATTTATCCGTGGCGGATGCCAATGGAAATGTGATTGCTTTGACGCAGTCCCTCGGTCCCATCATGGGGTCAAAAGTTGCTACGGAAGGACTTGGGTTTGTATACGCTGCCACATTGGGAGGTTATCTCGGTGATATGAAAGCTGGGGAAAGGGCAAGTTCGCATATCAGTCCGTTCATCATTACCAAAAAAGGGAAACCCTTTTTAGTGCTGGGAGCTGCTGGCGGAAGTAGGATCGTTACTGCAGTTGCTCAGGTAACCAGTAGGGTTTTAGATCAAAAGATGCCCTTGAACAAGGCCTTGGCCGCAGCCCGCGTACATACAGGAGATACCTTGATTTTGGCCGAAACCCATCCCGGTACGTGGACGTTGGATGATATCAAACAATTTAAGGAAGATGGTTTCATGGTAGAAGAAGTGGACCAACCAGGCAGATTTGGTAGGGTTCATGCAGTGATGATGGATACGCTCACAGGCAAATGGATAGGAGCTGCGGACCCCGATTGGGAAGGCACGGCAGAAAGTCCGACTACTTTAGGAAAAGTACAGTAATCAAATATTTGGGAGTAATTATTCTCCCTCTTTAATGATAATGAGACTGGCTTTAGAGCCGGTAGAAAGATTCCATCGGTTGTTGTGTATAACCTCACCTTTGTCATTGGTCACCACTACTTGGGCCGTATTAGGACCAGATGAACCTTGGTTCAAGGCTTCAAACTCAATGCGGTTGAAACCTTGCGTCAAATCAATGTTGATACCTTTGAAAGATCCGGTCAAAAGGAGGTTGTATTCCACCACTTCACCATTCAAATAGATTTTGATGCGGTCGCCATCCACATATTCGTGGTCGCGGCAAACAATGCCCACAAATTTGGCATCCGTTTTAAAATCCCCTAAATATTGATCGCCAAAATGTTCCTTGGAACCCTTTTTTTCTTTTTCACCCACTTTAGGGTCGATGTCCATGTCGTAACCGGCTTGCAATAGCTCTTTATCCGGTAACATTTTAACGCCCGGTTGGTTGTTCTTGGCTGCAAAGTTCTCATCGATTAAAGATGGCATCCGAAGGGAAGTACCTTGATTACTCGCCTTGATGTCCAGATTATTGCTCTTGCCGATTTCCAGTGGCTTTGTCGTGGGAATATCCGATTGGGCCTTCACAGTGGCGAGTCCCAAAATACATCCTATTAAGACAAAAACATACTTTTTCATGGCAAGATTGAGCTATTTATAAAGATAAAAGTAGCAAATACCTTGCCATGAAGATGATAAATTGTAGTTAAATCGTTAACCTGCAGTGGGTTTCTTACTTCCTTTTAATCCAAATAAAGGATGTAAAAATGGAATCCTTAAGATGATCAGGTCGTAGATCAACCAGCTGAGACCAAATGTGCCCACAACCATAATGAAGGCTTTTGGCAAAAATCCCCATTCCAGGTTCATCAGGTAATAGCCTATTCCCACTGTAATGGTCTGATGCAGAATATAGAAAGGATACACTGCGCGGTTTGCATAGGCAATGCCTTTACTGGGTCTGTTCAGGTATTGGGAGGCATAGGCGAAAAGGACCAAGATCCACGACCAAATATTCACCACTTTGAGCATGGCTTCGGTAAAATGGATCACATAGCCATCCTCAAAAAATAACCAGATGATCAATTGTCCCGTAAAGCCAATGATACCCAAGGCCAAGGCCTTGTTTTTTATTCTAGCCAATGTTTCCCAAAAAACATCTCCGGTGGCAATCAACACAAAACCATAGAAAAATAGGATAATACTAAAAATGAAGTTGAACCAATCATCTACCAAGGCATGGGTAATAGGAAAAAAAGGTTCCACCAAGGATTCCACAAAATACAAGGGAATTACAAACATGTAAATGCCCCAGCTCTTTCGGATCATTCTTTTGACCCAATCGATGAAACGGGTATTGTGTTTTCTTAAGTAGAAGAAAATAGGTGACAAGATCCATGAAAAAACAAGCAAATAGGGCAGGAACCATAAATGGTGCCAGCTGATGTTCCCTTCGGGATAGACGCCTTTGAAAGCAATGGTGGTAAAGTATTGATAGTAGGATCCACTGAACTCACCATCGGCCAACCGTTCAAAATAGATCTGTGGGGGAACGATCAATATCATTCCCACAATCAATGGAATGCCCAACCTGAGAAATCGTTCCAAAACGAATTTTCCCCAGGATCTTTTCCCGAGGGCATAGTACGTGCCCATTCCTGAAATTACAAATAGAATAGGAAGACGCCATTGGTTCAAGAACAGCATCGGCCAACGGAGCCAGTCGTAGATCACATTGTTCTTAACATGCCATCCCCATGGAACAAAAAACATACCCACATGGTAAAAAATGAGCAGGGCAAAGACGATTACACGAAGCCAGTCTAGGTCATATCGGCGAATTGGTTTTTCCATCATTGAAAAGTTTTTGCCAAAGTTGTAAAGAGCCATCGATAAACCGATATTTTTTGGAGAAGGATACGTCCTGAATTACAATTTTGGAGAAATTAGGACCTTTTCGGGGCCTTTCTTTCTTTTACATAGGCGGATGGAGATTGCCCGACATGTTTTTTAAAGGCATTGTAAAATGCTGATTTTGAATTAAATCCAACGGTTTGTCCGATAGCCTCCACGGTAAGATGAGAAAAATCATCATCCAATAACCGTTCTTTTGAAAGCAGGATCCTTTTTTGGTTGATGTAGTCGTTAAAATTCATTCCGGTGTTGGAATTGATCAATTTGGAAACCGTATTTGCATTCGCATCCAATTTTTCGGCTACATTTTTTAAAGAAACTTCTTGATCAGCGTAATACTGGGAGGAGTCCATAAAATCTTCAATGGATTCAAATTGGAGAGAATCGGTGGCCATGGTCTCATATTTGTCCGAAATCCAAGATTTTTCAAAGAAACGGGATTCAGAAAGTATAAAAAAGGAGGTAATAAAAGTGGTAAGCGTCTCCAAAACGCCCAAATAGTGATCGCCTCCATCATCGTCAAAATTGGAAAAGACTATGAACAGGGCCAACCCTAATATCAAAAAAACGATAATCGTATGGCGTGAAAATTTATATCGATCTACTTTAATATTTTTCGGGGAAACCAACCCCTTTTTACTGGCGTGGTACACCAATCGGGTGGTCAGAATAAAATAGAAGGTAAAGCTGACCAGTACCAACCATCGAAATCTATCCTTAATAAAATGATAGGAATAGTTCAAGTCTTCGTGCACGTCCACAAAGCCCAAATTGTGGTGGTAGGCACCTAAATAGGCGTTGAGTTTTACCGCTTCTGGACTTGTGTAATAATTGATCTGGGAAAAGAGGTATAACAATGGTAACAACAAATGGGGCCAGTGTTTTTTGAGGGTAAATGCTTGCCTTTCCAACAAGGTGAACAGAAAGAAATAAAGGCTTGGGGCAATCAAAAGCACCAAAAATTCGGTGGAATCATTTAAATGGATGACGTATTTCATCAATCCGGTATAGCAGAGATAAACATCCGCAAAAACAATACATTGGATTAAAATGACCCAACCGAAAAGGTGTATAGCGGAGGTTCGTTTGGCCCTTAAAAAAATGACCAAGGTCAAAAACAATCCTTGAACGATCCCAAGCAACATAATGTGTGATGCCCAATCATAGCGAATGGGAATTTGATCAATAATAACCTTTACATCATCCATACAAAGGGCTTAAGTTGTATCTTGGAGGCTAAGTGAAAATGAAATTACCAATCTTTTTTTAATCAACCGTTTACCCAAATGAAAAAGCGACAATTCTTGCAATATATGAGAACCGCTGCCATGGCCGCTCCCTTTTTTACTTTGCCAATGGAACCTGGTCAACCAAAGGTTGATATGCCATATCCATTAGATAAGGATAGCGATGAATTTTGGGAACGGATCCGTGCGGATTTTAGGTTGAAACCGGATTACATCAACCTGGAAAGTGGTTATTACAATATTATGCCCACGCCCATTCTTGAAAAATATGTGGAGCACATGAAAGAGGTGAACTACCAAGGATCTTACTACATGAGAACCGTTCAAGGGGAGAATAAAATGAAGGCTGCGGCACGGGTGGCACAGTTGGTGAACTGTTCTGAAAAAGAATTGGTCATCACCCGAAATACTACAGAGTCATTGGATTTGATCATTGGTGGTTATCCTTGGGAAAAAGGGGATGAGGCCATTTATGCCGTTCAGGATTATGGTGCCATGCAGGTCCATTTTGAGCAGATGGAAAAGCGTTACGGCATTGTTTGCAAAAAAGTCTCCCTTCCCAATCATCCAAAGTCCGATGAGGAAATTGTTTCCCTATACGAATCGCAGATAACCCCAAAGACCAAATTGTTGATGGTTTGCCACATGGTAAATGTCACCGGACATATCCTTCCCATCAGAAAAATATGCGACATGGCCCACTCTCATGGTGTTGAGGTGATGGTGGATGGTGCACATTGTGTGGGGCATATTAAAGTAGATCTGGTCGAATTGGATTGTGATTATTACGGTTCCAGTCTACATAAATGGCTTTGCGTTCCGTTGGGCGCTGGAATGCTGTATGTGGCTGAAAAACACATCCCAAAAATTTGGCCGCTTTTGGCGGAGCACGAAAACGATCTAACCAAAATCAGAAGGTTGAACCATACCGGTACCATTCCCGTACACACCGATTTGACCATCAACGATTCCGCGGATTACTTGAAAATGATAGGATTGGAACGCAAGGAAGAACGGATGCGTTACCTGCAACGATACTGGAGCGATCAATTACGGGAGGTGGAAAATGTGGTCATCAATACCCCAATCGAACCACACAGAAGTTGTGGGATAGCCAATGTGGGACTACAAAACATGAAACCAAGGGAAATGGCCAAAACCCTTTTGGATGAATTCAAGGTCTGGACCGTGGCCATCGATTTTGAAAATGTTCATGGTTGTAGGATTACCCCAAATGTTTTTACCACTACAGACGAACTGGATCAATTTGTGACCGCCATCAAAACCATGGCAAAGCGGGCTTAAGGATTGATATAGTCCACTAATTTTTCAGGGCCTTCCAATAAAACCCTAACGATTTGTAGTGTGCCATCCGGTTTCGTGGCAATATGCCATTTAATCAGGGAGATTTCCCCGTTTTCGATTTCGATTCCTGTTATGCTTCGTGGATGTACACAACTTCCGTCATTAAAGAGGGGAATCTCACCCGGTTCTGGAAATCGGGGTCTGTGGGTATGGCCGACAATGGTGGGCAGCAAGTTTTTACTCAAGATCCAACGCTTGGTCCGTTTTTCTATCCGTATAAGTTCTTTGTAGTTTTTGGCCGGACTGGTTGGATCCGCAATCCCAACAACCTGTAATGGTTTCCAAAGGATTCGAACCAAAAAACGTCCCATACGCCAACAAACATAATTCCACCAATCGGCTTGGTGGCCGTGGGTGCAAAAAATTTGTTGACCCGTTTCACTGTGCCTCAAGATTAAGGCTTCATGATAGGTTATCCCTTTAAAAAGGGTCTTGTCCGATCTATCAATGGGTTCAAAATAGTGTGAAAGGTGTTTTTTTACATAATCCTCGTCCTTGTACACCATGTCATGGTTGCCCCAAAGCATGTACAATCGCTTTTCCAGGTGAAATTGCCGGAGCAATTGATATACGTTTTTATGGGCTTCAAAAATGGAATCAAAACTGATGTTTTCCCAGAGCTCATCACCATCGCCCAGCTCAAAATAATGAAAACCTTCCCGGTAGTAATGGTTCAGGGCATGGAAGTAAATGTTCCGGTTATTCGCAAAATCATCGGCAAAACTATTGTCCCCCCTATGGCAATCACTAAAAAAGATAAGCTTGGAGCTGTCATCAAAAGGGATGGTCTCGGCATTGGCATAGGCACGGTCAAATCGGGTGGCAGAGGACATGAGTTTTATTTGCTAAATATCCGTAATAATGGCAATTTATCCATAAAGATATCTATTACATAGTATGCATTTCTACTTTTTGTAACTTTACCTATTCAATCTCGACTAATCCGTGTATGAAGCACAACTACGATGGTGAATCCCCTATGATCCAATTGGTCAGTTTCAACAGTTTGTTGAAATACTACGATGGCCTTGTGGATAGCCCCAATAAATACTTGGCGGAACGGGCGAAGTATGTTTTGGAGGCACAGGCCCCGTTCCCTGAATTGAGGGAGGGTTTTTCCGATTTATCGCTTCTTGAAAAACATAAGGAGGTGATCAAGATCATTTTGGAGGATACTTTCGCTCCTGTGCTGACCCAAAACGAAATCAAGGCGGCCTCGACACCTTTTGAAAACTTGGTTTTCAATTCGTCGGAGCGTTTTCAAAATATTTTGAAGGAAGCTGGTCAGGATTTTAATCTGGAGATCAGTAATATTCCTTCGGAGTTCAATTATATCATGCGTTGTACCGTGGTGCTGAAGTTTCACTACGGGTTCAACCTCGATTTTAAGCGACCATTCTTTTACGATATTCCAGATGCCAACGGGGTGATGCACCGTTACCGTATTCTGTACAATGCGGATTTCATGGAAGTTATTCCGACCGAAAAGGCTAGGGAACTGACCCAGGATGATGTGGACGAACTGCTGGATAATTTTGAAAATCCCGATATCTGGAAGGAAAAAATTCCACCGAATAGTTTTATCCTGAAAGGTTTTGTGATTTCCAACATGTTCGATGTTACTGCCGAACATTCCATTTCCGAAATCAAGTCTACTTTGATCGGAAGGGCCCAAAGGGGCAAGGACAATTTTATGGACAGTTTTGAGGATACCTTCAGGTCCTTGTTCAAATTGAGTGATATTAGGGTCGGTTTTGCAGGATATGATGCCGGTGCCAACAACTTTTTTAGGATTTACGGGAAGGGGATGGAGAGCTATATCCTCAATGGTAAGGAATTGGAATCCTGTGATGCGATGCTTTGTGAACATTCCCACTGTAAACTGTTCAATGAAGGGAAGTATTTTGCCATCTCCAACGTTGAAAAATATTTTAACAAGGTTGAAGGTAATGTTCAACCTTATAAGAATTTAATGGAACAAGGCATTAAAAGTGCCATTTTGGCTCCGATTGCCGTCAACGGTAACTTGCTGGGTGTGTTGGAGTTGGTGTCCGGAAAAGTCAATGAGCTGAATAGCGTGAACGCCAACAAGTTGGATGATGTGATGCCATACTTGATTTCCGCAGTACTCCGTACCATTGAGGAAGAGGAAAATTTGATCGATGCCGTGATCCAACACGAGTGTACCTCGGTGCACCCTTCGGTATATTGGAAATTCCAAGAGGAAGCCAAACGTTTTATGGCGGATGAATTGGCGGGCAACCAGCCTGTATTCCATGAAATTGTTTTCAAAGATGTGTATCCCCTTTATGGACAAATCGATATTAAGGATTCATCTAGGGAAAGGAATTTTTCCATTCAAAAGGATTTGATGATTCAACTTTCAGAAATCAATGAAATCCTGGAAGTGGCCATCAACAAATATGGTTTGCTGGTTTATGAGGAATTGATGTTCCGCGTGGAAACCTATTTGGATGAAGTCAAGGAAGCTTTGTATACCCACACCGAGCAAGCCGTCTTCGATTTTGTGAAAGAACAGGTGAACCCCGTTTTCCAACATCTGAAAAAAGAAGATGGCGAAATTGCTGCCCTGCTCGAAAAATACGAGGAGAAGATAGACCCATCAACTGAGTCCTATTACGATCATCGCAAAAATTATGATGAAAGCGTAATGGAAGCCAATATGCAGTTGGCCGCTCTTTTGGACAAGAAGCAGGAAAAGGCGCAAGAAATGTTCCCACACTATTTTGAAAGGTACAAAACCGATGGTGTGGAACACAACATGTACATTGGGGCCTCTATTGTTAAGGATCGTACATTCGATGCGTTGTACCTAAGAAATTTAAGATTGTGGCAATTGCAGGTCATGTGCGAGATGGAGAACAAATACTACGCACTGAAATCGAAATTGCCCGTAAAATTGGATGTGGCCTCGCTGATCCTTGTTCATAGCAGTGCCTTGGCCATCCGTTTCCGAATGGATGAAAAACGTTTTGACGTGGATGGCACCTATAATGCTAGATATGAGGTTATTAAAAAACGAATTGACAAAGCATTCATCAAGGGAACCAATGAACGTTTGACCCAAAAGGGTAAGCTTTCCATTGTGTATAGCCAACGCAAGGATGAACGGGAATATCTTCGGTATATCCGATTCTTAAAGGCCAAAGGATATTTTACGGATAACATTGAAATCGTAGAGTTGGAAGGGCTCCAAGGGGTAACCGGACTAAAGGCGATCAGAGCGGAAATCCTTTACAAAAAGGACAAAAAATCGGAACAGACCTATACCTACGATGATTTGATGCAGGAGCTACGCTCTTGATTTAAAAAGGTGCTCTGTCGGGTCCAAAAAATCGAAAGGCAATACCGAATGCAAGTACGGAAATGATCATGCCCAACATGAAAATGTTGTAGGTAATCCGCAGTATTTTGTATTTTCTATTCAAAACTAACCCAAGGAAGTAAAGGTCTTTGGTAAGGGATGAGTACACATAATCCTTGTCTTTGGTAAGTTCGGACATAGCCCATTCATACTCTTCCAATTTCATTTTATGAAAATTACCAAAGAATAACAGGTTCACTCGTTTCTGTTCCACATCTTCCTTGGTGAATTTTCCACTGGTAATGTTGGGTCTGGTGGCCAATACGGACAGAATCATGGAAGTAATACTGAAAAGAATCAGGATCAATGTGGGGTAAATCAAATAAGTGTTGGAGGGGTTGTCCAATTTGGTGAGCAAATTTGCCAAAACCAATGATATGATAATCGCATTCACGGACAACAGAATGTTCGCTTTGGTGTCTGCTATATCGCTAAGTTTTAAATGATTGTTCTGAGTGACGCGATAGAGGGTCTGAATACTACGATCAGGGCTATCACTCTTATATTTGGCTTTTAGCGCTTCTTTTTTGGCAATGGTTTTTTCGGTTTTCTTTTCCTTGAGCAGTTGATTCAGGTTTTTTTCCTTCCCCTTTTCCCAATTTTCCTTGGCATAATCAGTATAGAATTTATGCTTGGTCCGGAACATTTGTATGTTCTTTTCCCGCCATTCCTTGGAAGAATAATCGGCGATACCCAATTCCTTGAGCTCATCCCGCAGGTAATCGGTCGTTTCCCAATAACTCTTTTGTGCAAAATGGGAAATGTCGGCATCCTTCATGATCTGCTCCTGAAGATCCTGAGGTTCATGACTCATTTTGGTGGCCAAGATCAACTTACAGACCTGTTCGGTATTGGATTTGTCATAACCATTTTCCTTTAAGAAAGTTGCCGCCATTTTTGCACTGGCTTCTTCGTGATCTTCAGTTCCTTCAACATAACCAATGTCATGTAGCCAAGCCGCGAGCAGTATTTGCTCGCTTTCCCCACCGCCCAAATCATAAAAGTTGAGCAATTCTTTAGTACTTTTAACAACGCGTTGGGTATGTCGTAGGTTGTGGTACAAAAACCTTGGATCAAGTTTTTCGGATAGTAGTTCAGTTACAAAACGTTCAGTTTTTTCAACGATTTCCGACATATCTCTTATTTGAATATCCAAAGTACAAAATTTTGGAGTCAACCTCATAGGATATGAAGAAACATTACTTTTTGATACTCTTACTGGTTTTGGGATATGGTTGCGCCACCTATGAGGCCAAGTATGCCGAGCCCAATTCTGTCCAAATTTCTTCTTCTACAAGCAAGGAAATCGACCATACCTTTTACTTGATAGGGGATGCCGGATTATCTCCCGAAGGCGATTTAAATCCGACCCTAAAACAATTCAAGTCCGTTCTGGATAAGGCCGATGAAAAAAGTACGGTCCTTTTTTTAGGCGACAATATTTACCCAGCTGGTTTTGTGGACAAGGATGATGATCCCGAAGGCTATAAACGATCCAAACACTACTTGGATGCCCAATTGGCAACTTTGAAATCTTTCAAAGGCAATGTCATGTTCATACCTGGCAACCACGATTGGTATAGCAACGGTCTAGAAGGATTGGAAAGGGAAGAAAAGTATATTCAAAAAGTATTGGACGACAAAAATGTCTTTAAACCAGAAAATGGTTGTCCGATTGAGGATATTGAGATCAATGAGGATATTTTGGTCATTGCCATTGATACGGAATGGTACCTGACCGATTGGGACAAGCACCCGACCATGAACGATAACTGTGAGATCAAAGATCGGGGACGATTTTTTGAGGAATTGGAAAGCTTGATCAAAAAGAATCTGGATAAAACCATAGTGATTGCCATGCATCATCCCATGTTTACCTATGGGGAGCACGGTGGTCAATTTTCGTTTGAACAGGGGCTTTATCCAACAGGAGGGAAAATACCTTTGCCAATCCTAGGTTCTGCGGCAAACCTGTTGAGGAAAACCTCAGGGGCCTCTATTGAAGATCTATCCAACAAAAAATACAATGAACTGAAAAAGCGTGTGCTTACGCTTTCCCAATATTCGGACAAGGTGGTTTTTGTGTCTGGTCATGAGCATACCCTTCAATATATTGAAGAATCGGGAAAACCCCAGATTGTGAGCGGAGCTGGTTCCAAAACAGGCTCAACCCGACTATTGAACGGCAGTAAATTTTCAACGGGAAGAGGCGGTTATGCCATTTTAAACGTGTACAAAGATGGTTCTTCTGAAGTATCTTTCTATGGAGCCGATGCTACCGCCAATACTTTGTTGTTCCAAACCCAAGTATTACCCCCGGATCGTTCAACGGCTCAAGTTTCCATATCCAAAGATTTTCCTGCCTATAAAACGGCTTCCATTTATACTCAGGAAGAAATTGCAAAAAGTAGTTTTCATAAATGGCTTTGGGGGGAACGGTACCGAAAATATTATGGAACCGAAGTTAAGGCCCCTACAGTGCTTTTGGATACCTTGTTCGGAGGTTTGAAAGTGATACGGAAAGGTGGAGGGAACCAGTCCAATTCCCTTCGATTGGCTGATAACAAGGGTAGGGAATACGTGATGCGGGACCTTCGAAAAAGTGCCGAACGCTACCTTCAGGCCATTGCGTTCCAAGATCAGTACATTATCGGGCAATTTGAGGGAACCTATACTGAAAAGCTGTTACTCGATTTGTATACAGGTGCCCATCCGTATGCCCCTTTTACAGTGGGTACACTTTCGGACGCTGTCGGGATCTATCACACCAATCCGAAATTGTATTATGTTCCCAAGCAATCGGTTTTGGGCGAATACAATGCCGATTTTGGCAATGGACTCTACATGATAGAGGAGCACGTTTCCGACGACCATGATGATTTGGCAAGTTTTGGCAAGTCCAAAAAAATTGAAAGCACGTATGACCTGATCAATAAATTGAGGGAGGACGAGGAATACAGTATCGATCAAAAGGAATACGTGAAAGCCCGCCTTTTTGATATTTTATTGGGAGATTGGGACCGCCATGTAGATCAGTGGCGATGGGCGGAATTCAAGACCGAGGATGGAAAAAGAGTTTTTAAACCGATACCTAGGGACAGGGATCAGGTGTTTTCACAATGGGGCGATGGATTGATCATGACCTTCGGATCTAAAGCGGTTCCGGCACTCCGTATTTTTGAAGGATTCCATGAAAAAATCAGAAGCGTAAAGGGGTTTACATCCTCTCCAAGAACCTTTGCCTTGGATATGGCCTTGTTGTCCGAATCAGATTTGGACATGTGGGTCGAAGAGGCAAAATTCATCCAGCAACATTTAACTGAAAAGGTCATTGATGAGGCGTTTCTGAATTTCCCAGAGGAAGTCAGAGATGAGACCGTTGCGAATATCAAGAAAGTTTTGTTGGTCAGAAAGGACCATTTGGTGGAAACGGCGGAAGACTATTTTGCCGTTTTGAACAAGTTCAGCGTGGTCACGGGTACGGATAAAGACGACTATTTTCAAATTGTTTCCCTTCCCAATGGTGGCGTTGAGGTAAGCGGGTATCGAATTAAAGGGGGAGAGAAGGAAGACCTGTTCTTCAATAAGGAGTATGATCCAAATTTTACCAAGGAAGTATGGATCTATGGATTGGATGATGATGATGTTTTTGATGTAAACACGGAATCTTCAAGGATAATCCTGCGATTGGTGGGAGGTCAAAACAATGATGTGTACAAGATTTCGGAAAGGTCTCGGAACGCCTACGCCTACGATTTCAAATCCAAAAAGAATACCTTGGATGAAGCCTATGGTGGAAACATTAACTTGGTCAACGACTACGATACCAATACCTATCAATTTTTAAAGATCAAGGCCAGTAGCAATCAATTGTTGCCCACAATAGGGGCCAACCCTGATGATGGTTTTAGAATTGGCCTGACCGATACCTATACTTTTAATGGTTTCCGTCAAAATCCATTTACCCAACAACATGTGTTCAATGCCGCCTATTATTTTGCCACCAATGGTTTTGATTTGGGCTACAAAGGCGAGTTTGCCCATGTTTTTAATAATGTGAATTTAGAATTGAAGGCGAGATTTACTAGTCCTAATTTCACCCTTAACTTTTTTGGTTTTGGTAATGAAACCATCAATGATGACGATGAGCAGCCCCTTGGTCTGGATTTTAACAGGGTTCGCATGAGAACCATCAGCATTGCGCCATCTTTAATTTGGAGAGGGTATTTGGAATCTAAAATACGGCTCGGTGTTTCTTATGAAAGTATTGAAGTGGAGGAAACCCAAGATCGTTTCATCAATCTGTTTTATCTGGAAAATGGTGAGGAAAACCATCAGAGTTTTTTGGGTGTGGATGGCGAATACAGTTATTCCAATTCGGATAATGAGGCATTTCCGACCTTGGGAATGGGCTTTGCGCTTAACGGTGGTTTCAAAACCAATGTGGAACAATCGGGAAGGTCCTTCGGATATGTCATTCCCAGTTTTTCCATGGACCATAAATTGGTGGCAAATGGCAGATTGGTACTGGCTTCCAAAGCAAAGGCCCATTTTATGTTAGGTGACGATTATGAATTTTATCAGGCAGCATCCATCGGCGGGAATAATGGATTGAGAGGCTATAGATACCAACGCTTTACAGGAAAAACCGCTTTTTATCAAAATACGGACTTGCGTTATAGTTTTAGGGGAAGACACACTGGGGTGCTACCTGTAACACCTGGAATGTATGGTGGATTTGATTATGGTAGGGTTTGGTTTCCTGGGGATACATCGGATAAATGGCATAATTCTTATGGAGGCGGATTTTTCTTGAACGGCGCCGATATCCTAACTGCCAATTTCGGACTTTTCAATAGTTCGGATGGAATGCGGTTTGCCTTTCAGGTAGGTTTTGGATTCTAATCCAAAGTATAAGAATACAATCCTCTACCACCAAATACATTCTGCTCATCTGCCACTAATAAAGTTTTGTTGTCCAAAAAACAAACAGATTCAATTTGAGTGGAACAGAATAGGTCAATGGTCGTGATCACTGCTTTGGTGAAGGTTGGAAGATCATATCCTGTCACCAAAAATACTTGTCCATAGCTTAACAGGGCAATGGTTTTTCCATCAGGTGAGATATCCGCACTGGTAACGGAACACCGATTTTGGTCGTCACAAAGAAAAAGGGCATCCAGCAATTCTGCCTCATAAGAACCTTCCTGATCGGGAACCCGATAGACCAAGGTCTTTCCATCATAAGGACGTGTTCTATTTTTAGTGAAAATGTACAAATAGCCTTGCCAATGGATGAACCCTTCGGTATCAAAATATAGACTATCCTTTTCCGGTGGAAATCCGTTTTGTTGCGGATATCGAAATGCTATTTTTTCGGCCTTGGGTTCTTTTTTGTCCAGCTGCTTTTGGGTAATCTTATAAATGGTAAGATCCTTTCGTAGATTACTGTTGTTGCCAAAATCCCCAATGTAAAGATTGCCATCTATGTCAGTGGTCAAGTCTTCCCAATCCACATTTTTGGCGTGGGCTATTTTTTTGGATCGAATGGTCTCTCCTTTTTGGTTTACCTCGTAAATGTTGTCTGCGTTCCCGCTATCCTCAATTACCCAAAGATTTCCGTTTGAGGTGGTTTCCATTCCTGAGACTTCCTTTAGTTTTTTGGAAAATTTCCCCAGAGGCTGTAAACTGCCCTGTGGCTCCTTTTGGGCACAAGCCTGTGTCATGATCACTAGGAAAATAAGGGCAATCTTATTCATCGGATTCCTTTAACGGCATGAACACCTCGGTCTTCCATTCCAATTCATTGCCACCCATATTGGGGTTGTTGTAGAATACCTCGATTGGTTTTTCTTCAACGGGAATGTTGTTCTTTTTGGCGTAATCCAACAAAAAATACCAAGCACGATCCGAAGTGATGTAGTTACCATTGTAGATAGCCTTCAATGCCTTCTTTGGAAAAATGCGTTTGTAGGTCAGATCTGGATGGTTCGGCAGTTTTTCCGATCGAATAATAGGGTTGCAAAAATTAAATTGGAGCGAATTTTTCTTTTGGTCCCAATCCAGAATTTCAACAAATGGGGGACCGTTCAATTGAACGCTATTTTCCAGTAATACGGTATTCAGGAAATTGTATTCCGCCATCATACCCTTGGCCTTGTTCTCTGGGGTAGTATTCAAGGTAACACAGGCACAGTAGGAGGAAAATAATTCCGAATTGCCTTCAATGGAAACCTTGAATGACTTCAAATGATAGCTTAAGAAATCATTGAAATCGAGGAGAGTCTTACGAGCTCCAATGGCAAAATCAGTATCTGAAAAAATAATCTTCCATTTGTTGTCCATGGAATGATCCGGATCGGTGATGTTCACATCGACCTGACTCAACGTATCATTTACCGGAGTAACTTTCCATTCATATTTATGAACAGAGTCGTTCACGACAAGCGTTTGGTAAAAATGCTCCGTACTTTCAAAATCAATAGGGACGACACTGTCCAAACCTTGGTTCCATGCCTTAACAGTCTCATAGACAGTGCCCGGGTTGGTTTTTGCTGTAAAACTCACCTGATAATCCTGTGGTTTTAAAAACAGGTACCAGACCATGGATACCAAAAAAAGCGCAATGATAATTGATAAAATCTTCCTCATACCAGAGGCCAAAAATAACTATTAGCTCTTTGTCATGTCCAATTTGTCCACAATAAATTTTCCAAGGTTTCTTCCTTGTTGGATCCCAACTTCAATAGCTGCGCGATAGTGGATACCACCATACATTCTGCTTATGGCAGCTTCATCCGCCGCTTGGTTGAAGGAGGTAAAGGAACGGATTGGAAGGCCGTAAGGTACCTCGGTGTCGTCATCGAAGGCAAAGCCGTCGCCAAAAACACTTGTCAACGCTGTTGAAGCCGCACCGGATACCACACTGTGACCACTGGTATATTCTGGAAACGGAGGCGTTTGAAGAACTGGTTCCCAGCTATCATCAATATACTCATTGATCACCGTTTCTGGGCGAATGAGGTTGCTACGGTATTTTTCATCCCAACAACTGATGAAACCATCGGCAATGGCGATGGATGTTTTGGTATAGGCATAAACGGTTTTGCTAAAATCGGATTCCGTTTTTCGGCACGCAATCTTGGCGATGCCGATCCAGTGTGCCCCAGGGGTGATTTTTTTGGTGGCGAACATCAAGTGGCCCCTGGTCACGGAAACATATGGGTTACAATCCCAAAATTGGGCTATGGCAATCTCATCGGATTTGTCCCCTTTACCGACCATGGATTTTTTAACTTCGTACACTTCCATAACCTCCTTGTAAAACTGGGAATCCTTGTCCATTGAAAAAGCGGGAGGTGGAATGGGCTTAAACTGAGCCGATGAATCAATTGCAAATGGCCTGATCTTGCTCCAATGGGGTTCAATTCCATTCATATAGGCTGGTGGAGTAGGTTGCCAACGGGTGGGGTCGTCCGAATCTACGGTAAACTTGGGCATTGTACGGGTTTCCTTGTAATTGTCCTTGCTCATCCAACCAGCAATGAAATCGGCAACTTCCAATCCGTATTCTTTTGAGGCATTGAATTCGGCCTCGTTTTGGTTCATCCAAACATTGTATAGGCTGTCACGGTAACTCTCGATTTTTTCTTCAGAGAAAATCAACCTTTTGCTCAGATCTATATGGGCCACAAGGGCTGCAAGATCATAATTTACATTTTCCTTGTTTTTTGGGTCTGGTATACTGGTCAATCCCGTTACTTGCCCGGCCAAAGATTTGTATGGGCCATCTTTTTTGGCAATGATCTCGTATGCGGCAATGTTGGGATAGGCAAATATCCTACTGGCAACCGGAGGGGAGAAGATGTCGTGGATCATTACTTCAATGACCTTGTCCACAGATTGGTGGAATTCCTCTGCAGTGATTACAATGGGTTCTTCCTTCTTTTGACAGGAGGTCAGTACCAATAGTACGAATGCGATTAAACTAACTTTTACTTTCATGGCCTCTTGATTAATTAATTTTATAGACTTGTGCTTTGTCGTTGTTGAATACTGATAATAGATATTTTTGTCCGTTCAGGGTGATGGTTTTTAGGTGTCGGATGGATTTCTTCGTGAAATCCAGACCCAAAACATTGCCTAGGACCACTTCTTTTTCATTTTTGATCAGGGCACCTGGAAAGGAGTCCAAACGCCCGTGATACGGTTTTACACCGAAATAATTGCCGCCAACTAAGGCTTCTTGTTGGCCATCCCCATCAAAATCGTCCACTAGGAACGCCATGATCGGTGCAACCTGAAGGTCATTTGAAAACGGAACAAAAACAAATTTTCCGTTGTCATTTCTCAAAAATCCAGACTGAAGTGTGTTGACCTCCAATAAGGTGGAATTTTTTAGGGCATCGTTGCCAAAAAGTTCCTCCATGGTCTTTCCGGCAAAGGCTTTGTAGCTGTTGTATTTCTTTTTAAGGAAAACCAATTGCGAGGCCAACCCGTCCAAGGTCTCCAATGGATAGTACTTCCCATTTTTTTCCATGGCAGTGACCGTCTCGGTCTGTCCATTCTCATCAAAATCATTGAAGTATAGCTTCATGGGATATTCCTTAGATGCCTTGAACTTGGTATTGGTGCCCCAATTGCCAAGCAGGTAATCCACATCTCCATCATGGTCCATATCAAATGCTTCTATGGTTTGCCAAAGTCCCTTTAAATCTATTTCATTCACCAAACTGAATTGGCCCTTATCATTTTTAAGGAATTTGGGCGACATCCATTCCCCAACCAAGATCAGATCCGTTTGACCGTCTTGGTCAAAATCACTCCAAAGGGCATCTGTCACCATTCCTTTGGAATGCTTTTCAAATCCTTTGAAAATTTGGAAGGATCCCTTGACGTTTTCCAGAATATATGACGTTGCCGCAGCTCCGAACTGACCAGTAATGGTATGACCTCCTACAAAAATGTCCAAGTCGCCATCCTGATCAAAATCGAACGGACGCACTACAGAAGAATTCTGGAAGAATTGCGGTAGATCCAACGAGACAAAAGTGGAATCCTGCTGAACGAAAAAATTGTCCAAAAGGGCTTCCGATTTACCAAAAAAGTCGCCGCCTCCAGAAGTTACGAACAGGTCATTTTTACCATCGTTGTTGAAATCGGCAATGGCTGCTGAAATAATTTCCTTAACCGAATCTTTTTGGATAACTGGGTAGTTCTTCTCAACAAAAATGGAATCTTGTTGCACGTAAATGTGTGACGGTACAAATTTGGAACCTCCAAAATACACATCTTCTTTTCCGTCATTATTTAGGTCACCAATGGCCACAGCCGGACCTCTGTCCGAAACTTGATACGGAATCAGTTTCTCACGGTTAAAGTCGGTATAGTTGTCCTCTACATGGGTAAAGTCCAATCCCAAATTGTTGACAATAGGAGTAAAGAGTTGTTTTTTAGGTTGATGTAACGTGTTGTAATCAAATGGTTTGGTGTTTTCGGGTGACACGGTAAGAGTTTGGTTCACCTCAACATCTTTCATCACCTGATAAGTCCTATCTGGCCAAATAATTTTGATGGAATCTATCTTTTGAACGTTTCCGTACCCAAAATGGATCATGGGTTCCGATGACGCCTGAAATCCCCGAGTTGGGAACAATTCCTTGAACTGAAGCCCCCCATTTTGATACGAAAAAACCTTGGTGCCTATTCCAAAAGTGTTCTTGCCGCCAAACTTGAACTTTAGTTCAAGATAGGTTCCTTTTTTATTGGCCTTGTTGATGTACAAAGATGCTGGTTGATTGATGTTATTGGTCACCAGGTCCATATCCCCATCGCCATCCAGATCTGCCATGGCCGTTGCACCGGAAATCAAAGTATCCTTGGTAATCCAATTGCCGGACATGTCCTTGAAGTTGAGGTTTTCGTTTCCTTGGAACACATAATTGTGTACACTTCCTGAAGGCATAAGGTCCAAAGCCTTCTCATCAACAAGTTTGGAATTGTCCAGTTTTTGTTGGATTTGATCGTTCGAGGCAAAATTGATAAAGTCCAGATCATTGGGCCTTTTTGGGATACCGTTGGAAATGAACACATCTTGATGGCCATCCAGGTCATAATCGGCAAAAAGCGCGCTCCAACTCCAATCGGTGGCGGCTATGCCGCTCATCAAGGCGGTTTCCATAAAATTGCCATCCGGTTGGTTCACAAAAAGCATGTTACGGGTAAATTGATAATGATATCCAAAACGGTCTATCCGCATCTTTTGGGTTTGGATGTTATCATCGCCTTCGGATGATTTCAAGGCCACTTCGTCTTCGGGCAGCATGTCCAACGACATAAAATCGGGTCGGCCATCATTATTGATATCGGCCACATCATTACCCATGGAAAACCTACTGGTATGCCCAAAATATTTTCTGAGACTTTCCGTAAACGTGCCGTCCCCATTATTCAAATAATAGTAATCATCCTCATGAAAGTCATTGCCCACATAAATATCGGGGTACCCATCTTGATTAAAATCGGCAATGGCCAATCCCAAACCGTATCCGTTGATACCACCATAGATTCCGGCCTCTTCGCTTACATCTACAAACTTGCCATCATCATTTCGTAATAGTTTATCTCCAGTTTCATAGCGGCGTTCGTACCTAAGATCAAATCGTCCAAAGGAATTTTGGGTATGCACGGCATGGTTGAGCAAATAAAGGTCCAGATCACCATCCAAATCATAATCAAAAAAAGTGGCGTTGGAGCTGTAGGAATCAAAATCGAGACCATATTTGGCAGCACTTTCGGTAAACGTGTTGTCGCCATTGTTCATATACAGTTCATTGAACCCATTGAACCCGTTAATGCCGACAACAGCGCAAACATAAATGTCCAAAAGGCCATCCCCGTTTACATCGGCCATGGTAGTGCCGGTATTCCAAGTACTGTTGCCCTCGATACCCGCAGTTGTAGAAATATCCTCGAACTTTAAATTGCCCTTGTTTAGATATAGTTTATTCTTGACCTGATTTCCGGTAAAAAAAATATCTGGCAGCCCATCATTGTTGATATCCCCAATGGAAACACCACCACCGTTATAAAAGTAGAGATAGTCCAGAATGCTGAGATCATCCGTTGAGGTCAAAGTGTTGGTGAACTCGATACCTGTGTTCTTGGGTTCGGGAGTTTCAAAAAGGCTACCTTCCTTTTTGCACGAAACCACAAGGAGTAGCGCAAATGATATGGACCAAAACCTATTCATTGATGGCAAAAATCTTGGGTTTGCTGTTGTTGATGGCCGTTATGACAAAGGTTTTACCGTTTTTGTCCTTAAACTGTTCCATATATTTTACTTCGTCCCTCAATTTGAATCCACTGGTGTTGTATTCTTGCCAAGTGAAGCCCAATTTGCCATCCCCTAACAAAAGGTTGCCTTGGCCGGCATCCAATCTTGAAAATTGTGGTTTGAACTCGAAATTATTCCCGGCCATGATCAAATCCAAGTTTCCATCGTTGTTCACATCGGTACAGGTGATGTCACAAATACAGGATAGTTGAACCCTCGGGGGCAAGTTTTGGATTCGGAACTTTCCACCACCTTCATTAATGGCGATCACCGAGGCTGAAGTCTCCACTTTTTTCACAATGGATTTGGAAATCACTTCTTCAGGAAACAATTGATGAATGGTCCTGTTCGCGTAGTCCGAAGCCTTCAAGTTCTGTTTTTTGAGCGTGGGCAATTGTTCGGTCAATTCCCTTTTTTGATGAATGGGATAATCACCTCCATTTTCTTGAAGGGTTACGATTTGCTCAATGGTTCCGTTGTTGTCGTAATCGTTGATCCACATTTTCATCGGCGCATACTCGGTGGGCTTGTAATGTAGGTTCAATCCTTGGTTGCCCAAAATAAGGTCTAGGTCACCATCACCGTCAAGATCCGCTGCTTCCACTGTATTCCACCATCCATACAAACTATCCAAAGAGGTGTTCATTTTGGTCAGTCTTCGCCCCGTGTTTTTGTAGATTTTCGGGGTGTCCCATTCGGCGGTGATCACCAAATCTTTTTTGTTGTCACCATCAACATCCACCCATTTGGAATCGGTGACCATTCCAGCATTTTTAAGGTCGTAACCCAAACGTTCCGTAACATCGGTAAAAGTACCATCTCCCATATTTTCCAAAAGAAGATGATCGGGAGAAAGGCCATAAACACCTACAACACTGCGTGATCCAATAAATACATCCATATCCCCATCATTATCAAAATCATAGGGGGCAATGGTAGATATGTTCTTAAAAGTGGACGGTAACTCGTTCGGGGATTTTGTGAAATTTCCTTTGCCATCGTTCAAATATAAACGAGCCCTGTAAGTTCGTTGCTCCTGAACATTGTTGCCTCCTGAACCTACCATCAAGTCTTGGTCTCCATCGCCATCCGCATCAAAAAAGGCAGCGGCAACATCCTCAAAATCTTTGTCGGATTCAAATGCAGCCAATTTTTTCAAAGCCACTTTGCCATTTCCGGAATGCACATAAAGCGTTCCCGGTTGCCCCTTGGCCCCTCCAATGTAGAAATCCTCATTCCCATCACCATTGATATCGGCAACGGCCAATGAAGGTCCTTCTTGGGAGAGTTTTTTATGAATAAGTCCTTCGTAGTCAAAGTCATTATAATTGTCTTCTTGATGTGTTACAAAAGAACTGGATTCCAAAGCTTTCAAATACGATTTTACAGCATTTTCCTTTGGAAGTTTGTACGTTTCCTTGGCATTGGTATGATCAAAGGTAATGACCTGGTTGGCGGGTACATTTTCCAATTTCTCGGTAAGATCATCGGGCCAGACTACCCTAATGGAATCCAATTTTTCGGTTTTCCCCAATCCTATGTTCATTTCGTAACCCATAGAAGATTGGAATCCTCGCGAAGGGATCAGTTCTTGGTTCACGATATTTCCACCAAAATAAAATTTGGCCAAGGCACCTACAGCAAAAATATTGGATTTAGGACCTTTGAACTTCAACTGAATGTAGTTATTGTTCAGTTGGGTTTCCGAATTGTTTTTATAGATAAAGGCAGGTGTGTTCACGTTATTGATCACCAAATCAAGATCACCATCATTGTCCAAATCGGCGTAAGCGGCCCCGTTGGAACGAGAGGGGAGCTCAAAGCCCCATTCCTTGTTCGCATTTTTGAAGGAGATATCACCATTGTTCTTGTAGGCGAAATTGGGTTGCGGTTTGATGGGCATTTTACTGATGATGGAATCAATGGATTCCTTTTTACCTGTCAATGCCATTTTTTGAACAATCTCGTTCGCGAAAAAGTCCACAAAGTCCAAGTCTGTCAGGTCGTGATTGATACCGTTGGTAATAAAAATATCCTTCAGGCCATCGTTGTCCATGTCAAAAATCAATCCTGCCCAACTCCAGTCCGTAGCATCAATGCCGCTGTAATAGGCCACTTCTGAAAAAGTACCGTTGCCATTGTTAAGCTGAAGGGTATTCTGGATGTATTGTTGACCAAAATCTTTACCTTGTTTAAGGTTAAAAACATTGTATCCTTCAAATTCCATGACAGATTTTACCCTATTTTCCTTCTCAGGGAGCATATCAGTGATAAATATGTCGTTATGGCCATCGTTGTTGATGTCGGCCACATCGATACCCATGGCGGATAGACTAAGGTGTGAGGTCCAATCCTTGATTTCTTCCTTAAACGTGCCATCTTTTTGATTGATATAGAGGTAATCCCGCTCATAAAAATCGTTGGACACATAAATGTCAGGGTATAAATCTCCGTTGAAATCGGTTACCAAAATGCCCAAGCCGAACCCAATAAGACTTCCATAAATCCCGGCTTCTTCGCTAACGTCTACAAATTTGCCGTTATCGTTTCGCAAAAGCATATCGCCCACACCTTTGAAAATATCCGGCACACCTTCCCAATCTTGTGCACGTACGTCGCGCTGTTCGGCATAACCAAGGCTACTTACGGGAATATTGCTGTTGTTTAGGATATAGGCATCCAGGTCGCCATCCTTGTCATAATCAAAGAATGAGGCATGGGTGGTAAAACCAGTTTTGGCCAGGTTGTATTCCTCCGCTCTTTCGGTAAAGGTAAGGTCACCGTTATTGATGTACAGATCGTTATCGTGATTGTTACCTTCCATATTGCCGGCATTGCAAACATAAATGTCCAACAGACCGTCTTGGTTAATGTCCACCATCACCACTCCTGTAGACCAAGGTTTGTTTCCCATGATCCCGGCACTTTCTGAAATGTCTTCAAACTGAAAATTACCCTTGTTCAGGTAAAGTCGGTTGGCGACCATGTTACCGGTCAAATAGATATCCTGCAAACCATCATTGTTGATGTCACCAATGGCCACACCGCCGCCGTTATAAAAATTCCGGTATTTGAAAATATTGAAATTCTTTTGGTTTTCAACTTTGTTAACGAAAGTCACACCAGTTTCTTCAGGGGTCATCAAAGTAAAAAGCGTTTCTTTTTGCTCCTCTTCGGTTTTGTTATCGGCCTCCTTGTTTTTACATGCCAACGCAACAAGAATCAAAAGGCATGTAACAGCATATTTCAGTTTCATTTATTGTGCAGTTTTTTCACTAAAAAAATGGGAGCTTCGTTGTTCAATGCAATGATGAACCCTTCTTTCCCATTTACGTTTATTTTTTTGATCGTTCGGGCAGCACCAGAAATCCCCAAGCTTTGCGTATAGCTTATGTTGCCACTTTCATCATTTTGCAATAAAAACCCGTGCGAAGCGTCTAATCTACCAAGTTGGGTGCTTATCTCAAAATTATTGCCCACCATTAATATTTCATTAATCGTTTCTTTGTCATTTCTTTCCAAGTAAATATCGTTTACAGAGGACGATTGAACCAACCACGGCAGTTCTTTGGAAGTAAAGTTCCCTTGACCATCATTTACAAAGTATGTCGTAGCCAAAACGTATACTTGTCGCTTGACAGATGCGTCCAGTTTGTCTTTGCCAAAAAGTTCTTCAAGCGAGGCTTTTGCAAAGTCTTTGTAGAACAGGAATTTTTTGTTCAGGAAAGGCATTTGTTTCGCCAGTTCATCTTTTGATGCAAAGGCCGTTTCCTTATCCCCGTGAAAATGGGTCACCACTGTTTCAATGGACCCATTACCATCAAAATCATTGATATACAAGGTGATTGGTTTTTCTTCGGAAGCTTGAAATTTGGTGTTCAATCCCCAGTTTCCTGCCAAAATATCCAGGTCTCCATCATTGTCCAGGTCGGCAAGTTCAATGCAATTCCACCAACCGTTCGTGTTTTGAAGGTCGTTGTTTTTCTGCTCTATTAGTTTTTTACCATCGTTCAAAAAGATGGTGATAGGGGTCCAGTGGCCTGCAACGATCAGGTCTGGATAACCATTGTGGTCCAAATCGGCCCAAACAAGGTCTTTTACATTGCCTATGTGCTGAAAATCTGGAGCAAACGAAGCCGTTATTTCCTTGAAATTTCCTTTTCCATCATTTTCAAAGAGGAATTGTTCAGATTTTTTACCGAATTCTGTGGATGGTGTGTTCGAGGCGATGCAAATATCCAAATCTCCGTCGGCATCTATATCAACAGCAGCTATTTTGGATGCGTTCACAACCAGTCCATCAAATGTGTTTTCTTCTAATAGAAGTTGACCGTTTTCATTTTTATAGAAGCGGGGTTGAAGCGGTTTGCCTCTGGTGAATTCGTTACCACCGCTAACAATGATGAGATCAAGATCTCCATCGTTATCAGCATCGAAAAAGACTTGATCAACATCCTCGCTGATAGCTTCCTTTTCGAACAATTCAGGTTGAAATGAATTAAAATTTCCCTGTTCATCTTGAAGAAAAAGTGCCGAGGGTTGATTCTTGCCGCCACAAATAAAAAGATCATCGTGACCATCTTTGTTGAAATCAATCACCGCAATGGATGGCCCTTCATTGGAATAGGCAAAAGGCACCAACGGATTTCTGTCGAAGTCCAGTGAAGGATATTCTTTGTGGACAAAATCAATCGGATTTTCGAGCAAAACATATTCCGATGTTGATGATTCTGATGTGTTCGCGTAAAAATTTCCTGAAGCATTGGTGGGAGTAACTTCAAGGGTTTGGTTTGAAGTGATGTTCCGTAATGTTTCAAATGTTCCTCTGGGCCAAATGATCTGTATGGAATCGATGATGGAATCTTGCCCGACTCCAAAATTTAGGGTATAATCCTTAGCAGAGAGGAAACCTCTTGTGGCAATATTTTCTTGGACCGATTTATTGTTTTTGTAATAGACAATGGCTTTTGCTCCAAGTCCCAATCTGTTTTTTGGACTGCCCTTAAATTTGATTTTGACAAAGTTGCTCTTGGGCAGTGTGTTCTCCATTAAAAAAGCTTCCTGGTTCACATTGTTGACTACCACATCCAAATCCCCATCATTGTCCAAGTCAGCGTAGACGCAACCGTTGCTGAAAGAAGTCATTTGTGGTGCCCAGGTTTCGGTCACATTGGTAAAAGTTGCTTCTCCATTGTTCTTATAAAAATAGTTCTGGACTTTTTTAGCAGGTAGGTGGTCGATTACCTCCATATCCTTGTCGGTGAGTCCTTTTTCAATGGTTTTTTGTATCTCTTCGTTGGATATGTAATTGATGTAGTCCATATCATTGGTCACCCCTTGTATACCGTTGGAAATGAATAGATCCTTGAAGCCATCATTATCAAAATCGGCGAAGAGGGCACCCCAAGACCATTCTGTGGCATCGATGCCGCTAAGGTTGGCAATTTCCCCGAAATTTTCCCCGTCAAGATTCAAATGCAATGCATTTTGCATGAACTGCGGGGCAAAACCATTTTTTAAATACTGCTGGTACACCGGATAGGCATATTCAAGCCCGGAAGTTTTATAGGTTTCCAAGTCTTCAGGGAGCATATCAAGGGAAAGGATGTCGGAAAGCCCATCATTGTTAATGTCCGCTATATCATTTCCCATGGAAAAGTGAGTGGTATGGCCTAATTTTTTATCGTCTTCGGAGATGGTCTCCTTAAACGTGCCATCTTTTTGGTTGATGTAGAGGTAGTCGTTTTCAAAGAAATCATTGCCAATGTAAATGTCTGGGTACCCATCGTTGTTGATGTCGCTGATGGCCAGTCCCAAACCATAGCCAATGGTTCCTTGAAAGATACCGGCCTCCTTGGAGACATTGTTGTAATATCCTTCATCGTTCCTAAAAAGGATGTCCCCGGACATGGAATCCACCATTTTTCTTTTGGCACCTTTACCATAAGATCTATTTGGATTTACGGAATGGTTCATGAGATACATGTCGAGATCACCATCTAGGTCATAATCAAAAAAGGCGGCCTGAGTGGAATATCCGATAAAATCAAGGCCGTATTTTGCAGCTTCCTCTTTGAAGGTCGGGATTCCATCTTTGTTATTACCTTGATTGATGTACAATAGGTTTTGACCTTGGATTTTCCCATGGTCGCCCACTTTGGAGATGTAGATGTCCAGTAGACCATCGTTGTTGATATCTACGTGGGTAACGCCGGTGGTCCAGCCAAAATCGTTTTGGATTTGTGCTTTGGAAGTAATGTCTTCAAACTTGAAATGGCCCTTGTTGAGGTATAATTTGTCAGCACCTTGGTTGGAGGTAAAATAGAGGTCCACCAAGCCATCGCCATTAAAGTCGCCCGCGGCAACACCTGCCCCGTTGTAAAAATAGAGATAGTTGAGAATGTTGAGTTCTGGGGTCTGCACCAGTTCATTTTTGAACTGGATTCCGGTTTCACGGGAATCTTTCAGATCAAACAATGTTTTTGGTCCAGCTTTTTGACAACCGATAAGGGTTAGGATCATCCCAAAAACCAAGCGATAGAGTCCTCTCATTTTATCTTTCAATAGCGCGGTTCAAGATACTTATTTCTAGAGGGAATGGGAACAGGCTTACTATTAATGTTTATCAAAAAAAGGATTAATAAACGCTTAATAAGCATTATCATAATAAAGAAAGGCCACCGATCGGTGGCCTTTCCATGTTATAAAAACAACTTAAACTTTGATAATATTAATATCCTGGGTTCTGAACCAAATTAGGGTTAAGAATAATTTGGGTAGAAGGGATAGGGAACAAATGACGGTTGGTATCACCAACAGCTGCATCATCCTTAAATTCCCAATCTTTGGTATATTGTCCAAAACGAATCATATCGTTACGTCTCCATCCTTCGATGTACAATTCCCTTCCTCTTTCATCAATAAGATCTTGAGCAGAAACAGAACCTAGAGGAGTGGCTCCCCTGATAGTCCTTAGCTCGTTCACCAAAGAAGTTGGGTCTCCACCGCTTCTCATCAATGCTTCAGCCTTCATCAGGTGGGCATCTGAATAACGGAAGAAAACACTGTGCTCAGCAAATGCACCGTTTCTTGGATTGTATTTGATCACACGGATGCCGGTGATTTCGTTGTTGTCCACAAGGCTTGGTTGATTATCAACTGCACTTACAAATTCCCTTGTGAAAGAAAGTGGGTTACTTCCCCTATCAGTTAGGGCAGCACCGTTACCAGCATATTGTTGACCGATCAAGAAACCATAACCAACGTTAGAACCATCTACAAAACCATCATTGTTGTCATCTGTACCAAAACTACCATCATAAGCAACGCCACCAGGAGGTACAAAACCTCTACGTTCTTCTTGACCATCGCTTAAGGTTCCATTGTTTAGTCCACGGTTGTTGTTCGCATCTCCTTCAAATAGGTCGTAGAACTCAGCCAAAGTGCTGAATCCATTCCAACCACCACCACCTAATTCGGTAGAGTTGTAGTGAAGGGTGTTGAAAATTCTGTTACCTACGGATGTTGGAATGTACCAAATCATCTCATTATTGGCATCTGGAGTAAACAGGTCAAAATATCCGGCTGTAAGCTCATATCCTTCAGCGGCAATTTCATCAACCAAGGAAATTACCTCGGTCATATCTGAAGCGGCAGCGCTACCAGATCCATTGTAAATATGTCTGTTCAAAAGCACTTTAGCCCTTAAAAAGCGTGCAGCAGCTTTAGTGGCCCTTCTATTGTCACTTCCTGCAGCAGCAGCCGGAAGATTGCTCTCTGCAGTATCCAAATCACCCAAAATTTGGGCAACTGCATCCTCACCGGTCAAAACCACTGGATCGGCCAATGGATCACTTTGAGTGTCCCTGAACGGAACTTGACCAAAGTTGTCAAGAATCACAAATACACCCAATGCTCTCAAGAAAGCTGCATGACCAATAGATTCAGTTGAGGAAGCGGATCTTGAATCCAAAACCTCACTAGCTCCAAGTTGAAGCTCGTTCCATTGGTTCCAAACGTTAAGGATGTAAGAGTGTTCTGGGGTCCAGCTGTGCTGGTGCAATTGTCTCCAGATACCATTATCACCCCAGTCAGAACCTCTGGTGGGAACCAAAAGTGCGTCAGTAGTAACCTCGCTCAAAGCAAAAAGGTTAGCTTGGTCTCCAACATATCCATTTACGTTGTTGTACATAGCGGTAACCTGACTGGCAGCCTCATCAGCTGTTGGTATACCAGTAAAGCCTTCCGCTAGTAAGGAATCGGTTTGCTCTACTTCCAAGTTGGTACAGGAAGCAAGCAGTATAGTTACGAACAACGAGATTGTTGCAAATTTGTTCGATTGTTTCATTACTTTTTTCATTGCTTTTTTTATTAAAATTTGGCGTTGATACCCAAAGTGAAAGTCCTTGGTCTTGGGAAAGCCGTGTAATCAATACTGGCACTAGGAATACCAGTTCCGAAATCACCAGTGCTTGAAGAAACTTCAGGATCAAGACCGCTATAATCGGTGAACAATAATAGGTTCTGACCTGTTAGGGACAATCTAAGTGATTTTAGCCCTCCGTTTCCACTAAGAGGCACATTGTACCCAATGGTTGCGTTCTGGAACCTGATAAAATCACCTTTCTCCAAATAAAGGGTAGATACTTCTTGGCTAATGTTCTTGTCCAAACTTTCCTGAGTAACGTTCCTAGTTGTTTCAAAAGTAGGTCTGTTCAAGAATGCGTTTGCAGTGTTGTTATACACATAGAAACCGAATTGACCTGTGAAATAAGTGGAAACATCCCAATTTTTCACCCTTAGGTTCAAGGAAAGACCAGCGTTCACATCAGGAAGACCGTCTTTATCTACGAATACTTTCTCGTCTGGGTTAAAGTTTGGTGTTCCGTTTGCGTCGGTAGAATATTCTGCCATGTAGAAGGAGAACAATGACATTCCTTCGCCCAATCTTTGTGCAAAGGCACCTGATAGACCTGGTCCGTTCAACTCACCAAAGTTGGCGGTTGTTCCATTAAGACCTTCCACGGTGTTCTTGTTGTAAGAAACGTTGAAGGAAGAGGAGAAGTTAACATCGGTTGATTGGATAAAGTCGTAGTTCAATGCCAATTCCACACCTTGGTTGATCACAGTTCCATTTTCAAGGTTTTTGAAAACGAATGGGTCAAATGCAGGTGCTGCAGCAGATTGTCTGAACAAAAGGTCTTTGGTCTCTTTGCGATACACATCGATAGATCCATTGAAACGGTCATTGTTGAAACCAAAATCAAGACCCATGTTCAAGTCCAAAGTAGACTCCCATTTAAGGGCAGGGTTTTGCACGGCAACGGTCTCTGTACCTGGTCTGTTGATGTTTCCATCATCAGTTATCCCAGGACCTGAGAAACGTACCCTTCTTAAATAGTTGGCGTAACCCAAACCTTCTTGGTTACCAGTGATACCGGCACCAATCCTTAATTTTAAGGTTGATATGTTATCTCCTACGAAATCTTCTTCGCTAAGTTTCCAGGCAAAGGCTCCAGAAGGGAAGTAACCGTATTGGTTGTCACCCCCAAATCTTGAAGAACCGTCAGCTCTTACCGTTGCAGTGAACAAGAATTTATCGTTCAAGGAAAAGTTTGCTCTTGCAAAGAAAGATTGCAATTCATCGGTGTTGTCATAAGTATCAACCCAAACCGATGTATATGCACCTCCTGCAGCAGGAAGACTTTCGGTATCACTAAAAGGAATGATACGGTTGATAAAGCTTCCATTGGGTGCATAACCAGCTTGTTGGTATGCGCCACTAATACTGTTTCTAACGTTATCCACATTTTCCACAAGATCATCCATCATTTGATTTAGTTCCGTGGAAGAAGCTTGCCATCCTTGGGAGTTAAACCCTTTTCTTTGGAAATCTTGGAAAGAGTAACCCACAATAACATCTAAAGAAGAATTGTCAAAATCCTTTTTATAGTTAAGAGTGGCTTCCAAAAGTTTACTGGTGGCATTCAATTGGTTGTATGCCGCCTGCCCATTTCCGGTTACCCGGTTAAAGTTGTTGATGTTTGAAGAAACGGCGGTCAATGCTGTAGCTTCAGAATCATCATAACCCACATTGATTTTACCAGTTAGTTCAGGAATGAAATCGTATTCCGCAGAAAAATTAACCAGTGCACGGTTGGTATGGGTCTCTGCTTGATAATTGGCCAAATAGTTGGCTGGGTTCAATTGGTTCCCTTCCAAGAAGAAATCTGGACTGGCAGGCCATGTTGGATTGGCAGAATAGGCCGCACCAATAAGGTTACCACTGGCACCTGAGTTACCACTAATTGGAGGAGCAGCGTCATTAACCCTTGAGATGGAGGCCTGAAGGTTCAACCTCAATTTATCATCAAAAAACCTATGTCCTGCGTTGATCCTTCCTGTAATACGCTCTTGTTCTGATTTTTCAATGATACCAAATTGCTTTCCATAAGAGAACGTTGCCCTAATATTGCCACTTCCATAATTTCTGGAGTAAGAAAGGTTTTGATTTTGAGAGGCAACTGTTCTTGTTATGTAATCTTGCCAATCAGTATCATATCCATAATCACTACCATCGGCAATGGCTTGACTTCTAATGGATGCTGTGTTGGACAAGAATTCATCTGCGTTGAACAAATCATACTTGTTGGCTGGGGATGAGATGCTTAGGTTTGAGTTGAACTCCCAAACACCGCTCTTGCCCGCTTTACCACTTTTAGTGGTAATGATCACAACACCATTGGCACCCCTGGATCCATAGATGGCCGTAGCGGAGGCATCTTTAAGGATCGACATGCTTTCGATGTCGTTCGGGTTGATAAAGTTCAATGGGTTTCTTGTAGCGTTACCACCATTGATTACGTCCCCGCCGGAAGGAGTAGTGGATTCACCGGACAATGGAATACCATCCACAACGAACAAAGGGTTGTTGTTAGATCGGATGGAATTGGAACCCCTAATCCTCAAGTTCATTCCTGCACCGGGCTCACCACTTGTTTGAGTGATCTGAACACCCGCGGTCTTACCTTGGATCAATTGTTCAGGGGAAGCGATAACACCACCGTTAAATTCCTCGGAGGTTACCGCGGCAACTGCACCGGTCGCATCCTTAATCGTTGTTTGGCCGTAACCAATGATTACCACCTCGTCCAAAGCTTGTGCGTCTTCTTCCAAGGTTACATTAATAGTTGATCGGCCGTTTGCCGCAACTTCTTGCGTCTTGTAACCGATGTAACTAAAAACTAAAGTAGCTGTACCATCTATGCCGTTTAGGGTGTAATTACCGTCAAAATCGGTCTGCGTACCATTGGTAGTGCCTTTTACCAATACGCTTGCCCCTGGCAAAGGTCCGTTTGAGTCAGAAACGGTACCTGATACTGTCTGAGCCTTTATCATGCCAAAGCATAAAAATGCCCCAAGCACCAAAAAGCTTTTTAGTAGCGTAATCTTCATAAATAATTAATTTTAAGTTTAGTTAATTTTAATTCAAGTGTTAAACATATATAAAAATAATGTTAATCAAAATTTAAGCATATTGCAATGTATTACGAAAACGGTTTCGTGTTAATAACTTTGGATTTATGAAGGGTTACTAAATCTTTTCAAGCTAGTTTGTCTATATCTCAAAATAAACGAATCGATTTAGAGAAATCCTTAATATAGGCACTAATATATGATTTTTATTTTTTGATTGTGTTAACATTTGGGGCGAAGTTTATTTGGTTCAGTTCATCATTTTTGTTAAAAAGACAAATTCTTCCACTCCCTTGTTCCAATATTGAGTAATTTTCTGCACTGATTCTATCTGGACTAAATTTATACCACATTGAAACCAAAGATTACCTTAAAGGATATTGCCAGGGAGTTAGAGGTGTCTATTTCAACCGTATCCAAAGCACTTAAGAACAGTGAGGAAATCAGTAGGGATACCAAGGAAAAAGTGCAGGCATTTGCCAAGCTCTATAACTATAAGCCGAATAACATTGCCATTAGCCTAAAGAACAAACGTACCAAGAACATTGGTGTGGTTATTCCGGACATTGTGCACCACTTTTTTACCACAGTGATACGTGGTATAGAAAAATATGCCAATGCCAAAGGGTATAACGTGATCGTCTGTCTTTCCGAAGAATCTTTTGATAAAGAGGTCATCAATATGGAAATGTTGGCCAACGGAAGTATTGACGGTTTCATCATGTCCCTGTCCTCCGAAACACAACAAAAAGGGGATTTTAATCACTTGAAGGAAGTGACCGATCAAGGTATTCCGGTTGTGCTTTTTGATAGGATCACCAATGAAATAGATTGTGACAAGGTCATCATCGATGATGAACTAGGTGCTTACATGGCAACCAAAAAATTCATTGAACAGGGTAAAAAGAATATAGCCCTCATTACCACCGATGATTACTTGAGTGTTAGTAAGGCCCGTACCCAGGGATACCTAAAAGCATTAAAAGAGAGTAAACTGGGAGTGGACGAATCCAAAATTCTAAGAATGCCGTCCATGGAAATGGATGAAAAAGGAATAAAGGACTTTTTTGACACCCACAAGGTGGATGCCGTACTTTGTGTCAACGAGATCTTCGCCGTGTACAGTATGAGGCTTGCCCAGCAAAAGGGGCTTAAAATTCCAGAGGATATTGCATTCATTGGTTTTACTGATGGGCTGCTATCCAAATATGCCAATCCTAGCCTTACCGTAGTTTCCCAACATGGCGAAAAAATGGGGGAGGTTTCCGCCATGTTGCTAATTGACAAAGTGGAAAGCGAAGAAGAGGAAGAAACCTACCAGACCAAAATTTTAGAGCCTACCCTTGTCATTAGGGATTCCATATTTCATTAAGTTTGCCCCATCCTATATGTTTTAGGATGCTTACATTAGCTCATCAAGATTTTAAACATCAATGAATCAGGATTATATAAAAGCCGATTCTTGGTCCATTATTGAAGAGGGTTTTGACCATGAAAGGGTCAAATCCTCTGAAAGCCTATTCAGTATAGGCAATGGGGCCATGGGACAACGTGCCAATTTTGAAGAATACTATACCGGGGAAACTTTCCAAGGAAGTTATATTGCAGGGGTCTATTATCCGGACAAGACCAGAGTGGGATGGTGGAAAAATGGCTACCCCGAATATTTTGCCAAAGTGCTCAATGCGCCCAATTGGATCGGGATCAACATCGCTATCAACCAAGAGCCTTTGGATCTGAACACTTGTAAAAAGGTGGAAAATTTCCGTCGCGAGCTCAATATGAAGGAAGGTTGGTACAAACGCAGCTTTGTGGCTACCATGCCCAATGGACTCGAAGTGGCTGTGGAGGTGATCCGCTTCCTTAGCCTTTCTTTGGATGAAACCGGGGCCATTCAGTACAATCTTCAAGTGTTGAATGGCGATGCGGAAGTGTCCTTGACACCCTATGTGGATGGAGGCATCAAAAACATGGACAGTAACTGGGCCGATAAATTTTGGAACATTACCAACATTACTTCCGAAGGAAATAGGGCCTTTGTGAATTCCCATACCATGAAGACCAATTTTTCGGTATGCACTTTTATGCAGGCCGAAGTGTTTGTAGATGGGGAGAAAATTGAAGAAGCTCCAAAGGTTGAACAATCCGAAACCTTGGTAGGACACACCTATACGGTTCAAGCTGGGAAGAATGAAACCATCACCCTAATAAAATTTGGAGGGTATGCAGTGGATAGAAACCATCCCAAGGATAAACTGACAGATGCTGCCAACACGGTTTTGAACAAAGCTACTGAATTGGGTTTTGATGCCCTTCTTCAAAAACAAAAAGAAGATTGGGGCCAAATTTGGGAGATGAGCGACATTACTATTGAAGGAGATGTAAAGGCCCAGCAGGGCATCCGTTTCAATATCTTTCAACTGAACCAAACCTATTTGGGCAAGGATTCCCGTTTGAACATAGGTCCCAAAGGCTTTACCGGTGAAAAATACGGAGGAAGCACCTATTGGGATACCGAAGCTTATTGTCTGCCGTTCTACATGGCAACCAAAAACCAGCAAGTGGCTTGGAACCTGCTTCAATACAGGTACAACCATTTACCCAAGGCCATTGAGAATGCTGAAAAATTAGGATTTTCCAACGGGGCCGCCCTATACCCCATGGTAACCATGAATGGGGAAGAATGTCACAACGAATGGGAGATCACTTTCGAGGAAATCCATAGGAACGGAGCCATTGCTTTTGCCGTTTATAATTACTATCGATTCACAGGCGATTACAGTTATATCCCTAAAATGGGATTGGAAGTGTTGATCGGGATTGCTAGATTCTGGCACCAACGCGTCAATTTTTCGGAAGAGAAACAGAAATACGTTATGTTGGGCGTCACTGGTCCCAATGAATATGAGAACAACGTCAATAATAACTGGTATACCAATTACTTGGCCAAATGGTGTATGGAGTATGCCATTGAACAAATTGGGGTAGTGGCCGAGGATTACGCTGATGATCATGAACGGATCATGGCCAAGACCAAGTTGACCGAGACCGAGATCAAGGATTGGGCCAAGGTTGCTGCCAATATGTATTTTCCCTATTCTGAAAAACATCAGGTGTTCTTGCAACAAGATGGGTTTTTGGATAAGGAAATGATCAAAGTGCAGGATTTGAGCAAGGCCCAACGCCCCATCAACCAAAAATGGAGCTGGGACCGCATCTTGCGATCACCTTATATCAAACAAGCCGATGTGCTTCAAGGATTTTACTTTTTTGAAGATCATTTCAGCAAGGAAAATCTTGAGCGACATTTCGATTTTTACGAGCCATTTACGGTCCATGAATCCTCTTTGTCTCCTTGCGTGCATAGCATTCAAGCGGCCAAATTGGGCAGGATGGAGCAGGCGTATACCTTCTATTTAAGAACATCTCGTTTGGATCTTGACGATTACAATAAGGAAGTGGAAGAAGGACTTCATATAACTTCCATGGCCGGAACTTGGATGAGCATCGTGGAAGGATTTGGAGGCATGAGAATTGTGGATGACACCTTATCATTTGAGCCCCAGATTCCGGAGCAATGGGAATCCTTTTCGTTCAAGGTCAATTTCAGGAACCAGATCGTTACCATTATAGCCTCTAAAAAAGGCACCTTCTTTGAAGTGACAGGTGACCAAAAGTTGGCCATATTGGTCAATGGAAAGTTTGTGGAATTGGTTCCGGGAAAAAGAATTACCGCATGAAAATCAATCGCTTCATCACTTTTCTGGTAGTGCTTGGGGTCGCATCTTCATGCAAACAGGAAACCGACCAGAAACAAGTTGAGATGCCGATGAAAAAGAAAGCTGTTGTCTATCAAGTGTTCACCCGTTTGTTCGGTAATACCAATACCAACAACAAACCTTGGGGAACCATTGAAGAAAATGGAGTGGGTAAATTTGCCGATTTCGACGAGAAAGCCCTTAAGGAAATTAAAGATCTTGGGATTACCCATATTTGGTATACCGGTGTGCCCCATCATGCTTTGATCAATGATTACACTTCTGTTGGCATTTCCAATGATGACCCGGATGTGGTGAAGGGTCGTGCTGGATCTCCCTATGCGGTAAAGGATTACTACAATGTAAACCCAGATTTGGCCACGGACCCTGCAAATCGATTGGAAGAATTCAAGGAGCTCATTGATCGGACGCACAAGGCGGGAATGAAGGTCATCATCGATATTGTTCCCAATCATGTGGCTCGCAATTACGAAGGAAAGACCAATCCTGATGGCGTAGAAGATTTTGGTGCGGCAGATGACGCCAATAAAGAATACGACGTCAACAATAACTTTTATTATATCCCAGGTCAAGCTTTCAAAGTTCCCGAGTGGAAAGAGGGGTATTTGCCTTTAGGCGGTGAGGCTAATAAAATGGCCGATTCCAAGTTTGAAGAAAATCCTGCAAAATGGACCGGCAATGGATCTCGATTGGCCCAACCCGATTTTTATGATTGGTATGAAACGGTAAAGGTCAATTATGGGGTCAGGCCAGATGGCACAAAAGATTTTGTGGAACTGCCAAGTGATTTCGGCGGTAAGGATTACCAGGCCCATTATGAATTTTGGAAAGACAAGACCCTGCCCGATTCATGGCACAAGTTCAAGGATATAGCCTTGTATTGGCTCGATTTTGGAGTGGATGGGTTCCGTTTTGATATGGCCGAAATGGTCCCTGTGGAATTTTGGAGCTACCTCAATTCCAATATCAAAATGAAGAATCCCGATGCTTTTTTGTTAGCCGAAGTTTACAATCCAAGTTTATACCGAGATTATATTTTTAAAGGCAAGATGGACTACCTGTACGACAAGGTAGAGCTTTATGACAGCATCAAGCATATCATGAAAGGATATGGTTGGACGGACCACATTCCCGTCGTTCAAAAAGGCATGGGCGATATTGAACACCACATGCTCCATTTTTTGGAAAACCATGATGAACAAAGGATTGCCAGTCCAGAGTTTGTAGGTAAAGCGGAGATTGCCAAACCCGCCATGGTTGTTTCAGCCACGATCAGTACTTCCCCTACCATGATCTATTTCGGGCAGGAAGTGGGAGAGCCCGGTGCGGAAGATGCAGGGTTTGGGAAACCTTCTAGAACTTCCATATTCGATTATATTGGGGTGCCACATCACCAAAGATGGGTGAACGATAAAAAGTTTGATGGCGGTCAACTCTCTTCGGAAGAAAAGGGCCTCCGCGATTTTTATAAACGGCTGTTGAACTTCACCATTCAAAGTGATGCTTTAATGGGGGAATACCAGGAAATCCATTTTTATAATAAGGAACACACAGCAACTTATGACCATCGGGTGCTTTCCTATGTGCGTTGGTCCGATAGCGAAAAGCTCATCATTATATCCAATTTTGATACGACAAAAAGCTACACTCTTGACCTAAAGGTTCCAGGAGATGTAATAGCCAAATGGCAATTGGAGAATAGGGAATATCCATTGCAGGAAGTCTTGTATCATGTAGTGGAACCCAAGCTTAAAATTGAAAATGGACAAGGCAGTATAACCGTTCAATTGGCGCCGTTGCAGTCTTATATTTTTAGGTTGGCTGAATAAAAAAGGCGGATTACGATTAATCCGCCCTTAATAAAGATGGTTATTAATTTTTATGCCTTTGCAGCGGTTTTTTGATAGACAAACCCAATTACCGCTCCGAGGATACCATAAAAGACAATATCAAGTATGGCCTCTGCCATGTATCCGGTCAAATCCATCCATTCGGTTGTTCCATAGTTCAAAAGGCCCATACCTATCCCTACGAAAACTCCGATCCAAGCACCAAATTGAAAACCTTCACCCATGGAGTGGTGCCCACGGGCCCATTTTCCATAGAGAGTACTTAGGGCAAAAACGGCAATGAGGTTGGCAAGCGCTATTATTCCCAGATCGGGAACCTCTTTCATGACATTTACAAGCGTATGCTCTCCAAAAAAGTCTACAGTGGCGATACCCCAAATCAGGTACCCCAAGAAAAACATGACAATAGTTCCCACCAAAGTGGCCAGTAAATTGGATTTTGAAAACATAATAGTTGTTTTAATTGGTTATTGATGTGTTAAATGTATCAAATTAAAATTCACGTATCGTTAAAATATGGTCCAAATAATTGAGCAATAATCATTTTGCTCTATTTTTTTTGCGATTTTATAAAGTTAAAACCAACTTTCAATTCGGTTTCAAGTTGTATTTTTAAAAACAAAACGAACCAAACAATGAACAGAAATGTAATTGTGGCTTTTTTTGCCATTTTAATTTTCAGCAGTTGTCAAATGAAAAATTCAAAACCATTGGTCATTGGACACAGGGGAGCCATGGGACACGAGACCGAAAACACTTTGGCGTCCATTCAAAAAGCAATGGATTTTGGTGTTGACATGATTGAAATAGATGTCTTCAAAATTAAAAGTGGAGAAATTGTGGTGTTCCATGATGAGGACGTATCAAGACTAAGCAATGGGGGCGGAAAAATTGAGGACTACAATATTGTAGAGGTGAGACAGCTCACCTTGGAGGGTAATCATAAGATTCCAGAGCTGAAGGATGTTCTGAAAACTATAGACAATAAAGTGGCCTTGAACATTGAATTGAAGGGTGCGGGAACAGCGGATAGGGTTAACAAAATTGTTACTCATTACATAGAGGATAAGGGATGGTTGCCGGAGAATATTCTGATTTCCAGTTTTAAGTGGGATGAACTCAAGGTCATGCGAGAATATAACAAGGATATTCAAATTGCCATTCTTACCGACCAAGATCCTTTGCGGGCACTGGATATAGCCAAAGAATTGAAAGCTGTGGCCATAAACCCCCATTTTAAGTCATTGACGAAGGAGAATACGGCCAAGATACAAGATGAAGGCCTTAAGGTGTACACCTGGACGGTCAACGAACCCGAAGACATCCAGCTCGTGGAATCTTTCGGGGTGGATGGTATTATCACCAACTATCCTGAACGCGTGAAGTAATGTTCGATGTCATAATCGTTGGGGGCGGTGCAGCAGGATTTTATGCGGCTATTCACATTGCTGAAAAGGCTCCACATCTCAAAATTGCCATATTTGAACGCGGAAAAAGCGTACTAGCCAAGGTAAAGGTTTCTGGCGGAGGGCGCTGCAATGTCACCCATGGTGAATTTTCCCCCAAGGAACTGACCCTAAATTATCCTCGCGGGGAAAAGGAACTTCTGGGTCCATTCCATAAATATGCCCCAATTGATGTCATGGCCTTTTTTGAGGAACGAGGGGTTTCCTTAAAAATTGAAGAGGATGGCCGTGTATTTCCGGTAAGCGACTCCTCCCAGACCATAATCGATTGCTTGATGGGAGAATCGAGTAAATTAGGGGTGCAAGTGCTGAAAAATAGTTCGGTAAAGGCGTTTCAAAAGGTGGATGAAGGTTGGCAAGTGACCACCATGAACAAGCACTATTATGCCAAAAGGCTATTGTTGACTACGGGCAGCAATCCGAAAATTTGGGAACAATTGCAGGCTATGGGGCATCAGATTGTACCTCCAACTCCTTCCTTGTTCACTTTTAACATCAATGATGAAAGATTGAACGGCATACAAGGGGTGAGTACCCATGCGGCTCTGGAAGTAATGCCGAAAAGAATGTTCACTTCTGACAGGGAAGAGCTCGGGTTGAAAAGCTTGTCCAAAGAAGAGCCGGTTCTTTTGTCCGAAGGCCCGGTACTCGTTACCCATTGGGGCCTGAGTGGCCCAGCCATTTTGAAGTTAAGTGCATGGGGGGCAAACATCCTGAACGACTACCACTATTCTTTTAGAATAAGAGTGAATTGGACCCCCGAATACACCACGGAATCCATGGAGGCCTATTTACGCGAAATAAAGGGCGTTGATGCCAAAAAAACAGTACTCCGAACACATGCCGTGGATATCCCCAAACGGTTATGGGCCAAGTTGGTGCAGGCAGCAAATATTGGACAGGAGGATAGATGGGCGGACCTAACCAAGGAAAAACTTCAAAAATTGTCAGAACAACTCACTGCAAGCACTTTTAAAGTGGATGGAAAAAGTACTTTCAAGGAAGAATTTGTAACCGCCGGGGGGGTAGACCTCAAGGAAATCAATTTTAAGACTTTTGAAAGCAGAATCCACCCGACCCTTTATTTTGCAGGGGAAATCATCAATGTGGATGCCATAACAGGTGGCTTCAACTTTCAAAATGCCTGGACAGGGGCCTATTTGGCGGCCCAGGCCATTGCATCCTCTGAATAATCTTATTGCAAAACCATAGCTATGCCAGCGGCCAAAATCGCACCCAAAATAGGTCCAACCACTGGAATCCAAGAATAGCCCCAACCATTACTTCCCTTGTTTTTAATGGGCACTAAAGCATGAATGATCCGTGGGCCCATATCCCGAGCTGGATTGATGGCGTAACCCGTGGTGCCTCCCAATGAAAGACCGATTCCCCAAACAATCAGGGCAACTGGTAATGCCCCCAAAGAACCTAATCCAATAATGGTGTTGTCCGAAGCAAGCATGGCATCCGTAAAATAGAGCACGGCAAAAACCAGTACAAAGGTTCCGAGAATCTCGGTCAGCAGATTCAGGAAAGTATTCGGAATGGCGGGAGCATTACAAAAAACGCCCCTTTTGGCATCACCGTTTTCAGTGGCATCAAAATGTTCCTTGTTCATGAGCCAAACGGAAAACGCCCCGAGCATGGCCCCTATGAACTGTGCCAAAATGTAGCTAGGTACCGCATCTATGGGAAATTCTCCAGCAACAGCCAATCCAATAGTTACAGCTGGATTGAGGTGGGCACCACTAAATGGCCCAGCAACCACAACGCCCGTGAAAACCGCAAAGGCCCATCCAGTGGTGATCACCATCCAACCGGAACCATTTCCGTATGTTTTTTGTAGGGAGACGTTGGCGTTTACACCACATCCCAATAAAATGAGCAAAAAAGTGCCCACGATCTCTGCAACAAATGGAGTCATATGTTAGTTTGTTTTTGAATTGATTTAAGGATGTTCGGTCCAATATTCCAAAGCTTTGATGGCGCGATACCATCCTTGGATACCTTTGTCGATCTCTTCACGTTGTTCTGACGGATTAAAATGTGCATCGGTTTGCCAGATATCCTGAATTTCTTCTGGACTTTCCCAAAATCCGACCGCTAATCCTGCCAAATAGGCCGCCCCCATGACCGTGGTCTCCACGATCTTTGGTCGTACCGTAACCGTATTCAATACATCGGCTTGAAATTGCATCAGCATATCATTTACCGTGGCGCCTCCATCAACCCGTAATTCTTTTATGGAAATCCCGGAATCTGCCTCCATGGCTTTTAGAATGTCCATGGTCTGGTAGGCGATGGATTCCAAGGCGGCCCTTGCAATATGGGCATCCGTACTGCCGCGGGTAAGTCCAAATAGGGTGCCTTGTGCATGTTGGTTCCAGTGGGGGGCACCGAGCCCGGCAAAGGCGGGAACAAAATACACACCTTCGGAACTGTCCACCGAACTCGCCAATTTTTCTACTTCAGAAGAGTTTTTGATGATTTTTAAACTATCGCGCAGCCATTGCACAACAGCTCCTGCAATGAAAATACTTCCCTCCAATGCATAGTGGGTCTTCCCATTGATTTTCCAGGCCACGGTGGTCAATAAATTATTTTTGGAAACGATGGGCTGTTCGCCAATGTTCATCAACATAAAACAACCGGTGCCATACGTATTCTTGACCATCCCTTTTTTGGTGCACATTTGACCGAAAAGGGCTGCCTGCTGGTCCCCTGCAATTCCCGCAATGGGAATTTTGGAGGCAAAGAAATTGGGGCAGGTATGTCCGTAGACCTCACTGGATTGTTTCACTTCAGGGAGCATGTTCCTCGGAACAGTCAACAGTTCCAAAAGCGTTTCGTCCCAATCCATCGTATTGATATTGAACAACAAAGTTCGGGATGCATTGGTCACATCGGTAATATGAAGATTACCATCTGTCATTTTCCAAATAAGCCATGAGTCGATGGTCCCCATGGCAAGTTCTCCTGCATCCGCTTTTTCTCTGGCACCTTCCACATTGTCCAAAATCCATTTCACCTTGGTCCCTGAAAAATAGGAATCGATGACCAAGCCTGTTTTTTCCCGGATCATATCCGATTTCCCCTGTCGTTTCAACTCATCACAATAGGAAGCAGTCCGCTTATCTTGCCAAACGATGGCGTTGTAAATAGGCTCACTGGTCTTTCTGTCCCAAACTACAACGGTTTCCCGTTGGTTGGTGATGCCGATGGCGGCCATTTGTTCGGCCTTTAACCCTTTTTTGCTGACCGCTTCTGCTGCCATACCGGCTTGAGTGGCCCAAATTTCATTGGGATCGTGCTCAACCCAACCGGGTTTTGGGAATATTTGGGTGAATTCTTTTTGTGCTACGGATATGATGGTACCCTTTTGGTCGAAGACCACGGCACGGGAACTTGTGGTACCTTGGTCCAAAGCAAGGATATATTTGCTCATTTTGTTAATTTAAGTGCGCTTGAATTTACTAAAATTACTTCTAGAAACGAATCCAAAATAACATGAATACCTATATCGCATTGTTAAGGGGCATCAATTTGGGAAGTCACCATAAGATAAAAATGACCGAACTCCGAGCTTCTTTGGAGCATGTTGGGTTGCAAAATGTACAGACTTACATCCAAAGCGGGAATGTCATTTTCGATACTGATATTAATGGAAAGGAGAAAATTCAGGATGTTGTGCACGCCGTTATTTTGAAGGATTTCGGATTTGATGTGCCGACCTTGGCAATTACTCGGGAAGCGGTTGAATCCATTTTAAAAAACAATCCGTTTGCGGATGAGGAAGAGAACAGACTGTATTTTGTGCTCTTGAAAAATCCTCCTGAAAAAAGTTTAGTGGACCAGTTCAAGGAGCAGAAGTTCGACAACGAGGATTTTCACATCACGGATCAATGCGTTTATCTGGTCTGCAAAAAGGGATATGGAAATGCCAAACTCAACAATAACTTGATAGAACGTAAGCTCAAAGTAGAGGCAACCACCCGGAATTTAAAAACGATGCAAAAGCTTTTGGAAATGACCGCTAAGGATTGAGCTCCCAAATTTTGTAGTTGAGCGCCGAGGCAAAGGCAACCCAAAGCAAGTAGGGCACCAAAAGCAGGGCAGCTGGTTTGCTAATGATACGGAACCATTTGATGGTGAGCATGATAAGGGACAGTAATATCAAAATGACAATCAATCCCAACAAAGGGTTTTTAAGGCCAAAAAACACAATGCTCCACAACGCATTGAACAACAATTGGAACACAAAATGGTACAGCGCCGTTTTAACCCAAATGTGATGATACCCCTTGGACCAAACAATTCCGGCGGAAACCCCCATCAAAATGTAAAGTATGGTCCAAACGGGAGCAAATAGGGAATTGGGTGGCGTAAATCCAGGTTTGTTCAAGGTCAAGTACCAATCGTTCACCGAACTCTGTGTAGCAATGCTCGACAAAAAACCGATCAAAAGACAAACGGCAACGCTTATGGTTATGTAAACGATTCTTTTTTTCATGGTTGGTACATGTGCATCTAAAATAAGAATTTATTTGAATCCGATATCCAGTACGGACGTCACACCTTATATTTGCCCAAACTTGGTTTCATGACGGAAAAAGATTTTCTGCCCAAAAACTATGAGAATTTGCCCCAAAAGGGCACATCCACCTGGAAAGCACCTAGTAACATCGCCTTGGTGAAATATTGGGGTAAAAGACCGATACAGATCCCTGCCAATCCCTCCATCAGCTTTACGTTGGATACCTGTGCTACCACCACAACCATCACTTTTGATAAGAAGAAAAACACAGGGGATTTTTCTTTTGAGCTGCTTTTTGAAGGGAAACCCAAAGAAGATTTTAAACCGAAGATTGTTACTTTTTTTGAGCGGGTGGAGGCCTATTTGCCCTTTCTGAAGGACTATCATTTTACCATAGAAACCTCAAATTCGTTTCCCCACAGTAGCGGTATTGCCAGTTCTGCCAGTGGTATGGCGGCCCTTTCCCTGTGTTTGATGGACATCGAAAAAATGATGGTGCCCGAAATGGATCAGACATTTTTTAATACAAAAGCCTCATTTTTAGCCCGATTGGGATCAGGAAGTGCTTGTAGGAGTGTTGAAGGTCCGTTGATCGAGTTTGGGGTACATGACCATATCCCTGGAAGTTCCGATCTGTTCGGGGTTCCCTATCCATTTGTAGTGGATGAGGTATTCACAACCTTCCAAGACACCATATTGTTGGTGCACAAAGGGGAAAAACAGGTAAGCAGTACCGTGGGCCACCAATTGATGCATGGACACCCTTATGCCAGGAACCGATTTGAACAGGCATTGCAAAATATGGATGCCCTGAAACCCATTTTTGCCCATGGGGATTTGGAAGGGTTCATCAAATTAGTGGAGAGCGAGGCACTGATTTTACACGCCATGATGATGACCAGCATGCCCTATTTTATGTTGATGAAACCAGCAACCCTAGAAATTATCCATAAAATTTGGAAATATAGGGAGGCTACAAAGGTGCCTGTTTGTTTCACTTTGGATGCAGGTGCCAATGTGCATTTGCTTTACCCCGATCATGTGAAGGAAAGGGTCCATCAATTTATTGATGACCAATTGGCCAAGCACTGTGAAAATGGCCATTACATCCACGACCGTGTAGGCCTTGGTGCCCAAAAAATAAATAGCTAAAACTGAGACGGTAAGCACTTTTTTTACGTTCTTTGCGTTGCTTTTTGTCAAAGAGTTCCATTTGAAAGAGCAAATTGTTTTGTTTATCGTATTTTTTAAAAAATTAAACAAAATAGTTTGTATCTTAGTGTAAGCGTATGAAAGGTCCACTGTTCTATTCTAAAATTTTGCTTTTCGGGGAGTACGGTATCATCAAAGATTCCAAAGGACTTTCCATTCCCTATAATTTTTTCAAAGGAGCCTTGAAATGGGATAACAATCCCTCGGAAATGGCCCAAAAATCCAATGCAAGCTTGAAAGCTTTCGCCGGATATTTGAAAAATTTGGAAAAGGATGATGAGGCATTGGTTTCCTTTGATATGGAAGCTATGGAAGCCGACATCGCCAATGGCATGTACTTTGACAGTTCCATTCCACAAGGATACGGAATTGGGAGTAGCGGTGCTTTGGTGGCTGCAATCTACGACCGTTACGCCAAGGACAAAATCACCGTTCTTGAAAATTTGACCCGCGACAAATTGCTGCAGCTAAAAAGGATTTTCGGTAAAATGGAATCGTTTTTCCACGGAAAATCTTCCGGATTGGATCCTTTGAACAGCTATTTGAGCTTGCCCATTCTGATCAATTCCCAAGATAATATCGAATCTACCAGTATTCCTTCCCAAAATACCAATGGCAAGGGTGCCGTGTTTTTGTTGGATAGCGGAATCACCGGTGAAACAGCCCCCATGGTTCAGATTTTCATGGAAAAAATGAAGCAGGAAGGTTTCCGTAACATGGTCAAGAACCAGTTCATCAAACATACCGATGCCTGCGTGGAGGATTTCTTGAACGGGAACATCAAATCCCTTTTCGGGAACCTGAAACAACTTTCCCACGTGGTCTTGGATCACTTCAAACCGATGATTCCTGCCAAGTTCCATCAACTTTGGCAACAGGGAATCGAAACCAATGATTACTACCTAAAACTTTGCGGTTCAGGAGGCGGAGGTTATATTTTGGGCTTCACCGAGGATTTGGACAAGGCCAAAAAAGCACTGAAAGATTATAACCTAGAGGTGGTGTACAACTTCTAAAAGCAATCCCATGCTTAGTAGAAAAAACAAACTCCTGCTTTTTAAGCTATTGAGTCTGTTTTCCGTGGTTCGCGGGTACAACATTTTGGTCATCACCCTGGCCCAATATTTGGCATCCATCTACATTTTGGCGCCGGAAATACCCTTACGGAAGGTAATTTTCGACCTCAATCTTTTTTTGATCGTTACCGCTTCGGCCCTCGTTATTGCAAGTGGCTATATCATCAACAATTTTTACGATGCCGAGAAAGATCTGATCAACAAACCCACCAAAAGTATGTTGGACCGCTTGGTGAGCCAGAACTTTAAATTGACCACCTATTTTATACTGAATTTTTTGGCGGTATTCGCGGCCAGTTACATTTCGTTTAGGGCCGTGCTGTTCTTTTCGGCCTATATTTTTGGAATTTGGTATTATTCGCATCGACTTAAACGGATACCCTTTTTGGGCAACCTCGTTTCGGCCACTTTGGCCATTGCACCCTTTTTTGTGGTGTTCGTGTATTACCACAATTTTAAAACGGTCATTTTTGTGCATGCCCTTTTTCTTTTCCTTTTGATATTGGCCCGGGAAATGATCAAGGATATGGAGAGTATGGCCGGCGATATGGCCCAGAACTACCGGACCATTCCCATTATTTATGGCCCGAGGACATCAAAAATGTTCATTACTCTATTGATACTTTTGACCCTTGTGCCCGCATTCCTGTTGATCAAGACTTTTGATGTTGGGTACATGTATCTCTACTTTGCGGCCAGCATTATCTTGCTGATCATTTTTCTGGTTTTGCTCTGGAAGGCCGAAGGCAAAAAGCACTACGTTTGGCTTCACAATATTCTAAAATTCATCATTGTGGCAGGGGTGGTCAGTATTCTATTGATCAATGTGGATGTGGTGCTGAACCGGATTCTCTAATTATTTGTCCCCGAGGTTTTTTGGACCTGAAAAAGACTACATTTGCAAAAAATTGATGACTGATGATGAAATCAGACAATAACCGAAAAGGTAAACCGGCCAGAAACAGCCGTGAAGGAGGTAATTCCCAAAAGCCACAGGGCAAAAAATTTGCCCCACAACCCAAAAAGGCTGCTCCGCCAAAAAAATCCAATCCAGATGAAGTCCGTTTGAACCGATACATTGCCAATGCAGGTATTTGTTCGCGTAGGGAAGCGGATACCTATATTGCTGCCGGAAATGTGACAGTAAATGGAAAGCCTGTCACCGAAATGGGTTACAAAGTAAAACGTTCCGATGATGTGCGTTTTGATGGCAAAAGGCTCAGTTTGGAGAAGAAGGAATACATCCTGCTGAACAAACCCAAAAACTTTATCACCACCACCAGCGATGAAAAGGGTAGACGCACTGTAATGGAATTGATTTCCAGTGCCAGTAACGCCCGTTTGTTGCCCGTTGGACGTTTAGACCGGAATACTATGGGCTTGTTGCTCTTCACCAATGATGGCGACTTGACCAAAAAGCTTACCCATCCCAAACATGGCGTGCGCAAGATCTACCATGTGCATTTGGACAAAAGCTTGAGCGTTGCCGATCTTCATAAAATTGAAGCCGGTCTGGAGTTGGAAGATGGTCCAATCGAGGTGGACAGCATCAGTTTTGTACAAGGGGCTCCCAAAAGGGAATTGGGTATTGAAATCCATAGTGGTCGTAACCGTATTGTACGTCGCATCTTTGAACATTTGGGTTACGAAGTGACCAAACTGGACCGTGTGATCTTTGCTGGACTTACCAAAAAGGATCTACCAAGGGGACACTGGCGCCATTTGACCGAGCAAGAGGTAATCAATTTGAAGAATATTAAGTAATTCTGCAGGAAGATTTTTGGGATTGCTTTTAGTGGCTTAACATTGAACTAATAATAGACTATATCCAGTGTGAGCTTTAGTTATAATTGATTGAATCATATATGGATACCATATCAAAATATCCATTTATGGAGTCCACAGATTTGACTATGAATTTCATTTTTCCTTTTTTCCACAAAGTTTCTCCAACATAATCTATGGGTTGGTGGTAATACTTTCGGTTTTTTATATCAAAGAACCTTACAAATCCATAATTATAAGCCGTGCCGACTTTTATCCATTCCGTTCGAGAATATTTTTCCACCTTCTTATATGTCAAAACGGTATCGGGTAATCCGATTGTGATGTTGTTTAAATCAAAATCCGTTGCATTAAACAGACAAAATTCCAAAATGGAATCTTTTTGAATTCCTACTGGATTTACGTATTCTTTGCTAGGGGGTTTTTGCTTGCAAGAACAAAAAATCATTGCAATGAAAAGTGCTAGATAAAGTTTTGTCATAATTAAAGATATGATTCGTTTCTCTGATATAGACCGATACTTGAAGATAGTCTATTTCAGATTACAATTTCACAGACAATTCCCTAATACCCAAAATGGGTTGACAATAAAGTATTTGCCTAAAGATCAATTGCGTCATTTGACGTTAGAGGAAAGCATTAATTTAAGGTGATCCATTATTGTTCAATGTCACTAACATATTCCAAAATATCCCCAGGCTGGCAGTCCAGGGCCTTGCAAATGGCTTCCAAGGTACTAAAGCGTATGGCCTTGGCCTTTCCTGTTTTTAAAATGGAAAGGTTAGATAAGGTGAGGCCCACAATTTCTGAAAGTTCGTTCAATGACATTTTTCGCTTTGCCATCATCACATCCACGTTAACAACAATCGGCATAGCTTAAATGGTTAGGTCGTTTTCAGATTTCATGTCCACGGCATTTTGCAAAATTCTTTCCAATACGACTATGGCCGTTGCTACTGCGATACAGATAAAAGTGGTGAGGATGCACATGCCCAAAAAACCAGCAGGGTCGTCATCTTTATGATGAAAAATCATGATGTAAATTCCAGCCAATACAATTAGGATGCCTGAAGCAATGGCGCAATAGCGAATGCTTCTCAACGTTTTGATGGAGTTGGTGGAGAACAGTTTTTCCTGGGCGATATACCCAAGCAGTTTGAATGCTTTGTATAGAGCTATAAAAAAAGCGATGGAGGAGGCATATCCGTACAAAATGAAAGGGTCGGTGTAAATGCTAAGCAAATCCAGATTCTGGGCCCTTCCTTCCAACATCGGAAATCGGACCAAAAGGAATAGGGCCAAAACTCCAATGAGCACAACTATTCCCTGAAGAAATACAATGGACATCTTTTTCATTATCATTATTATTTTGATGCTTCAAAGATAAATAAATTATTGAAAAACAATAAAAAAATAGTATTGTATAATAAATAATTTCTCCAACTCAAAAAATATGGATTTGCTTTAATAAAAAATGGTCCGAGCTTTCACCCGAACCATTCTACTATATTTTGTTGTTATATTAAACGAAACTGATACCCTGTTTTGCGCAAATTTCGGCCACCTTGGCAAAATCCGGTGGACCAGCTGGTAAGGTGGCCAATTCTTCGAACATGATCTCAATACCCGCAGGAAAAGCCGAAGCGATCATTTTGGCCTTTTCCGTTCCCACAACTGTCCAGGCGTGTGGAACATCCCTTGGGGCAAAGGCAATATCCCCCGCTTTTAAAAGAGTTGTTTTTCCCCCGACCATAATTTCCACTTCTCCTTCTATCACCCTAAAAATTTCATCCTCCTTGGTGTGTATATGAGGTGGAATACCAACACCGGGTTCCACGTTGCTTACCCATTCAACGATTTGACTACCGGTTTCAGCCCCGATGAGTTTGTGAGTTTGAATATCACCCAAAACATTCAGGACGATACCATCCTCTCCTTTGATGATTTTAGGCTCCATGGGTTCCACCGAGCTTGGTTTTGCAGTTTTCATTTGTCCCTGAACCAATCCCGGAATTAGGGCCAGACCCAAGCCAGCCCCCGAAGTCTTGATGAATTTCTTTCTGTCCATAATTTAAGTTTGTCCCAAATTATATCTGCCCAAAGAATTCGGCAATGTGAAAATCACGGTATTATCCTAGATTTTGGGAGTAATTATCCGTTTCTGAGGGTGGAAGGGGTGATTCCGGTATGCGTTTTGAAAAAATAACTGAAATAATCGGGAGAGGTAAAACCCAGCTCAAAACTGATTTCCTTAATGGTCTTGCTCGAAAATTTAAGGGCATGCCTGGATCGCATCAGCAATTGCTCGATGATGATACTTTTGGAACCCACGTTCAACACATCCTTCACACATTCATTCAAATATTTGGGGGATATGTTGAGCAAATCGGCATATTCGGCCACTTCATGATATTCAACCACATGCTTGTCCACCAACGTTTTAAAATTGTAGACCACATTGGTCTTGGAATCGGAATTGGAAGCCACGGATTTGATATTGCACTGCCCATCGCAGTACACAAAAAATGTATTCAGCAAAGACAGGATGGCATCGTCTTTATGATTTAAAGGAGAGCCCAAAAGCTCATCGATCATCTCCAAAATGGCCTGAGTTCTTTTCTCTATCCCCGGACTCAGCTTAAACAATGGAATTTCACCAGCATTAAAGATCCTAACCTGATTGATATGCAAATTGCTCAATAAGGGATGGTTCAAGACCTCATTGTCCAGATATAAAATGTAACCACAGGAAGTGGAACCGTCCTTCTTTTTGATTTTCCATGTTGTTTTGGGGTCAAGGAAGAAAATGGAGTTGGATACATTTTTGTACTTCACATGGTTGATTTCTATCCATTTCACTTCATTTTTGATCCAACAGACGGCATAATGGTCTTGCTTTTCTTTTAAAGTGTTTTCGTGGATGATTTGTGTGATGTGGACTGAATCTGGCTTCATTTTTCAATTTTAGCGAAGTTGGCATATGCAATTGCCTAACTTTTACATCTGACTATGCATTTTCAATATCGAAAAAAAGAAGGAGTTAACAAAACCAACACCTTATCTATTAAACCAATACGTCATCTTTAGGGTCAACGACCACACTTTTCCTTCAAGCGGGGACAATTGTTCGTTGCTGTTGAATACCAAGAACAGGTCGGATGCCGGAGTATATCGCCACTGAAACCGTGAATTGAGGCTAAAGTTTCGGCTCTGCTCGTTGTACTGGAATAGGTTGGACCAGAACAATTTGTTGGTAAAAGTGATATCGGCCTCCGAACCTACCAGCCAAAAATCGGTGGTATACCATGGACTCGGCAAATCCAAATTGTTATAGCTCAACGTGGCCGCCAAACTTACATACGGCTGAAAACGATACCCCAATTGTGCGTTCAAGTTGGTGCGATATCCACTGGAAAAATAGCGTCCCAATCGACTCGCGACCGTATAGGTAAAAAGGCTTTTCGGTTTTGAAGTGTATTCCATATACACCCCGTTCCAATGGTGCCGTGACCCAGTAGCCAACTCTGGTTGATCCGTATTGGTAGGGTCGAAGGGAGCCAAAAGTTCCACATATTCGTTAAAGAAATCGAGGCTAAAGGCACTTCGGTTTATAAAGTTCACTTGGTAACCCAAAATGCTCACATAATCCGTGGAATGCATACTAGGGTCAAAAAAGTATTGTCCGGTGAAAGTAGGGCCATGACTGACCACTGTTTCACTTGCTGGCAGGAATAAATAACCGGCCGAGCCATTGAACTTGATGTAATTGTTACGAGGCACATATCCTACTTCCGAAACATAGTTTTTGGAGATGTACTCTTGCTGCACTCGCCAGTTCCATTGTCTGCTGCTGTAGGCCAAATGAGCTCCTTGGGCAAAACCGTTTTCCGTTGATTCCGGACCAAACGATTTGAGCATGAACATTTTTCCGGTGTACTTATTGTCGCTGGATGCCAAGTTGTATTCCAAGCCAAGGTTTCGGTTGAACTTTTTATAAGTGGTCTTCAAACTATCGGCCAAGGCATCATAATCCATGGATTCCTTATTGACGAACATTAGGCCGATGTTTGACCGCGAAAATACCTTTTGTTGCAAGGACAACACGGCAAAATTCTGACTGGGCAATCCGGTCTCGTCCACTTTTTCCGTCTGCATGTCCATAAGGCCCAACCGAAGGTTCCTGTTGAGGTTGCCACTAACGCGAGCCCCCGCAATGATCGGTACACCCAAACCAATTCGACGAGAAAAGAACGGTCGGATGGTTTCGTACCCGAAACTGGAGAATAGGTCGGCATTTTCAAGGAAAAACTGCCTTCTTTCAGGAAAAAAGAGCTCAAAACGGGTCAAGTTGGCCACCTGTCGGTCCACATCTACCTGTGAAAAATCTGGGTTGATGGTCAGGTCCAGGTTCAAGGAAGAGGAAAGTCCCAACTTCACATCCCCTCCCACTTTAAAGTCATTATCATAAGTAATGCCGTCAATACTGGAGTCGCCAACCGTACCCAAAACATAGGGAATCAGGGAATAGTTGAGCCCTTGGTCGGGGGGTGGATTGTCCCAAATCATATTACCGGTGAATGCCAAAGAAGCTGTTGGAAATTGCCTCGGAATAGGCGTCCAGCTCGATTTTTCGTTGGTGCTGATATCCAAACGGGAAAAGTTGATGCTCCATTCCTTCACGCCTTTTTCGTAGCGGATGGATTTAAAGGGAATGGCCATTTCCACTACCCATTTATCTTCATAATTCTGCACTTCAGAAACCCATTTGCTGTCCCAGTTCAGGTCTACACTACCACCGTTGGACATGGTGCCGTCCCATTGTGCGCCATAAGCATTGGCCCCAAAACTGAATCCTGTGGTCTGGTTGTTGAAGGGATCCATGAACAACAGAAAGTTATCGTTCCCCCCAAAACTGAAGTCCCTTCGCAGCGATTCTACCACATAGGTATTCCCGGGAGTTTTGAAGAAGGTGGCCAAGAGGTACAGGTGTTTATCGTCATAGGCCATTTTCACTTCCGAAGGTTGCGTTGCCTTGCGATCGTCCATGGGCAATACCATGAAAAAATCGTTGGCGGGTTCTGCCGTTTGCCAGGTGGCTTCATCACCCTTACCATCTATAGTAAAGGTTTCCTCGGTTTTTTTAATGTGGATGTTAAAATCTGCGTTTTTCTTTTGGGCAGAAGAGTAGACACCAAAAAGTAGCAAGGCCAATAGGAATGCAGGGGATTTCAAGTATGGGTTGGTCATTTTTAGTTTGTGTGCTAAAAATAAGAAATTACCCGGTTTTATAATGATAAATCAAAAAGAGTGTAATTTTTCTGGTATTGGATTGAGGGATTTGTAAAAACTGATTTTGAAAAGTTATTGGGGATAGCTTGTATTATTTTTCTTTTTTGTCCAAGAACTTTTCGATCGTTGGTACAACAAGCTCACTTTCCTTGAAACCCGGTTTTATTGTTGTGATTTCACCAATATATTCTCCATGACCACCCGGAATTATTGCCAATTCTGAGTTCGCGATTTGTCTGTGAAGTTCAATGGCATGTTCCAGTATAATGATGTCTTTATCACCAATAATAATTAAAGCAGGTACTTTTATGGATTTTAACTGCTCATCTGGAATGTCTTTAAAGCTTACCATTCGTTTAGCATCCCTATCGTGCATGACCTGTAAGCCGGTTGAATCAGGAGACACCCTTTTGTAGGCAGTTTTAAGTTGTTCGGGCATATTTTCCAATTTCGCCTGTTCCATAAATCCCCAAAACCATTCTGGAACCCCATTTCGTTTGGCAAGTGCTGAACCCAAAACCATTTTTTTGACAATTTCGGGATGTCTAATGGCGATTTGTAATGTTGTAGTTCCGCCATTGCTAAAACCAAAAATGTCCGCCTTTTCTATATTTAGGTTTTTGAGAAGTGCTGCAACATCATCTGCATCTTGTTCAAATGACAAGTCTGCGTTTCTATCACTTGTACGTCCGTGGGCTTGTAGCTCAACAGCGATTATTTTTCTGTTTTTTGCAAGCAAGGGAATGATTTTTTCAAAGTTTGATTGAATGGTAGAGCCGCCACCATGAACAAGGACAAGTGGTTCGCCTTGACCGTAAATTTCGTAATACATGCTCAGGCCATTTACTGGGGAATATCCACTTTCAAAAGTCATTTTTTCTTCTATTTCTGTAACCATTATATCCGTTTCTGCTTTGTTTTCGTTACAGGATATCATTGTGAAAAGTGTCAAACAGAGAAAAGAGGCTATTCTGTTCATATCCGAACGTTTAGGGAAAGTTAGCAATTCCGAATCAAAGATAAACTATTCACATTCCGGTTATTGGCCCGATTGAAATCGTAATAACCATTTAAAAAGCTCGGGATTTTTATAGGTTTTGGTCCAAGCATCGTGTGATTTTTTGTTAGGCGATATGAAAACATAGCTATCGGTTAAAAAATCAACCTCTTTTGAAGATTTTGCTTTCTTAAAATTATAGCCAAACCGTGACTCCAAATTGTCGATGATTTCAATTGAAGATTGAACGGGTACCACATCATCGCCTATATTATGTATGGCTAAAACAGGTAAGTTCCGCAATTCTTCATAATCGGATATCCCGTCAGGTCTGCCACAAATAGGAACGATTGCGGCAAAAACCCCCGGCATTCTACTTGCCAATCCCCAGGTGCCATGGCCACCTCTGCTTAAACCCGTCAAATATATTCTGGAGCGATTGATATTACTTTTTTCAGACACCTCTTCCAAAATGGTTTTTACGGCATCCACATTATCGTAGTATTGCCCTTCGCGTAAATGGGGCATGATAATGATGAAAGTATCTGCAATTAACATAGAATACTCCGAATTCAGGTTTTTGACCTTCTTCACATTTTTAGGTAGAGCCCAATTAAATATGCTGGAAACTTCTTTTCCCACAGATCCGCTCCCTTGCAAAAAAATGATGACGGGACAGGAATTGGTTGTGTCCATACATGAATTTGGAATGTATAGGTTGTACCCGTCAATTGTTGAATCATCAAAAGACCTCTCCAAAGTATAAAACGTTCCAAAAGCACCTGTTTCCTGAATATCCAATTGGCCAGATGAAGTTGATGACGAAGCAATACAGAAAAGAAAAACGAGAAATTTTATATGTTCCGACCTACGTTTCATAAGGAGGCCAATGTTGGAGTGAAAGGCTCAACAAAAATGGTGATTAAAAATCCCATAAAAGCTTCACCCATGGGGGAAAGCCAAAAATAATCAGCAAAGAAAAGAATCGAGAAAACAACCACCACAGGGATAAGGTCAACCAAGACGGCCTTTTTGTATTTGACCAAATCAAATAAAAACAACATTACTACAGGGAATATCTGAAAACCTTTGTTGAAAACTTGGCTGTCTTGCATATTAAAATCGAAAGAGATCCGAAATATTGCGGCACTCATGAGCATCACCATGCATCCCAACATCAATCTTTTATGATAAAATCCTTTTTTTCTGTAAATGAAGGCAAATGCAAAAAGGCAGTAACCAGAAGCTAATCTAAAAACATTATGGCCGGCTGCATCCAGAGTTGTTGTTCCAGCATAAACTTTATAAATGGAGGGATAAATGCCAGTTGGAACCATGGCGATCATGACGCAAAGGCCAAAAATTCCCAGTGTACGATGTAATTTGAAATTTTTAGACCTGATCAAGAAAACCTGAACCGCATAAAGCAGATTCCAAATAGAGAATACGATGCCGTGTACAATCAAATGTATGGGTAAGGGCCCTGAATTTTCAAAAAGATTGGAAAGGTAAAAGGAAGGAGCAAATCCCCAGAAAACGGTCAATAGAAACCATATGGCAGTTCCTATAAAAAATTGATTTTCAGAGGGTACTCTCATTTTTGTGGTGAATAATAATGCCGATACAGGAAGATAGTCCTTACGGGCCAAAAAATTCACCAAGTTTGTATAAATGGTTCAGTATTAAGGGTAAAGTCACAATTTCCCCATATCCTGGAACAAGGTCCATTGGTTGGGATCTAACAGTACGGAATCAGGTTTTTCTTTGATATTGATTTCAAAGCTTTTAGACCGTTCCTTCATTTCTATGGTTTCCACTGTGGTCTGCCCATTCTTGATCAAGCCGATTTCCAAAGGAAATTGAAATACATGGTGCTCCTGCATTTGCTCCAAATGAAGAATGACCTTCCCTTTTTTGTATTCCCAATTCCATTTTAATTGCGGGTGCCCTTTGGTGAACAACCATTGCTGGAAGAAGGTTTCAAGGTCTTTGCCTGATACCTCTTCCATTACATGGCGGAAATCATCGGTAAGGGCATTGCTGTTTTGGTAGGTGGCATAATACTTTTGGATGCCATCCCAAAAGGTGTGGTTGCCCAGTTTATGACGGAGCATGTTCAACACCCAGCCTCCTTTTTGGTACGTATTGGTGCTCAAAACTTTCATCGGATCTTGGATGGTAAGATCCACGATCGGGGACGGATTTTTGAGGTAGTATTCAAAGATTTCTTTTTTGTCAATGGCCAATTCCTCCTTTCTTCGCTCATCGCCATACACGCTTTCCAAATATAGAATGCAGAAATAGGTGGCAAACCCTTCACTGAGCCAAACATGGTTCCAGCTTTTTTCGGTGGCCGAATTCCCGAACCATTGGTGGGCAATCTCATGGGCGATCAAGGGTTCCACAGTTTTGTTCCCGGTCACCGAATTTTCAAAATAGGCGATGGTGCCTGCATTTTCGAGTCCGCCCCATTGGGTTTTGGCCTGCATATTGGCCAATTTGGCATACGAATAGGGGCCGATGTGATTGATAAAATATTCCAGAACGTCCTTGGCCACAGTATAATCGCCAAAGCCTTCCAATCGGTTTTGTGGGTATACCCATGCAGAAACCTCAATGTTGTCCACTTCACCAACAACCTTTGATGCAAATTCGGTCACCCCGATAGTCATCACCTTGGTGGCCACAGGAGCAGGTTCTTGGTAGATGGTGAGTTTGTAGCCGTTCTCCAGATTGCTCTCTTCCTGTTTTTTACCGGTCGCCACCACATCGTAATGGTCGGGGGCGGTGATTCGGAATTCCACAGTTGCCTTGTCATATGGATGGTCCACGGAGGGAAGCCAGTGGCGCGCCAAATTGGGCCAGTTGTCCCCGAAAAAGGAACGCTTTCCAAATTTGGTCGTGGCAATGACGAGGCCCCGCTCGGGAATGCCCTGATATTTTACAGTATAGGTTTGTGTCGTTCCTGCTGAGCTAGCTGGAATGATGTTGATCTTGTTATCGGCATAGAAATAATTGGCAGGTGCTGCTCCTTCCAAAACTTCGGTGACTTCCATCCCAAATTCCCCCGATTTTTGAATGAGGTCCAAGGAAAAAGGAACAGCTCCGGATTTAAATGAAACCGTAATCTCAGCCTCACCCGTTATTGCATTGCTTTCATCGTTCAGGCTGAGTCCGAAAACATAGTTTTGGATATCTACCGCTTCGTTTTTGGGATAAAGATCTTGGGCATTTCCTAAAAGGGAAAACAAGGCAAAAGCCAGTAGGGAGGTCAGAATTTTTTGTTGCATCACTATACCACTTGAGTTAATGGTTCAAGATACAATTTTGGGACAGAGCTTTTGTAATTTTTGTGGGGAACTATAAGACGGGGGTGACAATGGTACTTGTCAGATTGGCTAAACTGCGTTTTTATGAAATCTAGTTCTTGTTAGAGATTTTATATTTTAAAAAATCAAATAGGCATATCAATTTTCGATAGTGAGTTCCATACTTGGCATCAACAAGTTTATCCAAATTTGATTTAAGGAAGGAATACAAATCACTTAAGTCTATTTTGGAAGGCTCTAGAAGTGGTGTATATACTAAAATATGTAAAAATCCACAATCTTCACGCAACTCTTTAAATGTTGAATACTTTTCATTTACCTCTTCTTTTTTTGCTTTATAAGTTGCTTGAGGTTCAAAGGTTTCAAAATTTATTCTATTGATTTTCTCAATGAATGCCGGAGTGAATTCCTTTACTGAACTATCCGATTCGATTTGATTTTCATCATTTAAATATCCTGCTTTTCGTAAATATTTGAAAGGAGGGAAATATTTGTTTGTAAGTGTTGGTAACAGAAGTCTTGATATTTTATCTGAATCCCACTTATTATCAAGAATAATATCACGAAAATGATCTCGACTGGTAATCCCGACTATGCCAACTTCTGAAAACTTATCCTTCAGTCCAACTCCATAAACAAACTCAACATCCTTGCCATCCTCTAAATCGTCTAAATTATCCGAGACATAAACTTTTGATTTTGGATTAGATGTTTTAACAAACTCGTATATCATTCCTTTCATTTGTCTCAAAACCTTTATAGGAAGTCTTTTTTTGTTATTCGCTAATACTGTGAAGACATCAGAATACTTACTTAAGGTTATTAATTTTATTGGAATTATGGTATCTGTAATAAAAAGAGTGCTATCTGAGATTTGAGTTTCTACATTTTCTTTCCATTGACAAAAGATTAATCTGTCTTTGAGTTTTTCAATTTTATCCTTGGTAAGACATTTTATAATTGACTTAAGTATTTCCTGAACATTAGAATCATCCAGACTGTAGCCCATAAAAATAACTGGGTGCTCAACAAATATGGTCAGAAGTTTAGCTGCTAGATATGCATTTCTATTGTGAAATTCTAAATAATCAGCATCAGTTAAAGTAAGTGATTCAGGATTGGATACACATCCATGGATTTTATATAGTTCACCTACTGAATAAGTTTCTGAAAAAATTAGTTCCTCTTGGCCCACGTATCTTGTAAATTCAGGAAAAATAGATTCTAATAAAAGATCCCAGTTGGTAGTTATGATGCCATCAATATTAATTTTTTTAAATAAATTAAGCTCGCTGTTCAATTCAGCAGAGGTATTTTTCTCTTTGTTTTCAAGATATTTACAAATTTCAAATTTCAGTGGCGAATCAGATTTTTTGGCCTTTTTGGAGTAAGCAAGCCTACTTTCTGCATATTTTGAGTTTGTCCACCATATCGAATTAAATTCTTCGGCCATTAATGAAGCTACTTTCGGAAGATCATTATTAGAATTTGAAACATAATATTCGAAAGGTTTTGTTAGGCCAATTTCCTTTGACATTTTTTCCAAAAGAGAATACCAAGTTTCTGCATGGATGTACCTTCTCGACATTCCTGAGCCCACAAATATGAATGGGGATGTTGTAAATTTGGCTAAATGTTTTTCAAAGTCTTCATTAAACATAGGGTTCGATTATGGTTGTCAACGATAAAGCTAAAGGTGGTTTTAATTACATAATAGCGATGGATGCTGAAACAAGTTTTGAAGTTAGCACTTTTTACAAACTCAATGCTTTCTCCATTTTGGCTTTAATCTGCTCCAAACACAGATTCCCCAAACTGCCTTCATGGGTATGTTCAATGTCCTTTTTGGGTTTAAAATTGCCATTTTCAATGGCCTTGCCCATGGTTTTATAGGCATCCCGGAATGGCATTCCGCTTTTTACGAGTTCGTTCAAGGTGTCCACACTGAAGAGGTAATCGTATTTGGGGTCGTCCAAAATCTTGGGGTTCACCTTGATTTCCTTCAAACTAAAGGTCATCAGTTCCAAACAGGCCTGCATGTCCTGCAAAGCGGGTACGATCACTTCTTTTACCAATTGAAGGTCACGGTGATAGCCACTAGGCAAATTGTTGGTGATCAAGGTCAATTGGTTGGGCACTGCTTGAATCCGGTTGCACTTGGCACGGATCAACTCGAACACATCGGGATTCTTCTTGTGCGGCATGATGCTGCTGCCCGTCGTGAGTTCGTTCGGGAACGAAATAAAATCAAAGTTCTGGCTCATGTACAGGCAAATGTCCATTGCCATTTTGGATAGGGTGGCAGCCACGCTGGAAATGCCAAAAGCAGCAGCTTTTTCCACTTTTCCGCGTCCCATTTGGGCAGCCACCACGTTGTATTTTAAGGTTTCAAAACCCATTTCAGATGTGGTAAATGTTCTGTCGATAGGAAAGGAACTTCCATATCCAGCAGCACTTCCCAACGGGTTTTGGTCCGCGATTTTATGGGCGGCCTGTACAAAGTACAGATCATCGATCAAGCTTTCGGCATAGGCAGAAAACCAAAGTCCAAATGAGGAGGGCATGGCAATCTGTAGGTGGGTATAGCCTGGTAAAAGTACATTCTGGTGTTTTTCGGCAAGCTTCATTAAAAGGTCGAACAGGGTTTTTACCTGCTCCCTGATTTCGGTAAGCTCTTCCTTCAGATACAATTGCATGGCTATCAAAACCTGGTCGTTCCTAGATCGGGCCGAGTGGATTTTTTTACCGGTATCGCCCAATTTTTCGGTCAGGATGAATTCTATTTTGGAATGCATGTCCTCAAAATCGTTCTCAATGGTGAAATTCCCCTTTTCGATATCCTTACCAATTTCACCCAATGCCTTGACCAAATCATTGGCTTCCTCTTCGGTGATCAACCCAACCTTGCCCAGCATTTTGGCATGGGCTGTGGAGGCGATCACATCGTATTTGGCGAGTACCAGATCTAGTTCGCGGTCGTTGCCCACGGTAAAATGGTCTATTTTTTTATCGGTGCTAAAACCTTTGTCCCAGAGTTTCATAATTTCCGTTTTGTCATTCCCGTGAAAAGGGGAATCTTATAATTTCGATATCTATTACCCTTCGACTACGCTCAGGGCCCAATTTTGTTTATTGTAAAAATCCTGAAAGGATTTTGATATACAGGTCGATTCCTTCCTCAATCTCATCCACATAAATGAATTCATTGGCAGAGTGGGAACGTGTGCTGTCGCCAGGTCCCAGTTTTACCGATTGGCAACTCAATGCCGCCTGATCGGACAACGTAGGAGAACCATAGGTTTTTCTATCCAACGCCAGACCGCTTTTTACCAAGGCATGGTTGGGATCAATGCAGGATGAATTCAAGCGTAACGAGCGGGGTGTCATTTTGCAAGGGGCCTCTCGTTGCAACCTATCCGAAATTTCCTGATTGGTATAACAGTCGTTCACCCGAACATCTACCACCAGATCCACTTGTGCGGGCACCACATTATGTTGTTTTCCAGCATTGATCTGGGTAACGGTCATTTTCACTTCACCCAAGGCTTCGGAAATCTTTTCAAATTTGTAATCCTTGAACCATTGCAATACAGGTATGGTATTGTAAATGGAATTGTTGTCGTTGGGATGCGCGGCATGTGAAGGCGTGCCTTCTACCACGGCATCAAAGACCACAAGACCTTTTTCAGCAATGGCAAGGTCCATCAAAGTGGGTTCGCCCACCACGGCCACATCAATTTTTGGTAGGATGGGTAACAGGCCGCGTAAACTTTTATCGCCTGCATCTTCTTCCTCTGCAGTTGCCGCCATTATGATGTTGTGGCTCAACCCTTCTTTGTCGTAAAAATGAACGAAAGTAGCCAGAAGAGAAACCAAACATCCACCTGCATCATTGCTGCCCAAACCGTACAACTTACCATCTTCAACATGAGGATGAAAAGGATCCTTGGTGTAGGCGCTGTTCGGTTTTACCGTATCGTGGTGCGAGTTGAGCAATAGGGTAGGTTTGCTTTCATCAAAATACTTGTTGAAAGCATAGATGTTGTGGTATTGGCGTTCCGATTTTATGCCAAAACCCTGTAAGAATGCTTCAATGGCATCCCCGGTTTTGTCCTCTTCACCAGAAAAGGATGGGATGGAAATGAGCTCTTTCAGCAGTGCTATGGCTTTTTGGGTCAATATGTCTTGGGAAATCGTCATAAAGTCAGGGTCGTATATTCCACATTGCTCTGATCGAGCATTTCACTGTTCCCCACACAAACTTTCGCTACATGGTTGCGCAAAGCGTAGAAGCAATTGTGCAATTTGGGGAGCATTCCATCGGCAATGATCCCATAGGCCAAAAGCTCATCATAGGTCTTGGAATCGATGTGTTTGATCACCGAATTTTCATCCTCCACATCCTGTAAAACCCCTTTCTTCTCAAAACAGTAATACAGGGTGGTTTCGAATTGTTCGGACATGGCAATTGCTAGTTCGGCGGCAATCGTATCGGCATTGGTGTTGAGCAATTGTCCTCTTCCGTCATGTGTTAAAGCGCAGAAAATAGGAGTAAATCCGGCTTGTAGCAATTTGAAAATGGCATAGGCATTCACCTTGTCCACATCGCCCACTAAGCCAAAATCCACTTTTTTAATGGGTCTTTTGTGTGCATGGATCGTGTTGGCATCGGCACCGCTCATGCCTATGGCATCGGTTCCCAAGGCCTGCAGTTTGGCCACGATGTTTTTGCTCACCAAGCCCCCATAAACCATTACGGCAATATCAAGGGTTTCAGGATCGGTAATCCTTCTTCCATTCACCATTTGGCTTTCAATGCCCAATTTGTTGCCCAGCTCGGTTGCTTTTTTACCACCGCCGTGCACCAAAATTTTATTCCCTTCCATTTTGGAAAATAGGCCTAGGACATGTTCAAACCCTTTTGGGTCTTCAATGAGGTTGCCCCCTATTTTTATTACGGATAGTTTTTGCTTCATTTTATGTGTTTATTATGCCCCCATCAATGGTTATCGTGGTCCCGGTAATCCAGGAACTATCCTCCGAAACCATGAAAAGGGCCAGCTTGGCTATATCTTCTGGGGTACCCAATCTTTTCAACAACGTTGCTTTTTCTGCCTTGGCCACCGCCGTTTCCGGATTTTCAAAGGCCTTGGCCGATTCCCACAGTAACGGGGTGTCCACTGGTCCAGGACAAATGGCGTTCACCCGAACTTTTGGAGCGTATTCCACGGCCAGTTGTTTCATCAATGCAACGGCACCAGCTTTAGATGCACAATAGGCCGGGTGATTGGGAAAACTCTTGAATGCTGCTATGGAAGCATTGATCAAAATGTGTCCCCCGGACCCTTCTTTCAAGAAGGGCAATCCATACTTACAAAGATAAAATATGGAACTCAAATTGGTATTGAGCGTCTTGTGCCAAGTGTCGATTTCCAACGCTTCAACGTTTCCTAACCCAAGAATACCCGCGTTCAAAGAAAGGATGTCCAACTGACCAAAGGTATCCATGGCCAATTGTACCAGTTTTTCATTATAGGAAGGGTCTGTAACATCGCCAGCCAAAAAAACGGAATTGCCCAATTGCTTTTCCAGGTTTTGGCCCCGTTCCCTATTTTGACCGGATAACACAAGCTTGGCACCTTCCGAAGAAAATGTTTCGGCAATGGCTTTCCCCATACCGCTTGTTGCACCGGTTACAATACAGACCTTATCCTTTAATTTCATTTGTTTTGCTCCAAAATCTTTTTCAATACAATCTGGGCCGAAAAAATCCGGTTTTTGGCCTGCTCGGCCACTAAGGATTGTGTTCCGTCTAACACGGCATCTTCCACCACAACGTTTCTACGAACGGGCAAGCAATGCATGAATTTGGCCTTTCCCAATTTTTCCTCCGTCATGGTCCAGTTCAAATCCTTGTTCACCACTTTGCCGTAATCGGCATAGTTGCTCCAGTTTTTCACATAGACAAAATCCGCATTTTCAAGGGCCTTTTGTTGGTCATGTTCAATATGGCAATCTTCCGTGATCTCCGGATTCAATTCATATCCCTTTGGATGGGTGATAACAAAATCGGCATCTTGCAGTTTCATCATCTGCACAAAGGAATTGGCCACCGCATGGGGTAATGCCTTTGGATGTGGCGCCCAGGATAAAACCACTTTAGGTCTTGCTTTTTTCTTGTTTTCTGCCATGGTGATGGCGTCTGCCAAAGCCTGAAGGGGGTGCCCCACTGAACTTTCCATATTCACCACTGGAATGGAAGCATATTTGGCAAACCCGTTGATTACCTCCTCCGATTCGTCTTTTGCTTTGTCCACCAAACCGGCAAATGCCCTGATGGCCACAATGTCGCAATATTGCGAAACCACTTGTGCCGCTTCCTTGATATGTTCCGATGTGCCTTGATCCATTACGGTACCATCCCCGTATTCCAAGGCCCAACCTTCGTTGCCAAAATTCATCACCATAACTTCCATACCAAGGTTCATGGCCGCTTTCTGGGTGCTCAAACGAGTACGTAGACTGTTATTGAAAAATAATAGGCACAAGGTTTTGCGTTTGCCCAAATCCTCAAATTGATAGGGGTCTTTTTTTAGGTTGATTGCTTCCTCCACCCAATCGGGGAGGGAGTCGATATCGTTTACGGATAAATAATGCTTCATTTCAATGCTTTTTTGAGCGCGTCAAAGAATAGGTCGATGTGTGCCTTGGTGATGTTCAATGCCGGTAAAAATCGCAGCAACTTTTTGTTGTTGGCGCTACCGGTGAACATGTGATGATCATAGATCAATTTTTTGCGCAGTTCGGCTACCTCAAAATCAAATTCGAGCCCGATCATCAACCCTCTGCCTTTCACTTTGATGATTTCGGGTACCTCGGCGGCCTTTTCCCTAAAATAGACTCCCAATTCGGAAGCATTTTCGATAAGATTCTCGGATTCCAATACTTCCAGAACGGCCAAACTTGCGGCACAGGCCAAATGGTTGCCACCAAAGGTGGTACCCAACAGTCCATATGAAGGTTTAAAGGATTCGTGGATCAATACACCGCCTACAGGGAAACCGTTGCCCATGCCTTTGGCAATGGAAATGATATCGGGCTGTATGCCGTGATGCTGAAATCCGAAGAATTTTCCACTTCGCCCATAACCGCTTTGTACTTCATCGGCAATCAAAACCACATGGTTCTCCTTGCATTTTTCAGCAATGAATTGGTAAAATGCAGTGGTGGGTTCATCCAAGCCGCCCACTCCTTGAATGGCTTCTAAGATTACGGCACAATACCCATCAGAGGTAATGGCTTTTTCAAAGGCTTCAAAATCGTTCAAAGGCAAAAAGGTCACTTCTTGCTGTAAATTGATGGGTGCGTTGATCTTTGGGTTGTCCGTGGCGGCCACAGCTGCGGAAGTACGTCCATGAAAACTATTCTTGAAAGCGATCACTTTAGCTTTTCCATTGTGGAACGAAGCCATTTTCAAGGCGTTTTCATTGGCCTCGGCCCCAGAATTGCACATGAACAGGTCATAATTCTCACAGCCGGAAAGTTTACCCAATTTCACTGCCAATGCTTCTTGCACAGGATTTTGTACGGAATTGCTGTAAAAGGCAATTTTCTCCAATTGGTCTTCTATGCGTTTTACGTAATGTGGGTGCGTATGTCCGATGGAAATTACGGCATGTCCGCCATAAAAATCCAAATATTTTTGTCCTTTGTCGTCCCAAACCTCAATACCCTTGGCGGATACGGGGGTTACATCATAAAGTGGGTATACGTCGAATAATTTCATAATCCTTTGTTTGTCATCTCGAGCGCAGTCGAGAGGTGTATGTTTTCATCAATAAAGTTTCGCATCTCGACTGCGCTCGATGTGACATTTTATCCCTTTTTAATGTGGCTAATTTTTTCATAGGAACTCACGATTCCCTTGATCAAGGAGGAGCTCAAACCTTGGTGTTCCATTTCGTTCAAGCCTTCAATGGTGCACCCTTTAGGTGTGGTTACCCTATCGATTTCTTCTTCTGGGTGGCTACCTGATTCGATCAAGAGGCTAGCGGCACCGTTACAGGTATGCATGGCCAGTTCTTGGGCCTCCTTAGCGTCGAACCCTAACTGAATAGCTCCTTGGGTGGTGGCGCGAATCAAGCGCATCCAGAAAGCAATTCCACTGGCACAGATCACTGTGGCAGCCTGCATTTGGTCCTCTGGAATTTCCATGGTGTGCCCCATGCGGTTGAAAATAGCCTTGGCCAAATCGATGCGTTTTTTGCCCAATTCGTTACTGCAAATACAAGTCATGGACTTGCCAACTGAAATGGCCGTGTTGGGCATACTGCGGATGATGAATTTATCCTCCCCGATGATACTTTCAATTTTTGGTATGCTGTATCCAGTGATGGTACTGATGATCACGTGTTTTTCGGTCAACAGGTCTTTGCTTTGCTCCAGCAAGGTTGTAAAATGACCGGGTTGAACGGCGAAAATCAGGATATCGGAATTTTTAATGGCCTCCAAATTGTCGGAGGTCACGGTCACATTCCCGTATTTTTCCCAATCCTTGATGGATTTGGTGTTTCTTTTGGTGAGGTACATGGTGGTGGCGCCGTTGGTGTGTAAAATTCCTTTGGCAATGGCCAATCCCAAATTCCCTGCTCCTATGATGGCTATTTTCATATTTTTCTTATTTGTCATCTCGAGCGCAGTCGAGAGATATATATTTTCATCAATTCAAGGCTCACATCTCGACTGCGCTCGATGTGACAGCTCTATCTGTGGTCTATTAAAAAACTCCCGCTTTTAACAACAGACCTTCGGTTTCTGGGAAACCGAACATCAGGTTCATATTCTGTACCGCTTGTCCGGAGGCGCCTTTCAACAAATTATCGATGGCCGAGGTTACCAGCAAAAGATCATCATGTTTATGCAAATGGATATGGCACTGGTTGGTGTTCACCACTTGCTTTAGGTTGATTTCCTCTTCGGACATGTGGGTGAATGCCGCATCTTGGTAAAAAGCTGCATATAGTTTTTTAGCATCGTCCAGCGAACCTTCAAACTGGGTGTAGGCCGTGGCCAAAATTCCTCTTGTGAAGTTGCCACGATTCGGTAAAAACATCAATTTGCCCACCGCATTGCCAAAAGATTTCAAACTTTCCCCAATTTCACCCAAATGCTGATGGGTAAAAGGCTTGTACCACGAAACGTTGTTGTTCCTCCAGCTAAAATGTGAGGTGGCGGACAATCCAACACCTGCACCAGTGCTCCCCGTTACGGCATTCACATGGATTTCATGCTTCAACAAATTTGCTTTTGCCAAAGGCAACAATGCCAACTGAATAGCTGTGGCAAAACAACCGGGATTGGCTATCGCTTCTGCAGATTGAATGGCAGATTTGTTCAATTCTGGTAGGCCATAGATAAAACGTTTGCCATTGAACATGGAATCCGCCTGCAATCTAAAATCATTGCTCAAGTCGATGATCTTGGTGCTTGCCGAGAATGGATTTTCATTCAAGAAGGAAGTGGAATTCCCGTGACCTAGGCATAGAAATACGACATCTACATTGGAGTTGATTTCTCCAGTAAACTGAAGGTCGGTCATCCCCAAAAGATCAGGATGCGCCGAGGATATCGGTTTTCCGGCCCTTGTGGTACTATATACAAAGTCGATTTCGGCATGGGGATGGTTGAGCAGAATTCTGATCAGTTCTCCACCCGTGTACCCGGAACCGCCAATGATTCCCGTTTTAATCATAATCTTGGTTTACGTGGTTGGCAATTTTCCCAGAGTTGGACAAAATCTTGATGAAGCCCTTGGCGTCATCGGCCGTCCAACCTTTGTTCATTTCCCCATAACTTCCAAAGGAAGCGTTCATCAAATCGTGTTCGGATGAAATCCCGTTCAATTCGAAACGGTAGGGGTGAAGGGTCACAAAAACATCGCCAGAGACGTGCTTCTGTGAATCGGTCAAAAAGGCTTCGATGTTTCGCATCACTTCATCCAAATAATGGCCTTCGTGCAACAACATGCCATAAAAACTGGACAATTGTTCTTTTTGGAACTGTTGCCATTTGCTCAAGGTGTGTTTTTCCAACAAATGGTGTGCTTTGATAATGATCAAAGGTGCAGCGGCTTCAAAACCAACCCTTCCTTTAATCCCAATAATGGTATCACCCACGTGGATGTCCCTGCCTATAGCATATTTGGAAGCGATTTCGGATAGTTTTTCAATATTGGCGACTGGATTGTTCTCTTCGCCATCAATGGCCACCAATTCTCCTTTTTTGAAGGTAAGTTTTACTTCTTTTGGAAGCTCTTTTTCCAACTGGCTCGGATAGGCACTTTCCGGTAGGGATAAGTGTGAGGTCAAGGTTTCAGAACCACCAACGGATGTTCCCCAAAGTCCCCGGTTGACGGAATACTTGGCTTTTTCCCAAGGATAATCGATGCCATTTTCCTTTAGGTATTCGATTTCTACTTCCCTGGCCAATTTTTTGTCTCGGATAGGGGTGATGATCTCAATTTCAGGGGCCAAAATCTGAAAGATCATATCGAACCTTACTTGATCGTTGCCTGCTCCGGTACTTCCGTGTGCAATATATTTGGCACCGATTTTTTTGGCGTGCTTTACAATTTCCAAAGCTTGTACAATCCGCTCCGCGCTTACAGAAAGCGGATAGGTATTGTTACGAAGTACATTTCCGAAGATGAGGTATTTTACCACGGTCTCATAAAAGGTAGAAACCGCATTGATAGAGGTATAGCTTGTAGCACCCAAGGCAAGGGCCTTTTTCTCGATTTCCTCGATTTCGGTTTTGGAGAAACCTCCTGTATTCACGCTCACTGCGTGGACTTCAAACCCTTCGTCCTGTGAAAGGGATTTGGCACAATATGAGGTATCCAATCCGCCGCTATAGGCTAAAACTAATTTTTTCATTTTTATAATTCTTTAAATTCAATGTCCATTCTCGACTTCACTCGAAGGGAGACTTTTTATTGTTTCTTTTTTAGAAAAAGGGTTTCCTTGATCTGTTTCAATCTTTGGAAAACCTTGCTATCAATTTTTTTAGGTTCGGTTTTTTTGGCTTCGGGATCGTACAACATACCGGTACAAAGGCACATTTTCTTCTCTGTACGGGTAAGGATGTCGAAGTTTTTGCAGGTTTGGCAACCTTTCCAAAATTCAGGGTCGTCCGTTAATTCCGAAAAGGTAACAGGTTTGTAACCCAGTTCGTAGTTCATCTTCATTACGGCCAAACCGGTAGTGATACCAAAAATCTTGGCATCTGGGAATTTTTTTCGGGATAGGTCGAACACGGCCTTTTTGATCTGCTTGGCCAATCCTTGGTTTCGGTAATCGGGATGAACGATCAATCCGGAGTTGGCGACAAAATCCTTGTTACCCCAAACTTCGATATAGCAAAACCCAGCGAACTTATCTCCATCCAAAGCAATGATGGCGTTGCCGTTCTGCAACCTTTTCATGATGTATTCGGGGGTACGTTTGGCAATACCGGTTCCGCGAACCTTAGCAGATTCAGCTATAGTATCACAGATGATCTGTGCGTATTTAAAATGTGATTCGTTAGCAACTAGAATATCCATTGCAAGCGTTTAAACAGTAATAAAATAATAAATTGTTGATTGTATTGGGGAAATGGACTCACCTATTTCCAATAAAAGACTGCACCCTTACGGGCGGCGACGGGGACTAAATGGACTGATTGGAGCGGGTACGCTCAACGTGTATGATATGTATTCTTGTCCTTTCATTCGAGGGTTAAAAGTACAAATTAATTCCAATAAGCCTAGGAATGGGTACTATTTTTTGAAGAAATATAACTTTTTTGATAGCACTCCTATCATTTCATAAATAAAATAGCCAATCACCAAAATGTATTCAATGGCCAATAACCAAAGTTGCTCCTTGAAGTCTACATTGGCATAGGTTTGATAACTTAAAATGACCATCAAGGACCAAATCAATGGAAACCTAAGGGATGAAAAAATGGAAATCCCCATGAGGAACACCACGTACCAAGGATGCACGGTACTGGTCAGAAAGTAATAGCAGGAAAGTGCCAAAACCATTGAGGTGACGGCTGTAGGTAGTTTTTGATTTTTCAGGATGAAGGCTATCAATAGCGTAACTACCACTACAATTTTGGTGACTAGTGTACCGTAGGCATCAATGAGTTCCCACGGTTTTGCTTCGTAATAGGTCACCGCAATTTTTTTCACCACATTATAAACGCTGGCGTTAAACTCAAAATTGGAAAACCAAAGTTTCAATGTCTCGGAATAATTGTCAACAAAAACTGGGGAATAAAAAGGGAGAAGTAAGGCCAAGCATCCTATTATGGTTAGCGCATAGAATCCTGTACTTTTTTTAAAACCAAGGTATTTGAGTAGGATAGGCAACAATAACAACGGGACCAATTTGACCATGATGGAAAGGGCATAAACAGGAGCGGCCCATATCCACTTTTGTTTGGCAAGCAGGTAGAGCGACCAAACGAAGAAGAACAACATGACCCCTTCAAAATGGAGGTTGCCCGTGAGTTCTATAATGACCAGTGGATTTAAGAAATACCAGAATACCCTATGATGGGCCTGGTTGAGTTGTATGAGCAGTTTCCGCCCGAAGTACAACACACCCAAGTCGGCCAAAATGATGAGCAATCGCATGGCAATTATGGATCCCAAAACACTACCACCACCCAAAAGAGCGGAAAGGGCAAAGAGGATTTGGTTCACGGGAGGGTAGTTGCTGTAATGGCGTGCATTCAGTTCGGTCATACCTGCATGCAGTTCCTGCATGTTAGCAATAACTACCTTCCCTTGTTCCATCAACTGGTCCGGGGTGTACAAGTAGGGGTTGATTCCGTTCTTGATCAATTCCCCGTCCCAAATAAAACGGTAAAAGTCTTGGGATAGATTCGGCTCCGCAACCAAAAAAACCAATCTAAAAAGAATGCCTATTACCAGAAGGAACTTAAAGTTCCACTTTTCAAACTGAATGATCTTGTAGTACAGGAAAAAAGTTGCACCGAAGAGCATGAACAGTTTTACTGTGTCCGTTCGGACAAGGTCATAGGCAAACGAGGCGTAGAACAGCATACTCGCGATAGCAAAAAGTATCGGGTATCTGTGCAGTCGCCAATAAGATTGCATGGTTTATGCCTTGGAGGTCAATGATTTAAAGAAAACGAAACCAAATCCTAGGAACAACATCAAATGGAAAGGAAACAATCCATAGTCGTTCAAAGGTACGGCACTGTACATTCCGAAAAGGAAATAGATCATCAAGGCGAATTCCAGAATCATGTTTGGGGAAAGCTTTTTCGCCAAGTATTTGTTGCCCTTCCAAGAATCCGTAATGCTGTTGATGTTGAATTTTGGGGTACGGACAAATTCACTTCTTTTACCCAAGTGTCCTTCCAAAACGGCAACGGTATTGTGCAAAGAGAAGCCCAATGCCACCGAGAAGAAGGTGAAAAAGAGTTTGATATAGTCCACAAAATTATCGAAACCACTACCCTGAATGCTCTTATAGGTGAACCAATAACAAATGAACAGGATTATGGTACTCACGATGAAGAAGCTGGTTACTTCAAAGATCCAACCCAAATGTCCAAAAGTGTTTTTGATATACAGCATAGGGATGCTCAACAAGGCCACGATAAACACACAAAGGAACATGGAACTGTTCAACAAGTGCATTACACCATGGAACTTGGTCTTGCCCGAAATGTTCTTGGAAGTAATCACACTCCAGAAGGATTTTCTAAAGTTTTCGGCTCCACCTTTGTTCCAACGGAATTGTTGGGAACGGGCTGCACTGATCACTACTGGAAGCTCTGCTGGGGTTTCCACGTCTTCCAAATATTTGAATTTCCAGTTTTTCAATTGAGCGCGGTAGCTCAAATCCAAATCCTCGGTCAAGGTGTCGCCTTCCCAGTTACCAGCATCAAGGATGCATTCCTTTCTCCAGATACCCGCGGTACCGTTGAAGTTGATGAAGTGTCCTTTGGAGTTTCTTCCAACTTGCTCTAGGGTAAAGTGGGCATCCAAAGCAAAAGCTTGGATACGGGTCAAAGTGGAGTAATCACGGTTGATGTGCCCCCAACGGGTCTGTACCACACCGATTTCCTCATCTTTGAAATAAGGAACGGTCTTTTTCAACCAATCGCCTTCGGGAAGAAAGTCGGCATCAAAAATGGCGATGAATTCTCCTTTTGCAATGGCCAACCCTTCTTTAAGGGCACCGGCCTTGTATCCTTTTCTGTTTTCCCTGCGGATATGTTGGATGTCCAATCCAGTTTTTTGAAGTTCCTCGATCCTTCTGGCGGTCTCTAAAACGGACTCGTCAGTGGAATCATCCAAAACCTGGATTTCCAATTTGCTTTTAGGGTATTCGATCTTGGCGATGTTGTCCAACAAACGCTCCACTACATACTCTTCGTTGTATATGGGCAATTGGATGGTGACAAAGGGAATTTCCTTTGGATCCAAAAGATTGAATTTTGGAGCTTCCTCATTTCGCTTTTTATAGCCCAAGTAGTTGATCAGAAGATTCAACTGCGAAAGGCTGTACATAAAAATCAAAATTAAGGCTGTACTGTAAATGCCGATGATAATGTAAGCGATAGTAAGTCCCATTTATTTTAAACTGTATTTAAAGATCCAACCCAAGATTTTTATGCCTGCAAATATAGTACCTTTTACCGTACCTGATACTTTTGATACGCCAATTCTTCGTTTGTAACGTACTGGTATTTCGGCATATGACATTTTTTTTCTTAATATTTTTAACTGCATTTCCACAGTCCACCCATAAGTTGTGTCCTGCATCCCCAATTCTTTGAGCTTTTCATATTTTATCGCCCTAAAAGGTCCTAAATCCGTAAATCTTGACCTAAAGAGTACCCGCATTAAAAAAGTGGCCAATTGGTTCCCAAAAACTTGTTGCGGAGTCATGGATCCGGGTTCCCTGAGCGACTTTTTTCGCGCACCGACCACAAAATCCACATCATTTTCCAAAATTGGGGCGACCACCTTATCCAACTCCTCGGGATAATCTGAATAATCTCCGTCGATAAATACGATGATATCGGGTACTTTGGATTGTTTGGAAATATATTCCAATCCTTTTAGGCAGGCATAGCCATATCCCTTGCGGGTTTCGGTGACGACTGTTGCCCCGGCTTTACGGGCATTTTCTGCCGTATCGTCCTGAGAACCATTGTCCGCGACAATAATTTCAGTAACATGTTCGGGCAATTCGGAAATGACCTTTCCTATGGAATCTCCTTCGTTGATTGCGGGAATAATGACTCTAATATCCGCCATGCAAGGGGGTCAATTTTGGTTTGTGTTTGAGGGACCAAAACTAACCTTTTCTTTGGATTTTGGGCTGAATTAAGTTGGAAATGAAAGTTAGTGCCTACAGATTTATGGGATGCTTATTTTTGATTCACTAAACTCATCAAATCCACATCGTTGCTCAAAAGAATTTGGTTGCTATCGATTCTGCCTTCCAACGGACCATTTTCCAGTTTGAGCACGCCTCTTGGGCAAACGGCGGAACAAATGCCGCAACCCACACAACTGGCTCGGACAATGTTTTCGCCTTTTTGGGCATAGGCTCGCACATCGATGCCCATTTCGCAATAGGTGGAACAGTTACCACAGGAAATACACTGACCGCCATTGGTGGTGATCCTAAACCTTGAAAATAATCGCTGCTGGAAACCTAAAATAGCAGCCATGGGACACCCGAAGCGGCACCAAACCCTGCTGCCAAAAATAGGATAGAAACCCGTACCGATCACTCCAGAAAAAATACTTCCGATCAAAAAGGAATAGGTTTTGCGAAGGGTTTCCGATTTGAAGAGGAATACCTGCCCTTCACCGCTTAAGAAGTGAAACCCAATCAAGGTGATGATGATTACAAAATATCCAATGGCCCCATATTGGGCATCCTTTTGAAGCTGGGCCCTTTTAAAGATCATCACCCAACCGAAAACGAGCGTTAGCAATACGGTTACCCCGATTAAAAAAGTGCTTTTGGTGAGCCAATATTTGTTGGTATCGGTTCCCAAGTAAGAATAGACTACCGCAGTTGTCATCAGCGTAACAAAAACAACTACACTGTGGACCACCCAACGTTCTATTTTCCAGGCATTCAAAGATTTATCGCTCAATTGCCTAAAAGCATCCCCGGCAGTTTCGGCCAATCCTCCACAACCGCAGACCCAGGAGCAATACCATCTTTTTCCATAGCGATAAGTAAGGATGGGAGTAATCACAAAAATGGATAGGATGCCGAAAATCAACAGTGCAAAACCGATATCCCCTGAACTTAGAAATCCTTTGATACGATACCCTTCAAAATTGTAATAGTTCAGCGGCCATACACTTTTTAGGTCGTAATAGGGTAGACTGCCTCCTTCCAGAATTTTGTCTCCGTTCAAACGGGCCATTACTTCGGGGATAATAAAGGCAAAGGCCAATTGAAAGAACATCACGCTGAACGTTCGTAATCTTTCATAACGGTTATGGCGGTATTTCCAGAGGAATTTTACCCCAAAAATTAAAATGGCCACCGTGTACAACGTGCCATAAACAAACCATTGGCTGGCGGGATTGCCGCTCAATAATTTGCTCAAAGGATCAAAAAGTGCAATGACACCTTTATTTTCCCCACCATTCACTTGGCCCAAATACTCGGGATAGAAATAGAGGATGATGTAGAACCCGGTCAATGCCAGACCGGCCATCCATCCCCATAAACCCCTGCTGGAAATGGATTTGAACCATACCCCGTCATTTTTGATACCTGGGAGCTTTTTGGAATAGGCATCCCATGAAAACCAAATAGTTCCAAAGGATATGGCCAATAAGGAAACCGTTAACCATAATGTTTTGTTTGGAAAAGCAACATTGAAAGTTGCCAATAACAGAATGCCCATGCCCATCATGCCCAAAACGGTCGCAAGTTTTTGGTTAAGGCTTAAACTTTTGGGTGGTTGCCCAGTGAGGGCCATACTTTTGTTGTTTGTTTGATAGTTCATTGTTTGTTGTTCCTTCGTTCTGGTTTTCCCCTTAGAACATAAATGCTCTTATTTTGTTTATTGCTGTTTCAGGTCTTTCATGATCCATCTTTTTGGTCAACTCGAAAACTTCTACACTTTCAAATTTTTCTATTGCTGTCATTTAAGCTATCGATTGACCATTGACCTTAAGCCCAAAACCAATCAACCTAATTGGAAGATTCTTTTAAGGCTTTTCTTTTTCGGTTTGATGGATTTCCCAAAATCGGCATTGAATTTGGAAATAATATCGTTCTCGTAGGTCCTGTAAAATTCTGGGTCGAAATTCGCATCGGCTAGATGGGCCATCACAAAATCGATATCCCTTTTCTCGTTGAGCCATTGGTCAATGACCTGATGACGCAAACGGATACCAAAGGTATTGATGCCCAACAGTTGTTTGGAATCTCGATCAAAAGCTATGGTGATGCAATTTTTTTCTCTGGTATGCCTCCAATGAAAATGGGTTTCGTTCTCCTTTTTCTTCTTTTCAGGGAAAACCCATCCGTAGGTCTGGTATTCAATGTCCAAAAACTTGGCAGAGTTGAACCAATGTCCTGGATTATACTCCTTTTTGTTGCCACAAATGGTCTGGGCCAAAGTTTCGCCCATCATACGGCCCGTGTACCAAACGGCTTCCACAGGTCTACGGTTGCCAATGGCTTGGTGTTGCTCCGCGCAATCGCCAATGGCATACACATCTGTAATGTTGGTTTCCAAGAATCGGTTCACTTTAACACCACGGCCCAATGCTATGCCCGAATCTTTTAAGAAATCGATATTTGGCGTCACACCAGCCGTCAATCCCACCGAATTACATGGAATTTCTTCACCGGTTTCGGCCAAGACCACCGATTTTACCCTTCCGTTTTCATCGGCCACAATTTCTTTTAAAGTTGCATTCAACCGAAGGTCGATATGGTGTTCCAGAATATGTTCATTGATCATTTGGGATTCCCCGCTGGGCAGTACACCGTTCCAAAAACTGTTTTCACGAACCAAAAAGGTTACAGGAATGTTGCGTGTCCGAAGCATTTCAGCCAGTTCAATACCAATCAATCCACCCCCAACAATCACTGCCCGTTTGCAAAAGGTGTTGTTCGGGGCATTTTTTTCCAAAAGGTCAAGGTCTTGTTTGGAATAAAGCCCTTGAACGCCTTCCAACTCTTGGCCGGGCCAACCAAATTTATTCGGTTTGGATCCAGTGGCAATAATGAGTTTGTTGTAAGGAATAGATTGGCCGTCTTCCAACAAAACGCTTTTGTCGGCGGTGTTGATTTGGGTTACTAAACCTTGGATCAGATCAATGCGGTTCTTTTTCCAAAAATGATTTTCGTAAGGCTGGGTATGCTCAAATTTCATGTGGCCCATATACACATACATCAAAGCGGTCCTGGAAAAAAAGTATTGGGTTTCCGAAGAGATGATGGTGATCTTTTTATCGGAAAGTTTACGGATATGTCTGGCAGCGGTTACGCCGGCAATCCCATTTCCGATAATGACGATGTGTTCCATGGGTTTGGTCTGTTTAAAAACTTGAGTCGTACTAAAATTATGGAACTTAACACAATCTCAATAAATTAGTATGATTTTAAGGAGCAACACTTTGTATAAAAATGTATTTTAGAAGAGTATTTTATTGGCTATGAAGAAATTGATAATGCTTGTTTTGCTGATTTCCCTCTCCTGTAAAAACAACGTGGAGGACAAGGTGAATGGGGTAAGTTTTGTGAGTTCTGGGGATGAAGTGGCACAGATCCATGTAAATCCCGTTTTGGACATCCATGCCAATTATGCGGCCATTATGCCCTTCGGGTTTATTCCCGAGGCCGACTCTTCCGAATTGATTTTCAACTCTGAGCGGCAATGGTTCGGGGAAACAAGGATTGGGGCAAAACAGTATATAGAAATGTTGCACAAAAATGGGGTGCACACTATGATGAAGCCTCAAATTTGGATTCGCCATGGGGAATTCACGGGAAACCTGACCATGCAAAGTGAAGCCGAGTGGGAGAACCTCGAAGATTCCTATTCCAAGTTTATTTTGTTGTATGCCGAATTGGCCCAAGAGACCAATACCGAAATTCTTTGTATCGGTACTGAACTCGCTTCCTTTGTGAAGAACCGTCCCGAATACTGGAACCGTCTTATTACTGAGGTCAGGAAAGTTTACAAAGGTAAAATTACCTATGCTGCCAATTGGGACGAATATGCCAAAACACCATTTTGGAACAAGCTCGATTTTATAGGGGTAAATGCTTATTTTCCTATTTGCGAGCGTCAAAACCCTACCATGCAGACCATGCGGGAAGGATGGCAACCCTGGAAAACCAAACTGAAGGAACTTGCCTTGGAAGTAAAAAAACCTATGTTGTTCACGGAGTTTGGTTACAGAAGCATGGACTATGCGGGCAAAAAACCCTGGTTGGTGGAACGGAACGAGGAAAAGGTGAACCTACAGGCCCAAGCCGATGCCACGCAAGTGCTTTTTGAGGAATTTTGGGACGAGGACTGGTTCGCGGGCGGATTTGTTTGGAAATGGTTCATGCACCATGATAAAGTAGGGGGGTTGGCCGACAATCGGTTTACACCCCAAAACAAACCAGCAGAATCCGTAATTAGGAAGCAGTATGCCAAGCTTCATAGATACAACCTTTAAGTATTGAATGGGATTGCACGAATTTTTTTGCGATCCTGGGGCCATGGTTTCTCTTTTTTCGCCATCTTTGTAGTACACCCCTTCCCCTAAAAATTACAGTAATGAAATCAGTATCAACTCTCATTATTTGGGCTTGGGCGTGCTTTGCAATTTTTGCCCAGGAACAACCGTATTACAAAGTCGTGGCCGAACAAGGGGATGGGATATTTTCCATGCTTCGGAAACAAGGGCTAGATCCCGCTAAACATTATGAGGAATTTGTGACGTTAAATGCCGACCAGATCAAGGATGGCAGTTATTTGAAGGTCGGGGTGGAATACAAAATTCCGCAATCTCCGGATTCCTTTAAAAAAACGGGTGTATTGGTCAAACCCACTGAAGGTACCGAGACTCCTATTTTTGACAAGGAACTGGCCCAAATGAACCTAAAGAGCGAAAAACTCAAGGATGCGGTGTATTACCTCATTGTGGATTCCAATAAAAATGCGGATGACAGCTTTGTGAAAGAGGTTGCACAAAGTCTGGCCGCCGATCTTATGGTGAATGGGGCCAAAGTATACATCTTGGGAAAAGAAATGCCGGGAACGGAGGTTTCAGACAGTATCATGCTAACAGAAAACCAACGAATGGGCAAGTATGTTGAAGTGATCAACAAACGATACCTTCAAAACAGCGGCAAATACCAACGAGCACTCATCATTCGTGCCAATGATGTAACTGAAAAGACCAATATGGATGTTGCCGTGTATCACTACAACAAAAGTGAACAAGGACAGCGATTTGCCGAGAATATCAAGAACGTTTTTAGGAAGAACAGTATTTCCAATAAATCGTATAAAGATGTCAATATGATTTTTGAAGACCAGAACAGCTTATATTTGGCAAAAAATATGCTGCCAGCCATTAGTTTGCTGACACTGGAGAACACCTCCAAGGAATCGAATGATAAAATTGCGGTCCGTCCTGACAAGAAGAAATTTGCAGGTTGGATCAGCAACGGGATCATAAACGACTTCGTGGACCTGGAAATTGAAAATTAAATGATAGACCAAAAGAACCCCTTTTCATTTCTATTGATATGTATGTTGTTGTTCCCCATTTTCGTTGGGGCACAAAAATCTTTGTCCAGTGTGGTGGCCGAAAAAGGCGATGGCATTTATTCTTTACTGCGCCGATACAATGTCAGTCCCACCAAATATTACAACAGGTTTGTGGAGCTCAATTCCGAACGATTGGGTGAAAGCGAATCCCTATACGTGGGCCATTCATATATATTGCCGGATACCTTGGCCTTAAAAAAGGTCGAAGAAACAGATACGGGGATTTCATATCCTATTTTCGGTAAGGATTTCGCCAAAATTGATTCCGTTAGCAACCGTTTGGATGACACGGTCTACTATCTAATCTCAGGTCACGGTGGTCCCGATCCGGGAGCCGTTGAAAAATATGAAGACAAACTGATTGCCGAGGATGAGTACGCCTATGACGTGACCTTGCGCCTGGCGCGTGAGTTGATGTCGCATGGTGCTGAGGTACATATCATTGTTCAGGATGAAAATGATGGAATCCGTGATCAACGTGTTCTGGAACTCGATACAGATGAAACCGTACTTTCCAATGCCATTCCACTTGGGCAGTTGGCACGACTAAAACAACGCACCGAAGCTGTTAACGACTTATACTTAAAGAACAAGGGAAAATACCAACGTCTTTTAGTGACTCATGTGGATAGTCGTAGTAAAGGAACCAATATCGATGTGTTCTTTTACCATCACGAAAAAAGCAAAAACGGTCAACGATTGGCCGAAAGCATACACCAAACGTTTTTGGCGAAATACAAGAAATTTCAACCGAATAGGGTGTACAGCGGCACTTTTATGGAGCGTAGTGGCCTTTACTTGGTGAAAAATACCCTTCCGGCCATGGCCTATATTGAAATAGGGAACATCCGAAGCAAGCTCGACCAACGCCGTATTTTGGATCCGGATAACAGACAGGCCTTAGCAAAATGGATTTCAGAAGGAATCCTTTTGGACTATGAATCTTCCAAAGATTTTACTGCCAAATAATTAGCAACAACCCCCGCCATTATAGTGCCAGGTACTTTCGCTTACATGGATTTCATCCGATTCTTTGGCTAAAGCGGCCGCCGTTTTGTCACAAACTGCTAAAGGTTGATTCTGTAAAAGTACGTGCCCTTTCTTATCGTCAAAATATTCCTCGTTCCCATAATAAATAGCTGTTTTGCCCGTGAACATGCAAGGGCCATCCGCAGGCATGGGATCTTTAATGGCAGCAATTTCTATAGATTCAATATGGATGAGTTCATCTGTAGGGTAATGGTTGGGAGATAAAACACGGTACGATCTTCTACCTCTTATTTCGATGGTCCCAAATCCTGCATCAGTAAGCACCTTCACATAATCTTTCAACGGAATACTGCCACTTAAACATTGAGCGCGCAACCTATCATCATTTCGGAGGGTATCGTTCATCGGCTGTTCGCAAATGGGATCGCTCATCACCAATCGCCCGTGGGGTTTCAGTACGCGGTACATTTCACCAACGGCTTTTTTAAGGTCTTCCATTTTAAAGATATTGAAAAGGCAGTTCTGTGCAGCCACATCAATACTTTCATTCTCAACAGGAAGGTTTAGTGCATCACCCTTTACCAAGTTCACAAAATCACTTTGGAACCAATCGTTTTCTTCTTCTGCTATTTTGAAGTTCTTTTTTGAAGCCTCCAACATTTCATCCACAGTATCTACACCAGTTACCCCTCCTTTTTGTCTAGAGAAATAGGCAAATTGAAGCAGTTCCATGCCTCCGCCAACACCCACATAGAGAATTTTGGGATTGTTGACCAAATCTTGGGCCGAAACCGTACTTCCGCACCCATAGTTCATTTCTTGCATGATCTTGGGAATGGACAATCCTGGGAATTGCCAAACGGGTGTAGTGGTACAACAAAGCCCAACATCTGGGGTGAGGGCTGCTTCTTTGTAAAGGTCTTGGGTAGCATCTAAATAGCTCATATCTCCTTGATTAGTTCTCTGAATAATTTGATCATTTTGGGTTCTGCTTTGGCTGCTATGTCCAGAATCTCCTGAATATTAACAGGTTCCAGGTTATCCGGGTCGCATTCATCCGTCATAACAGATACCGCTACAACAGGTAGTCGTAAATGATTGGCAACAATTACTTCGGGTACCGTACTCATTCCTACGGCATCTGCACCTAAAATTTTCAACATCCGATATTCCGCCTTGGTTTCTAGTTGAGGTCCTACCACAGAGGCATAAACTCCCTTTTGGATGGAAACCTTCTCCCTTGTGGCAATGGCATGGATCTTTTTGCACATGTCCACATCATAAGGTTCACTCATATCCACAAACCGATTGCCGAACTCGGATACGTTGCGGAATGCCAAAGGAGACCCACCTTGCAGATTGATATGGTCCTCGATCAGCATGATGTCCCCTTTTTTAAAGTTGAGGTTAATGGCACCTGCCGCATTGGAAATGAACAGTTTTTTGATGCCCAACAAATGCATGACCCGGATGGGGTAGGTAATGTCCACAAAATCGTACCCTTCGTACAAATGGAAACGACCCTGCATCACCACGGTCTTTTTGCCCTCGATGATCCCGAAGATCAATTTACCGGTGTGGAACTCCACCGTGGCCAATGGAAAGTGCGGGATATGGTTGTAATGGGCCTCGATTGGATTTTCGATATGATCGATCAATTGGCCTAGGCCTGTGCCCAACACAATGCCTATTTCTGGGGTTTCGAATCCCCGTTTTTTCAAATATTCAACAGATTCTTCTAATTGTTCCTGCGTCATGTTTTTATATGTTTTAAAAAGGGCTGAAACACCCCAATATCTTTGATGTCTTCGTAATAATCCACATCGTTTCGTTCGTCCAAAAGGGCAATGTTGGCTCCATCTAAATCATGTAATGTCGATGCAAGTACCGTTTCCGTTCCCCACGTTTTGTTCTGAAACAATTTTTCATTCAATTGCCTCATACCCAATAGGTAATATCCGCCATCTTCCGCTGGGCCTACCACATAATCATGATTTTTCAACTGGTGAAAGGCTTCTTCAAGATCCTTCTGGGTCAAGTGGTACATATCACTTCCAATAATGATGACTTGGTCGAACCCAGCCTGAAAACCTTCCTTGAAAGCATTCAACATCCGTTCCCCAAGATTTTTGCCCACCTGTATTTTTTTTTGATAGATGTGGTTGTCCCAAATATCATCTTTCCAAATCTCCTCCGAATAAAAGACCCATTTACCCACGCTTAAACCTTTGGTCAGTGAAACCGTGTGGTTCAAGAGAAACTTATAGATTTCTAGCGCAGCGGAATCCCCGACCGTAGCGGCCAATCGGGTCTTGCATTTACCAAGTTCGGGGTTTCGCGTAAGGATCAAAAGAAGGCTTTTGCTCAACACATTTGAATTTAGAAAGAGATTGCAAAATGCAGTTTAAAGATAGGTAGATTTTTCTGTTTCGATGGCCAATTGATGTTTGCTTTATTTAATGTTAACCTTCTTCCAAAAGTGGAGAGGATACTTTCTGTCCGCATAAAATGATTATCTTCAACCAAATGCACATTGATGAACAAGTTGTACTTTTTTTGGGCCTTGGTCCTATTGGTTTTGGGTTGCAAGGAAAAGCAAACGGAAGTTGAAACTGCCCAAGAACCCGAGTATTATTCAGAACCTTACCGACCACAGTTTCATTTTTCCCCAGAAGCAAATTGGATGAACGACCCCAATGGCATGGTCTACCATGATGGGGTGTACCACTTGTTCTATCAATATTATCCTGACGATACCGTTTGGGGACCTATGCACTGGGGACACGCCGTGAGCAAGGATTTGGTCCACTGGGAACACAAACCCATTGCCTTATATCCGGACGAGCATGGATTGATTTTTTCAGGAAGTGCCGTTGTGGACAAACAAAACACTTCTGGGTTTGCCACAAATGGGGAAACACCTTTGGTGGCTATTTTTACGTATCACAACATGGATGGGGAAAAAGCTGGTAGAACTGATTTTCAAACACAAGGGATCGCTTACAGTCTGGATAACGGCGAAACCTGGACCAAATATGAGGGCAACCCCGTTATCGGCAATGAAGGCATCAAGGATTTTAGGGATCCCAAGGTTACTTGGCATGAAGCATCCAAAAAATGGATTTTGACTTTAGTGGCAGGGGACCACGCCCAATTTTATACCTCGCCCAACCTTAAGGATTGGACATTAGCAGGGCAATTTGGAAAGGAATATGGAGCTCATGGTGGTGTTTGGGAATGTCCAGACCTTTTTCCGTTACGGGTGGAGGGAGAGACGGAGTCCAAATGGGTATTGCTCATCAGTATAAACCCAGGAGCGCCCAATGGAGGCAGTGGCACCCAATATTTTATTGGAAATTTTGATGGTGAAACCTTTACCACTGATCAAAAGGAACCCAAATGGGTAGATTACGGTACCGATAACTATGCTGGGGTTACTTATAATAATGAGCCTAACGGTGATCGAATTTTTATTGGATGGATGAGCAATTGGACTTATGCCAGGGATACACCAACGGAAAAATGGCGAAGCTCCATGACCGTTCCAAGAAAATTGAAACTCAAAAAAATCGGATTGGAGTATTATTTGACCAATTACCCTATAAGTGGAATAGATGGTTTGGCCTCCTCGGAACTTTCCAAAACATGGATTGTGGGTCCAAGTGAAACGACTACAAAAACTATTGAGGGGATGAATCAATCCGTGACCCAACTAAAAACCACATCAAAAGATTTTAGTATCAATTTTAAGAATGCCTTGGGAGAGACTTTGGTTTTGACCTTGGACGCCGATAACAATCAGTTTATTTTGGATCGAAGAAAATCTGGAAAAGTAGATTTTCAAGAGGATTTTGGAAACAAAATCCATATTGCGCCCCTACAACTTTTAGATGGTGATGATTTGGAGTTGAAAATTCTGTTGGATCAATCTTCCATTGAGGTATTTATCAACGATGGTTTGTTGGTAATGACGGAACAAATTTTCCCGAACGAGCCTTATAATTCCATCACCATTCAAAATAAGGATCCTGAAGCCAATGTAACGGTAGAAAGTATCAAAAAAATGGAATCTATTTGGTAATTGGATTGGGGTCTGACCATTGTCAGTTTTTTTGAACTACTTCCTTCCGATCTTTAGGAAAAGTTATTTCCATGCCTGCCACCCAGGAACAACTTGATCATTTGGCCGTCCAATTGGAGGAGGTCATTCATTTGGTCAGGGAACAGGATGAGGAGATTCATTCTAAAACCACCTTGGTGTGCCCTAGATATGTCACAAGCGCTCAAAATCTGATGCATTATGCAGCCTTTCGAAGTCTAGATGTGCGGGGAATGCAAAAATCCTTGAAACAGTTGGGCTTAACCCGTTTGGCAAATGCCGAAGGAAATATTTTGGGAAGTTTGGTGAATTTAAAATCCATGGTGGACGGACTGAGATCCAAACCATCAGATACTGCCGATGCCAACTATTTATCCATTGGTGAGGGAAAGAAAATGTTGCACAAACACACCGACAAGATTTTTGGAGCACCTATAAAAGATAGGAGGGTTCGCATCATGGTAACCCAACCTTCGGAAGCGGCCACCGACTATCACCTAGTTTTGGGCATGGTGAAAAATGGGATGGACTGTGCCCGGATCAATTGTGCCCATGATGGTTCGAAAGTTTGGAAATCAATCATTGAAAACATTCGTAAAGCAGAGCATGAGTGTGCCACTAAAGTGACCATTGCCATGGACCTTGCAGGGCCCAAAATCAGGACAGGAGTAATCCCCGAAGGTCCGAAAATCAAGAAAATCAAATCCTTAAAGAGCGCCCATGGAGAAAAGGGAATGGCATTCATCAAATTGGTTGCGGAAGGGGATAGGGAACTAAAATCCAATGAAATTCCTGTGGATAAACAATGGATGGAGAGTCTTCGTGTTGGGGATGACATCAAACTAAAGGATGCTAGTGGAAGATCAAGAAAAATCAAAGTAGTGCAAATTGATGATGATTATGTCCTTTTACTGAGTCCTAAATCCATCACCTTGGCAACGGGTACCACGTTAAAACCATCCAGGAAAAAATTAAAAACAGGAACCGTTGGGAAACTTCCGGGTATGGAGCAGCATGTGTTGCTTCGGGAAGGCGATTTTCTTTTGGTCGGTTCCCATTGGGACCAAGCGGTTTTGCCCCTTTTTGATAAAGAAGGAAATCTAAAGGAGCCAGCAAGAATTGGTTGTAGTCCCCCAGAAATGGTTCAACGCATGCAAGTTGGCGCACCTATTCTATTTGATGACGGGAAGATTGAAGGGATTGTGGTGGAAACCCATCCTGAATGGTTCAAGGTGGAAATTACAAGGGCTGATGCCAAAGGTTCAAAATTAAAATCGGAAAAGGGCATCAATGTGCCGACCATCGATTTGGGTATTTCCGGATTGACTGAAAAGGACAAGGAAGATTTAAGATTTGTGGCCCAGCATGCCGATATCGTAAACTTCTCCTTTGTAAATACGGAAGATGACGTTCGGGAACTTTTACAGGAAATGGAAAAGCTCGGCGTAAAGGATTCCCTCGGTCTTATTTTGAAGATCGAGACGCAAATGGCCTACAAAAATTTGGTCGGCATTTTGATCACCGCCATGCAGGCCAAGAAAATAGGGGTGATGATTGCCCGTGGCGATTTGGCATTGGAAGTAGGTTGGAAAAATATGGCCATGGTGCAGGAAGGAATCCTGTCCTTTTGCAGTGCGGCCCATATTCCTGTGGTTTGGGCCACCCAGGTTTTGGAAAGTTTGGCCAAAAAAGGAATACCTTCCCGGTCCGAGATTACCGATATTACCTCTTCGGTACAAGCAGAATGCGTTATGTTGAACAAAGGGCCTCATATACATAAAGCCATTTCCTTTTTGGATGAGGTGTTGGTGAACATGGAAAACTCCCATGATAAAAAAGAAGTCATGTTGCCCAAAATGGAATGGTGATTAAAAGGAAAAGGCACCTAGGAAGGTGCCTTAATAGAGACATTAATAACTACAGGAATTTCTTAAGGTTAGTGTTTAGGTAAGCTCAAAAAATATAATTGTAAAGACTGCTAATGAGGGAATAAACGGAAAGTGCAATGGCAAAATACCAAAAGAGGTATCCTAATTTTGCTTCTATAGTGTTCATTTTATTGAGTGTTAGCTTTTCTTCTGAGTTAATTGCTCTTCGAAATTAGTCAAAACACTTTCCCTACAAATTACAATTTTATTCGTTGCAGGAATAAGAACATAATTGGTAAAAAATGCTTTGTAAATGGAAAAACCGCCAAAAGAGCGGTTTTTTACTGAAAAGCATCTCCAATAAATTGTAAATCAAACACTTAAAAATTGGGTAAGTTTCGATTTTAATCCAGAATATAAAGCTTTGGTAATGAATGGGATAAGTGAAAGGTCTAAACCAACGGTGTCCCGTTCAAGCGCTTTTCTATTTTACGCTTTTTTTCGGTCAGGCTTTTCATTACCTCCATTAATTTGGAGTCCTTGGTCTTTTTGTAGATCTCGTTTATGGAAAGAATGAGTTTTTTGGCCTCTCTGGAGGCTTCTACCCTGTCACTGGTAGACATGTGGCTCATGGGTCTGTTTTCAAACTCCGCGGCGTGTGCTAGTAACTCTTGTGTCATTTTCGTTTAAAGTTATGCTCCGTCCGTTAAATATAGTTCATGCCATTATATTTTCTAGCTATGGAACCATCAGATTTTCATATTTATGAAAACATTAAGAGTTTAAAATTCAATACTTTATAAAATGTTAAAATGGCGGTATAACCGTTTCCTTTTAGCCTGTTCAGGTTTAAAATTTTCTGTTTTGAATGATTTAAGTCAACCTTAAAATGAATTGAGGAAAGCCTTCAAAAAATCCATCGGTAGTTTCGGTTTATACAATTTAAAAACTTTCGATATGGCAATTATTGGAAACATTATAAAAGGATTTATTGAAGCGAGGGATACCTTGAGCAAGGAGCGTAATCCCATTGAAGAACAGAAAAAAGTACTTCAAGATCTTTTGGAAAAAGCCAAGGATACCCATTTTGGGGAGCACTATCAATTCCGTAGTATATTGGAATCGGAGAACATCGCAAAAGCTTATGCCGAAAAGGTGCCTTATTTTGATTACAACAAAATTTCCGAGGAATGGTGGTCACGTACTTTAAATGGCGAAGCTGATGTGACTTGGCCCGGCAGTCCCGATTTTTTTGCACTGAGTTCAGGGACTACGGGTAAAAAGTCGAAAAGAATCCCCGTGACCGAAGATATGTTGTCCTCCATCAAAAGTGCCGGGATCAAGCAAATATTGGCCTTGAGCAATTTTGATATGCCCGCCGATTTTTTCGAAAAGGAAATTATGATGTTGGGCAGTTCCACCGATCTACGCGAGCGAAAAGGGCATAAAGAAGGGGAAATTAGCGGAATTAGTGCCAGCAACATCCCTTTTTGGTTCAAAAAATATTACAAGCCGGGGGATGAGATCGCCAAAATAGACGATTGGGACGAGCGTGTGCTCACCATTGCCAAGGAAGCCAAAAATTGGGACATTGGCGCACTGAGCGGTATTCCTTCGTGGATGGAACTGATGTTGAAAAAGGTCATTGAATACCATAATGTGGGGCACATCCATGAAATTTGGCCCAATTTGCAAGTGTACACCTCCGGCGGGGTGGCTTTTGATCCCTATGAAAAGAGTTTTAATGCCCTTTTGGGCAAACCCATTCAAATCATAGATACCTATTTGGCTTCGGAAGGTTTTATGGCTTTTCAGAGCAGGCCAGATACTAACGCCATGACCTTGATCACGGATAATGGAATCTATTTTGAATTTGTGCCCTTTAAACCCGAATACATCAATGAAGATGGATCTTTGGTTGAAAATGCACCATCCCTCACCTTGGGTCAAGTGCAAGAGGATGAGGATTATGTGTTGATCATTTCCACCGTATCAGGAGCTTGGAGGTATGAAATCGGCGACACCATTGCCTTTACAAATGTGGAAAAGGCCGAAATCAAAATAACGGGTAGGACCAAATTCTTTTTGAATACCGTTGGGTCCCAATTGTCCGTGAACAAGTTGAACGATGCCGTGAAGCATCTGGAAGAAGAACTGGATATCAAGATTCCGGAATATACCCTTTGCGCCAAACGTTTTGATGATGGGTTCTATCATTCCTGGTATTTGGGATCAGACGAATCCAAGGACACTACCAAAACGGCCGAAATCCTCGATTCCTTTTTAAAACAGGCCAACAAAAATTACAAGGTGGCCCGATCCAAAGCTTTGGAAGGGGTTAAGGTTTCTTTTGTGTCCCAAGAAGTATTTGCCGAATGGAGCGGGGCCAACAAGAAAAAGGGAGGTCAAGTAAAAATGGAAAGGGTAATGGGTGAGGAAAAGTTTGAAGAATGGGAAGCCTTTGTGGCCCAGGAAATGGAAAGCTAACCGTTTTTGGTCGAATCCATTTCTTCAACCATTTCCAAGATTTCGTCCGGTGATAAGTAATATTGCTTGATCCGTTCCTTGTAGGTGGGATGAATGTCAGAATTGTCCAAAATGAATCGTTTGGTCTTCAAAATATAGTCGGACATACCGTGGGTTACCGCAAAGGAATCCGCGGCACGTTCGGCTTTTTTTACAAATTCCTTCAAAAGAACATATCTAAACCCAAACCCGATGAGGTTGAGCCCACTTCTGTGTTGATAATCCATGATGTGTCCCATTTCGTGACCCAGCCATCCCACCAAAACATCCGAAGGAACGTCAACAGTTTTAAATTCTTCCCCGGTTATCTTGAACTTTTCACTGATCAAGATGGTGTAATCCCGCTTGTCCTTGGATCGGAACAATGCCCCAAAGGTAGGTTGTGCCTGCATCACCGACTTTTTTATGTTCTTCTTGAACTTGAATTCAATAGGAATATCTTTCAGTTCAGGATAGTGCATCAAGGCAATCCGAACCTCTTTTTCTATGCTTTTCGGTATTTTTTTATGGGGATGTGACACAAATTGTGATATGATCGATAAACCTGTTATGAACAGTAATAATTGTTTAAGTCTTTTTCTCAAAACTAATAGGTAAAAAAAGGGGAAACCTATGGTTGTCCCCCTTTTTAAGGTGTTAGTGTTTATTTTTAAAACTGGTATCGGATACCCAAGGCAATATCGAGGTCCAGATCGTCTGAGTAACTATCGTTAAACCCGAGCTCCGGCCTCATATCCAGGGAGATCACCAATGGAATGTCAAAATCGTATTCAATACCCAAGTCACCGGCAACCAAGGCAAAGGCGCCATCGTTGTCACCGGCATCAAAGGAACCTACACCACCACCGGCACCCACATACCAATGGAATCCTCCGTCAATTGGCATTACCCACTGATAAAGACCTACCAATTTAAAGGCATCCACGTTATTTGAATCCCTCCAACCGAGGTCAAATTCCAATCTGTTGTTTTCTTTTAAGTACCGTTGATAGGAGATTTCCCCGCCGAAACCGTCATTGTCCCCAACACGGATACCCAGGGCGTTTTTGGCTATACTCTGGGCGCTCATCGCTGTGGCTCCCATTAAAAAAAGAATGATAAAGATATTTTTCATGATGTGTTTATTTTGACACAAAACTAGATCAGGGCCGATGGGAGGCTTGTCTCATTTCGATCAAACATTGATCCATTACCAATTAAAGAATTGTTAAAGAAGTGGCTTGAGGAATTTGAAGAGCCCTTCGAGAAACTTGCGCCAAAAGGGCCTGTTGCGAAAGCGTTCCAAGGTCATGATATCCGCTTTTTTACACACGGCAAAGAATTCTTCCTTGAGTTCCGAAGTGATCTGCTGATCGTAGATCAGGATGTTGGCCTCGTAATTGAGTTCAAAACTACGGATGTCAAAATTTCCGGACCCGATGGAGACAAGATCATCATCCACCACCAAAATCTTGCTATGCGAAAAATCTTCCCGCAAATAAATGTTCACCCCAATGGTGAGCAATTCTTCAAACTGGGAAAACATGGCAAATTGGGCGGCTATGGAATCTGATTTTTTTGGTATGAGCAAGGTGACATCCACGCCTTCGAGGGCAACGATCTTTAAGGTCTGCAGAAAGGCTTCCCCAGGTAAAAAATAGGGATTGGCGATTAAAATGGATCGTTGGGCCTGGTTCATCATGCTGATGTATTGCTGCATGATTGCCGGATGATCGGAATCTGGTCCGCCGACCACCACCTGGGCACAAGCAGAACCTACTTCATCCTGTTCAAATAAATAGTCCTTTATCTGAAAATGTTCATTCTTGCTAGCAAAATAATAGTCCTTCAAAAAAACCAGATGGATGTCATTAACAATTGGGCCTTCCAATTTTAAGTGGGTATCCTTCCATTTGCCCAGTTCGCTCTTCCACTTGATGTATTTGTCCGAAACGTTGACCCCTCCGGTAAAGGCGACTTTGTTATCGATGACCACAATTTTCCTGTGGTTACGAAAATTGAGGGAAAACAATAGGTTGTTCAACCGAATGGGCATCACTGGATGTATGTCGACCCCAATATCCTGAAACTTTTTTTTGGGCTCCCCTCTGAGGTGGTAACTGCCGAGGGAATCATACAAGATTCTTACCTGCACCCCTTCCTTGATTTTCCTTTCAAACAGTTCCAGCATTTTGTCTAAAAGTCCGCCTTGTTCCAAAATGTAATATTGCATATGGATAAAGTGTTTGGCTTCTTCCATAGCCTTGAAAAGGGCATTGAAGGTTTGGCCACCATCCTGCAGCACGGTGATTTTGTTGCCACAAGTGGCCATGGTATCGGCATTGGCATTAATGAGGGTGCTGAGTCTCTTCTTCCGGATGTCGGAATCAAAATTTACCCGAAACTTTTCAAGGGTAGACTGTCCAGGGAATCTATAATGTCTTCTTCTCTCAAAATCCTTGCTGTTGTAAAACTTGAACTTTCTTCGGTTCATCCCGAAGAGATAATACAACACCACTCCAAGATAAGGCAGCGCAACAATGGCCAATACCCAACTTATGGATCGGGAAGGGCGCCTACCATGGTAGATCACGGCACCAATGGCCCAAACGGTCAAAACCAGATATAGTATGGTGAATAGTGCTTTCACGGGATTTGTTCAAGTGTTCAACTAAGCTAATGCGTAAAATTGAAATTTCAAGTTTTTCAAATCGGGGAATGATACCCCAACAAAAAACTCTGGCAGTAATTGCCAGAGTTGTGTATATGGAATAACGATATCCTATTGGGGATCGTCATCGGTGACCTCTTCAATTTTGTCGCCGACCTTGTCAGCGGCATCTTCAATCTCATCCCCGGCTTCTTCAACACCATCTTTAACTTCTTCTATGGCGTCTTCCATCTTATCTTCCTTTGTTTCCCTGCAACTGGTCATACTCATGGTAAAGGCCATGGACATGAACAGTATTAATAAACTAATTGATTTTCTCATGGTTCTGTGTTTTTAAGTTAATGATTCTATTTGTTTTCTAATTTCTAGATCCTTTTTCTACCGGTTATCAGCGAAATGATAAACAATACAATAAAGATGAAGAATAGGATTTTGGCTATACTGGCCGCACCTGCGGCGATTCCACCAAAACCGAAAATTCCGGCCACAATGGCCAAGATTATAAAAGTGACTGTCCAACGTAACATATTTTCAGGTTTTAGATTAATGCCTGACTAACTCTTAATCAGTACATTACAAATTTCGTGATCTAAATGCTGGGTCGTTGTCGCTATCGGTTTTTATGTTGACTCATTAGCTATAGCAATTGACCAACATGATGCTTTACATATTATAAGTGATATTGTTCAGGAAGAATTCATTCGACATGAGGTTAGCTTTAAGGTTTTCTTCAGGTGGATTCTGGATGAAATCCTTAAGATCTTCAACTTTGGTATCATTGGACAACCAAAAATCGGTCTGTTCATTGGGAACGATGATAGGGGCCAGATTGCTGATGTCGTGATAGCTCGAAACAAAGGAACCCATCCTACTGGTGATGAGAGCGGTGCACTGAAACCCATCTTCCAGGGTGTTGTAGACCCCGGCCAATAAAAAAGGTCGTTCATCAGGTTTACATAAATAATAACTGCAGGTGTTCCCATTCTTGATCATATGGGTGTAAAATCCGGTGACCACGATCAGGCACCTTCGTTTGTGGAACGATTCCTTCATCCAATCTACCTGTTCCAAATCAGACAATTGAACATTCAGGGTGTTGGCATTGTTCTGGAATATGTACCAATCTTCCTTAAAGTTTTGGGGCATAAGTCCCCAAATGGCGAAAGTAATCTCCCGTTGGTTATCCGTAGTGACCACAGAAAGGTTGGTCTCGTGGAACCCGTTGATCAACGGATTTTGGGTATACAGGTTGGGATACTTAAAAGGAATGCCAAACTCCTTTTCAATGTCATTTTTTTCCGCGGCATTTGAAAGTTTGTAAATCATAGCGTTTTCAATTTTGGCACAAGTAACTGGTTATTTCAAAAATTGGTTGACTCAAAAGGGTTTAATGATGATGCTTTTGCGTTAAAATCTGAGAATTCAAAATAAATGTGAATGGTGATTGCGTAGGATCAAACAAAACCTATCTTTATGGGTTGGCGCAAAATGTATAAACCTTGATCAGCCTGGTACACTTATGATAAAAATTTATATAGAAGCACAGAAAACCGCCGACTCGGTGGAGCAAGTGCGAAAAGTTATAGGTGGTACCATTACGGAACGATGGGGGCAATATACCCTCAACGTTGATAGTGATAAGGCCCGCGGCCATATGAGCTTTATTGAGTTTGAGTGGGGTGTTAGCCTGGTGGAGTATGAGTTGACCTTTTTTGATGAGGTGATGATCATGGTGGACACCTCAAAATTTAACCCGATCAATTTTTACTATTGTTTGGAAGGGTATAGTGGGCACAAGTTTGGTCATGAATCCACTGATGAGATCAAATTCATTGAACAATTTCAGTCCGTGATCTTGACCAATAGGAACGGAGGGGTGAGCGATCGTTATTTTCCAAAAGATGTGACCGTTTCCCTAAGTGTGATCCAGGTGCGCAGAAAAGAATTTTTGAATAGAAGGTTGAATCAGGGCGACTCTCTCAACAAGCACTTGTACGAGGTGTTTTTGGATACCGACCATGAAAGGGTTTTCGCTTATTTCGGGTCGTACAACCTAAAAATGGCCGATTTGATGACGGCTCTACGCCAAGTGAAGGGCAAGGGAATGATCCGTATCATGCAGATTGAAGGATTGGTCTACCAGATCCTGTCCATGCACATTATGCAGCACAACAAGGAAGTAAAGAAAAAGCATCTTCCTACTTCGCTGTTAAAGAGAGAGTTGAAGGAAATAAGGGATTACGCCAAAAAAATAGAGGACAATATTGCCAAGGAATTTTCTTTGGAAGAGATTTCCGCTGAAACCGGACTTACCCAGGCCAAATTGCAGGAAGGTTTTAAGTTGCTGTACAACAAAACGGTAACGGAATACATCAGGAATGCCAGGCTGGAAGTGGCCCGCGACCTGATTGCCAATTCAGAGATGAACATTTCGGAAGTGGTATACTCCATAGGTTTTACCAGTAGGAGCTATTTCTCCAAGATTTTCAAGGAAAAGTTTGGGGTAAGCCCTAGCGACTTTATGACCAGCAAGCGAAAGTAGAGGCTATCCGGTTTAAATCCATTTCAATGTTAATTTAATGTTTCGTAATCGTAAACTTATTTTGCGATTTATCCTATTTTTGTAAAAAATTAAGGTTTGGAGATTCATTGGAGACATCTATCGGCGGCAAAGGCACTGGACCAAGTACAGCGCATCAATTTGGAGTATGCGGTACAACTACAGGTCATTCGCATTTTGATCAATGAAGCCGAACATTTAATGGATTACCTTTCCCTTATCGTTTTGGAAATCGATTGCCGAAACGGACAGCTATCTGTTCATAACGATACCCCGGAACCTTTATATGCTTTGGTGGAACGCAATTTCGTTCAGGTGAATGCTGCCCAAGAAGAAGTTGAAAAAGAGGCGTTCTCGGATTTGCAGACCTCATTGTTGGCTATTTCTTAATTCATCCCAATTCTCTGTTTCCTTATTGCTTGAGCTGGACTTTGTTCGGTTTTTTGTTCTTGTATAATGCTAAAAAACAAAACCCCCGCAATCCTTGTGGATGCGAGGGTTTGTGGTGGTACCTCCAGGAATCGAACCAGGGACACACGGATTTTCAGTCCGTTGCTCTACCAACTGAGCTAAGGTACCATGCCCTAAAGCGGGTGCAAATATAATTTCAAAATTAGGATATACAAACAAAAAGAAGAAAAAAGGCATCGAATTTTTTCCAATTCTCGATCTTTGTATCATGAACCTTGTGATCGACATCGGGAATACCTTGGTAAAATATGCCGTTTTTGAAAACGGAAAGATCATTTACGACCAAGCCTCTGAGTCGGGATTGTTCTTGTCCAAGGTCAAGGAACTCTTTGAGCGGTATCCTAAAATCGGTCATGCCATCATTTCCTCTGTTGGCAAATTGGACCACAAGGAGCGGGATATTCTAGCCTTGTTCTGCAAGGTGCATGTCCTTTCCAGTGCTTCCAAAGTACCTTTCAAAAACAGCTATGCCACCCCCCACACCTTGGGAGTAGATCGTTTGGCGTTGGCCACAGCTGCGTTTTACCAAAATCCATCAGGGAATACCTTGGTCATTGATGCGGGTACCTGCATTACCTATGAGATGGTGAACAATGCAGGTGAATATATGGGTGGGGCCATCTCGCCAGGTATTCGTATGCGCTACAGGGCCATGCACAACCAAACTGCCGGACTTCCACTATTGGAGCCTGAGGATTTTATCGACTTCATCGGAAATGCCACCCAATCCTGTATGCACAGTGGTGTGATCAACGGGGTAGCCTGTGAAGTGGACGGGGTGATTGACCAGTATCGTGCACGCTTTCAACATTTAACAGTTATTTTAACAGGCGGTGACTCCCATTTTTTTGCCAAAAGGCTAAAAAACACCATATTTGCGAACTCCAAATTTCTCTTGGAGGGGCTTAATGGCCTGCTGGAATACAACAAAGACTAAATGGTTAAAAAAATTCTGATTGCATTTTTTTGCGTGATGGCCCATGGCATGTTCGCGCAAAATGGGACCATTTCACCATACTCTTATTTTGGTATCGGGGATCATAGGGACCAAGGTTCTGTGGAAAACCAAATGATGGGAGGTGTCTCCATGTATGGGGACAGTATCCACATCAACTTGACCAACCCTGCTGCCTACTCCAAGCTAAGGTTGACAACCTATACCGCTGGAATTTCACGTAAAGAATACCGATTGAAGGATTGGTCCGAACAACAGAACACCTCGGTCACCACCTTGGATTATTTGGCGATTGCATTTCCGCTCTCCCAAAAAATAGGAATGGGGTTCGGGGTTATGCCGTTTACTTCGGTAGGGTATAGCCTTAACGATACCAAGACCAATAGCAATGGGGCAGAAGTGACCAATATTTATACGGGTGATGGCGGATTGAACCGCTTGTATGCTTCCATCGGTTTTGAGCCCTTAAAAAATCTGAGCCTGGGAGTCACCGCCAATTTTAATTTTGGGTCCTTCAAATACCAAAGGATACAAAGCGTGGAAGGAGTGCAATTTGGAACCTTGGACGATCGTCAGTCAAAGATCAACGGCTACGATTTTAATTATGCCTTGAACTATACCCCCAAGATCAAGGATAAGTACACCTTGTTTGCTTCCGTTTTGGTGAACACACAAGGCAATTTGGTATCAAAGAACACCCAAACATTGGGGTCGTTCTCCCTTGTCAATGGCAACAATGTGGAAGTGGTGGATGTAAATTTGGATGCCACCAATTTAAGGAACACCGAGTTGAAGATTCCGACCCGTACCACTTTGGGCCTAGGTTTTGGGGAGGATAAAAAATGGTTCATGGGGGCCGAGTATAGTTTTCAACAGTACAGCGATTTCGACAATAGCTTCTTGGGGCTCCAAAATGTAATCTATAATGATGCCTCTACGTATGCCTTCGGGGGGTATTGGGTTCCAGATTACAGGGCACTTTCCGGATATTTTAAAAGGGTTACCTACCGGGCAGGGCTACGCTATGATGTAAGCGGTTTGGAGGTCAATGGAAAAGAGATAAACAATTTTGGCATAACTTTTGGTCTAGGTATGCCGTTGGGTGGTTCCTTCTCCAATGCAAACATCGGTTTTGAGTTGGGTAGACGGGGAACCACGGACGCAAACCTCATAGAGGAAAGTTATTTGAAGATCAATATAGGTTTATCCTTAAATGACGTATGGTTTCAGAAAAGAAAAATAAATTGATGGGGCCATTTTTTTAAAAATTGATAAATAACCACCCATTAGGGATCCTTTAGGAGGATTTTATAATGAAAATTTGTACTTTAACCACTTTAAAATTAGTAAGATGAAAAAGAGACACTACTTAACAATGATAACGGTCGTTATGTTGACGGGATTAAGTATGGCCCAGGCACAGAACCCCGAGTGCATGACGAATCTTTCCATTTACGCAGAACATGCCAAAGTGAAAAATTATGATGCAGCTTACGAACCATGGAAAATGGTTTACGAAAGCTGCCCCGATATCAATAAGGCCAACTTTTCCTATGGGGAAAGAATATTGGAACATAAAATTGACAAGTCATCCGGAGCGGAAAAAGATGGTTTCATCCAAGATTTGCTAGCCCTGTATGACAACAGTATCAAATATTTCCCAACAAACTATTCTAAGGCCGATGTGGCCATAGACAAGGCTTTGTTGTTGTATGAAAATAAAATGGCTTCTGATGAGCAATTGTTCAGTATGTTGGACAAAGGTTTTAAAGAGGACAGGGAAAACTTCACCAATCCAAAGGCGCTTTATCTGTATTTCTCCAGCTTGGTAGATTTGCACGGTGCCGGTAAAAAAGAACTTCAAGACGTTTTTGATACCTATGATGACGTAACTGCCAAATTGGATGAGGAAAACCAAAAGTTGACGGATGCCCTTCAAAAGTTGTTGGAAAAAGAGGATGCTGGTACTGCTCTAACCTCTAAAGAGGCCAAATTGAAAAGTGCCTATGAAACCAACTCCGAATCTTTCGGTAAAGTGGCCAGTAGTGTCGATTCTAAATTGGGTGCCCTTGCCGATTGTAACAACTTGATTCCTCTTTACGAGAAAAACTACGAGGAGAAAAAAGGAGACGTGAAATGGGTTAAAGGTGCCGTTGGTAGAATGTTCTCTAAGGAATGTACCGATGACCCTATGTTCAGGAAATTGTTCGAGGCCCAGTTGGCCCTTGATCCATCAGCCGATGCTTATATGTATTCAGGTGTATTGAAACAAAAAGCTGGAGATAACAGCGGAGCTGTAGCCGATTTCAACAAAGCGGTATCCTTGGAGACGGATTCCTATAAAAAATCCAACATCCTATACAAAATTGCAACCAGTGTACGCAGAAGCAGTGCATCACAAGCAAGAAACTATGCCCTTAAGTCCATAGAGGCCAACGCATCCAATGGAAAAGCGTATTTGTTGATCGCCAACTTGTATGCCGGTAGTGCCAACGATTGTGGTAGCACACCATTCGAGAAAAGGGCTATTTACTGGAAAGCTGCTGAAATGGCAAGAAAAGCTGGTAGGGTAGACCCTGCGCTTAGTGGCCATGCTAGCCAAACTGCGGCCAGCTATGATGCCAAAGCACCTACCAAGGAAATGATATTCAGTTCCGGTATGGCAGGTAAAACGGTGAGCTTTAGCTGCTGGGTAGGTGGTAGCGTTACAGTGCCTAATCTATAAGTTTGATACGAACATCACGAAATATTTTAAAGTGTTTTGCCACGGTTTTTACCGTGGCAATCCTTTTTATGTCCTGTGAGGATGAATACAAAAGGGTAGGCGAAGAAGCCGTCAAACCTATTTTTCCCCAGGGTGTTGCCCAAAACTTCACCTTGACCTATACCGAAACCATAGAAGCAATGAGTTCGCAAGATTCTGCCAACTCCAAGGTCATCGCAGTGCTTACCAGTCCCATTTCTGAAGATTTCGATAACCAAAGCTTTAAATTCCGTACCTTTCCTAAAGGACTCAAGGTGGATTTCTTTGACGAGAAAGGCCAAAAAAGTGTGGTTACCGCGGATTTCGGAATTATTTATTCACAGACCAATTTGATTGATTTGCAGGGTAACGTGGTCATTGAAAGTTTTGACGGAAAAAAACTTGAAACCGAGCAATTATATTTGGATAGAAGCAACAACTGGATATTTACCGAGGCCGCTTTTACTTATACCAATCCTGATGACGGAACCGTAATGGACGGGGAGGGAATGGATTTCAACAAAGATTTTAGCTTTTTTAAAGCCAACAAGACCTTTGGTCTTATGACCATAAAAGAAGAAGAGGAACTACAATGATCAAGATTTTAAGATACACCGAATACCTGTACTTGGCCGTAGCCGCATTATCACTTTATAAGATAGCCACCCTTTGGAGCATCAACCCAAAGGATACTTACATTTTTATCTTTTTTGCCGTGGTTTCCGTGGCCATGTTCGTATTTAGAAGACGCTACCGGAAACGTTTTGAACAGAGACAGAAGGAAAACCAATAACCGTCTTGGACACTTCGATCATCATCATACTCCTTTGCCTGCTGTTCTCGGCATTTTTTTCGGGAATGGAGATTGCATTCATTTCCGCCAATAAAATCCATATTGAGATCGAGAAAAAGCAGGAAGGGTTTTTGGCAAAGGTGTTGGGACTTCTTACGGAAAAACCTTCCAAGTTTATTGCAACCATGCTTATTGGCAATAATATTGCCTTGGTGGTCTATGGAATGTTCATGGGTGAAGTACTTATGGAATGGTTCCAGGGCATGTTGCCCACCGGATCCGAATTTTTGAATTCCGTCCTGACCGATTTCAGCCTATTGACCCAAACGATCATATCGACCCTTATCATTTTACTGACGGCGGAGTTTTTGCCAAAAGTCTTGTTCCAGATTTACGCCAACACCCTGTTGAAATTGTTTGCGATTCCGGCCTATATCTTTTATGTGCTGTTTTCGTTCATTTCATGGTTCGTGATCAAGGTATCCGATTTTATCCTTCGGGTGTTCTTTAAGACCAAAGGGGATGAGGTGCAACTTTCCTTTACCAAATTGGAACTTGGCGACTATATCAACGAACAAATGGAAACGGTACAGGAAGAAGATGAAGTGGATTCCGAAATACAGATTTTCCAGAATGCCCTTGAATTTTCTACCGTAAAGGCAAGGGAGGTCATGGTGCCCCGGACCGAAATCACGGCCGTGGAACTTAATGATACCCCAAAAAATCTGACCAAACTGTTCACCGAGACAGGTTATTCCAAAATATTGGTCTACAAGGAAAATATTGATGAGATCATTGGCTATGTCCACTCCTATGAATTGTTCAAAAAACCGAAGACCATCAAAAGCATATTAATGCCAGTGGAGTTGGTTCCTGAGACCATGTTGATCCAAGATATTTTGAACGTGTTGACCAAAAAGCGCAAGAGCATGGCGGTGGTGTTGGACGAATATGGCGGAACCGCAGGTATTTTGACCGTGGAGGACATCATCGAGGAACTTTTTGGCGAAATAGAGGATGAGCATGATACCACTGATCTGTTGGAAGAGCAGATCGGCGATAACGAGTACCGTTTCTCGGCCCGATTAGAGGTGGACTACATCAACGAAAACTATAAACTGGAGCTGCCCGAAGGGGAAGAGTACGAAACTTTGGGAGGTTTGATAGTGAACAAGACCGGGGAAATCCCGGAACAGGACTCCGAAGTAATCGTAGATCGGTTTACCTTTAAAATCCTCGAAGTGTCCAATACCAAAATTGATTTGGTTAGTGTTCGTATCAATACTGAGGATTAACAATTTCCGCAGCTTTTTAAGCTTTCCTATTTGAAAAGAAAGTGGTATTTTCGCCCACTGAATTTAAAGAAACACGCAGTAAAATGGCAATATTAGAGAGTATTAGAAAACGGACAACCGTTTTGATCTTGATCATAGGTCTGGCTTTGTTCGCATTTGTAATATCCGGAGTTTTCAAAAGTGATGGTTTTGGAGGGGGTAAAGTAGGTTCTTCTGTGGCCGAAGTAAATGGTGAGGATATTTCCATTGAGGATTTTAGGAGTAAGGTAGAAACCGCTTCTAGAAGCTATCCCCCAAGTTTTACATCCATGCAACTGGTGAACATGGTATACGATCAAGAAGTTCGTAAAGCCATCCTGAACCAACAGTTCCAAGATTTGGGCATTGATGTGGAAAGCGATCAGATCATTGAGTTTGTAAAAACTTCTGGTTACGCCCAAATCCCAGATTTTCAGGATGAGAACGGAATATTCAATGAAGAGGTTTTCAAAAGTGCCATTGCCGATTGGAGGGCCAACGATCCGTTGCGCTATGATGCATGGTTACAGGATGAAAAAGCCATTATTGAAGCTGCCAAAGAGCGAATGTATTTCAACTTGATCAAAGGTGGTGTGGGTGCTACATTGGCCGAGGGAAAATTCGATTACAAATTGGCCAATGACAAAGTGGACATGCAGTTTGTTCGAGTTCCGTATACGTCAATTGCAGATAGTACCATTGAAGTTTCCAAGGAGCAGATCCAAAAGTATATTGATGCTCACAAAACTTTGTTCGAACAGAATGTGGCCCGTGATATCCGTTTCGTTTATTTTGAAGAAAAGCCTTCTGGAACAGATGAAAACAACGTAAAAGCAGAAATTACTGCTTTGTTGGATGATACCGTGGAGTATTCTGAAGGAAGTGATTCCTATGATACCGTTCCAGGTTTCAGGACTACCAAGGACATGGCCGCATTTTTGGATAGACACTCCGATATCAAATTCGATACCATCTACAAGGCTAAAAATGACTTACCTTCTTCTGTAGCCGATACTTTGATGGCTTTAGGAGTAGGTGAAATCTATGGTCCTTACAAGGATGGCGATTACTACAAACTTTCTAAGATCATGGATAAAAAATCCAATGGATCGGTAAAGTCCAGCCATATTCTTATTGCCTATGCTGGTGCGGAAAGAGCGGGATCCGAGATTACAAGAACCAAAGAGGAAGCGGAGGAAACAGCTAAAAAATTGTTGGCGGAAGCTAAAGGTGCAGATGCCAATTTTGCCGCTTTGGCAAGGGAAAACTCTGATGACCCAACAGCTGCGCAACGTGCTGGGGATATCGGATATTTTCAAGAATCCAATGTGAGATTGGCCGAGGCTTATCGCAAGTTTCTCTTTTCACATGAAACGGGAGAAATAGGAATGGTAGAAACCCCTTTCGGTTTCCACGTGATAAAAATTGATGATAAGCAGAACATTGTACAAGTTGCTACTTTGGCGAGGGAACTTCAACCTTCCGAAGAAACCATCAACGGTATTTTTACCGATGCCACCAAGTTTGAGATGGCCAGCATGGATTCTGAACCAGAGAATTTTGGTGACATTGCCAGGGAAAGTTCCTTTACGGTCAGACCAGTGAACAAAATAGGGGAAATGGATGAAAACCTTCCAGGTCTTGGTGCACAACGAAGTGTGGTTCAATGGGCATTTAATGCGGATACCAATGTAGGGGATATTAAAAGATTCAATGTAACCAATGGTTATGCCGTGGTTCAGTTGACGAAAAAATACAAAAAGGGATTGATGTCCACAGAAGATGCTTCTGCCATGGCATTACCTGAGATCAGAAAGGAAATCAAAGCGGAACGAATCATTGCCGCCAACAAGGGGAAAGCTTTGGAGGCCATTGCTTCAGATAACAATGTAAGTTTAAGTAATGCTTCTGCCGTAACCATGAAAGCCCCAACATTGCCAGGTGCAGGTCGTGAGGCTTTGGTAGTAGGAACTGCTTTTGGATTGGACCAAGGACAGACCTCCAATTTGATCAAAGGGGAAACTGGTGTTTTCATGCTAAAAGTGACCAAAAAAGAAGCTGCTCCTGAGGTAGATAACTTCAGTACCTATGCCAATACTTTGCGTAGCAGTGCTGCTGCTAGGGTGAACGGTGCCGTTTACAATGCCTTGAAAGAAAAGGCAGAAATCGAGGACAACAGAGGAATCTTTTACTAGGATTCTTTACAACTAGAAATAGAAAACCTCCCAAATTGGGAGGTTTTTTTGTTTAAGAAGAATTGTTATGTAAATCACGACCGTTCATGGTCGTCCCATTTCATTTTATAACAGATTCCTGTAATCTTCCCATCTGCATCAATAGTGATTTCAAAACCTTGTTTGGTCCGGAAATAGGCATCACGCAGAAAATACCATTTACCATCGCGGAAAAAATACTCTCTTTTATCCGGTTTCCATTCCGGGAGAGGATAAATGGCATCCAATACGACTTGGAATAAAGGAGCGGATTTGTCATTTAAAACGAAATCTTCCCTTATAAAATGCATCAGTTTGGGTAAGTTGGTGTTTTTGCCGATAGTTTCAAATGGTTGTACTTGTTGTCCGTCATCAATTACAATGAACAAATTGGAGTCTTTATTTTTTTGTCCATACAGGTTTTGGATTTCCTGGTTGATGTGGTATACTTTGTGCCGAAGTACTTTAGCAATGTTGACCGAATCCATTTCTGTGTAATAGGACTTGCAATTTTCTTGCATGAAACGATCCAAGCGTTCAGTGGCGAGTTTGTTGCTTTGGCAGTGACCAATGTAATTGGTAAAGTAAAATCCCATGCTCAAGATTAGGACAATGCTTTTGTGAAATAACATGGTAGCTGCATTTAATGATCAGCACCAAACTTAATGGCTACGATTTATAAATATGGGGTAGAATTGATGAATATGGGGTTTGGATGGATGGGGGGATAAATTGGATTGGCTTAATATAATTTTTATAAAACAAAAAGGAGGCCAAGTAGAAACCAGGCCTCCCAAAATTTTAAATGTTTGAATTATTTATTTCTTTATCAGATTCCAGTAATTAAAAACTGGAAATTGAAGTCTATTGGTTTGAAGGTGTTTTGGTAAAAAGACTTTCGGAACCTGGATAATTGGCATTGGCATTAATTTCAACTTGTGGGTATAAAAACCTCTGCGGAATATCCGACGCTTGATTGTTTTTTATTGGGACACCAATACTATTATTTGTTCTTCTTACGTCATGGAATACTTGTAGTGAGCCAGGTAGTGAAATATACTTTTCCTCAATGATTTGAGATACAAGATCGTTTCCGCTAGCTCCTGAATGAGGAAATTCTGCATTATACTTGCCAGCCAAATAATCTCTAACTTCATTAAAAGGAGCAAGTCCATCATCTCCAGCTCTTGCTAAGGATTCCGCTTGAATTAGTTTAGTTTCAAGATATGAAACAACCGGGAAGGCAGCATCAATAGCAAAGTAACCTCCTTGATTGGTGTTTAATTCAAGATTTTCAACATCGAAATAGTGTATTAATCTTTCTGAATCTCAGGGGGTTTCCAACAGTCTTGGTTTTGTGCCGTCTAAAAGTTGTACTAAAAGAGGATCATTACATATACCTAAGTAACCGGCCCTTTGTTCAACTATAAATTGCCAAAACATGTTCTCTTGAAAATCTGTTGCACTATGATAGGTAAGTAAGTCGCCTTCTGGTGCCGAAATTCCGTTCGCTGCTGCTAATGCGGCATTCTCATACTCTTTTGCAATAAGATAATACCTTGCTTTTAAACTGAAAGCGATTTCTCTCCAAGTTGCACTGTTCTGGACGTATATGGAAGATCCATATCCATTTGAAACAGTCGTATTTTCAACTTTTACAATCGCTTGATCAAGAATTTGTTGTACACCTTCTAAAACTTGCAATTGATTGTCATAAGTTGGATTTGGAAACTCAGTAGCGTTGGCCGCTTCTGTAAAAGGAACATTTCCAAATAATGCTGCTGCTTCACCTGTAAGTAATGCTTCCATTATCTGTGCCACCCCTTCGAGAACAATATCCCCGTCAGTTGAAGCTTTCTCTTGCACGTATTTGGCTTGTCCAATACCAGAGGCAAAAATATCGGTCCAGGTATCGTCAAAGTCACCTGCAATTACATTATAGTTTTCATAAGAGATGAACTGTCTGTCGCAACCACTAAACTGATCAGTAAAAATACCAGCGTACCTAGCGGCTTGACTCTCCGATATTTTTGAAGCGGTTAGCATAGCTTGTCCGATAACTAATGATCCTGGGGCATCTGTAAAGTTATTGGGATCAATATTAATGTCTTCAACATAACTCTCACAGGATATTATGGCAAGGATTGCCAGAAATACAAATGATATTTTAAATTGCTTTTTCATTTTTTTTAATTAAAGAGTTAGCCTAACAGTGAATAAATAAGATTTTGTACTGGGGTTGGTAAAATAATCCAATCCTCTTCCTTTTGAAGCTCCGGTCAAATTTGACTCAGGATCGGTTCCTTGAATATCTGTCCACAGAACCAAGTTTCTGCCGGTCAATGAAAAATCAAGACTAGTGAATCCTATTGCTTCAACAACTTTTGACGGCAAGGAATATCCTAGCGAAACTTCCCTCAACCTTGTCCAAGAGGCGTCTTTAACAAATTGACTTGTGTTGGCTCCAAATCCTCCGCCTAAATCAGTATACCAATCTGCATCCAATGCTACAGGACCCCCGCCAAAATCATATATGTTTCCTCTAAAAGTGGTTCCGGCCGGATAAACTTCTCCATAGTAATTGGCCAATGGTATGTCAGAGGTTGATTCATTTGCGGTTTCTGGGTGTATACCAAAGTATTTAAGTACACCTTCTGTACCTGTCCACATATCATTGCCTTGTGAAGTATCTACAAAGGCAGAAATATTGAAGCCTTTAAATGAGAATGTTGTCCCTAAACCACCACGCCAATCGGGGTTTGGGTCTCCAAGAACAGAGCTTTCAGGATCTGCTATTGGGAAACCATTGCTGTCCAATTGTAACGTGCCATCTTCATTTCTAAGAAAATCATTTCCCCAAATTACACCGAAAGGCTGCCCTTCTACTACAGAGGAAGTACTTCCAGTAAATCCGTTAAGACTATATTCCGCCACACCGCTCAAATCCTCAACCATGTTCTTGTTCTTTGACCAGTTGGCGGTAATTTCCCAAGAAAGATCTTGGGTAGATATGATTTTATAACTCAAATCAAGCTCTATCCCTTTATTGGATATTTCGGCTGCATTTGATAAATAGTTTGAAAACCCTGTTGACGGTGCTAAATCAATCGGTAAAATAACATCTTCGGTTACCCTATCGTAATAAGTACCACCTATAGAAAGACGACTATTGAAGAATCTCAAATCAGCTCCAATCTCATATTCTTTAACCCTTTCTTCCTTTAAATTTGGATTACCTAGGGTTGTGCTACGAGTAAAAGGGTTGCCATAAACAGAAGCAGCAAGCCCATCTCCCCATCCGGAGACCAAACCTCCTGGACTAAAAGTAGTTGAAGATGCATAAGCAGATGGTTCAATACCAACTTCTCCATAGGATGCACGCAATTTACCGAAGCTCAAAATATCTGATTCTCCAATAAGCTTGGAAAAGGACCATCCTATTGCCGCACTTGGGTAAAAAATATTTTTATCTAAGGTGCTGGGCCTCTCATACCTGGCAGTAAGTTCAAAATATAACTGTTGCCATGCTTCAGCATTCAAAACCCCATATACACCAGATTTTCTTGTTTCTTGCATAAAGGATGAAGGGAGTTCATTGCTACCTTCGGCATTTCCAAAGATTCTGAGGTCATCCACGAAGGGATTGGTAAAATTGGTTGAGGAACCTGATAATCTATGATAATCATTTGACTCCAATTGAGCACCCAAAATACTTGTGAATCCAAAGTTTTCATTTTGTACCCAATTAGAGGTAAAAAATGTGTTGAGCGTCTGACTTTTTTCTTTGATTTCATCCCTTGAGAATGAACCAGATGGAAAACTACTTGATCGAACCGGGAAGAAAGTTTCTCTGATATCATTGTAATAGTCGATACCATATCTGACAGTTACGCTGTGCTTATCAAGGAACATCCAAACCAGCTCAGGATTGATTATGAACCGTTCAACCACGTTTGGATTGTCCTGTTCATATATGGTCCATCCGGGGTTGTTATAAGCAGGTGTTGATGAGCCAATTTGGTTTCGATATCCCCTATGGGAGTTTAGGGTTGCAACACCATTGGCATTATAATAGGTTCCGATATAATCCGAATTGTCAAAATCAGGGGAAGTTCTCAGATATCCCAGATATAAACCACTTGTATTGGATCCGGTTTGAATCCTATCCGAATTGACTTTAGAGTATTGAGAGTTTAACTTCAACGTAATTTTATCGGTTAATTCAGCCTCATGGTTAAATCGAACGTTAAACCTTTTGTAATTGGAATTCCCCTTAATAATACCTTCTTGATCCAGATTTGAAATGCTGAACAATGAACGACTATCTTGACCATTGAAACCAATCGAAAGGTTGTTTTCAAGTGTGAGTCCTGTCCTGAAAATTTGATCTCTGTTTGAGCGATTGTAAACTGACCTTGAATTTTTTCCTTGCGCGACAATATAATTATATATTGATCCATCCCTTGCTTCAAAATAACCTGCCGAAGCATCAATTTCATCAGCAGCTCCAGATCTTTCACTAATCTTGTCTCCCCATGAGAAACCAGTATTCGGGACAAAAATTCCGTTATGGTCTGCTATGTCACCAGTTGACCAATACAAAGGATAGCCTTGACCAAATTTCCCTTGCTTTTCATGCTCCACAAGGACTTCATCAAAGGCAACGGAACTTTTAATGCTTACGGATAGCTTCCTTCCCCCCGAAGCACCTCTTTTTGTTTTGATGACAAGCACACCGTTCGCTGCACCGGTTCCATAGACGGCAGCAGCGGCAGCTCCTTTTAGTACGGTTACACTTTCAATATCTTCAGGGTTAATGTCATTTAACCTGGATTGTTGTACAACTCCAGCTGTATTGCTGCCAACACTTGTATTTGAAATCTGAACCCCATCAAGAATAATCAAAGGAGATCCGCTTCCTAAAATTGTATTTTGGCCTCTAATTTGAATGTATGCGCCTGCTCCTGGGTCTCCTGTAGATTTTGTAATAAGCAATCCTGATGTTTTTCCTGTCAGGCTCTGAATTACCCCGGTCTCTCCAGATTTTTTAAGAGCGTCAACATTAACTGCAGTTGATGAACTTAAATCTTCATCTTTCTTTTTCTCAAGTCCTAATGCAGTAAGGACCACTTCTGCGAGAACTTGGGCGTCCTCCTGCATTTGGACATTTATTACAGCAGAGGAACCAACTGTCCGTTCCACAGTTTTTTGTCCGATGTAGCTGAAGCGCAAGGTGCCTCCTACGCTTGCCATGATGGAGTAATTTCCATCAAAGTCGGTTTGGGTTCCGACGGAAGTTCCCACTACCAAGATCGATACCCCCGGAAGTGGTAGGCCATCCTGATCGGTCACCGTACCTGAAACATTTTTTTCTTGAGCCAGAACTGTTCCAAATACAAAGAGAAACAGCCCGAGCACCATCCAATACTTTTTGGTTTTCATACAAATTTGATTAAAGTTAGTTAGCGCAATCGCGCAAGGCAGGAGGTAAAATCTTATTTGTAGGCTAAATCAAATAATCTTCCTAAACAATGAAATTTGGGGAAGAAGTAAGTTTTAGAGCCCCCACCTTGTGGATTGCCGAGCAAAAAAACTAAAAGATTCAACGGCACTTGTTAAGGCTTAAAAACCTTTACAACATTCCCGATAGGGATTTACATTTACAATTTCCAGTGGATTTTCAAAAAGGAATTCTTGTGATTTTTGGTTGGGAATAAGAAATGAAAACACGGTTAGCATTTGGTCAAAAAGGAGGAAATGCAGGATAGGCCGTATAAAAGTGCATCATGTGTTCATGGATTTTAAACAGCTTTATTCATAAATTCTGTTGGAGTGGTTTGTGTAATTTTCTTGAAGGCCTTATAAAAAGAAACACGGTTATTGAAACCACATTGATAGGCAAGGTCCGAAATGGAATCGGAGTTGCTTTCAAATCCGGATAAAAGTATTTTCTTGGCTTCTTCAATCCGGTATGCATTCACAAAATCATAAAAATTCATGTTGAAATTTTCATTGATCACTTGGGAGGCATGATGCCTGGAAATGTTCAGCAATTCTGCAATATCGTCCAATCTAAGTTCATGTTTTAAATACAACTTTTGATTGTTCATGACATCTTCTAATTTCTCTTTCAATTCTAACGAAAAGGCATCAGAAAGTCCTGTTTTTTCATACTTCTGATGGTGCATACTCGGAAGGGAAAGGAATCCTAATGATTCTTTGTTGTGCATTTGGGGATAAATGAACAGTGTCAAAATTAGAATGGCATAAAGCATAAAGGAAACCAGTTGTGCCAGTCCAACAAGTTTCATTGAAGTTTGATCTTTATCCACCCATAACATAAACAGCATGATCAAATTTGAAAGTAATGCCAATGCCAAAAATAAAGGCATTCTTAGATTGAGGAATCTTTCTTTTTTACTGATAAACAAGGGATTGTTCCAAATGGCCATAATACTCAATTTTACATAGTTGAGTAGAAAAGTGTAAAAAAGAAGCATCAGATAAGGCCTTCAATTGACGAACAACCTCTATGGATTTATAAATGATGGATTTGGATTGGTTAAAAATTCAAACTACTCCCTAAAGAGCTCAATAGTAAAGTCAAGCAATTTTTGGTCACCATACTGGCCATGACCTGGAACCACAAGTTTGGTCTGGTGATATTTTTTCTTGATTTCTGAAACGGTTTGGGACCATTCTTTAACATTGGCATCTTCGAGATAACCTTTGCCGGCCCCGACGGATTTTATCAAACAGCCACCGAACATGGTCTGCTCTTTTGGGAAATAACCGATAATATTGTCCACAGTATGTCCTTCTCCCACAAAATCGAGAATCACAGTTTCATCCCCAACCTGCAAATCCAAAGATTTTGAAAATCCATTCAATGGAATGGTTACCGGCTTGTCCTGTACCAATTCAATGGTCTTTTGGTTGGCGTAGGAAGGTATCTGTTCAGCATGAAATGCTTCAAGTCCGCCCAAACAATCATCATGGAAATGCGTAGCCACAACTGCCTTGACTTTCAATTTTTTCGATTTTAACCATTTCAAAAGCTCTTCTGAAACGTCATTGTTAACAGGAGTATCAAACACAATGGCTTCACCATTGTTCACCACAATCATTCCGTTACAGCTCACTTTTCCGAAACTTTCGGTTTCCAAGTACGATACGTGCAAATAGGTGTGCTCGGTAAGCGGTTCTATTTTTAAAGTGGGAGTGACGTAATTTTCAGAAGGGATGGATGTTTTGCATCCCATCAATCCTAATAGAGCCAAAAAAAGAAGGAATTGTTTCATCAAGAAAGCATTAGAGAATCATTTTGGAATAAGGAATAACGGTTGGGTATCCTTTGTCATGAAAGTATGCGATGGATGATTCATCTCCAGTCGCCATTACAAAATCACCTCCCCAGGCTCCCAGACTTTTAACGGCTCCGGCATAATCAGGATACAATTTTTGTTTAATGGGTAGAATACCAAGTGTTTCGGATAAAATGGTTTCATGCTCTTCCATCAAAATTTCAAATTCCGACAAATTGGGTGCGGCAATCATTTTTTGGGTCAAGGTAGAAATTCGTTTGACCAAAGATTCCTTGTCTATTGACCGATTTTTATAGGCTGCAATAGCCTCTTTGCTGCTTTGCTTTTGGTTGAGATGGACAAAGAATAATGAATCCTTGAAAAAGGGATTAAATGAAGTTTCCTCAACATGGGGTTCACCTTTTTTCAATTGGTAGGTTAGGGGTGAATTGTGTTGCGCACAGGCAATGTCGTAACCGCTTCCACCAAAGGCTTTCCATAAAAGTTCATAGGCATCTACCCGGGCCCATTGGGCCAAATTGTTGATCAAAGTAGATGAGGTGCCCAAACCCCAAGACCGAGGAAAACTTAAGTGGGTCTCCACCAAAAATCCCTCATGGTCTGAAAGGAATAGGGGGTTGTCCAGTTTAGCCTGTTGCAGCAAAACCACCAAGGTTTCGGCAGTTTTTGCGTCCGTGGTTGAAATGATTTTCAGTTCTTCAATATCAAATTCCGCTCGAAACCATTCACGGTCCGATTCATCATAACTGACCCAATTCAAGTGTCCAGAATGGGTAGGTGCGGCTTTAAGCGATTGACCGTAACTAGTAGGAATAGCAAGTGCTAGTGCTCCATCCAGCACCGCATATTCACCTGTGAGCAACAATTTTCCGTTGCTATAAAATTCCTTTTGCATCATGTTCTTTGCAGCTTTTCCAACGCTTCTTTTACCGAAGCATTTGTGACGGTTTCATGTTTAAAGTAATGTACAAGCTGTGCTTTTTCGCTTTCGGTGGCTCCCATTTGGTTGAGCATGTTGAGCAAGTGCATTTTCATGTGACCTTTTTGGATTCCGGTGGTCACCAGGCTTTTAATAGCGGCAAAATTCTGGGCCAATCCCGCAACGGCAACAATCTGCATCAATTTCTTGGCCGATGGATTTTGAAGAATTTCTAGCGCCAACTTCACCAATGGATGCAAAGAGGTAAGTCCACCTACGGTGCCCAAAGCCAATGGAATCTCGATCCAAAATTTGAAAATATCATTTTCAATCGAAGCATGTGTTAAACTGAAATAGCTCCCATTTTTTGCGGCATAGGCGTGCACCCCAGCTTCCACGGCCCTAAAATCATTCCCCGTGGCCAACACTACGGCATCGATTCCGTTCATGATACCTTTGTTATGCGTCACCGCGCGATAGGGTTCCACATTGGCAATGTTCACCGCCTGCACAAATTTTTGGGCAAATTCCTCTGGGGAAATGTCTTTAATAACCAATTGCTCAACAGGGCATTCCACCTCGGCCCTCACCAAGCAATTGGGAACATAATTGGATAGGATGCTCATGACCACCTCTATATTTTTCTCTTCTTCGGAAAAATCCGGATGGCCTTTGGCCTGTTCTTTCAAAGTTTTGGCAAATTGCTCCAAGCACGAATTGATAAAATTGGCACCCATGGCATCCAAGGTCTCAAAAGTGCAGTGCAACTGGTAATATCCAGAAATCTTATGGGTGCAATCCCTTAATTCAATGGCATTGATACCGCCTCCCCGTTTTTCCATGTTCTGGGTGATGGAGGCAACGCTACTCAATAAATTCGGGTGGATTTTCTTGAAAAATTCCTGCAATTTTTTAGGATTGCCCTTGTACATAAAATGCACTTGTCCCACTTTTTCGGTTCCCAAAATGGTGGTCTTGAATCCACCTTTGTCCAACCAAAATTTAGCAGCTTTGCTGGCGGCGGCCACAACTGAACTTTCTTCAATGGCCATGGGTACGGCATAAAACTCCCCATTGATCAAAAAGTTGGGCGCTACCGCAAATGGCAAGTAATAGTTAGTGAGGGTATTTTCTATAAACTCATCATGCAATTTTTGTACTTGGGAATCAGGGTTCCAATAGCGTTCCAACAGTTTTTTGGTGGCTTCGGGATTCGTTGTGCATTGATTGGCGATCCAATCTATCTTTTCAGCTTTGGAAAGTTTGGAAAATCCTTCAACTGGCGTCTTCATAGTGTTTGGTAAAAGGACTCAAATATAAGGATATTGCCACTTTGGACGATTGCCATCAAAAATTTGAACCGATTTGGAGAAATTTAACTCCATGCTTCTTGTTGCAAATGCAACATCAAAGTTTATTTTTCGGATAAATATTAGTAAACTTGGAGGTTTTTAATCCATTTATACCGCATGAACAAGCAGTTTTTCCTATTGCTCACCCTCTTTGGCTTTTTGACTTTTTCTACAGCACAAAAGAAAAAAATAGCCCTCGAAGAAATTTGGGGAGGAGCGTTCAGTACAGAATATATGGATGTTTTGCGATCCATGAACAACGGTAAGCAATACACCATCCTCAATTTTAACCGTTCCCCACGATCCAGTAGCTTGGACAAGTACGATTATGAAACTTTGGAAAAGGTGGAGACCATTGTGGCTTCCTCGGAAACCGTTCCCTATTTTTCGTCCTATTCTTTTAGTGATGACGAATCGAAAGTTTTGTTGGCCACCGAAGTGGAACCTATTTTTAGAAGATCCAGATTGGGCATCTATTATGTGTATGATATTGCAACAAAAGGTTTGGTGAAAATTTCCGAAACCAAAATACAGGAGCCAACGCTTTCCCCTGATGGTTCAAAAGTGGCCTATGTGTCGGACAACAACCTCTATATTTTGGATCTTTCTTCCAAATCGGTCCAACAAGTGACCACAGATGGACATAAGGGAACCATCATCAATGGGGTGACCGATTGGGTGTATGAAGAAGAATTTAGCTTTGTCCGCGCCTTTGAATGGAACAGTAACGGAACCAAGATTGCTTTCCTTCGTTTTGACGAAACAGAGGTGCCCAATTTCTCCATGGATATCTATGGGACCAATCTGTATCCCTATCAATATGAGTTCAAATATCCCAAGGCCGGCGAGAACAATTCCTTGGTTACCCTACATATGTTCGATGTGGCTTCTGGTGCCATTTCAAATGTGGATTTGAACGATGCCTATTACATTCCTAGGATCAAATGGATGAACAGTCCTGATCATTTGAGCGTGCAAACGTTGAACAGACATCAGGATGATCTGAAATTGTTCGATGTTAAGGCAATTGACAATTCCGTTTCACTTCTGTTGGAAGAAAAGGACAATGCTTATGTGGATATTGATGATGACCTTACTTTTTTGGCTGATGACAGTTTCATTTGGACCAGCGAAGGAGATGGATACAACCATTTGTACCTATATGGCAAGGATGGCAAATTGAAGAATCAGATTACACAGGGCCCATGGGAAGTGACCCGTTATTATGGGTACGATAAAAAGAACAACAGGATTTTTTATCAGTCGGTGGAGAACGGTTCCATCAATCGTGATGTGTATAGCATTTCTACCAACGGGAAGAAAAAGAAACGACTTTCTACCAAAGTGGGCACCAATTCGGCCGCATTTAGTACCAACTATACCTATTACATCAATACCTTTTCCAATGCCACAACACCTTATGAGTTTACATTGCATACTGCTTCGGATGGTAAGATGGTAAAGGCAATCAAGGATAATTCGGCCCTTTTGGAAAAATTGGATGGGTACGAAATGACGCCAAAGGAATTTTCCACCATCAACATCAATGGGTACGACCTGAATATGTGGATGATCAAACCTGCCAATTTCGACCCCAATAAAAAATATCCTCTTTTCATGTTCCAATATAGTGGTCCAGGGTCACAGTCGGTATCCAACAGCTGGATCAGCAGCAATGACTACTGGCATGAAATGTTGGCGTCCGAAGGTTATATTGTGGCCTGCGTGGATGGCAGGGGAACCGGATTAAAAGGCAGGGACTTCAAAAAATTGACCCAAAAGGAATTGGGCAAATACGAAGTGGAAGATCAGATCGCCGCTGCCAAAAAATTGAGTGAACTCCCTTATATCGATGAGAACCGAACAGGGATTTGGGGATGGAGTTATGGCGGATTCATGTCAACCAATTGTATTTTAAAAGGCAATGATGTTTTTGAAATGGCCATAGCGGTTGCCCCTGTTACTTCGTGGCGATTTTACGATTCCATTTATACGGAACGCTACATGCAGACCCCACAGGAAAATGCCAGTGGCTATGATGATAACTCCCCGTTCAACTATCCTGAAATGTTGAAGGGCAAATATTTATTGGTACACGGTTCTGGTGATGACAACGTACATGTGCAGAACACCATGCGAATGATCGAGGCATTGGTGCAGGCCAACAAGCCGTTCGATTGGGCCATTTATCCCGATAAGAACCATGGTATTTACGGGGGTAATACTCGACTACATCTCTTTACAAAGTTGACCAACTTCGTCAAGGAAAATTTATAATCAAACTAACTAGAAAATTATGTCAGATGTTTTAAAATCTACCGGAGGCAAACCAAAATTCAGGCATCCAAGAGGATTGTATGTGCTGTTTTCTGCCGAAATGTGGGAGCGCTTTTCTTACTACGGTATGCGGGCCATCCTCATTTTGTTCATGACTACTGATGCTGCTCAAGAAGGACTTGGGTTGACTACGGAAACCGCGGGTGCCGTTTATGGACTTTACACCGCTTCGGTTTATTTGATGACCTTACCGGGAGGGTGGTTGGCCGATAATATTTTTGGACAGCGAAAGGCCGTTTTTTATGGAGGTGTTCTGATCATGATAGGCCATTTGATCTTGGCCATTCCGGGTTCCCCTATCATATTTTTCACAGGACTTGCCTTTGTGGCGTTAGGTACCGGTTTGTTGAAAGGTAACATCAGTACCTTGGTTGGCGAGCTCTATGAAAATGAAGATGGAGCGAAGCGAGATGCCGGATTCTCCATTTTTTACATGGGAATCAACTTGGGATCTTTCGTGGGGCAGATATTGGTTCCGCTTTTGGCAGAATACAACTGGCATTTAGGTTTCGGTCTGGCTGCAGTGGGAATGTTATTTGGACTTATTTCCTATAAATTCTTTGCTCCAAAATATTTGGGCGATATAGGAATGGTTCCCAAAGTAAAACAATTGGAAAAAACTGGAAAATCCAACTCAAAAGGTACCTATGCCATAGTTGCAGTGGTATTGATTCTTTTGGTTGTGCTACAATTTACAGGTAGTATAGATGTGACTACGGCAACCGGTATTGCACAAGCTTTGGGTCTTATTATCGTAGTGATAACCATGGGATATTTTCTTAATATTCTTTTCAATGGTGGCCTTTCTGTGCCGGATAAGAAAAAAGTGTCGGTTATTTTCATCCTGTTTGTGGGTATTGCCATTTTTTGGTCAGGTTTTGAACAGGCGGCATCTTCCTTGAATTTGTTTGCACGGGATTTTACCGATAGATTCATCGGCGGTTGGGAAATGCCAGCGGGAATGTTGCAATCCTTCAACTCTGGTTTCATTATCATTTTTGCGCCAATCGTTGGTGCCATTTGGGTGAAATTGGCCGCAAGAAACATTAACATCAGGACCCCATTTAAATTTGCCATTGGGCTTATTCTACTTGGAATCGGGTTTTGGGTGATGGTGGAGGCCGCCCATGTTGCGGCGAGTGGCGCCAAGGCTGGAATGTTCGCCTTGATCCTTACTTATTTCTTGCACTCCATCGGTGAGTTGACCATTAGTCCGGTCGGTCTCAGTGCCACCAGTAAATTATCGCCAAGAAAATATTTGGGCCAAATGATGGGTATCTGGTTTGTTGGTGCCGCTTTGGGTAACCTTATCGCTGGTTTGATCGGAGGTAACTTCGATCCCGAAAACGTGTTGGAAATGCCGAATATCTTCCTCAACGTAGTGTGGGTGTCGGTTGGTGCGGGAATCATATTCTTTGCAGCCAGCCCGTTCATTAAAAAATGGATGGGAGACGTTACCTAGTAGATTTCAGAACTACAATATTAAAATCGAAAAATCCCTTTTCACCCGTGTAGTGGAAAGGGATTTTTCTTTGTTTGCAAGTCTTCTCCCAACGTTTCGCCACACTTTTGTAATTGCTGCCATCTGCCAATACCATTTTAGGTCGAATGGAGTCCAGTACACGTTCCAAATTCACTTTTGGTGATTGTGTCAATAGCAAATAATCAATTTTTGAAGTTTGTGGATACAGGGCCAAGCTATCCATTACATACAAGGTTTGCTGGTTGATGGAATAATAGTTTTTGATTGGTTCCACTTCTGATTTTTGAATCCGTTCGGCAACGGAATAATCTCTGATCAAGCTTCCCAAACTAAGGGAGTCTGTTGTATAAACCTGAAGGGTACTTCCTGTTTGATGTAATAAAACTGTATTCCTGGACCGATGCGCCAAGATGAGGTTCTCTTTATTTTGGATTTGCACTTGGTTCCATAAGTTCCAACCTTGAAAGCCGATGATTCCCGTTAGGAGAATCAATGCCAACTTCCATTTGGGTCGAGAAAGAAAGACCACTAAGGCAACGACCACAACATAGCCCAAAATTAGTTGCACCGAATCAAACGGAATATTTTTAAAAAGGAATCCTTCCTGCTGGGCCACCCAACCTACAATGGCATTCATCAATCTGATGATTTGGTCATAAATGAGCACCAATGTTGTTGGTAATGCATCTATCAATGCTAAAAAAATAACCAAGATGCCCAGTCCCAATATCAACCCCAAAAATGGAATGATCAACAGATTGGTCACAAAAAACAAGGCCGGAAATTGGTGAAAGTAAAACAGGCTAATGGGCAAAACACCTAATTGTGCTGCTACACTAACGGATAGCAGCTGCCAAATTTTCTGAAGGAAATAATTTTCAGGATACCAAAATCGCTGCATTTTGGGATAGATCCAAACAATGGCAAACACGGCGGCATAGCTCATCTGAAAACCCACTTGAAACAAGAACAAAGGTTTCACCAACAAAATGAACAACATGGACAGAGCAATAATGTTGAAGGAATTTGTGGGTCGATTAAGGTACATGGCATAGGCCAAAAAGGAGAACATGGTCACGGCACGCACAATGGAAGGGGAAGCCCCGGCAATAAAGGCATATGCCCAGAGCAGGGCTACAACGAGAATCAATTTTAAAGTTTTGCCCTTGGGAAGTCGTTCCAATGGTGTTAGTAGAAATTGCAATAAGAGCAACAAAATGCCCACATGGAGTCCGGAAACGGCCAAAATATGAACCGCTCCGGCATTGATGTAGTTGTTGTAGGTGTCTTCGGAAATGTCATCACGTTGCCCCAACAACAGGGCTTGGATAACGCCAAGTTCTTCTTGGCCAAAATCATAAGATTTTAATTTTACGATGATGCTTTCCCGAAAATTCGAAGCCATCCCGAAAAGGGTTTGGGATGAATTCTCCAAGGTCAAAAAGGTGCTTTTTCGGGCCCTTATTTGATGATGAATACCCTGCTTTTCGAGATAAGCTTTGTAATCAAATTGATGGGAGTTGACGGGAGGTGGAACACTTTCAGTTCGTGCCCAAGCAAGCAGTTCATTATCAACCCTAAAAGTTGTACCAACACTGTCCGAAGGAAGAATCAGCAGGACTTTCCCGGAAGAATTTTGGCCTTCAACGGCAATAACTTGTGCAACAAACCTTTGTGAATAAGCATTCGGTTTTAAGGTTTCCGTGATTTTAAGATGCCAAGTTTTCTCTTTGTTCAGGTCATGATCAACTCGATAGGAACCTAGAGGGAAAATGGCCAATCCCACCACAAAAACACCTAGGGCTATTGAAAAAAGTGCTGTAGACAGTTCAAAAATAGGTAACCCGTCCCTTAACTGTTTTTTGCCGGTCCAATACAAAACGGGAAGTAGGATCAGCAATATTAACAAAAACGGTGATGGTGGCAATTCACCATAAAACCCCAAAACAATGCCCGCCATCACACACAAAGTGAGTTTAACGGACACAAAATCCAATTGGCGCACTTAAAGGATACGCATAGCTTTTACAAAGGCATACTTCCAATATCCTTCCCGTAACGAGGATACTAAAACGCCCCTTGAGGTTGTGGCGTGAATAAATTTAATGTCGTCCCCATCTACTTCAACAACCAAGCCTACGTGGTTGATCCGTTTACCGCTTTTGGAGGTCTGAAAGTAAAGCAAGTCCCCTTTTTGGACTTCCTCCACTTCAATTTTTTGGCCTTCCATGGCCATCTGATAGGAACTCCTTGGGAACATAATATCATTTTCCTTTAAGGAAACATACACCAAACCGGAGCAGTCCATGCCTTTGTTGGTGGTACCCCCATACTTGTAGCGCGTGCCGGAATAGGACATGGCTGTGGAAATAATGGCCTCTGCCTTTTCGCTGATGCGCTCTTCTTTTTTGGATTTTCTGGGGAGAGTGTCTTCGGTCGACCCCTCAACCGTTACGGTCCGGGTCTTGCTGTAGGTTCGTTTTTTCTTGCCGGGGCCGCAGGCTATTATGGCAAAAAATAACAGTAAGATTATGGTTTTACGAAGCATCCAAGAATAGATTTTCTTTCTTGGAAGATAAAACTACACATTTTCAACGATTAATTTGGCCGCCAATTGACTGGCACCACTTCCTCCCAATTTTTCCCGCAGCAGATTATAGTCCGATAAAATGCGTTCCCGTTCAGGTCCTGTTACAATTTTGGAGAGTTCCGTTGTGAGATTTTTTGTTGTCAAATCATTCTGAATCAATTCCTTAACAACTACTCGGTCCATGATAAGATTCACCAGCGAAATATAATCCAAAGTGATAATGCGCTTCGCAATTTGATATGAAATCCAATTGCCTTTGTAGCACACCACTTGAGGGATACCGAAAAGTGCCGTTTCCAAAGTGGCTGTTCCACTGGTCACCAAAGCGGCATGCGAATGTTTGAGCAGGGTATAGGTTTTGTTGGAAACGTACCCGACTTTGTTCCCTTTTAAAAATGGCTCATAAAATTCATCGGGAAGGCTGGGTGCCCCAGCAATCACAAATTGGTAATCTGGAAAATCCCCCTTCACGGAGAGCATTACATCCAACATTTTCTGTACTTCCTGTTTTCGGCTACCAGGGAGCAGTGCAATAATAGGTTTTTCAGGGTCTAATCCGTTTTCTTTTCGGAAGGATTGATTCTCTTCCACAGCAGTATTTTCTATGGCATCAATGAGCGGGTGTCCCACAAACTGAACGGGGAAACCATGTTTTTTTTCGTAAAATTCCTTTTCAAAGGGAAGGATCACATACATGGCATCAATATCCCGTTTTATTTTTTTGATTCGGCCCTCACGCGATGCCCAAATTTGGGGGGAAATATAATAATTGGTCTTGAAACCTTGTTCCTTGGCCCATTTGGCTATTCGGAGGTTGAATCCCGAAAAGTCAATGAAAATAATGACATCTGGCTTGAACTTTTGAATGTCTTCTTTGCAAAAGGCAATGTTTTTGAAAATGGTAGGAATGTTCTTGAGTACTTCCAAGAAACCCATAAAAGCCATGTCCTTGTAATGTTTGGCCAATTTTCCTCCAGCTTGTTCCATCAAATCACCACCCCAGCAACGAATATCCGCTGAGGTATCCTCTTTTTTGAGGGCCTTGATCAAGTTGGAACCGTGCAGGTCCCCAGAGGCTTCACCAGCTATGATGTAGTATTTCATGGGAAAAGTTCAAGTTCAAAATTAAGTTAAAGAATCAAACTTTGGCAGTTCAAGGATTTTCCTTTTTGTTCTTAATGATCGTTGCGATGATTTTTATCAACTGTTCCGCTTCATCCAAAAGATTGTTTCTTCGAATACTGTTGCCAAAATCCAATTTCTTCAGGATTTTCAAATTCACTCTTGATTCTTTGAGTTCCTTCAGGCTAAGACTAGCTTTGTTGATGTAATCCTTACCAGAGTTGGTTCCTTGTACTTCACCAAAATTTAGCGCGGCACTTCCTCCTGAACGCAGTAATTGGTTTCCATAGTAATTGCCGATAGCGTCTTTTGGCAAATCTTGATAGAATAAGGCCGCATTTGCTGCAAATTCCACTATTCTATCCTCCAAGTCATATTTTTTAGTAGGTATTTGGGACATTTTATTTTGGTTTTGGTCTTGCTCTTGAAACTTCAAAAGCAAAAAATGTTGGTTTAAGATAGCACTTTATACAACAAAATAACCAACGCTGTAACCAATGTAGCCAGCATCACCCCCTTGGCTCTATTATCTCTTTTGATCCTCAAAAACCCAAAAAAGGCAACCAAGTTCAATATGGCTCCCAAGGCAAGCAGACTGCCAATATGGCCCTGGTCCACTGCGGCGTTAAAGGTGTCGACGATGCTCAAATCTGAAAATAGCATTATGTAGAGTAAAGTGCCAAAGGTGTTGGCAATGATCCCTACCACAAAGCCAATAATGATTTCTTTTCTATTGTTCATTTAAGTTCCAATTGTTGATTAGTGGTATGGCATGGTGGGCAGTTAGGTCGAACTGCGTCGGTACCACTGAAATATAACCTTGTGATAGCGCCCATTCATCGGTATCCTCGCCTTTGTCCAACAGTTCAAATTGCCCGGTAAGCCAGTAATAATCCTTTCCGGATGGGCTTCTGCGTTTGTCAAATTCTTCCTTCCAATTGCCCCTTGCCTGTCTACAGATCTTGATTCCTTTGGGTTTTTCCGTTTTGGGAATGTTTACATTGAGAACGGTTCCTTTGGGCATCCCGTTGGTCAAAGCCTCGGAAACAATTTTCTTCACGGCGTCCAAGGAAGGTTCAAAATCGGCGTTCCAAGAATAGTCGCAAAGGGAAAAGCCAATAGCTGGAATACCTTCAATGCCTGCCTCAATGGCAGCACTCATGGTGCCGGAATATATAACGTTGATGGAAGAATTGGAACCATGGTTGATGCCGCTCACACAGATATCCGGTGTTCGGTCCAGAATTTCGCGGAGGGCCAATTTCACACAATCCGCTGGGGTTCCACTGCAACTGTACTCACTTGGCGCACCTTCTTTATGGTCTACCACCACTTTTTTGGAAAATAGGGTGCTATCTACTGTAATGGCATGTCCCATGCCCGATTGGGGGCTGTCTGGAGCCACGACGACCACCTCACCAAGTTCTTTCATGGAGCGAATTAGTGCCCTTAGCCCGGGAGCAGTGATTCCATCATCGTTGGTGACCAAAATGAGTGGTTTTTCCATGCATTATAATTAAAGGCATAAAAATACGTTTTTCATAAGGATATGGAGCCTCTGCCGTTTAACAAAAAATTAAAAGCGGCGATCAGAACTGGCACGGTTTTTTCTGTATCTTAGAGAATTCATACAATTAAGAACGACGGATGACGTAACGAAGATTTGACGGTATGAGGTCAGATTATTTCGCTCCAGAAAAAAATCACATTATGAAGAAGAACTTTATCTTGGCACTTTTGGTTATTCTTGTTGCAGTAGCCTCTTGTAGCTTTACCAATAAGTCTTTCGATAACGACGACAAGGATAAGCTTTTGCTGGATTTGATTACTTATGTTTTGGAAAGGGGACATTATGAACCCAAAGACCTTAACGACAATTTTAGCTCCAATGTATTCGATGACTTCATCGACATTGTTGATCCTACAAAAAGATATTTCCTAGAAAGCGATATCAGGGAATTTGAAAAATATCGATTCATGATCGATGACGAGATCAGGAACACCGATATCACCTTTTTCAATGCCGTGTACCAACGTTTGATGGTGCGTATGGAAGAAGCCAAAGACATCTACAAGGAAGTATTGGCGGAACCATTCGATTACACCCTTGATGAAACCATCAACATCGACTACGAGAACCAAGAGTTCGCTGCCAATAAAAAGCAGTTGAAAGAACGTTGGAGAAAACAATTGAAATACAATACCTTAACCGTATTCGAGAATAAGGTTGACAACAAAATTTCTGATGCCAACCAAGAAGCCAATGTGGACGCAGAAGCCATTTTGGCATTCAGCGACATTCCAACCAATGTGGACAGAGTTGCCACTGAAGAAGAAGCCAGGGAAGTGACCAAAAACACTTTGGACGAATTTTTTGACTTTGTTGGCGATTTGGAACGTAAGGACTGGTTTGTACAATATTTGAACACCATCGTGGAAGAATTTGATCCACACACCTTTTATTTTGCTCCAGAGGAAAAAGAGAGATTTGATATCGGAATGTCCGGTAAGTTTGAAGGTATCGGTGCCCGACTACAGAAAAAGCCTGAAGGTGCCAAAATCGTGGAAATCATTTCCGGTGGGCCCGTTTGGAGAGATCAAACCCTTGAAGTGGGTGACGAAATCTTGAAAGTAGGCCAGCAAGGAGAGGAGCCTATCGATATCGTTGGGATGCGCCTTGATGATGCCATCAAATTGATCAAAGGCCCAAAAGGCACCACTGTGGACCTAACCGTAAGAAAAGTGGATGGAACCATTCAAATCGTATCCATAACCAGGGATGTGGTAGAGTTGGAAGAGTCTTATGCAAAGTCAGCTACCATTGACAGTGACGACCACAAATATGGGTTGATCAACCTGCCCAAGTTCTATGTGGATTTTGAAGATTACACCGAACGCAATGCGGCTACCGATGTGGCCAAAGAAGTGGAGAGATTGAAGGAAGCTGGTGCCGAAGGTATCATCCTAGATCTTAGGGATAATGGCGGAGGTTCTTTAAAAACTGTTGTGGAAATGGCTGGATTGTTCATCAAGGATGGTCCAATTGTACAGGTTCGTTCCTCAGGACAGCGCAAAGAAGTGCATGAAGATAAGGATGAACGTATTCAATGGGATGGACCACTGGTGATTTTGGTGAACGAATTGTCCGCCTCTGCTTCGGAAATTTTGGCTGCTGCCATGCAGGATTACAAAAGGGCCGTTATCATCGGTAGCAAACAGACATTTGGAAAAGGAACTGTTCAAAACGTGATTCCATTGGATGGTATCGTGAGAAGCAACGATCAAGGTGATTTGGGAGCCATTAAATTGACCACTCAGAAGTTTTACAGGATCAATGGTGGTTCTACCCAGTTGGAAGGTGTGAAGAGTGATATCGTAATGCCGGATAAATACAGCTATATCGACCTTGGGGAGCGTGATCAGCAAAACCCATTGGGTTGGGACAAGATCACTCCTGCTGATTATAAAATTTGGGATGGGTACATCGATTTTGAAACAGCTGTGTCCAACAGCAAAAAACGAATGGAAAACAATCCGCAGATCGAGTTGATCGAGGAAAACGCCAAATGGATCAAGGCTCAGCAAGATGAGAATGTAATCTCTCTTAACTATGATGCGTATGTTCAAAAAGCGGAAGAAGCCAAAAAGCAGTCCGATAAGTTCAAGACATTGAGGGATTATGATTCCAAACTTTCCTTCGGTTCTTTGAAATATGAGACTGAACTTTTCACCCAGGACTCCGTACTAAGGGAGAAAAGGGACAGATGGCACAAGGATTTGGCCCGCGATATTTATGTGGAAGAAGCTGTTAACGTGCTAAAAGATCTGCATTTGAACAACATCAAACAACAAGAAAGAAAATTGGTCAGCGTAAAAGGGTAACCAATTTCTCAAAATAAAGAAAACCGACTCCAAAACGAGTCGGTTTTTTTTTATGTTCAAATATTACATGATGTAAAAATCGTCGGATTCAACGGGTTTCGGTAAATCTGTTTCACTAACAAGTTGTCTTAAATTGATGTCAATGGTCCTTGCTATGGAGGTTACCGGGGTATCGGTAGGTTGATTTTCAAATGGATCTTGCAATCTGAAAGCTGCCTTTTCCAGAAAAAAGAAGACCATGGAGATGATGACCAAAATGAAAACCTCCAATATCACGGACAGACGAAGCGGTTCAGACATGGCCAGAAAAATAACGAAAAGGTAAATGGCCAAGTGCAACCCTTTTCGGTAAGTAGTCGGAAACACGGTATTTTTGATGCGCTCACATTTTCCCATCGAAGCTGTCAACTGGGCCAAAGTTCCTTCCAATTGCAGTCTGGAAAAGCCATCCAATTTTCCTTCGTCAAAAAGCTTTTTAATAGATTCGGTCTGAAAATTAAGAATACCCAAAGGGATATTTTTTTGTGCTTGAATTTCCTTCAATTCTGCATCCGAGATCAAACCGTTCAAATTTTTAAAGGGGTCGGTATTTCGCAAAGATTGCCCCAAGGAATAGCACCAGGCAATTTGACGGTAAGCTATCGTCTTGATCATGGGATTATTCGCATCTGCATACATTTTTAATTGTAAAACCAGGGTACGGGAGTCATTCACTATCTCTCCCCAAACCTTGCGTGCTTCCCACCATCTGTCATAGGATTGATTCACTTTAAACGAAATCAAAATAGAAATGGCAATACCCAATGTGGTTGCTATGGAAATGGGAATATCAGGTAAAATACCAGGAAAAAAAAGTGGAAAAACATCAACCACTACACCAATGAGCGTGACGGTAAGTAGGGAGATTTTAATTTCACTAAAAATGTATGTTATGGGAAAAATCTGTTTGGTAATCATCGTTTGATGCCTTAGGATGCTGTATAAAAGTAATGACAAATCAACGTAAATAAGCTAAAACTACTCCTTCAATTTTGGTTAGTTTTGTGTCGATTTTGGACATCCATGAAGAGAAAAACACTTTATACCGTTCTATTTGCCCTATGCTTGATAGCGTTTTGGGTGGTCGAAAATTTTTACACGCCTTCCACTTATTCTAACCCCAATGGGCCAGAAAATGTTGAGTTTAACACTGATTTTTTGCCAAGTTCCACCACAGGTGAAGTGGTACATCACAAATTTTATTCTCTTTCCTATAATGAACCCTTTGAACAAGCGGAATGGGTGGTTTATGAACTCAAAAAAAGCCAATTGACCTATGACGACAGAAAGCGACCTTACTTTATTGAAGACCCCAAGGTGAGCACTAAGTCGGCCGATTGGAGAAACTATCGTGGTTCAGGGTATGATCGTGGACATCTTTGCCCAGCAGGCGATCGCCGATTTTCCGAACAGGCTTATAACGAAACTTTTTACACGAGCAATATAAGTCCCCAGGATAAAGATTTCAATGCAGGGGTTTGGAACCGATTGGAACAGCAGGTGAGAAAATGGTGCAAAAAATATGGGGACCTTGTAGTGGTAACAGGTGGTGTTTTGGAGAACGGGTTGGAAGAAATTGGGGAGGAAGATGTTGACGTTCCCAAGGCTTTTTACAAGATCGTACTTAAAAAGAATGAGGAAGCGCCTGAAGTCTTGGCTTTTTTAATTCCAGCAACTGAAAGTGATTCACCGCTACAGCGTTTTTTGGTATCGGTGGATGACTTGGAAGAAAAAACTGGAATCGATTTTTTCCATAACCAACCTGAAGCTTGGCAAGAAGTTATTGAAAAAAGAGTGGAAACTTCCGGCTGGAAATTTTAGATACCGTCTTTTAATCGATTGGAATCGAGTTTCAAAAAGATGAACAGCAACATACTGAAAAAGATGAGTCCTGATCCCCCATAGCTAAAGAAGGGCAACGGAACCCCAATGGTGGGCAGCAGACCGATTACCATTCCGATGTTGATGAAATAGTGAAAGACCAATAAGGATATAACTCCATAACCGTACATTCGGCTAAAGTCACTTTTCTGTCGTTCCGCAATAAAAATCAACCTAAGAAAGAAAACTGAAAATAGAATGATGACCGTAGCTGTGCCTAAAAATCCCCATTCTTCGCCAACGGAACTGAAAATGTAATCACTATGCTGTTCTGGAACAAAATCACCCTTGGTACGGGTACCTTCCAAAAATCCCTTTCCAAAAAAACCGCCAGATTCAATGGCCTTTTCGGATTGATAGGTGTTGTAGCCAATGGTTTTCCGGATTTCTTCCAATTTCTTCTCATCTTTTTCCAAGCTTAGCCATAGTGCGAAGCGATCACGGTGACGTTGTTCAAACACATGTTCAAACACAAAATTTACAGAAAGTGAAAAAAGCGTTGAAACCACAATGGCTCCAATTACGGGCAGTACGGGAATTTTAAGCGACGCTCTTTTAAAGGTATAGACCAATAAAGCCAAAATCACCAATCCGATGACCACCCAAACGGTTCCATACATCAATGTGGTAGCGAACAAGATAACCGTCACCAAAAGAATACCGAGGTAATACAATGGGAACCCTTCCCTAAAAAGGACAAAGAACAAGGAGAAATAGATTAACGAACTCCCCGGATCGGGCTGCGGTAAAATCAGTATTGCAGGTAATAGGATTATGGTCAGGGCATACAACTGATGCCTTCCATTCCGTATGTCTGTTTGGATGTCACTTAAGAATTTGGCCAATGCCAAAGCAGTGGTCACCTTTGCTAATTCCGAAGGTTGAAAGTTAAAAAATCCAAGATCGTACCAAGAAGTGGCCCCAGCAATTTTCTTCCCAAAAACAAAGAGCCCCAACAACAAAACAATGGAAACCACATAGAAAATGGATGCGAACCGTTCAAAAAAGCTGGACTCCACAAAGAGCACGAAAATGATACCGAGAAACGCCAACCCAATGAAAAATAGTTGTTTGCCATAAAGGGTGGAGAAATCAAAAATGGAAAGACTTGTGTCGGTCAGCGAGGTGGAATAGATATTGATCCAACCTATAAAAACCAATAACGCATAAAGGATCACGGTAATCCAATCTATCCTTCCAAAAGGGCCTTTACCACTCACGCTCGTTGATCTTGAAAGGTTCACCGGAATAAGGTTTGGCGTATTCGTGCTCCAAAGTCCTTTCCAGCATGCGTGTTTCCAAATCTTTTCGGGTAATTTCACCCTTGATATACTTCTCGATCAATAAAGAAGCGATATGTCCAGCGTATCGGGCACCGAAATAACCGTTCTCGATGTACACGGCCAAGGCAATCTGCGGATTTTCAACCGGTGCAAAAGCTACGAATACGGAATGGTCTGTCAACTGCATCCGCTCTCCATTTACCCTGATATAGTTTTCCACTGTACCTGTTTTGCCCGCTATATCAACTCCCGGAATCTTAAGCCATCTAGCTGTTCCGTAGTTGTATACATCGGCCATTCCCTGAATTACGGGCTCGAAGTATTTTCGGTCTATGGTAGTGTAATGTGGTGTGGTAAAATTGGGGTCGATATCCCCAGAATTGCCCACACTTTTGATCACGTGAGGAGTATAAAAATATCCCCTGTTAGCAATGGCGGCCGTCATATTGGCCAATTGAAGGGGTGTTGCGGCTACTTCTCCTTGCCCAATGGAATTGGAAATAATGGTGGAAGCGGCCCATCTGCCATCGCCATACCATTTGTCATAGTATTCCTTATCCGGAATCCTTCCTGGGGCACCTGTAGGAAGATCGGTTCCCAAATAATCGCCCAACCCAAAGCTTTTGACATGCTTGTCCCAAGCATCCATGCCTTCATCGGTGGAGCCATATTTATCATAGATTTTTCTAAAAACGCCAGCAAAATAAGCATTACAGGATAGGTAGATACCGGAATTCAGGTTCCGTACACCACCACCACAGTGGCATCCTCTTAGGGTATTGCCCACATAAAATCCGTGGTAACAAGTAAACTTGGTATTGGGGTCGATTGCCCCTTCTTGGAGTGCAATAAGGGCGTTCAAGGTCTTAAACGGTGATCCGGGCGAAGGTTGTGCCAAAATGGAACGGTCCCATGTTGGTTTAGCAATGGTATCGTAATGGAGTTTACTGTAATTTTTGGAACGTTCCCTGCCCACTAGAAGGTTGGGGTCGTAGGTTGGACCAGAGATCATGGCCAAAATTTCCCCTGTTTTGGGTTCAATGGCCACAATTCCTCCTCGCTTCCCATGCATCAATAATTCACCATACTCCTGTAATTCTTTGTCCAGGGTAATGTGGATTTCCTTGCCTTGTTTGGGCAAAGTATCCAGTTTTCCATCTTTGTATGGGCCAATATCCCTGTTGAAGCGATCCTTTTGAATGTGTTTTACCCCTTTTCTGCCCCTTAGGATTTCTTCGTACTGCATTTCAATACCGGTTCTACCTTTCAGTTCACCTGCAACATAGTAAGGGTTGTTGAGAAGGTCGCCTTCGTTCACCTCACTGATGTACCCCAAAACATTGGCTGCGCTATGGGTGTTGTAATACCTGAGCGACCTTTTTTGGATATAGAACCCAACAAAATGCCGCATTTTTTCTTGAAGTTTGGCGTAGTCCTCTTTGGATAATTGGGGCACCAAAACGGAAGGTAGCCTAGGCGAATAAATCCGGGCTTTCTCCATCTTGCTGATGAATTCCGATTTTTCAATTCCTAAAAGCTGACAGAACTCCAACGTGTCCAGTGGCTTTACATCTCGCGGGATGACCATGACGTCATATGCAGGTTGATTTCCTACCATTAGTTTACCATCCCTATCGTAAATGTACCCCCGTTCTGGGTAGTCGTATATTTTTTTGATGGCGGGATCGTCAAGGATTTGATCTGGTGAAAATCGGAACAATTGCAAATAGGACAATCTCCCAATAAAGGTGAACCCAATAATGACGATAATTGACGATAAAAGCAATTTTTTCATACTCGACCAGATTTGTAGGCGCTAGTCCTTTATTACCAACGATGTAGTTTCAAATTTATTCACTTTTCGGACTAAAAAGTGAACTAAATAATGTACAAAGTATTAAAGTTACGATACCTGTGGCAAAAACCTTTTTCAAAATTAAAAGGATATGGTCAATACTTAAAATTTCAAGCGAAAAGAATATAAAATGATGGATGAGTACCATCAACGCCAACAAGGTGATCCTTTGAATATTGGTGGTATTCTTAAAACTGAAATTCTGAAACTCGTAGTTTACCCCAAAACAGAACCGCATCAGAACAGGACGGGCATAGGCAATTGTCAAGGATGCCAAGGCATTCAAGGCCATGGTATCGGAAAAGATATCGATGGTGAAGCCCAATAAAAAGGCCACCAACATGAAAATAGCCCGGTTGACTTTGATGGGATACCAATAAAAGAAAATCAAATACACCATTGGATTGATGAACCCCATAAAATTAAGATTGTTGAAAATCAGGACCTGGGTCAGGATCAACAGCACAAATCTGAATATGTTGAGTAAAATTGTGCTATTCATTGTACGGTTTGGTTCTCCAGTTCTTTGATTTCTTCCTTGTTTCGGTTCTCGATCAAGTATACATTTTTGATGTTGGCCATATCGTTGAACAGTTCCACATCAATATTGTAAAAGCTTCGCGAAGCGTTGAGGTCATATTTTTTGATGATTCCAATAGGTATGTTCTCAGGGAAAATACTCGACATGCCACCTGTAACAATGGTATCGCCTACAACCAATGGCACCAATCTGGGAATATCGACCAATTGGGCAGTGGTGTAATCCTCGCCCCCCCAGATCAATGATCCAAAATAATTGGTGTGCTTGATCTTGGCGTTGATATTAGATTTGGTATTGAGCACACTCTGTACCGTGGCAAAATTTTTTGACACATTTTCTATGATTCCCAAAATACCTTTGGTGGTAATTACCCCCATGTCTTGTTTTACCCCATCATTGCTTCCTTTGTCAATAGTGAGATAGTTTCGCGGTGATGAAAAACTGTTTTTGATGAGTTTTGCACTCAGTAGACCAAAAGCAACATTGGTAGAATCCAAAGAAGGAATAGGATCGGTTGGTTTGTTGAATAGGATTCGTCTCAACCGTTCGTTTTCTTCCACTAATCTTTCATTTTCCTCACGTAGCCCGAAATAGGATGAAATATCGTGTCCGGTTCCATAAACATTACCGGAAAGCCATTTGGAAGAATTGAAAAATTTGGATTGATGATACGAATGCGACCGAATGGTCATCACCAACGAAATGAGCGCAAGAAAAATGTAAAGAAATGCATTTCTATAGCGTAAAATAAAGTTGATGATGCGTTGCATGCAATCGTATCGTTAAGTAAGGTTGAATACCTATAAAGTAACAGAACTGTTCAAAACAGCCCTATTTGATCAAAATACTTTTATAGCGCTCTAAGTTTTTAAGGGCGATTCCCGTACCACGTACTACAGCTCTCAAGGGATCTTCTGCGATGTAAACTGGAAGATCGGTTTTTTGGGACAATCTTCTATCCAAACCTCTAAGCATGGAACCACCACCGGCCAAATAGATACCGGTATTGTAAATGTCAGCGGCCAACTCTGGAGGAGTTTGTGATAAAGTTTCCATTACGGCATCTTCAACCCTTAAAATACTCTTGTCCAGTGCTTTGGCAATTTCCCTATAAGAAACTTGTACTTGTTTGGGCTTCCCGGTCAACAAGTCCCTGCCTTGAATGCTTTTATCTTCAGGTGGGGATTTCAAATCTTCCGTAGCGGAACCGATTTCTATCTTAATAGCCTCTGCCGTGGTTTCCCCCACATACAGGTTGTGCTGTGTGCGCATGTAATAAATGATGTCGTTCGTGAAAACGTCACCCGCAATTTTCACCGATTTGTCACAAACAATACCGCCAAGTGCAATTACCGCAATTTCTGTGGTACCACCACCGATGTCCACGATCATGTTCCCTTTGGGTTGCATGATGTCCAAGCCGATACCAATGGCTGCGGCCATTGGCTCGTGGATCAAATAGACTTCCTTACCGTTTACACGTTCAGCGGACTCACGAACCGCACGCATTTCCACTTCGGTAATACCTGATGGAATACAGATGACCATACGAAGGGCAGGCGGGAACCATTTCTTCTTAAGAGCGGGAATGCTCTTGATCATCATGTTCATCATCTTTTCCGAAGCATCGAAATCGGCGATTACCCCGTCTTTTAACGGTCGTATGGTTTTGATGTTTTCATGGGTCTTCCCCTGCATCATATTGGCTTCGCGGCCCACCGCGATTATCTTTCCTGTTACACGGTCCCTTGCCACAATGGAAGGACTGTCTACCACCACTTTGTCCAAGTGGATGATCAGGGTGTTTGCAGTACCAAGGTCAATTGCAATTTCCTCGGTCATGAAATCAAAAAATCCCATACAAAAGCGTCTATTTTCGGATTAACGGTAAAAATTATCGGCTAAAGTACTAAAATTAATGTTTAAAATGTCTAGTACCTGTCATCACCATGGCCATTCCATTTTCATTGCAATAATCAATGCTCAATTGATCCTTGATAGACCCTCCTGGTTGGATGACACTTTTGATGCCCGCCTTGTCCGCAATCTCCACACAATCAGGGAATGGGAAGAAGGCATCACTGGCCATAACAGCGCCATTCAGGTCAAAATTGAAGGAATTTGCTTTTTGGATGGCTTGGTTCAGGGCATCTACCCTTGAAGTCTGTCCGGTTCCACTAGCAAACAACTGTTTGTTTTTGGCCAAAACAATGGTGTTGCTCTTGGTGTGTTTGCACAATTTGGAAGCGAACAAAAGGTCCTCGATTTCCTCTGCGGTCGGTTTTTTGTCCGTTACCGGGGCCAAGTCTTCCTTGGCATCGGTCTTGGAGTCTTTATCTTGTACCAAAACCCCGTTCAAGCAAGTGCGAACCAAAGTTTCGGGCAATTCTATTTCATTCTGAACCAAAATGATTCGGTTCTTTTTGCCTTGTAAAATTTCCAATGCCTCATCGGAATAACTGGGAGCGATGACCACTTCACAGAAAAGATCATGGATTTCTTCCGCAGTAGGCTTATCAATTTCAACATTGGAAATCAAAATACCTCCAAAGGCCGAAACAGGGTCGCCTGCCAACGCATCCACATAAGCTTGTTTGATGGTGCTTCGCGTAGCCAAACCACAGGCATTGTTATGTTTTAGGATTGCAAAAGTAGGATTGTCATTTTTGAATTCGCCAATTAAGTTAACGGCGGCATCCACATCCAAAAGGTTGTTGTATGAAAGTTCCTTACCGTGCAATTTGGTGAACATGGCATCAAAATCACCGAAGAAATATCCTTTTTGGTGTGGGTTTTCACCATATCGCAGCACTTGACCTTTGGTCTCACTGATTTTCAACACAGCTTCTTCCTGGTCTTTGTTGAAATAGTTGAAAATAGCTGTATCGTAATGGGAAGAAACGTTGAATGCCTTGGTGGCAAATCGCTTGCGCTCTTCCAACGTAGTGGAACCTTTTCCGTTGGAAATGATTTCCAAAAATTCTGTGTAATCTTCCATTGAGGAAACACAAAGTACATCCTTAAAGTTTTTGGCGGCAGCCCTGATGAGGGAAATACCACCGATATCTATTTTTTCGATGATGTCCTGCTCGGAAGCACCACTGGCCACAGTTTTTTCAAATGGATAAAGATCCACGATCACAATATCCAATTGTGGAATATCGAATTCCTTCATTTGGGCCACATCACTTTCATTGTCCTGTCTGTTCAAGATCCCACCAAAAACTTTAGGGTGAAGGGTCTTCACACGTCCGCCCAAAATGGAAGGGTAGCTGGTCACGTCCTCGACCGGAACAACCTCAATACCTAAATCACGAATAAAGGTTTCGGTTCCCCCTGTAGAATAAAGGGTTACCCCAAGTTGGTCCAGTTTTTTAACGATGGGTTCCAGACCATCTTTATGGAATACGGAAATCAATGCAGCGGAGGCTTTTTTGGCAGTCATCTTCTGTGTCTTAGAATCAATTTATTAAGCGCACAAAATTACCCCTTTTGTCACGAAAAAGAAGAACGGTTTATCAACAAAATTGTAGAAGTTTTACAGAATTTTGGCCACCTCGCGGTTCACGAATTCCAAAAAGCGTTCATCGGCTTCAGTGAACGGGTCAGGGGTGTTGGAATCAATATCGATTTGACCCACATTTTCACCATTCACAAAAAGGGGCACCACAATTTCTGCTTTAACGGTTATGCTACAGGCAATGTAGTTGTCTTGGGCGGCAACATCAGGCACCACAAAATTCTGGTTGCTCAAGGCCACCTGGCCACAGATGCCCTTACCAAAGGGAATAATGGTATGGTCGGTTGGTGCTCCGGCGTAAGGTCCAAGTTTCAATTCCTCTTTGTCACCATTTCTGAAGTAGAATCCCACCCAATCATAATAGTTCACATGGCTGCGTAATAATTCGCAGATTTCACCCAAACGGGCTTCAACGGATTGGGATTTATCGTCAAGGATTTTGAGTACTTCGGGTTCCAAAGATGTAAGCATGGGATTCTTTTTTGCAAATGTATTGAATTGGGATTTTGTCCGACAAATGAATCAAAAATTACCTTATTGCAGCATAAACTTCTGTTAAGCAAAGCAATAAATGTTAATATTTTGTAGTTTTGTTGTCAGATGAAGCAGATTTTCCATCAATTTCTAACCTCCCTAATGGCCATTTTAGTGCTGGCCTCTACCGTTTCCTGGACGGTGGACAAGCATATTTGTATGGGCCGGGTGATGGATGTTGCCTTGTTTTCCCATGCGGATGACTGTGGTATGTCCATGGATATGGAAAAAGGCTGTTGCAACGACGAAACCTTCACGGTTAAGGGTCAACATGACCTGAAAATCACCTTTGACGATTTTAGTCTGGACCAACAGTTCTTCATTGTAAGCTTTGTATATACCTATTTTCATTTTATTGAAGTAGATGAGAAGGAACCCAATCATTTTAGTGAGTACAACCCACCACCCTTAATACGGGATGTACAGGTTCTGGACCAGACTTTCCTTATTTGATTTAACATAGATTGATTCATTCCCGATCCTAACGGTCGGGCTAGTGCGTTTATGCGCTTTTTTCACTCGATCTATTGTCTAAATCAAATTTTTATGCTGAACAAAAGCATCAAATTTCTAATCGAAAATAAATTGGTGGCCATTTTGCTGCTTGTGCTCTTTTTGGGCTGGGGAACTGTGAATACCCCTTTCCATTGGGAAACCGGTTTTTTGCCCAGTGACCCTGTGGCCGTAGATGCCATTCCGGATATTGGCGAAAACCAGCAGATTGTTTTCACCAAATGGCCAGGTCGCTCACCACAGGACATCGAGGACCAGATTACCTATCCCTTGACTACCTCCTTATTGGGGATTCCCGGAGTTAAAACCATCAGGAGTTCGTCCATGTTCGGGTTTTCGAGCATCTATATCATTTTTGACGAAGATGTGGAATTCTATTGGAGCCGAAGTCGCATCCTAGAGAAGCTGAATTCACTACCCAATAACCTGTTGCCCGATGGCGTAAACCCTGCTTTGGGACCCGATGCCACAGCTTTGGGGCAAATTTTTTGGTATACGTTGGAAGGCCGGGACAAGGACGGAAATGTTACAGGCGGTTGGGACCTTCAAGAATTGCGTAGCGTTCAGGATTACTATGTAAAATATGCCTTGTCTTCGGCGTCAGGGGTATCCGAAGTAGCTTCCATTGGTGGATTTGTTCAGGAATACCAAGTGGATGTGGATCCCGAGTTGATGAAACAATATAAGGTAGGTTTGGACCAAGTGGTGAAAGTCGTAAAACAAAGCAATCGCGACATTGGTGCCCAAACCTTGGAGATCAACAAAGCAGAGTATTTGGTCCGTGGTTTGGGCTACATCAAATCATTGGATGACATCAAGAACGCAGTGGTCACTTCAACTGATTACACGGCAATTCGTGTGAAAGATGTGGCCCATGTTTCCTTGGGTCCAGCGGTCCGAAGAGGTATTTTGGACAAGGAAGGTGCAGAAGTGGCTGGCGGGGTGGTAGTTGCCCGATATGGTGCAAACCCATTGGAAGTCATCAACAATGTGAAGGAAAAAATAAAGGAGTTGAGTGCCGGTTTGCCATCCAAACAATTGAAAGATGGAACCACTTCCCAATTGACCATCGTTCCCTTTTATGATCGTACTGAATTGATCCAAGAAACTTTGGGTACCCTGAACGAGGCACTCACCTTGGAGATTTTGATCACCATCTTGGTAATTGTCGTCATGGTGTTCAACCTCAGGGCATCGGTGTTGATTTCAGGACTTTTGCCCGTTGCCGTACTCATGGTCTTTATCGCCATGAAGTATTTTGGAGTAGACGCCAATATTGTGGCACTTTCAGGTATCGCTATCGCCATTGGAACCATGGTAGATGTGGGTGTGATCTTGTCCGAAAACATTATTCGTCATATGGACGAGAATGAAGAAAATTTATCCATTGACGAAGTGGTCTATAACGCTACTTCCGAAGTTTCTGGGGCCATTGTAACTGCGGTACTTACCACCATCATCAGTTTTATCCCTGTTTTTACTATGGTTGGCGCTGAGGGGAAATTATTCCGCCCGTTGGCCTTTACAAAAACCGCGGCTTTAACGGCATCCATTATTGTGGCCTTGTTTCTGATACCCCCTTTTGCTGCCATCATTTTTAAGAAAAACGATCGGAAACCAATTTTCAAACAACTATGGAACGGTCTGTTGATTGTCTTGGGATTGTTGGCCATCATTTTTGGGTATTGGCTGGGATTGGTGTTGATTGCCTTTGGGGTTTCTGGGATGTTGAGGTTGAAGGATGTTATCAACGGAAAGCATTGGAGCACATTAAATGTTGGAATAAGCATTGCCACAATTGTTGCGCTGTTGGCTACCTATTGGAGACCTTTGGGATTTGATAGAAGCATCGCCATCAACCTGATTTTTGTGGCGTTGATTTGTGGTGTGCTCTTGGGCGGTTTTTATCTTTTCAGAATATATTACAGCCGCATTTTGACCTGGGCCTTGGAAAACAAGCTCTTGTTTCTGTCCATTCCTACCATAATCACAGTACTCGGATTCTGGATCATGCGCAACACGGGTCAGGAATTTATGCCTTCACTCAATGAAGGTTCCTTCTTGTTGATGCCCACTTCGTTGCCTCATGCAGGGGTTGAGGAGAACAAGCGGGTTGTTCAACAATTGGACATGGCAGTGGCCACCATCCCGGAGATTGAAACGGTGGTAGGCAAATCCGGTAGGGCCGAATCCGCTCTAGATCCCGCACCTTTATCCATGTACGAGAACATCATTCAATATCGGTCGGAGTACCAAAAGAACGAGGAAGGAAATCCGCAAAGGTTTAAGGTAAACAAGGATGGTTACTTCGAACTGAAAAATGGCAAGTTCGCTGCCAATCCAAATTTGGAAGTGGACCAGGACGAAAAGTATAAGGAACTACATGTTGCGGAACCCCTTAAGATCGATAGATCACTTTTGATCCCTGACACCGATGGGGAATATTTTAGGAACTGGAGACCGGAGATTAAAAGTCCAAACGACGTATGGAACGAAATTGTTAGGGTTACCAGAATACCTGGGGTTACCTCGGCACCAAAACTACAACCCATTGAAACCCGCTTGGTCATGCTTCAAACTGGAATGAGAGCCCCCATGGGGATTAAAGTTAAGGGACAGGATTTAAAGGAGATTGAAAGTTTTGGCCTTCGATTGGAATCTATTTTAAAAGAAGCCGATGGGGTAAAGGATGAAGCTGTTTTTGCCGATCGGATAGTAGGTAAACCCTATTTGTTGATCGACATTGATAGAGGAAAATTGGGGCGCTATGGGCTAGTGATCGAAGAGGTGCAACAGGTACTTGAAGTGGCCCTTGGCGGTATGTCGCTCACCCAAACCGTTGAAGGGAGGGAACGTTACGGGATTAGGGTTCGCTATCCCAGGGAATTGAGGGATAACCCGACCGATCTTGAAAATATTTATGTGCCGGTAGCCAAAGGAAATCCAGTTCCATTGAGTGAATTGGTGACCATTAAATACGAGCAAGGGCCTCAGGTCATTAAAAGCGAGGACACCTTTTTGGTGGGCTATGTTCTTTTTGACAAGCAAGATGGTTTTGCCGAAGTGAATGTGGTCGAAAATGCCCAAGCCAAGATTCTTGAGAAAATAGAGAATGGCGAATTAGTGGTTCCCAAGGGCATCAGTTATAAGTTTACAGGTACCTACGAAAACCAATTGAGGGCCAAGAAAACCTTGTCTGTTGTAGTACCATTGGCCTTATTGATCATATTCCTTATCCTGTATTTTCAGTTTAAATCCGTGGCAACATCACTCATGGTTTTTTCAGGAATTGCCGTAGCTTTTGCAGGCGGTTTCATGATGATTTGGCTTTATGGGCAGGAGTGGTTCCTGAACTTCAGTTTTATGGGTGAAAATCTTAGGAATCTGTTCCAGATGCATACCATCAATTTAAGCGTGGCCGTTTGGGTCGGTTTTATAGCCCTTTTCGGTATTGCCACCGATGATGGAGTGGTAATGGCCACGTATCTGACCCAAACTTTTGATAAAAACAGTCCTGAAACGTTAAAAGGCATTCGGGCCTCCGTGCTTGAAGCTGGAGAAAAACGGATCAGACCTTGTTTGATGACCACCGCTACGACCATTTTGGCACTTTTGCCCGTGTTGACCAGTACCGGTAGGGGAAGCGATATCATGATTCCCATGGCCATTCCAAGTTTTGGGGGTATGTTGATCGCATTGATCACCCTTTTTGTGGTGCCGGTATTGTATAGTTGGAAAAGAGAAATACAACTTAAAATGCAAAGTCGATGAAAAAGAAAACCCTATTCCTTTTGATAGCAGTATTGGCCTTTAGTGCCAAAGCCCAGACGCTTGAATCGTATTTGCAAGAAGCAGAACAGAACAACCCTGTGATCCAGGCAATGGAACTCAGATATAACATCGCAGAGGAAAAAGTGAACGAAATGAACACCTTGCCCAATACCACTTTTGGGGCAGGATATTTTGTGAGTGAACCCGAAACCCGTGTTGGGGCACAGAGGGCCCGTTTTTCGGTTTCCCAAATGCTTCCTTGGTTCGGGACAATCACGGCACGCGAAAACTATGCCGGTTCCATGGCAGATGCCGAATACACTGAAATTGTGATTGCCAAACGCAAATTGGCGCTTTCCTTGGCACAATCCTATTATGTGTTGTATGGCATTCAGGCGAAAAAAAGAGTGCTGGAAGAGAACATAGCGTTATTGAAGACCTATGAAAAATTGGCACTTACGTCGGTTGAGGTTGGCAAGGCTTCGGCTGTGGATGTATTGAAACTACAGATACGCCAGAACGAACTTCAGCAACAACGCCAAATTTTAGATCAACAATATCTAGCGGAACAAGCGGTCTTCAACAATTTGCTCAATCGTGATGAAAGTATTGGCGTGGAAGTGGTGGAAGAAATGCAGATTCCGTTCGAAGACCCGATATTGGAGAAGAAAGGATTAACCATGAACCCCGAACTGATCAAGTACGATCAATTGTTTCAATCAGTAGCCCAATCAGAATTGGTCAATCAAAAGGAAAATGCCCCAAGTTTTGGAATTGGGTTGGACTATATTCCCGTTTCGGAACGCACGGATATGATGATGAGTGACAATGGAAAAGACGTTTTGATGCCCATGGTCACTTTCTCCATTCCCATTTTCAACAATAAATTTAAATCGGTGACCAAACAGAACCAATTGCGTCAAAAGGAAATCGAATTACAGAAAGTGGAACGGTTGAATGTGTTGGAGAATACCTATGCCAAGGCCATTTCGCAGCGAAATGAAGCAAGAATCGCTTTCGAGACCCAGTCCAAAAACTTGGAACAGGCCAAGGATGCTGAAGAAATCTTGATAAAAAATTATGAGACCGGCACCATCAATTTTAATGACGTGCTGGACATTCAGGAATTGCAATTAAAGTTCCAAACCAATCAAATTCAATCTACGCAGCTGTATTATATGCAGTCTGTCACCATCAATTATTTAATTAACAAGTAAATTTATATATCACATGAGAACAAACATCAGAACAATTATCGGAATTGCATTTGCATCAGTATTGGTGCTTACGGTATCGTGCAAAGGAAAAACTGCTGAAAGCAATGAGGCTGCAACGGAAGAGACCATGGACCACGATATGGATCACAAGGACCATGACATGGACAGCATGGACCATAAAGACCACAACATGGATGAAATGGGAACTGCAGACAAACAAGGTAAGGAATATACCTCCAAATATGTGTGCCCAATGCATTGCGAAGGAAGTGGCAGTGACACGGAAGGAAAATGTCCTGTTTGTGGAATGACCTATGTTTTGAACGAGGATTACAAGGAGGTTCAGGCCGAAAATTAAAAGACCGATTTGAACCCATAAAACCATTTTCAATGCGCATCAAGGTCAAAAATATGGTATGTGACAGATGTAAGAGCGTTCTGAAAAATGAATTTCAGAAGGCAGGCATTGTGGTGGAACAAATGGATTTGGGTGAAATACAATTTGCCAATAACATGGCGAACCAAAGAGAGCGTATACGAGAGATTCTGAATCAAAATGGCTTTGAATGGATAGCCAATTTGAATGAAAGCATCATAGCGGACATTAAAAAATATCTGATTGAAGCTATTGAAAAGGATCTTTCCCAGAATCTCTCGACATACCTTTCGGAAAAGATGAACAAGGAGTACTCGGTACTCAGCAAAATGTTCAGTGCAAAAGAAGGATTGACGATTGAGAAATATTTTATCCTTCTAAAAATGGAAAAGGTGAAGGAGGAAATTCAGATGGACAACAAAACTTTTTCGGAAATAGCCTATGACCTGAACTATAAAAGTAGCAGTCATTTGGCAAAGCAGTTCAAAACAATCACGGGAATGTCCATGTCCGAATATCGAAATGTACAGGATTGGAACAGAAAATCGTTGGATCAAATTGTATAAAAGAAACCCAAAATTGTAAAAGGCCTGCGAATGTCGATCCTTTAGTTTTGAAAAAAATAAGAAGATGAAGCATACCTATCACATACATGGAATGAGCTGCAATGGATGTAGAAGCCATGTTGAACAAACCCTTTCCAAAGTAAAGGGTGTTGACACGGTTGAGGTGAATTTGGAAAAGGCCGAAGCTGTGATTGAGATGGAGAAGCATATTCCCCTTGAAACATTTGAGCAGGCATTGGCACAAGATGGCGGCAGGTATAGCATTCACATGCCGGGCCACCATCAAAATGAACCTAAAAAGGAGAAAAAACAACCTACCCAAGGAGGAACGGGTACCTTTTACTGCCCTATGCACTGCGAGGGCGACAAAACTTATGACAAACCCGGCGATTGTCCGGTATGCGGGATGGACCTGGTGGAGGAACAAAATCTTTCAAAGTCGTCAGAGGAAAAATGGACATGTCCCATGCATCCTGAAGTGGTTAAGGATGAGCCTGGATCTTGCCCCATCTGTGGAATGGATCTGGTTCCCATGAAGCCAGAGGCAAGTTCCGAAGAAAAGACCTATCAAAAACTCCTGAAAAAGTTTTGGTTGGCCGTTGGCTTCACATTACCCATCTTTTTGATCGCCATGAGCGATATGGTACCCAATAATCCATTGTATCGGGTTTTATCCCCAACCTATTGGAACTGGGTGCAATTTGCCCTTTCATTGCCCGTAGTTTTTTATGCAACATGGATGTTTTTTGAACGTGCTTACAGAAGTGTAAAAACTTGGAATTTGAACATGTTTACCCTGATCGGGTTGGGAGCAGGGGTGGCATTTGTATTTAGCATTCTAGGGTTGCTGTTCCCTGATGTTTTCCCTGACCAGTTCAAGGATCATTCTGGGGCGGTACATGTGTATTTTGAAGCTACAACGGTGATTCTTACTCTTGTTCTCTTGGGACAATTGTTGGAAGCCAGGGCACATAGTAAAACAAGCAACGCGGTCAAGGAATTGTTGAAACTGGCTCCTAACAAAGCCACTAAATTGGTAGATGGAGAGGAAAAGGAAGTCCACATCGATGCCATTGAATTGGGAAACATCCTAAGGGTAAAACCAGGTGAAAAAATTCCTGTGGATGGAGTCATTATCGAAGGGGAAACCTCCGTGGACGAATCCATGATCACTGGAGAACCCATCCCTGTTGAAAAAACAGTAGATGACAAGGTTAGCAGTGGAACAATCAACGGGAACCAAACCTTTTTGATGAAGGCCGAAAAAGTGGGTAGTGATACTCTGCTTTCCCAAATCATAAACATGGTGAACGATGCGAGCCGAAGCAGGGCACCCATTCAAAATTTAGCGGACAGGGTATCGGCCTATTTTGTGCCTACCGTGGTAATTATTTCCATCATCACTTTTGCCGTCTGGGCCATTTTTGGACCACAACCGCCCTATGTTTTTGCCTTGATCAATGCCATTGCGGTGTTGATCATTGCCTGTCCGTGTGCTTTGGGATTGGCTACGCCAATGTCGGTCATGGTAGGAGTTGGGAAAGGAGCCCAAAATGGGGTATTGATCAAAAATGCCGAGGCTTTGGAGAAAATGGCCAAAGTGGATACCCTAATTGTGGACAAAACGGGAACCATTACCGAAGGAAAACCGACTTTTGATCATTTGGGTACTTTTGGCGATGCCTATACTTCTGAACAACTTTTGCAATACGCGGTCTCGATCAATGTCAATAGCGAACATCCCTTGGCCCAAGCAACCGTGCAATTCGGGAAGGAAAACAATATTCAAATTTTAAAGACTGAAAAATTCAATGCCGTTTCCGGTATGGGGGTTGAAGGAACGGTCAAGGACAAGCAAGTCCATCTCGGCAATTTAAAGTTGATGGAAAAGGCAAAGGTTGTGGTTGAAGATTGCATGAAGGAAGAAGTGAAAAAATCCCAAGAACAGGGAATGACAGTTTCCTTCCTTGCCATTGACAGGGTTTGTCAAGGTTATGTCTCCATTGGAGACAAGATCAAGAAAACCAGTGCCAAAGCAATCAAGGCAATTCAAGAGAAAGGTATTTCAGTAATCATGCTCACTGGGGATAATGCAAACACAGCCAAGGCCGTGGCCCAAGAGTTGAATTTGGATGATTACAAAGCCGAAACGCTTCCCGAAGACAAAATGAAGGAAGTAGAGCGACTTCAATCCGAGGGAAAAGTAGTGGCCATGGCAGGGGATGGTATTAACGACGCGCCGGCATTGGCCAAAAGTGACTTGGGTATTGCCATGGGCACTGGCACCGATGTGGCCATAGAAAGTGCTATGATCACCTTGGTAAAAGGAGATCTACACGGTATCGTGAAAGCTAGAAACCTGAGTGGGGCTGTCATGAAAAACATCAAACAAAACCTATTCTTTGCCTTGGTGTACAATACCATCGGGGTTCCGGTGGCAGCGGGAGTGCTCTATCCTATTTTTGGTATTTTGCTTTCACCCATGATTGCAGCCTTGGCCATGAGTTTCAGCTCTGTTTCCGTAATCACCAACGCCTTAAGGTTAAGAACAAAATCAATCGACTAATACATAATGGTAAAACGCAACACCGCAATCAAGATTCGTAAGGCCCACAGATATTTGGGACTGTTTTTAGGCATCCAATTCATCCTGTGGACCGCAAGTGGACTTTATTTTAGTTGGACGGATATTGATGAGATCCACGGCGACCATTTTAGAAATATGCATCATGAACCGATGGCTTTTGATGGATTGATAGGCCTATCCCAAATTAATGTACCGTCCAAGATCAGTTCGGTGAGTTTAAAGGAAATTGATGGCAAACCATACTATTGGATCAACAATGAGATTTTGGTAGATGCAAGAAGTGGTGAAGTCAAGGAAGGTATCACTAAAGATGAAGCCTTGGCCGTTGCCAAAAAACAAATGGCACATCACCTAAAAGTAAAAGAGGTGAGCTTGTTGACCGAAACCGACAAGCACCATGAATATAGGGAGAAAAGGTTGCCTGCCTATGTTATCACTTATGATTCCCCAGAAAATATCAAGGCTTATGTTTCCGTGGCCGATGGATCTTTTCAAACGGTAAGGCATCGGAACTGGCGTTGGTTCGATTTTCTTTGGATGACCCACACTATGGATTATGAGGGAAGGGACGATTTTAACACAACGGTTTTGCGGGCATTTTCCCTTTTGGGATTAATTACGGTTTTGAGTGGATTTTTGTTGTGGTTCACATCTTCCCCAACTATTAGGAAACGCATACAACGAAAAAAATAATTGGTATGAAAAATAAAAATCTAGTTTACGTAGGGATCGCAGTGGTCATAGGACTGTTCTTGGGATACCTTATTTTTGGAAATGGCTCCGAAACAAAATCGGAACCCGACCACGATCATGAAGCCGAAATGGCCTCGGGACAGATGTGGACCTGCTCCATGCATCCGCAGATCATGCAACCCGAACCAGGTAGCTGCCCCATTTGTGGCATGGATTTGATCCCGGCAGATGCTGCTGGCGAGGGTTTGTCCCAAAATCAAATTAAAATGACGGATAATGCCATTGCCTTGGCAGGGGTGGAAACGGTAGTGATCGGTTCCGGAAATGCTGGCGCGGACCAGCTAAAATTATCCGGAAAAGTTGCGGTAAACCAAGAATCGGACGCGGTGCAATCGGCCTATTTTGATGGAAGGATTGAGCAATTGAACATCAATTTTGAAGGGGAGGAAGTGCGAAAAGGGCAAAAATTGGCCACTATCTATTCACCACAATTGGTAGCAGCGCAACAAGAACTTTTAACTGCTTCTGGATTGAAATCCACTCAACCACAATTGTATACGGCCGTTCGCAACAAACTTAAATTGTGGAAATTGTCCGATAGCCAAGTAGATCAAATAGAAGCCTCGGGTAAAGTAGTGGAAAATTTTCCGGTGTATGCCAATGTTTCGGGTGTAGTGTCCTCCATAATGGTAGAAGAAGGAGATTATGTAAAGACCGGTATGTCTTTGGTAAAAGTGGCCAATCTTAATTCGGTTTGGGCCATTTTTGATGCATATGAGAGCCAGTTGTCACTACTTAAAAAAGGACAGTCCATGGAAGTGACTACCAGTGCCTATCCCAACGAAACCTTTGGTGCGACCATCTCTTTTGTAGACCCCCTTTTGAATAATGCCACGAGAACAGTGGAAGTGAGGGTCGAACTCGATAATAAAAAAGGCCTTTTGAAACCTGGTATGTTTGTACAGGGTAAAATTGATGTTGCAAATCATGGGGCCAAGGAAATGTTGACCGTTCCAGAAAGTGCAGTGCTCTGGACAGGAAAACGTTCCGTAGTCTATGTTAAACCAAATCCAACCGAGCCTATTTTTGAACTTAGGGAGGTAGAATTGGGTAATTTGATGGAGGGTAATTATCAGGTACATTCAGGATTAGATTCAGGCGAAGAAGTAGTGGCAAAAGGAACTTTCACAGTAGACGCCGCCGCTCAGTTACAAGGCAAAAAATCCATGATGAACCCCAAAGGAGAAATGAGCATGACCGGGCATGAAGGTCATGGGGCCACTGGGATGAAAATGGATTTTTCCAAAGCGGCCCAACAAACATTTGATGGGCTTTTGGACAATTACCTGCAATTAAAGGATGCTTTGGTGGCTTCTGACCAACAAAAAGTGAAGCAATTGGCAGAAACAGGGGCAAAGCAAGCAAAGGAATTGGTTTCCAAAGAAATGGATGCCATGGGCCAATCCCATGCATCTAAGGTGGCAGAGGATTTTAAAACAATGACCCAAAAAGCTACGATTGAGGAACAACGCAAAGTTTTTATCTCATTGTCGGAAAACATGATTTTGATCGGTAATCAGATGAAGGGAATTGGCAAAAAACTATATGTGCAACATTGTCCTATGGCGGACAATAATAAGGGAGCCAATTGGTTGAGCCTTGAAAAGAAAATCAAAAATCCCTATTATGGTGATGCTATGCTTACCTGTGGAAGTGTGGTTGCTGAAATGGATTAAATTGCTGAAATACAAGTTATTGCATTTAATTTTCTTGAATTTTTGAAAGGATTTTAGTTAATATTTAGCCAATAAAAATTTTTGGATTCAAAACTGAAATACATTTACTATAGTTTTTAATTTATTTGACTCATGAAACAAGCGAAGTCAACTGGAAAGTCATCTCCTGCAAAAGCTGTAAAACCAGCTGCTAAGAAGACTACCCAAGCTACTGGTAAGAAAAAGTAACTTGGTACTTGGGTCCACTAGTGGATTCCCTACTAAACAAAAAGAAAAACGCCCTGATGAAAATCAGGGCGTCCTATTTTTATATAAATGCGTTGCGCATTACATCATGCCTGGCATACCGCCACCCATTGGAGGTCCAGCTGGGGAATCCTCTTTAATGTCGGTCAAGGCACACTCTGTGGTCAAGATCATACCAGCAACAGAAGCGGCATTTTCCAAAGCGATACGGGTCACTTTTTTGGGATCGATGATACCAGCCTCAAGCATATCTACATACTTGTCTGATTTGGCATCGTAACCGAAGTCCTTTTTGCCTTCCAAAACTTTGGAGATTACAACAGAACCTTCACCACCAGCATTTTCTACGATGGTACGCAATGGAGCCTCAATGGCTTTTGCAACGATCTGTACACCTGTGGTTTCATCCAAAGAGTCGGTAGTCAATTTTTCTAGGACTTTTTTGGCCCTTACCAAAGCAACACCACCACCGGCAACAATACCTTCTTCAACAGCGGCACGGGTAGCGTGCAAGGCATCGTCCACACGGTCTTTCTTCTCCTTCATTTCCACTTCGGAAGCGGCTCCAACATAAAGAACGGCAACACCACCGGCCAATTTAGCCAAACGCTCTTGCAATTTCTCTTTGTCGTAATCAGAAGTTGTAGTCTCGATTTGGGCTTTGATCTGGTTTACCCTTGCCTTAATGTCAGAAGGTTTACCAGAACCGTTCACGATTGTAGTGTTGTCCTTATCGATGGTCACGGTTTCAGCAGTACCCAACATATCCAAAGAAGCATTTTCCAAAGAGAAACCTCTTTCTTCGGAGATAACGGTACCACCGGTCAAGATAGCGATGTCTTCCAACATGGCCTTTCTTCTGTCACCAAAACCTGGAGCTTTAACAGCCGCGATTTTAAGTCCACCTCTCAATTTGTTCACTACCAAAGTGGCCAAAGCCTGACCTTCCACATCTTCGGCAACGATCAACAAAGGTCTTCCTGACTGAGCTACTGGCTCAAGGATCGGAAGAATCTCTTGAAGGTTGGAAATCTTCTTGTCAAAAAGAAGGATATAAGGATGGTCTAGATCGGCAACCATTTTATCGGTATCGGTCACAAAATAAGGAGAAAGGTAACCGCGGTCAAACTGCATACCTTCAACAACATCTACATATGTATCTGTACCTTTGGCTTCTTCCACAGTGATCACACCTTCTTTACCAACTTTGGTGAAAGCGGTGGCGATCAAATCCCCGATGGCTTCATCGTTGTTGGCAGAAATAGAGGCAACTTGCTTGATCTTATCAGAATCGTTGCCTACTTTTTTGGCTTGTTTTTCCAAGTCCACTACCAAAGCCTCAACAGCTTTGTCGATACCGCGTTTCAAATCCATTGGGTTTGCACCTGCGGCAACGTTTTTAAGACCTTCTTTTACGATGGCCTGTGCCAAAACGGTTGCGGTAGTGGTACCGTCACCGGCTTGGTCGTTGGTTTTGGAAGCAACTTCCTTCACCATTTGAGCACCCATGTTCTCAAGGGCGTCTTCCAATTCAATTTCTTTTGCCACGGAAACACCATCCTTGGTTACTTGGGGTGCGCCGAAAGCTTTGCTGATGATGACGTTTCTACCTTTAGGGCCCAAGGTAACTTTAACGGCCTCGGCCAATTTGTCAACGCCTCTTTTCAGGCCATCACGTGCATCTATGTCAAACTTAATATCTTTTGCCATGTCTCTTTAGTTGATTTTTTTGATTAAACAATTGCCAAAATATCACTCTCTCGCATCATCAAATAGTCGGTACCGTCCAATTTAAGTTCGGTCCCGGCATATTTTCCATAAAGCACGGTATCACCTACCTTAACGGTCACCTTTTCATCTTTGGTGCCAGGGCCAACGGCCACTACGGTTCCTTTTTGTGGTTTTTCCTTTGCATTGTCAGGAATGATGATACCTGAGGCAGTCTTGGTCTCGGCCTGTAGCGGCTCAATCAGCACCCTATCTGCCAATGGTTTGATATTTACTTTAGCCATATTATTAATTTTTAGGTATTTGATTTAAAAATTCTCGAATCAATTGGGCAGAAATTGTGCCAATGCGCAAAAACTGACATTCTGTGGAACAAAAATGCCAGCTTGTCATTCAAGCTGGCATTTTGGTATACTTTGTCACTTCGAATTATCCTCCGATAGTATCCGTTGGATTGGTGTTACCGGCAGGTGGAAGTTGTTCTGGCACTTCTTCAGGAACCGTTTCTGGAACCGACTCAATGTCATCGCCCTGCAACAGTTTGGAATCTGCACTGCCATAGTTTCCTTTCAAGGAAACGTTGGAAAGTAAGATCAACACAATCAACAGGGTGGCAAGGGTCCAGGTACTTTTGTCCAAAAAGTCACCAGTCTTCTTTACACCGCCCACAACTTGGGTTCCTCCACCTCCAAATGAAGAGGACAAACCACCACCTTTAGGGTTTTGGACCATGATGACCAACACCAATAAAAGGCACACGATAATGATCAATATCAAAAAAATTGTAAACGTGCTCATTTCTTTATTTTACTCTTTTTCGTTCTGCAGCTTCTTCACCGCCTGAATTTGGTCTGCAAAGAAACCACTTTTTTCTGGATATTTCAAACTCAATATTTTAAAGGCTTGAATTGCCTTTTTATATTTTTTTTGCTCCAAATACACCTTGGCCAACGTCTCGGTCATCAACTCGTTTTTATCGAACTTCGTGGACTCTTTAATGTTGACTTTGGGGTTCATATTTTCGGCAGGTACGATCTTGGGATTGTTTTCGATGAACTTGTCCAAAAGCTCGAATTTCTTCTTCCGCTCCAGTTCTTCCATCCCGTTTTCCTCAACTTCCTGTTCCTCGGTTTTGGAGGTTAGTTGCAGCCATTCCGTGAACGAATGCTTTTCTTTTTTGGTGAAGGGAATGGGTTTGCCCAGATTGAGTTCCTTTTCAGGTTTAGAAGTTTTTTCCTTTTCAATGGGAACTACGGGCTCCTCCTTTGGCCTGGTCTTAAAGAGTTCTGGATTCAGAATCTGTTCGGCATCTTGAAGGTTTTGAGGTAATGCTGGTTCCTCGGATTCCACCAACATACTTTCTGCATGTGGGTTGGGTTCAATTTCTTCGGATATAGCCTTTTGGTCCTCCAATTTAGAGCCTCTTCCCGCAATGGCGTCGGCGATATTGTTCTGAACGAATTCGTTGGAAGTGATATAATCAAAAAGGACATCGCGGTCCGTGGTGTACGCTGCGGTTACCTTTAGGGCATTGTTGTATTTGTAGCTGTCCAGATTTTTCAACCCTTTCAGGTGCAAGGCCCTTGCCGCTTGAAAATAGGGATATTCCTCGATCATATCCTCCAGTTCCCGTGTTTGTTTCGGGGAAAGGATGGTATTGGAGTTCTGAAGAATATGTATAAAATCCGAAACGTTCATAATGTAGTTACCAATTACCTAAGGATGCGTTGAAAATATCCTGTGTCAGTCGTTCAAAAATTTCTTCATGTGCCGCGGACTGAACCGATGTCAGGGATGCGGCGGCATCAAAATCATAGAAGAAGGAGAACCTTCGTTCAAAATCGTTGTCCTGTTTTTTCTTGTTGAAAAATCGAACGTTCACGCTCATGGTGAGTCGGTTCTGCGCGGTCCGTTGATCGGAAGTGGCCGTCATCGGGATGACCTTGTATTCCACAATTTCACCTTCGTAGAGCAAATCTCCATTGTTTCCGGTCAAAGAAAGGCTTGTAAGGTTGTTGATCATATCCTGAAGGGACAAAGTAAAATCCCTGTCCAATCCAGGTACAATCACGGAACCCGGAGTTTGATCGGCGTAATTTTGGAAAAAGTTCACCTGAAAGGTTTTAGCTTCGCCAACATCGGCTCCAGAAAAATTATAGGCCCCGCAACCGGAAAGGAATAAGGTTATTCCCAACACTGCGACCCTAAATCCATTTTGTATGTTCATGTGTTTTGCAATCATTTTAATCGAAGATCAAAGATCATATTGTTTAATTTTTCGGTAAAGGGTTCTTTCCGAAATGCCCAGTTCAGCTGCCGCAGCTTTTCTCTTACCGCGGTTACGCTCCAACGATTTTTTGATCAATTCGATTTCCTTCTCCTGTAAAGATAAGGTTTCTTCCTCTTGGATTTCTTCGGCAAAATGATATCGGTCCTCTTGGGGTTGCAGCACTACACCAGATGAAGTTGTAGCTTCCATCACCGGTTCTGGGAGCCCTAAAACTTCGGTTGCCACATTTTCCTCTAGATCAATGTCCTCTTCCTCATCATGGTTGCCGTAAATTTTTCGGATCAGGTTTTCGTTTTCCTTCTGCACTTTGGAAGTGTCGTTGTCCTTCAATAGTTCCAAGGTCAATTTCTTAAGGTCGTTCAGGTCACTTTTCATATCGAACAAAACCTTGTACAGAATTTCCCGTTCATTGCTGAAATCGCTTTCCTTCTTAGGCTGACCCACCACGGCAGGTAAATTGGAACCGGCGGCATCGGGCAGATAGCTGTTCAAAGTGGCTGCGGAGATGGTGCGGTTTTCTTCCAATACTGAAATTTGTTCGGCAATATTACGCAACTGTCTGATGTTCCCGGGCCAGTGATATTTTAGCAACAAATGCACGGCATCATCTTCCAAACGGATGGTGGGCATCTTGTATTTCTGTCCAAAATCCGAAGCGAACTTTCGGAACAACAAGTGGATGTCCTCCCGTCTTTCCCTTAACGGTGGAATATGGATTTCCACGGTGCTCAACCTATAATAAAGGTCTTCCCTGAATTTTTCCTTTTTGATGGCCTCGAACATATTGATGTTGGTTGCGGCCACAATGCGCACATCGGTCTTTTGTACTTGGGAAGAACCTACTTTCAGGAATTCCCCATTTTCCAATACACGGAGCAAACGTACTTGCGTGGTGAGGGGAAGTTCCCCTACCTCGTCCAAAAAGATGGTCCCGCCATCAGCTACTTCAAAATAACCGCTTCGGGTTTGGGTGGCCCCGGTAAAGGCGCCTTTTTCGTGTCCAAAAAGTTCACTGTCTATGGTCCCTTCGGGAATGGCCCCGCAGTTTACTGCAATATATTTGGCATGTTTACGGTGCGATAGGGAATGAATGATCTTGGGGATGGATTCTTTTCCAACCCCACTTTCCCCTGTCACCAAAACTGAGATGTCCGTTGGTGCCACTTGAATGGCTTTTTCTATGGCCCGGTTGAGTTTTACATCGTTACCGATCAACTCAAACCGTTGTTTTATGGATTGTACACTTTCCATTTTCTATTTTGCCTGCATCGGCAGGTGTCTTTTCTTTCTTGCATTCCGATTTGCACTTCGACTACGCTCAGTGAACAAACCGGGAAACAAAAAGTGGTTAATTATTTTTTGAATACTCCAAGGCCTCACCGATCAAGGTGGCCGAAGTACATTCATTGATCTTTACGTTGACAAAATCGCCCACTTGGTAGTGTTCCTTTGGAAATATCACTACGGTGTTCTGCGAATTTCGACCCATCCAGTGGGCGTCGGATCTTTTGGAAGGTCCTTCGATCAGCACCTCCTCAACCTTGCCCAAGTGTTCTTGGGTTCTGAAGTGGGCATGTTTTTGTTGCAGGTCGATGATTTCAGATAGACGTCTTTTCTTGGTTTCTTCGGGAACATCGTCTTCCATTTTGCGTTCTGCCAAGGTTCCGGGTCTTTCAGAATAGGCGAACATAAAACCGAAATCGTATTTTACATATTCCATAAGGCTCAAGGTGTCCTGATGATCTTCTTCGGTCTCTGTTGGGAATCCGGTGATCATATCTTGACTAATGGCACAATCGGGAATAATTTTTTTGATGTTGTCGATCAGTTCAAAATATTCCTCGCGGGTGTGAAGACGGTTCATTTCCTTCAAAATCCTATTGCTACCACTTTGAACGGGCAAGTGGATGTATTTGCAGATGTTGTCATATTTGGCCATGCTCTCGATCACATCCAAGGTCATGTCCTGCGGGTTGGAGGTGGAGAAACGGATACGCATTTTGGGTTGTGCCTCTGCCACCATTTCCAAAAGTTTGGCAAAGTTCACCGATATGGCCTTTTGCATTTCCGAGGCTTTCTCGAAATCCTTCTTGAGTCCGCCGCCATACCAAAGGTAACTGTCCACATTCTGACCCAAAAGGGTCACTTCCTTAAAACCCCTTTCCCAAAGGTCGTTCACTTCTTCCAAAATGGATTGTGGGTCGCGGCTGCGTTCACGGCCACGGGTGAAAGGCACCACGCAAAAAGTACACATATTGTCGCAACCTCGGGTGATGGATACAAATGCAGTGACACCATTACTGTTCAAACGAACAGGGGCCACATCGCCATAAGTTTCGTCCTTGGAGAGGATCACGTTCACGGCGTTTCGGCCTTCATCAATTTCTTGGATCAGGTTGGGCAGGTCTTTGTAGGCATCGGGACCCACGACCATGTCCACAATTTTTTCTTCTTCCAGGAATTTGCTTTTCAGACGTTCGGCCATACAGCCCAAAACGCCGACTTTCATTCCCGGATTTATTTTTTTTACGGCATTGAATTTTTCCAAACGCTTGCGTACGGTCTGTTCCGCCTTTTCACGAATGGAGCAGGTGTTCACCAATACCAAATCAGCTTCTTCCAACAGTTGGGTGGTGTTAAAACCTTCCTTGGACAAGATGGAGGCCACGATCTCACTATCGGAAAAATTCATCTGGCACCCATAACTTTCAATATAAAGTTTGCGGGTGTTTTTATCATTATGTTGAAGCGCCAAGGGAGTTCCCTGTTGGCTCTCGTCTATCATTTTCTCTACGCTTTCGTCCTTGATCATATTACTTCAATGGGGTGCAAAGATAGTGCTTATTCCATTTTAGTGACAATATGGCAGTATTTTTTAAGATTAAATTGAGGAAACCGTTAATCATCTTGGTTTACGTCCGTTGATGCCTTTATTCATGTAGAGGTCGTAGTAAATTTTCGGCCGTACATGGCGCAACTTTTCATGAAATTTCCATCTATGTGATTAAAACACAAACCGCTATGAAAAAGACCCTTTTCCTTTTAATGTCCCTGAACATACTGTTCTTGGTTTCCTGTTCCAATGATAATTCGGATGATCAATATGCCGAATATATCGTGGCCAGACCGTTGGTCATGACCAAGGCGGAATTTGCCACCAGCGTTACCATCATTGCGCCCAAACCTATTGAAGAATCGGGAAAAGTGTATGCTTACGGCGAATACATCTTTATCAATGATAAATACCGAGGTATCCATGTCATCAACAATAGCAATCCAGAACAACCCGTAAAAGTTGGGTTTATCAACATTCCCGGAAATATCGATATCTCCATCAAAAATGATTACTTGTTTGCGGATAGCATGATGGATCTTGTAGTTCTTGATATATCCGATATCAATAACATTCAGCAGGTCAATCGGTTGGAAGATGTACTGTACAACAACGTATTTTTTCCGATGGAGGCCGATTTGTTCGAGTACGAAGATTATGACTATGATATGGAGATTGTTGTGGGTTGGGAGACCACAACCGAAAGAAGATTAAAATCGGAGGTGGAACAAAGAAACGGTGACTTTGTGCTGATGGATGGTTTGGCCGCCTCAGAATCGTCCGATAGCGGCACAGGACAAGGAGGTTCGTTGGCCCGATTCAAGATTGTGGCGGAATACTTGTACGCTGTGGATAGCCATAACATCAACATTTTTGATATTTCCGATTTGGACAATCCCAAGGATTTGGAGGATGTATTCGCTGGATTCGATATTGAGACCATTTTCAATCAAGGCAATTACCTTTTTTTGGGCAGCATGCGCGGCATGTACATTTATGATATTACCACTCCTGCAACGCCAACGTTCGTATCCGAATTTCAACATGGAACCGCTTGTGATCCCGTGGTGGTGGATGGGGATTATGCTTATGTAACCCTTCGCGGAGGTAACTGGTGTGGTGCAACGGAAAGTGGACTCTTCATTGTGGACATCAGTACCATTGAAAGTCCGGTCCTAGCCGAATCCTATCCTTTGGATGGTCCGTACGGATTAGGCATCAAGGATGAAAAGCTATTTGTTTGTGATGGAGCTTCAGGGTTGAAGGTTTATGATAAAACCGATATCCATGATCTTCAGCAATTAAACCATTTTGAAGACATTGTCACCTTTGATGTGATTCCGTTGGAAAGTCATTTGATCATGGTAGGGGACGGAGTCCTGTATCAATATGAATATTTGGACAACAATATTAAACTGTTGAGCCAGATTGGTTTGGATTGATAGGATTTCTAAAAAATAAAAACGCCCTTTTAAAGGGCGTTTTTTTATTATCGGCATGGTTTAGGTTATTCCATGGATATCATTTTGATGTGGTTTTCCTCCACTTTTTCATTAATGGCCGTGGCTTGTTTTTTGACCAAAGCATTTAATTCATTAATCTGAACATCAAGTTCCTTGGTGACTTCCCCAAAAAATTCCTGGGCTTGTTTGGTAGGGCGTTGATCTCCACGTTGTGAGTCTGCCAAAAGGAAAGCTAGTCTGTTATTAATCCGGATTCCAAAGTTCAAAGGATCCTGGCTACTTTGATTTTTGGTCATATGGATCTTGTTCTCGATAACAGAAAGCTCTGATTCAAATGTGTCCACCAAATTTTTGATCTCGGCATTATCCGTTGTTTTTTCCTTGAGATAGGTCAAATCCTTCTTGATGTCTCGAATGTTGATAATGGCCTTGTTTGCTCGGGTAACTTGGTCGCGGACTTTCATCAAAAAATCAAATTGCTGTTGAAAATCATCTTGGGTCAACGGAATGCGGGGATCTTTTTCAATGGAAAAAGTCTGTTCCATGGTGGTCCCATTATAGGTCAGGCGAACTTTGTAACTACCTGGCACCACCTTTGGGCCCACATTGGGAGACGAATAAAAGATCATCCCCTTGAATTCTTCATAACCGGGGTATCGCATGTTCCAAACCATTCGGTTCCCCCCTTTTTTCACCTCTAATTTTTGGATGGACGATGGTTTCATCCTATCCGGTGATGCGGTGTTGGCATAGCTTCGGATGAGTGTTCCGTCCATTTCCAAAATATCCAAAGAGACCTTGTCGCCTTCCTTCAAATCCTTCAAGTAGAAATTGATAATAGCACCATTGGGATGGTTTTCGCCCACTAATTTGGTATCGGGCTCCTGCCAGCCCCCATCTTGATGCATTCGGTAGGCCATATCGGGCTTGTACAGATAAAAAGCACTGTTCTTGACCTCGTCCGAAAGTTGGTGCAAAGGGGTAAGGTCATCGATCATCCAAAAACTTCTACCATGTGTGGCGGCAATAAGATCATTGTCCCTTAAATGAAGGTCCCTGATAGAGGTTATGGGCAAATTCAACTGAAAAGGCACCCAAGATTCCCCATTATCAAAAGAAACGAACATGCCCCATTCGGTACCGGCATAAAGCAATCCTTCTCTTGTCTTGTCTGACCGGATGGCCCTAGTGTAATAATTATCGGTGATGCCATTGGTGATCGTTTTCCAAGTTTTTCCATAGTCGTCGGTCTTGTATAAATAAGGAGTGTAATCCCCAAACTTATAGGCAGAAGCCGCAACATACACGGTTCCTTTTTTAAATGGACTTGGGTCGATGCAGTTGATCATATTCAATTTTGGGGACATGGCAGCTGGAGGCGTCACATTTTCCCAAGTTACCCCATTATCCCGTGTTACATGGATGAGTCCGTCATCACTTCCGGTCCATATGACTCCTTTTTCCAGAATGGATTCGCTGATCACAAAAACGTTGGAATAAAACTCTGCCCCTGTATTGTCTTGGGTGATGGGTCCACCGGACGACATGATGGTTTCTGGGAGACTTCTTGAAAGGTCAGGGGAAATCGTTTTCCAGGACTGACCGCCATCGGTGGTGGCATGAAGGTAATTGGATCCCGCATAAAGTACATTGGAATCATGCCTACTAAAGGTAACCGGATAGTTCCAGTTAAAACGGTATTTCATGATTTCCGCTCCGGAACCTGCAGGGTTGTCCGGCCACACATTGGTAGAAATGGTCTGCCCCGTGGTATGGTCCAATCGGTTCATGTATCCTTTATAGGTTCCGCCATATACCAGTTGATTGTTTTTAGGGTCAGGGGCCAAATGCGCGCTTTCCCCGCCGGCGGTGGGTTCCCAATCCGCTTCCGTAATGGCATTTTCTGATGTACGATGGGAAATTCGGAGCGCGGTATTGTCCTGTTGGGCACCATAAATACGGTACGGGAATATACTATCCGTGGCAATCCTATAAAATTGGGCCGTTGGTTGGTTGTAATAGGTGGTCCAGTTGTTACCGCCATCATTCGATATCTGAGCGCCACCGTCATCGGCTATGATCATGCGCTGGTTGTTGTTGGGGTCTATCCAAAGGTCGTGGTGATCACCATGGGGCGCATTTTTTAGTGTGAAGGTCTTGCCGTCATCCGTAGAAACTCCATAACTGACATTCATGATCCAGACCTTGTCAATATTTTGGGTGTCGGCATAAATTCTGCTGTAATACCAGGCCCTTTGACGAAGGGCGCGGTCTTCATTGATTTTTTTCCATGTTTTCCCAGCATCATCCGAACGGAAAACCCCACCGTCCTTAGCTTCGATAATGGCCCAAACCCGATCAGAATCCAAGGGAGAAACTGCTATGCCCACAATGCCCCAAGGAAATCCAGGTAAGCCTGAATGTTCAGAAATATCGGTCCAAGTATCACCCCCATCGGTACTTTTGAACATTTTACTATCTGGTCCGCCACTGTCCATGCGGTACCCGTTTCGTTTCATTTCCCAAGTGGCCGCATACAGGATACGGCTGTTGTTGGGATCCATGATCAAATCTCCGGCGCCGGCCTTATCGCTGATGTATAGCACTTTTTCCCAGTTTTTTCCGCCGTCCATGGAACGATAAACGCCGCGAGTCTTGTTGGGTTTCCATAAATTACCAATGGCCGCTACATAAACAATATCCGGGTTTTTTGGGTGGATACGAATACGGGCAATATGTTCGGAATCTTCCAAACCAATAAACTGCCAAGTTTCCCCGGCATCCATACTTTTCCATAGTCCTTTCCCTGAGGAAACGTTACCGCGAAGGGTTTGTTCCCCTTCACCTACATACATAATGTTGGGATCGGATTCCGAAACAGCGACCGCTCCAATGGAACCACCAAAATATCCATCGGAAATGCACTCCCAAGAATTTCCTGCATCAGTAGATTTCCAAACGCCACCACCGGCAGTACCCATATAATATAGGTTGGGGTCGCTGGGAACTCCGGTTACGGTTCCTGCACGTCCACCCCTGTGCGGACCCACCATACGCCACTCCATTCCGCTGTAGAGGGATTGGTCATAGGTTAGAGTATTTTTGTTCGATTTTTTTTGTGCAAAGGTTGGATGCCAACAGACCATGGCAAGCGCCAAGATCAAGTAACGATGGTTCATTTTAAAGAGGTTTAGCTAGTTATAGCCTTAAAAATACTAATTAATTCAACTGCAATTTTAATCCCATACTTATAATTGTCGGTTTTCAATTTTGATGAAGATTTTAGGTGATTTGTATCAAAATCAAAGCATTCAAATCTTAAAGTTTAAATTTTAATATACTTTTGTTACCACAAAACCCTGTGCATGCCAAAGAATTTAGTTATTGTAGAGTCCCCTGCAAAGGCAAAGACCATAGAGCGATTTCTGGGAAAAGATTATCAAGTTGAGTCTAGTTTCGGACATATCGTCGACCTTCCTTCAAAAGAATTGGGTGTAGATGTTGAGAACGATTTCAAGCCAAAATATACCGTAGACAAAGAGAAAAAGACCTTGGTGAAAAAACTCAAGGACCTTGCACAAAAAGCGGAAGTTATTTGGCTCGCAAGTGATGAGGACCGCGAGGGAGAGGCCATTTCTTGGCACTTGGCGGAAGAGTTGAAGTTGGACAAAAGCAAGACCAAAAGGATCGTTTTTAACTCCATTACCAAATCTGCCATTCAAAAGGCCATTGAAAATCCGAGGGACATCAACTACAATCTGGTAAATGCACAACAGGCCCGAAGGGTATTGGACCGTTTGGTGGGTTATGAATTGTCACCAGTGCTTTGGAAAAAGGTAAAACCAGGACTTTCGGCAGGTAGGGTACAATCCGTTGCCGTACGTTTGATTGTGGAACGTGAACGTGAAATTGAGGGATTCACTCCCGAAGGTTCGTTCAGGATAAAAGCAGAATTCAAAACAAATGGGGGCAGTGTGTTCGCTGCAAAGTTGAACAATACCTTCCCGACCAAGGCTGCTGCCGAGGCTTTTTTGAAAAATAATATCGGTGCTGATTTTGCTGTTGCCGATCTGGCCAAAAAACCGGCCAAAAAATCCCCTGCACCGCCGTTTACTACGTCAACCCTTCAACAGGAAGCATCACGTAAGCTGTATTTTTCGGTGAGCCGCACCATGCAGGTGGCCCAACGTCTTTACGAAGCAGGTTTGATCACCTATATGAGAACGGATAGCGTCAACCTTTCCAACGAAGCGCTAGCTGCGGCCAAGGATGCCATCGTTGAAAGTTATGGCGAAGAATACAGCCAAGTACGGAACTTTACGGGCAAGACCAAAGGTGCCCAAGAGGCCCATGAGGCCATTCGCCCAACCGATATGAAATTACAGTCCCCTTCCTTGGAGCGGGACCAGTCCAAGCTTTATGAACTGATTTGGAAACGGACCCTTGCTTCGCAGATGAGCGACGCCGAGTTGGAACGCACCAATGTAAAGATCAAAGCCACCACCCATAATGAAGAATTTATCGCGAATGGTGAGGTAGTCAAATTTGATGGGTTTTTAAAGGTGTATCTAGAAGGTACGGACGACGAGGATATTTTGGAAGAACAAGAAGGGATGTTGCCTGCTCTTCGAGTGGGAGAGCCTCTTCAAAACATATACATTTCTGCAACAGAAAGGTTTACCAGGCCGCCTTATCGTTACACAGAGGCTTCTTTGGTGAAGAAGTTGGAAGAACTGGGTATCGGTAGACCATCTACTTATGCGCCGACCATTTCCACTATCCAAAACAGGGGATATGTGGAAAAAGGAACCATAGAAGGTACCGAAAGAAAGTACATTCAATTGGTTTTGGAATCTGAAAAGGTATCGGAACAGAATCTCTCCGAAATGGTAGGATCGGACAAAGGCAAATTGGTGCCTACGGATATCGGAATGATCGTGAACGACTTTTTGGTGGATCATTTCACCAAAATCCTCGATTACAATTTTACTGCCAAGGTAGAGGAAGATTTTGATGAGATTGCCGCAGGTGATGAGGATTGGCAGGAAATGATGAAAAACTTTTACAAGGATTTTCATCCCAATGTGTTGCAAGTTGAAGAAAATGCCGAGCGCGCTAGCGGGGAACGTGTTTTGGGCGTAGATCCAAAAACCGGTCGTCAGGTGTCCGTTCGTTTGGGCCGATTTGGTCCTATGGTACAAATAGGTACTGCGGAAGAAGAGGAAAAGCCCCTTTTTGCCAGTTTGTTGCCCGATCAATCCATCGGTACCATCACGTTTGAGGAAGCCATGGAACTTTTTCAATTGCCACGAAAACTGGGTGTGCACAAAGGAGAGGAAGTAGAGGCCAACGTGGGTCGATATGGCCCTTATGTACGTTTCGGTAAAAAATTCATCTCCCTGGATCAAGGTGAAAGTGCCTTTGATGTGGATTTGGCCCGCGCCATTGAGTTGATCGAAGAGAAGGAAAAGGCCGATGCGCCCATTGCCACTTATGAAGGAAAAGAAGTGACCAAAGGCAAGGGAAGGTTCGGACCGTTCATCAAATGGGATGGAATGTTCATCAATGTGAACAAGAAATACGACTTTGATCATTTGTCACAAGCCGATGTGATCGAATTGATCGAGGATAAAAAAATTAAGGAAGCCGAAAAAGTGGTCCAAGATTGGCCAGAGGAAAAGATCAGGATCGAAAAGGCCAGATGGGGAAGACATACCATTATAAAAGGTAGGGTAAAAGTGGAGCTTTCCAAAGATGTGGATGTCGCCAAGATGACACTGGAAGAAGCCAAGGCCCTAATTGATAAGAAGACACCAAAGAAAAAAGCCGCGACAAAAGCTAAGAAATAATATGGCGTTCGATTTTTTGATCCCTGTTTCGGACAAGGTATTGGCACATTCCGAATTGTTGCCACAACAGGCATTGGGCAAAAACATTTTCATGCACACCGAAAAGGACGGCCTTCCCGTCTTCGCCCAAGCAGATGTTGCCATTTTTGGTGTATTGGAATCCAGGAACGCTTTTGAAAAGAAACCGGAGAAACTCGATTTGAGTGAAGTCCGCATCCAATTGTACAAACTCATGATGGGCAATTGGAACTCCACCATCATCGATATTGGGGATGTGGAAGAAGGTGATTCCGTGGAGGATACCTATTTTGTGGTAAAGGAAATCGTGGCCGGACTTTTGGAAGAAAACATCATTCCGGTGGTGATCGGACTTACCCAGGATATAACGTATCCCACCTATCGTGCCTTTGACAAGATCAAGGATATGGTCAATTTGGTTTCCATAGATAGCCGTTTTGATTTTGGTGAAGATGAGGAATTGATCTCTTCCCACTCCTATATGAGCAAGATCATTACCGATAAACCCAACAATCTTTTCAATTTCTCCAACATTGGTTATCAGAGCTATTTTAATGCGCAGGAAGAGATGGATCTTATGGAGCGTCTTTTCTTTGATGCGTACCGATTGGGTGAGATTGCTAACAATATTGGTCTGGCAGAACCTGTGCTGAGAAGTAGCGATATTGTAAGCTTGGATCTGAGGGCCATCCGAGCTGCGGAAATAGGCATGTCCAAAAACTTTTCACCTAACGGATTCACGGGAAGGGAGATATGCGCCATAGCCCGGTATGCGGGTATTAGTGACAGGGTTTCCCTTTTCGGTATTTACGAAGGGGAGAATTCACCACAGGCATTTCAGATGATCGCCCAGATCATTTGGTATTTTATAGAAGGGTTGAGTTTCAGGATCAAGGAACAGCCCAGCTCCAAGAGCGAAGACTTCACAAAATTCACCGTACCCACGGACTCCGAGGAACTGGTATTTTTCAAAAGCCATGTTACGGAACGTTGGTGGGTAGAGGTGCCATCAATTTTAGCAGAACATACTAAAACAAATTCGGTTGCGTTATTACCATGCACCGAAGAGGACTATTTGGATGCTTGCAACCAAATTATCCCAGAAAGGTGGTTCAAAGCCTACAGAAAAGGCTTTAACTAAACAAATTAAAATTTTGAGCATTGCTTGTGTTTGCACAATAATTTATTCAAAAATCAGTTTTGAGAATAATGAAAATGTGTTTCACAGTCTAAAATCTTGAATCGATAATTTAACCTAAAGTATGAGAAAGCTATTCTTTTCATCTCTAGCACTTGTTTTTTTGCTGAGCAGTTGTGGCTCCAAATCCAAGTCAAAAGGTGAACTAGTTGGGGTCAGTGGAAAACAATGGCATCCAGAAAAACCCTATGGGATGGAACTGATTCCCCGCGGCGCCTTTGTAATGGGTAAGGCTGAGGAGGATCAGGCGAAAGTATTGAACGCTCCGACAAGAACGGTTACCGTACGTTCCTTTTATATGGATGATACGGAAATCACCAACAGCGAATACCGTCAGTTTGTGGAGTGGGTAAAGGATTCCATTGTTAGGACCAGATTGGCCATCTTGGCCGACGAGCTTGGCATTGGACCGGAAGATGAAGGTATTGGTGAATATTCTTTTAAGGATACTGATACAACCGAATTGTCCGCTTATGACAAATATATGCTCGACAACTATGCCGGACTTGGTGAAACAGGCTATGAAGGTAGGGCGTTGAATAAGGATGTGGATTTGATCTGGGATACTTCAGAATATCCGGATGAATACTATTCCGAAGTAATGGATTCCATCTATCTTCCTGAAGAAGAAAGCTATAATGGACTTAGGTCTATCGATGTGACCAAGTTGAAGTACAAGTACAGCTGGATGGACATTGAGGCTGCCGCCAGGGCAAAGACCGGAGGAAGAAAAGATTTTATCAGACACGAGGAATTGGAGATTTATCCCGATACCACGGTTTGGATCAAGGATTTTGAATATTCCTATAATGAACCCATGCACAACGATTACTTCTGGCACGATGCCTACAGTGATTATCCTGTTGTGGGTGTAAACTGGATGCAGGCCAAGGCGTTCTGTAACTGGAGGACCAAATTCAAGAATGACGATCAAAAATCTCGTGGCAAGCAGTTCGTGAACCAGTTCAGGTTGCCAACAGAGGCCGAGTGGGAATATGCCGCCAGAGGTGGTATTGAAGGGGGAACCTACCCTTGGGGTGGACCATATGTGATCAGCGATACCGGTTGCTTTATGGCCAACTTTAAGCCACAGCGTGGTGACTATGCTGCAGACGCTGCTTTGTACACCGTGGAGGCCAAATCATTTGAACCTAACGATTACAATTTGTACAATATGGCAGGGAACGTTTCGGAATGGACCAATTCCAGTTTCGATTCGGGAGCCTACGAATACCTTTCAACCATGAACCCTAACGTGGGATCTGGCCAAAACAAGAGAAAGGTAATTAGAGGTGGATCTTGGAAGGATGTTGCATACTTCCTACAGGTGAGCACCAGGGATTACGAGTACCAGGATTCTGCAAGGAGCTACATCGGCTTTAGAACGGTACAGGATTACATGGGAGAGGAAGACTCTACCAACGGAAGAGGAGGATTATAAAACAACATTTATCGAGAGAACGCTATATAAATCAAAGTTTGTAACCAAATACTTATTTATATAACTTAATTAAAACTAGAATTATGGCACAGTCAAAATCAACAAAAAAATTGTTTAACATGGCCTACGGGCTTGGAGCATCGGTAGTAATTATTGGTGCATTGTTCAAGATCCTTCACTGGGAGTTTGGACCCCTTACAGGTGGACTACTTCTTGCGGTTGGACTTATTACCGAGGCATTGATCTTCGCTATCAGTGCATTTGAACCAGTAGATGACGAATACGATTGGGCTTTGGTTTATCCAGAGTTGGCAGGTGGTCAGCAAACCGCTAGCAAAAAGCAAGATGCCAAAGACGCCAAAGAAGCTGAAGGTATCCTTTCCAGAAAATTGGACGAGTTGCTTAAAGAAGCCAACATCGACGCCAATCTATTCTCTAGCTTGGGTGAGAGCATCAAAAGTTTTGAAGGTGCCGCTAAAAACATCGCGCCTACCACAGATGCTATCCAACACACCAAAAAATACTCTGAAGAGTTGTCTCATGCAGCCGCTCAAATGGAGTCATTGAACAGCTTGTACAAAGTACAATTGGAAAGCGCTAGCCGTCAAGCTTCTATCAACGAAGAAGTAGTACAGAACGCTGGTGCCTTGAAAGATCAAATGGAATCTTTGGCCACCAACCTTTCTTCTTTGAACGGAGTTTATGGAGGTATGCTTTCCGCCATGGGAGGTAGAAAATAATTAGAGTTTTTGATCAACAGAAAACAACCCCAAATCAAATTAATTTTTAAAATCTAATTAAAACATGGCAGGAGGAAAACAAACACCACGTCAGAAGATGATCAACCTTATGTACTTGATCTTCATCGCGATGTTGGCCCTGAATATGAGCAAGGAAGTTCTTGCAGCTTTCGGACTAATGAACGAAAAACTGGAGACTTCAAACACCAGTATGGACGCAAGTAACTCTGACTTTTTGGCCAGCTTGGGCACAAAAGCGGAAGAAAATGCTGAAGAATACGGTGAACTTTACCAAGATGCTCAGAAGATCAAAGAGCTTTCCGATACGTACTATACGTATTTGGAAGGATTGAAAAAAGGAATGACCCAGGATCTTGAAGATCCTAAAGATTACGTGGTCATGGACAAATCTGATTTCTTGGATCAAAAATTCTGGCAAGGAGACAACTTGGCTCCTGAAGGAAAAGAGTTCATGAAGCAGATCAATGATTACCGTGAAGGTGTGATCAGTACTTTGCCAGCTGAAGGTTTCGAATCTTTGAAGGCATCTGTTAAGACCCGTTTTGCTACCAATGATGGTAAAAAAGACGACGGTAAGGTAGAAACTAGGGATGGTACCCGTCAAGATTGGATCAACTACCACTTTGAAGGATTTCCTTTGGTAGCCTCCTTGACCAAACTTACCCAGTTGCAAGCCGATATCAAGACTACTGAACAAGAAGTATTGAAGACCCTTTTGGAAGGTGAGTTGACAGAGGCGGTTTCTTTGACCAACTTTGCCAGTGCCCTACAAGCTCCTAAAACAGCTTACTATTCCGGTGAAAAATACGATGGTAAGATTATTGTGAGCAAGACTGATAAGACTTCTACTCCGGTAAAAGCTGAATTGACCTTGGATGGTAGACCATTGAAGGAAGGAACCGATTACGCATTGGAAGCTGGTGGTATCAAAATGTTGATTAGTGCCGGTACCCCAGGTGACCACACCATTAAAGGAACCATGACCTATATGCAGGACGGAAACGAGGTACCTGTAGAAGTGAACAACACTTTTGCCACCATCTCTATGCCTAACGCAGCCGTTATCTCTGCAGATAAGATGAACGTGGTTTACCGTGGTGTTGCCAACCCAATGACAATCTCCATTCCTGGTATTCCTGATAACAAAGTGTCTGCTTCAGCTGCCGGTTTGACCAGAAGAAGTGGTAGCCAGTACATCATGAACCCAGGTACAGGTAGAACAGTAACCATCACTGCTTCCGGTACTTTGCCTGACGGTAAAGGTATCTCCACCAAATCTGAGTTCCGTATCAAGGATATTCCAAGACCTAGTGGTACCGTACGTGGTGAAGCTGGTAGCATCAAGATGCCAAAGAACAACCTAGAGATTTCCACAGTAAGCGCTATGTTGGAAGACTTCGATTTCGATTTGAATCTTTCTGTAAGTGAGTTCAAGTTCAAAGTTCCTGGTCAACCTACTGTAGTGGTTAGCGGAAACAAATTGAATGATCAGGCCAAATCAGTTCTTAGAAGAGCTGGTAGGGGAGATGCAATTCAAATCTTTGATATCCAAGCTTACATCACCAACAACAGGGATTACAAGTTGAAAAAAGTATCCCCGGTAATGGTTGAGCTTACAAACTAATAAAGTATAAAAGTATACAAGTGATCATGAATTGGAAAAATGTATTAATAATCGGATTGTTGGGCGTTTTGCCCGTATCAATGATGGGTCAGGCAAACATTTTGAATGCCAAGTTGCCCGATGATATTGGTAAGAAGACCCAAGCTCAAATAGAGCAGGACGCCGATGAACCCCTAAAATATGGTTATGTGGATGATAGGGATATCCTTTGGTCCAAAACCATATGGGAAATTGTCGATCTTGACGAGCGTGTAAACTTTCCGTTGTACTATCCAACCGATACCATAGGTATTGGAGCAGATAGAAGGTCTTTGTACGATGTTCTGATGAAGAACATCAGAAATGGAAAGCTAACGGAAATCTATACCGATTCCTATTTCACTGAGAAGAGGAAACTGGAAGATCTTTCCGCTACCTTGAGCAAAATCGATACCACGGACCTAGGTTACGAACAGTTGAATGCCGGTGAGCAAATTTCCCCAGAGTTCATTAACAAAAGGGATCTTACCGCTGCGGACATCGAAGAGTACCACATAAAAGGTATCTGGTATTTCGACAAGCGCCAGGGAGAGCTTAAATATCGATTGTTGGGGATTGCACCTGTTGCTCCCGACGTGAATTTTATTGACGATGAGTCTGTAGATCCAAATTCCAATAAAGTTGAATTGTTCTGGGTATGGTTCCCAGCGGCCAGGCAGATCCTGCATGAGGCCAAGGTATACAACCAGAGGAACTCTGCAAGACCTCTTTCCTTTGATATGCTGTTGAACGCTAGACGTTTCAATGCAGTGATCTACAAAGAGGAAAACGTACATGAAGATCGCAAAATTGATGATTACATTTTTGACAATGCATTGTTCCAGTTGCTTGAAGCCCAGAGGATAAAAGAATCCATCAGGGATAGGGAGCAGGACATGTGGGCCTACTAATTCGGTCCAAAAGACAAATTTCCAATTCAATACAAATTACGCCGCACAATTGTGCGGCGTTTTTTTTGCAAAAACTTCATTGACCCTGGCAATAAGAAGGCTGTATATGGCTAATTTTGGTCCATGCTGGATTATATAGTAGTAGGTTTGGGCTTGGCCGGAATTTCTTTTTGTGAGGTGTTGGAAAAGGAAGGAAAATCTTTCAAGGTTATTGCTGACAGTTCGCAACAAGCTTCCCAAGTAGCGGGCGGGTTGTACAACCCCGTTATTTTAAAACGTTTTACCATGGCCTGGAAGGCCAACGAGCAACTGGAACAGGCCAAACCTTTTTACGCAGGGTTGGAGCAAAAATTGGGGGTTAAATTGGATTACCCCCTACGGGTATTGCGCAAATTTGCCTCCATAGAGGAACAGAATATCTGGTTCGAAGCGGCCGACCGACCCGGATTGGACCATTTTCTGTCCACAGATTTGGTTCAGAACCAAAACCCGTCCATTGAGGCGGCATTCGGTTTTGGCGAAGTAAACCATACGGGCAGGATAGATACTGCAGCGTTGGTAAATGCCTATGGGTCCTATCTGAAAGAAAAAGGCATTCTCGATAGAAATTCTTTTGAATATAATTCCCTTGTTCATTACAATGATTATGTGGAATACCAAGGTGCAAAGGCGAAAAAAATTGTTTTTGCATGCGGTTATGGCCTAACACGGGATCCCAATTTTGGGTACCTGCCTTTGAACGGGACCAAGGGTGAGTTGTTGATCATCTCGGCGCCCGATTTTAAGGAGGATAATGTAATCAAGTCTTCTGTATTCACCATTCCCATGGGCGGGGATAAATACTTGGTCGGGGCCACCTACAAATGGCAGGATAAGACCAATATTCCCACGGAAGAATCCAAGAATGAACTTTTGGAAAAATTGGCCACCTTTTTAAAATGCGATTTTGAGATTTTAAATCACGTGGCAGGAATCCGTCCTACCGTAGCAGATCGCAGACCTTTGGTGGGCAGACATCCGGAACATCAAAATCTGTATGTATTGAACGGATTTGGATCCAGGGGCGTACTAATCGCTCCCTATGCCTCACGACAATTGTTCGATCACATCGAAAATGGGACTACACTCGATCCCGATATCGATATCAAACGCTTCACCAAAAAATACTATAAAAATTAACCTTTTATAGGGTGATGATGCTCTATGGCATTTGCATCATACTTGATAAAGAAATTGATCCAAATGTTACGGGACAACCTAATGATCACCGGCATAAAAACCACCAAAGTAGATACGATGGCAATAAAGGAAGTCTTCAATGAAGTACCGATAAAAAGATAGGTAATCACAAAAGCGGCAACAGCAAACGCAATACCTACGGCATAGCTCACATACATGGCCCCATAAAAGAAAGAGGGCTCGATTTTATATTTTAATCCGCAGTGGGAGCAACGTTCGTGCATCTTAAAAATTTGGGAAAGCGCATAGGGATTAGAGGCCTGATACATGCTCTCCTCTTGGCACCTAGGACAACTTCCTGTTAAAATGCTGTAGATTTTGGTTCCTTTTTTTAACATTTGCACCGATTTTTACGCAAAAGTAAAGATACTGCGAGTTTTGATATGTAATTCAGGTCACATAAAATGCTAAATGTTCACAATCTTTCCGTAGCCTTTGGGGGCGAATATCTTTTTGAAGAAATCGCATTTCGATTGAATGGCGGTGATAGGGTCGGTCTGATCGGTAAAAATGGAGCGGGTAAATCTACCTTGCTTAAGTTATTGTCCAAGGAAATGCGTCCGGATGAAGGCACCATTGCCATGGAAAAGGACATCAAGATCGGTTTCTTAAAGCAGGATATCGATTTTGAACTGGGACGAACCGTTTTGGAGGAATCCTACCAAGCCTTTGCCGAGATCAAATCCCTTGAAAAACAGTTGGACGAGATCAATACAGCTTTGGCGGAACGCACCGATTATGAAAGCGAGGGCTACCACCAGTTGATGGTGGACCTTACGGATGTGACCCATCGATATGAAATTTTAGGGGGATACAATTACCAAGGAGATACCGAGAAAGTATTGTTGGGACTAGGTTTTAAAAGAGCCGATTTTGAAAAACTTACGGATACCTTTTCCGGTGGATGGCGTATGCGTATTGAACTGGCCAAACTTCTCTTACAAAGTAACGATGTGCTGTTGCTCGATGAGCCTACCAACCACTTGGATATTGAATCCATCATTTGGTTGGAGCAGTTTTTGAACAATTATTCCGGCGCTGTTGTAATTGTTTCGCACGATAGGATGTTCTTGGACAACGTAACCAACCGTACCATAGAAATATCATTAGGTAGGATCTATGATTACGGCAAACCCTACACCAAGTTTTTGGAACTGAGGAAGGAGATCAAGGAACAACAGCTCAGTGCACAAAAGAACCAAGAAAAGCAAATCCAACAGACCGAACGTTTGATTGAAAAGTTCAGGGCCAAAGCCAGTAAGGCCTCCATGGCGCAGTCGCTCATCAAAAAACTGGACAAGATAGAACGAATAGAGGTAGATGAAGAAGATCACAGTGTAATGACCGTTCGTTTCCCCGTGTCCGTAACTCCAGGTAAGGTGGTTGCCGAGGTAGAAAACCTTTCCAAGAGCTATGGTCAAAAAAAGGTATTGGAAGGAATAGACCTTTTGGTGGAAAGAGGAAGCAAGACCGCTTTTGTAGGACAGAACGGTCAAGGGAAGACTACCCTAGCTAAGATCATGGTCGGGGAGTTGGACTATCATGGCAATCTAAAAACAGGTCACAATGTACAGTTGGGATATTTCGCCCAAAACCAGGCCGAATATCTGGATGGCAGCAAAACCATTCTCGATACCATGTTGGAAGCGGCCAATGAAAGCAACAGAAGTAAGGTCCGTGATATTTTAGGGTCCTTTTTGTTCCGTGGTGATGACGTGGAAAAGTATGTAAAGGTGCTTTCTGGAGGGGAACGAAACCGTTTGGCACTGGCCAAAATGCTGTTGCAGCCCTTCAATGTGCTCGTGATGGACGAGCCTACCAACCACTTGGACATCAAATCCAAAAATGTACTAAAACAGGCCCTTCAAAACTTTGAAGGAACTTTGATTCTGGTTTCCCACGACAGGGATTTTCTCCAAGGGCTTACAGACCGGGTCTACGAGTTCAAGGATGGAAACATCAAGGAATATTTAGGTGATATCGACTTTTATCTGGAGCAAAGAAAAGTTGATGATTTCAGAAAAATTGAGAAAGGTGACAAAAAGGTAGAAGAAAAGCAACAATCTGAAACAAAGGAAAACGACTATAATACCCAGAAAAAGTTAAAGTCCTTGAAGAACCGATTGAGCGGTGTTGAAAAGCGCATTTCACAATTGGAAAAGGAAATTGCCGACATTGACCATCAATTGTTAATGGACTACGACACTACCATCGCCAAAACCGGTTTTTTTGATAAATATCAAGGAAAAAAGAAGGAATTGGAGACCCAAATGAAGGAATGGGAAAGCATCTCCAATGAACTGGAAATCCTAGGATAATAAACACTTTTGAAAGTTGACCACAGATTAGGGCTGCTTCACAACAAATTTTTATCAGTTCGCCGATTTAATTTGTAAGGTTTTTCATATTCTTATTAATTTGTAGGTAAATTCCGTACAGGTAAATAAGTATTAAATGAAACGATTGGCCATTTTCTTCTTTTTGTTGACTGCCTCAGTTGGCATCTCCATGGCAAACGGACAAGTTTCCCAAAGGGAAAGGGATGTTCTAGTTGACCTATACAATAGTACCAAAGGAGAGCAATGGAAGGTTACTTGGAACCTTGAGGCCCCTGTTGAAAAATGGAAAGGTGTTGAGGTACAGGATGGACATGTTGTAGGAATAACCCTTTTCATGAACAATTTGGACGGTACCTTGCCAGAAAGTCTGGGCAAGTTAAAATACCTGACCCGTTTAAACTTGGCCTTTAACAATATTACCGGGGTATTGCCCAAGGATATTGTGAAGCTGGAAAGTTTAAAGGAATTCCGTTTGGAAATGAACAGGATCAAAGGATCCATCCCACAAGAAATAGGACAATTGAAGAATTTGGAAGTCTTTTCCATGTTCAACAATTTTTTAAGCGGCCCCATTCCGGAGACGTTTGGGAACATCAAAAACTTGAAGGAACTGAACCTATCAAGTAATAACTTGAAAGGCATCATCCCAAAATCTATAGGAAACCTTTCCAAATTGGAAGCTTTGGGTCTGTTCGAGAACGGTTTGGAAGGGGAAATTCCGGCTGAAATAGGCAAATTGGGTCAATTGAAGGAACTGGTTTTGGCCAATAACCAATTGGGTGGTGAGATTCCTGTGGAGTTCTCACAATTGGCAAGCCTTCAAATCTTGCAGATACAAAACAATCGATTCAATGCCTACACGGGCTTAAAGGCCATGGATGCCAAGCAATTTTTGGTGTTCGATGCCGATGACAAATCCCTTAATCCTAGATTTAACAGTATAGAGTTTGATCGCTCCCGAATGGCGGATACCAAGTTTGAGGACGATGAAAACAATGAAAATAATGAGTAGTTAGTTATTACTTTAGTTTGTTTGGTTTGGGGATACAGGCATGTATCCCCTTTTTTGTTTTAATGGTTTAGGATGCTTTTTAAGATTTCTTTAACCATTACAAAGAATGTAGCGAATAGTTTTGCAACGACTAATTCAAGTGACTCATGCGAAAGCTCATCATTTCGGCCGTGATAGGCGGCATCCTCATTTTGGCATCCCTATATTTTGCGGGCGTTATAGCAGGTAGCAAAGAAAATAGAAGGCCACAGTCCCCCAAAGTAGTAAAGACCGTTTTTGTGGATACCGTTAAGAACAAAACAATCCCACTGGTGGTTCCTGCCAATGGAAACTTAAAGGCCAAAAAGAGGGTAGAGCTTTATTCCGAAGTGCAAGGGGTATTTAGGCCAGGTAGCAAACTTTTCAGAAGTGGCCAGGAATATGCCGCTGGGCAGACCTTGATCCGTATCGATGCTGATGAATATTACGCTTCCGTGCAGTCGGCAAAAAGTACTTTGTACAATCTGCTTACTTCCATTATGCCGGATTTACGATTGGATTATCCTGAAATCTATCCCAAATGGCAAACCTACCTTAATAGTTTTGACATGGAAAAAACTACGCCTGCCTTACCTGAAATGGGTTCGGAAAAGGAGAAGTTTTTCATTACGGGAAGAGGAATTATTTCCAACTACTACGCGGTTAAAAATTTGGAGCAGCGTCTATCAAAATATATTATTTCCGCTCCTTTTAGTGGGGTGTTGACGGAAGCCTTGGTTACCGAAGGTACCTTGATCCGATCAGGACAAAAACTGGGAGAGTTCATTAGCACTGGGGAATACGAACTGGAAGTTTCTGTGAGTAAAACCTATGGCGATTTCTTAAAAGTGGGTAAGGAAGTGGAACTCCACAACTTGGACAAGACCAATACATATACCGGCAAGGTTACACGCGTAAATGGAAGGGTAGACCAAGGTTCTCAGACCATTACCGTGGCTATTGAGGTTGATGGTGCAGACCTGAAAGAAGGCCAATATCTGGAGGCCAGTCTGGAGGCCAGGGAAGAAGCCAACGCTATAGAAATTAACCGTTCCCTGCTATTGGACAACGACCAAATATTTGTGGTGAAAGATTCCATCCTCGATTTGATGTACGTGGACCCTGTTTATTTTACGGACAAGACCGTAGTGCTTAAAAATGTTCCCGATGGGGAGGTAATCGTTTCGAGGCCTTTGTCCGGAGCCTATGCTGGCATGTTGGTGAAAGTATACAATAAAACTGCCCAGCCGTGAGAAAGGTCATTTCCTATTTTATAAAGTACCACATGGCCGTCAATATTTTTATATTGGCGTTCGTCGTGTTCGGAATTGTGGGGATGCTATCCTTAAAATCCTCCTTTTTTCCGCTATCTGAATCCAAAAATATACTGATTACCATTACCTATCCTGGGGCATCTCCCCAAGAAATTGAGGAGGGTATTGTGTTAAAGATCGAGGACAACCTTAAAGGGTTGGAAGGGGTTGAACGTGTGACCTCTACCTCACGGGAGAACAGTGGATCTATCAATGTGGAAATAGAAAAGGGCAGGGAAGTGGATTTCATGCTTTTGGAAGTAAAAAATGCGGTGGACCGTGTACCGACCTTCCCAACCGGTATGGAACCTTTGATCGTGGCCAAATTGGAAGCCGTTCGGCCCACCATCAGTTTTGCCATCAGCGGCAAGGATATTCCACTGGCTACCCTAAAACAAATTGGACGCCAAATTGAGAATGACCTGAGGGCCATTGATGGTATTTCCCAAATTCAGATTGATGGATACCCGGATGAGGAAATTGAAATTGCCGTAGACGAGAACAGGCTTTTGGCCTACAATCTCTCCTTCAATGAAGTGTCGCAAGCAGTGGCCAATCACAATATTTTGGTTACAGGGGGTAACATCAAGACCGATACTGAGGAATATTTGATTCGCGCGAACAACCGTTCCTATTTTGGGGATGAACTTTCCAACATTGTGGTACGAGGCGATAGTGAAGGTCGTACTGTACGTTTGAAAGATGTGGCCACCATCCGTGACCGCTTTTCCGAAACGCCCAATGCTTCCTATTTTAATGGAGAATTAGCGGTAAACGTTACCATTACCAGTACCAATACGGAGGATTTGTTGGGTTCTTCAGACAATGTGAAGGAATATATCAAAGACTTCAACGAAAAATACACCAATGTTCAGCTTCAAATTATTGATGATAGATCGGTAACCTTGAACCAACGTACCCAATTGTTGACCGAGAACGCCATTGTGGGGATGCTTTTGGTTTTGGGCTTTTTATCCCTTTTTCTAAACACGAGGTTGGCTTTTTGGGTGGCATTCGGACTTCCCATTGCGTTTTTGGGCATGTTCATCTTTGCGCCGATGTTCGATGTGACCATCAACGTGTTGTCCTTGTTCGGGATGATCATTGTAATCGGTATTTTGGTGGATGATGGGATTGTGATTGCCGAGAATATTTATCAGCATTACGAAGATGGTAAACCTCCGGTTCAGGCGGCCATTGAAGGGACCATGGAGGTGATACCGCCCATTCTTTCGGCCATTATTACCACGGTTCTGGCATTTTCCATCTTTTTGTTCTTGGATAGCCGTATAGGGGAGTTTTTCGGGGAAGTTTCCGTAATCGTTATTCTTACGCTTTTGGTTTCTTTAGTAGAAGCATTGATTATTCTTCCTGCCCACTTGGCACATTCCAAGGCATTGCACAAGCTGGATGATAAACCCAAGACCGGCATTGCCCAGGTATTTGCCAAGCTGCGTGTCATCAACAAAATAGGGGATAATATCATGGCCTACATGCGCGACAAATGGTATGGCCCAGCACTAAAATTTGCCCTTCAATATAAAATATTGACGTTTGCCCTATTCTTTATGGCCTTGGTACTCACCTTTGGATCTATTGGCGGAGGGATTGTACGTACTGCCTTCTTTCCTATGGTGGCCAGCGACCAGATTTCCATAGAACTTCGGATGCCGAACGGTACCAATGAAAAGGTTACCGATTCCATCATAAGCTTGATTCAGGAAAAGGCCCATATCGTAAATGATGAGTTATCGGAGAAATACCTGAAGGGAATGGACAAAAAGCTCTTTGTGAACATGATCAAGAATTTGGGTCCTGGATCATCTTCGGCAAGATTGGAAATCAACCTATTGCCAGGAGAGGAGCGTCCGGACAACATCCGAACCGATATGGTCACCGGTAGGTTAAGGGAACTCGTGGGACCCGTAATCGGTGTGGAGAGTTTGATCTATGGATCTGGTGGAAATTTTGGGGGAAGCCCAGTTTCTGTTTCCCTATTGGGCAATAATATTGCAGAATTAAAAGCGGCCAAAGACGAATTGAAACAGGCCATGCTTAACAATGCCAACCTCAAGGATGTTACCGATAACGATCCGGCTGGTATCAAGGAAATACGGTTGCAGCTTAAAGAAAATGCCTATTTGTTGGGATTGGATCTAAGAACGGTGATGAACCAAGTAAGGGCTGGTTTCTTCGGTACCCAGGCACAGCGGTTCCAACGCGGACAGGATGAGATACGGGTTTGGGTTCGCTATGATCGTGAGAACCGATCCTCTATCACCGATTTGGATGAAATGCGCATTGTGGCACCCAACGGAGACCGTATTCCCCTTAACGAAATTGCCAATTACACCATTGAACGTGGGGATGTGGCCATCAACCACTTGGATGGAAGAAGAGAAATTCAAGTGTCTTCTGATTTGACCGATGCAGAGACTACGAGTGGTACCGATGCCATGGCGTGGATCAGGAGTGAGGTAATGCCCGAAATCGTTTCCAAATATCCCTCCATAACACCATCCTATGAAGGACAGAACAGGGAAGCCAACAAACTTTTCGGTTCGTTAGGATTTGTAGGGCCAATAGTGTTGTTCCTTATTTTTATCACCATCGCCTTCACCTTTAGAAGTATCAGTCAACCTTTATTGTTGATACTTTTAGTGCCCTTCAGTTTAACGGCAGTGGCTTGGGGCCATTGGATCCATGGTTTCCCAATCAACATATTGTCCATGTTGGGTATCATCGCTTTGATTGGGATCATGGTAAACGATGGATTGGTGTTGATCGGTAAGTTTAACATCAACCTAAGAAATGGTCTTAAATTCGACGAGGCACTGTATGAAGCGGGTCGTTCCCGTTTTAGGGCCATCTTTTTAACATCGGCCACCACCATTGCAGGTTTGGCGCCGCTTCTTTTGGAAAGAAGTAGACAGGCCCAGTTTTTAAAGCCTATGGCCATTTCCATTGCGTACGGAATTGCATTTGCAACTATCCTTACCCTTCTTATGCTTCCACTGTTCCTTTCCTTTGGAAACAGTGTAAAAGTGGTAGCAAAAAGATTGTGGACAGGGGAAAAAGTAACCCCGGAAGAGGTAGAACGCGCCATTAGGGAACGGGATGAAGAAGAGTTGTTGATAAAGGAAAGTTTGCCCAGTAGCAATGGAATTGATCATGATGGAATCCACGCAGAAGAACACGGAACCTCAATAGAAGAAGAGACCACACGATAATGAAGAACAGTCGTAATTACACAGCACTTTTATTTTTGATTTTTGGTCTTTATGTGCATGCGCAAGATCAAGTACTTTCCAAAGAAGAGGCCATCGATATGGTCTTGGAGAACAACTTGAGCATTCAAGTGGCCAAGAATGCCAAATTGATAGGGGATAACAATGCCAATATCCTGAACTCGGGCTATCTGCCAACGGTGACTGCCAATGCCGGTGGTAGCATAGACAAGCAGAACTCTGAAGGGGTTTTGGCGAATGGTGACACCCGTACCGCGGAAGGTGCGGAGACCCGTAGGTACAATGCTTCAGTTAACGTTAACTATATTTTGTTCGATGGTTTGGGCAGACATTACAATTACAAAAGTTTTCAGGAGCGTTCGCAACAAACAGAACTTCAGGTTAGGCAAACTATTGAAAATACCATTCTTCAGTTGTTCTCCGTCTATTATGAAGTGGCCCGTTTGACCGAAAACACCCATACCTTGGAGCAGGCCATGGAAATTTCCAAGGATAGATTAAAACGTGCCCAATACCAATTTGAATTTGGTCAGAATACCGGGTTAGATGTACTTAATGCCGAGGTGGATATCAATACGGATAGCATCAACCTGTTGAATTCAAGGCAATTGTTGCGTAATACCATGCGTGACCTGAATTTAATCTTGAATAGGGACCTTACCAATCTTTTTGTTGCCGATACTACCGTGAAATTTATTCCTGGTTTGCAAATGGAAAACATGTACAATGAAGCTAAAATGAACAATGTAAGGCTTCAAATTGTAGAAAAGGACATTAATATCAGTGATAACAACATCAAGGTGGCCAGAAGCGGTTTTTTGCCTACCATTGGCCTTACTGGCACCTATGGCTGGAACGAATCCAACAACAATAGCCCCTTAGCTTTTACCTTGCAAACGACTTCTACTGGGGTTACGGGGTCCATCAATTTGTCTTGGAACCTTTTTGATGGAGGAAGCACCATAACCGGAATCAAGAATGCAAAGATCAACTTTGCGAACCAAGAATTGGCGAAAAAGCAGATTGAATTGGAAGTGGAGCGTGATATCCGCAATGCTTGGGATAGTTATTCCAATGCCTTGTATGTGTTGGAGGTGCAGGAAAAAAACCTTCAGACCAACCAAAACAACTTTAACCGTACCGATGAACGTTATAAATTAGGTAGGGTAACCTCCATTGAATTTAGACAGGCACAATTGAATTTGTTGAACGCCGAGCTTGCTAAGAGTCAGGCCAAATACAATGCAAAACTGGCTGAACTGTTCATGTTACAGGTGAGCGGCCAGTTGCTCAATGTGGAATTTTAGGTGCGATGTACGAACACTTTTTTCAATGTCCGTATTGCTGGGAAGAGATTTCATTTCTTTTGGATACCTCTGTTTCCAACCAAACCTATGTTGAAGATTGTGAAGTTTGTTGTAACCCTATTGAGGTAACCGCAACCTTTGAGGACCAAGAGTTGGTAGGGTTTGAAGCCAGGGAATTGGGTCAATAGCTATTGATAAATCCTCACATAATCGATTTCATAGGTGGCCTCTGTGAAAGAATCCGGGACTTCACCACCCAAATTACCGCCTAGGGCAAGGTTAAGGATCAAATAATGTCCATGGTTGAAGGGTTTATCATCCCCGTTGGGCAATTCATGCACCAAATTGCCATCCACAAAGGTTTTGATACTTTTTTCGGTCCATTCCATGGAAAAAATATGGAATCCGTCTTCCGTTTCTGGAAAGGAAAGTGTCCCTCCTTCATTTTTATATTCCTTGGTATTCAGGTCGCCCCAATGAAAATGGGAAATGGTACTATTCTTATTCCATCCTGTTTGTTCCAAAATATCAATTTCCCCACATAACGGCCACCCCACTTTTCCGAATTGGTCGCCAAAATAATTGCCTGGTTCGTTCACGTTTTTTCCCAGAGTCCAAATGGCAGGCCATGTACCGGCTTCCGTTGGGAGTTTGGCCCTCACCTCTACTTTACCATAGGTAAACTCAAATTTGGCGTTCAATCGGGCAGAGGTATAGGATTTGGTGGAACCATCAACAGTATATGGCTCTTTGTAAGCCCTAATGAAGAGGGAACCATCTTTCACTTCCGAGTTTTTGATCCTGTTCGTGTAATGTTGCAGCTCACCATTGTACCATCCGCCATTTTCGGGTGGGATGATTTGATGATGCCATTTTTTGATATCCGGACTACCTGAATAATCAAATTCATCGGAAAAGACCAAGGTATTGAATGTGAAATTGGAAACGTCTGCAGTATATTTTTGGGAAGGGAACAAAAGCCCCAAGAAAAGGAAGCTTGTCCAAAGGAATGATGTTCTCAAATCTAAATGTATTGGATTAAGGTTGCCTATACTTAAAGATACTATTTATGATGAAACCTGAACAAATTAATACATTGTAGTTTGGCCACTAGGCACAAACGGATTCCTTACTTTTTTTCTTGGATATGCTTTTTTGGGCGTACAAAATGGCAATTCCGATTCCGGCCCCGATGCAGGCTAAAATAGCACCCACCACACTTGCATAGGTGACAGGAAGTCCAAAGACCATAGGAAGTCCACCAAAATAAGCTCCAGAGGCGTTGCCCATATTAAACGCGCTCTGGTTCATGGAAGAACCTAATTTCTCGGCTCCTTTGGCGGCTTTGATGATGGCAATCTGGATTGGTGCTGTCACGGAGAACGTAATCATACCCACAATAAAGCTGATTACAAAAACGGCGATAGTGTTACTGGCAAGAAAAGAGTTGATCAACAAAATAGTAGTCATGCTCAAGAGACTGATCACAACACATTTTACCGGAGGAAAATGTTCTACCATTCTGGCGCCTAAAAAATTACCTACGAACATGCCCACACCAGCTACGATCATCACGTAACCTACAGTAGCTTCGGATAAATTGGTGATGTTGATGACCAATGGGGCAATATAACTGTACCAAGCAAAAAATCCCCCTGTACCGATGGTAGTTAAGGCAATCAAAGCCCAAAGCTTTTTGCTTTTCAATCCTTCGGAAGCACTATTGGTGTTGGAAGCATCTGTTTCTTCCAAGGATTGTTTGGGCATCCAAAAATATAGACTGGCCAATGTTGCAATACCTGCTACTCCCACCAACATAAAGGAAAAACTCCAGTGCCATTCCTGACCGATATAGGTGCCAAGGGGCACCCCGATGATATTGGCCACCGTAAGCCCGGAAAACATAATGGCCATGGCCTGTGCAGCTTTACCGGCTTTTGCCAAGTATCCAGATACAACCGCTCCTATCCCAAAAAAGGCACCATGGGGCATACCCGACAAAAACCGGAATAACATCATCGTCCAATAGTTCCCTGAAAAGGAAGACAGTGTATTGAAAACTGTAAACCAAACCATGAGGAACAACAAGGTTTTCTTAGGGGAAAGTTTACTGGTAATCCTTGCCATGAATGGACCTCCAACCACAACACCCAAAGCATATATGGCAATGAAATGCCCCGCTTTGGAGATGGAAATGCCCATGGAATCTGCAATGTTGGGAAGAATTCCCATAATCACAAATTCCGTAAGGCCAATGCCAAAACCTCCGATGGCTAAGGACAGTAATGCCTTTTTATTGGTTGTATTCGAGTGGTTGTCCAAATTGGCTAGGTTTAAGGTTGAGGTTGAAACGAAAATGCAAAGGTACGAGGTAACCATCAATCTACTTACAACCATATTTACAATAATCTATTTGGGTTTACCCTGAAGAAAAACAAAAAGCCCTGTTTTGTATAAACAGGGCCTTCTAAGGTTGAGTTACATAGTATGCTAATTAATACACGGACTTGGATTTGGTCCGAATGGTCCGCGTACATCACCATCTGGTGTTTGGATGGTAAATACATGTTCCTCTTCAAATGCTCCACTGGTGTACGAAATCACCAACTGGCTTGTTCCTGCGGGAACATCCACATTAAACGTTGCGGCATCTCCGGAGGTAAAGGTGTAATTAGTAGAAACGCCATCTATTTCGAAGGTAACAAAGGCACCATCCCAACCATCCCCGAAAAGGTCCTGCATCTCAATGATCCAGGTTCCAGGTACGGTGGCATCAGAAATAGGAGAACATTTTACCAGAACAATAAAATTGAAAGCCTGCAATTGTTCCGGCTGCCCTGTTACGTTTGCGCTATAGTTGTCCACAGTGGTCACAGTACCATCCGTACCTGTGGATTTACCCAAGAAACGAATAAAATCCCCACCTGAAATATCGTCCACTGTAATGCCCAATGCACTGGCAATGTCGGTATAGGGGATGGAAATATCACTAGGAAATTGTGTAATGGTCGTCAAAGCAACGGTGTCAGTTGCCACCCCGCCAGATTCAATGCTAACACTAAGTTCCCATGAGGCTACATTGTCACTTGCATCATCCACGGTACCCGATAAGGAAGAAGTGGCCAAATCGCCCTTAGCAACAATGGTCTGATCCAGCTTTATACGAACATAAGGCGCCTTGGAATTATCCAAATCGAACACGTTGAGCGGGTTTTTGTCCTTGTCCTCACATGCGGCAAAAGCCAGCAGTACAATGAGAAAACCGAAAATATATTTAAAAGTACTTTTCATATTTGTCATTTTTAATATTTATCAATCAACAAAACCTTCAGGGTTGGTATCCCAAAACACGGGAGTGTCAGGGGCACTTTTCTGGGTGATGTTCGTATTGCTGTCTGCCGCAGTCTGGGAATACCACATGGACCTTAAAAAAGTTCCAGGATCCTGTAATGCAAAGGCAGGAGTCAAGTTATCTGGTTGACCTGTCCTTCGATACGTGTTATAGGCCTCTATTCCACTGCACCAAAGGGCAATGAAATATTGTTCTACAATGATGCGAAGTTTGTCAGTATCGTTGCCTGCATCATAATTGCCCAAAATTTCGGAAACGTGGTTGTCAATGGCAGTACTGGTTGGTTCAAATCCGCTTCCACTGGCGAGGGACGCTCCAAATTCAACTACGGTGCCGATGGATTGCCTAATTCCGGATTCCAAATAATCACGGGCATTTCCAGTGGTGTTCAAGGTCAAAGATGCCTCAGCCAACATGAAATAAGTATAGGAAGACATCATAATGGGCGAAATGCCCGCTCCTGCCAATCCTTCGCTCACTGCTGCAGATCCCGAGACATTCCTAAAGGAATCATCATCAAAAGGTCCACCGATCGGATAGGTTCCATGAAGAGTCCTAAAGGCATCATCAGGAGGGATACCATCGTTGTCCAAGTGATTCCTTCCCCAATAACCATCCAGGCCATTGGTGGCTGGCACAGTACAATATGGTTCGCTAGGATCCCACCAAGAGGGTAGGGAAATTTCGGTGACACATTCCTTGGTAATTACATCTGCGCCTGAGAAATCACTTTGTTGACGATAGAAATAATACCGAATCCTTGGATCGGGCTCACTGTATTGGTTGGCCATCAGGTTCATGTAGTAGTTGCAGGTATAGAAGTCGGAACTTGGCCCTGCACCATCGTAGTTGGCATCAAAATAAGGGTGCCTACTATCTGGGGACGCATTGTTGGTTCCCCATTGGAAAAAGAAATCATCAGCGGAGTCCATGATCAATTGGTTGCCACTGATCAATTCATTGATACGAGCCGTGGACACCGCCGCCCCAAATCCTTCTGCATTGGCAATGCGAGTTTGAAGGTACAGTTTAAGGCGCATGGTGTTTGCCACTTTGATCCATTGACTCTCATCTCCTTTATAGAACAAATCGTTCAGCGGAAGTGCTGTTTCATCTTTATTTAGATTGACGATGGCATCTAGCAAGAGTTGGTCGGCAGCCGCATAAATGGATGCCCCGGAATCCAGTTTTGGATTCAGGATACCTTCACCACCTTTTGCCGCTTCGGAATAAGGAACATCGCCAAAGAAATCGACCATGGACATCATTATATAAGCTTCCAAGATCTGGCCAATGGCAATATGGGTATATTGACCTGCTTCCTCCGCCAATGGGTTCATAGTGCGGATATCGATTAAGGCCCTTGCATACACATTGTCCCAGACCCTGTCAAAATTGGATGGATCGTAATTTTCACGATAGGTAGGACCAAATCCATGTTGTATACGAACGGGTTCCATTCCAAATTGGCTCAATCCGTTTTCTGCACGACCTTCTTCCCCGGAATGGATCTGGGCGGTCATCAATTGTATCTGATTTAAAAAGAAGTCAACACTCGCTTGTGATGGATTGAGGGCATTGGGGCTCTCAATAACATCGAGGGAGGTAGTCTCACAGCCCGCCAAAATGGCCAGGGCAACAAATGGGAGACAAATGATCTTTGATATTTTTTTCATAATGTATTTTTTAAAACGAGTTAGCTGTTTTTAAAATGAGGCCCTAACGGTGAGTCCATATCTTCTTGTGGAAGGTCCAGTGAAGAAATCGATTCCCTGTCCGTTGCCAACACCGGTACTGGAGGAGTTGGTGTCATACCGCACATCATCGGGGAAGTTTACCGCCTTGTACCAAAGGTTGGAACCGGAAAGGGTGAACGACATGCTTCCGAACGGCGTTTTGTCCAAAAATTTCTTCGGAAGGGAATAACCCAATGAAGCCTCTTGAAGCCTGATGGTAGTACCATCGTAAATGTTCACTTCGTTGATTCCTCCTGCGAAATAGGTGTTGAAACCGAACTCGGTAGAAGTAATGGCCACATTATTAGGCGTTCCATCTGCAAAAACCCCAGGAAGGATATAATTGGCTTCCCTGTCGATGGGCTTATCCGGATCTACCACTCCACGACCGATCAAACCGGCTGTGGTCACAGAATACACATCGCCACCGTGTCTGTATTGTAAATTGGCAGAAAGTGAGAATCCTTTATAGGTGAAGGTCGGAATCAATCCTGTGGTCCAATCTGGATTGGGGTCACCAATTTCGGTGATGTTGTTGTTCACCAAATATTGACCGTTGTTGCCAACCACTTTGTTTCCGTTGTCGTCCCTAAGAATGGTGGAACCCAAGAAAACACCGAATGGTCTTCCCTCAACGGCATAGTTGGCAGCCTCGCCGGAGATAGCAAAGGTCAATAGGATATTGTTGGTGCCCTCGGCTAGATCGGTTACAATGGTTTCATTGGCAGTGAAGTTACCTGCCAAGTTAAATCCAAAACCTGCTTCGCTTTCCCTTAAGATGTTGAGGTCATAATCCACTTCCACACCTTTGGTCTCCACTTCCCCGATATTCACAAAAGTGGAACGGAAACCTGTGGAACTATCCAGGGTACGGTTGGTGATCAAATCTTTGGTCGATTTTTTGAAAAGGCTCACGTTGAAATTCAACCTATTGAACAATCTGGTATCCAGGCCTATTTCCAATTCTTGGACTTTTTCTGGCGACAAATCCCTATTTCCTAATACATCGGAAACGGAATTGCCCGAGACGACATTTCCATTGAGGTCAACAAAAGTCCTAGCACCCAAAGTCAACACATCCCTTGTATTGAAGGGTGTAGGGAATCCGGCCGATGAACCATAGCCCAATCGAACCTTGGCGTAGTTAAGCGCATTTCCTTGAATGGCAGGAAAAGCAGTTGTTGGAATGAACGAAAGGCTGGCCCCAGGATAAAAGAGAGAGTTGTTCTCAGTTTCCAAGGTGGAAGACCAGTCGTTTCTGCCCACAACGTTCAAATAGAGCAAATCTTTGTAGGAAACGGTAGCGTCTAAATAAACACCCACTAGGTTTTCCTCAAAATTTTGGTTGAGGTTGGCCCCGGAAAACGAGTTCACCGAGGATGGGGTGGTAAAGTTGTAATGTTCCAAAACCCCGAATACCAACTGTCCTTGACTCTCAATACCGTCCTGTGCATAGGTATCCCTTCTGCTGTTGGCACCAAAGGTGGCGGTCAGGTTAAGGTCCTCAGACAAGCTTTTTTCGGCACTCAATATCAAGTCATGGTTCCAAATGGAATTCCGTACGGAAGTGGTTCTCAAAATACCCAAGGTAGGTCCATCTACACCTCCTCTGTTTTGCCCGTAGGAGTTTAATTCTGTATAAGTATCCAACCCAACTCGATAGGTCAGGTTCATCCAATCGTTCAAAGCGTAGCTCATGGACATGTTGCCGGTGAAACGGTCGGTTTCCTGTGATGTTTTGGAGTTGGCTACGGTCCAATATGGATTTTGGATATCATTACCGGAGCGGTAATACACACTTCGACCGTCAACGGCCTGGTAAGGGATATTGGTAAGGTCTACACTGATCGGAGTGTAAAGTACATCCCCAAAAATGGCAGAACCATTAAAGGCAGCTCCACTTCCCGTACTCACCGCATTAGGTGGCGATTTGTAACCCGTTCTTGCAAAGTTGAATACACCGGAAACGGTAAAATTGTTCGATAGTTTGGCATTGCCCCCTAAGCTAAAATTGTTTCGCAACAATCGGTTGCCACGGGTTACCCCTATATCTTCGGTACGGCCATAATTGGCGTTGAAACTGATTTTCTCCGAACCACCGCGGACATTTACCGAGGTGCTGTACACATATCCCGTTCTAAAAAATTCTTCAACCCCGTTGTATGGTTTATACGGATATTCGTCATCCAACAAATCTTCAAAACCAGCAATCAAGGTTGGGTCTGCCATATAGTTGAAGGGATGTCTTAAAATGGCTTCTCCATTGGGTCCTGTACCGATGTACTGCCCTGCACTGGCAATTCCATCATCGTCGGTGCGATCAAATCGAGGTCCCCAGTTACTGAAGAAGTACCCAAAACCTTGATGGAATCCACCTCCATAATTTTGCTGGAATTTGGGCAAAACCGCATTCGACATGAAAACCGATTGGGTCACGTTCACTTCGGTCTTGGTAGGGGCATCACCGGAAGCGGCACCTTTGGTGGTGATCAAAATTACCCCATTTCTACCCCGGTTACCATAAAGTACGGTGGCACTCAAACCTTTCAATACGCTTACGCTGGCAATATTGTTGGGGTCAAGGTCCAAAAATCGGCTCGATTCCGTGTTGCCGTCCAAAAAGTTGGTTTGGGTGTTGGTGCCAGAATCAAAAGGGATACCATCAACTATGAACAAAGGTTGATTGGATTGTGTGGCCGATGAGTATCCCCTGATGATGATATTGGTGCCGGAACCGGACAGTCCGTTGTTGGAGGTAATGTTGACCCCCGCCACCTTTCCGTTCAGAACCCTGGCGATGTCCGCCTCTGGTCGGGCCTCCACCTTTTCAGATTCTACCGTGGTTACCGCATAACCCAAAGAGCGTTTTTCCCTTACGATACCTTGGGCGGTGACCACTACTTCTTCCAATTGGGATGCATCTTCTTCCATCTGAACATTGATGGTGCTTTCGGCACCTACGCTGCGTTCAATGGTCCGTTGTCCCAAATAGGAGAAAACCAGTACATCTCCCGTACTGGCAGACAAACGATATTGTCCATCAAAATCGGATTGTGTTCCATTGGATGTGCCCTTCACAATAATGTTTACCCCGGGCAAGGGTACACCATCTTGGTCCGTGACCGTTCCGGTGACCGTTTTTTCTTGAGCATAGGCAAAAGCCATGGTCAGGCACAAGGCCAGAAGTGCTCCAAACAGATTCTTTACTTTCATACGAATAAAGTTTTGTTAGTAATTGAATTGAGTCAGGCAACTGAGAAAGGTGGGCGGAGCTAGGAAAAAATGATAGCTAATTCAAATAGTACTTCTGGGAAGAGAACAAAACTTAATGGATTCTGTTTTTTTAGAAGTAAGGCCTCTCACCGCCCTACCTTTACAATTGCATAACAAATCAACCCATTAAAACACGGGGAGGGGTACTTTTAAAACGGCAAGTACCCTAAAAATAAGGGCGCCCATGGGGAAGGACTTTTTTTAACATTTGTGGATTTGATGGTTTTGAGAGAAGGACTAAAAACAAAAAGACCCCTTCAAAAATGAAGAGGTCCTTTACCGAATTGAGGAGAAATGGACATGTTTACTGTTGCCTATGCCATTTGTACGTCATATTCGTAACCGACTATATTTCTATAATCGTTTGGACTTAGTCCGGTGACTTTTTTGAATGATGAATAAAAACTGTTCTTACTATTAAAACCAACTTCGTACATGATGGCCTTTACACTTAGTTCTGGGTCCTTTTCCAAAAGGATTTTTGCCTCTTGAATACGATACTCATTTAAAAAGGAGTAAAAGTTTTTGGCAAAATACGTGTTGATTACTTGGGAAACCTTGTATCGATTATGTTGAATATGGTCCGCAAGGTCATCCAGTCCAAGGGCATTGTTCCGATAAAGATGGTCTTCTTCCAGTGCTATTTGGATTTTCTGTTTAATGGATGCGGCCTGTTCCCTTGTGAGTCCCGATTTCTTGTACTTTTTACAGGAGGATTTTTCCGGAATCCTCATGGACTTTTCTTCGTCCAAGTACCTAGATAGGATTTTAGTTAGTAGTCGTTTCATTGTTCGATGATTTTGATTGATGACCACTAGTTAGGAAGAATCCTTGTTAATTTGGGTGTTCCCGATAAGAGTTTACCTTGTTTTGATGGTTCCCAAATACTGACTCGGGGTAAGATTGGTGTCTTTTTTAAAGGCCTTGTTGAACGAAACTTTATTGTTGTATCCAACCTCGTAAGCTATGTCTATAATGTTGCGTTCATTTTCGTTTTCCAGTAATTCCTTGGCATCGTTTATTCGATGACTGTTTACAAACTCATGAAAGCTCATGTTAAAGTGCTCGTTGATCAGTTGCGAGGCATTGTGGCGTGTAGTGCCCAATTTTTCAGCCACCAGATCTAAACTGATATCGTTCCTTCGGTATAATTTCTCGTGGTGAAAAATGGAGTGAAGATTTTCCTTTAGTTCTTGTGACAGACTTTCGGTTAATCCTGATTTCACGTATTTGGGAAACAAGATATTGGTATAATCGTATTGCCCACTAAACACATTGGGCTGTACGTTGGCTGCATAACCAATATAAAGTACCATGGTGCTCATTAAAACAATGGGGGCATGAAATAGGAATCCACTGTTTTTGCCGGCCATAATGGAAAGTCCATAAACTAAATAGATGACTACATAACTTACATGGATACCATACATGTTTTTTTGCCAAATCCGTGTTTTTTTGGCGAGTCCGTTTTTATTTCTGACGATGATCAAATGCACGAAATAGGCATAAATCGCTAATGAAATGGCCTTTATGATGACCATTAAGGTCAATTTTGTGGAATCGCCAGGGTTCAGGCCTTGTTGTAACCTTGTAAGCATTTGGTCTATTTTTTCAGGGCCACTAAAAGCATAGACAAAAAAGATCATATAGATCAATAGCCCCACTGTTGGCAGAAAATGCCAAATATCTGTCCATTTGAACTCACTGGATTTGGCCACCCTTCTAAAATAAAAGAAAAGCAGTGGGCCATATAAAAAGGAGGACCAAGTGGACATTAAATAGGTGTGTGGAAATTCAAAAACGTAGTTGGTGTTGTTCACGCAGATGTTCAAAATGAACAGGGAGTGAATAAAAACAAACAAAGAAATCAGGATCCTGGCCTGTAGATCAATGTTTTTGTTCAACAAGAGCACGAACATCACATAAAACCCAATAATGGAAACAAAGAAGTACAAAATGGACCAAGCGGAAATTTTGGGCAAAACTGAACCTGACAGTTTTTTGAATTCTTCGGTTTCCCTAATTTCATCAAAGTCTTCATGCTGAAGGAAATTGGGTTGAAAATCGATCTTAAAATAATCGTAGATGTGGGATACCGATTCTTTGGATTGATGTAGGGCGGCTTCACTTAAGGCTAATTTTTTTAAGGAATGAACCTTTTCAGGAGTATCCAATTCCTCTAAACTCTTTTCATAGAGTGGAATGGCTTTTTCGTATCGGTGAATATTATAATAGTAATCTGCCCATTCGATGGAATCCTGAAAAGTTAGGTTATAGAATTCCTTGCCATTTATTGCGTTGGGAGCATTCCCATGTAAACAAACAACATAGCACAATAGTAAAGTGAAGACAATATTTTTGGAAAATTGCCCCATTTTGATTGATGATGAATTAGCGTTGTTAACAATTTAGTGAAAACAACCGTTAAATTCGTTAATGAACTATAAAAATAGGTAAGCCCCGATAATAATTTACTCTGAAAATCTAATTATTTAAGCCAATTTTGAAAGTCGGGATGCTATTTTTCAAATGTCAGTTGTCACAGTATTAAATTTAATATAAGGCTTACTTAAACGTTTGTTGCACTTTTTCTTGAGGTCGGTTTAACAAAATTGGTATTCTAAGAAAAGCTACCAAACATCACCCTAGACTCATTACAATCTCATTTATTGGCAAGTGGTTTCTGTACATGTTGGATAAAACTAGATCCCTAGGTTAGGGACAGGTTATGCGATCTGATTTCGCTTTACCGCTTCTCTTTTGTAATAGTGTTGCGGAATCCTTATGGTAGTTTTAGTCAGAGCACAAAATTGTTAAATGTATTGGATGGGAACCATTCAAAATTTTTAAAAGCTAAATGTAAAATGACATTTTCTTCGGTTCCTTGTAGTCATGTATCTATTTTATAATCAATGATATAGAATAGGTCTAATTTAATGGGTAAAGCTTTTCTTTTTCATTTCCATTTCGATATCCCATTAAAAATGTGTTCCTTAGTTACCTTTCAAAATAGGTTAATATAATCTGGCCAGTGACTTTCAAATCTAAAATAGCATATACAATTATCGTTTTGATAGCGGTATTGACGGTTTTATTTTTTTGGGTTTATCAAGGGAAAGAAGAAGTCTATCAAACCGTGGCAAAAGTAATGCCTACCCATTACAACGGGGAACAATTTGCAGGATCGGAAACGTGTATCGCCTGTCACCAAGATATTTATAAAAGCCACATACAAACACCTCATTTTAAAACGTCGGCATTGGCCAGCCCCGAAACATTAAAGGGTACTTTCGATAGCTCTGCCCATGGGGTTGATCTAATCGATGCCGTTGCAAAAATTGAGCAAGATGGGGAGGATTTTTATCAGATCATAACATCCAAATCAACAGGCAAGGTTTTGGATAGATCCCGATTGGACATTGTTGTAGGCTCAGGTGTTAAGGGACAATCGTATTTGTCTTTCAACGATGATTTTCTCACACAACTTCAGGTATCTTATTTTACCCTCACCGATGATTTTATCAATAGTCCTGGTTATCCTAACTACAAGTTTGTCCGGTCTGTGACCGATAATTGTATCAAATGCCATGTAACCTTTGCCAAGAATGGGGATTTTAAGGGAAACACCAATATTTATGAGAGAGAATCCTTTATGTATGGCATCGACTGCGAGCGTTGCCATGGTCCGTTAAAAAAGCATGTGGATTTCAGGACAGGACAGCTTGACCAAAACAATATAGACCCTGTGGTTAGGATAGATTCCCTAGCACGCCAGTTAAAAATGGATGTTTGCGTGCAGTGCCATTCCGGGTTGCGTGCCATACAGATCAAGGACAATCCGTTTTCCTTTGTTGCTGGCGAACGTTTGGACAAATATGCCAAAAACTACAATTTTGGTCGTACGCAGGCAGAGTTGGATGTTCATGGCAATCAATATGGCCTGTTAACTAGTAGTGAATGCTTTAAAAATTCGGATACAATGACCTGCACCACCTGTCATGATCCTCATCAAAAACAGCGGGGAGATGCACAACATTTTAACTCAAAATGTATTGAATGCCACTCGTCACCTAAAGAACTGCACACTGCTCAGGATTTTAATACATCCCAACCTACCAATTGCATCAGTTGCCATATGCCACTTTTTCCATCCCAGACCATGATGGTGAAATTGGGAAATGACAACAAGGAAACCTCGGTGGATATCCGCACCCATCTTATCGGGATCTATGTGGATGGAGTGCTTCAAAAGCGCAGATAAATCTCCATGTTCGGTCAGGGTTTAAAAAAATCATACCCTTTCAAAAATTTCTAAAAACCACTATTCTTTATAAAATTCTTGAATTTGGGTCTATTTTATTCCCAACTCCTCAAGATTCTTTGGTCATAATACTATTTTCCCTAACAAATTTTTCAAAGAAAAGGTATGATGCAGATCAAAGAAGCACCAGAATTTTATGATGTGATCATAGTGGGTTCTGGCGCTGGAGGGGGCATGGCGACCAAACAATTGGCCGACGCCGGACTGAATGTGGCTGTAGTGGAAGCAGGTCCATTTTTTGACCCGGCCGACCCCAAAACCATGACCCAATTGAAGTGGCCCTACGAGTCGCCCAACAGAGGCGCAGGAACCACAAGGGCTTTTGGTGGCTGGGATATGGCCTATGGTGGCTGGGAGATTGAAGGGGAACCTTATACCCATGAACCTGGAACAAAGTTTGACTGGTTCCGTTCCCATATGTTGGGTGGTAGAACCAATCACTGGGGAAGGATTTCCCTGCGTTTTGGGCCAAAGGATTTTAAAGGAAAAACCCGTGACGGTCATGGGGACGATTGGCCCATCGGTTATGATGATGTAAAACCCTATTACGATAAAGTGGACAAACTTATCGGGGTGTACGGGACCAATGAAGGATTGGAGAATGATCCCGATGGATTTTTTCTGCCTCCACCAAAACCAAGACTGCATGAGCTTTTCTACATTAACGGAGCCCAAAAATCTGGAGTGCCCGTAATCCCTGGTCGACTTTCCATGTTGACCAAGCGGATAAACAAGGATAGGGGCGTTTGTTTTTACTGCGGACAATGTTCCCGGTCTTGTTCTGTTTATGCCGATTTCTCATCAGGTAGTTGCTTGATATTCCCAGCGCAAAAAAGTGGGGGAAAAGTCAAAATTTATGTCAATTCCGTTGTGCGGGAAGTAACCACGGACGAAGAAGGAAAGGCAACTGGGGTGTCTTACATCAGCAAGGATGATAGAAAGGAATATAAACTAAGGGGCAGGGTTGTGGTACTTGCCGCTTCTGCCTGTAGTTCTGCCCGTATTCTGCTGAATTCCAAGAGCAAACAACATCCCAATGGATTGGGTAACAGTAGTGATCATGTGGGTAGATACCTTCATGATTCAACCGGAGCAAGTCGCGCAGCATTTGTTCCGGCCCTTATGAACCGAAAAGTTTCTTATAACGAAGATGGAACCGGGGGTATGCACGTGTATTCTCCATGGTGGGGCGATAATAGCAAATTGGATTTTCCACGTGGTTACCATATTGAAGTAGGGGGAGGAATGCGCCAACCCAATTACGGATTCGGATTTGATGCCAATGAATTCAACAAGTTTTTTGGACTTAATGTTGGGGGGTATGGTGATGTTTTACGGGATGATGTGAAAAAATATTACGGATCTGTGGTGCACATGGCAGGTAGGGGGGAAAGTATCGCCCGAAAGGAAAATTACTGTGAGATCGACCCCACGACGGTTGATCAGTTCGGGATTCCGGTACTTAAATTCAATTACAAGTGGTCTGACCTAGAGGTAAAACAGGCCAAGCATATGCAGGACACTTTTGAGGAGATCATCCATAACATGGGTGGCGAACCTTTGGGGGACAAACCTTCGGCAGATGTTGATTATGGACTGCTCACACCGGGGCGAATCATACATGAAGTGGGCACCACTAGGATGGGTGATGATCCCAAAACTTCGGTTACCAACAAATTCAACCAATTGCATGATGTGGACAATGTATTTGTTGTGGATGCCGGGCCATTTACATCCCAAGCGGATAAGAACTGTACCTGGACCATTTTGGCACTTTCATGGCGAGCCTCGGACTACATCATTGAACAATTGAAACAACAAAACCTATAGGAAATGGACAGAAGAAAAAGTATACAAACCATCATTATGGGGGCTGGTGCTTCTGCCCTAATGTTTCATGGTTGCAAGACCGATACGGAGATTGAGGTGCCTGCGGCATCGGATGATGCTTATTTTGGAAGGACCTCGGAAGAATTGGAACGCATAGAAAAACTGAAGGCCATCCGGTTGTTCAATGAGCATGAAATGGAGACCATCACCCTTTTGAGCACCATCATTTTGCCTCCAAAAGAGCCCCATGGGGGACCCATTGAAGCCGAGGTTCCCGAATTCATTGAGTTCATTTCCAAAGATATTCCTGAACTGGAACTCACCTTAAAGGGTGGACTTATGTGGCTCGATCATCAATGCAATACCCATTTTGATAAAGAATTCAAAACCGCATCGCTGGAACAACAAAAGCAAATTTTGGACACCATTGCATTTCAGGATGCAGAAATTCCATTGGATGAACAGCCTTTGGAAATTCAATTTTTTGCCTTGATGCGAAACTTGACTGTGACTGGATATTATACGTCCAAAGTAGGAATTGCCGATTTGGGATATAAAGGAAACCAGCCCAATGTTTGGGATGGTGTTCCCCAAGATGTGCTCGATCAACATGGTGTGGCCTATGATTCTGTTTGGATAGCCAAATGTGTGGACCAAAGTAAGCGCAACGAAATTGCGGAATGGGACGAACAAGGGAATCTATTGACCTGATTGAAATAATCGGGACGGGGTTTTTAAAACACGACCTTCGATTGATTTTAAGAAATTTATTTCCAAAAGCACAAAAACAAGAATGATTTATTATAAAATTCATGAATTTGAAGGCTTATAATAGTGTATATCTCAACAAGTATAGCCTTTAAAAATTAAGTTTACCATACACAAACTGTATGTTTTTTCCATCTGTCGGAGATGATGGAATCTCAATTGATTAACTAACACAAACCTAAAATTGAACTTATGAAAAAACCTTTTTTCAAGAGAATTATTTTTTTGGCCGCTGTACTTTGTATGGGTTTTGCACAAGCCCAAACGGTAACGGGTACGGTGTCTGATGAGACGGGGCCCTTACCGGGGGCCAATGTTCTGGTCAAGGGAACAACCAATGGAACCCAGACCAATTTTGACGGGAATTTTAGCATCGATGCCCCTAGCGATGCAACATTGGTAATCAGTTACATCGGATATAAAACGATGGAAGTGGCCGTCAATGGTCAAAGCACAATTAATGTTACCATGGAAGAAGACGCCAACCGATTGGATGAAATCGTGGTAACGGGTTACGGCTCACAGGCCAAGAAAGATTTGACCGGTGCAGTAACGGTTGTGGATACCGATGAGTTGAAATCGGTTCCTGCCACTACCTTTTCGCAACAATTGCAAGGTAGGGCCGCAGGGGTAACCATTGTCAACGATGCCCGTCCAGGTGGTGAGGCTACGGTACGTATCCGTGGTTTTGGTACATTGGGTAACAACGACCCCCTCTACATCATAGACGGTGTGCCATCCCAACGCCAATCTAACCTGAACCCAAATGATATAGAATCACTACAGGTATTGAAAGATGCCTCTTCTGCTTCCATTTATGGTTCTAGGGCGGCTAACGGGGTTATCATCATCACTACCAAAAAAGGAAAAATGGGGAAACCCACCATAACCTATAATACGTACTATGGTATTCAGTCCCCTGCAAAAGATGCGGAATCATTGAACGCTGAAGAACTCGGAAGATACTTGTATTTGGCCGATCTATACGCTGGTAAGACACCAAGCCATGGCCAGTATACTTTTGGACCTAATGGCGAGGTAACCATTCCAGACTATGTATTCCCTAGTGGTGCCAATGAAGGCGATGCTGGTACGGATCCAAGTCTTTATGCCTTGGAACCAGGTAATATTTATGCCATTACCCGTTCCGCCGATACCAACTGGTGGGATGCAGTAACAAGATCGGCGCCAATTCAAAGCCATAACATTTCGGCTTCGGGAGCAACAGAAGCTGCACGTTATGCCTTTAGTCTTGGTTATTTCTCTCAAGAGAGTATCGTGAAGTTCGCGAGCTATGATAGGGTGTCCTTGAGGGCCAATACAGAGTTTAGAACGTTGAACAAGAAATTGACCATTGGGGAAAATTTCACGACTTCCTTTGATAACCTAAAAGGAAACGTTTCCAATGATGATGAGCAAAGCCCGGTTTCCGGTGCTTACAAGCACCATCCATTGCTTCCCATTTATGATATTGCCGGTAATTTTGCGGGTAGTAGGGGAGCCAACCTAGGAAACAACTTTAACCCATATGCACGACTACATAGAGATCAAGATGATAGAAGATACGGTCTACGACTACTGGGGAATGCTTATGCAAACTATGAGTTGATTCCAGGACTTGATCTACGTACCAGTTTTGGTGTGGATGCAAGGGTGCAAAGAGTAAAGAATTTGGACCGTCCACAGCCTGAATATGTAGAGGGTAACTTTATCCGTAGTTCCGAAGCTAGAGAGCAATATGAATATCAGTGGACATGGACCAATACATTGACCTATGCCAAAACCTTTAATGAAGTTCATAATTTCAAGGCGTATGTAGGTGTGGAATCCATTCAACAGTTTGAAGAACGTTTTGAGGCACGTCGTGAACGATATGCTTTCGGGACCACCAATATTTTGAGCTATTTGGATTTGGGTGATGCCACTACGGCAACCAACAGAGGATATGTATTTCAGGATTATTCATTATGGTCGCAATTCGGTCAGTTGAACTATGACTATGACGGAAAATATTTAGCCCAGGTTATCTTGAGGAACGATTCCTCGTCCAGGTTCCAACAAGCTTCCAGAAGTGCATTTTTCCCTGCCTTTAGTTTGGGTTGGAGGATGTCAGATGAAAAATTCATGGATAATGTTACGTGGATTGACAACTTAAAACTTCGTTATGGTTGGGGTAAAACAGGTAACCAGCAAATTGGTGACTACAATGCCTACACAACCTATCGTTCGGATATCTTAACTGGAGGTTATCCAATTGATGGTTCCACTGGTTCTCCACAGATTGGATTCGCTCCAAGAGCTTTCGGAAATCCAAATGCCAAGTGGGAGGCCACAACTTCTAACAACATCGGTATGGACTTGGTAATGTTGAACAATAAGTTGTCTGTTAACCTAGATGTTTGGAAAAGGGTTACTACCGACATGTTGATCAACGTTCCAGTTACCTATACGGCAGGACAAGCAGATGAACCAGCTTTTAACGTTGGGCAAATGACCAATAAGGGTATCGATTTGGGAATCAGTTATGGGGATAAGAAAGGAGATTTCTCCTATGAGGTAAGTGCCAACATTTCTACTTACAAGAACAATGTTGATGCTCTTGAAGGAGAAAGCACCCGTATTTTTGGTCAAAGTAGAAGGATTCCGGCTTTGTCTATCACCGAAGCAGGTTCACCATTGTCTTCTTTCTATGGATTCAAAAACCTAGGAATTTTCCAATCACAAGCAGAGGCCGATGCTTGGGCTCCATATGGTGATTATAATGCGCCAGGTAAATTTAGAGTGGCAGACATTAACAACGATGGCGTCATCAATGATGATGACCGTACCATTATTGGTAGTCCACACCCTGATTTTACTTATGGTATCAACATTAATTTGAGCTATAAAAATTTGGATTTGAACATCTTTGGTAACGGATCACAAGGTAACGATGTGTTCAACTACGTAAGGTATTTTGCTGACTTCAACACCTTCCAAGGGAACAGAAGTAGAAGGGCACTTTTTGATGCATGGCAACCGACCAATCCAACGGCTGATCCTAGTACTTGGGTTGCTGCCAATCCTGGTGCCACATCGCCTATCATGGATGCCAATGACCAGATCAGCAGTAGGCCTTCTTCCTATTTGATCGAAGATGGTAGTTTCTTCAGGTTGAAAAACATTCAGTTGACCTATAACTTTCCTGAGAAAATTATATCTACCATTGGTTTGGACAGGGCCCAAGTATATGTACAGGCACAGAACATAGCCACCTTCACCAAATACACAGGTCTTAACCCCGAAGTTCAATTGAGCAACGCGGATGACTCAAGAAGGAATCTTACCCTAGGTTATGATGGAGGTTCCCAGCCAGTGGCCAAAACAATAAGTTTGGGGTTAAATGTTACACTTAAATAACGAAAACTAATGTTTACAGAAATGAAAAAGATAATATCGACATTGCTTGGAACTCTTGGCTTGCTGGCTTTGGTACTGAGTTGTAATAACGATTTTTTGGATAGACAACCACAGGGTCAATTCAGTGAATCCGATGTTGCCACTTTGGATGGTGTCAACGGTCTTCTGCTTGGAGCATATACCATGGTGCCTGGTGGAGGTTTGGAAGGTCAAACATGGCATAACGACATTCAAAACTGGGTGTTCAATTTGGCCTCTGATGATGCCTTGAAAGGAACCGATGCTGGTGACCAGCCAGAGCAATCCTTTATTGAGGCATATGACTTCCAATCGTTCAATGTTCATATCCGTGACAAATGGAGAGGACTTTACAAAGGTGTTGCCGCTACCAATAACGTTATCAAAACTTTGGAAAAAGTAGAGGATGCTACCGAGGAGCAAAAACAAGAGATTATTGCTGAAGCTCGATTCCTAAGAGGATTGTTCCATTTTGAAGCTAGAAAAATGTGGAGAATGCCCACTTATATTAGCGATGAGAACTTTGATCTTAACGACCTTGAAAGCACCAAGATCCCGAACGACCGTGAGATCTGGCCTTTCATTGAAGCTGATTTTGCCGCAGCGGCCGCTGTTTTGCCAGAAACGCAAAGTGAAGTGGGAAGACCAACAAGTTGGGCAGCCAAAGCCTTTTTGGCAAAGGCCAAAATGTACCAGGGATGGAATTCTGATGGGTCTGCCAATGCAACCAAATTGAATGAGGCCAAGCCTATTTTAGAAGACATCTTGAACAATGGTCCATTCTCTTTGGTGGACAAGTACCAAGACAATTTCCTAGTGGCTACACGGAACAATTCAGAATCTATTTTTGAAGTTCAGTATGCCATCAGCAGTGCTACCGGTGATGCTGCCAACAGAGGTATCGGTTTGGCTCACCCATACATTGATCCATGGGGTTGTTGTGGTTTCTACCAAGTATCCCAAAATCTGGTGAATGCTTTCAAAACAGAAGGCGGACTACCAATGTTGGATACTTTTGATGATGCCGATGTGCCATCAACTGTAGATCCGGTGACTACCTTGTCAACTTATAATGGAACATTAGATCCACGTATCGACCATTCCGTGGGTAGACCAGGTATCCTTTACAAAGGGTTTAAGATTTACCAAACCGATTTCGTTCGTGACCTTACCTATGCCGGACCATTCTTCAGTATGAAGCATGTTGCAGAACCAGAGGCATTCGGACAAGGTGGATGGGGTAACCTTTCTGCCAACAACTACAGGCTTATGCGTTTGGATATGATCATCCTTTGGTTGGCAGAAGTTGAGGTTGAGGTTGGAGATTTGGAAGTGGCCAGAGGTTTGGTGAACCAAATCAGGGCCAGGGCTGCAAATCCAGATGGTTTTGTTCCAATGGCTACCCAAGGTGCTGAGCGTAATGACTTTACCATTGTTGAAGGAACTCCTGCTGCCAATTATGACATTGCTGAATATACCACGGCTTGGACCGATAAGGATGTGGCCAGGCAAGCAGTACGTTTTGAGACCAGATTGGAATTCTCCATGGAAGGTCACCGCTTTTTCGATCTTCAACGTTGGGGAATATCCTCTAGTGTTTTGAATGCATATTTGCAAAGTGAATCACAGCACAGGACCTATTTGTCAGGAAGATCTTTCCAACAGAATAAGAATGAGTATTTCCCAATTCCTATTGAGGCTATCGATAGGTCTGTGAAAGACGGTGCGCCAACCTTAACACAAGATCCAGCGTACTAAAAAAATGATTTTTTATTTTTAGAATTAGTAGCCTAACAATCAAAAGGCCATGATATTTTTTTATCACGGCCTTTTGAAATTATTGGAAATTGGTGATTTTAACAGGTGAAAAACCTGTCCAATAAGCTAAACAAACTAACATGAAAAAGTGTATCCCCCTTTTAATACTTGCCATTTTTTTTGCTTCATGCCAAAAGGACCCATTGGTTTTGTACAAGCAAAAACATGCTGATGATACCGGTATTCACTTCAACAATAACATTGTGGAAACGGATAGTTTCAACATTCTAACCAGTGAGTACATTTTTAATGGCGGTGGGGTGGCCGTTGGAGATTTCAATAATGATGGCAAAAGCGATTTGTTGTTCACAGGAAATCAGGTTGCAAATCAATTGTATCTGAACCAAGGAGATTTTAAGTTCAAGGAAGTAGGCAAGGAATCGGGTATTGGTGCAGAGAACAAATGGTGCACCGGAGTAGCGGTGGTCGATATCAATTTGGACGGATGGTTGGATGCCTACATCTGCACGGCCATGAAGGAAGAAGGGGAGCATCGAAAAAATTTACTCTTCGTAAATCAGGGTCTTGATAAAAACGGAATTCCAATTTTCCGTGAAATGGCGGCTGAATATGGCATTGATGACCCTAGCAACAGCATGAACGCCACTTTTTTTGATTATGATAAAGATGGGCTTTTGGACCTTTACGTTTTGAACAACCAACAGGTACACACCTTGCCCACCAACTATCGTCCAAAAATCAATGATGGTACGGCCATAAGCAATGATAGGTTATATCACAACAATGGGGACGGTACCTTTACCGATGTCACCATACAGGCCGGAATCATTTACGAAGGATTCGGTTTGGGGCTTGCCATTTCCGATCTGAATTATGACGGATGGCCGGATATTCACGTAAGCAACGATTATTTAACCAATGATCTTCTCTATATCAACAACGGGGATGGAACCTTCACCAACAAAATAGAGGATTTTATAAAACATCAAAGTAAGTTTTCCATGGGATCCGATATTGCGGATTATGACAACGATGGTTTCTTGGACATTATTACGTTGGACATGTTGGGGGAAACCAACCAACGCATGAAAACTACAATAGGGAGCACCAATTATTTGGAGTACATTCTGAACGAAAGATATGATTACCAATACCAGTACATGCGGAACATGTTGCATAAAGGTTCCGGTGTTGGAGGTAATTTTAGTGAAATCGGTCTTATGGCCGGAATATCCAAAACCGATTGGAGTTGGGCACCTCTTTTTATGGATGTGGATAACGACGGATATCGCGATCTATTGATTACCAATGGATTTCCAAGGGATGTAACAGATCGGGATTTTGGAGATTTTAGACTGGGAGCGGCATCGTTTTTATCTCCCGCTCAAATCCTGGATTCCATTCCTGTGGTGAAAATTCCAAATTATGCCTACCGAAATAAAGGAGACTGGACCTTTGAGGAAGTCGGTACCCAATGGGGTTTGAATATTCCCTCTTTTTCGAATGGAGCCGTATTTGCCGATCTGGATGGTGATGGCGACTTGGATTATGTGGTCAACAATATTAACGAGGAAGCATTTGTTTTCGAAAACCAGTCCGAAAATGAAGCTTTTGGTAAGAATAATTCTCTCCGCATTCAATTAAAAGGTAGCAAGGAAAACCCTTTGGCCATCGGCACAAAAATATTGATTCACTACGGAGATGATCAACAACAATACTACCAACACTATCTCAGTAGGGGTTATATGTCTTCCATGGAACCCATTGTGCATTTTGGTGTGGGAACCAATCCAACCATTGCCGAGGTCGAAGTGCAATGGCCCGATGGTAAATACAGTAAATTGAATAATGTGCCTGCCAATCAAGTGGTGCAATTGGATTATCAATCCAGCCAAAACCAAGAAAATCCAGATATTTTGGAGCTGAAAACCAATCCGTTGACAAATCCAATGGTGGCAGAGGTGTCTACACAAATGGGAATTGACTATAAACATATGGAGCAGGATTTTGTGGATTTCAATTCCCAACAAAGGATCCTTCCGCATAAATTGACACAAAATGGACCATGTCTGGTGGTAGGTGATATTAATGGTGACACTTTCGATGATGTAATTATTGGAGGTTCGGCAGGGTATTCACCCACTATCTTATTCCAAGATAGCTCTGGAAATTTTAAGGAGCACCAAATGTTTACGGACAAAAAGGATATGGGTCATGAGGAATTGGGTATGGAGTTGTTCGATATAGACAACGATGGGGATCTTGATCTTTATCTGGTTTCCGGTAGTAATGAATTTCCTGTAGGAAGTGAATTTTACAACGATCGTATGTTGATCAATGATGGTAATGGAAATTTTACTGTGGATGAAAATAGGATGCCCAAGATTAATGCCAGTGGATCGGTGGTCCGGGCAATGGATTTTGACAATGACGGTTTTATGGACCTTTTTGTGGGCGGAAGAACCCCGGCAGGTCAATATCCCATGGCCGAAAGGAGTTATTTGCTTAAAAATGAAAATGGAATTTTAAGGGACATTACCCAAGAGTGGGCTCCTGAACTGGTACAAATCGGAATGGTTACCGATGCCATTTGGACCGATTTCGATAAAGATGAGAGACCGGATTTGGTTGTTGTTGGCGAATTTATGCCTATCACATTTTTCAAAAATAAAACCACATCGTTTCAGAAAATTGCAGCAACTGGATTGGAAGGTAAAATAGGTTGGTGGGAATCCATCAAGGCCAAGGATATGGATGGCGATGGCGATATTGATTTAGTCGCCGGCAACTTGGGCAAGAACAATTTTTTTCAACCTTCTGAAGAAAGACCTGTCCATTTGGTCACCAAGGATTTTGATGCAAATGGTACCCAAGACCCTATCTTCTTTGCCTATTTGAAGGATAAAAACGGGGATTTTCAACCTTATCCTGTGAATTTTTGGGGCGATTTGAATTTGCAAAGCCCACTTTTCAGGAAAAAGTTCGATTACTTCCGCGATTATGCGGAAGCTTCTCTGAATACTCTTTTTAGTGAGGAGGAATTGAAAGGCGCATTGACCTTGGAAGGCAATTTTGATGAAAGTGTTTATATAGAAAACTTGGGAGAAGGCAAGTTTGCTTTGCATACGCTACCCATTGAAGCGCAATTGGCCCCATTGAACGACATACTCCTGACCGATGTGGATGGAGATGGGAACGTGGACATCCTTGGAGTGGGGAATGACTTTGGTAACGAAACCTTCATTGGAAGATACGATGCTTTCAATGGGGTGTATTTAAAAGGGAATGGCAATGGAAAATTTGTATCGGTAAAAACAAATACCAGCGGGTTTATGGTCCCTGGAGATGCAAAGGCAATTGCCACAGTGAAAAATGCAGTTGGGGAAAGTTTGTTTTTGGTGACACAGAACAAAGGAAAATTATTGGTATTTAAACAATTTTCCGGTCCCAAGAGCAATCAAAAGATGGCGCTTTAGAAAAGGGCCATGACCAAAAAAGAGGTCAATCTAATACAACATGATAAAGCGGGTTAAAATTCATGAATTTGAAGATGTTTTGTTTCAATTGATTGTGTTTTAACTCTTTGGATGAGCTAAATTTATTTGAGTTAGTTTTTTATTATGCTGTTAACTGGTCTTCAAGATTTATTTATGGATTAGTTTCCGTCAAATTTTGAGTTAGTTGAGGTTTAATTCAAGTTTAGTTAAAAGCAATGTTGTAATTGTTCAACATTGCTTTTTTTTAGCTTGCCTTTTACATCATCATTATATGTTAAAGCTTAGTTAAAAAAAATGTTTGGAAAAATAGAAAAAGATTTGAAAGTAAGTTGTAGATTACATAGGATGGCAATATTATCTGGGTAATGTTCCCCTGCCTGGATAAGGTTGGATGCCTTCAAGGGCATTGATTTACAGCACAATAAACTAACTAACTAACACTCCAATGTCGCTAAAGAATATATTGGTTATACTGCTTTTCTGGGCAATGGCGCCAGCATATAGTCAACACGAACCACCAAAAAGACCACCGTTACAACTGGATTCCTACTTTAGGGGAATTGAAAGACTGGTTGATGAACAACGGTTGCCAAGTTTGGAAGCGCTCCTCGAACAAAAATCACATGCCGAAGGCAAGGAAAGGGTAGATCTCTGTTTGGAATTGTTTACACGGTACATTTTCAAATCTACGGAAAAGGCAAAAAAGTATAATGATGAAGCTCACCAGCTTGCTTCAAACATGGGCTACGATGGTGCGTTATTAAGAACCAATTTGAACCAGGCCTTTATTTTTTTCATCCAAGGTGAATTTGATAGTGCCATTGACCTTATCGATCGGGTCGAAACCAATGACAAGTGCCAATTTTATACCGAAATAGAAGCAGATGGTGAAACCCTCAAATCCTACATTTTTACAGAGAGGGGAGAATATGATCTGGCATACGAGACCGCATTGAATTTATTGGAGAAAGGGGAGGCGACAAAGAACCAATATTGCATGATGAGGGCCTATTCTGCCATATCCCACTTTTATCTCAGATTGGGAGAATATGATAAGGCTTTGGAAAATTGTTTAAAGGGACTTGATTTTATACTTGAATTGAAGGAGGTACGGTACGTTTTTCCAAAGATTGACGAAATGGCCAGAATGACACACAAGCTTCGTGGGAGCAAGGAAGCCCTTAAAATTTATGATTTTTACCTAGAGCTTGAACAATCCTTTGGAAGCCCGGGAAGTTATATTCAGAGCGTGGTTTATATGAACATAGCCACCATCTATATAGAAGAATCTGAATTTAAGCAGGCTGAGGACTTTCTCCTGAGAGCACAAAATATTATTGACTCCAACAATTACAGGTTTAGAAAACCACGTATTCATCTGCTCACTGCCGACCTGCACTTAAAAAAGGGGGATAGTATCAGTGCCAAAAGGGATTATGAATTGGCCTACGAGTCCGCTAAAGGAATCAATGCCTTTGATGTGATCAAGGAAGTGAGCAAATCGTTGGGTTCCATAAACAGGGCATTGGGCAAAAAACGCGAGGCTGCATTTTTTTCTGATCTGTATCTTAGGGTCAGTGATTCCCTGTTCTCTATTGAATCGGAGCAACGGGTAAAAATATTGGAGGCCAAAAGAAGGATTTCGGAAATATCTAAGCAAAAAGAAATTCTTGAGATCAAAGCAGAGGTTCAAGATGAACGCTATCGCTTTATGACCATCATTTTTGTGCTTACCTTGGCTTTGGGCAGCATCGCTACCTTCTCATACTTTAGAGTCAGTAAGAAAAACAAATTGTTATTTGCAAGGACCAAGGAATTGGCCGTTGAAAAGCTGAACCAAAAAAAGTTGGTCGCTATGGATAAAGTTAGAAATCCCAGTGGGCAGGTGGTCAAAGAAAGTTCAAGATCAAATTATATGGATGAAGATGTCAAGGAAATTATCTTGACAAAACTCAACCGGTTGGAGGACGAAACCTTTTTTCTGGATCCCAAATGCAGTCTTCGCAGTCTGGCCAATACATTGCAAACGAATCAAAAATATCTTTCGCAGGTTATTAACCACGAAAAGAAATCCAATTTCAATAATTATATCAATGAGCTCAGGATCAATCATTTATTAAATAGGTTGTTGGAAGATAAAGAGTACAGGAACAGCAAGTTGACCTATATTGCTACAACAAGTGGGTTCAACAATCTGAATACGTTTTATTCAGCCTTTAAAAAGCGTTTGGGGATTTTGCCTTCCTATTTCATTGAAAAGTTGAATGAAGAGGACGAGTCGATCATTTGGCGATCAAAAGATTGATTGCCACATCAAAAAAATTGTGATTGCACAGGGCAAATAAAAAGGGTTCTCTTTTGGAGAACCCTTTGTAGTAGCGGGAACTGGACTCGAACCAGTGACCTTCGGGTTATGAGCCCGACGAGCTACCTACTGCTCTATCCCGCGATATGGACGGCAAATATACAACCCTTTTTACATCATTTCCAAATGAATCTCAATATTCTTCTTTCATTGGGTACAATCCAGTCTAAAATCCATAAATTCGGGATTTTGACTTTATGGAAGCAATAAACGATTTTCTCACCAGTATTTTACCCTACACGGAATGGCCCATGTTCATCCTTCTAATTGGTGGGGGACTCTTTTTGGTTTTTTATTCCAGGTTTATTCCTTTCCGGTATTTTGGACATGCACTCGCAGTGGTATCTGGGAAATATGATGACAAGAATGCCCAGGGCGATGTAAGTTCGTTCCAGGCATTGTCTGCCGCCGTGGCCGCAACCGTGGGACTGGGCAATATTTCTGGCGTGGCCATTGCCATACATGATGGTGGGCCAGGTGTTGTTTTTTGGATTTGGATTACAGCCCTTCTGGGTATGGGCATTAAATTTTACTCCGGAAGCTTGGCCATCATGTTCCGTGGCACCGATTCCGAAGGAAAATTACAGGGCGGCCCAATGTTTTACATCACCCAGGGGATGGGGAATTGGGCAAAACCCATGGCCGTATTTTTTAGTATTTGTGGGTTGGTCGGATTCTTGGGGGTCTTTACCGCCAATCAGTTTACCGAAGCATTTATGGGCGTAGTAAAACCTCATGAAACCTTGTTTGTCACATCGGAATACAATTGGAAATTGGCCATAGGGTTCTTTTTGGCCATCGTTACCTCTGGGGTCATTTTTGGGGGATTGAACAAAATTGCAAAGGTAGCATCTGCCATTGTGCCCTTTATGGTGGGAGTTTACCTATTGGCCGTAATATTTGTAATGGCCAGCAATGCGGGTGATATTTTCCCTGCCCTTAAAATGATTTTCGTTGAAGCCTGGAATTTTGATACCATGGTCACCGGTGGATTTTGGGGATTGGTCATAATCGGTGTTCGAAGGGCCATGTTCTCCAATGAGGCAGGTTTGGGTAGCGCACCCATGTACCATGGCCAATCCCGAAATAATGAACCTACCAAGGAAGGCCTTGTGGCCATGTTGGGGCCTTTTATTGATACCATTATGGTCTGTAGCTTCACTGCAGTGGTTATCATTTTGAGCGGGGCTTATTTGGAAGATGGCAGCGGCATTACCATGACCATGTCCGCTTTTGAAAAAACATTGTATGGCATCGGGGATACTTTATTGATGGTGATCGTGGCCGCTTTTGCACTTTCAACCCTGTTTACGTATTCCTATTACGGGGTGAAGAGCCTTTCGTTTTTGACCAATCCAAAAATTGGAAAATGGTATAACGTGTTCTTTGTCATTATGATCGTATTTGCAGCTGTGGCCTCTTTGCAGCTTGTCAAAAATCTTATCGATCTATCTTATGCCTTGATGGTGATTCCGAATATGATCGCAGTGTTGTATCTTTCGCCCAAGGTAAACGCAGCCTCCAAACAATATTTTCAAAAAATGAAGAAAGGTGCATAGATCGGGCTTTGTAAATATCATTGGAAATCCGAATGTGGGTAAATCCACATTGATGAACGCCTTTGTGGGTGAAAAACTTTCCATTATCACTTCCAAGGCGCAGACCACCCGCCATAGGATTTTGGGCATTGTGAACGGGGAAGATTTTCAAATGATTTTGTCCGATACCCCCGGAATCATTAAACCAGCTTACGAACTTCAGACCTCCATGATGGATTTCGTGAAATCCGCTTTTGAGGATGCCGATGTGTTGTTGTATATGGTGGAGATTGGCGAAAAGGCACTAAAGGACGAGGAGTTCTTCAAAAAAATCAAGAACAGTAAGATTCCAGTGTTGTTGCTGCTCAATAAAATTGATACTTCCGATCAACAGATTTTGGAAGAACAGATCCAATATTGGCAAGAGCAGTTGCCCAGTGTAGAGATCCATCCCATTTCCGCCCTGGAAAATTTTAATGTGAAGGAAGTATTCGAAAGGATTCTAGAACTGCTTCCTGAAGGACCACCGTATTACCCTAAAGATCAGCTGACGGACAAACCCGAACGTTTTTTTGTGAACGAGACCATCCGTGAAAAGATTTTGCTTCACTATAAAAAGGAAATTCCCTATTCCGTTGAGGTGGAAACCGAAGAGTTTTTAGAAGATGCGGACATCATCCGAATCCGTTCCGTGATCATGGTTGAGCGTGATACGCAGAAGGGAATCATTATCGGTCATAAGGGTAGTGCCCTAAAAAAAGTTGGGGTAGAAGCCCGAAAGGATCTCGAAAAATTCTTCGCCAAGCAGGTGCATATCGAACTCTATGTGAAAGTCAACAAAAACTGGAGGAGCAATGCCCAACAGTTAAGACGATTTGGCTATAACGGATAGGTTTCCTCAAATTCTTTGAAACCCGGAAATGGTTTCCCTGAACAAGGATTTCAGTTGTTCCATTTGTCCTTCCCCTTTCGATTTTCCCAAACGCCCAAACGCGTATAGGGCAAACCAGAGCAACACCAAAAAAAACATGCCCACCATCAAAAAAGTAATGTCCTTACCCAATGAATGGTTGGAATAGGCAAAAATCCCCAAGATCACAAAGAGCGTCCCCACTCCAAAATGAAGAAACATGAAAAACGTCCAAAGCGTTGGGTTGGGCCCAAAAACACCTCTAATGTTGCTTATTCCTTCCTCATAGGTAGAAAGTTCAAGGTGTAATTGTGGGGTCCAAAAATTGGTGTCTGCCTTTCGGAACTTGATAAAAACATGCTCATCTAGCCTGCTGATCAAAAATCCTTCCTTTTTGCAGCCATCATAAATATGCTTTAAAGCCTCCATATCCGTCTTTAAGGCAACATGGAATCGGGGCCTTAAAACGATCTCATTGGTCAGGTCGCTCATAACAGTTTGAAAATGATAAAAAAAGGTATCATTTTTTCTTCATAATAAATGGTACTTTTGCCAAAATTTAATGCAGATGGGAGCTATTGTAGCTATCGTAGGGAGGCCCAATGTGGGCAAATCCACTTTTTTCAACCGATTGATCCGTCGCCGTGAAGCGATAGTGGATGCCGTGAGTGGCGTTACCCGTGACCGTCATTATGGAAAAAGCGACTGGAACGGCAAGGAATTTTCCTTGATCGATACCGGTGGATATGTGCTTGGGAGTGATGACGTTTTTGAAAAAGAAATCGATAAGCAAGTGGAATTGGCCATCGGGGAAGCGGATGCCATCATTTTTATGGTGGATGTGGAATCTGGTGTGACCGGGATGGACGAGGACGTGGCCAAGTTACTCCGCAAGGTGAATAAACCTGTTTTTTTGGCCGTGAACAAGGTAGATAATGCCCAACGTGTGGCCGATGCAGTGGAATTCTACGCTTTGGGGCTTGGGGAATATTTTACACTTTCCAGTGTGAACGGAAGTGGTACAGGAGAATTGTTGGACGCACTTGTTAAGGTGTTGCCCGATATTCAAGAGGAAGAAAGTGAATTGCCCCGTTTTGCAGTGGTAGGTCGCCCTAATGCAGGGAAATCATCCTTCATCAATGCTTTGATTGGGGAAGACCGTTATATTGTGACCGATATTGCCGGAACCACAAGGGACAGTATTGATACCAAATACAATCAGTTCGGATTTGAATTCAATTTGGTGGATACTGCCGGTATCCGGAAGAAATCCAAAGTGAAGGAAGATTTGGAGTTTTACTCTGTAATGCGTTCCGTTCGCGCCATTGAGCATTGCGATGTTTGTATCTTATTGATGGATGCCACCCGTGGTTTTGATGGTCAAGTGGAGAATATTTTTTGGCTGGCACAGCGCAACAATAAGGGTATCGTGATTCTGGTGAACAAATGGGATTTGGTGGAGAAGGACACGAACTCAGTAAAAGAATATACGGCCAAGATCAAAGAAGCCATTTCCCCTTTTGAAGATGTACCAATTCTGTTCATATCGGTATTGAATAAACAGCGGATCTATAAGGCCATTGAAACAGCAGTGGAAGTGTTCAAAAACCGTTCTAAAAAGGTGCCTACCCGAAAATTGAACGATATCATGTTGCCCATTATTGAGCATACTCCGCCACCAGCGTACAAGGGTAAATATGTGAAGATCAAGTTCTGTACCCAGTTGCCGACACCGTATCCACAGTTTGCGTTCTTCTGTAATCTACCGCAATACGTGCGGGATCCCTACAAGCGGTTCTTGGAAAATAAGTTACGGGAGAATTTCGATTTTACGGGCGTGCCGGTGACCATCTTTATGAGGAAGAAGTAGGGTTTTACTGCTCAGAAGCCAAAAGAACTTCCAGTTTTTGCTGAATCCGGTTGCCGGAGTTATCCACAGCCGTAAGGATATATTCCCCTGGTTCAATGTCCAGAATAAGTTCGTGGAAGTTTTCCGTTTTGCCCATATAGGTGCCGTCCAAATACCAATATACGATGGCATTGTTTTGTTGATGTGCCAATTTTAATAGGATGTCCTTGGTTTTGGTTCCCAGGTCTTTTGGGAGCAATACCGCTTCATTGGCTTTCGGATAGATGAATTCCATCAATTGGTTCTCCATTTCCGAACAATTGGCCAAATAAGAGGGCAATTCCTTGTAATTGGGGTTGGAAAGCGCATAATAGTACTCGATGGTAGGAGGGAGCACGAACCAGTTTTTGGCTTTCATATTTTCCAAAGGATAGCATTCCGAGTTTACACGATAGGTTTCCGATGCATCCAAAAACAATTGCTGGTGGAAAGGGCAGGGGCCACTTCGAGTACCATAAGTAGGAACATATTCTTTTTTTGCATCGTCACAAAAGACCGAAGCCCGATAACCACTTTGCGAACACACTTCCACTTCAACTAGATCATCAAAAGGTTCCTGGAACCAACCGCTGTGGGGAAGGGCATCCAAAACTTGAAACAACAAAGGAGCTGCTGCTGTGATTCCCGTTAATCCGGGCCTTCCTTCGCCATCGGCGTTACCGGCCCAAACCCCAATGGCATATTCGGGTGTTACCCCAACCGCCCAGGCATCCTTAAAACCAAAGCTGGTCCCGGTTTTCCAGGCAATCGGTTGGGAGGAATCAAAAAAGTGCCAGTTTTCATCTCCTTCCGGACGGTTTACTTCATACATGGATTGAAAAGTGGAATAGATAGCCCCAGCTCCAAAAATGGGTGGGTCAAATTGCTGTGTTCCCAAATCAATTTCTGTATTGGATACATACGAAGGTTGCACAAATTCATGGGTGCGATAGGTGCTGGAATGGTCCACAAAATAGTTTAAAGTGGAAGCCATGGCGGCATAGGTCTGCGTGATTTCCCAAAGGGAACTTTCGGCCCCGCCGAGTATCAAGGATAGCCCATAATAGGAAGAAGACTTGTCCAACGACGCCATGTTCATTTTTTTGAGTTTGTTGTAGAATTTTGGCAAACCGTATTCTCGTAACAATCGCACGGCTGGAACATTCAGGGACCGTGAAAGGGCCCTGCTGGCCGGTACGGCACCCACATGTTTTTTATCAAAATTTTGAGGATGATACCCGTTAATCACGGTCGGTACATCTTCTACCAAACTATGAGGCAGCAATTGTCCTTCGTCCAACAGGGACGCAAATAAAAATGGCTTCAAGGTGCTTCCCGTACTTCGTTTTTTGGTGATGATGTCCACGTAATTGGCATGTTCCTTTCCCGAAGGGGAGTTGCCCACATACCCCAACACTTTTCGGGTTTCCACATTGAGCACTAAAATAGCCAGATTATGGATTTCGTTTCCCTTCAATTGATGGTAGTGTCTTTCGGCCAAGAGGTTCAATCGTTGTTGCAATGTCCTGTCAATTGAAGTTGTAATGCGTTGTCCCGGGTGTTCGGTTCTTATGCGCTCCGTAAGATGGGGAGCCACATCTGGTAACGGAACCGGTTTTTGAGGAAGGGGTTCTGCTTTGGCCAGTTCATAGGTGGTTTCATCCAAAATACCTTTATCCTTTAATTTTTCCAGCAACCGATTTCTCTTTTCAAGAAAAATGGACTCATTTCTTCCTGGAAAAATAAGGGCCGGTGCATTGGGCAACACTGCCAGAGAGGCTGCCTGGCCCCAACTCAGTTCATGGGCCGGAATACCAAAATAGCGCCAAGCCGCGGTTTCCAACCCAACCACATTGCCACCAAAAGGGGTGTGGGAGGCATATAATCTGAGAATTTCTTTTTTGGAATACCTCAATTCCAGTCGTGTGGACAGGAAGATTTCAACCACTTTCTCCCCATAGGTCCGTGACTTGTTCTTTCGGCTCAAACGGATGACTTGCTGGGTAATGGTGCTGCCACCCCTGCGGGATTTTTTGGTCAGGTTATGACCAATGGCCTTAACAATGGAAACGGGATTAAAACCGGGGTGTTGGTAAAAATATTCATCCTCAAAAAGAAGAACGCATTCCTCAAAACGTTTGGGGACGGAATCCATTTCAGGAAACCGCCATTGACCGTCATTGGCAATCCGCGCTCCGATCAAAGAACCATCGGCGCTGTTTACCACGGTTGAGGTGGGATCTTCAAACAGATTTTTAGGCAAACAGAACAACCACAAGACCAAGAAGGCCATAAAAATGGCCAACTTGATCTTATGTCGGTATGCAAACCTTTTTAATCGTTCCCAAAAATTGATCATTCGAAACACATCACTGTACCACTTTAATCCAATTTCCTTTGTTTCGTGCTTGGTAGTTGTTGTCGTACATGGCTTCTACTTGGGCTCCCGGCAAATAGTAATCTCCAAGGAAGGAGGCATTTAGTTTAACAGTAAACGTGGCCGACTTGCGTGCCCCAAGGTTAAAATACAAATGGGTGCGATCGTCACGGGTATCCACATGATCTGCCTTAGATGCATTCGGATTGTCCCCGCCAGCAAAAGAAGTGTCCACAATCTCCCAACCACTGGGTACAATATGGGTCAACGCCAAGTTGTCGACATAGTCATTGGAACTATTGAAAACGGTAATTTCTGCTTGAAATTCAGTTCCTTGCCGTAGTTCAGAAACATCCATGGTATTTCCCATGGCATCTTTATAAACCACATTGAGGTTGAGGTTTTGTTGAAGGGCCAATTCCTGTCCAACGGGTAATTTTCCGGTCTGGGTGAGGGTGGCATAAATGGTGTTCCCTTGTTTGTTCTTCACCTGTATTTCATTTTTGAAGGAGGTGATGGTGAGCCCTCTTTGTGCAATGACCCTATCGGTCTTCACTGAAATTTCCTTTCCGTTGCTGGTATAAGTTAGGTCGATGGACTTGCCTCCATTTTTCATGACCATTTTGGAAAGGGACAATAAGGCAAAAGCCGTTTCCTGCGTACTGTACCAATTTTGGGAAGAAAGGTCCTTGGCCAAAGAAATGGACAAATCCCTCTGTTTGGAATCTCCTAAGATCACCAATGTTTCCAGTGCCATGGCCCTATTTCTGAAAACGGAACCATAGGTTCGGTAATCATAATTGCTTGGTGTAAAGTTGATGTTTGCCTTTTGGGCGATTTCTTGGGCCACTTCTTTTTTCCCGGCCAGTGCATAGGCAGCTGCCAAACGCCATTTGGCTTCATTGCTCAAGTTTTTAGTTTCCCGAAGTCGGTTCATGGCAGCCAACTCGGGCTGTTGCGCCAAAGCCAAGGTGTACAGGCGATACGCTTGGGAAATATCATCGTTATAACCAGAACTTTGATTGCTCCATTGACGGGCTGCCGTCTTTTGATATTTCAACCAATTGGTCAAGAACGTCAACGGTAGCTGATAACCCTGCTGTTTGGCTTCCAGCATAAAATGACCTGCGTAGGACGTACCCCAATCATCGGCATTTCCATAACCAGGCCAATAGCTGAGTCCACCGTTCGGGGTTTGGAAATCACCCAATTTTTTGATGGCTGCCTTTACATTTTTCTCAATATCCTTTTTCTTTTCAAAAGTGATGTCCAACACATCCGCCAAAAACAATTGTGGGAAGGCCGCCGAGGTAGTCTGTTCCACACAGCCATGGGGATATCTCAACAGGTAATCCAATCGCTTACTGAAATCCATTGGAGGCAAAGTGGAGAATTCGATAAAAGCCTCGTTGGTGCCAGAAGTGCCAAACGTTTCAAAAGGAATGGCCATGCTGCCATTGGCATCCACAGTGAATAACTCGCTTTTGGTGGTGATGGGATTTGGATTTTCCACATCGATTTCGGTTTTGCTGCTCGCACTTTCCCCTGCACCACTGGCCGTTACGGTTATGGTTTGGAAGGAGGAAGCAGGTTTCACCTTAAAGTCGAAGTTTACGATTTGTTCCCCAACAGCATTGAAGGTAATGTTCTTGGTTGTTTCCCCAATAGCCTCTAACGCTTTACCGGCATTGATGGAAACTTTTACATTTTTCACTTTGGCTTCCATGGCAAAAACGGTAACCGGAATGGTCACGGTTTCTCCAGGAGATAATTTTCTCGGGATGGACGTCAACACCATCAAAGGTTTACGAACCGGAGTGGTTTTTTCGGCGTTTCCGTAGGCACTGTTCAAGTTACCGGCAACGACCATGGTACGAACCGAGCCTACATAATTTGGCATATCGATGGTGTGAGATGCTTTTTCTCCAGCCTTCAGGGTAAAGGGACCCAAATAGGTGACGACAGGTTTAAAGCGTTGGGCCTTTCGATTTTTCGCCCCGGCGCCAATATCACCCCCACCGATGGCGTAGATGTTGTCCACGCTCACGGAGTAGGCACCCATTACATCATCAAAAATGTCAAAAGTTTTCACTCCTAGCGCTTGTCTTGCATAAAAAGAAGCATGGATGTCCGGGGTCCTAAAACGCGTCAAGTCCAAAAGTCCGTCATCTACCACAGCCAAAGAATAGGTCATGGGTTTTTTGTTGGTTTCCGAAACAGTAACCTTAAACGATGACTCGGGTTCCAGAACTTCGGGCATCGAAATTTGAGGTTCGAGCATTGTGGCCGGGTTTTCCACCAACAATGGCACCACTCCGTACAATCGGATAGGCAAATCGTTGGTGGCCTGTCCGTGCGGTTGCAACAAGGAAATGTTGATGTAGGCATTCGGAGCCATTTCTGCTGTAATCGGAATGGTGGCCTTGGTCTCCTTGGCAGAAGTTTCTACCCATTGTTGGGACAATACTTCGGTACCGTTTTCAATGCTGATCAAAGCCCTTCCACCTTTATCCGAAGGGAAAGTGATGTTGGCCTGTTCTCCCAATTTGTAGTTTTCCTTATCTGCCGAGAATACCAAGATCTTGGAGCTTTCGGAATCTCCGGATGGCCTTTTCCACCAATTGCGATAAAAATAAGCTGTACGCCCAGTTGCATGTCCTGCTTCATCGATCACTCGAATTAGGAAACGTCCGCCATCATCATCGGGTACCTTTAGGTTGAAGTTGGCCTTGCCGTCCGCTCCGGTGGTAACCGTCATTTCCTTGAACGGACTGTGAACGGATGCATTTTCATATCGGGATAGGTTATCGTACCCACGGTTCCACCACCAACGCCATTCAATTTTATAGATCTGAACTTTCAGTTTTCGATTGCCAGACGGTTTACCTTGATCATCCACAGTAATCACACTAAAGGAATTATTCTCATCGGTCATAAAAGAACCGTATTGCTTGGCCTCTGGGGATCGTAATCCCACAAAATAGGGGTAGGGCGCCACATTTTTGGTGAACACGTCTATGGAAAAATCCCCGCCACCTTCAAAAACCTTGGTAGTGAAAGTTGCTTGTAACATGCCTGGGGCATTACCGTTCACATTGATTTTTTCGTTGATGGCCAACTCACCGTTTCCATCCAATTTGGAAGAGATCCATTGCAGTTCGGTATCATAAAAGTCGCGTGCCGGATCTTGAAAAACATAATCCTTCAGTTTTGGGAAGGCATTGGAAGCTTTGCTCAAGTTGGCATTGATATCAATTTTGAGGTTGCGGGCGGGAGCTCCGTGCAACCATTGTACGATGGCCTTGCCGCTATTATTTGAGTTGGCCTTCAACACTTCGTTATCAAAGGAAAAATCCACTTTTAACCGGTTGGGTTTCACCGTGGCCACCTTAAGGTATTTGTTGAATTGGGCACCGCCCACAATCACTTTAGCGGACCAATTTCCCGTTGGGGCATCCGCTTGGGTCGGTATAGGGAAATAATAGAATTTGTTCTCTTTTTTGGCGAACAAGCCTTCAGAAATGGGCAAAGTACCTTCGGTCAGCACATTGCGCTGTACCAATTTTCCACGGGCATCACTTACTTCCAAAGTTACGGGGTGACCTTTGGGCAACGGATTGGCTTTATCGTCCAAAACAAAGGTGAGATGGATCACATCGCCAGGACGGTGAACCCCTCTTTCAGTATACAGGAATCCTTGAAGTCCCCGCTGCAATTCTTCTCCGTAAACATCGAATGTACTCAAAGACAGTGCGTTGCCATCCAAAAGTTTGGCATAGGCAAAATTGTTGTTCTTTTCCGCGACGGCAAAAGCAACGCTCTTATCCCCGTCATAAATGGATAATCCGGAGGCATCCGTGGTCACCTCTCCCAACAATTGTTGTTGATAATTGTACAGTTTTATCTTGGTGTTGGCTTCGGGTTGGGTGGTCAATAAATTGGTGGCCGCAAAATGATAGGAATGGTTTTTTCCTTTTTTCACGATCAAGCCAAGGTCGCTGCCTAAAAGATTGGTGGATGCAATCCTGTCATAGTTGTAATACGCCTGGTGACAAGGGTTGTCGCGGTTCTCCCAATCGTAATCATAGTCCCTCCAATAATAGATCTCGTTGTCCCAATAGCGTTCTTCCATGGATTCTTCATCCGCGCTGGACTTATAGGTTTCCGTTTGATCTTCTGTTGTTTCAGAATCATCACAGGAATAGGTAGTGTGCTCCTTTTTAAAACTGAATTCAACTCGGTACAAGGAACCTGGGTTGACTTTGATCAAGCTCGACAGGTCAAGGGCGTGGGCTTTCCAATAACTGGAATTTTCTTCCCCATTTTCTGCAAGGGGAAGCACTTTGAAGGCCACCCTTCTTCCCACTGGTCTGAAATCGGGACTGTAGCTTTCTGTAAGGTCATTGTTCTGCAGGTATTGTAGCATGTTGTTCTCAAAAACCTGGATCACTCGGACTTCAACGGCTGACAAATTCACCGTCTCAAAATAGATGGGCGTGGAAGCGGCATTGGGCAGAATGGTTCCTTTGGAAATCAATCGTACAGCAGGTTTCAACTGTTCAAAAGAAACCAGTTCGGAAAAAGTGTTCTTCAAGGTAAACCCATATTCGCTTTTGATTCCCTCAAAAGCATTAACCCGTACTTCACCCAAAATCCGGTTGGAAGGGTACACTCTAAGTAAGTTTCCGTTTATCTCATACCGAAGGCTTTCGGCATTTTCAATGGTCACCAAACCGTTCAGGTTTTGATTTTGTTTCAGCGGTTCCGAGAAATTCAACGTTAGAACAGCATTAGGGGATGAAGTGGTCTTGGCATCCACCACAACAAATTTGTTCAATCCGGGAATGGTGAACTTTTCCGAACCTTCGTTTTCAATACTAAGTTCCTTTCCGGTCCAACTGATGGTGAGCTCGCTATCTTCTGTTTTTCTAGAGATGCTATCAATCTTAAAACTGAAGTACTGGGCATTTTCCGAAGCGTTGTCCCAGCTTACGGGAACATTTTTATCGCCCTGCTTTACGGAAAGAATGCTCTCTATTTTGGAGGCATCCAAAATATCGGAAGCATCCAAGGTGCCAGTTAAATATTGCAGCTCTTTGCTGTAGGATTGCAAGTTGCCCAAATTGATCTTAAAGTTTGGGGTGATGGTCTTGAAACTAAAAGTATAGGTCTTAAATTCCTTGTCGATGTTCTCGAACAGTTTGTTCAGGGCCAAAGTGACCACATATTCCGTGTTCGGTTTTAAATATTCGGAAGGTTGAAAGGTCAGTTCCCGACCGTTTTCAATGATCAATTTGCCATCCACCTTTGGTGAAATTTGTAAATACTCCTTGGGCAATTCCTGGTTCAGTTCAAATTGCTCCAATTGTTGGGCCAGAGCAATGGTAATGGGAGCAGAAATGCTTTGGTTGCCATGGGTATGGTAACTGATATAATCCTTGAATTTGAAGAGATTGTCCGTCACAACAACGGCCTCCTTTTTTTTACAGGATGAAACAAAAATCAGGAAGGCAAACAGGGTGATTTTTAATAACCGGGACATGGCAAAAAGTATAAAAAATTAATCTATGAATTTGGTACAACAATATAGCCAAAAATAGGGATGGGATCCCGGTAAGTTGATGAATGGGGTGTTAGGATTTACGAACGATTTTTTAACAACGGATTTGTTACGTGCGTTTTTTATGATTTTTTTATGCCCAAGCGCAATTTTCCTTGAAATTTTCTCAAAGTTTCGTTAAAAGGATCGCTAATAAAATTTCAATGCAATATTTTGGTTCACAGCTAAGTCAATCAAAAACAAACTGCCATTTGAAAAAAATCTACGTTTACCTCGTTTACGTTTCCCTATTTTTTTGTTTTTCCTCAATGTCCGGCCAAGAATTTTTGGTGAAGGGCAAAATTGTGGATGCCGCCACGGGAACCCCTATTGAAGCGGCTACGGTTTATGCCGAAACCATAAAGGACAGCACTTTGGTCACGTACACCATCACCAATGCCGATGGACTTTTTGCCTTGGAAGGAAAATCAGCCTACAAAAACCTTCGGTTGGCCTTCTCATCCAACGGTTACCAATCCGTGGCCCAAGAAGTAGAGTTAAAACCTGAAGTAACCCTCGGTGATATTAAACTTGAAGAGCGGGTGCAACAACTCGCGGGAATCGATGTGATCGGGGAACGGGTTCCCATCACCATCAAAAAAGATACGTTGGAGTTCAATGCGGATTCCTTCAAGGTCCGGCCCGATGCCACGGTGGAAGATGTGTTGAAGAAACTTCCCGGAGTGGAAGTGGACAGCGATGGAAAAATCACCGTGAACGGCAAGGAAGTAAATCAAGTGTTGGTCAACGGGCAGGTGTTTTTTAGCACCGACCCGAAGGTGGCCACAAAAACCTTGTCCAAAGATGTGATTAGCAAGATTCAAATTACCAATACCAAGACCAAGGAGCAGGAGTTTGTGGGTGATGAAGGGGATGGGGAGACTAAAACGATCAATCTTACGCTCAAAGAGGACAAGAACAAAGGCTATATGGGTAGATTATCAGGCGGTTATGGCACGGATGATCGGTACCAGGCCAACGGATTGCTCAATTATTTTAACGATACCAAGCGCATTAGTGTTTTGGGGAGTACCAATAACATCAATAATCCTGGGTTTTCCTTTGACGAAATTTATGAAATGGTCGGAAATTCCCGTGGAGGAGGCTTTAGCTTTAATAACAATGGAGGGTTTGCCATAGGCAACATGTCGTTCGGGTTTGGACAGGGGATTACCACCTCGTCCACGTTGGGAGCCAGTTATGCGGACCAGGACAAAGGCAAGTATAAAACCGACGGCAACTATTTTTATGCCTACAGCGATTCGTACAATGACGAAAAAACGTTCCGGGAAAACATTTTACCCGATGGTAGTTATTTTACCGATACCGAATCCAGTTTTGTGGGGGCTACCATTTCCAATCAAGGGGCTGCCAATTTGGAGTTTGATGTGGACAAAACCACTAGGATCACTATCCAGCCCAATTTGAATGTGAACAGCACGCGTTCTACAGATGCGTCCAACACGGTTTCTACGGATGAGGATGGAAATTTAATCAACAGCAGTACCAGTTTACAGACCACGGACGGTTTCCAAAGAAACTTTAGCAATCGATTGGAGATCATGAAAAAACTTGACACCTTGGGTAGTTATGTCCGTGCTTATTTTGATAACAACAACCGGGTGAACGATTCGGAATCTTTTTTGAACACACAGCGCAGTATTTTTGGGGACAACCCCAGTGAGCAGACCCAAGATCAGCGAACCATGATCGATAATTCCAACGATTCCTATGAGTTGGGAGCTTCGTACCGTCACTCCCTGAACAAAGATCTATATCTGGATTTCCGATACAGCTACAACAACAATGAGCAGAACAACGAACGGTCTGTTGCCGATTTTGATGAGGTAACAGGTGACTATGTTTTCAATTCAACGTTGAGCTCAGATTTTAACTTCAATGTAAACAAACACATTCCCGAAATCGGGTTTGGTTCCAACGGAAAAAAGCTACGGTTCAACTTTCGGGCAAGGCTGGAACAGATAGGTTTGGACAATGAGGATTTTATTCAATCCACCACCTTTTCCAAGGATTACAGTAATCTTTTGTTCAACTCATACCTAAATTATGACATAGGTAATGGGAAAAGATTCAGCACGAATTACAACACCAATTTAAATGTACCTTCGGTCAACCAGTTACAACCTGTTCCGAACGTTAGCAATCCCTTGAACATCATTATAGGTAACCCCAATTTGGGCCCAGAGATCAATCATAATATCTATTTGAATTATAACAATTACAACTGGAAAGATCGGACCGGAATCTTTGTTTATTCTGGGATGACCCTTGAAAAGGACAAGATTGTTTCAAGCACTACCACGGATGAAAATTTTATCAGGACCACCAATTATCAAAATGTGGCAGGAAACTACCGGGGTTGGATGGGTATCAGTTATTCCAAGCAAATCAAAAAGGATAGCCTGTACACCATGAAGTTTACCATCAATCCATACGCCAATATCAGCCGTCAAGTCGGTTTTACCAATGGGAGTAGGTTAGAGGCCAAAACCCTCAACCTGAACCCAAGGATCGGGTTGTTGTTCAACTTTAAGGAAAAAATAGAACTGGAGCCAGAATACCGATTGGGTATCTATTCTACTCGATATAATCTTGATAATGTGAACGATATCGATTACATCACCCATAACTTGGCCTTTAAGTTGACGACCTTTTGGCCTGAAAATTTGGTCTGGGGGAATGATATCACCTACAGCTACAATGGAAATTTAGGGTCTGGTTTTGATAAGGATGCCATTTTCTGGAACATGAGTTTGGGACTTCAGATGTTTAAAAAGAAAGCCACTTTAAAAGTTTTGGCCTTTGACTTGCTCAACCAGAACATCAACTCACAACGAACTACCGGACAGGATTTTATTCAGGATTATCAGGGAACCGTACTGAAGCGTTATTTTATGGGAAGTTTGACCATCAAATTCGATTCCTTTGGAGGTAAAGGAGCACCGAACCAGCGTGGAGGAGGTCCAAGGTTTATTAGGTTTTAGGAAGATGTGATTTTCAGGGAAAATGTGTCTTGGAAGATTTTATGTGGGTAAAGCTACCAACCTCCAGAGGCTCCTCCGCCTCCAAAGCCACCTCCACCGAAGCCACCACTAAAACCACCTCCACTAAATCCGCCACCGCCGCCAAATCCACCGGAAGAGCCGGAACTACGGCCCATATTGCTGAGGATGATCATGTCCCAAATGTCAAGTCCACTGCCCCTGCGGCCACCATTGCCGCCACCACCTTTGTTTTTTCTGCTCCAAAGAATGATCAGGATCACGATGAAAATGATGAAGGGAAACAGGGCTTCAAATGGGAATCGGGTAGCATTACCAAAGGTGCGGTCCTCACTGAACTCTCCTGTCAATACTTTAAAAATGGCATCGGAACCTTTGTCAAGACCAGCGTAATAGTCACCCTTTTTAAACTCGGGGATGATGACGGATTCGATGATGCGCTTGGACATTAAATCGGTAAGGGAGCCTTCCACACCGTAACCGGTATTGATGGCGATCCTCCGGTCGTCCCTGGCCAAAAGTACAAGAATACCATTATCCTTGTCGGCCTGACCAATGCCCCATTTGTGGCCCCATTGCGCACCAAGATAGGTAATGTCCTCTCCCTCGGTGGAACTGATAATGGCCACTACAATTTGTGTGGAAGTACTATCGGAATAACGGATGAGTTTCTGTTCCAACTCCCTTTTTTGGGAAGTGGACAAGAGGTTTACATAGTCGTAAACGCTTGTCTGAACATTGGGTTTTTCGGGTATGGTGAATTGCCCCCAAGCCAGTGAGACACATAAAAAAGCAAGTATGAAACTACCCTTTGGAAATGGCATCGCTCAGCTCGTTGGTGTCGTTTTGGTTCCATGGAAAATGGGACTGCAGTTCCTTTCCGGCCATTAAAACCCCTTCAACGATTCCTTGTTTAAAATTTCCTTTTGAAAAATGCGAGGCCATTGTGTCCTTAGTGGTTTCCCAAAATCCATTCGGCACGGCTCTGTCTATGCCTGTATCCCCATAAATGACGAATTTTTTATCGTCCACGGCCACATAGATCAACACACCATTGTTTTCCTTGGTGTTATCCATTTTCAAAAAGTGGAAAATTTGCTGGGCCCTGCTAAAATGGTCTATTTTGGCAGAGGCCTCAATATGGACCCTGATTTCGCCGGAAGTGTTCTTCTCGGCCTCAACAATGGCATTGATGATGTCCTGCTCCTCCTCGGCACTCAAAAATTCCTCTACGTGCGACATGTTCGGCATGCTTAATTGAATTCGAAGTTCACATCGGGGGCATTTTCTGCTCCTGGTTTGGAAGTGAAAAGCGCCATAGGATCAAAATTGCCCAAACTGGCCACAAAATTGGTGGGAATTTGTTGGATCTTGATGTTGTACTCCCCGGCCAAATCGTTAAAACGGTTTCGTTCTACATTGATTCTATTTTCAGTGCCTTCCAATTGGGATTGGAGTTCCAGGAAGTTTTGGTTAGCTTTTAGGTCAGGATAGCGTTCCACCGTGACCAATAATCTGGACAGTGCAGAGGAAAGTCCGGCCTGTGCTTCCTGAAACTGTGCCATTTGCTCTGGGGTGATGTTGTTCGCATCGATTGTGGTGGAAGTAGCCTTTGCCCTTGCTTCGATAACTTCCGACAAGGTGGTGCGCTCAAAATCGGCAGCGCCTTGAACGGTTTTCACCAAGTTTCCGATCAAATCGCTTCTACGTTGATAGGAACTCTCCACATTGGCCCATTGTTTGGTCGCCTGACCTTTCATGTCCACAAGTTTGTTGTTGGTGCTCACGTACCAACCGCCAATAAGCACTGCGATAACGATCAGTACTATGATGGCAATGATGCCTTTTTTCATTTTCGTATGGTTTTAGTGTTTTATAGTTGTTCCTTTATTTTCAGGAGTTCCGCCTTTACTTTTTCCAGTTTTTGAATCACTTCAAAAGTGGAAAGTGCCTTTTGCTTTTCTTCCTTCAAATGGGTCTTTGCCCCTTCAAGTGTAAACCCCCGTTCCTTGACCAGATGGTAGATCATCTGAAGGTTCTTGATGTCCTCAGGAGTAAACTTTCGGTTTCCCTTGGCGTTCTTTTTGGGTTGTAGCACATCAAACTCCTTTTCCCAAAAACGGATAAGGGAGGTGTTCACCCCAAAGGCGTTGGCCACTTCACCAATGCCATAATATCTTTTTTCAGGAAGCTCTATGTGCATTAATCCAAGGATTGGTTCTCTTGATTGGCATGTTTGAGCATGTTCTCAAACTCTTCGGCAGTTAAACTTCCGTAGTAGAAGTTAATGGGGTTGATGCGTTCCCCGTCCTTAAAGATCTCGTAGTGCAAGTGGGGGGCTTCGGAACGGCCGGTACTGCCCACAAACCCAATAAGGTCGCCACGTTTCACTTTTTGGCCTTCGGTCACGTTGTACTTGCTCAAGTGGCCATACAAGGAAATATATCCGTACCCATGATCTATTCGGATGTGTTTTCCATAACCCGAAGATTTGTTATCGGCACGGGTAATCTTTCCATCACCAGAAGCATAAATCGGCGTACCCCTTGGTGCGGTAAAGTCCATTCCCCAGTGCATTTTACGCGCTTTGGTAAAGGGATCGGAACGCCAACCATAACCAGATGCCATTCTTGTAAGCTCTTCATTATTAATAGGTTGAATAGCAGGAATGGCCGCCAACAATTTTTCCTTTTCCTCGGCAAGTTTGGCGATTTCGTCCAATGATTTGGACTGTATCACCATTTGTTTTTGGATGATATCCAACCGTTTGGTGGCATCAATAATGATTTCGGAATTGTTGAAACCTTCAAGGGATTTGTATCGGTTGATTCCCCCAAATCCGGCCTTGCGTTGTTCTTCGGGAATGGGATTGGCTTCAAAATACAATCGGTAAATATTGTTGTCGCGATCTTCGATATTGGCCAAAACCTGCTCCATTTGTTGCATCTTCTTGCTCAAAATATCGAACTGTAACTCGTAATTCCTTACCTCGCGCTCCAAAGAAAGTTCCTTTGGTGTGTTCACCCAACGGGTGTTCAAAAGGATAACAAGACCGAGAAGTCCGAACAAGGCAGAACCCAATATAAATAGCAGGACATTCCTGTACCTTTTGGATTTCTTCGGTTCGATCTTTCGATAGGAAAGGGTGTCCGGGTCGTAATAGTACTTAACTTTAGACATGTATGGATTTTATCCTATTTTTGCTCACTCTTTTATCAAAACAGACAAATATAAAAATTGTTTTGCTTTAAGTGTTAAATTTAAGAAAACCCTAGGAATTCAATGATATCCCAAGAAGTTAGAGCCCAGTTTTTAAACTTTTTCAAAGTGAAGAACCACAAGATCGTTCCATCCGCCCCAATGGTCATGAAGGACGATCCCACCTTGATGTTCACCAACGCAGGTATGAACCAGTTCAAGGAATATTTCTTGGGGAATTCCGTTGCCAAGCACAAACGTTTGGCCGATACTCAAAAGTGTCTACGTGTAAGCGGAAAGCACAACGATTTGGAAGAAGTGGGGAAGGATACCTACCACCACACCATGTTCGAGATGTTGGGCAACTGGAGTATTGGGGATTATTTTAAAAAAGAAGCCATTCAGTGGGCATGGGAATTGCTCACCGAGGTGTACAAAATAGATAAGGAAAGCCTATATGTTTCCGTTTTTGAGGGAAGCGAGGACGATGGTCTGCCGTTGGACCAGGAAGCCTATGATCTTTGGAAGGCCATTGTGCCCGAAGACCGTATCATCAAAGGGAACAAAAAGGACAATTTCTGGGAAATGGGCGATCAAGGACCTTGCGGACCTTGTTCCGAAATCCATGTGGACATTCGTTCCAAGGCCGAAAAAGCAAAAATTCCGGGAGCCTCTTTGGTGAACCAGGACCATCCGCAAGTGGTGGAAATCTGGAACCTGGTATTCATGCAGTTCAACCGTAAGGCCAACGGAAGTCTGGAACCTCTCCCTGAAAAGCATATTGATACCGGAATGGGTTTTGAACGACTCTGCATGGTATTGCAAGGGGTACAATCCAATTACGATACCGATGTGTTCACCCCCTTGATTCATGAAATCGAGGTCATTACAGGTCGTAAATATGGTGAGGATGAAAAAACGGATATTGCCATTCGTGTGATTGCCGATCACGTCCGCGCGGTTTCCTTTTCCATTGCTGACGGACAATTGCCGAGCAACACAGGAGCTGGTTACGTCATCCGAAGGATTTTGAGACGTGCCATCCGATATGGTTTTACGTTTTTGGATACCAATCAACCGTTTATCCATCGATTGGTGAAGGTGTTGGGTGAACAAATGGGAACCGCTTTCCCAGAGTTGAAGAATCAAAAACAATTGATAGAAAATGTGATCAAGGAAGAAGAGAGTTCCTTTTTGAAAACTATTGAATTCGGGATAAATCAATTACAAGCTCAAATAGAGACTATAAAATTGATGAAGGATAGTCCTGATGTAATTGGTAATGGCCATGAGGATATGGTTAGTGGAGGAATGGCATTTTATTTATACGATACTTGTGGTTTTCCATTGGATTTAACTCAACTTATAGCTGAAGAACAAGGACTTAAGGTAAATGTTGATGGATTTGATGAGCTTATGGAGCAGCAGAAAAATCGTTCTAGAGCTGCATCCGAAGTTTCAAAGGGAGATTGGATAATCTTAAGGCAAACTGGTAGTGAATTTAGGGGTTATGATAATTTGGAGCTAGAAGCAAGAATCGTAAAATATAGAGAGGTAGACAGTAAAAAGGATGGGAAGCAATATCATTTAGTTCTTGATTTTACTCCTTTTTATGCAGAAGGCGGAGGCCAAGTGGGTGACAAAGGCTATTTGGAAGCCCCGAACGGTGATGTCACCTATATTGTGGACACCAAAAGGGAAAACAACGAGATTGTCCATTTTGCGGAATCACTTCCAGATAATGTAAACGAGACTTTCAAAGCGGTAGTGGATCATAAGCAACGTTGGAGAACGGCCTGCAACCACACGGCCACCCATTTGTTGCACCAGGCACTTCGTGATATTTTGGGAACCCACGTGGAGCAAAAGGGATCCGCAGTACATTCCAAATACTTGCGTTTCGATTTTTCGCACTTTGCCAAGCTATCCGTTGAGGAGTTGCGAAAAGTGGAAAACTTCGTCAATGCCAGAATCGATGGGCACTTGGCATTGGAGGAACACCGTAATGTGCCCATCAAACAAGCGATGGAAGATGGGGCCATGGCCCTTTTTGGCGAAAAATATGGCGATACCGTGCGTACCATCCGTTTTGGACAATCCATTGAACTTTGCGGGGGTACCCATGTGAAGAACACAGGTGATATCTGGCATTTCAAAATTGTGTCCGAAGGTGCCGTGGCGGCTGGTATCCGAAGGATCGAGGCCATCACTTCCGATGCTGTTAAAGAATTTTACTTTACGAACAATCGCATGTTGTTCGAGATCAAAGATTTGTTGCACAATACCCCAGACCCTGTTAAGGCTGTGGCGAGTTTGCAAGAAGAGAATACTGCCCTTAAAAAGCAAGTGGAGCAATTGTTGAAGGACAAGGCCAAAGGGTTGAAAAATGACCTGATCGCTGAATTGAAAGAAATCAACGGAATCCAGTTCCTTTCAAAAAAAGTGGATTTGGATGCCGCCGGCATTAAGGATTTGTCTTTTGAGATAGGCGGACAAGTGGATAACCTTTTCCTAATGCTTGCTTCCGAAAGTGAGGGTAAGGCCTTGTTGAGCTGTTATATTTCCAAAGAATTGGTAGCTTCCAAAAACCTGAACGCTGGTACCATTGTCCGCGAATTGGGCAAATACATCCAGGGCGGTGGTGGAGGCCAACCTTTCTTTGCAACCGCTGGGGGTAAAAACCCTGACGGTATTCCAGAAGCTTTGGATAAAGTGAAGGATTATCTTAAATAATAGGTGTTTCAAATCAGTGATTTAACATCCGGATGTCATCCTGAGCGGAGTCGAAGGATCTCCTGAGATGCCATAGATAATTGAGTTTGTGGTTCTCGATTAAGCTCGAATGACCTATTTTTAAAACATGGAACTACAGACCAAAGTACCCTTACAGCCAGTAGATCATCCCATCGATTATCAGGGAAAAGTGCTGTTGTTGGGTTCTTGTTTTGTGGAAAACATGGGGGAAAAGCTGGAATACTATCAGTTTCCCCAATACCAAAATCCTTTCGGGGTGTTGTTCCAGCCTTTGGCTTTGGAAAATTTGGTAAAACGTGCTTTGGAAGGTATTTTTTATCATCCAGAAGAAGTGTTTTGCCAAGAAGGCATCTGGCGTTGTTTCGATGCGCATTCCGAGGTGCGTTCCGATGACCAAAAAACTTTGTTGGAACTGGTCAACCAAAGGTTGCGACTAACCAGGCAATGGGTGGAAAGTGCTTCACACATCATCATCACTCTGGGTACGGCATGGGTATACGAACATATGGCTTCCCAAAAAATAGTGGCCAATTGTCACAAGGTGCCCCAAAAAGAATTCACTAAAAAATTGCTTTCGGTGGATGCCATCCAGTCCAGTTTGGAAAATCTGGTGAGTTTGATTGGCAAGGCAAATCCCAAGGCAAACCTCATTTTTACGATTTCCCCTGTTCGGCACCTGAAGGATGGTTTTGTGGAAAACCAACGGAGTAAGTCACATCTGATTGCGGCATTGCATCAAATCGTATCATCTCGAGCGCAGTCGAGAGATGTGTCCTACTTTCCGGCTTACGAGATCATGATGGACGAACTTCGTGATTATCGTTTTTATGCTGAGGATATGGTGCATCCCAATGCGTTGGCGGTGGATTACATCTGGGAAAAGTTCAAAACGGTCTGGATTTCTTCCGAAGAATACCCTATTATGGATGAAGTGGAAAGCGTTCGAAAAGGGTTGCAGCACCGTCCCTTTAACCCAGGATCGGAGGCGCACCAGAAGTTCAAAACATCGCTCCGGGCAAAAATTACGTATCTTCAAGAAAGGTATCCTTTCATGAAATTCGAATAAATGAAGAAAATACTCATTGGTGCTGTTATTGCCCTTGCCTTGGTTCTGATTTATAGATCATGTACCGACGATAAGGAAAAAAAGACCATTCTGCAGGAGAATTCCATGTTGATTCAGCAAGAACTCAAAAACGTTTCCAAGCTGATCGTCACGGAAGGTCATTTTGCGGAAGTCTACAATTATAAAGATTCGCGCGAACTCTTTGGTCCTTTGGTCACCGCCCAGAAAAAAGCGTTGGTGGTGGTGAATGCCGAGGTAATGGTAGTCTATGATCTTTCCCAGGTCACTTATGATCTGGATGAGGAGAACAAGACCGTTAAGATCACCAACATTCCGGAACCTGAGATCAAGATGAACCCCGATTTTGAATATTACGATGTCACTGCCGATTACCTCAATCCTTTCAAGGCGGAAGATTACAATTTGATCAAACGCAATGTGAATGCCTCCTTGATGAAAAAAATTGATGCTTCTACCCTGCGTTCCAATGCCGAAAACCGCTTGGTCAGCGAGCTTTCCCGTATTTTGGTGCTCACCCATTCCATGGGTTGGACCCTGGTTTTTGAAGACACTCCAGTACAGAATATGCAAGATTTGGGTCAAATTTTGGATTAAGCTGTCACATTTTCCATTTTTTTGCGTCTTTATAGTTCATCAATCAATCTAATCCATGTTTAAAAGAGCTCTACTGACCGGCCTTTTAGCCACTTTTCTCTTTTCCTGTAATAAAAAACCCAAAGCCGATATCTGCTACACCATAACCCCGGTTAAGGTGGATAGTGTTTCCCAACTGAAAATACACATGAGTATTCCCGCGGATACCAGTGGGGTGACCACCTTGTCGTTTCCCAATGAGGCGTGGGGTCAGGAAAAACTGTTCAACACCTTAGGCGAGATGCGTTTGTTGAATGTGGAAGGGGTGGTGGAAAAAGATGCCGATAGCAGTCATATTGTTTTGATGTATCCCAAGGACACCAAACAGTTGGAGTTTGAGTATTTTCTCAAGCAGGACTTTGATGGTGACTTGTCAACGGGCAGGATCTATCGACCTATTATAAGCAATGCTTATTTCCATGCATTTTCACACAATATGTTCATGGTTCCTGAAAATGCCAAAGATCAGTTGGATATTTCCTTGGACTGGACCGGTTTCCCAGAGAACTATACCATCCACAATAGCTTTGGGAGTCAGGAAAGGAAACAACTGTTGAAACAAATGGACAAGGAACTTTTTGGAAGTGCCATTTTTGTGGGAGGTGATTTTAAAGTGCTTTCGGGCGAAATCCAGGGCAATCAAATCAGTTTGGCCACGCGAGGGGAATGGATTCCGTTCCAAAAAGAGGATGTCTTTCAAGTTTTGGAGCAGACCTTGACCTGCCAACGTAATTTCTGGAACGACCATTCACAGGAATATTTCACGGTGACCATGCAGCCTTTTCCGCAGGAAACAGGAAGCAGTTTTCAAGGGACAGGGCTCACCAATTCCTTTGCCACCTCCATTTCCAACAACGATTTTACGGATATTGAACAGTTGGTGTACCTGTTCAACCATGAGCTGATGCATAACTGGATCGGGCATACGATCAAAAATTCGAACGAAGAGGAACAGTATTGGTTCAGCGAAGGGTTTACAGAATACTATACTTTCAAGAATATCGCTGCAAACAAAATCAATGGTCTGTCAGGAGCTTTTTATATCCATGAGATCAATCGCACCATCCGCGATCTATATGCTTCGCCAGTAGCAGAAGCCCCCAATGCGGAAATCAACTATGATAATTTTTGGGGAAATCGGGATTATTCCAAACTACCCTATTGGCGAGGGGCGGTGTTTGCCTTCTATTTGGACCAGAAAATCCGTGAAACCTCCGAGGGAAAACAAAGTTTGGATGATGTGATGCATCAAATTTATAACGATGTCAAGGCAAAGGATCAAAAATTGACCCATGCCTATTTCATTAAAGTGATGCAGGAATTTTTGGGTGATGATTTTGAAGCCTTTTTTCAGACACATATTGAAGAAGGCTTTAAGGTGGACCTTTACGCATTGTTTGATGAGTTGGGATTGGAGTATGACCCCATGAACGACATCTACGAGCTGGGCTTTACATTCACCGAAGACCGAAAAGGAATCCAAAGTGTTGTGGAAGGCAGTGCCGCCTGGAAAGCGGGTTTGCGTGAAGGGGATGAGGTGTTTTCCCGCAGCATTTGGCAAGGTAGTATTGACCACGAGGTGGAACTCGGAGTAAAACGTAATGGAAAAACCTTGAAATTGGCTTTCTATCCCATCAAAAAGGCAATGGTACCCCAACTGAAGGAAACCGAATCCAATATTAAAAAATTAGGATTTTAACTTACCAAGCTGGCCTCTGCCAATTTGATGCCGTCATCAATCAAATGGCCCACTTCCGGATTGTTGCGTTTGATGTTTTCCAAATGGTCCAATAGCTCTTTTTGAAACTGGTAATCATCACCTTGTTTGGCCAGTTCGTATAATTCCACAGGCAATAGCCAATCCTCTGGAAATTCACTTTTGATGACCTGGAACACCTTGTTTCGCGAGATGGTGGTGTTTGTACCTTCCCTAAAATCCCGCACTTGCTGGTAATATTGCTCCAATTGCAACCTTTTGGCACTTTTCTTTGGTTTGATAGTGGTCTCGGTCAACTGATGGGTGATGAGGTCAAAACTATTGAGGTCGGCCGGACCGTTGTAGGCGGAAACCACACTTTGGCCAACGGCCATGTCGTACAATCCCCATTCGGGTTGGAACAAAACCCTCTCCCCATGAGTTACGGTGCAATCCTTAAAAGTGATAAGGATGATCTTACCCATCAGATTACGGGTGCCGGTGATGATAGTTCCTTCCACTTTGATGCCGCCTTCAAACTCCAAGGAAATTTGCTCCCCTTCATAGATCTTATAAGCCTTCAAATCTCGGGGCCCCATATCCTCAATGGCAATGTTGATGCCCTTCAATTTCCCAATGGGCGACCCAAAACCTTCTGCATGGTAAGCGGTGCTATGTCCCACGAGTTCTTTTTCCCGATACGCCAAGGCTGTCGGACCTTTGGTCTGTATATAGATAGGTTTGCCATCATGCTCGATTACATTATGGAACTCCCCTGAAATTTGGAGCCCTGTGCTCAGCTCGATGGTACCCAACGCTTGGGAAGTAATCAATTTTTTGATACCCAAAAGTCCGCCTTTACGTACGGCCATGGTATTGGCAAAATCTTCCAACACCTGACTTAAAAAAGCGAAATCAGGTGTTACGAACAATTGGGGTTGTGGTTTGGTAATGTCAAACTCGGTATGTGCCGCTTCAATGGAGTAGGGAATTTTTTTCACCTGGTCCGTCATGCACCAAGCACTCTCCCCAATGGAGGAAAGCAGTCCTGCCCCATAGATTTTCGGATGTTCCAAGGTACCTATCAAGCCGTATTCCACAGTCCACCAATGTAGGTTTCTGATAAGGGCCATTTCGCTTGGTTCTCCCATATTTTCTTGCAGATATTCAATATGCTTTTCGGCTTTTTCAATTTCTTCTAGGGGTGTTCCATGGGCCTCTTTGATGATGGAAAGATGGCGCACCGCATCGTACAGTTCGTAATCCTTGGCACTGGAAATCGCCTTGCAGCCAATCTCCCCGAAGCGCCTTAAATATTCGGCATATTCGGGATTGGCAATGATGGGGGCGTGTCCGGCTCCTTCGTGGATGATATCCGGGGCAGGAGTATACTCGATATTTTCCAGTTGACGGATATCCGAAGCGATCACCAATACATTGTACGCTTGGAATTCCATAAAAGCCGAAGGGGGGATAAATCCGTCCACGGCCACGGCCGCCCAACCAATTTCCTTCAGGATGCGGTTCATGCCATACATATTCGGGATCTGGTCTATGGAAATGCCTGTTTTCTTCAACCCATCCACATAGGAACTGTGTGCCACTTGGCTCAAATAATCCACATTTTTACGCATCACATAGCGCCAAACAGCTTGGTCTATGGCCGTATAGTCTTCATAGTTCTGCGGTTTGATGAACTGTTTGAGGTGCTTGGGAAGTTTGTCCAGAATGGGATTGGATTCGTATGTCATAAATAATTCTAATGTGTCACGGATGCATTCGGGCTGAAATTTGTCAGTTCGAGTGATTTTTCTTTTTAAAAATCGTATCGAGAACCAGAATTTCAGGATTCAAAACCGATTAGCTGCGCTGAATCTTTGATTTCTCGATACAAAATTCCTTTGGAATTTCACTCGAATTGGCGGTCTTGACCTAAAGATCCTGCCAAATGCACACAAGTTTTAAACAAACATAAAGATACGAAATCGTTATCGGTTTCCCTTTAGGGAAAAGTTGAGGCAAAAAAAGAAGCTTTCCAAAAAGAATTCATTTCGTCAACCTGAACTTGTTTCAGGTTCCCATCATAAGATTCTGAAATAAATTCAGAATGACGTTGATTTGCGCTTGGAAAGCTTCCTAATATTTTAGTTAACGGCGACTGCCGTTTGGGGAGGATATTCCTTCAAGATCTGGGAAACAAATTCTTGGATGCGTTCCTCTTTCTTTTCAATGCTCTTGGTGTTGCTCAAGGTGCCTACACCGCGGCCTTGCCATACCAATTCTTTTTTGTTGGCGTCGATCACATCAATGTACAAAGACCCTTCGGTGCGGGTGCTCACATTGTTGCCCCAACCCCAGCCCCATCCGGGACCCCAAACATAGGGATTGTAGAATCCGCCCCAACCCCAACCGTAGTTGTTGTACACATCAACACGCTCACGCTCCTTGGTGAAAATGCTGATCAAAACATCCGGGTTGTCCGATTTTACAAATCCACGGGAGCTCAGTTCGGTTTCAATGGCATGCAAGATGCGTTTTTTGTCCAGATCGGAAATTTGGGCCTTGTCAATACCTGTTTTGTAGAAGGCATAGCTTCGATACGTGTTAAAATCGGCCTGTTTGTCGTAATCGGAAACTACCTGAACAGAGCTACAGGAAACGAACAGACCCAGAGTGAAGGCGACCAGTGCAATACGTTTTAAACTTTTCATAGTACTTTTTTTAAATTCTTGAGATTGGTAAAACATGCACAAATATTATGCCGAATCAGGCATTTACGGTCTCGAATTGGTTTTAGGATTGTACCCGTACGGGCAGTGCCTGCAACCACTTTCGCAACAATAGCCCCGTTTTAAAAGGTACTGCTCCGTAAAAACCCTATATCCCTCTTCCGAAAAGTAAAAATCGCCCTCTTCCAAGGGAATGTGCTCTTTCATGTATGAAATTACCCTATCGTTACTGAAAGTTACGGCTTTCCGATCAAAGCAACCAAGGTTTTAAGATTTTGAAAACAGGGTTATTCACCGAAATTGTTACTATTATTATCGGGATGGCCTTATTTTCTGGATGCTATGCCTTTATATTTGTAAGGAAAGCTTTGATACATTTCAGGTGATACTCGTTTTTAAACATGTCTTCTATAAAAATTATGTGGGCCTTTCCCTATGGCCGTTCATCATCTTGAAGGAGGATTCCCTGAAGGACGATGAGGTGCTCATCAACCACGAACGTATCCATCTGCGTCAACAGCGCGAACTGTTGATCTTGCCTTTTTACATCCTCTACATTTCGGAATGGTTGCTGCGTACATTGCTGTATCTGGACAGTTACCGAGCCTACCAGAACATCAGCTTTGAGCGCGAGGCCTATGCCCATGAAAAGGATATGCAGTATCTTGAAAAGCGGAAAACCTTTGGTTTTTTACGATACCTGACGCGTTAATTCTTTGGATTGAACACCCCCAATCAGCATATAGACCATCCCCTTTTGAAAGAAAAGGGCGTGACCCTGTACATCAAACGGGAAGACACCATCCATCCGTTGATTTCCGGGAACAAATACCGCAAACTCAAATACAATCTGGTTGAAGCTAAAAATCAGGGCCATTCCACCTTGCTCACCTTTGGTGGGGCCTTTTCCAACCACATTGCGGCCGTTGCCTGTGCAGGTAAGGAACACGGTTTTCATACCATCGGGGTCATCCGGGGCGAAGAATTACAGGATCAATGGCAACATAACCCAACTTTGGCCTTGGCCCATGCGCAAGGGATGCGTTTCCATTTTGTGTCGAGGGAGGATTATCGTCAAAAAGAAGAAGCATCCTTCCTTGAATCTTTTAAAAAATTATTTGGGGATTTTTATCTCTTGCCCGAAGGTGGAACCAACGATTTGGCCGTGAAGGGTTGTGCCGAAATATTGACGGAATCCGATGCAACTTTCGATGTCATTTGTTGTGCCGTGGGAACGGGTAGCACTGTGGCCGGACTCATCAATGCTTCCCAAAAACATCAGAAGGTGCTAGGTTTTCCTGCATTGAAAGGAGATTTTTTAAACGAGTCCATTAGCCACTTCGCTCATAATGATCGGTGGCAATTGATGACCGATTATCATTTTGGTGGATATGCAAAAATGACGGGGGAACTCATCCATTTCATCAACGACTTTAAAAACAAAACTGGAATTCCTTTAGATCCAATTTACACAGGAAAGATGCTTTTTGGTATTTTTGACCTTGTAAACCAGAAAGTTTTCCCCCGAAATACCCAAATCTTGGCCATTCATACCGGTGGATTACAGGGCATTCAGGGCATGAACCTGGTATTGAAAAAGAAGAATTTACCCTTATTGGACGTATGATCAAGCGAATCGGATTTGCACTTTTGGTAGTACTGCTGCTCTCCAGTTGCGGGGCCAAAAAAAGAAGATCCACCCACCGAAATGGAGCTCCAACAGTGAGCAGGACGGAGACCAAACAACCTGCGGCCCTCCCAAATGGCAGTGCCGAAGGTTCGGAATTGTATCCCATGCCAGAGGATCCGGGGAGGTTTGAACGTTTTCCCATTTCCAATACCGAAGAATACATCAAGACCTTTGCCGAGGTAGCCCAATACGAAATGCGTGCCTTTGGTATTCCTGCCAGTATCACGTTGGCACAAGGTATTTTGGAAAGTGGTTCCGGTCGCGGGGAGCTTACCTTGAAAACCAACAACCACTTTGGGATCAAATGCCATACAGGTTGGGAAGGGGAGTTCGATTTTCATGATGACGACGCCAAAGGCGAGTGTTTCCGTAAATACAATCACCCCATGTTTTCGTTCAGGGATCACAGTCTTTTCTTGACCTCACGTTCCCGTTATGCCTTTTTGTTCGATTACCGAAGGGACGATTATAAAAAATGGGCCCATGGACTTCGGCAGGCGGGGTATGCTACGGATAAGCAATATCCGCAAAAGTTGATTGCCTTGATCGAGCGTTACAACCTGCACCAATATGACGAAGCCGTAGTGGATACGCCCATGGAAACCGTACGTCAACCTTCAACGGATGAAGTTCCCGTGGTTCAAGAAGTGGTGACCCATACGGTGGAAAAGGGCGAAACGCTGTATGCCATCTCCAGAAAGTATGACATTTCTGTGGACGAGATCAAACGCCTCAATAACCTCAACGATAACATCATCTCCATCGGGCAGGTACTCAACATCCGAAGAGCGCAGTAATTTTTTATCTACAACAGCTGTCATATCGAGCGCAGTCGAGATATGCTGTGAAATGTCGTTCTCGACTCCGCTCGAACTGACATTTACCACGTCAATCTTAACTCTTGCCTGCCGCACGGACGCTGAGCGAAGTCGAAGCACGATGCGGAATCCACAAGTTCATGATGGATTCCTGCGTTTGCAGGAATGACAGGCAAATAGTTCTCCATATTCCTTCGACTCCGCTCAGGAAACACCCTGACTTACATTTACCGCGTCAACCTGAACTGGTTTCAGGTTCTCACTAGCATCTTTTTACAGTTTATTATGGGATGCCGAAACGATCCCGATAGCCATCGGGACAGCATGACGATGCATTGTAGTCAAAATCCGTTTCCATGAAATAAGCAGGATATGTACCTTTGTCTTCGATTTGTCATTCCGCACGGATGCTGAGCGAAGTCGAAGCACGATGCGGAATCCATAAACATAAAATAGATTCCCGCCTTCGCGGGAATGACAGAATACGATATGATCTACCAACGAAGCAGTGCCTTGTTCGCAGAGGCCAAAAAATACATTCCAGGAGGCGTTAACTCACCCGTTCGGGCGTTTAAAGCGGTAGGGGGCGACCCCATTTTTGTAAAGGAGGCTAAAGGTGCCTACCTCTATGATGTGGATGGCAACCAACTCATCGACTACATTGCCTCGTGGGGGCCGCTGATCTTGGGTCATGCATACGAACCCGTGATCAATGCCGTGATCGAAAAGGCCAAAAAGGGCACTTCTTTTGGGATGCCCACCGAAATTGAGACCGAACTGGCCCAACTGGCCGTTTCTATGGTGCCGAATGTGGATAAAATCCGTTTTGTGAACAGTGGCACCGAAGCCTGTATGAGTGCCGTGCGCCTTGCGCGCGGGTACACGGGCAAGGACAAGATCATCAAGTTTGCGGGTTGCTACCACGGTCACTCCGACTCGTTTTTGATACAGGCGGGAAGTGGGGCCGTTACCTTTGGTAGTCCCAACAGTCCTGGGGTAACGCAGGGCACGGCCAAGGATACGTTGCTGGCCAATTTTAATGATCTGGAAAGTGTAAAAGCTCTGGTGGCAGCCAATAAGGGTGAGATTGCGGCCATTATTTTGGAACCCGTTCCGGGCAACATGGGCTGCATTATTCCCCAAGATGGGTTTATGGCCGACTTGCGTGCACTATGTACCCAAGAAGGCATTTTGTTGTTGTTCGATGAGGTGATGACCGGCTTTCGATTGGGAAAGGGCGGGGCGCAGGAAGCCTTGGGCATTGATGCCGATATTGTGATGTTCGGAAAAGTGATTGGGGGCGGACTACCCGTGGGGGCGTTTGCGGCCCGTGCCGAAATCATGTCGCACTTGGCGCCCGAAGGACCCGTATACCAAGCGGGGACCTTGAGCGGAAACCCCTTGGCCATGAGTGCCGGACTCGCTATGCTCACTGAACTGAACAACCACCCCGAAGTGTTTACCAGTTTGGCGGACAAAACAGCCTATTTGCACAAGGGCATTGCAGAAACCTTGACCGAAAAAGGGGTGGCCCACCAGATCAACCGCTTTGGTAGTATGATCTCTGTACACTTTACGGAAGAACCGGTGGTGGATTTTGCCAGTGCGGCCAAGGGAAATAACGATACCTTTAAAAAATACTTCCACGGGATGTTGAACAACGGAGTATACTTGCCGCCCTCTGCCTTTGAAAGCTACTTTTTAAACGATGCCCTCAGCTATTCGGATTTGGATAGAACCATTGAGGCGGTAAAAAAAGTATTTTAGTCACTACATGTCATTTCGAAATGCGGAACGTAGTGACGATTGAGAAATCTAATTTGAGGTCGAGATTTCTCACACTCTCTTCGGTCGGTTCGAAATGACAAATCGATTCCGTGTCATTTCGAAGGAGTGAAACGACTGAGAAATCTATTGGAGTGGTTCTGAGATTTCTCCCGTTCGGTTGAAATGACGTTAGGGTTGTCATTTCGAAATGAGGAACGTAGTGACGATTGAGAAATCTATATAAAATTAAGTATGCTATCACCTTATTTCATTTACATCACTACTAATGAAAAAAGGACCGTATTATACATTGGAGTAACCAATAATATCCAAGACAGACTTTCCCAGCACCAGTTTGATAGTCAACATGCAAAGAAATCATTCGCTGGAAGATACAATTGTTTTTATTTGGTTTATTATGAGCGATTTGATTCCATTGAACTGGCAATTGCTAGAGAAAGGGAACTGAAAAAGTGGCGACGGGAAAAGAAGGATAGGCTGATTTCTTCCATTAATCCAGATTGGGAATTTTTGAACAATCAAGTGGTTTAGATTTCTCGCATTCGGTCGAAATGACAAGTCGATTCTGTGTCATTTCGAAATGAGGAACGCAGTGACGATTGAGAAATCTAATTTGAGGTTGAGATTTCTAACACTCCCTTTGGTCGGTTCGAAATGACATCTTGGATGGACAAGACCATTGAGGCAGTGGGGAAGGTGTTCTAGTACATTTCAGTTTTACTGGCAAACGGTGTTCAATTCTTGGTAATCCGATTTTGATACGGTGAGGATTTCCTGCCCTGCTGCAATTTTGATACAGCTTAACGTCGGATTACGGTCTGCTCGCAGATCCACCAATTCTAGGTTATTGCTCACATCCAGACCGTTCAGCGCATTACTTGAAATATAAAGGTGCGTAAGCTTGCTGTTATGTGCAAAGTCAACCGTTTGGAGTGCATTGTCCGAAAGCAATACCGTTTCCAACAACACGTTACTGCTCAGGTCAACAGCGGTGAGGTCATTGCTGATCATAAAGAGGTTCTTGAGGTTCACCGCTCCACGGATATCGATGGATTTCAACACGTTTTGCCCCATGTGCAATAGTTCCAAAGAAGCATTGTCCAAATACAGTTCTTCCATGTAATTAAAGGACAGGAACAGCTTTTTCAATTTGGTGGCGTTGGACAACCCATCCATGGATTCCAGTTCATTGGATTCCAAGTTCACCAATAGAAGATGGGGGTTCTTGCCCAGGTCAATGCTGGTCAAATAATTGGCCTGCAGGTACAGGGTGTCCAATTGGGTATTTGCACTTAAATCGATATCCGTTATTTGGTGCCCGCCGGCGGACAGATAGGTAAGGTCGGTGAAACCTTCAATACCGGTCAAATCGCTGATGTCGTCAAAACTGCCCGAAGAGCTAAGGTCCAAATGGCTTACGTATTGGGCATCGGTGCGTAGCATTTGTTGGTTCACCGCACCATCCGTGTCTATACCCTGTTCCACCAAAATGGTTTCAAATACCGGGTCTGGAATCTGTAGGTAGGTATCGTTGGGGTCGGAAGGGTCGTCGCTTTTGGAGCATGCGGAAAGGAAATACAAGGCCAGGGCTACGATGGCGTAGGCTTTTTTCATTTTTACGTTTTTTGATGATTACCTACAAGACGGTTTTAGGATAGGGTTGTTACGGAATGGGCAGGCTTTAGGTTTTTTTTAACAGTTCGGGACAAGGGTTCAAAATGACAATTTGGGTTCTGTGTCATTTCGATATGAGGAACGCAGTGACGATTGAGAAATCTATTTTTGAGGTTGGGATTTCTCACGCTCCCTTCGGTCGGTTCGAAATGACAAAGAAGATGGATAGGACGATTGAGGTGGTGGGGAAGGGTTTTAGAACCTTAGGGACACCCCAAACCCATTTTGATTGTTTATGACAAATACTTCTGGTTGAAAATGATAACCAGCCGAAGGGGCAACGGCAATATTGTAGGTGTCCACTCCTTTGTTGACATTGTTGAAGGCCTTTAATGAAATGGGTAAGGAAACAATAAACAAAGCGCCACCAATATATGCCAGTTCCCAGTTGGGATTGTCATCACGAATTGACTGCCCAATAGGTATTCCCGTTATAAAACCACCAACCCCTGCCATAAGATTGGAGATCAAACGTTGTGTCTTGGCTTTTTTAATGAGCAAATTGGCCTCTTCCGCTCTTTCTGTTGCATCAACGAGTTCCTTCCATGAAAGACGCTCCCCATCTTGGTAAAAACGATACCCCAAAAATTTCAATTTCATTTCTATGGATTCTTTGGAGGGTGGGGTTGATGTTTGTTGGGCTTGGGCAAAGCCGACAGAAAAGAAACCAAGGATAAGGGATAATACTAAATTCTTCATTTTTGGGATGGATTAAAATTCAACTTCACTCACTAATCTTTTACCATAATATAGCTCAAACTTTGGTTGATACCTTGGATTGGTCAATATGTAAAAGTATATCTCTGCTGTGAATTTTTTATAGTCTACATAATCATAATGCACGTAAAGAATTCTTGGTTTTTTCTTTTTGGAAAAGTAACTTCCTCCTGAGCCAAAGTTGACAGGTACGGCCAAATTGGAATAGCCGTCAAAAGTGTAGTCATATGGCTGGGGTCATAGTCAGGTAAATCACCATATGGCTTTCCTTTCTCGTTTAAGATTTCTTCGTTGAGCATCATTTTGGATTGCCCCCCAACAGCTCTGTAAGCTTTAAAATCCCCCATTTTATATCGGATTTTGTTTCTGGTGTCCAATAAAGAGAATGCATTTACATCAACAGGGCCTTCATCCAAAGATTCTATTTGGCACCGCGTAAGTACTTTGGTTAGTTCCTTTGTATTGGATGTATTCAAGGACCGTACATTGAAATTACGGGAAACGCCCTTGGCCTTGAGTACCTCTATGCTTAGGTTGTCTAAAACGGAAACTTGAGCTTGAACGCCAAAAATTCCAGCTAAAATAAGCGCTAGAAATACAAGGGTATTTTTCATAGTTGTGGTTATGTGTGATTATGAAAATAAAATTTTATACCTACTTATGCAACCACCAATTTCCTATCCTTTTCAAAATGACAAAAAGTTGGTATGGATAATCTACTCGTTTGTAAAATCAGCATACTTTTTGGTCATGGGTGGCCTGCCCTTTAAATGGTTATCGATCACGTAATACTCATAACCCGAAATACGGTTGGCGGCCTTTTCATTTTCTATGATTTCACGAACCTGCTCCCAGTACACTTTTGGGGCATGCCTAAAGATCAAGACCGTTTTGGAGGATTGACTGCAGCCCAAGTTTTTGGAAGTTAACCAACCGTGTTTTTGCACCAGATCAATAAGGGTTTTGGTGTTTTCAAGGTCTAAAGCCAGTTTTAGTTGGGCCAAGGAATCATTGGTGATAATGGGTTTCATTTGTTGCCCGGCAATCTTAATGGCCAATTGTTTGGTTGGGCCTTGTTCCTGTGCGGGCAGGGCCTCAAATTGTTGTGGGGTAAGCCCTTTTGCTTGGATCAGGGAATCCAATACTTGGTTAACATGATCGGCTATAATATCATTGGTGCCCCGGTATTGTTGGTCCCGCTCCACCAAGGTGACCAATTGAGAGCAAAGGTCTTTTTCTTGTGCTTGTTGGGAATGCAAGGGGATTACCAAAACTAAAAGAATCAATAGGTTTATTATTTTGAAAGGGGGCATGGTTTTGGCTCTTTAATGAGAATCAAATTAATCAATTTGAATAAGAAGATTGGGATAACTTGGAAGATTTCTCCCGTTCGATCGAAATGACAATTTGGGTTCTGTGTCATTTCGATATGAGGAACGTAGTGACGATTGAGAAATCTATTCCTTTCGAGATTTCTCACACTCCCTTTGGTCGGTTCGAAATGACAAGTGGGTTCCGTGTCATTTCGAAATGAGGAACGCAGCGACGATTGAGAAATCTATTTTTGAGGTTGGGATTTCTCACGCTCCCTTCGGTCGGTTCGAAATGACATCGCGGATGGACATGATGATTGGGGAGATAGGAAAATCAATGACTTTTGGGAAAATCAGCTATCATATTTTTCTTTCAGTTCCAACTTATCAATTCTTGACCTTATTGCTCCATTGTTGCGACCAAAGTGTTCGCTCAGTTCCCTTATTGTCTTTCCTTCACAATATAAAATTTCGAGTTTTTCATCATCTTGCTCTGTCCATTTTAGATAGGCATTGGGATGATTAATTCTTTTTTCTTCTAATGTGTATGATTTCTCCCTGACACCTGTATGCTTAGCGAAGGTTTCTTCAATAAATCCAAATCCTTTTGTTGTGAAACTTAGAGGGATTCGATAACACTCTCCAACATCACTTCGATGATGAGTTTCAAGTTGACTGTTTTTTAGGTCATTTATTGAAAAAAAGTACACATCAGTATCTCTAGGTTTGCTGTTTACATTCTCATATACTGCAATTAAGACTGGGGTTTTTGTAAAAGTTTGCATGTTAAAATGCTTATCGGCGTCTTCACATTTGAAGTCAAAACATATTTCACCGTTATATCTCCTGAACCCTCTACATTTAACATCAACTTCAATATTTGCATAATTCCTGACAAGAAAATCACCTCTTTTTATGGATAGTTTTTTTGCGTTCCTCGTGTATGATATGAAGCTTTTCTGATCTTGATTTAATTCTTCCAAAATTAGACCGAAGGCCATGGCTTGGTCTTTAAAAAGTTCTTGTGCTCGTATCCCTGTCCTATACCAGCCTTTTGCAAAATGACAGTATTTTTCTGACTCCGAAATTTTGAATGGTTTCCAGTGTTCTTCACCTTGATAGATTACAGAATTCTCAGTGATAAAATCAATATAGGATAACTCTTCAAAAGAAACTACAAAATCATGCTTTAAGCGGCCATTCTCTATGTTGATGATATGAAATCCCATTTTTTGTTATTTTGGGTCAAATTGATTATTAGACTGCAGTATCCAGGATAAGTAATAACTTATAGCCATTGTCCTGTGCAGTATTTTATTATTTATGATGATATTCAACTTCGTTTGGTGTTAGTTTAGAACGCCCTTTAATTTTATAATGAGTTTTCCAAACTCTTAATTCTTGTATTGGAATTGGATTCCCATCATCAATGTAAAAAGGAACAAAATAAAATGGTTCGTCATCTTTTTGTTGTTTTCTAAATTTATGGAAAAACATACCTTGTTTCATCTTTAGGTTTTTCCAAAAGACCATTTGCATTACCATTGATTGCTGTTGCTTTCCATATTTTTCAAGTTCAACCGATTTTTTATATTCCGCAAACATTGGGTCGAGCCATTTCCTGTTAGGATTAGCATATAAATAAGTCGAGTAACTGACATCACTTTCAATTATGAATGAAATGCAAATATTATTTTCTTTATCTTCATCATTGTCTTGATTCCAAGATCTGATATAATTGAAGAATTTTATGGCATATTCTTTGTCCGCATAAGCAGGTCCGAAATAATTTAAATAACCTGCGTGGTTCTCAATTTCTGGATTCAATAAAAAATATCCGTTTGTTAACCATTGGTCATAATCAATTTCAAACTCTGGGAATGGTTGAAGAATCATCACAGAATATTCAAAAAGAGTCTTTTCAAAAAACTGTTCAATTCCAAATAAAGCAAAGGATATTACTATTCCCGCCCAATATGGTAAAGTCAGAAAACTTGTCGTAATTCCGACTACCGTTATAATTCTCAAAATCCACTTTACGGGTTTCTCAAATTTTTCGTGCACGATTAGTTTTGGATAGTATTTTTTCCAATGAACTCTAACAAGACTACTTGAGTCGATTTTCCAATTTCCTAATCTAAATTTCACTTTTCTTGCTCATATTGCGTACAACTTGTTTATATAGACCATAAAAATCCCAAAAGCATTCTTATAGAGGCATTTAATCTTCTTTATGCAAAGCATAAATGTGTCCCAGTAAGCTTTAAGGGGAGTAACCAAAATACTAATTCCCAAACATTTGGCCTTACGGAAAACCGTAATCACTTATTTCTTGATTATTGATTTTAGCATGCTTTCTATATTATCTGCTATCAATTCTTTTTCTTGTTTTCTTCTTGCATTGCGGAGGTTTTGAATCTCGATCGAAAGCTTTTCTTCCCCATACATTTCCCAGAGTTCAATCCAATATTTAAATTCAATCGAAGTCTTTTTACCGGATAATAAAAACTTGTAAAATTCTGGTATAACATTTTGGAGTTGAGAAGTATTTATAGGTTTATTTTGTTGATCTTCTTTGCCTGACAATGCCAAAAAAACTAGAACTATCAATACAACTAAAAGAGTGCTATACCCCCATTTCTGTATCAACGGATTATTCCCAAACAATTGAATATCCCAATCCACATCAAACCCAGTAAGAAATAGTAATGTAGTAAGTAGCCCTGGTAGTATAATGGCGGCCCATTTATTTTTATTTTTTGGTCCAAAACGGTCATAAATTTTGCTTGCAATGAGTGAGGATATAATGCCCAAAATAATACTCACAAGTATGCGCCAAGTTTTTTGAGACATGGATAGTACCAAATCCTTGTTTAGTTCGTTAACTTCTTTTTTTATCTTGTTTATTTTAACACTCAATGAATCCAAATCTCTTTTTTGCTTGAATAAAGCTGCATAAATCGAATCGAACTTATGCTCATGATAATCAGGCAACCGGGTTCTTTTGGCAAGTTTGTAGAGTACCATACCCGGGTAAATGCTGTCTGGGTTATTCGTAAGTCCCTTGGTTTTGGAAACCGTCCAGAATTTGGAGTATTGCCGCCCGTCCTGGTAGTGTCTTTCCGCCAGTTGCCATAGGTTGTCATTTTTTTGTACTTCAATGGGCTGTAGAAAGTACTCCCCAATAGTATCGGTCTGTTGGCCGAATAGGGAAGTGGACATCAGAAATAAAATGATTGCAACAACGTTTCTCATCACCTAATGGGTTAGTATACGAAACCATATGCAATGGGTACTTAAGCTGGAATAAAAAAGGGGCGGGATTATGTTGTGCAAATTACTAATATTCAACTAATTGGAATGGGGTAAAAACCATAAAAAAACTAGGGGAATTCTACAATTTACAATGAACAATTAGCAATGACCAATAAACAATAATCAGAAACCTTCAACCCAAAACCCTTAACCCTTTTTGTCCTTTGAGCTTTTTTGCTTGGCGGTTTCCTGCACCTTTTCAAACTCGATGTCGTTGTCCACGATCCCTTTGAACGCCTTGATCCAGGCATTTTTGAAGATGTTGGTCACCGTGGGCCAGATCTTGGTCTTTACATCGTTCAGGTTGCCCTCAATAGGGACTTTGGTAGCGAGGGTGTTTTCCTTGTGGTTCTTCAACACAAACTTAAAAAAGCCCACAAATCCTTCCCAGAGGGTCTCCAAAAAGGCATCTTCCTTGCCAATGAGCTTGGTGTCCTTTAAAATGGGTTTTAGGTAGCCTTTCAGGTAGCCATCGGCAATGGCGAGTTCGCTGTACAGGTTAAAGGTGCCCTTGTCAAAATCGAGTCCCGCATAGTGGTCGGTAAAGTCGTTAAGGGCGGTGGCGTTCGCATTTTCAAGGGACAGGGCAAGGTCCATGTCGGGGATCTGCTTTACGAGGTCCATCTGGCCTTCCAAATGCAGGTTGCCCCCACCAATACTGATGGCATCGGCAGACAGGTTGCTGGGCAGTTTGGCCTCTTTGCGCACCACATTGCGGAGGTTGGTGGCATACAGTTCAATTTTTTCAAGGTGCAAGTCTATGTTAGGATCGGCCGAAAGCTGCACAAAGGCCATTTTGCCACCATGGATTTCCAATTTGTTGATGTCAATAGGCACTAGGTCCGTCAAGGCCTTGGTCCAATCATCAAAATCGGCATCGCCTTCGCTTTCCTTCTGTTGGTCCTCGAACACATAGATGACCGTGGGGCGGGTCATGTTGATTTCACTCACCACCTTGCCCTTCAACAGAGAACTCCACTCCACGGAAATGCCCGTTTTTTCAAAATCGAGAAAGGGAATCTGGGAACCGGCATTTACTTTGTTCAGGTACAGCCGATCTATGGTGTACGACCCCGTGATCAACGACAAATCAATGTCTTCCACATGGCCATAATAGCCGGGAATGTCGGCCAAAACCTTGTTCACGTAGTTTTTTACGATGTAGGGCAGCACCAAGCGGAACGCGAGGAGCAACACGATCAGGATCGTGGGCAGTACGTACCGTTTGCGCTTGTATATTTTTTTCTTTTGCTTCGCCATGGTTATTTTTTTCGTTGTTTGCCCTTGCCCGTCATGGTGTCCACCAAACCGCTTTTTACGTTCAGCCACAGGTAGTTGAAGAACGATTTATCAGGTTGGCGTTTTACTTTGAAATCCCCGTGCCGGAACCCGTCGCGATCGGCCTTGGAACTTTCCTTGGCAAAGATGTTCACGAGGGCCGTGAGCAGTTTGTTCACGCCCAATTTATCCTTTTTCAGCACCACGAACTCAAATTGGTCATAGGCCATTTTCATATCGCCCTGCGATTCCGTTTCATTACCACTGATGGTAAAATACATTTGATCGATGGTCCCTTTTACCTCTGCACCAAGGTTGGTTCGCAAAAACGGACTGATGTTTTCGGTTCGGAACTGTTTCAGCGAACCAGAGGCCAAAAAGTCGTTGCTCTGGCTCTGCGGATCGAAGGACCAATCCAAGGTCAGTTGCCCGTCGCCCATCAATTGGGATTGGGCGGCCACCGAGACCATGCCACTGCCTTTGCTATGCAGGTTGCGGATGGTGGCCGAAATATCCGTAAACCGAAGACTTTCAGGTTCTACATCGGCCTCCAACCGTTCTTCGTAGGCGACCATTCCTTCGGAAATGTGGATAGTGTTCACGAGCAAATCAAAATCGAGGTCGCGCAACGCCTGGTTGTACAATTTTTTATGGGTGGTGTCGTCTGGCAACAACTTGTCCCGATACACCTCAAAAATGGGGTGGTGGAGTTCCAGAGCTTCCAGATGGAATTTGGGCGAGTGGTCCGTCATGCCAAAATCCGGTTGCTTTAACAGGACCGAGTCGATGACCAAATTGTAGTGGTCGTGTTCCACGGCCAGCTTTTTGGAGAGTTCCTCCCAACTGTATTTGGTATGCAATTGCAATTTTTGAATGCTTCCTTCCGTGGTATTGAGTTTTGCGGATTGCCATTGCAAATCTTCCAAAGGGCCTAAATCGTAGTACCCTTTTTGTGTTTCAATTTCATATTCACCAAAGGTGAAGGGCAATGATTGGGAAGCAATTTCAGCGCTGTGAATGATGTCGGTTACCAAGACCTCCACGCCTTCAAGTTGTGCCAAGGTGCTATCGGAATCGGGTTGAAGCAGTTTCAATTGTCCGTTATGGATGCGAAAGTTTTGGATGTTGATGTTTTTTGGTTCCCTTTGATTCTGACTGGACGTAATGGAATCATGTTCTGTTTTTTTCTTTTGATAGGTGACTTGTGGTGATTCCACCAGAAATTCTGAAATAGTGATATTACCCTTTTGAAGAAGGGGTAGGTATTTCAACCCAGAAAGCGAAACAGTTTCCGCCTTTAAGTGGAATGATGTTGTGCTATCCTGAACCTTGACATTTTTCAACTTGATGTTCCCCAAGAATACATTGGTGGTCAATCCTTCATAGTTAAGGTGGATGTGGGCAGGGATTTCTTCGGACAATATCGACTTTACCCTTTGGGTAAGCCACAAATGGGCGGCAACCCCAGCAACCAAAAGGGCCACCAGAATTCCTATTCCTATTTTTGCTATTCGTGATTTTTGGCTTGCCGTCATATCTTTCCGAATGGGTTCGTTGTAGTATCTACGCGAGATATTGCGGATTTAGCTTATTTCTCCCAAAAAAGCCAACACGTCCGAAGGGGTGTTCACCTGCATCGCCTTGTTGCCATTTACCAAAATGGGTTGGCTCACCACCTTTGGATTCTTTTGCAATATCTTGAGCCAATCGTCATCACTTGCCAAGTCGTGGTTTTTGCCATACGCTTGTATAAAATCAGGGTGTTCCGTGTTGATCAAATCTTTTATGGGGATGTGCAAAAGATCGGCCAGTTCGGCCCATTGGGTTCCTGTGACCTTGGTCTTGGACAAATCCACGGCCAAAACCTTTTTGTTGGAGGCCTCCACAAAGGCCAAAGTCTGCATCCCGATGCTGCTATCGGCGTTAAAGTATAGATTCAATTCCCGTTTGTTCGTTGCTATGACTCCCATATCTTTCTGCATTTGTGTGTTTTAACAGCAAGGTACCACAGATAGGGAGGAAGGGTTGACGCAATCGGTTTTAATCGTATCGTAAAAAAGAAAAAAGCGGGACCAAGGCCCCGCTTCTCACACAAACTAACTCAACATAACCGCAAGAATGGATTTGATAACAAAGGGAATGGCGCGGTTATGCCTTGAGCACTGAATAAATGATTCTTATAAACGTTCGTAGGTGAACTGGTAATTGCCACGCTCACCCTCGGCACTCACATAAGCGGTGAACCTGAACTTGTAGTAATTGCCATCAGCATCTTTAAGCACATAATAGCGGTCTTCATAGATGGTGCCACCAAAGGCATCTCTCCAGCCGCTACCGATCAGGGCCCTGTTGTCATACTCAAAAGAGGCTTCGTCCACATCGGCCATGCCAAAGTTGGAGTAGGAAGGTACATCTCCCTCAACAACAACCTGATATACTCCTACATCGCCCAAGGTGTTGTGCAAAACATAATCGGAATATGTTAGGCCGGCAACAATACCCCCTGAGTCCCCATAATAGGAAAACACCCCACTAAGGTTGATGTCCCATTGGCCTTTCGCTGGTTCCACACTTACGGTCTGTCCATCCGTTAGGCTAAAGGCGGTTAGGTTGTAGTTGGTATCTTTGGCTACCGTTATTTCTGAATAACTTTCGGTCTCGTTCAGTTCCGCATATTGTATGGTATAACTGTTCCCATCGGTCAAGATCCTGACCTTCATGAATCCTCTATCCCCACCAGTTGTGGAAATACTACCTGGATCAGCGGGCTCGGTTGGGATTTCTTTTCCTAAGCTTACAAGGTATACGTAGTTTTCACCAGCTGTGGTAGACACTTCTGCAAAAGCAGTACCTTCCAAGGCCCCTTCCTTATTATCCGTGAACACGATGCCTTCATCTATATTCCCATATTGGGTATATCCCACAGGAAGCCCAACCAATAATTCAGAAACGGTACTTACGGTTACCGGATCTTGTTGATAGGTGGAGAAATTAAGGGTATACAAGTCTGTTGGGGCATCAATCTCGCTATCCTCAGTAATGGAAAGCAAGTCGGTCACACCGGTCAATTCCACCGCGGAAACCAAAAGAGAGGAATTCAGGAACACCCTATTTTCGGTGCCATTGTAAAAGGCAAGTTCCCAAGTATCCCTTTTAACGGCAGTCTGTGTGGCAGAGCTGAAGTCAAAATACACTTGGTTGGGTATGTTAGATCCTCCATTTTCCGTATCCACTACGCCTTCGGTAGCGGCAATTTCGGTATAGCTTACCATAGTGGAAGAGGTGGATCCATTGGACCAATCCGTATTGCTATATCCGTCCAGGGAAAAGGTCACTGTTTTTGTGGTTCCCTCAATGGCATCTGCCAACTTGTTGAATGTAAAGGTCGCACTTAGGTCGCCCACGGTCACGGGAACAGAGATGGTCCCGGAATCTCCGGCAGGATCTGTGCTAAAATCGGTTCCATATTCTGCGTTTACCCCAGTGTACGAAATGGTAATGGTTCCTGCTTCGGTAGCAGACCTTGAGAAATTCAGGGTAATATCTTTGGAAGTATCTTCCTCAGTGGTGCTCACCGTAGCGCTATTAAAACTTACGGTAAAGTCGATAAGGTCTTTGGAGTCGTCATCACTACAGGAACCTAAAAGGAACAATAGCATGACCGCAGATAGTAAAATTGATTTTTTCATTGGTTTTAATTGAAATTTAAGTTGTATAAAAGTTTTAGGTAAAATGATCTTCCGTTACCGAACAACCTACTGGATGCTGCAGTGGTGCCATGGGCTCCCGTGGGCACAGACGTTGAGTTGACCGTAACGATGTCGAAGATGTTCCGTGCACCGAGGGTAATGTCGAAGTTCTTGGTGACGCCCTTCCTTACGGATGCATCGAGCCAAGTGAAGTCGTCGGTTTGCCCAACCACTAGGCTGTCTTCGTCGGTTTCCAGAACCACTTGGGTTCTTCCGGTATATTTTAATTGTGCAGATAATGTCGTATCCCATGATGGAATGGTGTAGCCTATGGACGATTGCAGGTTAAAACTCCATAAATAATCGCTGTTGCTGTTTTCCGATGCGTCAATTCTTGTGGATTCGCCCATGTAGGTGGCCCCAAGTGAGGCTTGCCAATTGTTCAGGTTGATACTGTTCTCCAAGGAGAATCCCAAGATTTTGGAATAGTCCACATTGTCAAAGGTGAACAGAGTTCCGTTTTCCCCATCATCCGTTTGTACATTGGCAATCTTATCCTGGATATCAAAATAAAAGGACTTGATACCGGCTCTAAAGATGCCGCTATCCCCAATTTGATATTTATTTTCAAGGTCGAGGAAAACCGAAATACCATCTTCTGGATTCAAATTAGGATTCCCTTGAACATTATGGTTGGCATCCACAAAATAGAAGAACAGCTCCTCAAAATTGGGTGCCCTGAATGCGGAACCCAATACGGCCTTTATTTTGAAGGTATTGGTGATGTTATAGGTGGATGAAAGCGACCAAATCAATTTATTTCCGAATTGTGAATTATTGGTATACCGGGCGCCGGGAAAAACTGAAAATTTATCGGATAGGTTGAAATCCGCCACCCCAAAAAAATCATAGTTTTCCAAAGTGTTTTCCACTACGTCAGTGGAATATTCTCCGGTTGCGATGGCGTCAAAACCGGTCTGGTGGGTAAACTCATAACCTAACTGCAGATTAAAAAAATCCGATTTGGGAACTATATTGCTCACAAACCCCTTGGAATACCAAATCTTGGAAGATTGACTCAGGTCATTGGCAATGTAGGATTCAATACCTTGCTGCAAAATGTTGTACACATATTGTTGGTAGTATCTTTTTTGGTTTTGATAGGAGAAGGAAAGGTTGTAAATGGTCTGCCCGTTAATTGGTCCTGAAACATTGAGGTTGTTCAATAGACGATCGGTGTCGAAGATCTCATCCAACGCGGTAGGGTTGGGTTTGCCATTATTGTCCAATCTTCCTATTACGTTGTGGTTGTACACGTTTACCGACTCATCGTAATATTGGATTTTGTAGAAAACATTGTGCTTTCCAAGGTTTAGGTTCAGGTTGCCAAAAACAGTGAGTTGTTCTTTAGGGTTCCATTCCTGTCCACGAAGGCTATCATTGACCACTCGGTTGTCTTCTATTTTCACATAGTTTTTACCCTTGTATCCATTAAAGAAACCTGCAAAATCGTTTCTGGAAGCACCAATGGCGTATGAAACTTTATCGTTGATCTGATGGGTTGCTTTTAGGTTTTGGATATGTCTGCCTTCATCAAACAAAGAATACTCCTTGCCAACAGTTTCTTCTTGCACGGAAAGTTGTACCTGCCAAGAATCATCTTGTTCCAAACCGCGCTTGGTAACAATATTGATGACCCCGGCAACCGCGTTATCCCCGTACAGTACACCCATGGAACCTTCTACAATTTCGATGCGTTCCACATCCTCTAGGTTGATCTGGGTGATGTCTATATTGTTCCCCATGCCATTGTCGCTGGCCATGGGAATCCCATCGATCAATACTTTTACATATTGTCCATCAAGGCCAAACATGTTTATGGTGGACCTCCCTGTAGAAGGACTTGGGGTAACGGTAATATTTAGATTGTAATTGAGGATATCGGCCAGATTATTGCCTGCAACTTTGGCTATATCCTGTTGGTTGAGCACTCCAACCTTAAAGAGTTTTTTGCTGAGGGACATCACTTGACTTTCGCCTGTGACCACCACTTCAGAGAGGTTCTGCATAGCCATTGAGTCTTTTTGTACGGTTTCCTGTTCCTGTGAAAGCGCCAATGCACAGATAAGGAAAGATATGTAAACCAGTACAGTATTTTTATTTAGACTCATTCTATTTTATTTTTCTGGGCAAATATATATTTTATTTTTATTCAATCTAAATAAGTTTAGTATTTTTGTCCAGAACAATTTGAAAAGATCTAACTGATACCATTATGAAAAAAACAACCCTCTTCCTGATGCTTATGGCCATGGGAACAACTATTGGCTTCTCTCAAAAAAAGAAAGATTTGGACCGCCAAGCCATTCTGGACATGTGCGGATGCTACGAAGTGACCTTTAAATACACCGAGACCTTTGCTCCGGAAATCGATTACGAAAAGAAACTGGATTATACCTCCAAGGCCTTGGAATTGGCTTTGCCCATTATTGATGAGGACAACAAAATTTCCCTTCAGCATTTATTGGTGATCAATGATAGCACCGTGATCAAACACTGGAGACAGGATTGGTTATTCGAGAATCAAGCCGTATATCACTATGACAAGGACAATAACTGGACTTTCTCCACCTTACCTGCCAATGCCGTAAAAGGACAATGGACACAAAAAGTATATCAGGTTGATGATAGCCCAAGGTATGCCGGTTCGTCTTCTTGGGTGCATGTAGATGGCAAACATTATTGGGAAAATACCAGTGATTCACCCCTTCCAAGAAGGGAGTATTCCAAGCGAAGTGATTACAATGTGATGAGCCGTGGCAACCGCCAGGAAATCACTGCTTATGGTTGGTTGCACGAACAGGACAACGATAAGGTCATTAGAAAAGACGGTAAGGTTGATGTGCTTTTGGCCCAAGAAAAAGGGTTCAATATTTATAAAAAAGTAGCCGATACAGATTGCAAGGTAGCCGCAGATTGGTGGGCATCCCACAAAGATTTTTGGGCCGTTGCACGTGCTGCCTGGGATGAGGTCTATAACCGTGAAGGTGATCTGACCTTGTTGAAGCAGGTAGACGGTCAACCGCTCTTTATGCATTTCTACCAATTGGAAGAACAGGGTGCCAATAAGGCTCAGATTCTTGAAACCATCAACAAGTTTATCACGGATAAAAAACATGCTACAAATGCCGAGGGAAAATAGGTTTAAGGCCCTTGGTTGGGCCGTGTTCTGCACGGCCTTTTTTCTTGTAGCCTTCCAACTGCCCAAGATATCGCCAAAGCTTCAGGAAAAACTGGATAGCGCCGTACAGACTACTTTTGAGTTGGAGGATTTTTCCTTGGAATGGATCCAAGTGGATGCAACTCTGAACCAAAAGACCCCTTCGGAATTGGGTGGCGAGAACCTTTTCAGGGTTAAATCAGGTCAGGAAACCATAGGTTTTGTGTATTTGGGAGAAGCTCCGAGTATGAAAAATGTTTTTGATTACGTGGTCTTGTTCACTCCAGATTTGACCGTTAAGAAATCAAAGATTTTAATCTATCGTGAAGATCATGGTCGACAAGTAGGCAGCCAACGTTGGTTGCAACAATTCATTGGAAGAAAGTCTGGGAAAACCTTGACTTATGGAGAGGATATCGATGGTATTTCAGGTGCCACCATTTCTGCCAAGTCCATGACTTTGGCGGTAAGTAATATTCTGGAAAGTATGAAAGTGCTGAGTGATCAGCAGGTTTTAAAATAAAATAGTGCCCATTATTTTAATTTGTTCATTGAGAGAGCCGTCCCTTTGGGACGGTTTTTTTATGCACTAGTTGGCCAGATACATGTAGAACATCCCGGAGAGGATAGCAAGTCCAAAACTGAGCAAGGTGCCGATGAGGACATATTCGGTCAGTTTTCGGTTTTTGCCCTTGTTGAGGTCCCCAAACCGGAACACAGACTTTGCCGCGATCAACAACCCGATAGCTGCCCATTGCTGCATCAATATAAACCCAAATACAAAGAGCCGTTCCAGCATTCCGATATAGGTTCCGGCATTTTTTAGGGAACCACCTTCGCCTGGTTCATCGTCCTTGGCGATTTCATCAATATAAGGTGCCAATAGCATCCGCATAACAATACCGGAAACGAAGGTCACGAATACCAAAAAGGTGACCAACAGTAGGTTTTTTTCTTGGAACAGGTCCGCAAACGGAATTTGATAGGGCTCGATCCAATACAGCACAACGGCCAATACCAAAAGATGTAATACTTGATCCACTACAAAAAGCCATCGGTAATTTTTAGGGTTGGTAAAAGTGAGTTTTCCTAGATCGATCACATAGTGCAACACCACAATAACGGCTATGGCCCCCAAATGCTGAAACTGCAAAAAGAGCAACAGGAGCAACAAATGTACACCCACGTGAAAGTACAGGTATTTGGATCTTCCCTTTTTTTGGAGCTTGTCATCTACCCATTTAGTGGGTTGCAGCACAAAATCCCCCACAAAATGGGCCAGTAACAGTTGTAGCGCTAAAAGTGTCATAATCGGGTGAGTTGTGTACTGTAAAAATGGATCATTTTTTGCACTTCGTCAAATCCTGCCCTGATCAATCCTTCACTTATGGTGCTTTGCGATTTGTCCAAAAGGGAGGCAATCTCTTTCTGATTGGCTTTAGGATGTTCCAATGCGGCACAGACAATCTTGGCCGTTGCCGGGAGCCAGTTGTCCATGGTCAAGGTGGCCAATTGCAGCATTAGGTTGATGGTTTCATCAAAATCCTCATGCCCTGATTTTAGGGCCAAGGTCTGTTTTTTGAGGGTTTCAAATCGCTCACCGGAATGATAAAATGCCGTTCCGTTGGATTCGGTGATCTTTTCGGCCTGATGGTCTTTTTCTCCCAGTCCGATGGCGATACGAACATCTAAATGGCGTATCTGTTTAAGACAAGCTTTGATGTAAATGGCTGCTTCCAACGCTCGTTCGGGGGTGGTTTCCAATTGAAAACTATCGCCTCGATAAATTTCCCATGCTAGAGGCTCCGGGCCGTATGTGCCCAAAGCCTGCTTCAATATGGGTAACCACTTGCTGGCCTTATGGTCTTTAGAGTGAATGATATCCCCTGTGAGAATCGCTATCATATCGGTTAATTAATCGATTTATTCAAATATCGTTAAAAAAATCGATAAATAAAAATATCGGATATATAAACGATAAAATGAATAAATTATTGAGCAAGTATTAGGGTATTCTTCTTTTCTCCCGAATATTCGGTGAAAGGGTCCCATCCGCCCAGGTCAGAATACGTGATTCCATGGACGTTTGTCTCCATTCAGTAGCCAAGTCCAGGTTTTCGCCCTTTTCCATTTTGTACAATACTTTATTCGGAATTCCATCCGTATCATCAGGAAAGATCAATCGCTCCGAAAGATAATTGGACGAACCTTGGTCCATAACTTGGGAAATGGCCACGGCATCACATAGGTTGAAATGGTTGAGGAACAGATAGATACCCCCGTCATCAAGGTTGGAGGCATTAGCCTGGTAATCCACATAAAGGATGCCATCCAAATTGGGCACGCCTTTACTTCCCAAAGTATTGATGGTAAAATGCGGATTTCTAAGCGGCACTTTCTTTTCCATATACGAACGATGTACCACGGTCCTAATGTTCAAAAAGGTTGTTTCCCCTTCTTGGGAATACGTGAAAAAGTAATGTTGCCCAGCAACGGTTTTTCGTTCCACGGAGAGCAATCCCCCGAGGATATAGCCCGTCATACCATTGTAGTTTACTTTGTAAAAGGGAGAATCAAAGCCTTTGTAGGGCCATGAAAATGGGGTCTTTTCCAGAATTTTTACCCATTCCCCGATCTTTAGTTCTTCCAAAACGGCAGAGGTGGTATTGGGTTCGGCCCTCAGTTTGATCTTGTGCCCAAAGGCATAGGCCTGATCGCCTGGTTGAAATGCACATTCCGAAGGCGGACAATGCATTTTTTCCTATGCGAAATTAATGGTCAAAACAAAAAGGGTGGTTATAACGGTAATCAAGAAACGTGCTTTCATCTTATTTGGATTTAAAGGGTTACGATAAAGGCAGTTCTCAGGATGGTTATGTTATATACGCCAGAAATTGGTAAAAAGGATTTCCGTACTCGGCCATCATTCCGTAAATTCAATGGATTAAATTCTCAACTACAATTAACTAACAAACTTTAAAATGAAAAATGCAAAAAAACACCTCTTGGTAGCTATATTACCTTTTTTGGTGGTGGCCTGTGGACCCAAATGGAAGGAAGCCGAAAAGGAGGGCTATAAATTAGTTGAAAATACGGATGGCGCAACTCTTGGCTATGCCCCTGAATCGGGGATCCAAATTTTAACGGTAGACCGGTTTGCCTTTAAGGACTTGAACAAAAATGGCACTTTGGATCCCTATGAGGATTGGAGACTTTCCGTGGAAGAAAGGGCAACCGACTTGGCTTCCAAAATGACGGTGGAACAGATCGCGGGACTTATGTTGTACAGTGCCCACCAATCCATACCGGGGGGTGGTAACCGATTTTTTGGTCCAGTGACCTACAATGGTAAACCTTTTGAAGAAAGTGGGGCCAAGGCAAGCGACCTTTCCGATGCCCAAAAGATTTTTTTAAAAGATGATAACCTTCGGCATGTGCTGATTACCAGTGTACAAACCCCAGGTGTGGCCGCCCAATGGAACAACAATGCACAGGCTTTTGTGGAAGGTATTGGGATGGGAATACCCGTGAATACCAGTTCCGACCCAAGGCATGGAAGCGATTCTTATGCAGAATTCAATGCCGGTGCGGGTGGGCGCATATCCATGTGGCCCAGCAGTTTGGGTATAGCTGCCAGTTTTGATCCAGCACTTATGCAACAGTTTGGGGATATAGCATCCAAAGAATATAGGGCTTTGGGTATTGCAACGGCACTTTCCCCCCAAATTGACTTGGCTACGGAACCCCGTTGGTCCCGTTTTGATGGAACCATGGGCGAAGATCCTAAATTGGCTACCGATATGGCAAGGGCCTACGTGGAAGGATTTCAATCATCGGATGATGGCGGTTGGGGTTATCAAAGTGTGAATGCCATGGTAAAACACTGGCCAGGAGGCGGTCCGGAAGAAGGAGGACGTGATGCACATTTTGGTTATGGTGCCTATGCCGTTTATCCAGGTAATAATTTGAAAGATCATTTGAAACCCTTCACGGAAGGAGCCTTTAAATTGAAAGGTGCCACAGGAATGGCTTCGGCGGTGATGCCGTATTATACCATTTCAACTGGTAGGGATACCGTTAATGGTGAAAATATAGGCAATGCTTATAATAAATATTTGATTACCAATTTATTGAGGGAAAAGTATGGGTACGATGGAGTAGTGTGTACCGATTGGGGAATTACCCGAGATGTGAGTTCTGTATATGTTTTTGAAGGAAAACCTTGGGGTGTGGAAAACTTGAGTGTTGCTGAACGGCATTACAAGATCATTGAAGCAGGATGCGATCAATTTGGTGGTAACAATGATATGGATCCTGTGATCGAGGCCTACCAAATGGGGGTGAAGGAACATGGGGAGGAATATATGCGCAAACGTTTTGAACTGTCAGCAGTTCGGTTATTGAAGAATATTTTTAGGACCGGACTTTTTGAAAATCCGTATTTGGACGTGGCCACAACAGAAGCGACCGTGGGTAAGCCTGAATTTATGGCTGCTGGGTACCAGGCACAATTGCGGTCCGTGGTCATGTTGAAAAACCAAGGCAATGTATTGCCCATGAAGGAAAAGAAAAAGGTTTATGTGCCACAACGCTTTGTTGCCTCCAGTAAAAATTGGTTTGGGATCGCGACGCCTGAGCGTAACGAAGTTCCTTTCAATATGGATGTGATCATTAAATATTATGATGTTGTAGAGGATCCTTCCGCAGCGGATTTTGCCCTAGTTGGTATTGAAAACCCGAATGGTGGTGTAGGATATGAAGTTTCCGATAGTGAAGAAGGAGGAAATGGTTATGTGCCCATTAGTTTGCAATACGGTCCTTACACGGCAACCTTTGCCAGGGATAGTAGTATGGCGGGGGGAAGTCCAATGGAAGATTTTACCAACCGTACCTACAAAGGAAAAACCTTCTTGGCCTCCAATACCACCGATCTGGATTTGGTAAAGGATACCAAAAAAATAATGGGAGAAAAACCGGTTGTAGTTTTGGTCAGGGTTTCCAAACCTATGGTTTTTGCCGAAATCGAACCTTATGCATCGGCCATTTTGGTGCAAATGGGCGTTCAGGACCAAGCGTTGATGGATTTGGTATCTGGCAAAGTAGAACCTTCGGCTTTGTTGCCATTTCAGATGCCTGCAGATATGAAAACTGTTGAACTGCAGTTTGAAGATGTACCTCGTGATATGCAACCTTATGTTGATGCTGAGGGCAATACCTACGATTTTGCCTTCGGACTTAACTGGGGAGGTGTGATCAATGATGACCGCGTGAAGAATTACAAATAGGGGATTCCTAAAATTAAAGAAGCCGCGTCCATGGCAGGCGCGGCTCCTTAAAATCAACAAAAAACACTATCCTCTTCTCCCTCTCTCCTGCATTTTTTTATCGCCATGCCTGGCATTGTGTTTTCTCATGTCTTTCCAATTTTGGTATTGATCTTCGTTCAATACTTCCTTCATTTTGGCTTGGAAAGCAATTTGTTGGTCCAATCGGGCATTCTGGCGTTCAAATTTTTCATCAGCGGTGGGTTTTTTCCACTCACCACTTTCTTTTAACGCCTGCATCTCATCCCACTTGACCTTTCTCAGTTTGGCTTCTTCCAAATTCAACTTCATTACCTTGTCTTGCTGCGCTTTGGTCAAATCAAGGGCCAATGTCATGTGTTTGGTCTGCAAGGTGGCCATCTCTTCGGCCGTCATGTCCATTTTTGGACCCTTCGGCATTCTTGGGCCATCATTTTTTTGGGCTGCAACACCAAGGGTGGCGAGCAGGACCAATACTACTGCTAATCGTTTCATATGTTTAAATTTTAAATGATTTGAACCTTTGACATAGGCTTGGCCCATAGGTTTAATCATTCAAACAACAATTATGACGCTTTTAACAGTAAAAGGTTTTGGGAGGGTTTACGGCAGTACTTCCTCTTGGTCTTCTTTGGGTTTTTCCAAGTTTTGGGTATCATGGAAGTCGGCTTCCACATAGGATTTGTCCACGATCTGTTCTTTGAACTGGTCGTGTTGGTCTACCATATAATAGGCTAGGGATGCCAGCATAAAACAGCAGAAATAGAGTAGGCTCTTGATTTTGTAGGTCATGATGATGAGATTTGGGATAACTAAGATAATCAAACCATATTTTAATCTTCACGATATGTTGCGAAATACCTTTTTATAGATGTGAAGGGAACAAAAAACAGGGTGTAACCGACATTAAGTACGATTACACCCCGTTAATATTATCCCTAAAGGGATTTCCTTTATTTGGGATCTAAGATCATGTCGATACGCTCCAAGGCATCTTGAAGGTGATAACGGCTCATGGGATCTGAAATTCTGGACAATCCAGATCGGATATCCCCTTTCAGATTGTTGAGTTCCGCCCTTGCCACCGAACGTATATCGGACTGGCTACCATTTACTGGGGTAGACTTGCGGTATCCTCCAAAATCAGAAAGTTTTGATTCATCCTCGGCAGTCATTAAATACCCCAAACGGTCAATATGTGCCTTTTGAAGATTTCTTCTATAGGTGTCGATGGATTTACCACTTCGGGTTTCGGACCAAATGCCCCTGCGCAGGTCGCGCATCATTTCCAACAAACCATAGGCTTGATTGCCATTGATGGTTTCGTTTTCAATGACCCGGGCCAATTTGCCCATTTGTAACATGGTGTTCAGGTAACGCTCCTGCAAGGCACGGATACGTTCCACAGAACCCGAATATTGAATTTTGTTGAAAATATTCTGGTCAATCAACCATTCTGGAGTTTCGAACAACTGTACCTGTAGGAAGTCCATACAGTCTTTTTGGTGTTGCTTGCTCACATGGGTGTACACGGCACCTTCTTGATCGGCGGTTTTATGGTATTCGTAAACACCGCCAATGTTGTTGGCTACGTGGCCCATGTATCGTGCAAATTGGGAAACTACATGTCCGTACATGGTTTCCAAATCGTCATAGTTTTGACCGGGTTCGGTGGTCCAATCCATTAATTTGGGAACAATTCGTTTTAGGTTTGCTATACCATATAAACTTGCTTTTACGGCATCATCACCCAAATCTTCGGTTTGTGAGCTTGGATCATGGATGTCACCCACTTGTTGGTGTCCAAAACGGTACATGGGATCATCGGCATGTTCAAGGATCCAACTGTTCAAAATTGGTTTTTCTTCTGTAGCGGATTTATCCAAAATAGGACGATATCCCCAGCTAATAGCATATTTGTCATAAACACCGATGTTCGGCATTAGGGCAACGCCTTCATCACCTGGTTGTGCCACGTAGTTGAAACGGGCATAATCCATAATGGATGGTGCCGTACCAAATTTTTGGGTAAAGGCCTTGGAGCGTAATGAATCTACAGGATAGGCAGGGCTACTTCCCATGTTGTGCGGCAATCCCAAAGTGTGACCTACTTCGTGCGAAGACACAAAACGAATCAAACGACCCATGATTGCTTCTTTGAACTGGGTTTTTTGGGCTTCTGGGTTAATGGCGGCAGTCTGTACAAAATACCATCCGCGTAACAAGCTCATTACATTGTGGTACCAGTTAATGTCCGATTCCAAAATTTCACCGCTACGGGGATCACTCACGTGGGGACCGTTCGCATTGGGAATAGGCGATGCCAAATAACGCACCACGGAGTAACGTACATCCTCAGGGGACCATTCTGGGTCTTCTTCAGGGGATGGAGGGTCTTTGGCCAAGATGGCATTTTTAAAACCGGCGGCCTCAAAGGCAACCTGCCAATCCTCTATACCTTGTTTAATAAATGGCACCCATTCTTTTGGGGTGGCACGATCTACATAATAGATGATAGGTTTTTTAGGTTCTACCAGTTCCCCGGCCTTGAACTTTTCAATGTCCTCATCCTTTACTTCCAACCTCCATCGGTCCAAATAGGTAACTGTTTTACTTTCTTGGGCATCCAGACCGTAATCTACTTGACCTCTGGCAAACCATCCTACACGTTCGTCAAAATAACGGCGTTTCATAGGTTCCTTGGGCAATAGGATCATGGAATTGTTGATTTCCAATGAAATGGAACCCAAACTTTCATTGCTGGGAGGTTCGTTGGAGATATAGGTCTTTACATGACGCGCCTCAATGTTCAGCGGATAACTTTTAACGGATTCGATATAACTACGATCGCTGTCCAAGCGGGTAACCTTGTATCTTTTGCGAATGCCATCAGGAAGACCAAGGGCATTCACATCTTTGGTGAACAAAGGGTCTACTTCGATAACGGTAGCCGGGTTCAAGCTGTCTTTTTTGTTGATGGCCTTAATTTCGAAAGCATACAACACAGGTTCAAAGTTGGAATTGACCACCGCCTCATGGATGGGAAGCGAATCGGCGGCCACGTTTTCATAAGAGGCTACACGAAGCAATACCTGTTTTGGTTTTTTCTCCCAACGGAGCACTTGGGTGTTGATCTTTCCACCACCAAAGCCAATTCCGGTAGCGGTTTTGGAAATTCGACTCACCATCAACATTTCCCTATTGAAAAGGGAATCTGGAATTTCATAATAAAATTTGTCATCCACCGTGTGTACGCTAAAAAGTCCGGCATCGGTTTTGGCGTCCTTGGTGATCACCTTATCATACGGTTGGATCTCTCCAGGTTTCGGTTTCGACTCTTTCTTTTCCTCGGTTTCTTTTTTCTTCTTTTTGAAAAGTTGGGCTTCCGCTGGTTGGTAGAAACCCAATAAAAGGAACAATACAATTAGTTTAGGTAGATTTTTTTTGATCATTAGATGTCAGTTTGGATAACTATAAGCTTTCAAAGAACCTAAAAATCATTAAAAGTTACTGTTAAATAAATATTAACGCACATTTTTTTCGCGTGATATACGAATCTTCGGCAGTCCTGCGTTTTACTGGTGCTTTGGGCTGAAACGCCCTGTATTGCTGGGCTTAAGCGACATCGGAATTTCGTAAAAAAATCATAATTGGTGTAACAATTTAAAATCCGTATAGTCTTATAAGCATAACATCAATCAAAAAATTCAATCAAAAAATGAACAAGTTATTAATGGTCTATGGATGTGTTCTTATAAGTAGTGCCGCCATAGCAAACGAACAGCAGAACGCCGTTACTAGTCAGTCTAAATCTGATAGTCAGGGCACATTGGAAAACAGTTATACTGCATTGAACATCAATGCGGAGGGTAGTGGATCAACTTTGGATCTGAGTAACATATCAGATTGGTCGTATGAGTTGGATCTTAATGAAATAGTATATATAGAGGACGATATGGAAGTCGATCTTGGTTTTGATACCGCTGATTATCTTCCGGAAGGTTTCAACCCCTACAAAAACTATTTTGATTTGAATTCCATCATATACCTTGAAAACGAAGTTGAACCCAGCCTAGGTTTTGATACCCAAAAGTATTTACCTGCGGATTTTGACGCCTACACCGACGTGGTGAGCGTGAGCTCGATCAACTACATTGAGGATGAGGACATGGATCTAGGATTCAATACCAAGGATTATCTACCTGAAGGTTTCTCTCCTTACGAGGTTTATGTAGATCTAGAATCCTTTACCTATATAGAGGATGATGAAGTGGAACTGGAATTGGGTATCGATAGCGAATACCTGTTGCCTGCCAACTTTGATCCCTACACCAATGTGGTGGCGATCGGATCCATCAACTATATGGAAGAAGAAGAAAAAATTGAATTGGGTTTTGATGCCTCAGTGTATCTCCCAGAAAATTTTGACCCGTACGCCGGGGCAATCTGGTAAGATGGTTTAGTTTTCATTTTACAAAATTTTTGAGTTAGTTAGTTATGAAAAGCCCTCGTAAGAGGGCTTTTTGTTTGGCCATTAATGTTAATGAAATCCCTATAAATATGGGTTAACAAAAAAATAACACCGTTGAGGATATTGTGCCGAAAAGTATGAAAAGGACAAGTTCCCGATAAAAAAGTCAGCGTTTTAAAGAAGAGACTGAAAGTTTGTCAAGATAAGGCTTAAATCACTGAAGAATATTTTTTATAGTCCTAAGCATCAATCGTTAACAAAAGGCTAATTGTAAAAATCTTCACTTTAATCAGTCATACATTTGTATCAATGAATTCAAGGGCAGATGCCCACTTACCATAAAATTGAGTAGAGTAAGGTTGAGTTAGTTTCTTACATTTTTTTGAGTTAGTTAGTTTGTGAATGGCCCTTCCGCCCGGAAGGGTCATTTATTATTTAAAACAATACGGGAATCACAAACTTGAAGACCAAAATCAACAATACCACTGCAATCAGATTCAATACAAAACCTACGCGGGCCATTTGAGGAATCTTTACGTACCCGCTGGCAAAAACAATGGCATTGGGTGGTGTGGCCATCGGTAACATAAAGGCACAACTACTGGCAATCGTCACCGGAATCAATAAATACAATATAGGAATGTTCAGACCGATGGCAATACCGGCAACTACGGGGGCCAGAACGGCCACCAAGGCTACATTGCTCATTAATTCGGTCATAAAGAGCATCAAGAAAATAAGCAGACCGGCGGTGAGCAACACACTGATCTGACTCTCGGCAATGGCGTTGGCCACCATGTCCACGATTCCGCTGGAAGACATTCCTTCCGCAAGGGCCAAGCCACCACCAAAAAGGATCAAAATACCCCAGGCCAAACGTGAAGTGTCCTTCCATTCGATGATGAAATCCCCTTTTTTGATATTATAGGGAATGGCAAAGAGTGCAATGGCGGCAAAAATACTGATCATGGTGTCCGTCAATCCCAATTTTGGGAAAAGGGCATTGATCAAGGTTCTAAAGATCCATAAGAAGACCGTAATCCCAAATATCACCAATACCATTTTTTCCTTGCCGGAGGTAGGTCCCAATTTTTCCAATTCGGCATGGATCACATCCTTGGATGCATTGAACTTTAAATCCCGGTTGGGGAACATCCATTTGACGAGCACCAAATAACAGATGCCGATCATGATCACGGCAAAGGGAAAACCGATAGTCATCCATTTTAGGAAGGAGATTTCGGTATTGTATTCATTTTCCAAAAGACCGATCAGAACAGAATTGGGAGGTGTTCCAATAACCGTTGCAATGCCGCCTGAGTTGGCTGAAAAGGCAATTCCGAGCATTACACTGAGGGCAAAGTTTTGGTCGTTTTTTGTAAATCCATCGGCATCATCCACCAAAAGATTGATAACGGAAAGGGCGATGGGTAGCATCACCACGGTACTGGCCGTGTTGCTGATCCACATACTCAAAGACCCCGTTGCGATCATAAAGCCCAATACTACTTTGTTAGGTGTAGTTCCCGTGAGTCGAATAATATTAAGGGCAATACGTCTGTGCAGATTGACTTTTTCCAAGGCCAGGGCCATCACAAAGCCCCCAAAGAACAAGAACACGATGGGACTACCATAATTGGCGCCAACTTCGGCAATAGGCAAAATCTTTAAAATGGGTAAAAGGAGCAGCGGTAACAGTGCCGTTACCGATATGGACACCGCTTCCGTAATCCACCAGATCAGCATCCAAGTAGCAACGGCAATTACAGGATCCCCTTTGGCGGAGACCAACTCAAAGGGCAAATTGGTTAAAATAAAAAAGGCGATGGGCCCAAGAATCAGCCCTATTTTCTTGCTTAGTTCCATATGGGATCCTAAGCTATGCTTTTTTGTTAAATTTTGAAAATCATCTAGGTATTACCATGCTGTTTTTTGAGTAGCATATAATTCAGATTTCCAGTTCACTCATCATGAAGCTATTATCACTCATTTAAAGTCATGATTGCCTAAAAATCATTGGCGTGGCAACTTTCCAATTTAGAAATTGAGCATATAAACTAGTTAATTATGAGAAAGTTAGTGTTGTTATTTCTAGGTTTTAATTTGATGGTATTCGCGCAAAACAATAAAAGTGATGCGGAATTGGAATGGTTTGAGGAACTATCCGAAACCAGTTATCAAGGAGATTTTATGACCGCTTATTTGGGTTTTGGAAAATTCTTGGAAAAGTATCCAGATTCAGAATTGGCACCAAGAGCACTTTTTAATCAAGGATTTCTTTTGAGAGAGTTAGGTAAGGAACAGGAGGCCAAGCAGATCTTTGAGCGAATAATGGAGGAAGAGTTTAATGAATATGAGAATTATGGTGGAATAATGGAACAGTATACATTATACAAGAATAGGAGTGCCAAGCACCTTGCTGAAATTTATTTAGAGGAAGAAAACTTCATAGCGGCTTTGAAGTATATCAAAATCTTTGACAACATTTATCCCTACAAACATTTTTGTGGTAATGAATTGGAAGCCGATGCCATTTATACTGATGTTATGTACGCAAAAACGTATCACGGTTTGGGTAAATTGGATAAAGCCATAAAAAAGTTGCTGCCGCATCTTTTTTATAATGGATTGGCCAGTAATAATGAGGTAATGGAACTTTTAAGCGAATATTTACCTCAATTATACTCAAATGATGAAGTAAAGCAGTTTTTACAAGAGGGTATCCAGAATTTCAGGGTTAAGGACAAAGATTATGGAACATTCCAATTATTGGGAGTGAAAATTCCTGTTTATACCTATCAATTTTATGGTGAAGGCGAAATAGAACTTGTTTCCGATAAGGGTACAAAAAATAATCAGGCCATTGAAAAGGTAATCAAGACCCACCCTGTTTTTGAGGTTTATTTTCAAAATTGATTTTTAGATAAACCGATTGTTGTGCAAAGGTTTATCTTTTGTCGATTGCAAAAAGCCCATCATCGGTTTTGGAGACCTCAAAAATGCCAAGTTTCGCCAAGTTTTTGGTGCTCTTGTCCCATTTTTTGCCGCTCAAACCACTTTTATCCTTCAGTTCGCCCAAAAGCATTTGACCAACAGGTTTCAATAGGTCCATGATGATTTTTTCCTCTTCGGATAGTTCCACTTTTTTCTTTTCGGGACGCATTTGCGGGAAGAACAGCACTTCCTGAATGGAAGAATTGTTGGTCAACAACATGACCAAACGATCTATGCCAATACCGATTCCGGAAGTTGGTGGCATTCCATATTCCAAGGCCCGAAGGAAATCTTGGTCAATGAACATGGCCTCATCATCTCCTTTTTCGGAAAGTTTCAACTGATCCTCAAAACGTTCCCTTTGATCAATGGGGTCGTTGAGCTCGGAATAGGCATTGGCCAATTCCTTCCCATTCACCATCAATTCAAAACGTTCGGTCAACCTCGGATTTTCCCTGTGTTCCTTGGTCAATGGGCTCATCTCCTTTGGATAATCGATAATGAAAGTGGGTTGAATGTAATGGTGTTCACATTTTTCACCGAAAATTTCGTCGATCAATTTACCGACACCCATGGTTTCATTCACTTCAATGCCCAGTTTTTGGGCCACTTCACGAAGCTGGTTTTCATCCATCCCGGCCACATCATAACCCGTGTGGATTTTAATGGCCTCCAAAATGGGAACCCTTGGGTAGGGAGCCTTGAACTCAATTTCATGGTCGCCAACCGGTACTTTGGAACTGCCTGTGGCATCAACGGCCACCTTTTCCAGAAGTTTTTCGGTAGTGTCCATCATCCAGTTGTAATCCTTGTAGGCTACATAAAGTTCCATTACGGTAAACTCTGGATTGTGGGTACGGTCCATCCCTTCATTACGGAAATCCTTCGCAAACTCATAAACACCATCAAAACCACCAACAATCAATCTTTTTAGATACAATTCATTGGCAATTCGCAGGTACAAGGGAATGTTCAACGCATTGTGGTGCGTTAAGAACGGCCGTGCCGCAGCACCACCGGGAATGGGCTGTAAAATGGGTGTTTCCACCTCCAAATATCCTTTTTGGTTGTAGAATTCCCGAATACTGTTGGTGATCTTGGTCCTTTTAATGAAGGTGTCCTTCACGTGGGGATTCACGATCAAATCCACATATCGTTGACGGTAACGCAACTCGGCATCGTTAAAGGCATCGTACACTTTTCCTTCATCATCTACCTTTGGTAGGGGAAGGGGGCGCAAGGATTTGCTGAGCAGCGTGAAATTTTTCACCATCACCGTTTTTTCACCCACTTGGGTAGTGAACAGTTCGCCTTCCACACCAATGATATCTCCTATGTCCAACAGTTTTTTATAGACTTCGTTGTACAGGTCTTTATCGTCACCAGGACAAATTTCATCACGGTTAAAGTATACCTGAATACGGCCTTCGCTATCCTGAAGTTCGGCAAAGGATGCCTTACCCTGGATCCTGCGCGACATCAACCTACCGGAAATCACCACCTTCTTACTTTCCTCAAAATCATTCTTGATGCTCTTGGAAGTGGCATCAACAGGATACAATGCTGCGGGGTATGGGTTGATGCCCATCTCCCTGAGTTTGGTCAATTTTTCCCTTCGAACGATTTCTTGTTCCGATAGTTGCATAGTCTATAAAAAATTAAAGCGCAAAATTACACTTTTGCGCTTTAATTCCTTGCCTTGGCTCGCTTTAATATGCATAATGGGGCGTGTAAGGTTTGTTGAGGATGATCTGGGCCATGTCTTCCTCAAGTGATTCCAACGGACTTTCCACGATCCGGTTGACCTCTTTGCCGTCTTTGAAAAAGATGAGAGTTGGCACCTTGATGATGTTCAGACCTTTCTCTTCGCCAGTCGGACTTTTCTTGTATTGGTCCTTTCTGTGGTCCAGTGCCATAATTTCCAATTGGTCCATTGGAAATTCGGACGCTTCCAGAATTTTGATGATCCGTGGGGTTTCCCGCCTGCTATCACCACACCAAGTACCCAAAAAAAGTTGGATATGGTAGGTTTTGAGGTTCTTCTTGAAAAGGTCGACCAAGGTTTGGTTTACGGCATAGTCCTGCATTCCTTTTTGGTACCATTGGGCATAAGGTGCAGTGGTCAAGCCATCCAGATTGATTTTGCCCACCATAAAGGTTTGGCCGTTTTCCATTTTGATTTCCTTGTTGAATTCCTGCGAAAAACCGACCAACGAGATCAGGATCAACAAAAAGGTGCATGTGTGTTTCATGATGTTCCAGATTTATGTTTTCGCTGGAAAATTCATCAAAATGAGGGTGTTATGCAGATTTTGGTAGATGGAAATGGGGACTAGACCCGGGGTCGATTTTTATTTTTGGAAGAGCAATACGATTTCTTCCCTGGATGAAATATCGAGTTTTTTGTACAGATTGTTGATGTGGGTCTTCACGGTGCTGAGGCTCACAAAAAGCGCATTGGCAATCTCTTTGTTGCTTTTGTCCAACAAGATGTAGTGCACAATTTTTTGTTCCTGTGGGGTGAGTTTCTGCATCAGGTCATCATTTTGGGACTTAATTTTTGCCCTTCGGTTGATGAAAAAGTACAGGTTCCCCAAAAGCGATAAGACCAATACTAAAAGTGCCACCCACATCCATTTGGCTATTTTGGGTTGCTTGAAACTGGCCAAATCCTTGTCCGTACTAATTTCGGCCTCATATTCTTGTGTAAAACTGGCATCGGGATAGGTTTGTTCCAATCGGTTGGACAATTCTTCATAATATGGGTTAACACTTACATCCTGAAGATAATGGGAATAGGTTTCGTTCCTTTTGTCCGATAAAAAATCATAGATCAAGAGTTCAACCAAAGGTTCGTTGGTCTTTTCTCCAAAATTCTGCAGCTCCGAGAACCATTTTTTCATGTTGAGATTTTTGCTGGTCTCACTGGGGTAATCCACAAAATCATAGGCCATGCGCTCCTTTAGGATTTCCCATTCCAACAATAAGGAAGATTTCGGATTGGTGGAGTTGATCGTGCAGAGGGATTGTTCCTCAAAGGAGGTGGGGAACTCCACCATATCCGTATTGTTCGCAATGAAAAGAACACTTTTACTGTTGTTGCATTGGCCTAAAAAGTGGGCCCCTGCGGATTCATCCGAACAACCATCCAAATGAATCCGATACATGCGGTTTTCGGTACTAAGATTATCGCCTTCAAAAAGAAACCCGCCCAAAGAATCAACGGCTACTTTGTTCACGATTTGGTCCAAGTAGATTCGTGAAGATTTTCGGTAGTCCTCCACCAAAGACAAATAGATGGCATTACCCGCATTTTCAAGTGACACCTCCCCTGAAAAGCGATACTGCGCCGACAGGAATGATATTTGAAACAGGAAGACAAAAACACAAAATCTCATAATGCGTGCGATGGTTGTTAAAAATAATGGTTTTATGTAACAAATCGAGGTATTCAGCTACCTATAAGTATCATCAATCAAAATCAAAAAAATGAGTTTCTGGAGAGTTTTGTTGGCCATACTTTTTCCGCCCCTTTCCGTGATCGGTAAAGGCTGTGGGTCGTTCCTTATTGTGCTTTTGCTGACGTTTTGTGGCTGGGTGCCCGGCGTTATTGCAGCATTGATCATCTTGAACAATCCCAATTGATCGGTCTCGGCGTATTTTGTCGAAAAGGTTGCATTCGTTCCAATAACTTGAGTTCCATTATTGTGGAAGAAAGGCTATTGTGCTATTTTTAGCCCCAAAGTTGGTATGTCCGAAAAAGGGATAGGCCATTAAACACAAAACCATGATCAGAAAAATCCAGTTGTTGGTTGGTCTTTTGGCCATTGCTTTTATTAGTTCTTGCAATTTTACCGAGGAAATAGATATACAGGAAGACGGCTCCGGAAAGCTTTCCATTAAGTTTGATGGTTCCGATATGATGGAGATGGGCGGTGAAGAATTGGCCAAAACCAATGAGAAGGCCGTGGACAGTATCATTTCTTTCAAGGAATTTTTGGAAGAGCATAAGGACAGTATTGCCCAATTGGCGCCAGAGGAACAGGCCAAACTGAAACGATTGGAACCCTTCAACCTTCGCATGGTGATGGACCCTGAAAAGAAGGAAATGTTGTTCGACCTTTTTAGCGATTTTAAGGATATCAGCGAGGTGAACAATGCTTTCAATACCTTCCAGGAAGCCAGTATGTTGGGCCCGAACAGTCAACAGGCACCTGCGCCCATGCCGGCTTCGGAGCAAGCCACGGAAGTGTATTATTCCTTTGCCAAAAACAAGTTTACCCGCACTGCCAAGATTGTAAACGAAGCACTTTTTCAAAAGCAATTGGATAGTATGCAAGGTGCTGAAATGTTCCTTTCGGGATCTTCGTATACCCTCAAATATCACTTTCCCAAAAAAGTAAAATCCACCACGGCCGAAGGTGCCACCTTTAGTGCCGATGGAAAGACCATGATCTACCAAGTGGACTTCTTAGATCTCATGAAAAACCCGGCATTGCTGGACCTTGAGGTAGAACTGGAAAAATAGGTTCTCAACCGCAGTCTTTGTACCTTTGCGGTATGAACAAGATAGTTGCCGTACAGGATTTGGGCCGAAAAGACTATAAGGAGACTTGGGATTACCAAGAAGCTCTTTTTAAGGAGGTTGTGGATACCAAGGTGAAGAACCGAAGGGAAGGCACAAACGTGGAAACCCCCAATCATTTTTTGTACGTGGAACACCCCCATGTGTACACCTTGGGCAAGAGTGGCGATATCGACAATCTGTTGGTGGATGAAAAGGTACTAGCTGCAAAAGGTGCCACTTTTTACAAGATCAATCGCGGTGGGGACATTACCTATCATGGACCCGGACAGATAGTGGGCTATCCAATCTTGGATCTCGATAACTTCTTTACGGACATTCATAAATACCTGCGTTTTTTGGAAGAAATGGTGATCTTAACCTTGGCCGAATATGGCATAAAAGCCGAACGCTCCCAAGGTGAAACAGGTGTTTGGTTGGATGTAGGCACTCCCTTCGCCCGAAAGATTTGCGCCATGGGCATACGCGCCAGCCGCTGGGTGACCATGCATGGTTTTGCGCTGAACATAAATGCCGACCTCGGCTATTTTGATATGATGATCCCCTGTGGCATCAAAGGCAAGGCGGTAACTTCCCTGAATGTGGAACTGGGCAAAAAAGAAGTGGATGTGGAGGAAGTGAAAACCAAACTCCTGAAACATTTTGCTGCTTTGTTTGAAGCGGAATTGGTTTGCGAAAAGGCAGAAGTATAAGTTATACAATAATTACATTCTGTTCTTAGTCTATAATTGACTGCCATTTGAAACATTTCATAAGGGTTTGAATGCCTTTGACCTTTACCCGTTCCTTTCAGTCCCATAATTTGAATATTTATGGGCATTACCTCAAAAGTTGATTGACATCCCATATTTCTTCGCGACGTAACAAACCTGGGGATTCATCGTCGTAAGGCAAATCCATCAATCTAAATGAAAAACTTTTCCCCTTTCGCTATCGGTATTTTAATGGTACTCATTATTGGGTCGATTATGTTAATACCTATTGATGAAATTCTTCCCGAGCGGTACTTCTCATCTTTTCAGGTGGAGTACATATCACGATCATTAAAAATGTTCGTCCTTTTTGCTTTGAGTGCCTGGGGAATTAAAAAGATATGGCTCAAATCCTTGTCCGGTTTATCCTTGGAATACAAATGGACTTCGAAGTGGCTAAACCTCATACCCGCGTATCTCTTCTTACTTGGTTTGGCCTCTTTCATAGGAAGCGATATTTCGTCCATAGCCATATCAGATGTTTTACTGTTATTGTTTGGATGTTTAATGGTTGGTTTTGCCGAAGAGTTTATGTTCAGGGGATTTTTACAACCTCTTTTCATCCAAAAATTGATATTAAAAAGGAATGGATTGTTTTTGGGAATCTTGTTTCCGGCATTGTTTTTTGGTGCTACACATCTTTTGAACTTAACTGTAAATAACAATGTCCCACAAGTGTTGGTGCAGTGCATTTATGCAACATTCATTGGTTTTTTCTTTGGGGTACTTTTATTGAAAACCAACAAGTTGGTTCCACTTGCCATTACACATGGACTCATAAATTTCTTCTTTTTGCTTGGCACGCTTCCAGGAATCAAAGTTTCTGAGAACATTCCAGAAGATGCCCTGGGGACAACCTCTTTGGTAGGTCAAATCATAGAATATATGGTGCCCATGTTATTGGTGCTGCCACTTTTTATCATTGGTATTGTGGTGCTGCGAAAAGTTGATAAGGACCAAGTTCTGAAGAAGTTGGAACTTTAGTTTTGAAAAAAGGTTAACTTCACTCATCTCAGGCTAAAAATCATTGAAACGAAGTTTAGCTAATCCTTAACTGTCAATGTCAAATGAAGTCAACTATGGATTTTAACAGATTGGTTCCTAATGTCTACTATAAAAATATTAATGACGGTCTCAAGTTTTTTGTAGATTGTCTTGGACTTAGAATGGGGCATGAGGAATTGAGTTCAAAGGAACCATTTTGTGTGATTGAAAGCAATGAGTTCCATCTCATGCTTTTTGAGCACGAAGCATTGGCCAAGGAACATCAACCTGAGTTTAGGCTTGTAACAAATAACATTGAAGAAGCCTATAAAAGGATTAGCTTATCACATCCAGAATATTTGCATCCCAATCTCAGCAAAATCACACTTCGACCTTGGGGAGCCAAAGAATTTGCGTTGCGGGATGGACAGGTTTGTCTGATAATCCAGCAATGGTAAATCCTTTATTTACTTCGTTAACATGGGGCTGGTCGTTAGTTTGTAGGTTTGTTTGAAACGGAATTGGAGCAAGAAAAGGAGCAGTTTTAATTCAGCTAAAAAGGCTAACTTCACTTACTTGTGCTGAAGTTGATTCGGTATCGGTCGAAATAAATCATTAATAGCGATTCATATCCTTAATGTGAATGAAAGAATTCAAAATAAATAAGTTTGGTGATTTACACGATTTACTTGAAAGCTCAAATCGCTCAACAATATATCGTGGACAATCAAATGCTGATTGGGAATTATTGCCAAAGGCTGGAAGAGAACCATTTAATAAAGTTAGTGACAAATCAGCCATTGAATATTTTAAAGATAATTCTTTGCCTTTTTTAAGCATTAAACCTGAAAACAATTGGGAATGGCTTGCCTTTGCTCAACATCACGGAGTTCCGACACGGCTTTTGGATTGGACACAAAATCCTATGATAGCTGTATTTTTTGCAGTTGCTAATGACGCAGATTATGATGCTGCCGTATATAAATTTCAATACGAAAATTATGCAATAACTGATAAAGACCCTTTTGAATTTAAAAGTGTTACAGTTTATAAACCAAGATCAATAACTAAAAGAATAATTGCGCAACAAGGTTTATTTACAATTCATCCAAATCCTTCTAAATCCTTTTCAAAAGCACCTGCAAAAGGAGCTTTAGAAAAAATTATCATTGATAGGAAATATCGTAAAAAACTAAAATTTGAATTGCACCGTTATGGATACAATCATTTTTCAGTTTATCAAGACTTACAAGGTTTATCTGAATATATTGAATGGAGATGGATAAATAGAGAGTAATAAAACACTTTACACATCAATTTATTACCACAAATACTACGGATTCGACTACCCTTCGACTTCGCTCAGGGCAGGCTGGAATCCATTTGGAATTACGGAACATTGTATGCAAAACGACAATACGTCCAACAAACCTGTAACTGACGGTTATACGAGCCGATAAATTCAACCTGAAAAACTGATAAATTTTTTCCAAACATAACATAACAAAAACCCCGAGGCATTGCCTCGGGGTTTCCATTTTAAGTAAAAAGTAAAATTATTTACTGAACTGTGTCAGCATGGAGCTGGTCATCAGTTTGCCGCTTTTGTTGTAGGATTCCTGTTTTACCATGCCCACACCTTCAGACAACCAAACGCGTGAAGGTGAAACTTGGTTGCCCACCATCATTTTGGTCTTGGTTTCGCTGTAAACCACGTAGCAGTCAAACGTACCGGCGGGCGTGGTTACGCTTTCCTGTTTTTCCACTTTGCGGTTAATGGTTTCCACATTCATGTTCATGTTGATGGCCCCGCTCATTTTCATTTTTACGTTCAGGTTACCATCAGGGAGGGATTGCCCCACATTCAAACTATTGGGCCATTCAATATCTGTTCCGGTAATGTCCATCTCAATATCACCCATTTGGCTCAACATCTGTTCGTTCATCAGCGATTTAAAATCCACTTTTACCACATTGCCATCGCACATAATGTCATATTCCGACGAATAGGTATTGCCCTTTTTATCAGAAATATCCATCACCATGGTGGCCGAAATGTTGTCGCCGGAACCCGTTACGTTGGTAACTTTATAATTGATCTTGCCTTCTTCGCCACCTTTCTTATCATAGCTGGTGTATTCAAAAGTGGCGCCTTCTACCATGGGGTAGTATTGGCTGCAGGAGGTTTGACCAAAGGATAGGTTCAGGGCAAAAAAGGTGGTCAGGATAATTAAAATTTTCGATTTCATGATATAGTGTCTTGGTTTAAAGTTTTATGAATTCTACTCGGCGGTTCTGCGATTTGCCTTCAGGGGTATTGTTGTCGCCCACAGGTTCGCCTTCACCCTTTCCTTCGGAAACCAAACGGTCCGCGGCCACTCCGTAAACGGTAACCAAACTGTTTTTTACGGCTTCGGCCCTGTCCTTGGAAAGTTTCAGGTTATTTGCATCGGACCCATCGGAATCCGTATGGCCCACAATCTTTAGTTTGATGGAGGTATCCTGTTGAAGCACTTGTGAAATCTGGCGGATGATGCCCATGGACTGGGGCTGGATATTGGCGGAACCAGAATTGAAAAGGATGCCATTGGTGGATACTTTTCCTTCTTCAAGCAGTTTTCGTCTAAGATCTACGCCTCCCTCGGCCACTTTAAGATTGGAAATGAAGATTTTCTCCTTTCCATCCTGAAGGCCATTAGAATTGAACTTGAGGGTGCTGATCTTGTTTTCCGGAACTAGTTTGGGAATGTCCACATATTTTTCCTCGTTTACCCATAGCCTAAACCTTGATTTGTTCACGGCTATGGAGATATGGGGCTGGTTAAGTACGGCCTTTCTAATATCGGCACGGACTTCACTGTTGATGGGAGATCCTTCGGCACGTAGGTAGTTTCGCATGCTTATGCTGAACGCAGCGTATTGCCCTACTGGGATATAGACCTCTACATGATGGTCCCCTTCATTAAAGGTCTTGTCGTCACTCAGCATAATTTTTAGGTTGGCCGTGGAAGAGGTCTGATCGTCCAAGCCGTAGGTCAACATATCAAACTCAATGGTATATTCTTCGGGTAGGTCTGGCACGTTGGGGATAAAATAGATACCGTAACCTGGAATCAATTCCAACCATCGCTGTGGCGAATCGTTGACAGTGACTACTTCACCCGATCCATTGGTGTTCCATTTGGAGGGGAAGTCGCCAATGAAATCATGGGCATAATCATCAAAGAAAATGGTTTTATCGCCTGGAACATAGTCGAATTTGCTGTACACCGTCATGGATTTGGAACCGGTGGTTATCGGTGCATCTTTGGTTTCCAAAGGGGTTTCAGGATTTTCTACCTGACCGCCCCCGCCAGAGGTTGTGGGTGCTTTTTTCTCGCCCGATTCCGGTTCAAGGATGCTATCCAAGGCCTGGTCCGTTTTTTTGGAAGTTTCATTTTCCACTCTACGTTCCACCGTTCGTTGCGCGGCATCCTCGGCTTTTTTTGCCAGTTTTTTCAAGAACTGCGCCTGTGTTCCCGATCCGATGAGCAAGAACAGGGTTAAACAATAGAATAGTTTGTTGGAGGTTTTCATTTTAGTGTGTTTTGGTTTGTATCGAAAAAGCAATGCTACCGAAACTACCAAAATCATGTACTGGCACTAAATGAAAATGTATGACCTGCACCCAGAATTGTATAGGTCGTAACCAAGGGTCAATTCAATTTGTAAACGATCAAAGAGTTGTCCTGATCCTTGGCCACCAATTCCAAATTTTTGTCATTGTCCATATCCGTCAGGTCGATCAACGAACTGCCAAATACCGGAAAATTGGGAATGGGTTTGGCCTGACTGTCAAAGAGGTAAATCTGCTGGTTCTGAATATCGGTCACGCTTACATAGATCTTATCATTGATGTAGAAAATCTTAGGTTTGGTGTACACGCCAAGGTCCAATTCCGCCTTTCTTCCCTTGATTGTTAATATGTTATCATCCATGAACACCAACGTATTGCTGGTGGCATACATACCGTGGTCTTTGTTCAGGTTGAAGTTGGTCGCGGTCAATTTTCCGTTGGTGTCGATTTGATGCAGCACCCCAGTTTTATTGGTCAAAGAAAACTTGTTCTTATACAGGAAGACTTCGTTGTTGGAAAAATCGATTTTTTCTGCCACTTTGATTCTATCGCTACCGGTCCTATGCAAAATTTTAAGGGTATTGTCCTCCAGTTTGAAAACGAGATAATCCTTGTTGCTTACCCTAAAATGCTGGGGGACCCCAACAATATTGCTCGGTGCTTCTTTAAATGTAAAGCCGCTCACAATTTTCCCTTGGTTGTTGTACATGAATACTTTGCGGCCCTGGGTGATTACAAAGCGGTAATCTTTTTTGCCCTCATAATCAAAGACAGCCAGCGGATTAAGGTTGCCTCCTTCAAAATCGATCTTGAAAGGTGGAACATCCTCTCCATTACGATCTACTAGCATGAATTGGTCATTGGTGCAAAAGGCGAGTTGTAACCTTCCGTTTTTGTATATGTCCACTTGTTGAATAGGGGGTTGAATCCTCCCTTCGAGTTGTTTGGTCCATAAAACCTTTCCATCGGTAGAGATAAGGTACAGTACATTGTTTTGGTCCTGCACCACAATCTCTTGTTCTTTGGTCCTGTGGTTGGTCACAAATTGGGGGTCTATGGCTAAATCGGTATCCAGTTCCAAAGTGAAAAGTGGCGAAACCGAATTGCTTTCCTGGGTTTTTCCAATTTTGGAAACCAGCATGTTGAAGTGGGCAAAATCATTATCAGCCACCAATTGCGAAGCAAAAGCCTGATTGTCCAGATCATTTTTTTGAATGGATTGAAAGACTTCCGGAGCAAGTTCCTTTTCCGCGAAATATTGGATGCCGGAACCATCAGCTACAAAAAGTACGCTGGACTCACTGGCCAAAGGGGTCTTCGCGGTCATGTAAACGGGCGAATTGATAAAGGAAGAGGTGCTTTTGTAATTGCTGATTATGGTCTGGAGTGTTTCCTTGTCCTGTGAATAGATAAAGCTGTTTTCCAGAATGGTGCAATAATTCGACTCAAAATCTTTGACCAAAGGGTTGAAGCTTGAGGTGATGAAATTTTTATCGGGTAGTTCCATGATCTCACTGCTTTGATAAGATTCGGAACCGGTTTTATGGGTGTCCATATAATTGTAGAGGCTCTCGGTACCATAAGAATTCAAAAGGACCGCTTTTTGATTGTTCAAGTAGATGATGCCAATTTCCTCAATGGTATTGAACAAAGTGTCCACTGGTTTAGTTCTATCTAAATAGGTGTTCTGGTTTTTGGCGAAAACTTGGTAGTCATCAAAAGTGTACGACACCACCGCTTGGGCATTGAGCGGCGCAAATTGAGGGGTTTTATTGGTCAGTGGATTTGTACCCTTGAACAGGTTGATGAAGTTTTTGGTGGAATCGGGCGCCATGGCTATCCCGGTAAGGTTCACTTGATCGGAATTGGCCGTAAAATCAAGGGAAACCCATTCTGCTAGGGGACTCGCTTTTTCATCCGCAGATGTAGCAAAAGATAATATGGATGGAGAAGTGGTCAAATTTAGGAACAAGGTGGCCGATTTCTTGGATGGTGCCGCCTCATATAATTTTCTCAAAGTAGGGTCGATCGGATTTTCCTCTTTGGCCCTGATTATATTTTCCACAAGCAGGTTGGAAGAGCTGAAGACCATTACTTTATCGCGAGACAAACTGTAAATCTCTACACTGTCTAGGCTATATTTAGTGATTTGGGAGCCTTGGTAAGTAAGCGTTTCCACTGTTTTGTTGGCCACGTCCTCAATATTAAATAGCTCTGGTTTTGTATTGGTGATCAAAACAAAATCATAGGAGTCCTTGCCCACTTCATAAACGGCCAATAAGCAGGTAGATTCACTAGATAGGGATTCCATTCCCTTTAACTTGTCAAGGATATTTGTCAGGTTGGCCAGGCCTTTCATTTTTTCCAAAAAAGCATTGTTTTTCAACTCGCTCCTTAAATTGGTGAGATTGTTGATTTTTAAGATCAATGATGGGTTGGGGGGGAGTTGGTCCAGTAACGTGGCTTTGGTCTTTACCTCATTGGTGCACGATACCAGTATAAAAAGAGTGAGCAAACAGAACAACAGCTTTTGTCTCATGGTCGAAGTTTGAAACAAAGTTAGGATTTTTAAATATCCAGTGTCAATTGTTCGGGGAGTTGTCTGAAGCTTTTTCGATGGTATTTCGTCAATCCGTATTGTTTGATGGCCTCTCGGTGCTCCTTTGTGGGGTAACCTTTGTTCTGTTTCCAATTGTACATGGGGAATTCTTCATGGATTTTTTCCATGTATTCATCCCGATGGGTTTTGGCCAAAACGGAAGCTGCTGCAATACTCATGAATTTGGAATCGCCCTTCACGATACATTCATGGGCAATGTTGTGATAAGGTTTGAACCGATTGCCGTCCACCAGAATGAAGGAAGGTGGTTTGGCCATCAATTTCAAGGCTCTGTGCATGGCCAAAATGGAGGCGTTGAGGATGTTGATCTCGTCTATTTCATCCTCAAAAACATGGCATACCCCAAAGGTGATGGATTCCATTTCGAGGATAGGTCTGAGGAAATCCCGTTTGGCTTCGGATAACTGCTTGGAGTCGTTCAAGATAGGGTTTTTAAAACCTTCTGGGAGTATAATGGCAGCGGCGGTGACGGGTCCGGCAAGACATCCACGGCCTGCTTCGTCCGTTCCAGCTTCAAAAATGTCCCGATAACAAGACTTTAACATGGAGACTAAAAATTTAACACTGAGGCTGTTAAAATGGAAAATTAAGTTAAATAAATGTGAAATATTTTCTTACAACGCATGAAATCAGAATGTTGTGTTTCTTGTGAGTGTTAAAGTTAACAAAACTTAACCTAACGAACTGTTAATTCCGCTGGCTTGTGGGCTGTTAATTTTTTTGTTTCTCAACTTTTTATAAAGATTTTTAGCCTTGCTAATTCAAAAAATATAGTAAATGAGAACTAAATTTTTGTACATGCTCATGCCTTTTTTGGTATTGTGTATGTCCTTCTCTTTTGGACAAGAGAAAACCATTTCGGGTAATGTAACGGATGCAACCGGACTGCCATTGCCTGGTGTTTCAGTGGTGGTAGTGGGAACCACTAATGGAACACAGACTGACTTCGATGGAAATTATTCCATTTCCGCTTCTGTTGGCCAAGTGTTGCGTTTCAGCTACGTAGGTCAAAAAACTGTTGAGATGACCGTTGGGGCATCCAGCAGTATCAACGTTCATATGGAAGATGATGCCCAAGCCTTGGAAGAGGTGGTAGTAACAGGTTACACCTCTCAAAAACGGTCTGACATTACTGGGTCTATCGTAAAGGTGGATTCTGAAAAATTGGGCGAGATCATTGCGCCTTCCGTGGATCAGGCCTTACAGGGGAACGTATCCGGTCTTACGGTTTCTTCCACATCGGGAACTCCAGGTTCTGTAGCCAATATCCGTATTAGGGGTATTAGTTCCATTACCGCAGGTAACGACCCACTTTACGTTATCGACGGTGTGCCAGTAACCAATGGAAATGTTGGTACCAGTGGTGCATATTCGTCTTTGTCTGCATTGGCAGGTTTGGATCAAAACAACATTGCGTCCATTACTGTTCTTAAAGATGCTTCTGCCACTGCTCAATATGGTGCCCGTGGATCTAACGGTGTTATTTTGATCACAACCAAAAGTGGTAAGGCGGGTAAAACCGTATTCAGTATCAACAGTACCTATGGTTTTCAAAATGATGCCATCACTGGTCCAGTGCCGTTGACGGCAGCCAATCGTTTGGAGCTTGCCGCTGAAGCATATTTTAATGATGGTTTCTATACGTCAAAGGACGAGGCCATGACTGACCTTCTTGCCGGTCCTTTTGCTGAATGGGATGCCAATGGCCGTCCAGAAGCAAGATGGGACCAAGCTGTTGCCAATAAGGATGCCATCATTCAACAACATAGTTTTTCTGCATCTGGAGGTGGCGAAGGGCACACTTTCTTCGCATCTTTGGGTTATATGCAGCAAGAGGCAACCGTAATTGGTTCTGATTTTGAGAGAATCTCTGGGTCTTTGAACTTTTCCAAGGATTTGACGGATAAGGTTACTTTCTCATCCAGCAACCAAGCTTCGCACATGCTTCAAAATGCTTTCTTGGAAACAAGTGCTTATTTTGAAAGCCCAAGAACCGTGAAATACTTTATTTCACCTCTATTGTTGCCTTACAACGAAGATGGAAGCTACAATCTTTTTGGTGGATCTTTGCCAAACCCATTGTATTTGACAGAGAACAATTCTAGCAAAAATAGGTTGACCCGTATTGTGACCAACAATGGCGTAACTTATGATTTTGCTAAAGGATTTACTTTTGGCTCTACTTTCAACGTTGACTTTCAGTTGTACAATTTCAGAACCTATTCCAATCCAACCTATGGTTATGGAGAAGCGACGAGTGGTGATGCCAGTCAATATGACAGGACCAACGTGTTCTATGTGTTCCAAAACTATGTGGATTACAATTTTGACTTGAACGAGGACCATAGCTTCAAGTTCAAGTTACTTCAGGAATACCAGTCCAATCGTCGTTACTTCTTAGGCGGCGATGGTCAGAATTTTGCTGACGAAGGCCTACAGAACTTGGATAACTTGGGAACTCCTACCGGGGTTAGTTCATCTTTTAGTGATTGGTACGTTGGCGCCTACATGGGATTATTAAACTACTCGGCGTTCAATAGTAAATATGTATTGGATCTATCCTATAGAAGGGAAGGTAACTCAAGGTTCAGCAAAGACAATCGTTGGGGTAATTTCTGGTCTGTTGGTGCTGCTTGGAACCTGAACAAAGAAGAGTTCTTGGCCAATTCAGACATTGTAAATGCACTTAAATTACGTGCTTCTTATGGTGTTACCGGTAACGCGCTTATCGATCTTAACCAATATCAATCCCTGTTTGGTTACTCTGCCGATTACGGAGGTGAAGGTGCGCAGTATGTGGATACCTTCGGTAACAATGATTTGACTTGGGAAACATCCCATACATTGGATGTTGGTGTGGATTTCGGATTGTTCAAAAACGTGGTAAGTGGTAGTGTGGCCTATTTTAATAGGGATTCCAAGGATCTTCTATTGGATGTGCCACTTTCCAGAACAACAGGTTTTTCAAGCCAAGTTCAAAACATTGGTGAGCTGAACAACAAAGGTTTTGAGTTGGATTTGAATTTCAATGTTATCAATACCGAAGACCTTAGCTTGAGCATTGGTGGTAACTTGTCGCATGTGAAAAACGAGATCACCAAACTCCCGGTAGATCCAAATGGTGAGGAAAGAACCATTACCACTGTAAGAACCAGGATTGAAACAGGTCACCCAGCTTATGCTTGGTACATGCCAACTTGGGCAGGAGTTAACCCAGATACAGGTGTTGAAGAATGGTATGTTAATGGTGTTGATGGCGCCACTACTACCAATTTTAATGAAGCCGAGGCCGTGTTCCAAGGAGGCAATGCCGTTCCTACCACAACAGCAGGTCTTAACTTGAACTTTAAGTATAAAGGGTTTTTCTTGAATGCTACCGGTTACTACGCTGGAGGACATAAAGTGTATGAAGGATGGCACTTGTATTTGAACCAGCCTAATGCATATCCAATATTGGCCTTCAATGGTTACACCTCATTGTTGGACAGATGGCAGCAGCCTGGTGATATTGCCAGAAATGGAAAGTTCACTACTTCTGCAACGCCATGGCAGAGACACTCAAAATACCTTTACGATGCAGATTTTATGCGTTTGAGGGCTGTAACTGTGGGTTATGATGTGCCTTCTAAGGCTTTGGAAAGCATTGGTTTGACCAAATTGAGTATATTCCTAAGAGGTAACAATCTGTTGACTTGGGTGAAGGACGACAATTTGTTGTTCGATCCAGAAGTTGATATCGATAGCCAAAATGGTACTGTGGATCCAGGGGAAACAGGACTTGAAACTCCTCCATCTCGATCAATTTCTCTAGGTGTAAACATAAATTTCTAAGAAAAAGAAGATGAAAAGAATATTTAACAAATTTAATATGGCTGTAGTGGCTGCCGCAGGTCTTATTTTGGGATCCTGTACAGCGGACAGCCTTGAACCTACCCTGTCTCAGAACAAGAGTGTGGAGGGTAGTGTGACCAAGGTGGACAACCTTTATAGTATTTTGAAGGGAGCGCACAATACACTGACAGGCTCAGGTTATTATGGTCGCGATATGATCGCAACGAATGAAGTACGTTCGGACAACTGTTTCTCCAACGGTAACTCAGGTAGGTTTACCACACAAGGGGAATACCAGTATAATGCAAACACAGGTTTTATGTGGGAAGAAGCCTATGAAGTGATTGCCAATGCCAATATCGTCATCAATACCGATGTAACCACATTGGAAGGTGATCAGGCTTATGGTGAGCACCTTCAAGGTGCGGCGTTGATTCTTCGCGCGCTTGCCCATTATGATCTTCTACGCGTTTTTGGACAACAGCATGCAGGTGGAAACCTTGGTGTACCTATCGTAACCGAGTTCAAAGGAGAGGACCTTTTTCCTCCTAGAAACACTGTGGATGAAGTGAAAGCGGCTATTTATAGCGACTTGCAAACTGCATTCGATATGATGGATGCCAGTTATGATTCCTCTAAGACCATTGTTTCCAAATATGTAGCCAAGGCCCTTGAGGCCAGGGTTGCTGTTTACTTTGGAGACTGGAGTAGGGCGGTTACAGCTTCTGAGGCCGTAATAGATTCAGGATTGTATTCTGTAATCGGGGCCGGATCCTTTGTAAGTAGTTGGGCTACAGACGGTGGTTCAAACGTATTGTTCGAGCTTGCCTTCAGTGGTGCCGATAACCAAGGCTCAAATGCATTGTCTTATATTTATCGCTACCCAGCTGATGCTCCAGGTGGCTATGGAGACCTTCAAGTGGTAAGTACTGTAATCGACCTTTTTGAAGATGGCGATGTGCGTAAAGATATTTTGGGTTACCAAGATGGTGGAACACGCTTGCGTAACATGGGTAAATACCCTGATACGGCAACTGGGTCAGATAATATTCCATTGTTCAGATATGAAGAAGTAATTCTAAACTATGCTGAGGCATTGTTGGAAACAGGTGGCGATGCACTTACACAGATCAATTTGATAGCCAATAACCGAGGAGCGACTCCGTATGGAAGTGTGACCAAGGACGATATCCTTAACGAACGTAGAAAAGAACTTATGTTCGAAGGTTTCCGTTTTGATGATTTAATGAGAACCGGTGAGACAGTACCTTATTGGGGCTCCACCCAGAATAGTCTGGGAACTTTAACTTATCCTAACGACTTGTTTGCGTACCCTATCCCAATTGGGGAGATCAACGCCAACTCCAACATGGTACAGAACGACGGCTATTAATGCCTAGCCTTTAATTATTTGAATATAGTAACGAAACCCCTGCATTGCAGGGGTTTTTTATTCGCCGAGTTTTCACATTTCTTTAGAAACAAAACTTTTTACCTTTGCCAGACCAATATAAAAGAATGAGATTTTTATTTGTTGCCCTATTCTTTTTTGTGGCCCCGGCCATTTTCGCACAACAGGATTCGTTGCCACCAGCAAAGACTAATGATTCTTTGAAATTAGAACATTCCGATGTACTGGGGGTCAAACAAATTGACTCTATTACAAAGGATTCCCTGAGGTCTAAGAAGGCTCGAAATGCCAAAACCCCCTTAAAACCCCAAAAAAAGGACTCGATTACGATCAAGGACTACAAAATCATTTCCTACCTAAGGGACACTACATATTTAGATACCACACTTACTATAAGGAAGGAATACAAATACAATTATTTACGGGCCGATGATTTTGAACTGATGCCCTTTGCCAATATGGGGCAACAGTACAATGAATTGGGAAAGGATTTTTCGCACGTTTCTTATTATCCAAGTATAGGTGCCACAGCAAAAAACGTTGGCTATGCTGAAAAGGAGGATATCAAATACTACAATGTGCCCACGCCCATGACGGAACTTATGTTCAAGACCACTATGGAGCAGGGACAGTTCTTGGACGCACTGCTTACCTTTAATATGTCCAAAAGATTTAATGCCTCCGTTGCATATACAGGTTTTAGGTCCTTGGGTAAATATAGGTATGAACAGGCCCAGGATGGTAAGTTCAGGGTTACCTTTAATTATGTAACGGAAAATGGTCGTTATGATGTAAGGGGTCATATTGCTGCCCAGGAATTGGAAGATCAGGAAAGTGGTGGGTTGGAAGATAGAACTCAGTTTGAGGACGATGTGACCGGTGATTTTCAGGATCGTGCCAAAATAGACCTGCTCTACACCAATGCGCGCAACCGAATATTGGGTAAGCGGTATGTTTTGGAACAACGCTATAAATTGGTGAACCATAAAAAGGATTCCACGGACACCGATCCCACCTCATTGGCCATTGGTCATGAATTCGGATATGAAACCAAAATGTACGATTTTAGACAAACGGCCCAAAATGATGCCTTGGGTGAAGATCCATTTTTGGTGCCTATTGAAGATAGGGCAAGGTTGAAGACCATGTTCAATAAAGGGACCATTCAGTTTTCCAATAGAACGTTGGGCAAGTTGGCAGGAAACGTCAGCCTTTTCAACTACAACTACTACTTTAATAGTGTATTGATCACGGACGAAGGTACCATCCAGAACAAGTTACAAGGGGAAGAAATATCCGTTGGCGGTACCTATTCCAATAAAATAGGACCGTTATCGCTTAGTGGTAATGTCAATTATACGGTGGTAGGTGATCTTACCGGGAATAATTTTGATGCTATGGCCAAATATCAATTGAACGAGAACAACTCGGTAACAGGTGCCATTCATGCATCATCCCGCATGCCGGATTTCAACTTTCTGCTCTACCAAAGTGATTATCGAAACTTTAACTGGCAGAACAATGACACTTTTGACAACGTAAGCATTCAGAACATTTCCTTCGGATTTGATTCCAAATGGTTGGGATTATTGGAGGCTGAATATAGTGCTATTGATAATTATACCTATTTCGCCTCCACCGCCACCCAGGATCAGATTGATAACGCGCAGGAAACTGCATTTGTAAAACCCTTTCAGGAGACTTCGACCATCAATCACCTAAAGGTCAAATACACCAAGGAGCTTAAATGGCGAAAATGGGCCCTTATGAACACGGTCATGTACCAAGATGTCACGCAGGATAGCCAAGTGCTCAATTTGCCGGAATTGGTCACTCGCAATACCTTGTACTTTTCCAGTGATGTGTTCAAAAAGGCCATGTTTGTGCAAACCGGGGTAACTTTTAAATATTTCACCTCCTATAATATGAATGCCTATAATCCATTGTTGGGCGAATTCTATATTCAGAACAATGAAGAATTGGGCGGATATCCATTGTTGGATGTTTTCATCAATGCCAAAATTCGCCAGACCCGAATTTATTTTAAGGCAGAACATCTAAATTCCCTCTTTTCTGAACCTAATTATTACTCGGCTCCAAACTATCCTTATCGCGATTTTGTGATTAGGTTTGGACTCGTCTGGAATTTTTTCTCATAATTTTTTAGAGGAATATTTTCTAATGGATATTGAAAAACAAGCGGTTAAGATTTTGACGATTTTTTTTCAAAAAAAATATGCTCAAACATTTTGTGGAGTCGGAATAACGTTCTTATATTTGCACCCGCTTAGCTGATGAGGCAGGGCGTTTTCGGAAGGAGGATTGGTCGATAAGGCCGATTTTTTTTCGGGAAGAACAAG
>NZ_JAJGBN010000019.1 GCF_020782875.1 Allomuricauda sp. M10 | reverse complement strand
AGCAGGTGGGAACACCATCGACATCAGCGGAATCGATACCGATACGGATGACCAGACCTTGAGCCTGTCAGGAAACACCCTTTCCATTGCCGATGGTAACAGTGTGGACCTATCCGTATTCAACAACAGCGGCACCGATGACCAGGCACTAAGTTTGAGCGGCAACACTTTGACCCTTGAGGACGGCGGCAATGTGGACTTGAGCGGATACTTGGATAATACGGATGCACAGACCCTTTCCTTGAGTGGAAGTGATTTGAGCATCACCGGTGGCAACACCATCGACATCAGTTCCATCGACACCGATACGGACGACCAGACGTTGAGCATTTCAGGTTCTGATTTGACCATTTCCGAAGGAAACACGATAGATATTTCAGGTGTGAACACCGATGACCAAACCTTGAGTTTGAGCGGCAACACCTTGACATTGGAAGATGGTGGCAACGTGGACT
>NZ_JAJGBN010000018.1 GCF_020782875.1 Allomuricauda sp. M10 | reverse complement strand
AGATGACCAGACCTTGAGCCTATCAGGCAATACCCTTTCCATCGCTGATGGTAACAGTGTGGACCTATCCGTATTCAACAATAGCGGCACCGATGACCAGGCATTGAGCTTGAGCGGCAACACCTTGACCCTTGAGGATGGCGGCAACGTTGACCTGAGCGGATATTTGGACAATACGGATGCACAGACTTTATCCTTGAGCGGAACGGATCTGACCATTTCCGAAGGAAACACAATCGATATTTCAGGTGTGAACACGGATTCTCAAACTCTATCCTTAAGCGGAACAGATTTGAGCATCACCGGGGGCAACACCATCGACATCAGTAGTATCGATACGGATACCGATGACCAAGCACTGAGCTTGAGCGGTAACACTTTGACTTTGGAAGACGGCGGTAGCGTAGACCTATCTGCTTTCAACAACAGCGGAACGGATGACCAAGCATTGAGTTTGAGCGGCAACACCTTGACCCTTGAGGATGGTGGCAACGTGGACTTGAGCGGGTATTTGGATAAT
>NZ_JAJGBN010000017.1 GCF_020782875.1 Allomuricauda sp. M10 | reverse complement strand
CGGCAACGTGGACTTGAGCGGATACTTGGATAATACAGACGACCAGGCATTGAGTCTGAGCGGTAACACCTTGACCCTCGAGGATGGTGGTAATGTGGACTTGAGCGGGTATTTGGACAATACCGATGCCCAGACCCTTTCCTTGAGCGGAACGGATCTGAGCATTGCTGGAGGTAACACCATCGACATCAGCAGCATCGACACGGACACGGATGACCAGACTTTGAGTATTTCAGGTTCGGATCTGACCATTTCCGAAGGAAACACGATAGATATTTCAGGTGTGAACACCGATGACCAAGCCTTGAGCTTGAGCGGCAACACTTTGACCCTCGAGGACGGCGGCAACGTGGACTTGAGCGGGTATTTGGACAATACCGATGCCCAGACCCTTTCCTTGAGTGGAAGTGATCTGAGCATCACCGGTGGCAACACCATCGACATCAGTTCCATCGACACCGATACGGACGACCAGACATTGAGCCTATCAGGGAACACCCTTTCCATTGCCGATGGAAACAGTGTGGACCTTTCAACCTTCAACAATAGTGGAACGGACGACCAGGCCTTGAGTTTGAGCGGCAACACCTTGACCCTTGAGGATGGTGGTAACGTTGACCTGAGCGGATACTTGGACAACACTGATGCACAGACCCTTTCCTTGAGCGGAACAGATTTGAGTATCACCGGTGGCAACACCATCGACATCAGTTCCATCGACACCGATACGGATGACCAGACTTTGAGCATTTCAGGTTCGGATCTGACCATTTCTGAAGGAAACACAATTGACATTTCAGGTGTGAACACGGATGACCAGGCATTGGGCTTGAGCGGCAACACCTTGACCCTTGAGGATGGCGGTAACGTTGACC
>NZ_JAJGBN010000016.1 GCF_020782875.1 Allomuricauda sp. M10 | reverse complement strand
TCCACTGTTGTCCAATGAGGACAGGTCGATGACCGGGTTGTTCCCCAATTCATTCGTATAGGTCAGTTGGTTGGTGCCACTATTAAAGGAAAGTGACGTATTGGTTTCTGATATGGACACCGAAGCCACGTTCAAGTATAGGGCCCCGTCTGTACCGGCCGTAATGTTGTTGTTCGCATCGGTACTGATCAATCCCGTGGAAAGGGTCCCGCCATTGTCCGTAACCTGAAGGCTTCCAGAGTTCATGGATACCCCTGTGTTATATTCGTTGCCCACAACGGAGTCGGCATCGTCCACATTAATGGTCACGTTGTTCCCCTCCGAGATCGCAATGTGTCCCGCTGTTCCATTGGTGGAAAGGGTCTGGTCATCTGTATCCGTATCAATACTGCTGATGTCGATGGTGTTACCTCCAACAATGCTCAAATCGCTACCGCTCAAGGAAAGGGTCTGTGCATCCGTATTATCCAAGTATCCGCTCAAGTCAACATTGCCGCCGTCCTCAAGGGTCAAGGTATTGCCGCTCAAACTCAAGGCCTGGTCATCGGTTCCGCTGTTGTTGAAAACGGATAGGTCCACACTGTTACCATCGGCGATGGAAAGGGTGTTCCCTGAAAGGCTCAAGGTCTGGTCATCCGTATCGGTATCGATGCTGCTGATGTCGATGGTGTTGCCTCCTGTGATGCTCAGATCGTTTCCGCTCAAGGATAAAGTCTGTGCATCGGTGTTGTCCAAGTATCCGCTCAAGTCCACGTTGCCGCCATCCTCAAGGGCCAGGGTGTTACCGCTCAAGCTCAATGCCTGGTCGTCAGTTCCACTATTGTTGAAGGCCGAAAGATCAACACTTCCGCCATCTTCTAAGGTCAGGGTGTTGCCGCTCAAACTCAAGGTCTGGTCGTCCGTTCCGCTGTTATTGAAGGCAGAAAGGTCCACACTGTTGCCATCAGCGATGGAAAGGGTGTTTCCTGACAAGCTCAAGGTCTGGTCATCTGTATCAGTATCGATACTACTGATATCGATGGTGTTGCCTCCTGTGATGGTCAGATCGTTTCCGCTCAAGGATAAAGTCTGTACATCGGTGTTGTCCAAGTATCCGCTCAAGTCCACGTTGCCACCATCCTCAAGGGCCAG
>NZ_JAJGBN010000015.1 GCF_020782875.1 Allomuricauda sp. M10 | reverse complement strand
ATCATGCTGAGGTTGGCACCTCCCGAGTTTTTAAGGTTTTCGCAGGCGAACCAGTTCGATGTGGTGTACGGCGGAGGGGAATCCAACGTGGCGGTATCGCTGGCCAACTATGGGGTGCCGGTGGACTTTGTCACGCGGTTGCCCAAGAACGACATAGGTGAATGTGCCCTGATGGAGATGCGCAAAAGGGGGGTGGGGACCGATAAGATCATATTTGGCGGCAGCCGTCTGGGCATCTATTTTCTGGAGACCGGCGCGGTTTCAAGAGGAAGTAAGGTGGTGTACGACCGTGCCCGTTCGGGCATGGCCGAGATCGAAAGGGGCATGATCGATTGGGACCAGGTGTTCCAGGGAGTGGACTGGTTCCACTGGACCGGTATCACCCCCGCCATCTCGCAGGGTGCCGCGGATGCGTGCATCGAGGCGGTCAAGGCCGCAAAAAAACATGGGCTGACCGTTTCCACGGATTTGAACTACAGGGCCAAGTTGTGGGATTATGGGGGCGATCGTGAGGCCATCATGACCGAACTGACCTCCTATTGCGACATTATTCTGGGCAACGAGGAAGATGCCGAGAAACATTTCGGGATCAGGCCCGAAGGACTGGACATCACCACCCAGGGGGAACACGTAAAGGCCGGGGCCTTCCTTTCCGTCTGCCAGCAGATGATGAAAAAATTCCCGAACGCCAAAAAGGTGATCACCACCCTGCGGGGCTCCATCAGTGCTTCGCACAACACTTGGGCCGGGGTATTGTACGATGGGAGGACCATGTTCAAATCCCGGGAATACCAGATCACGCACATCGTGGACCGGGTAGGCGGTGGCGATTCCTTCATGGGGGGCCTGATCTACGGTCTGCTCAAATATCCGGGGGACGACCAGAACGCACTGGACTTTGCGGTGGCGGCCTCCTGTTTGAAACATACGATCAAGGGGGATGCCAATCTGGTGACGGTGGACGAAGTGGAAAAACTGATGGGTGGCGATGCCTCCGGGCGAGTGGCACGATAAGCAAATAGTATGGCAAAGTATTCAAGGATAGAGGTGGCGATGGCCATGGAGAAAACGGGAATGGTCCCCCTGTTCTACCATCCGGATGTGGCATTGGGCAAGAAAGTGTTGAGGGCGTGTTATGATGGTGGGGCCCGCTTGATGGAGTTCACGGCACGTGGCGATTTTGCCTTCGAGGTCTTTTCGGAGCTCAACAAATTTGCGATAAAGGAACTTCCTGGGATGATGATGGGCGTTGGCTCCATAACGGATGCGGCCGCGGCATCGCTCTTTATGCAGATGGGTGCCAATTTTGTGGTGACCCCGTCCTTGCGCGAGGATATCGCCATGGTGTGCAACCGTAGAAAGGTGCTCTGGTCGCCGGGCTGTGGTTCCCTGACGGAGATCAACAGGGCGGAGGAACTGGGCTGCGAGATCATCAAGCTTTTTCCGGGATCCACCTACGGCCCGGAATTCGTGAAGGCCATCAAAGGGCCACAGCCCTGGACCAAGGTGATGCCCACCGGCGGGGTCACCACGGAAGAACCCAATCTGAGGGCATGGTTCAACGCAGGGGCCACCTGTGTGGGCATGGGATCGCAATTGATCGGCAAGGAAGTGTTGGCCGGGCAGGATTTTGCCAAGCTGGAAAACGAGGTGCGGCAAACCTTATCCACTATCATCAAATTGAAATAATC
>NZ_JAJGBN010000014.1 GCF_020782875.1 Allomuricauda sp. M10 | reverse complement strand
GTGGCCCTTTCACTGTATTGGCCCCAGTATTTTGTACAGATAGGGGACTTCAAGCTGACGGGGTTGATCATCCCGTTGATCCAGATCATCATGTTCGGGATGGGGACCTCCATGAGCATCAAGGATTTTGCGGAGATCATCAAATCCCCAAAAGGGGTATTGGTAGGTGTGGCTGCACAATTGGCCATCATGCCGATCATCGGTTACGTACTGGCCAACATCAGCGGTTTTTCTCCTGAGATTGCCGCGGGAATCGTATTGATAGGCTGCTCGCCGAGCGGGGTGGCCTCCAATGTGATGGCCTACCTGGCCAAGGCCAATCTGGCACTTTCCATTACCATCACTTCCATTGCCACGCTTCTCGCTCCCTTTGTCACCCCTTTGTTGATGAAACTGTTGGCCGGTCAGTTCGTGGAGATCGATGTGTTGACCATGATGTGGAGCATCACCAAGATGATCATCCTGCCCATCGGTGCCGGGTTGCTGTTCAACTATTTGTTGCACGGCAAGACCAAATGGTTGGATGATATCATGCCCATGTTGTCCATGTTGGCCATTGGATTGATCATTATTGTGATCACCGCAGCGGGCAGGGACAGTCTTTTGGATATTGGCGGAATGCTGCTCCTTTTGGTACTCGTCCACAATCTTTTTGGCTATTTTTTGGGCTATTGGTTTGCACGGGTCGTGGGAATGGACGAGCGGGATGCCCGTACCATTTCCATAGAAGTGGGCATGCAAAATGGGGGGTTGGCCTCGGGGATCGCCAATACGTTGGGCAAGATCGCCACCATGGGGCTTGCGCCGGCCGTTTTCGGTCCACTGATGAACATTACAGGTTCCATTTTGGCATCCTATTGGCACAAAAGTGCACCTAAAAAGAAGGTGTCCACAGTAAAAAATTAAAAAAAGTATATAAGAATTAATTGTTTGAGTTAGTTTAGTTTTTCAAGAAGAGCGTACCTTTTTTAAAGTGCGTTCTTCTTTTTCTTAAACAGCACATATTAAAACCAACAAACATAACATTTTATGAAAGGGACAAAAAAAGTGATCACGTTCGGGGAAATCATGTTACGATTGGCCCCTCCGGGATTTTTAAGGTTTTCACAGGCGAACAGTTTCGATGTGGTCTATGGCGGGGGAGAGTCCAATGTGGCGGTATCCCTGGCCAATTATGGCATCCCCGTGGACTTTGTGACCCGGCTGCCCAAGAACGACCTGGGCGAATGTGCCCTGATGGAGATGCGCAAGCGTGGCGTCGGCACCGACAGAATCATCTTCGGGGGGGACCGATTGGGCATCTACTTTTTGGAGACGGGAGCCGTTTCCAGAGGGAGCAAGGTGGTGTACGACCGTGCCCATTCGGCCATGGCAGAGATCCAGAAGGGCATGGTGGACTGGGACAGTGTTTTTGAAGGGGCGGAATGGTTCCATTGGACGGGGATCACCCCGGCCATTTCCCAGGGAGCGGCCGATGCCTGCATCGAGGCGGTAAAGGCGGCCAAAAGGCACGGGCTCACCGTTTCCACCGACCTGAACTACAGGGCCAAGCTCTGGAAATACGGAGGGGACCGGGAGGCCATCATGACGGAACTGACCTCGTACTGCGATATCATTCTGGGGAACGAGGAAGATGCGGAAAAGCATTTTGGGATAAAGCCGGAAGGGCTTGACATTGCCACACAGGGGGAACATGTAAAGGCCGAGGCCTTTTTGTCCGTTTGCCAACAGATGATGAAAAAGTTCCCCAACGCCAAAAAAGTGATCACTACCTTGAGGGGGTCCCTTTCGGCCTCACACAACTCTTGGGCAGGGGTATTGTATGATGGCAAGGCCATGCTCACTTCCCCGGAATACCAGATCACGCACATTGTGGACCGTGTAGGCGGAGGGGATTCGTTTATGGGCGGATTGAT
>NZ_JAJGBN010000013.1 GCF_020782875.1 Allomuricauda sp. M10 | reverse complement strand
AAAAACAAAAAAGCCCCTTCACATGAGTGAAGGGGCTTCGAGGAAGGCGGCGACCTACTCTCCCACCTGGTGTGGCAGTACCATCGGCGCAAACGGGCTTAACTTCCCTGTTCGGAATGGAAAGGGGTGTGCCCCGTCGCCATGGCCACCTAGATTTTCAATATCTTAATGTCGGTCACTTGAGCGGGCCCTGCTGAGCCTGTCGAAGTATAGCCGAAGTATGACATATGTTGGGACGGACCTTTGGCAAGGCCCAAAAAAGAGTCAACGAAGTATTGTTTTCATAAGGAACCGCGCGAGGGCGGTGCGCAAGCTTACGGGCAATTAGTACCGCTCGGCTGCATGCATCGCTGCACTTCCACCTACGGCCTATCGACGTGGTCATCTCCCACGGCCCTTTAAAGAAATCTCATCTTGTGGCGGGTTTCGCGCTTATATGCCTTCAGCGCTTATCCCATCCCGACTTAGCTACCCGGCGATGCCCCTGGCGGGACAACCGGTGCACCAGCGGTCGGTCCAGTTCGGTCCTCTCGTACTAGAACCAGATCCACTCAAATTTCTAACGCCCGCAGTAGATAGAGACCGAACTGTCTCACGACGTTCTGAACCCAGCTCGCGTGCCACTTTAATGGGCGAACAGCCCAACCCTTGGGACCTTCTCCAGCCCCAGGATGTGACGAGCCGACATCGAGGTGCCAAACCCCCCCGTCGATGTGAGCTCTTGGGGGAGATCAGCCTGTTATCCCCGGCGTACCTTTTATCCTTTGAGCGATGGCCCTTCCATGCGGAACCACCGGATCACTATGCTCTAGTTTCCTACCTGTTCGACCTGTATGTCTCACAGTCAAGCGCCCTTGTGCCATTGCACTCTGCACACGATTGCCAACCGTATTGAGGGCACCTTTAGAAGCCTCCGTTACTCTTTTGGAGGCGACCACCCCAGTCAAACTACCCACCACGCACTGTCCCCATTTCTGGGTTAGGCCCCGGACAAACGAAGGCTGGTATTTCAACAACGGATCCACACTGCCTGGCGACAGCGCTTCAAATCCTCCCAGCTATCCTACACATCCCTTGCCCAGGGTCAATACGAAGCTATAGTAAAGGTGCACGGGGTCTTTTCGTCCCACTGCGGGTAACCGGCATCTTCACCGATACTACAATTTCACCGAGATCATGGTTGAGACAGTGCCCAGATCGTTGCACCATTCGTGCAGGTCGGAACTTACCCGACAAGGAATTTCGCTACCTTAGGACCGTTATAGTTACGGCCGCCGTTTACCGGGGCTTCAGTTCAACGCTTCACCTTGCGGCTGACGTCTCCCTTTAACCTTCCGGCACCGGGCAGGTGTCAGGCCCTATACGTCATCTTTCGATTTGGCAGAGCCCTGTGTTTTTGATAAACAGTCGCCTGGGCCTATTCACTGCGGCTTACCGAAGTAAGCGACGCTTCTCCCGAAGTTACGCGTCCATTTTGCCTAGTTCCTTAACCATGAATCTCTCGAGCGCCTTAGAATTCTCATCCCGACCACCTGTGTCGGTTTACGGTACGGGCCGCAATGCTCGCTTTTCTTGGAGGCAACGCCATTGGATTATCGACGCGGCCGTGGCCTTGTCGTACTATCGCTTGCGCTTCAACGTGCTATTCCGTCAGCACGCACCAACTAAGTTGCCCCGTCACTTTTGTCGCATTGCGGGTAGCGGAATATTAACCGCTTGTCCATCCACTGCCCCTTCCGGGTTCGTGTTAGGTCCCGACTGACCCCCGGCTGATTAGCATGGCCGGGGAAACCTTGGTCTTTCGGCGTGCGGGTTTCTCGCCCGCATTATCGTTACTTATGCCTACATTTTCGTTTCCGTACGCTCCACGGGACCTCGCAGGCCCGCTTCATCGCAGAACGGAATGCTCCCCTACCACCCCTTGGGGTCCATAGCTTCGGTAATGTGCTTATGCCCGATCATTATCCATGCGGGACCGCTCGACCAGTGAGCTGTTACGCACTCTTTAAATGGATGGCTGCTTCCAAGCCAACATCCTGGCTGTCTGTGCAGTCCCACCGCGTTTTGTCAACTTAGCACATATTTGGGGACCTTAGCTGATGGTCCGGGTTCTTTCCCTCTCGGACATGGACCTTAGCACCCATGCCCTCACTGCCCTGAAACATTATATAGCATTCGGAGTTTGTCAGGAATTGGTAGGCGGTGAAGCCCCCGCATCCAATCAGTAGCTCTACCTCTATATAACTATCAGGACGCTGCACCTAAATGCATTTCGGGGAGTACGAGCTATTTCCGAGCTTGATTGGCCTTTCACCCCTACCCACAGGTCATCCCAAGACTTTTCAACGTCAACGGGTTCGGTCCTCCACTATGTGTTACCACAGCTTCAACCTGCCCATGGGTAGATCGCACGGTTTCGCGTCTACTACTACCGACTAAAGCGCCCTGTTCAGACTCGCTTTCGCTGCGGCTGCGCACCATAAGTGCTTAACCTTGCCGGTAAAAGTAACTCGTAGGCTCATTATGCAAAAGGCACGCCGTCACCGGTAAACCGGCTCCGACCGCTTGTAGGCGTATGGTTTCAGGGTCTTTTTCACTCCGTTGTTCACGGTTCTTTTCACCTTTCCCTCACGGTACTGGTACACTATCGGTCTCCCAGGAGTATTTAGCCTTGGCGGATGGTCCCGCCGGATTCACACAGGGTTTCACGTGCCCCGCGCTACTCAGGATACCACTATCTTTAACGCTCCTTGCCCGTACGGGACTGTCACCCCTATCGTGCAGCTTTCCAACTGCTTCCGGTTCGTCACGCAAAGAACATCGTGGTCCTACAACCCCAACATTGCCGAGACAACGTTGGTTTGGGCTGTTCCGATTTCGCTCGCCACTACTCTCGGAATCACTCTTGTTTTCTCTTCCTCCGCCTACTTAGATGTTTCAGTTCAGCGGGTTCGCCCACCTTGCGGTGTGACAGGCCTTCAACCTGCCGGGTTGCCCCATTCGGACACCCACGGATCAAAGCTCATGTGCAGCTCCCCGTGGATTTTCGCAGCTTATCGCGTCCTTCGTCGCCTCTGAGAGCCTAGGCATCCCCCATACGCCCTTCTTTTGCTTGTCGCACCCGTACCAAGTACGGATGCCCTCTCGTAATCCTTATATATTCTATTCTACTTCGTGTTTCTTCTTTTGACTTCGCCATGATGAACCTAATCATCACGCTCCGTCCCAATATGTCAATGAACTTTCTGGCGGGCCGCCAGCGGCGATAAAATCACCGTGGACGACTCTTGCCGTGGTGGAGAATAAGGGAGTCGAACCCTTGACCTCCTGCGTGCAAGGCAGGCGCTCTAGCCAGCTGAGCTAATCCCCCATTATCAGTGGTCAGTTAACAGTTATCAGTTAACAGTACTACATAACGGTAACCCAACACCTAGAATTTCCTATTCAATACTCTTTTAAAGAACTTTTATAAACCTTGAGCCTAAAACCCAAAACTTATAACTTGCGGCTTCGCCGCTTCCGTAGTCTCAGGCAGACTCGAACTGCCGACCTCTACATTATCAGTGTAGCGCTCTAACCAGCTGAGCTATGAGACTGTCTTGGCCTAAAAAATTGCCTGTATACCAAAAAAACATATTGTGAACGACAGCATAAAGGCAAAGGACCACCTCGTGCGGGACCCCGTTTTCCGGGCGTCTCTTTCTCTAGAAAGGAGGTGTTCCAGCCGCACCTTCCGGTACGGCTACCTTGTTACGACTTAGCCCTAGTTACCGATTTTGCCCTAGGCCGCTCCTTGCGGTGACGGACTTCAGGCACTCCCGGCTTCCATGGCTTGACGGGCGGTGTGTACAAGGCCCGGGAACGTATTCACCGGATCATGGCTGATATCCGATTACTAGCGATTCCAGCTTCACGGGGTCGAGTTGCAGACCCCGATCCGAACTGTGACCGGTTTTATAGATCCGCGCCCCCTTGCGGGGTGGCTTCCCTCTGTACCGGCCATTGTAGCACGTGTGTGGCCCAGGACGTAAGGGCCGTGATGATTTGACGTCGTCCCCACCTTCCTCACGGTTTGCACCGGCAGTCCCGTTAGAGTCCCCATCTTTACATGCTGGCAACTAACGGCAGGGGTTGCGCTCGTTATAGGACTTAACCTGACACCTCACGGCACGAGCTGACGACAACCATGCAGCACCTTGCAGGCAGTCCGAAGAAAGGGATGTCTCCACCCCATGCAGCCTGCATTTAAGCCCTGGTAAGGTTCCTCGCGTATCATCGAATTAAACCACATGCTCCACCGCTTGTGCGGGCCCCCGTCAATTCCTTTGAGTTTCATTCTTGCGAACGTACTCCCCAGGTGGGATACTTATCACTTTCGCTTGGCCACGGAGGCTTGCGCCCCCACAGCTAGTATCCATCGTTTACGGCGTGGACTACCGGGGTATCTAATCCCGTTCGCTACCCACGCTTTCGTCCATCAGCGTCAGTACATGGTTGGTCACCTGCCTTCGCGATCGGTGTTCTATGTGATATCTATGCATTTCACCGCTACACCACATGTTCCGGCAACCCCACCATGACTCAAGACCTGCAGTATCAAAGGCAATTTTATGGTTGAGCCACAAACTTTCACCCCTGACTTACAGGCCCGCCTACGGACCCTTTAAACCCAATGATTCCGGATAACGCTCGGACCCTCCGTATTACCGCGGCTGCTGGCACGGAGTTAGCCGGTCCTTATTCTTACGGTACCGTCAGCCACCTACACGTAGGTGGGTTTCTTCCCGTTTAAAAGCAGTTTACAACCCATAGGGCCGTCATCCTGCACGCGGCATGGCTGGATCAGTCTTCCGACCATTGTCCAATATTCCTCACTGCTGCCTCCCGTAGGAGTCTGGTCCGTGTCTCAGTACCAGTGTGGGGGATCCCCCTCTCAGGGCCCCTAACCATCGTCGCCATGGTGGGCCGTTACCCCACCATCAAGCTAATGGTACGCATGGCCATCCCTGTCCGATAAATCTTTAATCCACATATCATGCGATACATGGATACCATGGGGCATTAATCCAAGTTTCCCTGGGCTATTCCCCTGACAGGGGCAGGTTCCATACGCGTTCCGCACCCGTGCGCCGGTCTCAAGGGTGCAAGCACCCTCTACCCCTCGACTTGCATGTGTTAGGCCTGCCGCTAGCGTTCATCCTGAGCCAGGATCAAACTCTTCATTGTATTTCCTTGAATGTCTGTCCGACACCCGGAATAACCGAGTCCCCGCATCAAAATGGTTCTTATTCTCTTTACGCTGTCGTTACAATATGTATATGAACTTCTT
>NZ_JAJGBN010000012.1 GCF_020782875.1 Allomuricauda sp. M10 | reverse complement strand
AGCGGATAGGTCCACACTGTTACCATCGACGATGGAAAGGGTGTTCCCTGATAGGCTCAAGGTCTGGTCATCTGTATCAGTATCGATGCTACTGATGTCGATGGTATTGCCACCAGCGATGCTCAAATCGCTACCGCTCAAAGAAAGGGTCTGGGAATCCGTGTTCACACCTGAAATATCTATCGTGTTTCCTTCGGAAATGGTCAGATCCGAACCTGAAATGCTCAATGTCTGGTCATCCGTATCCGTGTCAATGCTGCTGATGTCGATGGTGTTGCCTCCTGTGATGCTCAGATCGTTTCCACTCAAGGAAAGGGTCTGTGAATCCGTATTGGTATCTATCAGAGCTGCCAAATCAGCCAACGCTACAGCATAGGTATTGCCATCCGAATCTGTAATGACCAAATTGGTATTGGAGCCATCTATTCCAAATGAGGCAACCGTAGTATTGGTATCCGTTAAGCTATCACTTAAACTACTTAGGTCCACGTTGGCACTGCCCCCATTTTCCAAGGAAAGGGTCAACGTATTGGTTGAACCATCTAAAGTAAACCCTGTCAATTGTTGATCATCGGTCGATGTCAATTCCCAAGAGTTACCATCCCAAAAGTAAATGGTTCCGGTAGTGGTATTGACATAAATGTCACCAATATCAGCACCGGACGGTGTTACAGCGCCAGGGCTGGAAACATCGGTTCCTTTTAGGACTTCACAATTACATTGATCCTGTAAGGTTACTGTGGTTTGGGAAAAGGCAATTCCTGTAAAAAGTAGAAACAGTAGGGCAACTATGCTCTTTTTCATGAGGTTACTATTAGTTGAGGCTCGGTATTCGTTGTGTTTTTGTTGTTTTGGTCGTTCATTTCAAGCTGGTTCTGAAAGGACAGAACACCTCGAATTTTACAACTCCCTACAAAATTACTTTTACCTATAGGGATAGAAAATATTTGTTGTGTACTACTGAAAACCTACTGTATAGCATCCATATCATGAGGTCATGTTACCAATTCTTTATCATTTTTTTAAGACTGTTCGTCGATGAGAGGCAATAAAATCAGTTGTTGTCCCATCACATAAAAAAATAATATATAATCCTATTCCTACTTTTTAATTTTAGGATTGCACTGTGATTAAACCTAAAATCGTCCTCTATTCTATATTGTCAGATTTATAGAACACCAACCAAATGTCCGTTGGCCGAACCTAATTTATGCAGTTGAAGTAAAAAAAAAAATGGCCCTTTAAAAGAGGGCCATTACATATTCTTATGTGAAGCTTGGTTTATAAAAAAAAGTTGAAAAACAGATTTTTATATCATTCAAATATGATAAATTCTGAACGTCTGTTCAATTGATGTTGTTCTTCTGAACAGCGAACCCCGTTCATACATCCATTCACCAATCGGGTTTCCCCAAAGCCTTCTCCTTGAAGCCTATCCTTGGCTATACCTTTAGAAATCATATACTTAACTGTAGACTCAGCTCTCATTTGAGACAACCACAGGTTATAGGCATCATCTCCGCGACTATCGGTATGCGAATTTACCTTAATCTTAAGGCTAGGATATTTTTCCATGGCCACAATTACTTTCTGAATCTCAATTTCGGCATCGGGCCTGATGTTGTATTTGTTCAAATTGAAATAAATAGTACTCAGCTGCAACAACTTGGCCAAGTCGTCCCCAAATCCTCCAGTGACCAAATCCCTTTCCAAATAAAAGTCAATAATCCTTGGCTTACCGTTCGATTTACCGAAATATTCTTCAGCCGGAACATACCCATCCCTGGAAGCTCGAACAAAGTTACCTTTGGAACAATCCAATAGCAGGAAGTAATTTCCATTGGAATCCGTTATGGTTGAAGAAATCTCGTTGTTCTCCTCATCGATTACTTTAACGGTGGCGCCTGCCAAAACTTCGTTGGAAATACGATCCCTGACCGTACCCGACACCTCCTGGATACAATCCAACACCAAAGGTTCGTTTTCTACAAATGCATAAATATCGTCATCACCCATACCTCCTTCCCTATTGGAAGAAAAATATCCAGTTTTGCTTTCTGAATCATAAATGAAGGCGAAATCATCAGTTGGTCCATTGATGGGTTTTCCAACATTTACCACGGGTTGATCATAATCGTCAAATGCAATTTTAGTGGCGAATACATCCAATCCGCCCAAACCTAAATGCCCATCGGAAGAAAAATACAACACCCCATCCGAAGTAATAAAGGGAAAGGTCTCCCTGGCCATGGTATTGATGTTTTTACCCAAATTTACAATGGGACCATAAGTGCCATCACCAATAATATTGGTCATGAATATATCCGATTGCCCCAAACTACCGGGCATATCGGAAACGAAATACAGTCGCTTGCCATCTGGACTCAACGCTGGGTGTGCCACAGAATAAGAGTCACTGTTAAAGGGAAGTTCCGTGATATTGGTCCATTCGCCATTTACTTTTTCGGCACTATAGATCTTTAATCGGGTAATCCCTTCGCCATCCTTGTATTTTTTACCGTCCATGAAATTGTTTCGGGTAAAATACATGGTGTTCCCATCCTTTGTCACCACGGAGGTCGACTCGTGAAGTCTGGTATTGACTTCGCCCTCCAATTTCATGACATTATCGGTAGAAGCGCTATCAGCATTGACTTTGTATAGATCCAAGAAGTCCCTGGAATTCCATGTGTGGCGGTATCTTGCCAAATTTCCGGTATCACGATCAGAAGCAAAAATGAGCCCTTTTTCGTAGTAGGATGCAGCAAAATCAGAGTACTTGCTGTTATACCCAAAAGGTGTAACGGTGTACCTTCCCGAGTTCTCCTCGATTTTGGTCATGTAATCGTCGTCAAACCCACCGGTATAGGAAGCTGTCATGCTTTTGAATTCTTCCATTAGGCGTGCTGCTTCGTCATAATTGCCAATGGACTTCAAACTTTGGGCGTAACGGAACACATATTCCACTTCCATCTCATCCGGAAATTCCGCTTCCAATTTTTTATAGATTTCCGCCGCTTCCTGGTATTTGGCATTGAAATAATACGAATTTCCGAGTTTCTTCAATAGGTCAGGAGAAGAATAGCCTTTGTCCAACACTTTTTTATAGATATCGATGGCAGGACTGAAGGAATACTCCCGATAGCGCTCATCGGCCTTCTCTATGGTCCTATCAATCTTTTTGTCGGGAATGCTGTCCTGTGCGACCATTTTGGCCACCGAACCTGAAAGTACAATAAGTAAAATGAGTATTCTTTTCAGCATCCTAAACTATATTAAAAGAATCTTGGTGAAACAGTTCTTTGAAAACTCTTCAACAACTCCACCCTCAAAAATATTTCGAAGGATCCATCATTGAATTGGGTTCCGCCCAATTCCGTGGTTTCCCTATCATACGCCAAACCAACCATCAATTGCTCCGTCAACTGGAAACCGATCAAACCGCTCAAAGCGGCATCCCAACGGTAAGCGGCCCCAAAACTGAACTTGTCCGCGAACAAAAAGCTAGCGGAAACATCCACTTGCAAAGGCGCACCACCTACTGCCTTGGTCAACAAGGCTGGTTTAAATTTCAGGTCTGGACCCATATCGAACACATATCCTGTAATAAAATAAAAGTTGATGCGCTGAGCTGACAAAAAGTTTACCGAATTATCGGAATTGTCGTTGTCGAAATATTCGGTTTCCAAAATATTGGGAGCCGATAGACCAGCATAAAACTTGTCCGTATGGTAGTAAACTCCCAATCCGAAATTGGGCGTGAACTTATTATCAATATTGTTTTGGTTCACCACCTCTTGGTCAAAGTTGCGGAGCCCATTAAAATCCAAGCTGATCATATCGCCGCCCGCCTTTAACCCGAAGGACAGCTTAGCATCCCTGGCAAATTCCAGAGTATAGGAAATGGCCGCATCCAAATAAGTCTGTTGTACCACCCCATCACCGATATTGTCGTTTACCACGGAAATACCATATCCCAATCTACTATTTCTGATGGGAGAATGTAGGTTGATCGTGAAAGTTTCCGGGGCACCATCGAGTCCAACCCACTGGGAACGATACAAACCAGCAAAACTCAATTGCCCTCTAGAACCGGCATAAGCAGGGTTGACACTTAATGTATTGTACATATATTGAGTGTATTGGGCATCTTGTTGGGCGTATAATCCCATGGAGATCACTCCAATAAACATCAACGTAATTAAAAAACGCATTCTTACCATTCTATCAATATGTTACCTGCTTATATAGATATATTCGGAATCCGTGAAACTGCCTTCATCCGTTTCGTAGTTAAAGATATAAAAATACACCCCCGCTGGGAGATAATCGTTGACAATCAACGATGACCTTCCTCTTGAACGACCATCAAACACATTGTTGATGTTATCATAGTTCTCACCCTCATAGACTGCCACACCCCATCGGTTAAAAATCTTCAAGGTGCTCGATTTGATCCTATCAACACCCCTGATGAAAAGGAAGTCGTTTTTCAAATCACCGTTCGGTGTCAGCATTTGGTTCACTTCAATTTTAGAATCGTCATCAATGCCATCCACGGTTACAGTAACAACCGCTGAATCACAATTTTCCGGACTGGATGTTTCGCAAATGGTATAGCCAATAGTGTAGGTGCCATCTTTAGTACCGGGAATAACCGACACACTTCCATCTTCATTGATGATGAGCTCATCTGTTGGGGTCGATGTTAAAATCACCTCATCCAAGGTAACAGATTCGCCGTTCAGGGTATCATTGCCCAATACATTACTGTTTGGAATGATACCTTCCGCATCAGCTTCATAGGCATCATCCACAGCATCAATTACATTCACCATGGGCTCTGTAACCTCTACTGTTACTGTGGCCGTATCACAATTTTCCAAGTTGACCACCTCACATATGGTGTAGCTGATGGTATAGGTGCCTTCGGCCGTACCCGGGCTAACGGTTACACTACCATCTTCATTGATAGTGAGTTCATCCGTTGGTGTGGAACTCAAAATCACATCAGCCAAAGTCACAGGGGTTCCGTTCAAGGTGTCATTGTCCAAAACGTTGCTATCCGCAATCAATCCGCCCGCAGTATCCGCACTATAAACATCATCCACCGCATCGATTATATTGGCCATCCCTTCGGTAACTTCAACGGTCACGGTGGCTGAATCACAGTTTTCCATATTAGCTGCCTCACAAATGGTGTAGCTGATTGTATAGGTGCCTTCAGCTGTACCCGGGGTTACGGTTACACTTCCATCTTCATTGATAGTCAATTCTGCAGTTGGAGTGGAGGTCAAAATCACATCCTCAAGGGTTACGGACACTCCATTAAGTGTATCGTTATCCAAAACATTACTTCCTGCAATTATACCGCCAGTAGTATCCGAACTGTAGGTGTCATCCACTGCATCGATGACATTCGAAGTGCCTTGGGTCACTTCCACAGTAACGGTTGCCGTATCACAATTGCTTGGATTGGCCACTTCACATATGGTATAATCAATGGTATAAGTACCTTCTGAAGTTCCTGGGTTGATGGTAATGGTACCG
>NZ_JAJGBN010000011.1 GCF_020782875.1 Allomuricauda sp. M10 | reverse complement strand
GGTGATTATTTGGAGGTGTAAAAAACTCCCAAAACGGAAGTTAAGGGAGTTTTCAAATTTAGTTGAGATTTATGTATTATACTCTTGGAAGATCTCCTTCTCCTTTCAATGGTAAAAAGGATTGGCCCATCAAATAGGCATCCACATGATGTGCTGCTTGCCTACCTTCTGAAATAGCCCAAACGATTAATGATTGTCCCCTTCTTTGGTCTCCTGCCACAAATACACCGGGAACATTGGTCTTATAGTTCGCAACGGAAGCCTTGATATTGGTCCGTGTGTCCATTTCCAATCCCAATTGATCTGCAATGGTGGTCTCCGAACCGGTAAAACCCAAAGCCAAAAGGGCCAAATCGCAATCCCACTCTTTTTCGGAACCCGGAACTTCTTTAAGTACAGGTCTTTGACCGGGAGACGTGACCCATTCTACTTCTGATGTTACCAAACTTTTTAAATTCCCATCCTTATCGCCATTAAAATGCTTGGTAGAAATACTGAAAACTCTTTCAGCTCCTTCCTTATGCGAAGTACTGGTACGCAAACGCATGGGCCAAAACGGCCAAGGCTGGCCTTCTGGTCGTTCTGTGGTACCCATGGGCATGATCTCGAAATTGGTTACGGATATGGCACCATGACGGATAGAGGTTCCTATACAATCAGATCCAGTGTCGCCTCCACCAATAACAATCACTTTTTTGCCTTTGGCAGTCAACTCCTCGCCCTTATAGGGAATTCCATCAACCTTACGGTTGTTCTGCGGAAGGAAATCCATGGCCTGTACCACGCCTTTTAAATCGGAACCTGGTATGGGCAGCCCTCTACGGACAGTGGCTCCACCACATAGTACAACAGCATCAAAATCCTGCTTCAGTTCAGTAGCCGTTATATCAACACCCACATGAACTCCAGCTTTGAATTCAATACCTTCCTTCTTCATTACCTCCAAACGCCTGTCGATGACATTTTTTTCCATTTTGAAATCGGGAATGCCATACCGTAAAAGCCCTCCGATTTTTTCATCCCGCTCAAATACGGTTACCAAGTGGCCCGCCCGGTTGAGTTGTTGTGCGGTTGCCAGACCTGCAGGTCCGGAACCAATGACGGCTACTTTTTTCCCTGTTCTTTTGGATGGTGGTTCTGGTTTGATCCAACCATTTTTGAAGGCGGTTTCTACAATATTCTTTTCAATATTCTCGATGGAAACCGGGTTTTCGTTGATGCCAAGAACGCAAGCTTCTTCACAGGGTGCTGGGCACAATCTACCTGTAAACTCTGGGAAGTTATTGGTTGAATGAAGAATTTTGGCTGCTTTTTGCCATTTCCCTTGATACACCGCATCGTTGAAATCGGGAATCAAATTGCCCAGTGGACAGCCACTATGACAGAAAGGGATACCGCAATCCATGCAGCGTGCACCTTGGTTTTTGAGCTCATTTTCCTTTAGTGGCTCGGTAAACTCCCTATAGTTTTTGATGCGTTCTTCAACAGGGGCGTAGCCTTCTACCTTCCTGTCAAATTCCATAAATCCTGTAGTCTTTCCCATCTCTAAAATTATAAGGTTTGCATTTTTTCTTGTTCCAATCGGATAAGGGCCTGCCTGTATTCTTCAGGGAATACCTTGACGAATTTGGGCAATACTTTCTCCCAGTTTTCCAAAATATCCTGAGCCAATGGACTAAGCGTTGCATTATAATGGTTCTCGATCAATTCCCTAAGTTGTGCAATGTCATTGGATTCCTCAACGGGAAGCAGGTTAAGGGCCTCACCGTTGCATTTCTTCTCAAAAGTACCATCCTTGTCATACACATAGGCAATACCACCGCTCATACCGGCACCGAAGTTTCTTCCAACGGAACCTAAAATAACGGCAACACCACCGGTCATGTACTCGCAGCCATGGTCACCGATACCTTCCACTACCGCTTTGGCACCTGAGTTCCTGACACAGAAACGCTCCCCTGCCTTACCATTGATATAGGCTTCTCCAGAAGTGGCCCCATAAAGTGCCACGTTCCCGATAATCACATTTTCCTCTGGTTTAAAGGTGGATTTGAAAGGTACCTTGACAACCAATTTGGCTCCAGAAAGTCCTTTGCCTAAATAATCGTTGGTGTTTCCGTTTACAATCATGGTAAGTCCCTTGGTGGCAAAAGCACCAAAACTTTGACCTGCGGAACCTGTAAAGTTTAATTTTAAGGTATTGTCAGGAAGACCATCTGCTCCATAGATTTTAGAAATCTCATTACTGATGATGGCCCCAACGGACCTATCGGTGTTATGAATTGGGAAATCCAACGAAGTCTTTTCTTTCCTGAAAAGGGCAGGGTGTGCCTTGGCAATAATGCCAAACTCAATGGAATCCATGATGTCATGGTGTTGTTTTTGGGTATTGTAGAACTTGGTGCCTTCGGGTACATCAACCTGATATAAAATAGGGGTAAGGTCAATTCCTGCAGCTTTATAATGAGCAATGGCCTTGTTTCTGTCCAGTTTTTGTACTTGGCCCACCATCTCGTTAATGGTCCTGAAACCAAGCTTGGCCATGATTTCCCTCAGTTCTTGCGCCACAAAATACATGTAGTTGACCACATGTTCCGGTTTGCCTTGGAATTTTTTGCGTAGCTCAGGATTTTGGGTGGCAATACCCACTGGACATGTATTCAAATGGCAAACGCGCATCATGATACAGCCTGAAGCCACCAAAGGTGCTGTGGCAAAGCCAAATTCCTCTGCTCCCAATAGACAGGCTATGGCAACATCCCTTCCAGTTTTCAACTGGCCGTCACATTCCAATACAATCCTGTTTCTAAGGTCGTTCAAAACCAATGTTTGTTGTGCTTCGGCAATACCAAGTTCCCAAGGAAGCCCTGCATGTTTCAAGGAAGTTAGGGGCGAAGCCCCTGTTCCGCCATCATAACCTGAAATCAGGATGACATCGGCCTTGGCCTTGGCCACCCCGGCAGCTACTGTTCCAACTCCAACTTCTGACACTAATTTCACGTTGATCCTTGCTTCACGGTTGGCCGATTTTAGGTCATAGATCAATTGGGACAAATCCTCAATCGAGTAAATGTCGTGGTGTGGCGGTGGTGAGATCAACCCCACATACGGGGTTGAATTTCGTGTTTTTGCAATGGCAGGGTCTACTTTTGGTCCTGGCAATTGTCCACCTTCCCCAGGTTTGGCACCTTGTGCCATTTTAATCTGGATTTCTTGGGCATTGGCCAGATAATTGGAAGTTACCCCAAACCTACCTGAGGCTACTTGCTTGATGGCGCTGTTTTTCCAGTCGCCGGTTTGACTTCTATAAAAACGAGCCGGATCTTCTCCCCCTTCACCTGAATTGCTTTTTCCACCGATACGGTTCATGGCAATCGCGAGATTTTCATGTGCTTCCTTGCTGATACTTCCGTAGGACATGGCCCCAGTCTTGAACCTTTTTACAATCTCGGTCCAAGGTTCCACTTCCTCGATCGGAATGGGGTCATAGTTTGAAAATTCAAACAAACCACGGATGGTCATCAAGTTTTTCGATTGCTCATTTACCAACTCGGAATACTCTTTATAGGTCTCCGGCTCGTTATCGCGTACCGATTTTTGGAGTTTGGCGATAGTTAATGGATTGAACATGTGTTTCTCGCCATTTCTCCTCCAACGGTACTCGCCACCAACCTCAATGTCTAGATTGGCTGCTAATTCCTGATTCTTGAATGCTCTGTTGTGGCGTTTCGCTATTTCCTTCTCAATTTCATACAATCCAATACCTTGGATACGGGTCGGCGTATTCGGGAAATACTTGTCCACTACCTTGGTATTGATGCCAATGCATTCGAATAGTTGGGAGCCTCGATATGAATTCAAGGTAGAAATCCCAATTTTGTTCATCACTTTTAAGATGCCCTTACCGATGGCCTTGTTGTAATTTTTGATGGCTTCCTCAAAAGTGAATTCTGTGATGTTGTTTTCCGTGATCTGTTCCCCGATGATCTCATTGACCAAATAGGGGTTGATGGCACTTGCCCCAAAACCGAAAAGCAATGCAAAATGATGTACTTCCCTTGGTTCGGCAGATTCGATAATGATGCTCAGTTTGGAGCGTTTGCCCATTTTTTGTAGGCCACTGTTCACATACGAACAGGCCAAAAGTGCAGGGATTGCTGCCATTTCGGTGCTCACCATCCTATCGGAAAGGATAATGATATTGGCACCTTCGTCAATGGCTTTTACCGCTTGGGAAAGAATGGAATCCAAAGCCTCTTCTAAACCATTGTGTCCTTTTGCTATTTCATAAAGGATGGAAATGGAAACTACTTTGTAATCCGGACTGGCATCGTAATTTTTGATTTTGTCCAAGTCTTCTTTGGAAATGACCGGATTCTGGATTTTCAACTTACGACAATGCAGTTCTGAAAAGTCGAAAATATTATGGTCACTGCCCAAAGTAAGGCTGATGTCGGTGATCAACTCTTCGCGGATACCATCCAAAGGCGGGTTGGTTACCTGCGCAAAAAGTTGCTTGAAATAATTGTAGATCAATTGTGGCCTTTCGGAAAGTACCGCAATTGGTGTGTCCGACCCCATGGAGCCAATAGGTTCCTTGCCTTGCTTGGCCATGGGCATAATGATGGTGTTGATATCCTCATGGGTGTATCCAAAGGCGGCCCTTCTTGTTTTCAATGGGAATTCGCCAAAGAACACCGGGCAATCATTATAAGGGATATCACGTAGGTGTACCAAATTGTCCTTCAACCATTTTTTATACGGATGTTTCTTGGCAATGGCTTCCTTGATCTCCTCATCGTTCACGATTCGCCCCTCTTCCATATTCACCAAGAACATTTTCCCAGGCTCTAACCTACCGTGCAATTCGATATCTTCTGGATCCAATTCTACCACGCCGGTTTCGGAAGACATGATCACATATCCTTTTTTGGTCACCGAATATCTGGAAGGACGAAGTCCGTTTCTGTCCAAAACCGCACCAATGTAGTTTCCATCAGTAAAAGGTATGGATGCCGGACCGTCCCAAGGTTCCATCAAACAACTGTTGTATTCGTAAAATGCCTTTTTGGATTCGGACATTTCAGGGTTTTTCTCCCAGGCTTCGGGAACCAGCATCATCATGACTTCAGGAAGGGAGCGGCCTGTCATCAACAACAGTTCCACCACCATATCCATACTGGCCGAATCCGATTTTCCACGGAGGACAATGGGAAGTATTTTTTTGATATCGTCCCCGAACCAATCACTCTTCATCAATTCTTCGCGGGAACGCATACGGGACACGTTGCCCCTTAAGGTGTTGATTTCCCCGTTGTGGCACATATAGCGGAAAGGCTGGGCCAAATCCCATGTTGGGAAGGTATTGGTTGAAAACCGTTGGTGAACCAAGGCCAAACGGGTCACTACCCTTGGATCCAAAAGGTCTTCGTAATATTTGCTGATATCTTTTGGAACCAAAAGCCCCTTGAAGATGATGATCTTGGTAGAAAGGCTGGGTAGATAGAAAAACGGACTTTGAGAAAGTTTACTATCTATAATGGTGTGTTCGGTAATCTTCCTTGCAATGAAAAGTTTTAGGTTGAACTGGAAATCATCCAAGGCCTCACCCTTACCGATGAACACCTGCTTTACAAAAGGCTCGGTTTCTGCGGCAATTCTACCGGGAACGGAGCGGTTAACGGGAACATCTCTCCAACCTAGTACCTGCAATCCCTGAATTTTCATATTTTCTTCAAGAACCTTGATGCAAAAATCCCGTTGGTTTGCCTTTTGAGGCAAAAAAACGTTGCCCACCGCATATTCTCCTGCTTCGGGAAGACTAAACTTGCAGACATCACTGAAAAAGGCGTGGGGCACATCGATAAGGATACCCGCTCCATCACCTGTTTTACCGTCGGCGCTCACAGCACCACGGTGTTCCAATTTATCCAATATCTCTAAGGCCTTATGGATTATATCGTTGGATTTTCTTCCTTTTAGGCTACAGATGAAGCCTGCACCACAGTTATCATGCTCAAATTCCGGTAGGTATAAACCTTGTCTTTCCAATCCCATCATTAACGTATTTCTTCAAAAATACCAAATATGATGAATGGATAACAAGATATTTGCTGATTATCAGATAAATAATCAACGTATCGGATGAAGGGTTGAATTATATGCAATTTGAGAATTAATGGAATGTTAAATTATCATTATCTCAAATAATTTGATAAAATACCTATTATCCCTGTTGTAAATGGAGGTTTCTGGTGAATTTTAATGTTGTCGACTTATATTACCGGCGCATTATAGGGGGAGGGAGGTGTAAAAGTATTTTTTTAAAAGAAATACCCCTCAATTTGGAGGGGTATGCTATTTTTTAGTCTTTCAAAATGCTCCGAGATATGACAATTTTCTGTATTTCGGAGGTTCCTTCGTAGATCTGGGTGATTTTGGCATCGCGCATCAAGCGCTCCACGTGGTAGTCTTTAACAAACCCATTTCCTCCATGGATTTGAACAGATTCCACGGCAGTTTCCATGGCCACATCGGAGGCATACAATTTTGCCATGGCTCCTGAAAGTGTATAATCTTTTTTGGCATCCTTGTCGCATGCGGACTGGTAAACCAAATGACGTGCTGCTTGGATCTTGGTATGCATATCGGCCAATTTAAAGGCAATGGCCTGATGGTTGGCAATCTCGGTGCCGAAAGCTTTTCGTTGTTTGGAATATTGTAAGGCCAGTTCATACGCGCCTGCTGCGATTCCAAGGGCTTGGGCTGCTATTCCGATTCTTCCGCCAGCCAAGGTTTTCATAGCAAACTTGAACCCGAAACCATCTTCACCTATTCGGTTTTCCTTCGGAACCTTAACATCATTGAAAATAAGGGAGTGTGTGTCACTGCCCCGTATCCCTAATTTATTTTCTTTTGGACCGATAACAAATCCTTCCATGCCTTTTTCAACTATTAAAGCGTTGATGCCATGGTGGCCTTTTTCCACATGGGTCTGGGCTATGACCAGGTACACTTCGGCACGATTTCCATTAGTGATCCAGTTTTTGGTGCCGTTCAATATATAGTGGTCACCTTTGTCAATGGCAGTAGTTTTTTGGGAAGTGGCATCACTTCCGGCTTCCGGTTCAGAAAGGCAAAAGGCGCCAATGATTTCACCGGAGGCCAGTCGGGTCAGGTATTTTTCCTTTTGTGCTTCGGTGCCATAAGTTTCCAATCCCCAACACACCAATGAGTTGTTCACGGAAACCATAACGGAAGCAGAAGCATCCACTTTAGATAGTTCTTCCATGGCCAAAACATAGGATAGGGTATCCAGTCCGCTGCCACCATATTTTTCGTTGACCATCATGCCCAAAAAGCCCAATTGTCCCATTTTTTGGACCAGATCATTGGGGAAAGTTTGGGTTTCATCCCGTTCTATTACTCCGGGCAATAGCTCTGTTTGGGCAAAATCCTTTGCCGCTTGTTTGATCATTAACTGTTCTTCGGAAAGTGTGAAGTCCATAAAACTGAATAATAACTAAAAATGGTCTACAAATATAGTCTTACAATAGGAATTTTATATCGATGAACAGGAAAAAATGAGAATGATTTAAAATTCCAAAAAGTAATTGTGGGCATTATCCCATTTTCACAATAATTTATGCCAATAAGATTATGCGGAAAAACTCATTTTGAATATCTTTAGCACCATAGATAACTACTCAAAAATAATTCCTTAATTAAACCAAACTTAACATGGAAACCCTCTTAGTTGTCGTTTTTGTCGTTGGATATTTGGCAATCACCCTCGAACACAACTTAAAAATAGATAAACTTATCCCCGCCTTGGCCATGATGGCCATCCTTTGGGCTCTTATAGCCTTTGGATTGGATGGATTTACCAGCTGGTTCAATTCCAGTGAACACCATTTGATGGATGATTTCAATACGTTCGGGCATGCCGAAAAATTGGAACTTTTGGAAGAAACCCTGCTACACCACTTAGGAAAGACCTCTGAGATTTTGGTATTCCTGTTAGGGGCCATGACCATTGTAGAAATCATTGATTATTTCGATGGATTTTCTACCATCAAGACTTTTGTAAAGACTAGGAGCAAGAAAAAAATCCTTTGGATTTTTTCTTTTCTGGCATTTATTCTTTCTGCAATCATTGATAACCTTACTGCTACCATTGTATTGATTTCCATCCTTCAAAAAATCATCAAGGATAGGGATACAAGAATTTGGTATGCTGGTTTGATCATTATTGCCGCCAATGCTGGAGGTGCTTGGTCTCCCATCGGTGATGTGACCACCACCATGCTTTGGATCGGTAAAAAAGTGACTACCGCCAATTTGATCGAGCATTTATTGTTGCCATCCATGTTGTGTATGGTCATTCCATCCCTAATAGCTTCGTTTTTGCCAGTTTTCAAAGGCCAAATCGATGCCGAGGAAGAAGAACCGCCAAAATCGAGGTTTGGTTCCAAAATGTTGTACTTGGGTTTAGGCGCCATCATTTTTGTGCCTATTTTTAAAACCATTACACATTTGCCTCCTTATGTGGGCATGATGTTGTCCCTTGCAGTGGTTTCTACTTTTGCGGAAATATTCAGTAGTGCCAAATTCTCCATTTCCAATGTGGATGAAGAAAGTGATGCGGCTTCGCATCATAGTCCGGTTCATAAAGCATTGACCAAGATAGAACTACCCAGTATCCTCTTTTTCTTGGGAATCTTGATGGCCGTTGCCGCTTTGGAATCCCTCGGATTGTTGTTCAACTTTGCAGAAGGATTGAAACAAGGAATGCCTATGATTGGCACCGAAATGACCAGTACCCACGTATCGGATTTGGTGATTTTGCTGTTGGGTGTTGGTTCTGCGGTGATTGACAACGTACCTTTGGTGGCAGCCAGTTTGGGGATGTTCTCAGAGCCTATGAACGACCAGTTGTGGCATTTTATAGCTTATTCGGCCGGAACCGGTGGAAGTATGTTGATCATTGGGTCCGCAGCCGGGGTTGTGGCCATGGGTATGGAGAAGATTGACTTTTTCTGGTACTTGAAGAAAATTTCGTGGTTGGCCTTCCTTGGATTCATCGGTGGAGCGGCTTGTTTCATGATCTTGCGAAATTTGTTCTAGAGAAAATACTTTAGGTCAAAAATCTCCGTTATTATTGCAACTTAAATTGGGGATTTTATATGATTATTTTTCAAGAAGCAGCGGAGGGCGCTGAGGCAATTGCCTCTATTTCAGAAGAAAAGACCCTTTCCGTGATGGACCTTATTGTTAATGGAGGTACGGGAAGTATTGTCATCATTTTGGTACTTTTCATCCTTCTATTCGTAGCATTGTACATTTATTTTGAACGCGTTTTTGCTATAAAAGCAGCGTCGAAGATCGACAAAAACTTCATGAACCAGATTCGTGACCACGTCATGAACGGTAAATTGGAGGCTGCCAGATTGCTGTGTGCACAGACCGATTCTCCTGTTGCCCGGTTGATCGAAAAAGGGGTTACCCGTATTGGCAAACCTTTGGATGATATCAACACATCAATAGAAAATGCGGGAACACTGGAAGTTTACAAGTTGGAAAAGAATGTAAGCGTTCTTGCCACGGTAGCGGGTGCTGCACCTATGATTGGGTTTTTGGGTACCGTAATCGGTATGATTTTGGCTTTCCATGAAATGGCAAGTAGCGGTGGTCAGGCCGAAATGGGTTCCTTGGCATCAGGTATCTACACTGCCATGACCACTACGGTGGCGGGTTTGGTTGTGGGTATTATTGCCTATATCGGTTATAACCACTTGGTGAACAGGACCGATAAGGTGGTGCATCAAATGGAAGCCAATGCCATGGAGTTTTTGGATTTGTTGAATGAACCTCTATAGTCTTCCAATATGAAACTAAAGGGAAGAAATAAAGTCAGTCCAGAGTTCAGCATGTCGTCCATGACAGATATTGTATTTCTGTTATTGGTCTTCTTTATGTTGACATCCAATGCGCCAAATGCCCTGGATTTACTTCTGCCCAAGGCAAAAGGGAAATCTACCAACACGCAGAATGTTTCGGTTACCATAAACAAGGACCTGAAGTATTTTGTGAACAACGAGCAGATCAATAAAGAATACATTGAAATTGAACTAAAAAAGGCACTTGAAGGTCAAGACAAGCCTACAATCATCTTAAGGGCGGAAGAAAACGTAGCCATCAAAGAAGCGGTCAACGTGATGGACATTGCCAATAGGAACAATTACAAGGTTATCTTGGCTGTGCGGCCAAAATAATGTCATTTTTAGATACGAGACACAAGAAAAAATCCTTTACACTCACAACACTTTTGTTGAGTGGGTTACTGCTTTTGCTCTTCTATATAGGTCTTACCTATTTGGATCCTCCCATTGAGAACGGTATTGCAGTAAATTTTGGCACCATGGACTTTGGAAGTGGTGAAGTACAGCCCAAGGAACAAATCAAATCCGAACCCAGGGAAGTGATCAGTGAACCCGTGGAGCAGGTGCAGCCGGTGCAACCACAGGAATCGGTTGCCGAAGAAGCTCCAGTGGAAAAGGTTTTGACCAGCAACGATGAGGAATCCATAAAAATTAAGCAGCAGCAAGAAGCCAAACGTAAAGCGGATGAAGCTGCCGAAAAGGCCAAGGCGGAAGCAGAACGCATCGCCAAGGAAAAAAGGGATGCCGAAGAAAAGCAACGCCAAGAACAGGAGGCCAAGAAAAACAAAATCGATGCCTTGATCGGTGGCATTGGCAAGTCTGATGGTACTGCTACAGGCAGCGAAGGGAATGACAACAAACCTGGCGACAAGGGCCAACCTGACGGGGATCCCTATGCCACATCCTATTATGGCGCCCCCGGAACCGGAAGTGGTGGTGGAGCAGGCGGTTATGGTTTAAATGGAAGGTCTTTGCAAAGCAAGGATGTAGTGCAACAAAACTGTAATGAAGAAGGCAGGGTTGTGGTACGCATCGTTGTGGATAGAAATGGCAGGGTAATCGATGCACAACCAGGCGTTAAAGGAACCACCAACAATGCCCAATGTTTGTTAGATCCCGCTAAAAAGACTGCGCTTACCTACCGATGGAACTTGGATTCCAACGCGCCTTCACAACAAATTGGATTTGTGGTGATCAATTTTAAATTGGGGCAATAGTGACCTACAAGGAAACCCTGGACTGGATGTTTTCCCAGCTCCCCATGTACCAGCAAAAAGGTATAGTGGCCCTCAATGCCAAATTGGATAATATTATTCAGTTTTCCAGTTATTTGGGCAATCCAGAACTTAAGTTCAAGAGTATTCATATTGCGGGGACCAATGGGAAAGGGTCCAGCAGCCATATGTTGGCCTCCATTCTACAGGAAGCAGGGTATAAAGTCGGTCTTTATACATCGCCCCATCTTAAAGATTTTAGGGAACGAATCAAGATCAATGGTAAGGAAGTCGATAAGGATTTTGTGAAAGATTTTATCGCCAAGCACAAGACATTTTTAGAATACCACAAGCTTTCTTTCTTTGAAATGACCGTGGGAATGGCCTTCACCTATTTTGCAGAAGAAAAAGTTGATATTGCCATTGTGGAAGTTGGATTGGGAGGCCGATTGGATTCCACCAATATCATTACTCCGGAAGTATCCTTGATCACCAACATCGGTTTGGACCATACCCATATTTTGGGCGATACCCTTGAGAAAATAGCGTTGGAAAAAGCAGGGATCATCAAACCCGGTGTGCCTGTAGTAATCAGTGAACGACAACCGGAAACGGAAACCATTTTTACGTTGATCGCTAAACAACTTCGGTCTAAGATTGTTTTTGCCGATACGTTGGATCAACTGGAATATACCACCGACTTGCTTGGGGATTACCAACAGAACAACATGAGGGGAGTTGTGGCCACCATTCAACAGTTGGAGCATTTTAAGGTTTCCGAAAAGGCCATATCCGAAGGATTGAAAAAAGTGGTCGCCAATACGGGGCTCATGGGCAGATGGCAGATATTACAGCGCAATCCATTGGTTGTTTGCGATACTGCCCACAATAAGGAAGGTTTGCAATGGGTAATCCCTCAAATTGCCAAACAACCCTACCAGAAATTACATATCGTTTTGGGATTTGTAAGTGACAAGGATGTAAAGGGGGTATTGAAGCTTTTTCCTAAAGATGCTCATTATTACTTCGTACGCCCCAATATTTCCCGTGGGATGGATGTGGATGTATTGCAAAAATTGGCCGAGGAGGAAGGTTTGAGCGGTAAGGCACATGCATCCGTAAAAAAAGGATTGAAAAAAGCCCTTTCCAAAGCCTCAAAAGATGATATGATCTATGTGGGTGGCAGCACTTTTGTGGTTGCCGAAGTCGTGTAAGCTACTTCATTAAAGACCCAACTGGTGAAAAAAACTGGATTTGTAGCTTTCCCCGATGGGTATTCTCACATCATTGATCACGATCCTGTTCCGTTGAACCGTTCTGATGCAGCTTATATTTACCACAAACGATTTGTGCACCCTCAAAAATTGATGGTTGGGTAACCTGTCCAAAATCTCCTTAAAACTCATCAAGGTAAGGATGGCTTTATTGGTGCCACAAACATGTATTTTCAGATAATCTTTCAGTCCCTGGATGTATTCGATATTGTCCAGGTCAATTTTCACGCTTTCGTATTCTGCCTTTACAAAAATGTATTTAGGGGTAGGTGTTGCAGCTTCACCATGGGAAGGAAAAACATTGTCGTTTACGGATGTTTTTTTATAGGCCATGATTTCCTTAGCGCGTGAGATGGCTTTGATAAATCGGTTGTAGGGAATGGGCTTTACCAAATAATCAATGGCATTCAGGTTAAAACCCTCAACGGCATATTGCGAGTAGGCCGTGGTAAAGATGAACATAGGGGTATTGTCCAAAGACGTGATAAAATCGATACCGTTGATCTGGGGCATTTCGATATCACAGAAAATCAGGTCTATTTTTTTCTCCTTGATTACGGAAATAGCGTCAAGTGGATTGGTGAACGTGCCTTCCAGTTCCACAAAATCCAGTTTTTGGCAATAATCCATCAATACATCGATTGCCAATGGCTCGTCGTCAATAATGATACACTTCATGGGGTTACTAGGTTAGTTGCTTCCAGTCTTTACAAATTGAGGTTCAAATCTACTACGTACGTTTCACCGTTGTCCGTAATCTGTAGTTTGTGCGAGTCGGGGTAGAGCAACCGTAAGCGGTTTTTGATGTTCTCCAGTCCCACACCCGAGTTTTTGGTTTGTTTTCTATGTGCTCCTATCTTGTTGTCCACCCGAAGATGAATGTTCGTATCCGTAATCTGCAAACCGATGTTCACATAAGTTTTCCCTTTGTAATCGGTGCCATACTTGAATGCGTTTTCTATAAAAGATATGAAAAGTAAGGGAGGAACTTCTTTTCCCCGCTCTTCCCCCGATATTTTTAACTTAACATTGGCACTATCGGACAGTCGTAGGCGCTGTAGCTGTACATAATTCTTGATGTACTCCAGTTCCTTGCCCAATTTCACCTTGTCCTTATCTGCTTCGTAGAGCATGTACCGCATCAACTCTGAAAGTGAAATAATGGCCTCCGATGTGCTGGATGATCCCTTTACGGACAATGAATAAATGGCATTTAAGGAGTTGAACAAAAAGTGGGGGTTCAATTGTGTTTTTAAAAACTGAAGTTCCGAACTCACTTTTTCATTTTCCACCTTTTTTCTTAGGTCCTCGTTTTTTCGCCATTCCACATATACCCTTAGCAAGGCGCTGATGAAAAAGGGTGTACTCAAATTGAGCATGGTAAAAAACTGTCGGGCCCAATCACCTTCCCTAAATTCATTGTCCCTTTGGAAAATGGGTGGCAGTTTTGGCTCCGGATGAAAGTTAAGGCTAATGATAACACCCAAGGCTATGATGGTGGCCAAGCAAATGACTACATAGGTCCAGGTATTTTTTTTAAGTAAAAACTTGGGTACCAGCAAAAAGTAATTGGTGTAGAATAAGATGATGGTGAGTACCAACCTAACGGGTAGATCTGGGGGAATCTGTCTTAACTGAAAAAAGAAAGGGAATAGAAAAAAGCCATAGAACAGGGCCCAAATGGAAAAATGGATAAAAAATACCTGAATATGCCTTCGCTCCATGGTCATGATAGTAGTTTATTGACCCTCAAATACAACCCCCAATTCCTTGAGTTCGTCTACTGAAATTTGTGGGCTGGTCCTTTCTTGAATCTTTTCGATGACCAAATTTGCCACTTTTTTGGCATCCTTCTCGGATTGAAAGGTTTGATAACCCTTTACTGCGGGGATGAATTCCTGTTGAACCAAAAGCTTGTCACCGCTGAAGATTTGGTAGCCATACCCATTGTCCACTTTAATGATTTCATTCCTAAGAGTGGTCCGGTGTTCTTTGTTGTCAAATGATAGATGTGTGGCCCCATAAAAGAACAGGCCAATGATCAAGATAGTGGCAACAAGTTTGGTGATGTTCTTCATGATGATTGCCTTTAACTGGATGGGACCAGGATTTTACCCCTGGCCCCAGTAACACAAACTAAAACTGACTGGTTTAAAAATTAATCTTCGTCATCATATTCATCAAACGGGAAGAACTCGTCCAGATCATCCAAATAGAGAGTTCCGGTACGGCCCATCCCTATAAAGGCCCTTGATGAATTTGAGAATGCAATTGCGTCTTGTCTTGTAGATCCCTCGAAACTTGTTTTTTGTTCCCAGGTGTCGGATGATGGGTCATATTCCCAAACCGTATTGGTAGCCCCCGATTGTTCGCCGCAGGCAATGTACCCGTAACCGTTCAGCTCGAATCCTACAGCGTTGCTTCGGGCAACATCATAATCGTCTTCTTCGTCCAGATCCAATTTCTTGGTCCAGCTTTCCGTGGTTGGGTCAAAGGCCCAAAAATCATCCAAATAAACTCCATTGGAAACCCCTGTTCCCAAATAGATCAATCCGTTGATGGTGAATGTGGTGGCAGACCTTCTCTTGTTCCCTCCAAAGCCTTGTAATTCAGTCCAGGTATTGGCAGTGGGATCGTACTTCCAAAAATCCTTAAGGTCGTTTTCTCCGTCATAACCCGTTCCAAAATATCCATAGCCATTGGCGCCGAAGGCCACAGCACTTCTTCTTTTGGTATCAGGTAATGAGGCAATTGGCGTCCAAGAATTGCTAGATGGATTGTAGGCATAAAAATCACTTAGCTCGTCCACACCGTCATACCCTGATCCAATATAGCCGGTCCCATTTATTTGGAATCCCACTGCGGCATTTCTGGGTACCCCTGGGAAATCGGATTTTTGTGACCAATAATCACCTTCCATATCATAGGCCCAAAAGGATTTCAGGTAATCATCACCATCATAACCTACGCCCATATAGCCAATATTGTTGATCACAAAACCCGAAACACTACTTCTTGGGCTTCCGTCAAAAACGGAGCGATCGATCCAGTTTCCCAAATCATCGTCATCATCGTCATTGGAACAGCTATAAAAAGAAAGGATGGATAGCGCAAAAAGGAGAACCGGTTTATAAAACTGTACTGATTTTTTCATGCCTGTCATTTAAATTTTTGCCAAAGGTAATTTTGAACGGATAGGGGTTGAAAGGGAATATATGAAGTCCATGATTTAACGTATGAACTAGTGGAAATGATCTACGAACGAGTACTGTAGATTCGTCGTGAAATTCAAGGGCTTTGTCTTAAAACTGCTGGGGTTGGTCTATCTACATTTTAAGCGTTTTGCAATGCATCTACTTTAGCGGCAAATAAAAATTATGGGAAGAATTTTAGTTCTTTTGATCGCCATTATGATGATGGTGGTGTCTTGTAGTTCGGATAACTTCAATACCTCCGATTTTTTGGCAGGAGAGGAGTTTACGGATAGTAATTTAAGGGTTGTTTTGATTGATACCTTGACGGTTGAGACCTCCACCATGAAGTTTGATAGTATCGTGACCAGTGAGTCGACCAGGATTTTGGTCGGTAAATACACCGACCCTGTGTTCGGGACGGTAAAATCATCCAGCTATATGGGTATGTTGCCCTCCTCTTTCAGTATAGATTCGGAGGCTGAATATGACAGTATCAACCTGTACCTGAAACTGGATTCGTATTATTACAATGACACCCTTCAGACTAATACCATAATGGTAAAACGGCTGACGCAAACACTTAGGCCAAAAGAGGATGATTACATATACAACACGGATTCTGCCGAATATTTGGAAGATGACTTGGCAGTTTATACCTATACTCCCCGTCCTACCGCAGGCGATACTTTGGAAATTAGACTGGTGGATGATCTGGGGTTGGACCTGTTCTCCAAATTTCAGGAGAAGGAAATCACCACTTCGGACCAATTCAAGGATTATTTTAGGGGTATTGCCCTTTTGCCAGGGGATGATGACAATGGGTCCGTGATCGGATTTTCCAAAACCTCGGGGGCCAGTTTTATCCGGATTTATTTTAGTACTGCGGAAGAGGACGATCGCGTTCAGGATTATTTGGACATCAATTTGGATGCTTCCTCTAGTCCAGTGCCTTTTTTTAACCAGATATTGGCTGAAAATCCGATTACTCCCTTACAAACCTTGACCAATAAGGAAATCAATTTAAGTAGTGCCAATGTGGATAATTTGAGTTTTGTGCAATCCGGTATCGGGATTACGACCCGTATACAGATACCATACTTAAAAACGCTTTTCGATATTAAAGGGCAAGGCACTCTTTTGGATGCAGTGTTAAAAATAAAACCAGCTGAAGGGGCCTATAATGATCAGCTGATACTGAGGGATACTTTGTCCGTTTATATCGTGGATCAGAATAATGATCTAACCTCCCAATTGTTGATTCAGGATACCAATCCTGTATATGGCATTCTGAATAGGGATGATGAGGAGTTCAACAATATTTACTATGAAATCTCCTTGGGCAGTTATTTGGAAGAACTGCTTACTACGGACAGAGATACCGATGATGCCCTCATTCTACTTCCGGATAATTACAACTCAACCGTGGACCGCTTTATCCTAACGGGAATGGATGGGTCCGAATTCAGCACGGTACTGGAACTTATTTATGCAATTTATGATGAAGATGATGAATAGAATTTTACCCTTGGCCTATGCTTTTTTGTTCCATGCCATGGTGATGGCACAATCTGAAGGATTGACCAGTTCCCCTTATTCCCTCTACGGATTGGGGGTAATCAACCAGACCAGTATTGGCAAGACCAACAGTATGGGTTATTCGGGGATCGGGTTAAAATCTACTACGGATATCAATAACCTGAACCCTTCCAACTATTCCCTTACCCCAAAGAATTCCTTTTTCTATGATATCGGTGTGGTGGGCGAATTCAATAGTTATAGTAACAAGGGAGATAATGAGTCAAAGACCACCCTCAATTTTTCGAACCTTGCCTTTGCTTTTCGGATTGCGGACCGCTTAGGTGCGGGGGTCACCTTGGTTCCCTATAGTGATGTGGGGTATACCTTGTTGGGATTGGTCAGTAATATTGAAGGCTCCAATGAAACGTTTGAAAGCAATGTGGCCGGTTTGGGAGGTTTGAACGACCTGAGTTTCAATTTGGGATATGGTATTACGGATAATTTGAGAGTGGGAGGTAGGGCTTCGCTTCTTTTTGGAAATATTGAGGAAACGGAAACCTTCGCTATCAGCAACAGTTATTTTGAGCTTAATGAGACAACCAATTATAGTGGTCTGCGTTTAGGTTTGGGTATGCAATGGGACATTTTTGACAAATTGACTTTCGGCAGTACAGTTCAGTTGCCGGTGAATCTGAAAGGAAATCTGACCAGGTCCGTTTATAAGACGTTGGATGGGTCATCAATTACCGTGGAAGATGAAGAGGCTGATAATGTTTCCGATTTTAAACTTCCGTTGGAACTTGGTTTCGGATTTAGCACCAAGATCAAAGAATCCCTGATATTGACTGCGGATTATAAACGAAACTTGTGGGATGCCACCAATCAATCTGAAAGCATAGGCACCTACATGGATCAAGATATTTACGCTTTCGGTCTTGAGTTTCAAAGAGACCCCAACGGTTTTAAATATGGGCAACGTATACGCTATCGTGCCGGCTTTAATTATGACAATGGCTATTTGGCCATCAATGACAATAAAATTGATGGGTATACCATCACGGCAGGTATTGGTTTGCCTGTTGGCTTCGCCACCAATTCTGTAATAAATCTTTCGTATGCCTATGGATCAAAAGGGCAGATCCAGAATATTTTGGTGAAGGAAAACTACCATACCCTTACCCTGAATTTGAGTTTGGAAGATCTTTGGTTCAGAAAGCGGGTCATTGATTAACAGGCAAGTGGTGTTTTTGATGAAAAAACGTAAAAATATTTTAGTTGTTTTTGCTTTTTTCTTTTTCGGAATTCAAAAACTATTTTATATTTGCACTCCCATTCAGGAAAATGAAGGGGCGCTTAGCTCAGCTGGTTCAGAGCACCTCGTTTACACCGAGGGGGTCGGGGGTTCGAACCCCTCAGCGCCCACAACAAAAAAGCGGTCAAATCACATGATTTGACCGCTTTTGTTTTTTGGTGCTATTTCTAGACTTCATCTCTCGGAATCGATTGTATTTTTTTGTCTGATACCCAATACATGTCCAATAAAGTTGAAAACTGAAGGTCAATCCAAACAAAGAAAACCGAAACGCAAAATTTATTTGATCAGGGCACTGGGAGAGCGGCCAAATTGCTTTTTAAAGCATTTGCTGAAATAAAAAGGATCCTTAAAACCGACCATATCGGCCACTTCGGAAACATTGTATTTCCGAGACCGTAGCAAGTGGGCCGATTTTTTTAACCGTATGGTCTTGATGAACTCATTAGGTGGAAGGTCTGTAAGCTCAGTTATTTTGCGATAAAGTTTGGAGGAACTTAACCCCAATTCCTTGCAAATAAAGCTGGAGGAGAGTTCAGGATAATCAATGTTCTCTTCAATCAGATTTTTGACCTTTGTGATCAATTCAATGTCTAACTGGGAGTGTGCCAAGGTCAACACATCACTTTCCACATCCCCTGAAAATTTTTGTTTTAAATCAAAATGGTTCTTAAGGATGTTATCAATTCTTGTCTTTAAAAGGGAAGGGTCAAAAGGTTTTACCAAATAGCCGTCAACGCCGATCTTATAGCCGTTGATCCTGTTTTCGTTCTCTGCCAGGGCTGTGAGGAGCACTACAGGGATATGGCTCAGGTTTTCATCCTTTTTCAGCTCCATAACAAATTCAAAGCCATCCATTTTAGGCATCATTACATCCGCAACGCAGAGTGTCGGTTTTATTTTTCTACAGATTTTTAATCCTTCTTTTCCGTTTTCAGCCTCGTACACCTTATAAAAATCCGATAGAAATTCCACTACATATTTTCTAAGTTCGGCATTGTCCTCAATGATTAGAATCTTTTGCTTCACATCAACGTTGTTCCTGTTGGTTGGAACGCTTTTGAAAGAAGCCTCCAATTTTTTAATGGGGATCAGCGTGTCATCAATAATGTCCTTGTTTAGGGGAAAGTCGCCCAACTCCTTCTTTGTAAAAGCGGATTTGTACACAGGCAAGATCACTGTGAAGATACTTCCTTTTCCAGGCACACTTTCAACCTTGATCTCCCCTTTATGGATTTCGACCAATGACTTTACAAGGGAAAGGCCTATACCTGTACCGGTAGTGTTGCCCATGCCGTTTTGGACTTGGTAAAATCTTGAAAAAATGTGCTCTTGGCTTTCCAGGGGTATGCCGATACCATCATCACTTACTTCGATAACCAATTTTTTATGGAGCTCATTTTCCTTGAATCCAATGAACAGATCCACATTGCCATATTCGTTGGTGAATTTTAGGGCATTGGACAATAGGTTGAAGAGAATTTTGTTGTACTTGTCAATGTCTATCCAACATTTCATGGACTCCTCTTCAACATTCAGGTTCAAAGTAATGTTTTTGGCGTGGGCTACCTCCACAAAGGAATTCAATATGTTCTCTGTCCTGACGAGGATATCTATTTTAAAGACTTTAAGTGCCAATTCGCCTGTTTCGGCCCTTCTAAAATCTAAGATCTGATTGACCAATCGTAACAATCGTTCCGCATTTTGCTGGATAAGATTTCCCCTGCCTTTTGAATATGGGCTAAGGTCTTCTTGTTCCAAAAGCTGTTTTACCGGTCCAAGGATCAAAGTCAACGGAGTTCTTAATTCGTGCGATATATTGGTGAAAAAGCGCAATTTTTCATTGTTCAATTTTTCGTCCCGTTCCCGTTGTACTTTTTCCATTAAAAGCTCCCTTTTTAATTTAAGGCGAGAGCGGATCTGTTTTCTTGCAAAGAATGTGATCAAAACCAAGGCCAAAAGAATCAAACCTAAACCCTGGCCCGTTAACCAAAAAATGGGTAGGACCCTGATTTTGTAGGTTGATGTTTTACTCCAGTTACCATCACTGTTTCTTGAACGCACCTCAAAGGTATAGGTTTGGGAAGGCAGGTTGGTATATTGAACTGTCCTTGAGTCACTTGTTGTTTCTACCCAATGCTCGTCAAAACCTGATAGTCGGTATTGGAATCTGTTCAATCTCTCATTGGTGTACGAGGGAGATGAAAATTGAAACGATATATTTCTGTTTTTATAGTCCAAGATAACATCCTTGGAATAGTTTATGTCTTTTTCCAAAGGTACTTGTCCATTTATCTCCACCCCGGGCAGTACTTCCTTGTTTTGAATTTTAAAATTGGTTATCACGGGGGGAGGCACAAAGCTGTTCTCCTCAATATTATTTGGGGAAAAGTAAATGATCCCATTTTGTGCGCCTACATAGATTTGGGTATCGTTGAATTTGAAGAAACCGTTCCTGCTGAACACATCCAATCTATTACCGCTTTCAATTTGATAAAAATGAACCTCATTGGATTTTGGTTCGTATCGGGCCAAACTATTGTTGTTCATGTTGAGCCAAAGCGATTTTGAACTGTCAATTTCAATGTCGGTTATCCATTTGCCCAAGAGCTCTTCTGGTTGGGATATCCTATCAAAATTGTCTTTGCCGGCATTGTACTTTGCAATCCCGTTCCGAGTGGATACCCAAACATTGTTTTCGTCATCTACCAAAATATCCGTGATGTAATTATGGGGAAGCCCCTCGTTACTTTCAATATCGTTTCGGTACCGTTTAATCACCCTTGTATCCACATCATAATGTATCACCCCATCCTTGGTGGACAACCAGAGCGCATTTCCCTGTCGTTTGATCTTATCAATTTCGGCATCAGGGAGGATGGCCCTTGAGCCATTGGTCGCCAATGTTTTGGCATCCAAAAAAAGTGCCCCCTCGCCAAAGGATCCCACGATCAACGTGTTTGGGTCATACTTTAAGAAAGCCATGACAGGGGAACTTAAAAAACCAATATCCTTTATTCTTGAAGTTTTTGTAACATAGTCATAGACCAAGATTTTACCGTCCCAGAGACCGCAATAGAATGTTTTTCCATCATCGGAATAAATGCTGGTAATGTTGTTCGTTTTATAGTGCAGGGGCACAAAATTTTCACCTTTTGATATGAATAGCCCATTATTCTTCGTGGCCACAATAAGATGGTTATCATACGTTTTGGAAAATCCTTTGATGGTAGGTGCCTTGTTGTCTATGTAAAGGGAAATATCTTTGTTGATCTTGAATTGATTTTCATACGGATCATATTTATCCAAACCGTTCTCCGTTCCGATCCATAGTACCCCGGAGCCGTCAAAGTAAAGGGCGGAGATCAGGTTGTCAATCAAAGAGGTATCATCTGAAAGTATAGAAAAATGCCTTTCGAAATCGCCTTTGGCAATATCTTCCAAATTATTACACACGATCAGTCCGCCCAGTGTGCCGAGCCAAAATTTACCGTCGGGAGCTCTTGCGATCGATAAAAAATAGGGGCCTAGGTCTTCTCTGATCACATCGTCCTCTATATAAAGGTTCTCAAAAGCGTTCGATTCCTTGTTCAATTTATAGAGGCCTTCCCGGGTTCCAGCAAAGATGTCCTGCTTGTGGTCTTGGTAGATGAAATGGATGTATGGGTGTTTTTCATCCGAATGGGGCACGGACAGAATATAATTTGTGTACTGTGAAATAGTTCCTTGGGCATTCAAGGTAATTTTGGCAATGGAGACACCATTATAGCTTCCGATCCAAATATTGCCTTCATTGTCCTCAAAGATTTCCTTAATGTAGTTATAGTTGGGAAGATCGACTTTTGTGAAAACCTTCTCCGTGGCACCATATAAATAAAGCCCGTCATATTTGGTTCCCACCCACACCCGTTTATGGCGGTCTATATGAACAGAACGTATTTCTTCATACGGGAAGTTGTCTTTGCGGTCCTTATTATGTAAAAAATCAACCAATTCATGGGTTGCCGTATTAAAAAGATAAAGACCCTTATTGGTTGCGATCCACAAATTGTTAGTGGAAGTGTCCAGTTCAAGACCGGTTACATCCGCTTTGTAAATGTCACTATCCACCGAAGATGACAATAGATCGGGCTTGAACTGGTATCCATCAAATCTATTCAGCCCCGAAAAAGTTCCCAGCCAAAGGAAGCCCTGTTGGTCTTGTATTATGTGCCGTACCGAATTGTGGGACAGGCCATTTTTATCATTATAGTGGTTGAATTTTAAATGTTGAGCATCTAGCTCGAAGCAGAAAATTAAAACAAGTATGATTGCGGCGTACATTTTCATAAAAGCAAGGTTTACAATAGGCTACAATAAAAAGGTCAACTTGTTTTAAATTATTTGGCCCAACTTCCAAACCTCAATGGACCATCCATGACCAAGGATCCTGATGCTTTGTACGGATATGCCGGCAATGAAAAAACTGGTCGTTCAAATATATTTCTTTTGAGAAGTATTCGGAGGATTTGGATGGACCAATAGATGGAATATTTAACCAAATCCATGTACACATCTTTCTAAATTACGATTTTCCTTGTCCAACCCATGTTCTAAAATTTCATGGAATGTGGTGCCGCCGTTCCAAGACATTAAAATGGCCAAACCTCAATCAGAATCGGCAATTACTTTAAAATAACTGAATTTATCGTTCTGAATTTTCATGCGAATCATGCGTGCCTGGAACAGGTTAGGTGAAATATTACATGATTTTGATTGAAAATCACATTTTCTTTACTAGCAAACAATTGTAAAATTGCTAGAAAATTAACCAAACAAACTTTAAATGAATAAGATTAAACTAGTTTTATCGACGTTCTTTCTGATTTTATCATTTACGACTTGGTCACAAACCTCAACAGTGTCTGGTGTTGTATTGGACAACAGCAACACACCACTGGCAGGCGTAAATGTCGTTCAGAAAGCCACCACCAATGGTGTGGTGACCGATTTCGATGGAAAATTCTCCATCGATGTAACTGAACCGAACTCCGTATTGGTGTTTTCGTACATCGGATTTTTAACACAGGAAATTAATGTAGAAGGCACCCAATCCAATTTGAGAATTCAAATGGTTGAAGACGCCGCCTTATTGGATGAAGTAGTGATCATAGGATATGGTCAGGCCAAAAAAAGCGATCTTACAGGAGCTGTCGCATCTTTAAAAGCAACGGATTTGGCAAGGGCCAATCCTGTTTCCGCCGCCCAAGGGATCCAAGGCCAAATGGCAGGGGTAAATATTATTAAAAGAAACAATAGACCGGGATCAGGCCTCGACATTAGGATCAGGGGACTTAGTTCCATCGATTTTAGCAATGAACCTTTGATCGTAATTGATGGGATACAGGGAGCCGATTTAAACACGGTGAACCCTACCGATATTGAAACCATCGATATTTTAAAGGATGCTTCTTCCACGGCCATCTACGGGTCGCGAGGTGCCAATGGTGTGGTCATTGTTACCACCAAACGTGGCACTAAAGGAAAAATGTCCTTGACCTACAATGGATATTCTGGACTTAAAATGCCGTCCTATTTGCCGGAAATGCAAAATGCCCAACAATTTTATCTAGCAAGCACTTTTGCCAGGGAACAAAACGGGTATGCCGCCAAAACATTCACAACCACCGAGATGGAAGTATTGGCTTCCGGGAATGGCGTGGATTGGGTGGACGAAGTGACCCGTTCTGCTTTGCAGACCAGCCATAATGTTTCTTTGAGTGGAGGAGCGGAGAATGTCAATTACTACTTTTCTCTAGGCTATTTGAATGAGGATGGTACACTAAAGGACACCGATTTTAAAAGATATACCATCAATGGTGGGTTGGATGGCAACCTCACGGATCATGTTAAGGTTGGGTTCACCATGAACTATACTAATTCCTTGATCAATTTAGGTTCCAGGGAGTCGCTCCGTGGGGCATATAGGGCTAGGCCAACAGGGGTCGTCTATTTTGATGAGATTTTGAATCCCAGCGAAAACAACGATGTGGAACACGACGGGTATGCCGTATGGATGGGTATCAACGACAAGCAGGTGTTGAATCCGATCATAGAGGCCGATAGAAGAAATTTCCAGTTGGAGACCCTTAGTTCCGATTTTAGGGGGAATGCATATATAGAGGTGACCCCATTTGAGGGATTGAGCCTAAAATCATCCCTTTCTGCAAGAAAGTATGATGCCAGGGATGGGATGTACCGTGGAACTTTCACAAAAGATCAAAGGGCAAGTTTGCCCCCAAGGGCCAACAGCAGCAACCAAATATTGACCAACTATACGTTTGACAATATCATCAATTACCAAAAAACCTTTGGTAAAAGCAGTATAAATGCAACCGTGGCACAGAGTGCCTTTAAGGAAAGAGTAGAGGTGATGGGCTTGGATGTGGAAAACCTTCCATATGATTCATCTTGGTATGCCGTGAACACCGCAGGTACCATTAATTCTGTTAATTCCAATTTGACCGAAAGAACCATTTCCTCTTATATGGGTAGGCTCGTATATGGATTCAACGATAATAGATATTTATTGACCGTTACCGGAAGATGGGACGGTGCCTCACAATTGGGTGATGGTAACAAATGGGACTTTTTCCCTTCAGCAGCCTTGGCCTGGAAAATCAGCGATGAGAACTTCCTTAAAAACAGCGAGACCATATCCAATATGAAAATTAGGGTAAGTTATGGTACCGTGGGCAACAGTGCCGTTGATCCATACAGCACCCTGACCCGACTTTTGCAGACACCTTATGCCTTTGGGGATAGTCCAGCATTCGGTTTTGCTCCGGCAGCTCTGGTTGATAAGGATTTAGGTTGGGAAAAAAGTAAGGAATTGAATATTGGTCTTGATCTGGCCCTGTTCAACAATAGGATCTCTTCAACAATAGAAGTTTATGACAGGGAAACTGTGGACCTTATTTATAGGGAACGAATCCCGACCTCCCAAGGTTTTGGTGAGTTTATCACCAACATTGGTTCGGTTTCCAATAAAGGAATTGAGGTGGCATTGAATACCAGGAACATTGTGAAGGATAAATTTACTTGGTCCACCTCTGTAAATTTTGCCAAGAACATCAACGAGGTTTTATCCATCGGAAATAATGGGGTCCTTGAGGATATTGGTTCCAATCTCTTTGTTGGTCAACCCTTAAATTCCAATTATTTCTATGAGTTTGATGGCATTTGGCAATTGGATGAAGCCGATGAGGCCGCAGTTTATGGACAGGTTCCCGGTTCTGTAAAAGTGGTGGATCAAAACAATGATGGCAAGATTTCATCAGCCCCGGGAGAGGATGATAGGGTTATCTTGGGTTCCGAACAGCCGGACTGGACAATGGGTATCACCAACAAATTTACCTTTGGTAACATTGACCTTTCCTTTTTGGCCTATACCGTGCAAGGTGTACAATTTAGAAACAACTTTTTAAGCGGCACCATGGGAGAAGTGGGTACCGGTAGGTACAATGCCCTTAATTTGAACTATTGGACTCCGGACAACCCAACCAACGACTACTTTGGGGCTGGGGTGCCAAATCCGTACAGGCAGGCCATCCAATATCAGGACGCTAGCTTTATACGCATTTCCGATATTACTTTGGGCTATACCATTCCATCACGGTTGGCTACAGATGTTCTTGGACTTCAGAACCTAAGGATTTATGCCCAAGTCATCAACCCGTTCATCTTCCATGATTTTGATGGGATAGATCCGGAATTCAACTCAAGCGCCTATAATGATGATGTTTCCTCGACCACGATACTATTGGGGGTGAAATGTACTTTTTAATCTAAAAAAAACAAGACATGTTTAGCAATAATAAATGTTTGTTCGTAGCCGGTATTTTTTCTTTGATCGTATCATTATCCGGTTGTAGCAAAGACTTTTTGAATGAAAACACGGTTTCCATTCAAACCACGGATACCTATTATGCCACGGCACAAGGGTATGAAGATTTGGTAAAATCGTGCTATACCTTACTAAGGGATATACACCAACAAAGGGAACTTGTGCTTCCCGGTACCGATATCTTCACAAATGCAAATTGGATAGATAACGCAGGGGATGCTTTCAATACCTATGATGTTAGACTCAATTCCTCCGTGGACGAACTCCAGGATTTATGGGATTTGTTGTATCGTGAGGTATATAGGACCAATACAGTAATTTCCCGTCAAGACAATGTGGAGGATATGGACCCAAGTGTTTTGGCCATACGCGTAGCCGAAGCCAAGTTTCTTAGGGCCTTCAGTTATTTCTATTTGGTGCAACAATGGGGTGATATTCCCATGCCCATTGAAGAGGTTGTGACCTCATCCCGTGAGGTGATCAAGGTAAGTTCCAGTGAGGTTTATGATCAGATCATTTCCGATCTGGAGGAAGCTGAATCGGCTTTGCCGGTAACTAGCCTTGATTATGGTCGGGCAACCAAAGGCGCTGCGCAATTTTTATTGGCACGTGTCCATTTGACCAGAGGTTGGAATTTCAATAATTCACTGGGCGGTACCCCTGCGGATTTTGAAAAGGCAAGGGAATATGCTGACCTGGTCATTTCTGCCTATCCATTGGCTAAGGAATATTCAGATCTTTTTCCACAACGATCAGAAAATCCATTGTTCGAAACATTTCCTGCACAGGATGACCAGAATCCAGAAATTGTCTTCGCGGTACAGTTTGTGGATGACCCGATCACCAATTTTGGGGATCCTTCAAACAGCGATCGCTTGGAAGGGAATGACTACCATTCCATATTTGGTGGATCTCCGGATATTGTAGGTTCTGAAGGTAGAACAAGTACCTATAACAGATTTCTGCAAATACATTTGGCCACACCGACCATGTATCGATTATACGATCCAAGCCTTGACAGAAGGTATCATCATAATTTTGTGGATGTTCAATACGCTTTGGTGAACGTGAACAATTTTGTGCCAAATCCAGCCAATCCATCAGAGACCATTAATATCATGAAGGGAGACTCCGTGCTCTATTTTAGACCATGGAACGACCCAGCTTCACTATCGGATAAAGGTTTGGACGTTGGTGGGACAAAACGGTATGCGGTACTGAACACCGATGAATTTGGCGATAATGCCCTAACTCCTTTTCATGGGCTTGACATTACACCAATGATGTGGAAGTTTTGGCAACCGGGCATTGAGTATGGCGATGCTTTTGGCACCTTCGATTTTGCATTGTTCCGCTCGGCCGAAGCATACCTTATTGCTGCCGAAGCCATTTTGAAAGGGGCATCTAACGGGAATTTAGGTGGAGCCGATAACTATTACAACAGTATTGTGGATAGGGCATTGGGAACCGATAGCGGCATGACTCCCTTGCAGGCATTGTACCCAGAAGATGTTACATCTATGGAAACAGTCTCCTACAGGGCAGCAGGCAACCTGACCATTGATATGATATTGGATGAAAGGGCCAGGGAACTTATGGGCGAATACTGTAGGTGGTTTGATCTAAAAAGAACAGAAAAGCTCATCGAAAAAACCCAATTGAGAAACCCTATTGCGCGTAGGTCAGGCTCCATGGATGAAAAGCATTACTTGCGCCCATTCCCACAAGCAGAAATTGATCGTTCCGTACCAAGGATAACCAATAACCCAGGGTATTAAGAAATGTTCTTGTAATAGCCTAAACTAATAAAATCAATGAAAAATACAATAAGACTTACCTTTTTTGTATTGCTGTTCCTTGGCGTGAACATGCTTTGGGCCCAGGAGTACATGATAACCGATTTTGGCGCCAAACCAGATGGCATTACGCTAAATACCAAGGCGATACAGTCAGCCATCGATAAAGTAAACAAAAAAGGTGGGGGGAAGATTGTTTTTCCAAGTGGGGAATTCCTTTCCGGCTCCATTAGCCTCAAAAGCAATATTGAATTACATTTTCAAAAAGGAGCAGTATTGTTGGGCAGCACCAACCCCGATGATTACGGTCAGGATGATCCCAATGGGCCAGATCTTGATAAAAATAAAGTGACACCATCCAAATTGGCTTTTATTAAGGCGGAAAAGGTAAATAATATCTCTTTGAAAGGAGAAGGCACAATCGATGGACAGGGAATGGCTTTGGCCGTAACCATTGATAGCTTACATCACTTGGGCGTCCGCAAGGTTCATAATTACAATTACCGAAGGATGCGCCCAAATGAAGGTTCCAGACCTATGCTTTTCGCGTTTACTGAATCCACACAAATCACGGTAACAGGCTTGCATCTTAAAAACAGTTCCTGCTGGGGTCTATTTTTTGAGCGATGCTCGGATATGGTGTTGGATGGACTTAAAGTCACCAACCGGGCTTTTTGGAACAATGATGGGATGGACATCACCGACTGTAAAAATGTAAAGGTCACCAATTGCGATCTGGATACTGCTGACGATGGAATTTGTTTGAAATCCCACACGCCGGGTTATTTCAATGATAACATCTATGTGGCCAACTGCACCATACGAAGCAGTGCCAGCGCAGTCAAATTTGGAACGGCATCACATGGGGGATTCAAAAATATCACCATAGAGAACATTAAGGTCTTTGATACTTTTCGTTCGGCCATTGCCATTGAATGTGTTGACGGCGGGGATATTGAAAATATTAAGGTGTCCAACCTTATCGCAGAAAACACGGGCAATGCCATTTTTATAAGATTGGGGCATCGCGCTGGTGAAAAAACAGGTACCATCAAAAACATACACATCAAGGACGTGAAGGTTCAGATGCCGTTTGGAAGACCTGATATCGATTATGACCTGCGCGGCCCCGAAGTTGATTTTTTCCACAATCCATTCCCGTCTTCCATAGTCGGTATTCCGGGCCATGATGTTCAGGACGTGGTTTTGGAGAATATTGATATCAGTTTCCCTGGACGTGCTTCCAAAGCCATGGGCTATGTGCCCATCAACGATTTGGGACGAGTGCCTGAGAAAATCAAGGATTATCCTGAATTTTCCATGTTCGGTGAATTGCCTGCATGGGGATTCTATGTTCGTCATGCAGATGGGGTTACGTTTAAAAATGTGACGATCAATGCCCGTAATGTCGATTTTCGCCCTGCCTATGTTTTGGACAGTGTACAAAACGTTTCCATTATAGACAGCGATGTGGTTCCGGTTACCGATACCCATCAATTGGTCTTAAAGGATGCGAAAAACATATCGGTCTCAGAGTTGAGGGTGGATGGAAAATCCATCGATAAAATCCCGGTCTATGGAACCACAATTGGTTTAAAGGGAATTGAATCGCTTCACTGAACGCATACAAATTGAAATTTTCCAACTTCATCGATTGAAGTTGTCCACCGCAAAAACAGCTTTCCAAAGAATGAACGTTTTAGGTATTGCCAAACCCATAAGAATTTTTCTGGTCATTCCATTTCTTATTTCAGCTCAACTGCTAAAGAGTCAAAATAATAAGGAAAAAACACCGGTAGATCTGGTCTATCCCCAACTTGATACCGAGAATTCCCGATGGTTCTTTTTCTCATCTGCCAGTAGGCCCTTTGGAATGGTCAACTTGAGTCCGGATACGGAAATTGATGGTGCCTGGGGAAGTGGTTATCGGTATAAAAAGGATACGATAAGGGGACTCAGTCATATCCATGCCTGGCAGCTTTCGGGACCTTCGGTTATGCCCGTCAACATGACAGTGGTGGACGAAAAAAAGGTTTTTGAGGACGCTTCCTCATTTTTTGTGCATGAAAAAGAAAACATTGTGCCGGGCTATCACAAACTATATTTGGAAAGGTTCGGTATTGATGTGGAATTGACCAGTACCACTAGGGTGGGGTTCCATCAATATCATTTTAAAACTGCTGATAATGGCATATTGGTGAACCTAAGTGGTCAATTGGGGCCATCAAAAATAACTGATGGATCATTGAAGCAAATTGGACCCAGGAATTTTGAAGGGGAACTTACCAATGCACCTACAATAAGAAGACCCAAACCTTTCAAGGTATATTTTAAAATTGTCATTGATAGAGATGTGGAGAAGGTTTTGAGCTCCACCGATCAAGGAAAATTTTTATTGAAACTTAATGCAGGGGAAGGAAAGGTGAAAATGAAGGTCGCGCTGTCCTATACTTCTTTGGAGAATGCAAAATTTAACCTTGACCACGAACTGCCACACTGGGACTTTGAGCAAATTGTGGAAGATTCCCGTTTGGAATGGAACCAGCTATTGGGCAGGATAAAGGTAAAAGGTGGTTCCGGGGAACAACAGCGAAGGTTTTATACCGATCTTTGGCATGCCCTCCAAGGTCGTAGAATTATCAACGATGCCAATGGCTACTATCCTGACAATACCGGCGACAGCTTCAAAATAGAACAACTTCCCTTGTCCAAAAATGGAGAACCTTTGTTCAATCATTTCAACTCCGATTCCTTTTGGGGTGCACAATGGACCATTAATACGCTTTGGCAACTGGTGTATCCGGAAATAGCAGAATCCTTTGTCAACTCCCTGCTCCAATATTACAAGGACGGGGGTATCGTGCCAAGGGGTCCGGCGGGCGGAAATTATACCTATGTCATGACCGGGGCGAGCAGTACTCCTTTTATTGTTGGTTCGTACCAGAAAGGGATTCGTGGTTTTGATTCTAATTTGGCATATGAAGCACTCAAGAAAAATCATATGCCCGGCGGCATTATGACAAAGGCAGGATATGAGCATGCCACTTCCTTAGGCGGCGGTTTAGGTCACTACATTGAAGAAGGATACGTGCCTTTTCCATTGCCCGATGGTCAGTTCGGATATCATCAGAACGGTCCCTCCCAAACTTTGGAATATGCCTATCAAGATTGGTGTCTTGCTCAATTTGCCAAGGCATTGAACCACCCTGAAGATTATGCCCAATTTATGGCAAGGTCCAAAAATTATCGGAACGTTTTTGATCAAGGTTCAGGCTGGATGCGTCCAAAAAACCAGAAGGGTGAGTGGCTTGAACCCTATGACCCCTTCAATCACGGAATAGGATTTTCTGAAGCGAATGGCGCACAGAACACATGGTTTGTGCCCCATGATTTAAAGGGTCTTGCTGAGCTAATGGGGGGAGAGGCCAAGGCGGTTGACAAACTCAATGGCCAGTTTAAGGAAGCCAAAAAATTGGGATTTACCTCTGGCAATTCACATGCCCAGGAGGAACATCCGGAGTATTCACGAATTCCTATAAACTATGGAAACCAGCCTTCCATACAAACCGCTTTTATATTTCAACATTTGGGTAGGCCGGATCTTACACAGTATTGGACAAAGGAAGTTGCGAATACCGTGTACCAAGGATTGACTCCTTCCCGCGGTTATAATGGGGATGAAGACCAAGGATTGATGGGATCTCTTGCGGTATTGATGAAAATTGGACTGTTTCAAATGACAGGAGGTACGGAAATGGAGCCAACGTATCAAATTACAGGCCCTGTTTTTGATCAAGTTGAAATTGAGCTGAACCCTGATTTTTATAAAGGACACAAAATTGTGATTCAGACGGTAAATAACGGGGAACAAAAGCCTTATATCAAATCGGCAAGTTTCAATGGAAAAAAGGTGAAGGACTTCACCTTGAGCCATGACCTGCTGGTGCGTGGGGGCACTCTACAACTGAAGATGTCCCCTCAGCCGCCAAAGCATAAAAATCATTCCAGTAATTAAAAAGGAATACATTGAAAATAAGTAATCAGAGTATGTGGTCGTTTACGGCCTCATTGGCAGGATTTTTATTCGGATTTGACACGGTTGTCATCTCCGGGGCCAACTTGCCCATCAAAGAACTTTGGCACACCAGCCCTTGGTTTCATGGAGCTTTTATCATGTCCATGGCACTTTGGGGAACCGTATTGGGCTCCTTGTTGGGTGGTATACCAAGTCAACGAATAGGGCGAAAGAAAACCCTTATATGGATCGGCGCGCTGTACTTTATTTCAGCTATTGGCTCCGGGCTGGCTCCAGATCCCTATTCCTTCTCGTTTTTTAGGTTTATTGGTGGACTGGGAGTAGGAGCTTCCACAGTGGCAGGACCCATGTATATTTCAGAGATTTCAACTGCAAAAAATCGCGGAAGATTGGTGGCATTGTATCAATTTAACCTTGTTCTGGGTATTTTGATAGCGTTCTTTTCCAATTACTTGCTAAAGGGATTTGATGGAGCAAATGATTGGCGTTGGATGATGGGTGTGGAAGGACTCCCCGCGGCCATTTATTTTGTCTCGGTGTTTTTCATACCCAAAAGTCCAAGATGGTTGGTTACGGAAAAGCATGATAAAGAGGCCGCTCGAAAGGTATTGGTAAAAATGGGAGTGGAGAACGTTGAGGCAGAACTTCAACAGATAGAGGATGCGGAAAATATCGAGGAAAAACAGGAAGAATCCATATTTGTCAAATACAGAAAGCCCCTTCTGTTGGCCTTTCTCATTGCATTTTTTAACCAGTTGTCGGGTATTAATTTTGTTTTGTACTACGCCCCGGAAATATTGGAGATAGCTGGGCTTGCCGCTAAGGAATCGCTCTTTAATTCAATAGCCATTGGAGGTGTTAATTTGATATTCACTTTTGTGGGCATCAACCTCATTGATCGTATTGGAAGACGACAGCTACTGATAATCGGATCAATTGGATATATTTTAAGTTTACTGATGATAGCCTTTTCATTTTATTCAGGGCTTGGGGCAGGAGCACTCTTGGTCTCCATTATGGCCTTCATAGCATCACATGCAGTAGGCCAGGGTGCCATCATTTGGGTGTTCATAGCCGAGATATTTCCAAATCATGCAAGGGCCTATGGTACTTCTTGGGGAACGGGGACACATTGGGTTTTTGCGGCACTTATTACACTGTTGGGTCCCGTGGTCATCGATATATTTAAGGAAAACCCTTGGCCTATTTTTTTGGTTTTTGCAGTTATGATGGTATTTCAATTGTTGTTTGCCCTATTCATGATGCCTGAGACCAAAGGGGTGTCTCTTGAAGACATTCAAAAGAAACTTGGCATGTAAAGGAAAAGATCCTTCAAAATTCTAAAATAGAATAAAAGCGTTGGGAGCTTAATGTGAACTGCCAAAAATGATAATATATATTTTGAATTTAATCCAAGACCAAATTTTTTATGAGCAGTAAAAAAAAGGTAGTTCCCTTCGGAGAG
>NZ_JAJGBN010000010.1 GCF_020782875.1 Allomuricauda sp. M10 | reverse complement strand
CCCGCCAAAGATAAGGGCCGCGAAGGTATATCCTTTGAGAGAAGCAAAACCATTGAAGCCTATACCCAGCAAAAGAAAGAAAACCACTAAGGGAAGACCAGCCGACGAAAGGTTGCCCATGAAAACCATTATCACAAAAAATAAAAGTGATATTGCCGCCAGCACTAAACTGGATTTATATATGTTCCAATTTTTCAAAATATAGTTTTTAGGTTACCAGCTTGCTTTTCCAAGGCAGCAACGTTAGTTTTTACTTTTGATTAAGGTTTCCCGTGATTAATTGCCACTCCTTTTTTCTTCCCGCTCTTTCAAGAAGGCATCCAATTCCTTTTTAGGCATTGGTAGGTTTGGATATTTGTTCAACCACTCCTTGAAATCTTTTTCAAAAACCGCATCGTCTACCACAAATCTTTCATTGACATACTCATACTTATTCGTACTCATACAGAACCTGTTGAACTCATCGCGAAGAGCGGTATATTCCCCTGAAATGACCACTTGTTGAACCAAATGGGCGGGGATGAAACTTACCCCCGTAGACTTGGCCAAGACCACATCGCCGGGCAATACGGTAACCCTTCCTATCCGAATAGGACCATTTACCGATTCTATCATCATTTCCTTGATGGCCGATGGATCAGAACCCCGAATCCACGCGTTGAACCCTTCAATTTGTGAAAGTCCTTCCACATCACGAACAGATCCATTGAAAATGACACCTCGTTTTCCTGCTTTATAGATGGCATTGCCCAAGTTGTCACCGATCAATGTTCCATCGATCATTTTACCATAGCTGTCCGCCACATAGACATCCCCATCCATTAACTTGATAATGGGCGCATAATTGGTCACAGGGGTTTTAGTGCCCTCCTTTTCCGCCTGCTTCTGGATGTAGGTATCAAAGTCTTTACGGAAAGGCATGAATTGGGCCGTTACCACACGACCGGTCATGACTTGGTCCGGATGCAGAATTTCCCATCCATTCTCGTAAGTACTGGCAAAATTCTCAAATTGGTTGCTGTAGCCATTTCTTTTTAAATTTCCCCATACTTCTTCCATTGACAGTGTCTTTAGGCGTTCCAGTAGCTCATCCGATACTTTGGGTCTTCCGTCCGAAGTCCTCTCCCCTGTCCATTCAGAAGTCAACGCTTTGATTGTTTCCGGTTGCCAGACTACATTTTGTGATTGTAAACCCATAACGGTACAGACAATGGCAATACATGATATAAATACTTTTTTCATAATGTTATATTTTAATTAATGTCGTAATAGATTCATTTTTCAAATTTTTTTTTCCATGGGTTATGGGACCCTGACCTTGATCAACACCTTTTTGATGGTATCATGACCCTTTTCCCTAAATGCCGGACGGTGAATCTCCTTTGGAGAAAAAATAAAGAATGTTCCGGGCTTGCCCACATAGAACTTCCCATTTTCCACATTGTAGTTCTCTACATCCCGCTTGAGATCGTAGGCCGCCGTTGAGGTGTATTTGGAATTCTTCAATGAAGCGACCCCCATACCGGCCTTCCCTTTGGCCACATACTGCAAATCGTTGAAATTTTGATGGGTTTCCCAGTTTATTTCCGAAATATCCTTGGTAGGGCCTTCGGAAACAAATGCGGTTACATTACCTTCATCAATGACATACCTTCCAGGCTCCAATGTTTCAAGATTGTGTGATGCCAGAAATTCAAATGCCTTGTTCCACCAATCTGGATTACTGCAATATTGGCGTGCCAGTTCCTCCATGTTTATGGATTTGTGGGGCTTTAGTTTTGCCCCGTTCAACCAAGCCTTGCTTTTATACCATTTGGCAATGCTCTCCTTGTTGCATGGTGTCTTCGCATTTTGTGCATATGCACCTATGGCACAGCATACGAACAGCAATAGCAGACCTGCCCTTTTTACCAAGAGTTTATGTAAAATTCCCATGATCTTGTCTTTACTGATTAATATCCTGGGTTTTGTTCAAAATCGTCCCGGTTGGTAAGACGGTCTATCATGTTGCTGGGAATAGGGCGAAGCAAATGTTTTTGTTCGATATTGCCCCTACCCAAGGTATTGTACAACTGTACCCTTTCTATCAACTTGCCCGTCCTTTTCAAATCGGCCCATCTAAGTCTTTCGGCTCCTAGTTCCAATGCCCTTTCATCCAAGATAAAGTCTATGTCCAGTTGGTCTTCGGTGATTTCCATGGCCGTTTCCTTTCCTGGCCAAGCAGCCCGATGCCTGATGGTATTGATATGTTCCACAGCCTCCGGCAAATTTCCAAGTTTCATGTGGGCCTCTGCTGCAATCAAGTACATTTCGGCCAAACGAATCTCGATGACATTCTTGGTGCCTACCCCACTGTTGATGGATGGCCTTAATGGATCTTTGTACTTTCTCATGTGTGGAAACAATTCCCTGGAACCCGTTGGGTTTTCCCCATCATACAAATCATTGATGTCAAAAACCCCATATTTTTGTTCCAACACTGCTTCTTCATCATCCGGAACGTCCCATGGAACATAGATAAATGCCGTATCGCCAATCTGCATGTTGGTGGGTAGGGTGGACTCATTGTTGGCAATCCAAGCTGTTTTCCACGACTTTGCAAATCTGGAATCGTTCTCCCGATTGGAAGCCAATAGATCAAAGTAGTACCGGGTTGCCACGAACCTTGGCCAAGGGCGGTCATTCTCCAGTGCCCGGGTCATTCCTGGTTGCAGGTCATATCTTGGAGTAAAGTATAGAAAGTATGCATTTCCACTTCCGTTCAAACGCTGGTCCTGTGAGAATTGAATGGACCAAATTACCTCGGAATTCTCCCTGTTGTCCACATCCCATAATCTCGAATAATCATCCAATAGGGCCAATCCATGGTCGTTGATCACGTTTTCGGCAAATTCGACGGCCTTGTCATTTTGACCAAGAGTTAGATACACCCTTGCCAATAAAGCCTGTGCTGCTACTTTTGTTACCCTTCCAAATTCATCTTGTGTTTCGGGAAGATTTTGCTCCGCAAAAAGCAAATCGGACACAATCTGAGCATACACCTCTGCTTCCGAAGCCCTTGTGGCCGTAGTGACCACTTCAGTAACTTCTTCGGTAATCAGTGGCAAGCCACCAAAGTGCATCACCAAAATATGATAGTACCACGCTCTAAGAAAATAGGACTCGGCCACTTTTTGGTTCACTTCACTTTGTGTCATCTCCTCAACTTCACCCGCTCTTGAAATGGCGGTATTACAGGCCGCAATGCCTTGGTAAAAGGGGGACCAAAGGTTCCACAGAACCGGATTGGCCGGCTGTATTCCCGAATTATAGGCATTGAACTCTATGAATGTTCCATCGGATCCGTTGGTCCAAAGATCGGTTCCGAAGAAAACGAGTGGCGCAAAATTGTTGCCCCCCGCGAACAGACTTCTGGTAAAGGTATAGTTGGAGTTTACCAAATCCTTATAACCTTTTTCGGTCTTGAAGTATGAATTGACCGGTGGGGACACTATTTTCTCCTCATCCAGAATATCCGTTGAGCAACCAAATAAGAATATGGCAACTACAACACATAATATAATTTTATTGATAAGCATTTTCATAACCAAAATTTTAAAATTGAACATTAATACCTAGAATCATAGTCCTTGTTGCAGGATAAGAGGAAATGGTCCTGGTACCATCATCCCCTACAGATCCGTTCAGGTCTGGTTTCATGTTAAAATCCCTTAGTTCAGATTTTGTCCAATATGCCAGGTTCTCACCGGATAGGTAAAGCCTTAAACCGGTAAATGGCATCTTGTCCAACAGTGATTGTGGGAATCGGTATCCCAACGATATCTGCCGTAGACTGATCAAACTGGCATCCCTATATCTGAGGGTACTGCCATATAGACCGCTTCCCTCGTACAATTGATTTGGTCTTGGGTAATTATTTGTAGGGTTGGTCGGGGTCCAATAATCAAACACCAACTTGTTATACCTCTTCTTGGCGAAGGGAGCGAACGCTTCAATTGCGGTCATACCGCCCCACCTGATATAGGTCTGGAAAGAAAGATCAAAGTTTTTGTATTTGAAGGTGTTGGTAATATTGCTCACAAAATCTGGTTGTGCGCTTCCCAATACCATTCTATCCGCATCGGTAATGGCCCCGTCATTGTCCACATCCAACACTTTTATTTGGCCGGGTTCCTCACCGTAACTTGCGGCTTCAGCGCTTTCGTTTTGTTGCCATATCCCGATCTTCTTGTAATCGTAGAATACTTCTATAGGTTCCCCAATGAACCATCTGTTCCCAACATCGTCCACTTTCCCGTTGTACAGTTCTTCAATCTCCGTGTTGTTCTTAAAGAAGGTAAGGTTGGTCTGCCAATTAAAGTCTTCCTTGGCTATGTTCACAGAATTCAAGGAAAGCTCCAAACCTTTGTTCTTGGTCTTCCCTACATTCTGCAATACTTGATCGTAACCAGAAGTGATAGGCAGTTTTCGATACATAAGGAGGTCATAGGTATTCGTATTATATATATCGACCGTACCTGACAATCTTCCCTTGAACAGCCTGAAATCCAGACCGAAATTGTAAACCGCAGTGGTTTCCCATTTAAGGTCCCTGTTCTCCAATTCCGTTGGATAGTATCCAAAACCTGGCTCTTCGTTCCAAGAATAGGCACTCCTTGTAACGCCACCCTGGGTTTGGTATGGGCTAATTCCCTGGTTACCGGTAACCCCATAGCTCAATCTCAATTTTAGGTCATCCAACCAATTTTGGGTTCCTTCCATAAATTTCTCACTCGAGAGTCTATAGGCAAAGGCAGCAGAAGGGAAGTAACCCCATTTATGTTTAGGTGAGAACTGGGAGGCACCATCCGCCCTGATGGACAAGGTTAAAAGGTATTTACTGTCATATCCATAAAACACCCTTCCCGCGTAAGACAACAGGTCGGTTTCTATTAGGTTGGAACTTACCGAATTCACCAATGTGGCGCTTCCCAGATTGTGATATCTGGATTCTTCATAAGGAAGATCACTGACCCCTGCACCACTGGTCTCCACCCTTGTGGATTGGAATCCCTGAATTGCAGTTAAGGTCAGTTGATGCTTTTCATTAAATAGTTTGTTATAGGTCAGCACACTTTCATACAACAACAGGTTATCCACTGAATTGTTAATATCCGCAGTTGGCGTTCCTAGGTTTCTTGCCAAAGAATAATAACCAGCTGATTCCTTTATGGTCCTCAAATTAAAATTGGTTCCCAGGTTCAACCTATAGGTCAAATCAGGGGTGACTTTGGCCTCTGCAAAAACGTTCAGAACTGCTCCCCAACTTTTATTGTCCCATCTGTATGAATCATATATGAAATCTGCCAAGGGGTTCAGCAAAAGACCGTCAGCGGTCGCTGTAAATCTGGGAGTGCCATCATCATCGTACAGTTTTCCCAAAGGGCTTGACTGAAACGCCTGGAACAAGGCTGCGCTTGATTTTCTCTTGTTGTATGAATGATTCAACAGTATGGAAGCTCCTCCACTAAAAATAGGGGAAAACGTAAAATCCAAGTTTGTCCGGATGCTGTAACGATCAAAAATCTCCCCTGGAATTATACCTTCTTGTTTAAAATAATTCCCGGAAAAATTATATTTCACCTTATCCGACCCTCCACTTACCGTGAGTTGGTGTTTCTGTTGAAGACCATGCTGGTAAAGCATATCCTGGTAATTTAGTCCTTTACCACCTTGCCTAAGACTCTCAATTTCTATCTCATCGAATATGATATCATCGTATTCGTCGCTTGTTCCTCCTTCGGGATAGCCCCCGATGGCCCTATATGCCTCCCTGGCAATTTCAGCATATTGCGGTCCATTGGCATAGGGAATGGTTCCATAGGCCATAATAGGCCCCGCATAACTTTCAAAAATGAACTTTGGGGCTCCTGTGGCACCTCTTTTTGTAGTGATAATGATAACGCCATTTGCCCCCCTTGCACCATAAATGGCAGTGGACGAGGCATCCTTTAAAACATCCACACTTTCAATATCATACGGGTTGATATCGTTCAATGTTCCATAGTATGGAGATCCATCCAAAATGATCAACGGATCATTGGTCGCCGTAAAGGAACGTTGTCCCCTTAACTGTAATTGGGCAGATGCCCCAGGACCTGTACCGGATGCCACCACATCCAATCCAGGAATCCGACCGACCATACCACCCTCAATGGATGTCATGGGAATATCTGCAATATCTTCGGTATCAACCGAAGCGACGGAACCTGTTATGTCCTTACGCTTTTGTGTACCATAACCCACTACGACAACCTCATCCAGAGACTGAGAGTCTTCCAACATGACAACATCTATTGTGGTGGATTGGCCCACGGTTATTTCCTGGCCGGCAAATCCTATGGAACTGAAAACCAAAATGGATTCGGGGCCGGAAACCTGAAGGGAGTAGTTGCCATCGAAATCTGCGGCCACTCCATTGGTGGTCCCTTTTTCTACAACATTGGCGCCGGGAATGGGGACACCTTGGTTATCGGTAATGGTTCCATTTACGGTATATTGCACAGGTATGGCCAAAGGAATGTTCCTCTTTTCCTTGTTTTCCTCGGCGTCCTTACTTTTGGGTTTTCCCGATGTCCTTTTCAGGACAATCTGGTTCTTGACCATGGAATAGTTCACGGGTTCCCCATTAAAGATCATTTCGAGGATATCCGCAACTTTCTTGTTCCTCACTTTTAACGAGATCTTCCGATCTTCGTTTATCTCTCCACTTTTATAGAAAAATTTGTAGCTGCTTTTGGACTCAATTTTTTCAAGTACGCTTTGTACAGTCTCATTTTCAATATCTAAATCTATTTTGGTATTTTGTGAGAATGAATTTGCATTTACATTTAAAAGAGCGAATACCAAAAGAACGAATGAGAGCTTCATAGTCCGGTTCTTGTTTAGAATATTTCCCAATACCGAGGGAAACCAATCTATTTTTTGCATAATTTTGAATGGTTTTGATTAGTTAGTAACATTTCTATTTAGAATCAATCCTTGTCGGGAAGTGTTGCCGCACTTCCCGATTTTTGTTTATGTACATTTTATCATAGGCCGCTTTCCTTTTTGTTTATAATAATTTTTCCGTCGTTGATCTGATAATCAAAATTGGCACTTTCCTTAAAGGTGTTCATAAGGTCTATGATGGACTCCTCATTGAACTTACCATTGAAACGTGCAGAGGTCAGTTCGGCATAATTGTTCTGTATCTCCACATTATACCTACGTTCTATTTTTTTTATGATTTCCGGAAAGGATTCATCATTGAAAATGAGTATATCCTGAATCCAAGCTATATAGTCCCCTACATCAACTTCCTCCACATTTAGGCCCTCGGGCACCAAGGAAGCTTTCTGTCCAGGTTTTATGACCAATGGTTTTGCTATTTCCGCGGTCCCACCTTGGTGGCTTACCGAAACACTTCCCTCTACCAATACGGTATGTTGCTCAGACCCATTGTATGAACTCACGTTAAAGTGGGTACCTAGAACTTTTACTTCCATATCATTGGATTTTACCACGAAAGGATTTTCTTCGTCCCTTGTCACCTCAAAATAGGCCTCCCCTTCCAAAAACACTTCACGGAAATTTCCCGGAACAAAGCCCACCGGAAATTTCAGACTCGTGCCTGCGTTCAGATGCACTTGGGTACCATCAGAAAGTACCAGCTGAAATGTTTTTCCCATAGGGACATTTATCTCATTGTAAACCAATTCTTTTGAGGAGGAATTCTTTTTGTAGCTGAGCACTCCCCCTTCTTGGGAAGCGATGACCTTACCATCCTTATCCAGAATATCACCGGCCGCGTTCTCACTCAGATTGTTTTTGCCTTCACCTGTTTGTAATACCACCATTTCTTCATCAATAGGTAAAAGATGGTCTTGAACCGTTACATTTTTGAAATAGAGTAAGGAAGTCAAGGTTATTCCAACCACCACAGCGGCATATTTTATCCAATCCTGATGGTACACCCTACCAATAGTGTATTTCTTCTCATTAAGGGTCTGTTGCTTTATTTTATCCCAAATCTCTTGCTTCTTCGAGGCATCAAAACCCCAATCGGTCCATATTTTGGAATCGTCTTGGTAGGAGTCCAAAAAGGTTTCCAAAAGCCTTTCTTCCTCTGGTGAGCATTCTCCCTTCAGATACTTTTCAAATAAGGATTGGGCCTGTTTTTTGTTTAGGTATTTCATGCTTTCGCCGTTACGGGTGATTATCCCCTCTTATACCTAAGTACCAAAACAGCTTAAAGAGTACTACTCTATTTTAACTTTTTTTTGATGATTTGATAATTTTACACCAACAAAACCATGTCAATCGCAAATTGACAAGTAGATTATCCTGAAAACACGCAGTATGAATTAACCTATTTGAAGAAAAAAAATCAATGTAAGAGGTGTCCGCTATAGGGTAAGCATGAAGATAATGATAGGGTAAATAACAATCTGTTCCTGTGTCATTTGTTCCCTCAATTTTTTGATGGCCTTGCTTACTTGGTTCTTGACAGTTTGTATGGACATACCCAACTCTTCGGCAATCTGTTTGTTGGATTTTTCCTCGAACCGGCTCATAATAAAAATTTCCCTGCATTTGGGGGTGAGCTTATCGACCAGGCTGTTGATCAAGGACTCCAATTCATCAAACTCGATTTGGCGGGAAGCATTCAAAGACGCGTCCACTAAATTCAATCGGGTGAGGTCTTCCTGTTTAAAATGCTGGTTTCGGAATGATTTGAATACCTGAAACTTTACCGATTGATAGAGATAAGGTTTTAAATGGGTAATATTGTTTTCCTTTCTTTTCTCCCAGAGTTGGATAAAAACATTTTGAATAATGTCCTCACAGATTTCCTGATGTTTCAAGATATTCATCGCATACAGGAACAGCTTTTCCGCATACTTGGAATATATCCATTTATAGGCAACTTCATCATCGTTTTGTAACCGCAAGAGCAGTTCTTGATCGTTTTCTGGCATTGGTATTTGGTTGAAGTTGACATAAATCTAATTATTTTATTTAAATAATAACAATTTGATAATAATATTCCTACATATTATTAATAATTCAAACTTATGCGAAAACGTTTTTTATTTGAAAATCAATGTATTTTAGGTATTCAACATCCTCAAAACGACCTAACCATGATTCACCAAACCCAACAACAAGGTGTTTTTGAAGGATGTTTATGGTATTTGTGGAAAATCAAAAAATGAAAGGATAGATAAAGATGAAATTACCATTATCCAATTCCGCTTCAATAGGGAATGCGCTTTGAATTTTACCCAATTATGAATAATGTTCAATCAATTGGCAAACGATCCCTCTTGACTGCGGATGACCAAGTTTTTTGAAGAGGTGTTTGCAGGTTGATACCAGCGCTGTAAACGACGTTTTCTTCAGGTTTTTTAACTTGAAACTGTGCCACTTTTACCTTCTTTCTTTCATAAATGGAAAGCAAGGCTGCTAGTACTATGACATTTTTTACGATGTATTGTCCAACCAGTGTCAAGGCAAACGGACCAGTACCGAACACCTCGTCAGGAAAGAAAAGAAATGGCGTAAAGGTGAGGACCATGTGTACTATAGCGACAATAACCGCAATTCTCCTGTAGAGTTGACTGATCAGTAAAATGCCAAGGCCTACTTCCCAAATGGCCAACAGAATGATGGAAACCTCATCAGGGAGTAATCCAAAGGTCAGTTGATGAATGGTGTTTTTGGCCAGACCCTCTGCAGGACTAAGATTGGGAACAAATTTCAAGGCTCCGAACCATAGGTACACGAAACCTATGGCGATGGAAATCCATTTGTGATTGGTTTTTAGTTTAGTAGTGTCCATTAGTGTAGATTAAATTTTCATATTGATTCCGAATATGATCTGACGAAAACCGCCGGCAAAAATGCCAGAAGTGGCCCGGTTCAACCTTGAGGCACGGTAAACGTCATCCGTTATATTTTTTCCATTGACAAAAACAGTGGCATCTATCTTGTCACCAATATTAAAATCATAATTAACAAAGGCATCCACGGTGGTATAGGATGGCAGTTCCCCGATGGCTCCATCGGCAGATTCATTTACAAAATTGTGAAACTCGGTATACTGTTTGCCCACGTGTTGCATATTGAATCCGCTTGAAAATCCCTTCCAGTCATAGTTCAATCCAAGGTTCATGTTTATTTTTGGAGTGTAAGGCGCCTGTGTGTCGCTTAGTCCGTTATCACCAAAGGTGATGACGCTTTTGGTAATATTGGCAAAGTCAGCGGCATCGATAGTTGCATCAGTTAACAGTGTCTCACCTGCCCCTTCATCCACATAAATTTCAAATGCATTTCTGTTTGCATTTACTTTGTTGATGTATTCAACTTGTGTAGCTGTACTGTGGATGACTTGTGAGAACAAATCTTTATCCTCCAAGCGACCTTCCATTACTTTGGAATGTAAATAGGTTACGTTGGCCAAAAAATGGAGTTGATGATCATTCTTTTTGAACAATTCCGCGTTGATCGCCATTTCAACACCTTGTACATTGATCTTACCCAACTCGCTGAACACCTCATTACGCCCCCCCGCATAAAAGTTTCGGCTGGCATTATGAAAATAGGTCAACTGCCCTTGGATGCAATTTTTAAGCAGGCTTCCTCTCCATCCCACTTCTTTGTTCCAACTCAGTTCAGGATCAATATTGATGCTTTGTCCAGCCAATGGATTGGTTACAATACCATTCTGTTCCACTAAAAATCCAAATACCTTGGAAGGCGCGATCATACCTTCATAAACACTTCCGAAGAATTCGCCATTGGCATACGATTGACTAAGGGTCAACCCTGGTAAAAATTGGTTGTATACATTGGGTTCCCTTCCCTCGGAAATACTCTGCAAATCTGGATCTTGGGCCAAGGCCAGCAAATTTTGTCGGTACATATCCACATGTTCATACCTGAGAATTGGAATAACGGAAAGGTTTCCAAAATGGAATTCATTTCTGATATAACCATTTGCAGACCAAAGTCGGTACCACAGATCTGTGGTGGTTCTTCCATTGCGGGCCCAACGGGAACTATCCGCCTCCAACAAGACATCTTTAAAGGTTTCCCGATGTAAATTAACACTGGCTTCAAATTCACTTGGTGCATTAAAGGCTTCCCATTTGGCCTTGATGGTTTCCTTAATCCCACTCACTCGGTAAATCCATCGACTGTCCGTTGTGCTTTCCCGACCGTTCAAAACCCTTCCTACAATGACATAATCTTCATCGCCAAAAGTTTTCCCTGCCAAATATCCATATCGGTCTTGAAAAATGTCTTCGCCTACATAATCCTGAACTTCGGAAGCCTTCACTTTGGCCGTCACTTGTCGCCACCAATCCCTTTCAAAATCGGAAGCATATACTTTGGTGGTAAAACTTAGGTTTTGATTCGGTATGTATTTATGGATAATGTCCACCCCATATCGCCTCATCGTAAATTGATCGGCATCCAAAGGATTTTGGGTGTAATCCGTTTCAAATGTGAAAGGCGTTTGTGAGCTTAAGGATGCCTGGTTGTCCTCAAATTGTCCACTAACCTTAAAATATAAAGATTGGTCTTCGGATAGCTGGGCAAAAATCTTGGCATTCAAGTTTAAAATCTCCACGGAGGAATTATCGGTAAATCCATCAAACTTTTTATAGACACCTTCAACCAACCCACCAATCTGGTTCCATGTGCCTCCGTAAGAAAAAAGCCCTGATGTATAGTTGCGCTGTCCACCCGTCAACTTTAATCGTAAAGTCGGTTTTTGTGGAGGAAGTGCTGTAATATAATTCACAGCACCATACATGTTGTTGGGTCCGTACTTTAAAAGATCGGCTCCCTTATACACTTCAATGGATGTGATACGATCGCTTACCGGATTGTAATAGGCTCCAGGGGCAATGTATGGGGCCGGTGCTGATGGGGTACCATCCTCCATAAGCAATACTTTTTTGGAACGTCTTCCCCATGATCCCCTGATACTGATGTTCGGACGGTTGGACAAACCCATATCCCCAACAATGTTTACCCCGGGAATAGTCCGCAAAACTTCTTCGGTACTCAAGGGATTTATATTTTGAAGGGTAACCGGATTGATCCTAAAATTACTTCCCACAAAATCCGACTTGAAATTTTTTGCCGAGGCACTGACCACCACCTCATCCAAAGTGGTATTGGATCTGGTGAGCTGAAGTGTTCCCAAATCCGAAGTAGTTCCGGAAACGGGCAACAACAATTCCTCGTATCCCAAATATTTAACAATCAATGATTTATCATCTCCATCAACCAACAATTGAAAACTTCCATAATCATCGGTCAACGTTCCTTTTCCACTGGGAGACACTACAATCTGGGCGCCCAATAAGGGCTGTCCATCTGCTGCATCCACTACTTTTCCGCTAAGATTTATCTGTGCATGACCCACATATCCAGCGAAAATAAAAGTCATAAAAAAGAAGGTCGTAATTCGGATTTTGAAAAAGGGATTCATGAAATTGGTCTGTTTACAAAATTTGGAGTTGGATCGGAGGAAGATCAAATCCTGTTCGAACTTCCTCCTACCATGTGGTTCTAGTTCTTGAATTCATTCATTAGTTCTGGAGCCACTTTTACTTTCTTATTGGCAAAGCGATAGGAAACTCCAACATTGATCAAATAATCCGCGAAGGCGGCATCCCCATTTCTGGGCTCTCCGGTCAATTGCTCCGTCTCTTTATCCGTTACACTTTGCGGGCGATCCCTTCTTACCGCAAACGGCACATTTAGGTTTAGGGAGAGGTTATTCTTCATGAATGCAATTCCCGGATCAATGGACAAAACGTTGCCTGGCCTTCTAAACCCTTCGTTACCTCCGATCAGATCTTTTACAGGAACGCCTTCATATCGGGCTCCCAAGGAACCGGAAAAATTGGCTCCAAATGCATGACTTACGCCAGCACGCAAAGAAAATTGATCAGGAACGGCCATTATGGCCTCGTTTTGCAAAATTGGGCTCAATGTTTCCCGAAAAGTTCTGGTACCGTTGGTCTCCCTAGGATTGATCAAGTAAAATCCACCTCCGTAAGCGAAAAACTTTTCGGCAATTTTTTGGTAAAACTGAAAATCCAAAGTGATACCGAATCCACCGTCACCAGGTTGGATACTTTGATCAACCGGTCTAACCTGTGGACTTCCTTCTGGACCAACGTTGTAGAAAATATCGGAAGCATTATAATTTCCAGTCGGCAACTTTAGACCTAGGCCCAATGCCAAGTTTCCATTTTGGTGCTCTACAGGATCAAAGACCCAGTAGCCCATTCCTACCCTGATATCGGCCAGACCTCTTGAAAAAGTAGTATTTCTTTCTGTTCTTCCATGCTCATAAAGAGACGAACGAGTGTTGATAACCGTGGGAATGGTAATGCTGGCATACAACCGATCCGTAATACCGTAGGTAAGGAAGAAATCCCATGAATGGGAATGGTTGATGACTTCTGTCTCATTGGCTACGCGGTCCGGTTCTTCCTCTGTTCCCCTGAAATGTCTGAACGATTTGAAATAGCGATAATTGGATCCTACTTGGATATCCCCAGCACCTAAAAGGTTATTCTCCAAAGTGGTCCCCACACAGGAAGAAAAATGTCTGATGGCCACACACCCTTGTGCCTGGGCAAATTGCGACCCAATAAATGAGGTCAGGATAAAACATAAAATAGTCAGTGATCGTGTTGTTTTCATCATTTGTTTAGTTGATTGGTTTGCTCTTCAACGATCCAATGCAAAAAGGACCCTTGTACCTGAATTAGAGCCAAAGTAGAATTATAGCCAATGACAAATGACTAATGGAAAAGTAAGAATGCTTAACGAACGGTTAATGGAATTAAACAACTATTAACCACGCTTACCTAAAAGTTAGATAGGATTTTACTAAGTCTTCTGCTTGTAAATATTGGGTAAGCTGATACCAAAACGAACAGCCAAAAGTCGTAAGGAAATAACCACTACTATGGCCGCGATATAGGCATAACTTTCCTTAAGTGATAGGGAAATGAACAGAAAATAACTGGCCCCGCCAACGATGCAAGCAGTGGCATAAATCTCTTTTCTAAAAATCACTGGGATTTCATTACAGAGGATGTCTCGGATGACACCTCCAAAACATGCGGTCATGGTTCCTAAAAAGATACACATGATAGGCAGAAGTTCCGCTTCCAGTCCTTTTTCAACCCCCAACATTGTATATAGACCTATCCCGATGGTATCGAACAAAAAGAGGGATTTTCTAAGGTATTTTAATTGATTCACAAAGATAATGGCAAATACCACGGTAATAAAGATGGTGCTCACATAGGTTAGATCCCGCATCCAAGCTACTGGTGTGTTTCCAATAAGCAAATCGCGTAATGTACCCCCGCCAATAGAAGTGACAAAGGCAATGATCAACACTCCAAAAAGGTCCAGGCGTTTTTCCATGGCCACCAATACGCCAGAAATGGCAAAGGCCACCGTACCCAAAATATCAATGGTCTGGTAGAGCATGATTACATTTTTTGGGTGTAAAAATTGTAGTCTTTCAGCACAGTATCCAAATAAGGCACATCATAGAGCGTAGAATTGGTTTTCAAGATGCTGTCCACCTTCAACCTCAATGTAGTCAAGGTTTTAAAATCCCCACTCTTTTTGGCAATATGATAGGTTTCCTTGATCAACCGCACATCCTTGTCAGTAAGCAAGGTAACGTTAGTGAACTGGGGCACATACTCCTGCTCTACTTCCTCCAAAATAGTATGGGATACCTTGGTTTTTTTCTTGGTGCTGATTACTACGGTACCTGCGGCCGCGTCTCCAACACGTTGTCTTTTTTCGGAAAACAAAATGCTCAGAATCCCAATGGAGCCTAAAAAAATCCAAATGTCCACTAATCTAAGCATCCATCGCACCAGCAAGTTACTCCAATGTACAGGAGTACCATCCAAACGGACCACCCGCATTTTCATCAACATCTTTCCTACAGTTTGTCCATTGAACAAACTATGCATCAGCAAAGAATAGAACATGGCCGGCAAAAAAATTAGAGCAGCCAATCCTCTTTGGGTCCATGTATCCTCATAAATAAACCCGATGGCATTGCTGATCAAACTCACCAAATAGGCATACATGTACAAAATAAGGCCATCAATTAAAAAAGCAACAATTCGCTCACCGACGCCAACGATTTTATAATCTAGGTTGACATTTTGCGTTGTATTGATTTGGAGGTTACCCATATAACCGTATTTTTAGATTTTAGGAAATTCCACGTATGCGCGAAGCTGCCTTTGTGAAACAAAATAAGGAAAAATGGATTGCTTTTGAAAAAGCAATTGCATCACGTTCACATTCCAATCCCGATACCTTGGTAGACGGATACATCCAGCTAACCAATGATCTGGCCTACGCGCAAACCTATTACGCTGAAAGCAAGACTTTATTGTACCTGAACTCCCTGGCCTCGCAGGCGCATCAGAAAATTTACAAGAACAAAAAAGAATCAGGTAACCGGATTTTGGAATTTTGGGGCAAGGAGTTTCCATTGTTCTTTAGGCAATACCACAAGACCTTGCTCATTGCTTTCCTGATCTTTGCGGTGGCCACAGCCATAGGTTCGCTCTCAGCTTTAAATGACTCCACTTTTGTTAGATTGATCTTAGGTGATGCTTACGTGAACGAAACCCTGAACAACATTGCCATGGGAGAGCCCACTGCTATTTATAAAAGTGGTAGTGAAATAGGTACTTTTTTGGGCATTACGATTAATAACATCCGTGTGGGGTTCTTGGCATTTGCATTTGGGGTGATCACCAGTATTGGTACCGCATATATATTGTTCAGCAATGGAATCATGTTAGGTGCCTTCATCACTTTTTTTTATACGAAAGGCGTATTTTTTGAAGCCAACCGACAAATTTGGCTCCATGGCACGATTGAGATTTCTGTGATCATCATTGCCGGATGTGCGGGACTGATCATGGGCAATAGCATTTTGTTCCCTAAAACCTATTCCAGGAGAGTTTCGTTCATGAGAGGTGCCAAGGATGGATTGAAGGTGGTGGTAAGCACCATCCCCTTTTTCATTATTGCGGGCTTTATTGAAGGATTCATTACTCGCTATGCCCAAATGCCCGACTGGTTGGCATTTTTGATCATTGGCGGCTCCTTGACCTTGATTGTATTTTATTATATCCTATACCCCATACTACTAAACCGAAAATTACATGAAGGACAAATACATTGAACTCCGAATCAATAGAGACTTCGGAGATATCCTTTCCGTTTACTTTGATTTTTTACGCCAGAATTTGAAAAAGTTCACCAACGTTTTCTTGAGTTACAATGGTGTTTTTTTGATCGGCCTTTTGATCACCAGTTATTTTTTGGTATCGGGTTTCGTAGGAATGATCACAGACGGATACAACCAATATGGTGTTAGTGCAAACCCTGGAAATACGGAAGCGTATGTCACCTATTTGATTATAGGGTTTGCCTTATTCGCCATCATTTTTTTGGTGGTGTCGGGATTCAATTACAGTTTGAGCTCTTCTTATTTAGTGAAGTATGATGAACATAAAGGAATGGATTTTGATAAAAAGGAAGTTTGGCTACATACCAAAAGTAATTTGGGCAACACGCTACTTTTTATCTTGATGTTGATTCCCATTTACATAGGATTTTTCATAGTGGCAGTTATTATGGCTTTTATTCCCTTGCTGGGTATGATTGCCCAATATATTGTCCAATTTGGGATGACCGCTTGGATCGGGGTTTCATTTTTCAGTATGCTCAGTCAAAATAAAGGAACCATTGAAGGGTTTGGTGAAGGCTGGAATTTGGTCATCAATAATTTTTGGAGATCCGTAGGGGTCAATTTTATTTTAGGATTGCTCAATGGCCTGCTATTCTTCATCATTTTGATGGTTCCAATAATACTTGTTGGCATTTACACCTTTCATGTGGTTGAGAACAATATTCAGGTGGGCACTTCTGTGGTGGCAACTGTAATTTATACCCTTGGCACATGTCTGCTGCTCATTTTAATGATATATGCCCAATGCCTCTCTCAGTTTGTGAATGGAATTCTGTTCTATGCGCTCTATGAAAAAACTTATAATATCAATACCAGAAGTAAAATAGAACAGATAGGCCAAACAGAACAGTGATCAAACGGTTATACATATTGATTTTCCTTTTATGGGTAGGGGTGGGATTTGCCCAAAAAGATACCATTATACTTCCTTCGGATAAATCTTCTGTTCTAACCGAACGAAAGATATCGGATAGCCTCAACCAAAAATATGCAGGTGAGGAATTTGATTATGAAGTTAAAACAGGGGAATCGGCCAACCTGCTCAGTAGGGCGATTCGTTGGTTTTTGAACTTGTTGAACAATACCTTTGGGTTCGACATCTCGCCACAGACCCTTTTGATATTGGAGTACATTATTTATGCTTTAATGGGTGCTTTGGTAATTTACCTTTTGGTACGCATGTTCATCAACGAACAATTCAATGCCATCTTTACCAAAAAGGCCAAATCCATTCTTGATATTGACCTTTCAGAACAACATATAGAATCCATCGATTTGGATGCTTTGATGAACGAGGCCCTAAAAAGCAATGATTATCGATTGGCGGTTCGATATCAGTTTTTGAAAATTTTAAAACTCCTATCGCAACAGAACCTGATTGCCTGGCATTTTGAAAAGACCAATTCGGACTATGAACGGGAAATAAAGGAAAAACTTCTTCAGTCGGAGTTCAAAAAGGCTTCATACCTCTATGAACATATTTGGTATGGCGAACAACCTTTGGATGAAGTTGGGTATCAAAAAACAGATATCCGTTTCAATAAACTTAAAAATTTGATCACACGCTGAGTATGGACCGTAGATCGAAAATAGTCATCATGGTTTTCATAGTGGTGGTATTGGGTATCATCATTACAGAAATTGTGCGTCCCAAACCCATCAATTGGCACCCATCCTACACTGCCGTGGACAAAATACCGTTCGGGTGCTATGTATTATATAATGAACTACAGGCCATTTTTCCGGAAAGTACCATTGAAACCGTTCAGGAAAGTGTGTATGATGTCCTTTCAGAACGGGATTCAATTCAATCTGCCAATTATATATTCATAAATGAATATGTTGACTTGGATGAGCAAGAAACCAATCAACTTTTGGATTTTGTGGATCAAGGGAATACGGTGTTCATTGCTGCCACTGGATTTGGATGGCAGTTGATGGATACACTAAACATTGGTATCAACTCCGATTATTCCCTTCAGGAAGGCACCGCAATATTGGATTTTACCCACGATAGTTTTGCAAACCGCACTTATGAGCTTTCACGTGGTGTGTTCAATTCCCATTTTTCTAGCGTGGATTCGACCAAAACAACCATTTTGGGACATATAACCTATACACGAAACACCTACTTGGATGATGAGCCCGAGGAAACGGTGACACAACCAAATTTCATCAGAACCGATTTTGGCAAGGGGCAGTTCATTCTCAGCTCCACACCACAGGCCTATTCCAATTATTACATGCTAAGAGGAAATGCAGATTATGTGACCCAATCCTTTTCCTATTTAATGGAACGCAAACTATTGTACTGGGACAATTACAAAAAATCAGGTCGTTTGATCATCAATTCGCCCATGCGTTTTGTACTCAACCAGCCAACCTTAAAATGGGCCTATTATCTCACGGTATTGGGCATTCTTTTATTTGTGTTGTTCAAAGGTAAACGGGAGCAGCGAATCATCCCGGTAATGGAACCTTTACAAAATTCCTCGGTGGAATTTGCCAGGGCGGTAGGTTCATTGTACCATCAAAACAAGGACTATACCGATTTGATCCATAAAAAAATCAATTACTTTTTGGCAGATGTCCGAAACCAATACCATGTGGATACAACCCAAATGAACGAACGCGCCATTCAAATTTTGGCCGCAAAATCTGGAAAAGACCTGGAACAGACCAAAAATTTAATCGATTACATGATTCGTTTGAAGAAAAAAAGCTCCCATACCGAGCAGGAAAGTATAGAACTCAACAAAAAAATAACCGCATTTAAGAAGTGATCTATGGAAGAACAAGAAACACAAGACGACGCACTACAGTTTAGTTCCCGAGTGGACTTGACCAAACTTCAAGAGGCAGTTGCCCAGATAAAGGCTGAATTGGGTAAAGTCATCATAGGACAACAGAACATGATCGAGTTGTTGATCATCTCCATTTTGGCCGATGGACATTCGTTGATAGAAGGAGTCCCGGGAGTGGCAAAAACGGTGACGGCAAAATTATTGGCCAAGACCATGAACGTGGATTTCAGTCGAATTCAGTTTACGCCGGATCTAATGCCCAGTGATATTTTGGGAACTTCTATTTTTAATGTAAAAACATCCGAATTCGAGTTTAAGAAAGGACCGCTTTTCTCCAACATTATTTTGATAGACGAGATCAACCGTGCTCCCGCCAAAACCCAAGCGGCATTGTTCGAGGCTATGGCAGAAAGGCAGATTACAATGGACGGTGTGGAGTATGGCATGCAACCTCCTTTTTTGGTTTTTGCCACTCAAAACCCCATTGAACAGGAAGGCACCTATCGTTTACCGGAGGCCCAGCTAGATCGTTTCCTTTTCAAGATCAATGTCAATTACCCAAGTCTGGAAGAAGAAATCCAAATTTTGGAAAGCAAACATGCGCAGAAGACCAAAGTAGAGGAAGACTTGGTCAGCACCTTACTTACTGCGGCGGAGATAGCAGAATATCAAAACACCATTAGGGTCATTATTGTGGAGAAGAACCTACTCAAGTACATTGCATCCATTGTGGACAATACACGCTCCAATGCCAATCTGTACCTGGGAGCTTCGCCCAGAGCTTCCATTTCCATCTTGGAGGCATCCAAAGCACTTGCAGCCATAAACGGACGAGATTTTGTAACCCCTGAGGATATTAAAAAGGTGGCTGCCCCAGTTCTGGCACACCGAATATTGCTTACACCTGAACGCGAAATGGAAGGACTTACAGCGGAACAAGTGGTAAAACAAATTGTGGAAAGCATCGAAATACCCCGATAAACCCCTATGAAAAAAATCTTTAGGCCCATATATTTCCAAAAACGATTCTTCATGGTCTTAACGACCATGGTGGCAGGTTTTGTGGTATCCTACATGGTACCAGACCTTTTTGGGGCCTTTAAGATTCTTTTCTTTCTTTTCTGTTTATTGCTTTTGGTAGACCTGCTCTTGCTTTTTGCCTCGAAAGGAAAAATAGAAGGCCACCGCATTGTGACCGAAAAACTTTCCAATGGAGATGAAAACCTGATCCAACTCCAGTTAGGGAATACCTATCTCTTTCCTGTTACATTAAAAATCATTGATGAGATACCGTTCCAGTTTCAAAAGCGGGATTTTGGCTTGGAAAGTAAATTGGAAAAAGGCCAGGCCAAAGTATACCAATACCATCTTAGACCAACCGAACGTGGTGTATATTCATTTGGGAGTTTAAATGTTTTTGCAAGTTCACCTATCGGATTTTTAGCAAAAAAATATTTATTCGACCATGCTCAGGAGGTACCGGTTTACCCGTCGTTCCTGCAATTACAGAAATATGATTTAATCGCTTTCACTAACCGTTTGAATGAATATGGCCTTAAAAAAATCCGTCGGATCGGGCATACCATGGAGTTTGAGCAGATCAAGGATTATGTGTTGGGTGATGACATTCGTAATATTAACTGGAAGGCCACGGCAAAACGAAACCAATTGATGGTGAACCAATATCAAGATGAAAAATCCCAGCCCATCTATTCAGTCATCGACAAGGGTCGGGTAATGAAAATGCCCTTCAACCAACTAAGTTTATTGGACTATGCCATCAACGCCACTTTGGTTATCAGCAATATTGCCTTGAAAAAACAGGATAAGGCCGGCATGTTCTCCTTTAGTGACAAAATTGACAACAGGGTGGTTGCCGAGCGTCGTAGTTCCCAAATGAACCTAATTTTGGAAACGTTGTACAATCTAGAGACTAATTTTATTGAAAGTGATTTCAGCAGATTGTATGTTGATGTAAAGCGAAACTTGAACCAGCGAAGCCTCCTGTTACTCTATACCAACTTTGAAACATTGGATGCGCTTCATCGCCAACTTCCCTATTTGACGGCTATTGCCAAACAACACCTTTTGGTAGTGATTTTCTTTGAGAATACCGAACTGAATGAATTTGCCAGTAAAAAAGCCAATACTGTCCATGAACTTTTTGAACAGACCATTGCTGAAAAATTTATTTATGAAAAGAAATTGATTGTAAATGAATTACGGAAACACGGCATACAAACCATATTGACAAAACCTGAAGAACTCACCATCAATACCATCAACAAATACTTGGAAATAAAGGCGAGGGGACTTATTTAGTCCAAATCCAAGGAAGAAAGACCTAGGGTATTCAAACTGGGCAACTTTCCATCCAACACCACAAATTGGGGCTCTAATGAAAAGTCGTTTCTTTTATTCTTCTTTCGTCCTAAGCTGGAATATCTACCCCGTAACCGTTTGTTGTCATCTTTTTTGGCGAAAAGATCAATGGTTACCCCAACGGTAACACCTCCTAAAATCGTAGCGGCCAAATCATCATTGTCCCAGCCATTGTCACGTTGACCAGCATCGACTGTTTCCTTGGCCAACCCGATCAGGGTACTTCCGGCCACGGAACCTACAAAAGTCCAGATACGATTACCATCAGATGCTTGTTTGGCGATTCCGGCTCCAGCCAGTCCAAAAAGGTTTCCTCCCAAAAAATGGAGTGCTTTGTCCCGTTCCACTTGCCCATGGCAATAGGAAGCGAGCACAAAAAATACTAGTGTGGGGATAAGTGTTCTCATTGCTCCCGCTAAAAGTATTAAAAGTTTCCGAAACTTTTCCCGTAAAATACTAGTAGTCTTGAATTTCCGATTTTGCCTGGTTGAATTCGGCCATTAGGTCGGCCACGATTTGGGCCGCAGGTTTAATATCGTGAATCAACCCGGAAACTTGGCCAATTTCCAGTTCCCCTTCTTCCATATCACCTTCGAACATGCCACGCTTGGCCCGAGCCCTTCCCAACAAGCTTTTTAAATCCTCTACGGATGCTCCCTTGGCATAAGCGGCTTGCACATCTTGGTAGAACTTGTTTTTGAGCAAACGCACAGGGGCCAACTCTTTTAGGGTGAGTTGGGTATCCCCTTCTTGGGCATCCACCACCCATTTTTTGAACAGGTCATGGGATGATGCCTCGGGACTAGCCACAAATCGGCTCCCCACTTGAACCCCATCGGCACCCAATACCATAGCTGCCAACATGGCCCTACCTGTGGCAATCCCTCCAGCAGCTATTAAGGGAATGTTTATTTTTTCCTTTACTGAAGGAATCAGTACCATGGTGGTGGTCTCGTCCCTTCCGTTGTGGCCTCCCGCTTCAAAACCTTCCGCAACGATAGCATCTACCCCAGCTTCTTGAGCTTTTAGGGCGAATTTGACACTGCTGACCACATGAACCACGGTAATCCCTTTTTCCTGTAGATAGGACGTCCAGGTTTTTGGATTTCCTGCGGAAGTGAAGACGATTTTCACCCCTTGGTCCACAATAATCTTCATCAACTTATCAATGTCAGGATATAGCATGGGAACATTCACCCCAAAAGGTTTGTCAGTGGCTTTTTTACATTTTTCGATATGCTCCTGCAACACTTCTGGATACATACTCCCAGCGCCTAAAATGCCAAGTCCACCAGCATTGGAAACGGCCGAGGCCAATCGCCAACCACTGGCCCAGACCATACCAGCTTGAATGATAGGATATTGTATTCCGAAAAGTTGGGTGATTTTGTTTTGCATGAAATATTGAATAATTGTCAAACTGAACTTGTTTCAGTTTCCCATCAAAATAAAAATAATATTCTAAAGGATTTTGAAATAAATTCAGGATGACGAGGTGCAAGCTTTTTGAAAGATTAAGAAATCACTCCTGAACCCACCAATTCCTCGCCCACATACCAGGCAACAAACTGACCTTCGGTAATGGCGGATTGCTTTTCTTGGAAATCAACATACAGTCCGTTCCCTACTTTATAGAGGGTGGCTTTTTGCAATGGTTGACGGTAACGGATACGAGCCATCACTTCCATGGTTTCATCTTCTTTTAAGGCCAGATCGGGACGTACCCAATGCTCCTCATCTTCTTTCACAAAAAGGGTATTCCGGAACAATCCCGGATGGGTCTTGCCCTGTCCTGTATAAATGATGTTCTTGTCCACATCGGTTTCAATAACGAACAAAGGTTCTTTGGTACCCCCAACGTTCAGACCCTTACGTTGCCCGATGGTAAAATAATGGGCCCCTTGGTGTTCTCCCACTACCTTGCCATCTTCCATAGAAAAAATGGGTTTTTCCGCTTGAAAGGCCAATTTCTCCTTTTCATTGTGAAACTCAGGAACAGCTATGGCAAATTGGGAAGCATCACTGGGTACTTCTACAATGACCCCTTTTTTAGGTTTCAGTTTTTGCTGCAAAAAGTCAGGTAGATGCACCTTACCCACAAAGCATAATCCTTGGGAATCCTTTTTATCGGCTGTGATCAAATTGTTTTCTGCTGCGATCTTTCGAACTTCAGGTTTTAGCAATTCGCCAATGGGAAACAACGTTTTGGATAATTGCTCTTGAGACAATTGACATAGAAAATAGGATTGATCCTTATTGGGATCCTTGCCTGCCAACAATTGATACGTTTCGGTGCCATCTTCATTTTGGATCGTTCCTTTTCGGCAATAGTGACCCGTTGCCACATAATCGGCACCTAATTGTAGGGCAATCTTTAAAAAGACATCAAACTTGATCTCGCGATTGCAGAGCACATCAGGATTGGGGGTGCGCCCTCTTTCATATTCGTTGAACATATAATCCACGATACGCTCCTTGTACTCAGCACTCAAATCCACCGTTTGGAAAGGAATACCCAATTTCTCGGCCACGATAAGGGCATCGTTACTATCCTCTAACCACGGACATTCCTCAGAAATGGTTACGGAATCGTCATGCCAATTCTTCATGAAAAGACCAATCACCTCATATCCCTGCTCTTTGAGCAGGTATGCGGCCACACTGGAATCCACTCCTCCCGAAAGTCCTACAACAACCTTTTTCATCACAATGCTTTAAGGGTACAAAAATACGAAATGCATGGAATAAAAAATAGCCTCTGCCTTCTCCTAAAAAGGCTGTCGAAAATGTTGACCCTTCTGGAATGAGAAAAAATTTTGTTAAACTTTTTTACATAAATGTTAAACAGTATTGCATTTATTTTGTTTAAGCATATTTTTAAACAGTTAAACAAAATATTTCACAAGCACATGAAAACTCTAGAAAAAATTGCAAGATTAACCTTTGTCCTATTTACACTGAGCATGGTTTCCTGCTCCGATGACGACGAACCGAATCCGCCCGAAGCACAGCTTGATATTGTGGCTACGGCGCAGGCCACGTCAGACCTGAGCACTTTGGTAAGCGCGCTTCAAAAAGCCGATGAAAGTGCCAATAACGATCTGATCACCGCCTTGAGTGGTGAAGGACCTTTTACGGTTTTTGCACCTACAAACGATGCCTTTGCGGATCTTTTGGCACAATTGGATGGTTTTGATTCCCTTGATGATTTCAGCACCCAACAATTACAGGATCTGTTGGCCGTCATATTAACTTACCATGTTGTTCCGGGAGCGGCTGTATTGTCAACGGATTTGAGTGATGGTCAAACCATTACCACGCTTCAAGGATCTACTCTTGAAGTTTCAACCCAAGGTGGGGTTTATCTGAGTGATGCAACCGATGTGGATGCCCAAGTTACCACGGCAAACGTAATGGCCTCCAATGGCGTGGTTCATTTGATTGACAAAGTGCTGCTTCCACAAGCCATTTTGGACGAATTGTCCGATATTATTTTGGTGCCGATCACTGATTTGGCATTGGGTAATGAGAACTTGGAAAGTTTGGTAGCTGCGCTACAAGCAGCGGACGGGGATTTGCCAACCATTTTACGTGGTGATGGCCCTTTCACTGTTTTGGCCCCTACTGATGAAGCTTTTGCTACTTTCTTGAATGGAGCACAAATAGCCGATATTCCAACGGATGTATTGACCAATGTACTTTTGAACCACGTGATCAGTGGTACAGTTACTTCCTCAGATTTGGCAGCTCTTAGCTCCGGTTATGCCAAGACCTTGGCCACTGGAGTTGGAGATGAAAATGTTAGCCTTTATTTCGATGCATCAGGGGATGTTACATTTAATGGCGTATCCACCGTTCTGGTACCGGATGTAAAAGCGTTGAATGGAATTGTTCATGTGGTAGATGCGGTAATTGACATTCCGAACATTGTAGATCATGCTGTTGCCAACCCAAACCTCTCCTCTTTGGTAGGTGCGTTGACCAATGGCGGGAATACTCTGTTTACCGATCTGTTGTCCAACGAAGAAGAAGATTTCACAGTTTTTGCACCAAACAATGCTGCATTTACAGCCTTTACAAATCCGAATGGCAATGATTTGAATGCCATTCTATCCAATCACGTGATTGTAGGAGCAGCTACATTTTCAGCCGGACTGTCCAATTCCTATGTGAGCACCGCCGCAGAATTTGCCGCCAATGAAAATCTAAGTCTCTACATCAATACTGACGATGGGGTTACCTTGAATGGCTCAAGCAATGTAGTTTTGGCGGACATAGTCGCTTCCAATGGCGTTATCCATGTGGTTGATGCTATTATTGACTTACCAACTGTGGTAACCTTTGCTATAGCTGACCCAAATTTTTCAACTTTAGTACAGGCATTGACAGAACTGACCCCAAGTGTTGATTTTGTAAGTGTATTATCCGCTCAGAACGGTTCAGGAAGCGATCCGTTTACCGTATTCGCTCCAACCAATGCTGCATTTGAAGCATTACCAAGTATTCCTGGAGAAGCGGATCTGATCCCAATCTTACAGCACCATGTTATTGCAGGGGCCAATGTACGCTCCGGTGATCTTAGCAATGGAGCCACAGCCAACACTTTGGAAGGTGATGCACTTACCTTTAGTCTGCCTGGTACCGGTGATAATATTGCCGATATTACGGATGGAGCCGGAAACACAGGAATTGGTATTATTGCTGTAGATGTCCAGGCAATTAACGGGGTAATCCATGTAGTGGATACCGTATTGATCCCTGATACCACTAACTAAAACATTGGTTTACCCAAATCGGTATCAGTCATGAATAAAAAAGCCCTCATCATTTATTAAGTTGAGGGCTTTAAACGTCATAAAAATACCGTTCATCGATGACACATCAATAGGAGGTAATTTTCACTACAAAAACCAGTGGTTTGACAACTATTAATTTTTTTCGCCGCGATGTTGCCGCATCTTTGAAGTCCCAAATCTTTCCAAACTAAACCTAAAATGGAAACTCCCCCAAAGTTCTTGGGGGAGTTTTTTTATGTCCTGATCCAACTGTCCGAAAACGTTATGGTTCTATTTCATCTTCCAGCACTTCAATAATCTCGTATCCGTTTTCCACTTCTTTGTAAACAGCCTGGTTGAGTTCGTGCATGGTTACCCCGTCAAAATCGATTTCTTCGGCATCTTCCGGAAGTTCCTTTACCACAGCACCGATAGGCGGGGCAGCAACGGCATATTCGCCATCAAGAGGTTCATAAAAAACACCGTCTGCATAATGGTAGCGAGTGCCACGGACTGTGATGATCACAGCGGTTGTTGGCACCACCGCCAAACGAAATCCCCTTGGAGGAAAAGTTCTTACATAAATTCCTTTGCGTTGAATGTAGTACATGCCACCAACTGGGTAATAGGAAATTTTTCGGTAAACAATAGGTCTGGTATTGGCAGGTAATTGTCTTAACGTCCTGCGGACCACCCTTCGGTTGTGGCGGCGGACCTTTCTACGGACCATTCTCCTTTCCTGTCCTCTCGTTACTTGGGCCTCGGCATACTCGGTAGTGCCCACAAAAAATAAGGTAAACAAAAACAATATCAGTTTTAGATTTTTCATACTGTTGAATTAATGGTTATTGCCCCTTGGACACTTGTTGTCCAAAAAGGTTTAATCCGTCAATCCAAATTACGATGAAATTATCTTCGCCCTGAATTTTTCTGTTGTTCGGCCTGTTCCATCATTTCGCGCATTTTACGCTGGAACTTGTTCTCTTTTTTAGGCTTGCTCTTGTTCTCCTGTATCTGCGCATGGATCTTATCCTGATCCAAGATGTAGTTTTTAATCACCAACATGATCAATATGGTAATCAAGTTGGAAATGAAATAATACAAACTCAAACCACTCGCATAGTTGTTGAAGAAGAACAACATCATAATGGGCGAAAGGTACATGATGAACTTCATGTTGGGCATTCCCGGTTGCTGTTGCATCTGCATGGTTTCACCAGTGGTCATCTGCATGTAGAAAAAGATGGCAACGGATGCCAAGATGGGAAACAAACTCACATGATTGCCATAAAAACTTGAAATAAATGGAATATTGGTTGTCCATTCAATAATTGCATCATAGGACGAAAGATCTTGCGCCCACAAGAACGATTTTTGTCTTAGGGCAAAAGAGGTTGGAAAGAACATGAACAGCGCATAAAATATGGGCAACTGCAATAGGGCCGGAACACATCCACTCATGGGGCTAACACCCGCCTTATTGTAGAGTTTCATGGTCTCTTGTTGCTTTTTCATGGCATTGTCCTTGTACTTCTCGTTGATCTCGGTAATCTCTGGTTTCAACACCTTCATCTTGGCTTGCGAGAGGTACGACTTATAGGTTACGGGAGACAAGGCTAAACGCACTAAAATGGTCATCACGATAATCGCAATCCCGAAAGGAAGGAACGAGCTCAAAAATCCATATAAAGGCGTAAAAACAAATCGATTAATCCAACCAAAAATGCCCCATCCGAAAGGGATGGACTCCACTAGACCCAAATCCTTGTAATCATCCAATATTTTCACATCGGTAGGACCGTAATACCAGTGCATGTTCTGGGACAATTCCCCACCTTGTAACTTCAAGGGCGCTTTTGTACTGTATTCCTTAGTGAAAAGAATATCCTTGCTTTCTTCTTCTACCAAGTTTTTGGAACTCAGTTCTGCTGTTTCAAAATGGTCATCGGTAGCCAATATGGAACTAAAGAAGTGTTGGCGATAGGACATCCATTTTACATCTTCCTCAGTTTCCTCATCTAAATCACTGCTTTCGGAAAGCTTGCTGATATCACCATCAGCATGGTTATAAGTTAAACGGGTATAACGGTTTTCATATTTGACACTTTTGCTGTGGCGAATACCTTTCATCTCCCATTCCAAAGTAACCGGTTTGCTGCTGTTGAGCACACCGTTCAATCCTTGGGAACGTACCGTAAAATCAACAAGGTATTCGTTCGGTTTCATTTCGTAGCGATATTCCAAGAACTGGTTATCCGCTACTTTGGCCTTCATGGAAAGTACTTGGTTGTCCCCACTTTTGGAAAGTGATGGTTCAAAATATAGATCGGCCGTATTCAACACCCGATTGTCAGAAGTGGTAAAATTCAGGGCGAAATTGGCATTGCCATCCTTTACCAAATAAACGGGAACCGAATCATAGGTGACATAATTTTTCATGGTGGCCTCCACGATCTGTCCACCTTTGTTGGATACCTCCAAATACAACACCTCGTTTTCCAATTTGGTAGTTCCATCGGAAACTGCACTAAAACCAAATGCCCCTACCCCACTTTTATAAGCGGCCACGGCCGTTGAATCTTTAAGATTTATGGTTTGGGCTTCCTTTACGGCTGGCTTTTGGGCCTCTTCTTCAACTTTCTTTGCTTCAGCCTCAACTTGCTCCTGCTTCGCTTTTTCGGCCGCCAACTCTTCTGGGGTGGGTTGATTTTGGTAAAACATGAAAATGAGTATCCCAAAAATCAATACAAATCCAATAATGGAATTGATATCCAGCTTCTTTTCTTCCATGGAAATTATTTAGTAGAAATCTTTATCGGTAAATCAGGTGGCAAATATATGTCCAAAACCGCAGTTTATGCCAAACTGGCATTCTTTTGTTTCAGTTTCTGTGCCAAAACCGCCTTAACAAAGCCCACAAACAAAGGATGTGGGTTTGCCACGGTACTCTTGTATTCCGGATGGTACTGCACTCCTATGAACCAAGGATGTGTGGGTATTTCCACCACTTCCACTAGTCCTGTTTTAGGGTTGAGACCTGAAGCTACCAACCCGGCATCTTCCATTTGCTTTTTATATTCGTTGTTGAATTCGTAACGGTGTCTGTGTCGTTCCGAAATATCCGGGGCACCATACACTTTTTCCGCTAGGCTACCTGGCTTTAAGTGACAGTCCCAAGCACCTAAACGCATAGTTCCACCTTTGTCTGTCACGTTCTTTTGTTCTTCCATCAAACTGATGACAGGGTAAGGTGTATTCTTATCCATTTCGGTAGAATTGGCACCTACCAAGCCCAAAATATTACGGGCGAATTCGATTACGGCCATTTGCATACCTAAACAAATACCCAAAAATGGCACGTTGTTCTCACGGGCATATTGAACGGCTTTTACCTTTCCTTCAATACCACGTTCGCCAAAACCTGGAGCGACCAAAATTCCGTCCAATCCCATCAATTTTTTCTCCACGTTGGTCACCGTAAGATGTTCCGAGTGGATGGAACGCACTTCCACCTCAACCTCGTTGGTAGCTCCGGCGTGAATAAAGGCTTCTTGAATGGATTTATAGGAATCGGGCAACTCCACATACTTACCTATCAACCCGATGGTGACTTTATTTTTTGGGTTTTTGTGTCTTTTCAAAAATTCCTTCCATTGGGAAAGATCTGGCTCTTTGGTATTGGGCAACGCCAATCTTTCAAGGGTTACCGTATCCAGGCCTTCTTCCTGCATCAAAACAGGCACGTCATAAATGGTGGATGCATCAATGGATTGGATCACAGCCTCTTTCCTCACATTACAGAAAAGGGCCAACTTCGATTTAATATCATCGGAAATTTGATGCTCGGTCCTACATACCAAAATATCGGCCTTTATTCCGCTCTCCATCAAGGTTTTTACGGAGTGCTGGGTGGGCTTTGTCTTCAACTCGCCGGCAGCGGCCAAGAAAGGTACCAAGGTAAGGTGAATCACAATTCCATTGTGTTCGCCCAATTCCCATAGCAACTGACGAACGGCTTCAATATAAGGCAAGGACTCAATGTCACCTACAGTCCCGCCAATTTCAGTAATCACAATATCGTAATCACCACTTTTACCCAAAATCTGGATGCGCTCCTTGATTTCGTTGGTAATATGGGGCACCACCTGCACGGTTTTCCCTAAAAACTCTCCTCTACGTTCCTTTTCAATAACGCTTTGGTAAATACGGCCAGTAGTTACATTGTTGGCCTGTGAGGTCCGTACGTTCAAAAAACGTTCGTAGTGACCAAGGTCCAAATCGGTTTCGGCACCATCATCAGTTACATAGCATTCACCGTGTTCATACGGATTCAATGTTCCTGGATCCACGTTGATGTAGGGATCTAATTTTTGTATGGTGGTCCGGTATCCCCTGGCCTGTAGCAGTTTGGCCAAGGATGCGGCGATGATTCCTTTTCCCAAGGAAGAAGTAACGCCTCCCGTAACGAAAATGTACTTGGTCTGTGACATATTGATCTTTCTATTACGGGGCGTAAAGTTACAAATTGCCGCGCAGAAATCAGGAGGAATCGCGAGGAAATTCTTTTTGAAGTTTTCTGATGATGGGTTCCAGGTTGTTATCCTTAATGGTCAACATGATGTTCAAGAACTTCCCCAACTTGCCATCAGGGTATCCTTTTTGTTGGAACCAAACCAAATAGGGCAAGGGCAAATCCACCAAATATCGGCCCTTGTACTTACCATAAGGCATGCGATAATGGGCGAGTTCCAAAAGTTCTTTTGTATCGGGTCTGATTTCCATTTGTAGGCCTAAAGTACTATCTTTCGAATAAGAAAAGCATATAATGAGACGAAGAAACTTTATAGCCACTGCGGCCATTGGCTCTGCTGGATTGGCTTCCACTTCTGCGATGGTTCCCGAAGCAGGACAACCCAAGGAATTTAAATTGAAGAACAACGTAAACCACAGTGTTTGCCAATGGTGTTTTGACAATATCCCCCTGGAAGATTTTTTAAAGACCCTGAATGAACTGGGCATAAAGGCCATTGATCTGATCGGACCGAAGGATTGGCCCTTGTTGAAGAAATATGACATCCATTGCTCCATGTGCAACGGGGCGGAGATCAGTCTTACCGAAGGATGGAACAATCCCAAGTACCACGAGCAGCTTATCAAGAATTACACGGAAATGATCCCGAAGGTGGCAGAGGCAGGATATACCAACCTGATTTGTTTCAGTGGTAACCGGAATGGCATGAACGATTATGTAGGCCTTCAAAATTGTGTGGACGGGCTATCCCAGATCATGCCATTGGCCGAAAAACACGGGGTAGTCATCCAGATGGAACTTTTCAACCAAGTAAACCACCCTGATTATATGTGTGATAAAAGCATATGGGGAGTGGAACTTTGCAAACATTTGGGAAGTGACAACTTTAAACTGCTCTTCGATATTTATCACATGCAGATCCAAGAGGGTGACATCATTCGAAGCATTCAAAATTACCACCCTTATTTTGGCCACTATCACACCGCGGGGGTACCCGGGCGCCATGAAATAGATGAAACCCAAGAGTTGTATTATCCAGCCATTATCAAGGCCATTATGGCAACAGGGTTCAAAGGGTATGTGGCACAGGAATACATTACCACTTGGGAAGACCCCATTGCTGCGCTAAAAGATGGCTTTATGCGATGTGACGTGTAAAGGTTCATGATAACTAAACCAACACCAAAATGAAAAGACGTCATTTCATCCAAAATACAGCATTGGCTTCCAGCGCCACCATGTTTATGGGACTTGGTGCCTGTTCCCCATCTAGCACCAAAAGTTTAACTAGCATTGGTATTCAGCTGTTCTCCCTACCCAAATTGCTGGAACAAGACCTTGCTGGCAGTCTGGCCATGTTGCACCAAATGGGCTATAAAGAAGTGGAAATTTACGGTCCTTACCCTTTTAGTTCAACAGCGGCCCAGGAACGTTGGAAACAGATCATCCCAAGTATTGGTTTTAGCGGAAGTGGTTTTTTTGGAAAAACGGCCAAGGAATTCAAAGGTCTGTTGGATGAATATGATTTAAAGGCTTCATCTGGACATATTGACATTGTAACCTTGGAAAACAATATGCCAGCCGTTGGGGAAGCGGTCCGAACCTTGGGAATGGATTATTTGGGCATGTCCGCCATTCCTGATGAATTGAGACAAACTTTGGACGACTACAAACGCATGGCAGACCGATTCAATACAATTGGGGAGAACGCCAAAAAAGAAGGTTTTAAATTTTTATACCACAACCACGGATATGGTATTCATGAAATGGATGGCCAAATTCCACTTCAGATCATTTTGGATAACACGGATCCTGACCTCGTCTTTTTTGAAATGGACATTTATTGGACCACTGCCGGGGGTGCAGATCCTGTGGAATATCTCAAAAACTATCCCAACCGCTACGTGGCCCTCCATTTAAAGGATATGAAGAAGATTACCTATTTTAAAGGAGATGGCGGCTCTGCAGATCAATGGATCGAACTTTGGCCACAAATGACCACTGTTGGCAATGGGGCAATGGATATAAAAGCCATTGTGGAGCAAGCCCAAAAGTCAGGGGTACAACACTTTTTTGTAGAACAGGACCTTGTAGATAATCCTAGGTTGGCCTTAAAGAAAAGTATTGACTATTTGAGGACGATTTGAATTGGATGGTTCTTATCTAGTAAATAATGCCTTAAAAGTAGTGGCATCATTTTCCTCTTTCGGATTTTCCTCATAGAACATATCCAAAAAATGGGAAGCGCTGGTCCAAGAGGTATGTAGCATTCCCCTGTATCGGGGTTTCATTTCCGCGGTGGCATTTTTTCTAAATTCCACTAACATTTGCTGCTGTTCAAGGGCCACTTCAGGTTTACGCCAAGAACAGGTGGCCACATCAAAGCCGTTCATGGCAAAATAGGCCGCCGTGGGATCAGGGCGTTCATAATGCCAATCACAGATCATCACATCCTTGGGAATAAGGTCTATGGCCCTGTAGGTAGTGTTCATACTGGCCTCCCACATGCCCAAACCCGTGGTCTTACCATCGATCAATCGATCACCCCAGATCCAAAGGCGTTTTCCTGACTGTGCCAAATGGTTCCTGATCTTGGTCACCTCGCCTGCAAACAGCTCGGCCTTGTCCTTTCCGTTGCACCTTGGGCATTCTTGCATTCCGATATAAAAAACCTCATCCATGCCCGCATGGAAGTCATCTGCCTTAAACGCGGCAATGATCTCATCCACCAAATCAAAAACCACTTTGTGCACTTCAGGATGCAACGGACAATAGCTTTTGCAGTACAGTCCATCGTCATTGGGCCATTCATATTTTTCTGGAATGGCAACATTAGGGGTTTCATCAAATTCTGGGTACACCGTCAACAATTTGCCAAGACTACCGGCCCATGATTGGTGCCCCAACAGATTGATTTGTGGAATGATCTTAATATTATTGCTCTGACAAGCATTCACAATGGCATCCACATCTTTTTGGGAAAGTGGATTATCCGAAACAAGCTCTGGATGTGATATGTACTGAAAGTTGTACTCTACCCTTAGCACCAAGGTGTTCACTTTTCTTGGGCCCAATTCCTCATTGATAAATTTTACAAAACGGGCCACGTTTTCTTTTTGGGGAGCGGCAATGGATAGACCCCGCAAAGGCAGGCTATCATTTTGTGCATGTAGGATGGAAGCCATACAGAGTAACCAAACAAAATACATCTTCTTCATACTATTGGTTTTAATTAGTTTAAATTACTGGAAACTCCTATATGTTATTCCTCCCATTCCTGCTGTAATGCTTCTTCAATTTTTTGGTTCCATTCCATCTGCTTTTCCAGGTTTCTGGAAAAATTGGTTTCCCAATCATATTGATCTTGGTAATCCTTTAAAGCACTTAGAATATCCTTATAGATTTTTCGCACCTCTTCCTTCACATCATCGGAAAAAGAGGTACGGTGCAACCTATTGCGCATTTTACGGGCAAAAAGTTCGGCAATGTCAAAATGGAGCTGTTCATGGCGCAACGTATTGTCCGTACATTGTTCCGGCTTGTACCACGATTCATTGGGATAAAAAAAGGCATTCACCTCAAAATCCAGTTTCACTTCATGGTGCAATAAATTGGCAGAATAAGTATAACTGATACCGCTGGCCGTTGTAGCAGCAGGGACCGCTGCGGGTGGAATTTTACCTTTGAAGTCTGACCAACTCAACCGTCTATGCTCTTCCCATGGAATGCCTTCCTCAATTTCTTGTGCAAATCCCAAAAAGCTGAGGAAAAACAAACATCCTATGGAAATTATTTTACCCAATGGAAATCGATTATTCTTTCAATATCAGGGTGAAGGCTGAAGTGTACCGGGCATGTCCTTGCCGTATGCACCAAAATCTTGCGGTTCTTTTCGGAAACATCGGCAGGCATCTCCAGCTTTACTTCTATCTTGGAAATACGTCTGGGATCGGCAGCCATGTGTTTGGTCACTTCGGCCGTTAAACCTGTTAGGTTTACCCCAAGATCACGGGCCTTAATCCCCATCATGGTCATCATGCAATTGGCCAAACCTGTTGCCACAGTATCAGTTGGGGAAAAGGCCTCTCCCTTACCGTTATTGTCCAGTGGGGCATCCGTGATATATTCATTTCCGGATCGGACATGCACATTTGTTGTCCGAAGATTTCCGTTATAGGTTACTTTTGAGGTCATCCTGTTTTACTTCTTTGATTTGTAAATCTTCGTACTGCATAATATAACAAGCCCTGTTGAAATATCCTGACGTCCAATCGTTGAAATAATCAAAACTGTTGCCCGTGTATTCGGTCAACCCGATAATTTTTGAGGTTTCAAAAAGGTTGTTTCTGTGCGCCAGTTTCAACAAAACATCAAAGGTCACATCAAAACCACGGATGGCATAACGGTCTGGCTGATTGCCATTAAACCGTTTTGCATAGGCTTTGGTGAAGGTATCCTCTCCCACTTCCCTATAAAAGGAAGGATAGGTAAACCGCAATTTGGACAAATGCGTTTTAGATATGGCTTCGTCTTCAAAAGCGCCATTATAACTGGTAGTGAACATGCGTATTTTTATGTCTCCGGCATTAGCAGAGTTGAGAATGGAGGTGACACTGGAAACCATATTGGCTTGGTCCGTTTCCAAAAACACCCAGTTTTCCTTCGTTTCGGAAAGTTTCACCAAAAATTGATCCAAATGCAGCGATTTATTGTCAATCAATTTGGCCATTTGTGCCGCTGGAAATTTACCCAAGATGGAATCATTGGCCACTCGATGGGTAGAATCTGCAATGATGATCACATTCTCATTCTTATAGATCTTCTTCATATAAGAAAGCATCTTGTCACGCATAACGGCATCTCTCGGCACCGAAAAGAAAACGTTACCATGGCTCAATTTGCTTTCGGAAGAAATTGGCGCAATAACCGGAATATTTTTTGTGGCTGCGTGCACGGCCACTTCGTCCAAGGCGGCAGCAGAGATTGGGCCAATTATAGCACCTACCCCGGAAAGGTTGTCCCTAAACAAAATTTCTTTCACCTTGGTCTGGCTCAGTTCGGTATCATAGGTTTGTACATCAACCGAAACACCCATTTTTTTGATGGAATCCAAAGCCATCAATGCCCCGGAATAAAAGCCTAGACTTAGGTTCATATCCCTGCGTGTCTTGATCTGCCCTTCTGTTTTTTCCACATCGCTGATGTTGACCCTATCCAATCGGAAAGGCAACATGAACACCAATTTGGGTCTGTTGGCCACATCGATGCTGTCCACAAGGTTTACACGGTCCAAGACCAGGGCATTTTTCACTTCCAATCCAGCAGCCTTCTCTTTGGGAAGTTTCAGTACCATTCCCGCCTTTAGACCGTTTTCCAGATCTGGGTTGAGGCGGTACAGTTCATCCCTGGAAATTTTCAGGTTTTGGGTAATCCTGAAAATATTCTGCTTGGGTTTTACTTCGTAAAAAATATAGTTTTCAGTGTTTACCACACCTGCATCACTTTGCTTTTTAGGCAAGCGGATGACCATTCCTTCTTTAAGTCCTCCTTCTTTCATGATCTCAGGGTTCAACTTCACAATGGAGTCCGATGGAATCCCATATTCCCTGCCCAAACTGTACAAGGTCATTTTAGGAGGGACGGTGTAGGACGAAAACAGATCCACCTTCTGATCTTTAAGGCTGTCACCCTTTGGTCGTGGCAATTTCAATTCTTGGCCAGCAGCCAAATAATCGGTGTTTTTTAGCAACTCCGGATTCAACAGAAGAAGGCTATCTATGGTAATCCCATATTTATTGGCAATGCTCCAACGGGTTTCCTTCGGTTGTACCACATAGGTAACAAAATCCAGGTCTTTTTCTTCATTGGGGTCAACCTCCGGGAATTTTGGTATTTGTAGCACCATTCCTTTTTGAAGGGAAGAAGAATACAGTTCCCTGTTGTATCTTTTGAGTTGCTCCTCAGTAATCTTATATTTTTGGGTAATCCCGAAAAGGGTTTCTTTTTTGCGGACCCTATGCCTTGTAAATCCTATAGGCTTGATTTCTTCCTGGACCGGTTTTTCTTCCTTTTTCTCGATCGTGGCATTACCATTGATAGGAATCACGAGGATCGTGTTCACCTTTACATCGGCGGCAGTCTTGATCTCTTTATTAGCCTGAAGGATGGAATATGGGGTAACCCGATATTTTTGTGCGATACTCTGAAGCGTCTCCCCTTCCTTTACGGCATGAGTGGCATAGTTTTGCGCTGTGGCTGGCAATGCGGCCATAAAAAGAACCGCCAAAACCAGTCTAAAAAGTGTTTTTTTCATTCCCATTCTATAGTTGCAGGTGGTTTTGAGCTAATGTCGTACACTACTCTATTAACGCCCTTAACCTTGTTTATTATATCATTTGAGACCTTTTGAAGGAACCCATAAGGTAAATTTACCCAATCAGCGGTCATACCATCGGTACTTTCCACGGCCCTTAGCGCCACACATTTCTCATAGGTACGCTCATCTCCCATGACCCCTACACTATCTACGGGCAAAAGCATGGCTCCGGCCTGCCAAACCTTATCATAAAGTCCCCATTTTTTTAAACCTTCAATAAAAATGGCATCCACTTCTTGCAAAATGGCCACTTTCTCGGCAGTAATATCACCTAAGATACGGATTCCCAAACCAGGTCCTGGAAATGGGTGTCTTCCTAAAATATCCTCTGACATGCCCATGCTGGCACCTACTCTCCTCACCTCATCCTTGAACAACATTTTTAGGGGCTCCACCACTTTCAACTTCATATAATCGGGCAAACCACCAACATTGTGGTGACTTTTGATCACCGCGGATGGACCACCACTTGCTGAAACCGATTCGATCCTATCCGGATAAATGGTCCCTTGTGCCAACCATTTTGCATTTTCCACTTTGTGGGACTCGTCATCAAAAACTTCAATAAAGACCCTTCCGATGATCTTTCTTTTACCTTCTGGGTCGGATTCGCCCTTCAAGGCATCCAAAAAACGTGCCGAAGCGTCCACTCCCTTCACATTGAGACCCATATGCTTGTATTGGTCCAATACGCTTTCAAACTCATTCTTGCGTAAAAGACCGTTGTTTACAAAGATGCAATATAGATGGTCGCCAATGGCCTTGTTCAACAACATGGCCGCCACACTGGAATCTACTCCACCAGACAAACCAAGGATCACTTTTTCATCCCCGATTTCTTTTTTAAGCTCTTCAACAGTCGTTTCCACAAAAGCATCGGGAGTCCAATCCTGTTTCAATCCCGCAATGTTCACCAAAAAGTTTTCAAGCAACTTTTTGCCATCTGTGGTATGGTAAACTTCTGGGTGAAATTGAATACCGTATGTTGTTTCGCCATCAATTTTGAAGGCTGCATTTTCCACATCGTGGGTACTCGCCAAACGAATTCCACCTTCAGGTAGTTCCTTGATGGTATCACTGTGGCTCATCCAAACTTGACTTCCTTGGTCCAGTCCATTTAAAAATGCCTCATCATTTTTCACGAAGGATAAATTGGCCCTACCATACTCCCGAGTTGCGGACGGCGCCACATTTCCACCATGAAAGTGGGACAGGTACTGTGCCCCGTAACAAATACCCAACAAAGGCATTTTACCCTTTATTTCTGAAAGATCGGGTTGAGGTGCCTGCTCCGACCGTACCGATGAAGGTGACCCCGAAAGTATCACGGCCTTGTAATCGGACAGGTCCTTGGGCAGTTTGTTAAAAGGTTTTATCTCGGAATAAATGTTGAGTTCCCTCACGCGTCTCGCGATCAATTGGGTGTACTGGGAACCGAAGTCTAGAATAAGTACGTTGTTATGCATGGGCAAAAATAGCAATTTGGTTTAGTTGGAAAAGTATCTTTTAATGGATATTTATGACAACTTTTTCAATCTTCAACGGGTTTGCCCTTTTATTTGGACGGTTGTTTTGTGCACCTTATCGAACATTGGCATACACATACCCTAATGTAGTTTTTTTCTTAATTGTTTTCGTCATTTCTTTGCAGACCAAAATAAACCAAACCATGATCAAGGGATTCATTTTTGATTTGGACGGAGTAATCACCGATACGGCTGAACTCCACTTTGAAGCTTGGAAAAAACTCTCGGACGAAATGGGCTGGCACTTTGACCGCGAGCTCAATGAACAACTCCGCGGGATTTCGCGTATGGATTCTATCAAAGTGATCATGGACTACAACCATGTTACCCTAACAGATGATGCCGTGGTTGAACTTGCCACCAAGAAAAATGACATCTACGTGGCCAGTTTGGATACCATGACCCCAAACGATTACCTCCCGGGAGCCAAAGAACTGTTGACCCATTTACGTCAGGAAGGATTTTTGGTAGCCTTGGGAAGCGCCAGCAAAAATGCCATAAAGGTGTTGCAACAACTGAACGCCACCCATTTTTTTGATGTGATCGGGGACGGAAATAGTGTGGCCAAGAGCAAACCTGCTCCGGACATCTTTTTGTATGCTTCCGAAAAATTGAAACTGCAACCTAGCAACTGTGTGGTATTCGAAGATGCCGAAAAAGGCATTGATGCCGCCATTGCCGGTGGATTCCACAGTGTGGGGATTGGTCCCGAAGAAAGGGTGGGCCATGCCGAGGTGCGGTTCAACACGATGAAGGAAGCCACCTATTTTGAGGTAAGGTCCTTCTTTTCGGATTTTTTCTAAATTTTCGAGTTTTTCCATGCCGTTATAATCCCTTCTTTTTCAAAAAGTTGGGACAAATTGCTATTTTAGGGGGTAATTCAACCTCATGAAGACCAAAATCCTGTATTTTCTTTGCTTTCTCTTTATAACTCACGCCAAAACTATTGCCCAAGAAGATAAGAAACGGGATAGTCTGTTGGAAGTTTTTGCGCAACAAACTGTGGACACTTCCAAAATTGGAACTTTACAAAAGCTTTTTACCCATCTTAGGCACAAAGATCCACAAAAAGCATTTTCCTATAACGATCAATCCTTAAACCTTTCCCGTAAAATACAATTTTCAAAGGGCGAAGGGGTGGCTTACCTCAATAAGGCTTATCACTTTCGATTTTTGCCTAATGTGGATTCTTCACGGTATTATTTTGAAAAATCCATCAACATACTTAAAAAAGCAGAGGAAAAGAAAGAACTGTGGACTACCCTCAACGAATATGCAACCTTGGAAACTCTTCAAGGCAATTTTAAAAAAGCGTTGGATCTGGCGGATGAGGGCATAAAAATTGCCCAAGCGCTACAAAACAGTTTGCAGATAGTGGATAACCTTCAGCGAAAATCCACTATTTACATGGATACCGGCGACTTTAACCTGGCAATGGAAGAGGTTCTGAAAGCCTCAAGGATCTTGGACACCATTACGCCGCCCAACCCCAAAAGGAAAGCTATAGCCTTGGCCGATATAGGAAGGGTGGAAATGCTTCGGGGCAATTACGACCTTTCTTTGGAACCCCTCAAAACTTCCCTCAACATTTTCAAGGAATTAAAGGATGAGCAATGGATCGCTACCATCTATATTGAAATTGGCAATGTGTATTGGTACCTGAATGATTATGAAAGCTCCAAAAAAAATTATGAGGAAAGCTTGGAGATCAGCTATCGCATGAACCGCGATGATTATATCGCGGCCAACTTGACCAATTTGGGGTTGATCTTGCAGGACATGGAGCAATATGATAAGGCAATCGATTACTTACTGAAGGGCAATGCAGTTACCAAAAAGATTGGCTCCATCAACAATCTTATCATCAGTCATAATGATATAGGTACTGCTTATTTCAAAAATGGTGATTATAAAAATTCGATTATCAATCATACCAGGGCCATAGCCTTGGCCGATTCGATAAAAGCTTTGGACATTTTAGGGGACGGGTACTTTGGCCGTTCCAAAGCCTATGAAGAAGTTGGCGATTATGCCAATGCCCTGTCCGACCAAAGAAATTATCAAAAAGTGAGCGATAGTGTTTTCAACCTTCAAAAAGCAAAACAAATTGATGAATTGAAGACCCAGTACGAAACTGAAAAGAAAGAACAGCAGATCGTTTTGTTGGAGCAAGAAGCCAAAGTGAGCAATCTTCAAAAACTACTTTTAGGGGTCGGGCTTGGATTATCGATTTTGGTGTTCGGCTTTGGTTTTTATGGCATCCGTCAAAAATTGAAACGCAACAAATTGGAGAAAGAAAAGGTAGATTCCGAATTGGCTTTCAAAAAGAAGGAACTGACCACTCATGCCCTTCATTTGGCCAAAAAGAACGAAGTTTTGGAAGACCTGAAACAAAAGGCCGAAGAATTGAAGCAAGCCGATGCCTCCAAAAATGGGTACCAACAACTTATCCGAACCATTGATTTTGACCTTCAGGATGACAACAACTGGAAAAACTTTTCCCGCTATTTTGAAGAGGTCCACAAAGATTTCAACAGCAATGTAAAGGCCAAGTTCCCAGACATCACGGCCAACGAATTACGCCTACTTGCCCTTTTAAAGATGAATTTGTCCTCCAAGGAAATTGCCAATATTCTGAATATTTCGCAGGAAGGCATCAAAAAAGCGCGTTATAGATTGCGCAAAAAATTGAACATCACCACTGAAGATTCCCTTCAAGACTTGGTGCTAAGTCTATAAAAACCCCTTTCTTCTGTCCACCTGATGTCCCTTTACTAAAACTGGGGTGTCCACCTTTTGTCCACCGTCAATATTTCCCTCCTCAAAATCAGCATTTTATGTTTGTCCTGTCAATGATTTTGACAAAACCGTTTTGTGGTCTTGCTCGGCTAAGGGCTGCAGACCGTTACCGGGCGAGTCGCACAAAACGCATTAAAAAGTTTAACCACAAAACACAGAATCATGAAAACAACATTTAATAATTACAGTAAAATGGCCCTCACCTTACTGGTCGTTTTATTTATGGCCTGTAGTAAGGATGAATCGGCAGAACCTACAAAAAAAGGGATAGAGGTACTACCTAGCCCCATTTCCACAAATGAATTTGAAACTGATGAAGGGGAAATCGGTATCAGTATCAGCGGTAGGGATATTGCAAAAAAAGGATATGTACCTTACAAAGTCATTATTTCAATAGAGTCCACCTCAAACATAGAGGACCAAGTCGTTCTTTTTGACGAACTGAACAATCTGGCCAACTTATCTTTTAAAAATGAGGATTTGGAAGAATCCATCAAACAAGAACTTAAAGAAGGTATTCCAATTTCGGTAACGGTTTTGGATGAAAATGACGCAGTCCTGGCAACTCAAAACTTCGCGAAACTTTCCTTCGCATCCAGTCCCAATGAAAAAGAGATTACCGCCGATAGTTTAGATGACCTGTTCGCTGAAGTTACTTTAAGGGAAGACCTCAAGTATTTTATGCAGGTAGTGAATATGGACAATGAAGTTATTGGGGTGCCCAGTTCCCAACTTTATACCAACACTACAAACCTGGCAACAGATGTCCGATATAGACAAGAATTGGATTATTCTGCCAATGCCACATTTTCATTGGAAGATTTTTCCACTTATTATTTTAAAAAGATTCCTGGAAACGAAGAATACTATTCCATTGGGGTACATAACAACAGTGACCTACATTATTTGTACATGTATGGTACTCAGCTCCGAATCCAAAGTAAAGCGAATATTACACAAAATGGAGGTAACACCAACGTGTTGGATTATCCTAACTATTGGTTTAAAATAGTAAAAGAAGCTCCCGGACTTTTCAAAATCGTACCCAACGGGGCAGATAATCCACTGATTTTATCCGGACAAGGCTTTGCGGTTGCAGATAATCCCGATCCAGATGAACCCCTATACTTTAGGATCATGCTTTTTGATATAGATTGGGATATTTTGGCCGTAGATTCCAAATTTATGAATCCGATCATGCCTTCTTCAGCAACCAGCAGTGCCTATAACAGCACCCTGCGTAATTGCAGCAGTGGTTCATTAACACAAACGATAGGTGAAAGCAACACCATCACCACCACACAAGTAGCCGGATGGGAAGAAAGTATGTCTGTATCCTCAACTAATACAGTTAGTGTTTCCGTGACCATTGCTCATGAAGCCGAGACTAAATTCTTTGGAACGGGCGGTAAAACTTCCGGATCTATTACCGGAAGCTATGAATATTCCAAATCCCTGACTTCAACCAATACCAAATCTGGAAGTCTCAGTACCCAAAAATCGGTGCAGGTATCCGTTTCCAGGGAAATAGGAGTGCCACCGGGAACTGCGATTGCCGTGGCCGATGTTTACCAACAATATGTGAACATAAAAGTTCCCTTTGCACAGCGTTTTAGAATTTCAGGTAAATACCGAGAAGACAATAGTGAGCTGACAGGACAAGAAATACTTACCCAATTTGCCTTTAACAGCTTTACCGGTGTGGTAACCGATGTACAAGCCAATTTTATTGAAGTAACGGTTCGTGGTACTACTACCATTGATAGAATCATTGAAACTTCCACTGAAACAAGGGATATACCCAACTCATGTAATTAGGTGAAGATCACTATAAAAAAAGCCCCGGGAACCACTCCGGGGCTTTTAAATAAAATCAAAACCAACCTAAACATATGAGTTAACCAACTCAAAATATTTACTTTTTCATAGCAATTTTCAATAATGGAACAACCAAGTAGCAAAATACCCTACCTCGTTTTCCAAAAAATTTTCAGATTATTTTGAAAAAAAAATATAAGAATCTGTTTTTAAAGGAATTACCTAATGTTTTAAAACAATGAATTCCTCACTGAAGGGGTCCAGTGTTTCCAGTAATAAGGAAATAAAGCTGTCTCCCATCTCCAAATAGAGTTCGGAAAAGTTCCATTGGCGCTCCTGTAGGGATTTGTTGGGGAACAACTCGTTCTGAAGCTCGGTCAAACGGACTACATGGTCCTTCAATTTTCTTTTTTGGGCCTTCAACAAGCGCTTTTCAAGGGCATCCAAACCTTTTTTCTGTTTCACTTCTTGGGCTTTTACCGCTCCCAAAAAGCTTTCATCGGTCTGTTGGGCCAATGCATACAAATGCTTGAACTGCTCTTCCAATAACTTTTTCTGGGGAGAAAAGTCAATGTCGATATTGGAAATATCCCGGATTTTCTTGTTGATCAATGAAGTTTGTTTCAGAAAGAGATGTGAAACTTGAAGACCCATTTTCTCTACTTTTTCGGACTGCTTTTCGGTAATGACCAAAACCGAGTTGCGGAGCATCAGCATGGGAAAAGTGACCCCGAGTGCCTCAAAATAAGATTTGAGTTCCAGCCAATAGGCCAACTCGCCTCCCCCACCAATATAACAGAGGTTGGGTAAGATCACTTCTTGGTACAACGGCCTTGCTACTACGTTAGGTGAAAAACGTTCAGGATGGTTTTCCAGTTCTTCGATTAAAGCTTCTGGAGTAAAATCGATATGGGTATTGATCACGTGGTACTTTCCGTTCTTCTCTACAATCCGCTCGCGAACATCATCCTTCAGGTAAAAATAATTGATTTCCCGAGGGTTGACTTGAATAATGTAATCTGAAGAGACTTTGCTCAGTTGCTCAATACTTTCCGATACTTTTACAAAAGGCACCTTTTCGAAAATATCCTTTTTGACAAAGGGTACCAGTAATTTTTTGAGTTGGGTATCATCACCATCCACAATCACCAATCCTTGCTCCCCAAAAAGCGCATTGGCCAAATATCTTGTAGCTTCAGTAAGGGTATCATGTTCCAAATAAGCCTGTTGGAACAGCTTCTTCAGAGACTCCGCTTGTCCAAATTGTCCTACTTCGCTGGCAAATGTTTCAAATACCTGGTCCAATCCTTCGGTGGACAAACGTCCCACGGCACCCTTCGCTTTTTTGTTCCAGTGGATTTTTTTCCCATGCAGATTGAAGTAGTTGATTTCGTCAAAATCATGGTCCTCGGTGGCCATCCAATACACAGCTACAAAATGATGCTTTGGGTAACGTTCCTTCAGTTTTTGGGCCAAATTGATAGTAGACACAATCTTGTAGAGAAAATATAAGGGACCGGTGAACAGGTTCAATTGATGACCTGTTACCACTGTAAAAGTGGTATCCTCACCCAGTTTTGAAATATGGTGAGCAGTAGCCTCTGAAATGGCAACTCCCTCATATTGGTTATTCAGTGCATTGACCAGAACCCTTCTATGTTCCTTTGGGAAATTGGTTTGCTTTTCTTGTATCTGAGCCTCAAAGTTTTCCAAAGTCGGATACCTGTTGAAGAACGGTTTCAATTCTTCATGTTGATCTAGGTAATCGCAAATAAGTTTGGAAAAATAACCGGTTTCCTTAAAAGGTATACAATCTACGTCCATTCAAACTGTAATGAGGTGTTCAAAGATAACTCACTTCTTTTTTAGTCGTCCTAAAAATACGTTAATTGCATTTTTTACAAATTTGGTCGAGTGGACTCATAAAATTTGGGTGCCACCAACATTTTATTAGTAGATTTGAAATCCAACTAATGAAACCAAACATGACCCGATTTTTATTTTCCCTCATTCTCCTATTATCTCTTACCCTTACCGCACAACAGTTAAAATCCCCATCCGAATTTTTGGGTTACGAACTGGGCTCTGAATTCACCCGTCATTATGAAGTGGTGGATTATTACGAATATTTGGCAAAAGCTGCTCCTGATCGTGTTAAACTTACCGTCTATGGCCAGACCAACGAGCGTAGACCTTTGATTGTGGCTTATGTAAGTTCTGCGCAAAATATTTCCAATTTGGAAGACATCCGATTGGAGCATTTAAAAGAAACCAAGGGAGAAGGAACTTCGGAAAAGGCTATTGTTTGGTTGAGCTATAACGTGCACGGAAACGAAAGTGTGAGCACCGAAGCTTCCATGAAGACGATTTATGAATTATTGACGAGCAAAAGCTCTTATCTGGAAAATACCGTGGTGATCATGGATCCCTGTATTAACCCTGATGGTAGGGACCGATATAGCAACTGGTACAACCAATACAAGAATACTCCCAACCAAGTAGACCCTAACAGCAAGGAGCACAATGAAGGATGGTGGGGAGGCCGTAGCAATCACTATATGTTCGACCTTAACCGCGATTGGGCCTGGTTGACACAGGTGGAAAGTCAGCAACGGTTAAAAATGTACAATCAATGGATGCCCCACGTGCATGTGGATTTCCACGAACAAGGAGTCAACAATCCTTATTATTTTGCTCCTGCAACGGAGCCCTATCACGAATTGATCACCGATTTCCAACGTGATTTTCAGGTGACATTGGGTCGCAACCATGCCAAGTATTTTGATGCCAATGGTTGGTTCTATTTCACCAAAGAAGTTTTTGACCTTTTATACCCAAGCTATGGTGACACCTACCCTATTTACAACGGTGCCATCGGGATGACCTATGAGCAAGGTGGTGGCGGAAGGGCCGGTTTGGGCATCATCACCGGAAATGGTGACACCTTGACCTTGAAGGATAGGATTGATCACCACTACACTACAGGAATTTCCACGGTGGAGGTATCATCAAAAAACGCGGCTAAGCTTAATGAAGAGTTCAAAAAATTCTACAAAAACCAAAATTTCAAATACAAGAGTTATGTTCTTAAAGGGAATGAAGACAAGTTGAAATCCTTGAAAACCCTTTTGGAAAAACACCAGATCCAATACGGTGACTTGACCAGTGGATCATACAAAGGCCACGAATATGCAACCGGAAAAAGCGGAAGCATGTCCGTGAACGGTAATGGCTTGGTGATTTCCACCAATCAGCCCAAGGGAACTTTGGTGACGGTTTTGTTCGAGCCCAATGCCAAACTTTCGGATTCATTGACCTATGACATCACTGCTTGGTCATTGCCTTATGCCTATGGTTTGGAAGCCCTTGCTTCACCAACTTTGGTTTCGCCACAAAATGCAACAGAAAGTGCAATTTCTACTACCGCAGATAAAAATACCTATGCTTACCTAGCAGATTGGAACAGCGTTGAAGATGCCAAGTTTTTGGCAGCCTTGATCAAGGAAGGAGTTCGCGTACGCAAGGCCAACCTTCCTTTTAAAATGGATGGCAAATCTTTTGAGAGAGGTACTTTGATCATTACCAAATCGGACAACGAAAACAGAACGGATTTTGCTAAAATCCTTCAAACTACTGCTGAAAAATTCCAAAAGAACCTGACTCCCGTTACTACAGGCTTTGTGGATTCCGGAAAAGATTTCGGTTCCTCCTACGTACAAATGATTACCAAACCTAAAATTGCAGTCTTGTCCGGAGAACCTACCTCAACCTTGCGTTTTGGAGAAATCTGGCACTTTTTTGAACAACAACTCCACTATCCGATCACTGTGTTAGATGGGGATTATGCCAAAAGAGTAGATCTTGGCGAATACAATATCTTGATTCTTCCCGATGGCCGTTATGGCAATTACTTTAATGAAAGTGAACTTGCCGATTTGAAAGATTGGGTTCGCCAAGGAGGTAAGATCATAGCCATGGGTGGAGCCATTGATGCCATTGATGGCGAAAAAGGTTTCGGCATCCAGAAAAAAGAAATGGAAAAAGATTCCGGTAAAACCGACCCCAAACCCTATGAAGATTGGGAGCGTGAAAGCATAAAAAGTGCCATTACCGGGGCTATTTTCAAAGCCAAAGTGGACAATACCAATCCGTTGGCCTATGGGTATGGCAAAGACTATTTCACCTTAAAATTGGGCAGTGCCAGTTTTGATTATTTGAAAGGCGGAAGCGCTGTGTACTTGGAAAAAGATGCCAAACCGTTCTCTGGATTTGCAGGCAGTGAGGCCCAAAAACAAGTTTCAGGAACTTTGGTTTACGGAACAGAAGGCTTTGGCCGTGGCCAAGTGATCTACATGGTGGACAACCCATTGTTCAGAGGTTTTTGGGAAAACGGGAAACTGTTTTTCGCCAATGCCCTTTTCATGGTGGAATAAAAAGACTTTAAGTTGATTTTTAACAACTTAACACGTTAGGTTGTATACTTTTCGAAATCCAAAATTTTGTATCTTTAATAGGATTTTGGGTAAAGATTATGGATGCACAACTAAACAAAACGGTTCCCTTTTTGGGAAAAATATCGACATTACTGCTTTCCACAGTGATGGTCGTTTTACTTATAGGCCCTTCCCATGCTTTTGGTTTTCAGGAAGAAACAAATGACTATAATCAATACAGCGGGGAAGTGGTTGATGAAGCCACCAATAAACCTTTGGTTTTTGCAACCCTAGCTGTGGAAGGAACCAATATCAGCACCATTTCCAACACCGAAGGGAATTTTTTGTTGAAGGTTCCAAAAGATGTCACCAGTCAGAACCTGATTGTCTCCTTTTTGGGCTATAAAACCAAAACGGTGCCCCTTTCGCAATTATCCGAAGAAAGGAACAAGATTTCCTTGGAAATATCGGTAACGCAATTGTCGGAGATCAATATCAATGCACCTAAGGATGCTACGGCCCTCGTCAGGGAAACCATGGCGAGACGTGATGATAATTATTTTGAAAATTCAACCTTGATGACGGCCTTTTATCGAGAAACCATCAAGAAGCGAAGAAAAAACGTATCCCTTTCCGAAGCGGTAGTCAATATTTACAAAACCCCTTATGATTCCAATCGGGACGACGCCGTGGAACTTTACAAATCACGAAAAAGTACCGATTACAGCAAGTTGGACACCGTTGCCTTAAAACTTCAGGGGGGGCCATACAACACTCTTTATGTGGATATCATGAAATATCCTGAATACATCTTTTCGCCAGAAATGATGTCCAGCTATAGGTTTTGGTTCGACCGTTCCACTCGTATCAATGACAAGCTTGTTTATGTAATCAAATTCAACCAACTTGAAGGTGTAGTAGAACCATTATACCAAGGAGAATTGTTCATTGATGTGGAAAACAAGATTTTGACCAATGCCAATTTTTCCCTCAACATTACTGACCGCAAAAAAGCAGCAGAACTTTTTGTTCGCAGAAAGCCGGCTGGAGTGGATGTTTGGCCCACCCAGGTCTCCTATAGGGTAGATTATCGTGAGAAAAATGGGAAATGGTATTATGGATATAGCAGTGTTACCATGGAGTTCAAGGTAGATTGGGAGGACAAATGGTTCAATTCCATTTACAGTATGAATGCCGAAATGGCCATTACCGATTGGGAAGATAACATGACCGGCGAGTTGCCCCGAAATAGGGAACGCATCAAAAAATCCATCATCATGAGTGATGAGGCCACAGGCTTTTCCGAACCTGATTTTTGGGGAGAATACAACATCATTGAACCAGAAAAATCCATTGAGTCTGCCATCAAGAAAATACAACGCCAACTTCGTAGAACGGAACGGAACAGCGACTGATTGGGGCAATCCATAATTTTTATGGATATTTACCTAGACTCAAAGCCCAGGTAAAATTTCAATCCCGTAATTATTCCATGTCCAAAAGAAGAATTTTTCTTAAATCCGCAACCGTTTTGGGAGCCGCTACATTACTGCCTAATCCTAGTTGGGGAAATAATCCAACACCCTTTGCATTACCTAAAATAAAACCCAAAAAACTCAAAAAAGGGGATACCATTGGATTGGTAGCTCCCGGGTATGCCATTAAACCCGAGGTTTTGGAAAGGGCTTTGGCCACTTTAAAGGAAATGGGCTTTAAAACTTTTCATACCGATAGGTTGATCGGCAACCACGGCTATTTCAGTAACACGGATGAGGAGCGGGCAAAGGATGTAAATGAAATGTTCGTCAATCCTGATATAGATGGAATTTTATGCGCCCGTGGCGGTTATGGATGTACCCGAATTTTGGACAAACTGGATTATGAAAATATCAGGAACAATCCGAAGGTTTTAATCGGATTCAGTGATATCACCGCATTGATACAGGCCATTTACAAGGAAACCGGCCTTGTGTGCTTTCACGGACCAGTGGGCAGCACACTTGACGATACCTTCAGTCAGAAATACTTCAAAAAAGTGTTGATGAAAGGTAAAGATTCACAAAAGATTAAAAACGCAAAACTGACCGATCCCGAGTTCTTGAAGAATTCTGAATATGAGCGGTATACCATCACAAATGGTTACTGTGAAGGAGAATTGGCAGGCGGTAGCCTAACCTTGGTCAACGCTTTGATCGGCACTCCCCATGAAATCGATTTTACGGACAAGCTCGTTTTTTTGGAAGATGTGGAAGAAGCTCCCTACCGTATTGACCGTATGTTAACCCAGTTAATCGAAGGTCCCACCCTTAAAAAAGCGAAAGGGATCCTATTTGGTGTTTGTAAAGGGTGCCACCGCGAAAAAAAGGAAGATAATTTCACCCTGAAGGAAGTCATCATGGACCGTATTGCCCCATTGGGCATGCCAGCGGCATATGGTATGAGCTTTGGTCATGTTCCCAATAATTTTACCCTTCCCGTTGGCACCCGTGCATCTTTCAATGCTACAGAGTTGTCCTTGGAACTTTTGGAAGCAGCTGTACATTAAAAAAAGTAGATCTATTTAAGAGCAATTGAAATCAATTTTATGCTTTCCAGACACCTTTTTTAAATTTTATCTCCCCCCTCAGAAGGCACATTGGACATTCAAATATATCTCTATATTTACACCGTAACATAAATTTTATCAAAACATGAAAAAACTATTTTTCGTTGCAATTTCAGTAATTGCATTCACGTACTCATCTAATGCCCAAGAAGTTAGATTTGGAGCAACAGCGGGTTACCTTAATGCGAGAGGAAGTATAAAGGCAGATGGCTTGACCGTTTCCGCATCTGAATCAGGATTCTACTTTGGTGCTGTGGCGGATTTTACAGTTTCAGACAATTTTAATGTTCAACCAGAGCTACTTTATGCAACCGTAGATGGATCCAGTGCCATAATGCTACCGATTCTCGGAAAAATTGCCATTGCAGAAAAATTAAATTTTCAAGTAGGACCACAAGTGGTTTTTTCCCTTGAAGAATCCGTGGAGGACTTTAGCAATGTAGAATTGGATATTGCTGGAGGTATCGGTTATGATATTGATGAGGACTTTTTTCTGGAAGCTAGGTATACCTTTCAGATAAATAACTCTTACACCGGTAGTGAAGATGTAAAGGTTAGGGGAAACTACCTAACTATTGGAGTTGGTTATAAATTCTTATAATCCATACACTAATTCCAAAATTAAAGGGGCAGTTAAAAAACTGCCCCTTTTTGTTTTATTGAAAATCCAAATGGTCTATTTGGAAAACGCTTTCAACGTTTTGATGATAATATCCACACAGTCCAATAACTGTTCATGGTTCATCACCAAAGGAGGCGCAAACCGAATGATGTTCCCGTGGGTAGGCTTGGCCAAAAGGCCATTCTCCTTCAGTGCCATACAAATATCCCAAGCCGTAGAACTGTCCTCGGTATCATTGATCACAATGGCATTCAACAATCCCTTGCCCCTAACCTGAGAAACTAAATCGCAAGTGGGGATAAACTTGTTCAGTTCTTCGCGGAACACTTCACCCAACTCCATGGCATTTTCGGCCAACTGTTCCTCTTTGATGACTTCCAAAGCTGCAATGGCCACAGCCGCGGCCACTGGATTTCCTCCAAAGGTACTGCCATGACTTCCTGGGGTAATCACCTCCATGATCTCATTATTGGCCAAAACCGCCGAAACGGGATAAACGCCTCCTGAAAGGGCCTTGCCTAGAATCAGGATATCGGGTTGTACATTTTCGTGGTCCACTGCAAGCATTTTTCCTGTTCTTGCAATACCCGTCTGTACTTCATCGGCAATGAACAGCACATTGTATTTTTCACAAAGTGCCTTCGCTTTTGCCAAATACCCTTCACTAGGAACGTACACTCCTGCTTCCCCTTGGATGGGTTCCACCAAGAAACCGGCAACATTGGGGTTGCTTTGCAAAGTTTGTTCCAAGGCATCCAGATTATCATATGCAATTTTGATAAATCCTTCGGTAAAAGGTCCATAATTTGTCCTTGCCACTGGATCATTGGAAAAGGAAATGATGGTGGTGGTTCTTCCGTGAAAATTATTCTCGCACACAATCACTTGAGCCTGGTTCTCAGGAATTCCCTTCTTTTGGTATGCCCATCGTCTACAAATCTTCAAAGCGGTCTCTACAGCTTCGGCCCCTGTATTCATGGGCAACAATTTATCGAACCCAAAAGTTGCCGTGGCATATTGTTCGTATTTCCCCAACATATCGTTGTAAAAAGCCCTTGAAGTCAAGGTAAGGGTTTGGGCCTGTTGCACCATTGCTCCCACAATCTTGGGATGGCAATGCCCTTGGTTTACAGCTGAGTAGGCAGATAAAAAATCGTAATACCTCTTACCTTCCACATCCCAAACATAAACACCTTCACCCCTACTCAATACAACGGGCAATGGGTGATAATTATGGGCACCGTACTTGTTTTCCAGATCAATCGCTTGCTGCGATGTTAAATGCTCTAAAACAGCCATTTCAATAATTTTTAAAATTCATAAAACAACCATTCCTACAATACCTTTATTCTTTCGAGGACTCGAAAAAGCAGCGTGGGAGAGAAATCATCCCTAGAAGTGCCCGCAAATTACAAATTATTGTTCAATAGCAAGGCCTTGTCATGCTTGATTCTACTGCAATTTAGCTGTAAAGTTTAGGTTCGATTTAAGAAGCTTGGAGCCTCCAAATACCAAAAAGAAGTTACTTTTGCGCCATGCGTAGTAAGAACAAGCGACAAACTTTTGAAAACGTAACGGTAGTTGATGCCGGGGCCAAGGGAAAATCAGTAGGTAAGGCGCCGGATGGCAGGGTGGTCTTTTTGTCCAATGCCGTTCCTGGCGATGTGGTGGATGTAATGACCACCAAAAAGAGAAGCGCCTATTTTGAAGGTGTTGCCACACGTTTCCATATCCTTTCCGATAAAAGGACCCAGCCCGAGTGCCAGCATTTTGGCGTTTGCGGAGGTTGTAAATGGCAAAACATGGCCTATGAACACCAACTTCATTTCAAACAAAATGAAGTGGAGAACAATCTAAAACGCATCGGCCATCTGGAACTTCCAGAAATCAGCCCCATTTTAGGTTCCAAGAAGCAATATTTCTACAGGAACAAAATGGAATTCTCCTTTTCCAGCAGTCGGTGGTTAACGGAATCAGAAATCAATTCCGAGAAGGACATTGAAGATCGCAGGGCTTTGGGATTTCATATTCCAGGGATGTGGGACAAGATTCTGGACATAAAAAAATGTCACTTACAACAAGACCCCTCCAACGCCATTAGATTGGAAACCAAACTATTTGCCATCAAAAATGGATTATCCTTTTTTGATCCCCGAAAACAAGAGGGGCTTTTGCGCACCATGATGATACGCACCGCTTCCACAGGGGAAATCATGTTGCTCGTTCAATTTTTTGAAGATAAAAAAGAACAGCGGGAGCTGCTTTTGAACCATTTGGCTCAAACTTTTCCTGAAATCACCTCTTTGCTCTACGTCATCAATTCCAAACAAAATGACACCATTTACGATCAAGAAGTGATCTGCTTTTCAGGACGTGATCATATTTTTGAGGAAATGGAAGGGCTGCAATTCAAGATCAACGCCAAATCGTTCTACCAGACCAATTCGGAACAGGCATATGAACTTTACAAAGTGACCCGGAATTTTGCAGGACTTACCGGTGATGAACTGGTTTATGATCTTTATACCGGAACCGGGACCATTGCACAATTCGTTTCAAAAAAGGCCAAAAAGGTTATTGGGGTGGAATCGGTTCCCGAAGCCATTGAAGATGCCAAGGCCAATGCTAGTCATAACAATATTACCAATGTTGAATTTTTTGTTGGGGATATGAAAAATGTCTTCAACGATCAATTCATTGCCCAACATGGGCAACCTGCTGTGATCATCACCGATCCCCCACGGGATGGCATGCACAAAAATGTGGTGGAGCAATTATTACAAGTGGCCCCACCTAAAATTGTTTATGTAAGCTGCAATAGCGCAACCCAAGCGAGGGATTTGGCTCTTATGAAGGAATTGTACGAAGTCACCAAAGTACAACCCGTTGATATGTTTCCACAGACCCATCACGTTGAAAATGTTGTACTTTTGGAAAAACGGGCCAATCTTTAATTAAAAGGACAGTAAACCGGAATGAAGAAAATAATCCCCTTCCTACTTATCATCTCCATGGTCATTTATGTTTCCTCCTGTGAAAAGGATGATATCTGTGTAAACGGAGATACTCCGTTACTGATTGTCAGATTTTATGATATTGCCGATACCACGGCAAGTAAAGATGTACCCTCATTACGGATTAAGGAAGTCATTCTGAACAGTGCCGTGAATACCTTCACCGACCGTTCAAGCAATTTGGATTCCATAGGAATTCCGATCCGTTCTGATGCCACTACCACATCTTTTGCCTTTATCACCAATTCTGCGGACGATGCGGATACCGGTGAGGAAACTGGAAACATTGATACCCTTACTTTTACCTATACCACAAGAGAAGCTTTTATTTCAAGTGCCTGCGGTTTTGTGATGAACTTTGACAACCTAAGTGTTTCACTGCCTGCAAGCGCCAATAACTGGATCCAGGATATTAAAGTGGTTCAAGAATCTGTAGAAAACTCCGATAATGTACATGTCAAAATATATTATTAGTCTCACCTTAATCCTTTTGCCCCTTAATTTATTGGGGCAAAGTGAACCCATTGACCTTCAGAAAAAGGATACGGTGGAGTACAAGGAGCAATACGGCCTTCGAGTGGGCGCGGACATCAGCAAACTGGTCCTTTCTTTTGTTGATGAAGATTATACGGGGCTTGAGTTGGTCGGGGACTATCGCCTTACCCATAAATTGTATTTGGCCGCCGAAATAGGGAACGAAACCAAAACCCAATCCGAAAACCTGTCCCAGACTCTTTTGTATAATTTTGAAACAACAGGAAGTTACATAAAGGCTGGTGTGGATATGAACACCTACGAGAACTGGTTCGGGATGAACAATTCCATCATTCTTGGCGGACGGTATGCGGTAGCAAGCTTTAGCCAAACCCTAAACGATTACTCCATTTTTGACAGCAATCAATATTACAATCAAGAATTCTTGGCAGGGGCCGAGCCAGGACGTGAATTTACAGGATTGACGGCTTCTTGGCTGGAGTTGGTGGTCGGAATCAAAGCGGAACTTTTTGCCAATATTTATGTGGGCATGAGTGCCCGACTTGGTTTTTTGATCACCAACAAGGAAGATGAAAATTTTCCCAATCTCTGGATCCCTGGATTCAACAAGGTCACTGATGGCAGCAATTTTGGAGTGAACTACAATTATTCCATCACCTATCTGATTCCTTTTTACAAAAAATCGAAGAAGAAAAAAGAACCAAATCCACAATAAGATGGAAAACAACAAGATTAACTACATCGAATTTAAGGGCAAAGATCTTGGTAAGATCAAAGAATTTTATGGCCTGACATTTGGTTGGACTTTTACCGATTACGGTCCTGAATATATTGCCTTTTCCAATAGTGGTCTTGAAGGTGGTTTTGCCCAATCTAACGAAACCATAACCAACGGGGCATTGGTGGTCCTTTACCATGATAATTTAGAGGAAATCCAAGAAAAAGTAGTACGATCAGGTGGCACCATTGTTCAGGAAATCTTTTCGTTCCCAGGAGGCAGAAGGTTCCATTTTACGGACCCTTCGGGCAATGAACTGGCCATTTGGTCCGACAAATAAAAAAGAGCCTGATCAATCAGGCTCTTTTTCTTTGCAATTAGATTGAGTTAGTTAGTTTTTGCTTTTAAAAACTTACCAAAGCTAATCAATTAATTCACTTATCCAAATTTTTTAACCCATTGTTACATTCTCAACTCGGATTGTTATGAGGTTTGGCTTTTCGGCTTCCTTCATACATTTCATACTGCACAAATTTGGATTCCAATTTTCCATTGAACGCCTTTATTTTTTGGGATGGTCTAAGGCCAACATGTTTTAACGCTTCTAGGTTGGATGTGATCAACCAAGCTTTTGTTCCAGGGTAACTCTGCTTTAACGTATCCCCTATTTTGGCGTAAAATTCCTCCACATCAATGGGCAAACGTTCCCCATACGGAGGATTGAACACTATGTGCAACGGCCCATCAACTGGTTTTTCGGTATAAAAGAAATCCTTACGTTCCACTGTGATGTATTCAGCTAAATTGGCGTTTTCAGCATTTTCCTGAGATTTTCTAACTGCCGATGGAGCTTTGTCGTACCCTAAGATCTTGTGATGGAATTCCCTAGTTTTCTTCAAACTGGCATCCACAATTTTTTGGTGCAATTCAGGGTCATAATCCTTCCAATGCATAAAGGCATAGGATTCCCTGTTGATGTTGGCCGGAATATTACAAGCGATCATGGCCGCTTCGATCAAAAAAGTACCACTACCACACATGGGATCCAAAAAATCCGATTGTCCGTCCCAACCACTCATCAATAGTAATCCTGCCGCCAAAACTTCGTTTATAGGTGCAATATTGGTCAGGATACGATACCCACGTTGATGCAGGGAACTCCCAGAGCTATCCAAGGAAACGGTACACGTATTTTTGAAGATATGGATATTGATTCTAACATCGGGATCTTGTGTGCTTACATTGGGACGTTGCCTCACCACCGCCCGGAATTTATCCACAATGGCATCCTTCGCCTTCAAGGACACAAACATGGAGTTGTTGAACACATCCGAAGTTACAATTGAATCAATGGCGAAGTTTTTCTCAACATCGAAGAGAGAGGGCCAATCCAAGGAATAGATATGGTTATAGAGATCTTTTTCATTAAAAACCTGAAACGTTTTTATGGGCTTATACACCTTTAAAGCGGTTCGTAAGCACAAATTGGCCTTGTACATAAAGCCTGTGTCCCCTTCAAAGGTTACGTTCCTTACGCCCTCTACCACCTGTCCGGCACCCAAATCCCGAAGTTCCTTTGCCAAAATAGGCTCGAAACCATACAGGGTCTTCGCCATCATTTTAAAATTTCCCGCCATACCTTCAATACATCTTTCCGCAAAAATAGGCTATTTTTACACCATCAAGTCTGCCTATGGATTTTCCTTCACTTTTCGTTTATATCATCCCCATGTTGGCCGTTTGGATCGGGTTTGCCTTTGTTTGGTTCATCAAGCCACAAAACACCGGGAACATTAAGCTTCTATTGGCCTTTAGCGGTGCCTTTTTATTGTCCCTCACCTTTTTTGAACTATTGCCTGAAGTTTATGAAGATAACAATCCAAAGACTGTTGCCCTGTTTATTTTGGGTGGAATTTTATTACAGATCTTTTTGGAATTCTTTTCCAAGGGAGCGGAACATGGACATATGCACATCCATTTGAAGGAAAATAAATTTCCGACTTTGTTGTTCTTGAGCCTCTCCATTCACGCGCTTGTCGAAGGCGTTCCCATTCACGGTAATAATGCCATTTTATACGGTATCGTGATCCATAAAATTCCGATTGCCATCATTTTAAGTATCTTTTTCATCAACTCCAAGATGAAGATGGGTTCCATTTTATTGTTTGTTACTGCCTTTTCCTTGATGACCCCACTAGGCAGTTACTTGTCCACCTCTCCTTGGATTGCCAATTATGGCCAATTTTTGACCGCTTTGGCCATTGGGGTGTTCTTCCATATCTCTACCATTATCCTATTTGAAAGCTCCCAAGGGCATGCCTTCAATTTGAGGAAATTGTTGGTCATTATTCTGGGAGTTGGGATTGCCTATTTGGTATAAGCAATAGTTTTGTCCTATCACACCCTTTGTCGAATATTCCGACATTTTTTGATACTATTTTTGTGGTATTGACAATTTGGGTTAGATTTAAAAAATTAAACTCAACCTTGCGCATGAAAAAATACTTACCATTCCAAATCTTATTTTTTTTCTTTTTGTTATTTCCTGCTCCTCAGATTCTGAAGATCCAACACCAGAACCGGATGTCACTGCACCAACTGTCGGTGTTCAAATAGCAGGATCAACCAACAATTCTACTGGCGAGCCACCAGTTTTCAGCAATCAAATTACCATTAATATCAGTGCACAGGATGCTGGTGGAGTTGCCAAAGTGGAGGCATTTATCAATGATCAAAAAGTAGGCGAGGACAGCAGTGCACCTTTTCAACTCACGATTGACCTATCTGGTTACTCCTCGAAAATTCCAAGTACTGGAAAGTTTCAGGATTATATTTTAAAAATTGTGGCCACGGACACCTCTGGAAACGAAGGGGTTTCAGAGCAAATCATACATATAGACAATGAGTTGCCTTCAATTGTCAATGTTTCCTTATTAAATTCAAGTATCATTAATGGAGACGTAAATGCTGTTACCTTTGAGGTGACTGACAACGAAGGTCTTACATCGGTTAAAACATTTTTAAACAATGAACTACTTCAAGAAATTACCGATGGGGTATTTGAAATCAACATCAACACGTTGGATTTGAATGATGGTAATAACGCTTTCAAAATCGAAGCCGTTGATCTTGCTCAAAATACAGCAACCTTTGATGTAACCTTTATTGCCGATAACACAGGACCGACAATTGCTTTGGAATCACTAGAGGCCAATCAAATCATTGATGAACCAACACTTTTTAATCCTAATGTTACGGATGAATACTCGGATATTACCTCAGTCGAGTTTCTATTAGGGGAATCCTCTCAACTCCTTATTGAAAGCGCACCCAACTATGAGTGGGAATTAGACCCTGCTGCTTTTGCCACTGGGGCAATTAGTGTTTATATCAAAGCTTTGGACGCCCTGGGAAATGAAAGCATGGAAGAATACCCTATTGAAATTTTGAGAAGATTGATAACCATTGCCATTCCCGCCAATTTTTATGGCACCAACACGGCAAGATTGTTTGTCTTTGCCTCTGGAATGGACGGTCAATTGTTGGATGTTGAAAGAATTTATAGTGATTCGGAAATCATAAGACTACATACTTTAAATGAAATCGGAGGTGAATTTGAATATATGCTGACTTTTGGAGAGTATATAAGTGGGTCCCTAGGTAATTCTAGTGAATTCACGACGGTGCAGAATATTTCACCATCATTGCTTCCGCAAATCAATTTAAGTACCTATTACAGATTTTCCAGCCAAGTGGATTCCTATATAATCCCGACGGAAAATTTCGATTTTAATGATGAATTGAATCTAATAGGACAAGGCTTTGATTACTATGGTTATTTCCATCAAGCTGAAAATGGGCCAACAGAAGAAATTTCTGTTACCCAAAAATACAATGTCAACAGTTCCTTGAAGTCATCTGCTATTTATCTAGCACTATACAATAACACCTTGAACAATTATTCCTATGCCCTTTTGGATCCAAGTTCACTTTCCAACCTGGTCGTTTCGGCAGATATGTTTTCCACCCAAGGTGTTGAACAAAGATTTTATGAACCTGTCATGAACGGGCAAGCGTTTGAAAGCACAACCATTGAGCTTCAAGGTTATCTGAGCCAGGAAGATTTCAACAACAATGTTTCACATTTGATTCATAATTATGGTTATGGATATATTCCACCAAATGGTGTCCCTTACTTCTTTAACAATGCTTTTTCAAATTACAAATACACAGTTAGGATAAATGACTACTTTACGGAAAGGACGGGTGAACCAGAATTAAGTTTTAGCCCGGTGGATTGGACCATAGATTACACCTATTTGAACAACCAAATTAACTTGACCAAATCTGGTTCTGGTCATACGATGGGCAAAATATTTATTGATTCCGATACCCCAGAGATCATCAACGGATTGAATATCTCATATAGATGGAACATTGCATTTGATAGCCAGAAGATGGATCAAGTAATATTACCTCAAATTCCGGAAGAAATACAAACCTGGGGCTTTTACCCCATTTACGAGAATAGCGGATTTAAAGTACAACAAGTAGAGTTAAAGGGATTTGAAGGCATCCTTGATTTTGATAGCTTTTTGAATGGTGTAATAAAGGATAACAAGTTCCCATATACGATTTCACCTAAAATGGAATCGAAGTTTAAATCTACTTCCCAGGGATATTATTACCGTGCACCCAATTTTCTATTGGATTAATTTATAGATAAGCCACCAATGGCTTATCGCACCTCCCAAGACAAAAAAATGCCATATAAGATGATTATATGGTATTTTTTTTATGGCATAAAACAGAATGCCAATGGTATAAAATGCACCTCCCAAGGAAAGATATAACAAGCCTTTTGTAGACATATGTTCCAATAAATAGGGCAGATCGATAACGATCAACCATCCCATTACACCATATAGGACCAGGGAGAAAGCTTCCAGCTTACCCGTAAAAAAAAGTTTAAGAATAGTTCCGAACAAAGCAATACCCCAAACCATAAAAAATAACAACCAACCTTTTGATGGCAATAATACGGTCAAGCAAACAGGGGTATACGTTCCGGCTATCAAATAATAGATGCTGATATGATCGAGTATCCTAAGCTTCCTTTTCACTTTTGGATTTTGAACAGAGTGGTAAACTGTGGATGTTGAGAACAACAATACCAAGGAAATCGAATATACTAAAAGACTTCCTTTTAGATAGGGTTGGACTGCTTCATTTTGAAAAAGCAAAAAGCTTCCTAATAAAGCCAATGCAATTCCAAGGGCATGGGAATAGGCATTCCACCGTTCCTCAAGAAGGGTAGGATTGGTTTTAGGCGTCAAATAGTTGGTTATTTATAGCGTTTACCATGTTTAATGACCATATCTACATCTTGCAGTAAACTGATGTACCGCATAACATCACCTTTTACCGCTATAATATCCGCATACTTTCCAGGAGTAACCGTGCCAACATCATCTGCTACACCCATCCAAAGGGCTGGCCAATAGGTGGCAGCACGTATGGCGTACATAGGGTCAATACCAAACTCGTTCACCCAAACATCTAGTTCGTTCCAAGTGGATTGGCTATGGAACTTCATCGGAATCCCACTATCAGTCCCGATCATCAGTACAACACCTGCATCTAACAACTGTTTCATTTTAGTCTGAAGGGTGGGCTTTCTAGAGGGTGTTAGTTGAAAATATGGAAGTCTATCTGGGTGCTTAAAACTATTCTTGATATCGGTTATCACACTATCCGGTAGTCCTAGGTGCCACGAGGTATCATCCAGCACCTCTTGATTATCCCTTACGTACTCATAATTATAAAGACCTTCTACGGTTGGGCACCAAAAAAGTGGTCCTTTGTTCATTTGGGCCGTACGTTCAACTATCATTTTTATGATATCGTCAGGATAGCTAGGAGCGGACGACAATCCAGTATGTTCAAAACAATCGACACCTACCTCTAAACCTCTACGAATTTCTTCGGGTCGATGACCATGTGCTACAACCTTTAAATTATGTTTATGTGCTTCATCAACCACTGCCCGCAATTCATCCATGGTCATTTGATCATGATCTATCAGCTTGATGACATCCACACCTGCATTTGCCAATTTCCTAATTTTTTTTCTACCATCTTCAGCATTGGAAACGCCCCATCTAAAATCTTCGGTACCAGGGTACGGTTCGTGTTGAATAAATGGTCCGGAAACATATAAAGTTGATCCTGGAATTTTACCAGAATTGATTGCATCGCGTACGGCGATACTTTCTTCCAAAGGGGCACCAAGATCTCGGGCACTAGTAACACCTGCCATTAATAATTGGTAGGCCGATGCAGGCATGATTACATCTTTGAGCAATGGAGGATATGTCTTGTCCCAATAGGCATAATCCGCATGCCCATTGATCATGGTATGCACATGCATATCCCATAATCCTGGAAGTATACTCATACCTTCAGTGGATATTACTTCAGCATGATCAGAACAGGAAGGGTCTCCACGGTACCTACAGCTGTAATTCGCTCACCATCAATTAGGATTACACTGTTTTTAATCGGATTTGAACCAAATCCATCAATTAAAGTTCCACCTACAAGTGCTTTTAGCTGATTTTGTTGGGAGAACATTAATACATTGGTCAAAAGAAAGCAAATGAAGAGTTGAAGTTTAAGCATTTCCCGGTGATTTTTGCTAAAGATAATGCAT
>NZ_JAJGBN010000001.1 GCF_020782875.1 Allomuricauda sp. M10 | reverse complement strand
TCCAAATAGTTGGTTTCCGTCAACCTGAACTCGTTTCAGGTTCTCACCATGATTTGTCCATCAATGGGATGGGATTCTGAAATACATTCAGAATGACGACGTCCTCTATGGATTGTTCTCCGTTATGGGGATTGACCGACTACTTATCAATAAAAAAGAATCTGCTCAAAAAATTGGTTTCCGTCAACCTGAACTCGTTTCAGGTTCTCACCATCATTTGTCCATCAATGGGATGGGATTCTGAAATAAATTCAGAATGACGATATTCTCTTTGGATGATTATCCCTTAATGGACAAAAAATGGGGTCAGATGAATGACCTATCGAACCAAAATAACATCAACGCAAACCCATGATTCCTCAACCCAAACCTTGTAACCGTCATTTACATGTGCAACATTTTTGCGCATAGGTTAGTTTGGTCAAAAAAATAAGAATATGACCACATTAGAAACGATAAACCTCTTACAGAAAATTTGTTTGATCGCCGCGGGCGTTATTCTCTACCTTGCCGGATGGCTACATGGTGCCCACTGGGGGAAAAGAAACCGGATCTAACACAATACCCTACCGTTTCGGACGTTTAAAATGCTGTCCCAACCAAAACCTACTTGAGCCATTTTTACACAAGACCCCCTTATCAGACGCATTCTGGTCCTCTGCCAGAACCAACACTACATTATTGCCATAAGTGAACTCTGGAACGGTGCCCTGCAATACGCCTGTTGGCACAAACCAAAAACGTTGTTGGAAGAATCGAGTTTGATTGTGACTGGTGGTTCCTCCCTCAATTCTCCCAAAAAAGACAAAACGGAATACCATTTTAGGCATAAGGGCTGGTGTTTTTCCTTGGAAAAGATCGTACCCCCTGGCACTTTTACCGTTCCTTTGATCTTTTTGGAAGTCACGGACCAGGAGCAAAAAAAAAGTACCTGGAAAATGGAAGAAATGCCATTGCCCAAGTACTTAGGTAATTTTTTATGATCGGACCCTAACCTTTGTAGGTCACGCGGTAGATAGCGTCGCCCACATCATCAGAGATCAACAACGATCCATCTTTTAAGAACAATAGGTCAACCGGCCTTCCAAAGGCTTCTTGAGATTCCTCATCCAACCAACCATAGATAAAAGGTTCGTAGCCCACAGGTTGGTTGCCGTCCAATTTCACCAAGGAAATGCGGTACCCCACTTTGGAGGAACGGTTCCAAGAGCCGTGCTCGGCCAAAAAGGCGTGGCCCTTATAACTTTCGGGGAACATACTGCCTGTATCAAACTTGACACCCAAGGCCGCTACGTGAGCACCCAAAGGCTGTACCGGAGGTACAAAATCGGAACAGGGACGCTGGGAACCAAAATCAGGATCGGGAACCGTGCCTCCATGACAAAATGGAAAACCAAAATGTTGACCCACCTCGGTCAAACGGTTCAATTCGCCTGGAGGGGTGTCATCGCCCATCATGTCCCTATTGTTATCGGTAAACCACAGTTCCTTTGTTTCTGGGTGCCAGGTAAACCCAACCGTGTTGCGCACCCCACGTGCAATGATCTCGCGGTTGCCACCATCGGCATCCATACGGGTAATGGACGCAAAGCGTTCGTCCACCGAAGTACTGTCGCAAATATTACAAGGTGCGCCTACAGGCACGTATAGTTTGTCATCGGGTCCAAAGGCGATGTATTTCCAACCGTGGTGGAAATTGCCCGGGTAATCGTCATAGATCAATTCGGGTTCCTGAGGGTTTTCCAACTGCTGCTCAATATTCTGGAATTTGAAGAGTCGGCTTACGGCCCCCACGTACAGGGCGCCATTTTTAAAGGCCACTCCATTGGGTTGCTCCAAATCCTTGGCGATAATATAGGTGGTATCGCCCCTGAAATCCCCATCGGTATCTTTTACGGCATAGACCACGCCTTCGTTGCGTGTTCCTACGAAGAGGGTGCCGTCATCGCCCATAGCCATGGAACGGGCACCGTCCAAGCCTTCGGCATACACATCAATTTTAAAGCCTTCCGGCAAATGCAATCGGTCCAAAGGCAAACTGCCCTGATAAGTTTGCTCCACTTCGGCCTCCTCGGTGGCTTCTTCCTTTTTTCCGTTACAGGAAAGCACGGCCAGGGAAAGTGCACAAAGGGTTATGGACCTAAAGGTCAAATCGTAAATTTTCATGTTGCGTTTTTAGGTGTTTTAGTTTCTGATCCCCCTAAGCTAAAACAAAATGATGGAAATGTGGAATACAAGTGGGCGTACTTTTGTGATAATCCTACTCTTTTTCCCCATAAGGGGCCAAGGTACCCTGATACCAAATATTGGTGCGATGGCTGCTGGACATGGCAATCCGTGCCGTGCGGTTGGCGTACAATTGGGCTACTACCTGATAGGCTTCCGTGCCTTGGTTCACGTTGAATTTGATGATATAACCTGTACCCTTGGTAGCGGGCTCCAACGAGTATTCCTTTGGAATACCTTCGAACTTGACACCGGTTTGTTGGGGATTGTAGGTGCCACCCATCCGGCGTTCCCCAAAATAGGGAAGGTCGGCCTTGACGCTATCCCCCACCATTCGAAAATATCCACGGGATCCTGAAATATCGATACGGCTAGCGGTGCTGCCCTGAGGTAAAAGTCCTGCGTTGGCAATGCTGTTCAAACTTTGGCTGGCCATAGGTTGTGCCCAAGTGGCCTGAATTTCGAAACGTTGGTCACGGACCATTTGGTCCAAAGCCGCCACTTCTTCGGGTGTAGCCTGATAGGTAGCGGAACACCCTGCCAAAATGAACAAGGCAACGGCAAATACGGAATGGAACAGGGTTTTCATAGCGAAAGGAATTGACCCTATAAAGTACAAAAAATGACGGGATTTCCGAGATAAATAACGCCGTGTTAACGTTTGAAGCGTTCAAAAATGGCCAAGGTCTTTTTGGTATTGATGAAATAAACCCCTGTGAGCAAAATGGTGGCAGCGAAGATGGATTGCACCGTAATCTGTTCTTTCAAAAAATACCACCCCAAGAGCATGGCCACAATGGGGTTCACATAAGTAGAGGTCGCCACTTTTTCCGGGGAAACGGTTTTCAACAAAAAATTGAAGGAGGTAAAAGCGACGATACTGCCAAAAATCACTAACAGGATCATGGACCATTGTACCTTGCCACTCCAATCCATGGGTGAGGACCATTCTTCACCAAAAGCCAAACTCATCAAGGCCAAGGTAATACCGGCCGTGAACATTTGGTAGCCGGTGTTTACAAAGTAATTGGTTGGCAAATCGGCACGGGCCACAAAAAGGCTTCCATAGGCCCAACTGAGCAAGCAGAAGAAGATCATAATCATTCCGATGACGGAATCTTCATTGGCGACAATCTGTTTTTGGCTCACCAATAAATAAATCCCAATGATGCCCAAAATCACCCCGATAAAGGACATGGGTTGTATCTTTTTACCCTGAAGCATCCACATCAACAATAAAATAAGGAGGGGCTGGGCAGAGATCTCAAGGGCGGCAAAGCCACTATCCACATACTTGAGGGCCCATACCACTACCCCATTCCCAAAACTGAGAAAGAATATGCCTGCCAAAAAGGTGTTGAGCAATTGTTTTTTGGTGATGGTCAACGGAATCTTCATGAACTTGGCGATCACAAAGATCAAGAGTCCCGCGGTAACAAATCGGCACGAAGCCAGCATGAAGGGCGGCAATTCCATAACCGCAACCTTGTTCAACAGATAGGTGGATCCCCAGATGAAGTAAATGGCAAAAAAGGCTAATAATACCAGTGCGGAGTTTGAGGATCTTCCCATTCCAAGACAAGTTGTTTGCCCTGCAATATTACGGATGTTTAAAAGAGTATAAAACAGATGGAAGCCATCTTTTACCACAAAATGGCTTCCATGTGTTAGTGGTAAGTAGGTTTAAAACGACTTGCCCATATTTAAGAGATAGGCTGCAAAATCGCTTTCCAGCTTGCGGAACCTGCCCATTTGTTCCCGTATTTCAAATTCCAAGACTGCGCTGATACCATCCTTTTGCTTTTTGATAAGGTCAGCGATTTCTTTTTGGTGTTTCGTAAAAATCTTGAAACTGTTTTTTAGGGCATTGAACTTTTCAAAGTCGGAAGGACATTTGGGCTCATTGGTATAGGAACCCAGCTTATTAAAAAGCCGTTGTATGGTAGCATTGTTCCGCTCCATTCGAACCAAGAGCTCTTGTTTGGTGTGAATGCTGTTTTCTGCAATATGGGCCATGACTATCGTTTTTTGGGGATAGATGCTTTATGACCATTAAGTTAGGTAATATCTTACAGAGTTGTACCTTAATTAACTTTCATTTAATGGTTTAGTTAACAATTATCAACAAAAAAGGCCCGGTGTACAGAACATCGGACCTTTTTGGAATATTTGAAAACCGAATGTTAGTTGTCGGTTTTTTCGTAAGCTTCTTGTTTCAATTCATCGCTGGCAATAATGGCCAACTCCACGCGTCTGTTCTTGGCTTTACCCTCTGCAGTTTCATTGCTTTCACGAGGTTGTGTCTCCCCATACCATTTGGTGGTAAACCTGCTACTTGAAACCCCTTTCGAAATCAAATAATTTGTAACGGATTCCGCTCTTTGTTGGGACAACTTCCAGTTGTACTCATCGCTACCTGCGCTGTCCGTATGTCCTTCAACCAAAATGTTGGTTTTTGGGTATTCCTTAAAAATGCCGGCCATTTTGTCCAAAGTAGTAGCAGATGTTCCTTTTACATCAGATTTGTTGGTGTCAAAATACACCCCTGCATCTTCATTGAAGGTTACGTTGATCCCCTCACCCACACGTTGTACTTCCGCACCTGGAATTTCTTCCTCGATACGTTCGGCCTGTCTGTCCATACGGTTACCGATATAACCACCTGCAGCACCACCCACTACGGCACCGATGATGGCTCCAAGGGCCGTATTTCCTTTTCCAACGTTGTTACCGATAACTCCACCGATAACCGCGCCACCTCCAGCACCGATCACGGCACCTTTTTGGGTATTGTTTGCATTTTTGACCGCGTCACAGCTCAGGATAAGGCTCAAGGCCAAAACGGCTGTGGTTCCTTTTAAAAGTATTTTTTTCATGTGATTATTTTTTTGAGAATTCGTAAACAATGGTAACAGGTTGTCCGTTAACCGATACGTTGGATTTTAGGGTCATGTTCTGAGGTGTAAGGCTCACAATGTTCAAGCGGTAGCCGTACCCTCCAGAAATGTCCTTGCGCTTATCGTCGATAAACTTGAACTGCAATTGACTGCTGTAGTTTTGGGAAGGCTCCACAACGGACCATCTGAAAAAGCGATCGCCACCTTGACAAAGACTACCTTGTTTAATGGTATATCGTCCTGTACTGTTGTTGTCGCGGAAGAACCACTCGCTGTCCTCAAAGCAGATATCCTCTGCATCGTTAAAAATGACGGATTTAAAATTACCGGAATTGTTCTCGTAGTGAACGTTGTCCAAGTTCCAGGTGCCGCTAAGAAGGTTTCTTTGGTCCCTTGCACTCTTGGAAACGGAACATGATGAGATAAAAATTCCCATCACAGCTAATAGTAGAATTGATTTTTTGATCATAAGATTAAAGTTAATGTTCAATAAAAGATACGAATTGGGGCGCAATTATAGTTGTTATCAAAATGTGAAAATCGGTAAATCAACCTATTTTAATAGGCGTAAAGGTCTAACAAAACTTGCTCAAAACGCTTTTTTGGGAGATAATTTTCCTCCAAGGCCTTGGCGAAAGGAACCGGTGTTTCCAAACTGCCCACCCGCTTGACCGGGGCGTCCAAATATTGGAAACATTCCTCCATCACCATGGCAGAAATATCGCTAGCGATACCCCCGAACAATGTGTCTTCCTGTAAAATAATGAGCTTGCCTGTTTTTTTGACCGAAGCAAAAACGGCTTCGATATCCAAAGGTTGAAGGGTACGCAAATCTATGAGATCGGCATCAATTTCAGGGTGTTTTTGCAAAGTTTCCAACGCCCAATGTACGCCTGCACCAAAGGTGACAATACTGATGGACTTGCCTTCCTTGACCACATGGGCCTTCCCGAAGGGTAACGTGTAATAATCCGTGGGCACATCGCCGTACACACTACGATACAATCCTTTGTGTTCAAAAAACAGCACGGGATTGGGGTCGTTGATCGCGGTGTTCAACAATCCTTTGGCATCATAGGGCGAGGATGGATACACCACTTTGAGTCCTGGGGTTTTGGTGAACCATGCTTCATTGGTCTGGGAATGGAAGGGTCCGGCCCCTACTCCACCACCACAGGGCATGCGCACCACTACATCCGCTTTTTCGTTCCAACGATAATGTACCTTGGCCAAATAATTTACGATGGGGTTGAATCCAGAGCTTACAAAGTCGGCAAACTGCATTTCCACCACGGCTTTCATCCCGTTGATGGAAAGACCCATGGCCGCGGAAACGATGCCGGACTCACAAATAGGGGTATTCCGCACCCGACTTTTTCCAAACTTGGGCACGAATCCTTCGGTAATTTTGAAGACACCACCATAATCCGCAATATCCTGACCCATGATGATGAGTTCGTTATGCCGGTACATGGATTGCTCCAAACCTTCAGAAATGGCATCTACAAAGCGGGTGTTCTTTGTTTCTGAATTTGGATTTACTTCTTGATATTCAAATGGATGATAAACCTCATTTAATTCTTTAGTTTCATTAAAAGAAACTGGAGATTCTTCAAAAGCCTTATCCAAATTTTCATTGATTTCCTCCGAAATATCCGCTTTTAACTGTTCTATTTTTTCCGGGGTCAACACGCCTTCTTCCAACAAAAAAGCCTCATAATTTGCAATGGGATCTTTTTTGCCCCACTCCTTCATCAATTTTTCCGGAACGTATTTAGTGCCACTGGCCTCTTCATGTCCGCGCATGCGAAACGTCTTGAATTCCACCAGAACCGGCCTTGGTCTTCTGCGAATGGCCTTGCACAATTCATCGATTTTGGTGTAGACTTCCAAAATATTGTTCCCGTCAATAATCCGGGATTCCATGCCATATCCTTTGGCACGTTCCGCCAAGTTTTCGCAATTGTATTGTTCATTGGTGGGCGTAGAAAGTCCGTATCCATTGTTTTCAATGCAGAACAAAACGGGAAGGTTCCAAACGGAAGCCACGTTCAAAGCTTCATGAAAATCGCCTTCACTGGTGGCGCCTTCTCCTGTAAAAACTGCAGTTACACGTTTTTTCCTTCGGAGCATGTCCGCCAAGGCAATGCCATCGGCTACACCCAATTGCGGACCTAAATGGGAGATCATCCCCACGATCCTGTATTCTTGGGTCCCAAAATGAAAACTGCGGTCCCGACCTTGGGTAAAACCGCTCTGTTTTCCCTGCCATTGGGCAAAAAGTCGGTATAAAGGAATATTGCGAGAGGTAAACACGCCCAGGTTACGGTGCATGGGCAAAATGTACTCGGTCTCCTTAAGAGCCTGGGTAACCCCAACCGAAATAGCCTCCTGACCAATACCACTGAACCACTTGGAAACCTTGCCCTGCCGCAACAGGATAAGCATTTTTTCCTCTATCAATCTGGGCTTTAACATCCCAGTGTACAAATCCAGCAGCCTTTGCTCGTCCAGGTCGCCAATATGATACCTCATAGATAAAAATTCAACAGGATAAAAGTAGTAAAAAGGGTTCCATCTTCCTTCAAAATTCCAAAACGTTCGGCATTATTCATTACTTTTGGCATTATTTCAAAATTGACACAATGAGTGCTATACCTAGTGTAAACCTTGGGGATTTTGTCTCCGGGGACCCAGCCAGAAAAGAGAAATTTGTCAAAGAAATTGGTGCTGCTTTCGAGGATATCGGATTCGTGGCCCTGAGCGGACACTTTTTGTCCGACGAACTGGTGGACCAGCTTTATTCGGAAATCAAAAAGTTTTTCCAACTGCCCCAAGAAGTGAAGGACAAATACGAAATAGAAGGTATTGGGGGGCAACGAGGCTATACCTCATTTGGAAAGGAGCATGCCAAAGGCAAAAAGGAAGGCGATTTGAAGGAATTCTGGCATTTTGGCCAGTATGTAGAGGACAATCCCAAATTGGAAAAGGAATATCCTGCCAATGTGGAAGTGACCGAACTTCCTGATTTTAACGAAGTAGGCAAGGAAACCTACAAAATGCTGGAGAAGACCGCGCAATATGTGTTGCGAGCGTTGGCCCTTCATTTGGATTTGGAAGAAACTTATTTTGACGAGTACATTAAGAACGGGAATTCCATTTTAAGGCCCATCCACTACCCTCCCATTACCACGGAACCCAAAAATGCCGTTCGTGCGGCGGCCCATGGCGATATTAACCTGATCACTTTACTCATGGGCGCCCATGGAAAAGGATTGCAAGTACAAAACCACGAAGGAGAGTGGGTAGATGCCATTGCCAGACCCGACCAATTGATGATCAATGTAGGCGATATGCTTTCGCGATTGTCCAACAACAAATTAAAGTCCACCATACACCAAGTAGTGAATCCACCAAGAGAATTGTGGGGAACATCTCGATATTCCATTCCATTTTTTATGCATCCCATAAGTGAAATGCCACTGAACTGTTTGGAAAATTGTGTTGATGCAGAACACCCAAAAGGGTTTGAGGACATCACCGCCGGAGAATTCCTCCACGAGCGATTGATCGAACTGGGATTAATCAAAAAATAAGGTTATGGACTTGAAGGACCAACTCAAAAACCTCTTCCCTGACCATGTGCCCCAAGAGGAACCGGAACTGGAAAGCAAGGAACCTTCCTATTGGCTTCAGGACGATCCCATCATCTGCAAATATGAAAAGCGAAAGGGAAAACCGATAACCATCTTGGAAGGTTACAACGGTGCGGACAGCGATTTCAAGAAATTGGCCAAAGATCTGAAATCCTACTTGGGCGTTGGAGGTAGTTTCAAAAACGAAACCATCATTATCCAAGGGGATTACCGCGATAAGATTATGCAATTCCTAAAGGAAAATGGATTTTCCGTAAAAAGGGTTGGGGGCTGACAGAAATCTTTGCAAAGCCCTCCGCAAACTTGACCGATGTTAAAAAACGGGGGTTGATTACCAATGTTTTGTGAAAAAATTTTTGAGTTCATCGTTTAAGTCTTACTTTTATTCTTCCTAACCAACAAAAAACTAAGCTGAAAATGAAATCACTGTTGCACATTACCAACGGGGACAGTTTCACGTCTAGACTGCAGTCTTTACAGCTAAAAGGAGACATTATTACATGGAGGGAAATGCTTTGCGAAGGCAAGACACTTTGTTCCGTCGGAAGTGAGTCATTCTGGAAGACCCGCTTCGAATTTCTCAACAAAAACTACAAGATCAGCAAGTCCTGGTTCGTAGAAAAAACGCTGAAAGAGTACCGTTCCCTCTGTAACCACAAACAACAGGACCATATTGTTTTATGGTTCGAGTACGACCTTTTTTGTCAAATCAACATGTTGGCCGTATTGAGTTGGTTGAAGACCTACAGGAGAGATGCAGAAATTTCATTGGTCTGCAGTGGCAAGGAAGACGATTCTGAAAAATTATATGGCCTCAATGAGTTAAGCGATGAGAAATTGCTTCAACTTTATGAAAACAGGACCATTCTTTCCCAAGACGATATTGAATACGCCGACTACATTTGGCAATTGTACTGCAGCGACAATCCCATCCGTTTGGAAAACCAAATTGCCAATAACGATTTTCAGTTCGAATACCTTTCCGATGCCCTCAAAACACATTTGAAACGTTTCCCTACCATTAAAAATGGATTGAACGATTTGGAGAACCATGTTTTGCAAGTGGCTGCCGAGATGAAACCGAAATCCAAAGCGGAGTTGATGCACGAATTGATTACCAACCAAGGATTCTATGGTTTTGGCGATTCACAGTACGAGCGTATCGTGACCACTTTAAAACCACTTTTCAATTCTTTTAGCCCTGTCAAATTGACAAAAAAAGGTATGGAAGTATTGAAACAAGAAACCAACTATTATTCTCAAATACGTGATAATCAAATGTATTTGGGCGGTTCTTTAAAGTATAACTTCTTATACAATACTGACACCAATCGCATCCTTAAACTCTAGTGAATGGCCAGTTTGGGCAGCTCAGAACTTATTCTGAACCCTGATGGCAGTATCTACCATCTAAATCTTTTACCGGAGGACATCTCCCCCATCATCATTACGGTTGGGGACCCAAGTCGTGTTTCACAGGTTTCCCAATGCTTTGATTCCATCGAAGTTCAAAAAACAAAAAGGGAATTCGTAACCCATACTGGTTTTTATTCCGGAAAACGAATCACTGCGCTTTCCACAGGCATTGGAACGGACAATATTGACATCGTTTTTAACGAATTGGATGCTTTGGCCAATATCGATTTCCAAACACGCAAGGTCAAAGATCAAAAAACACAACTGAATATTATACGGGTCGGTACATCAGGCTCCATCCAAGCAGACATTCCCGTGGATTCCTTTTTGATGAGCACTTCGGGTATAGGATTTGATGGACTGTTGCACTTTTATGAGTCTGGACACGTAAGAAACCAACCTTTTGAAAAAGCACTGAATGATTATTTGTGCTGGGATAAACATAACATCCATCCTTATGTAGTGGATGGCGACCCTGAATTGATTGAATTTTTTTCATCAAATCGTATACGATATGGTGTAACGGGAACTAATTCAGGTTTTTATGGTCCGCAAGGAAGGTCGCTTCGACTCCAGACCAAGATTCCTGATTTTAATGAAAAACTAGCAGCTTTTTCCTGTCAAAATCAACGCATAACCAATCTTGAAATGGAGACCGCAGCCATGTATGGTTTGGCAAAAATGCTTGGACACAGGACTATTTCGTTAAATGTAATCCTGGCCAACCGGGCAACTATGGAATTTTCCAAAAAAGGAAGGTTGTCCATAGATGGCTTGATCAAATACACTTTGGATACCATTGCACAAAATCCACTGGTATAATTTTTTTAAACCTCATTTTGAAAAAATACCAATTGGAATCCTAATTTTAGACCTTAAGTTGAATCATACAAATGAAGAAAGTCAGAATCATTGGAGTTCCCGAACATTTTAACCTGCCTTGGCATTTGGCCATGGAGGATGGTGCTTTTGAAGAACGGGGTATTGATTTGGAATGGACAGATGTTCCTGAGGGCACTGGTAAGATGGCGCAGATGCTTCAAGAAGGGGAAACCGATCTGGCCATCATTTTGACAGAGGGCATGGTGAAAAGTATTTCGCAGGGCAATCCTTCCAAAATTGTTCAAGTTTTTGTGGCTTCTCCCCTTTTGTGGGGCATTCATGTGGACGCCAGCAGTACCCGCAACACCATCAAGGATATTGAACATGATAAAGTGGCCATAAGTCGCTTGGGTAGTGGTAGTCATTTAATGTCCTATATCAACGCCCAAAATCAAGGTTGGGACACCAAAAAGCTTCAATTTGAAATCATCAACAATTTGGATGGTGCCGTGGAAAATCTCACTGGAGGTTCCAATGCGTATTTTATGTGGGAATATTTCACCACAAAACCGTTGGTGGACAAAGGCATTTTTAAACGCGTTGGGGACTGCCCTACTCCATGGCCATGCTTCGTGATTGCTGCCACCGATACTTTCCTAAAAAATAATTCAGGTTTGATGAAACATGTACTGGACGTCATCAATCTGTATACCGAAGAATTCAAATTCATACCCAGTATTGATAGAACCTTGGGCAATAGATACGACCAAAAATTAGAGGACATTCAATCCTGGTTGTCCAAAACCCGATGGGGACAGGATCCACTTCCAAAGGAAACCTTGAACGAAGTACAGAAAAGACTATTCGATTTAAAACTTATTGAAGAAGTTAAGAATGCATCCGCATTCTTTTGGGAATAATGTGGCTTCGACTCCGCTCAGCCACCTTTATTCTTGACTCCGCATGGCCACCTTTATTCTCGACTCCGCTCAGCCACCTTTATTCTCGACTCCGCTCAGCCACCTTGATCCAATCATCGAACAATCGAACAATCCAACTATCTGAACCACCTACCAATCAATGGCCGGTTTTCCCATCTGTTGTAACAACATATTGGTCTTGCTAAAGTGATTGTTCCCAAACCAAAGTCCGCGGTTGGCACTTAAAGGCGAAGGGTGCCCTGAGGTTAGGATATGGTGTTTGGATTTATCGATCAAAGCAGATTTCTTTTTGGCAAATCCGCCCCACAGCAGAAATACAACTCCTTCCAATTCACTGGAAACCGTTTTGATCACGGCATCGGTAAAGGTTTCCCACCCTTTGTTCTGGTGGCTGCCCGCTTGATGGGCCCTGACCGTTAACGTCGCATTCAATAACAATACCCCTTGGTCCGCCCATCGTTCCAAATTGCCGCTTTGGGGATAGGGCTTGGCCACATCCGTTTTAATTTCCTTGAAAATATTGACCAAGGAAGGCGGGTGCGGAATACCATCCTTCACCGAAAAACAAAGTCCATTGGCCTGACCTGGGCCATGATACGGATCTTGGCCAATAATGACCACCTTGGTCTCTTGAAACGGACAATGGTCAAAAGCGGAAAATATATCCTTACCCTTTGGGTAACAGGTATTTTGTTGATATTCCTGTTTTACAAATTGGATCAGTTGTTGAAAATAGGGTTTGTCGAATTCGGGATTCAAATGAGCCTTCCAGCTAGGTTCAATGTTCACATTCATGGCAGAAACTTACTTCTTTTTGGTCAGTTTGTAGATCAAATATCCAATTCCCGCCACAAAATGCAACAAGATAATGCCAGCAATTATATAGATCAGTGTATGGTCGTTCTTCATATGCTTATCCTTAAGGTGAAGTGGAAAAGTCCAAAATTAAGCATTGCGTAGCGTTTTGCATGACCACTCCGCACAAAATCCTATCTTTGCGCTGCTAGTGAAAAAAGATGCATAATATTCACCCCAAAACACTTCAAGACCTCGAATTCCCGACGGTATTACAACAACTTGCCGCCCGATGCAATACAGAATTGGGCAAGGAGCTTGCTTTGGATGTTGCACCTATTCCAAACCGGGAGGAATTGTTGGAAAGTTTGGGACAGACCTCTGAATATTTAGCTTCGTTTTCCAATGACAACCGAATACCCAATCACGGATTTGATCAAATCAATCCTGAATTGGGACTTTTAAAGATCGAGAACAGCACTTTGGAGGTCGCTGGATTTCGAAAAGTTGGCAGCATTTGCAAAACTGTTGGCATCCATCAAAAATTCCTCAAAAAATTCAAGGATTACTATCCCCTTTTATTCGGGAAATCTGAGGCACTGGAATCCAATTCCTTTGTTCCCGAAGCCATTGACCATGTCATCGACAAGTTTGGGGAAATCAAGGACACTGCTTCGGATGAACTAAGGAGTATTCGGGTGCAGATCAATGAAGTGCGAGGCAAAATCAACCAAAGTTTTGGGGCAGCATTGGGTCGCTACCAATCCTTGGACTTTTTGGATGAGATTCGGGAATCCGTAGTGGAAAACCGAAGGGTCTTGGCCGTTAAGGCCATGCACAGAAAAAAGGTGAAAGGCACCGTGATGGGCACATCCAAGACCGGAAGCATTGTATACATTGTTCCCGAAACCACTTTAAGCTATGCCAGGGAACTCAATAATCTGGAGTTTGAGGAGAAAGAAGAAATCCAGCGTATTCTGAACCAATTGACGAACCAGATTCGTCCGTTTGCCGGATTGTTGAAGGAATATCAAGGGTATTTGACGGATATCGATATAACGGCTGCCAAGGCAAAATATGCCAGTGAAATGAACGGCGTGCTCCCGGAGTTCAATGAAAACAGAGAGCTCAACCTTCGGGATGCCTTTCATCCACTACTCTATCTATCCAACAAACGAAAGCATCAAAAAACCTGGCCGCAGACCATAAAACTGCATCCTGAAAACCGCATTATTGTGATTTCCGGGCCCAATGCCGGTGGAAAAAGTATCACTTTAAAGACCATCGGACTATTGCAGGTCATGCTGCAAAGTGGTATGCTCATCCCAGTTCACGAACGCAGTTCCGTGATTCTTTTCGATAAGATTTTGACCGATATCGGGGACAATCAATCCATTGAAAATCATCTAAGTACGTATAGTTATCGACTCAAGAACATGAACTACTTCTTAAAGAAGTGCAATCATGAAACCTTGTTCTTGATCGATGAGTTCGGTACCGGGAGTGATCCCGAATTGGGAGGAGCTTTGGCCGAAGCTTTCCTAGAGGTTTTTTACGAACGGGAAGCTTATGGTGTTATCACCACCCATTACGCCAATTTGAAGGCCCTTGCCAACGAACTGCCTTACGCCACCAATGCGAATATGCTCTTCAACTCAAAAACATTGGAGCCCACTTTTCAATTGGTTTTGGGTGAAGCGGGAAGTTCGTTCACTTTTGAGGTGGCCCAAAAAAATGGAATCCCCTACTCCTTGATCAACAAGGCCAAAAAGAAAATTGAACGCGGAAAAGTGCGTTTTGATGAGACCATTGCCAAACTGCAAAAGGAACGCAGCAAAATGGTGGAAACCGGGACACGCCTACAAGAAGAGGAATCCAAGGCCCGTGAAGAAGCGGACCGATTGGAACAACTCAATTCCAAAATCAAAAACAAACTGGAGAGCTATCAGGAAATGTACGACCACAACCAGCGCATGATCCAATTGGGCAACAAGGTGAACACCATTTCCGAGCGATATTTCATCGACAACAAAAAAAGACCCCTTATTTCTGAATTGCTGCGCATTGTGGAAACCGAGAACAGCAAACGGAAAAAAACTTCTGCCAAAAAGGCCAAGGAAAAACAAGAGCAGCAAAAACAAGTGGCCCAAGAACTGGAGCATGAGATCAAACAGGTTCGGGTGGAGAAAATCGTTAAAAAGAAAAAGGAAGTCCAGGCTGAAAAGAACAAACCACGACCCGTATTCAAGATTGGTGACCGAGTGCGCATGATGGATGGAAAGGCCGTTGGCAGTATCGATACACTCGAAAAAGGCAAAGCCGTTGTAAATTATGGTCTTTTCACCACCAATGTAAGTGTGGACCAATTGGAGTTGGTAGAGGCCAAGAAATAATTACCGTTGTCATTTCCACATGAGGAACGGAGGGACGATTGAGAAATCTGATGCATTATTGATGCTGAGATTCTTCGCTTCGCTCAGAATGACATTTTACTTCATTAATGCGTAAGTGGGTAAGTTCAAATCGCATGTCATTTCGAAATGAGGAACAAAGTGACGATTGAGAAATCTAATGCATTCTTGATGTTGGAGATTCTTCGCTCCGCTCAGAATGACATTTTACTTCATTAATGCGTAAGTGGGTAAGTTCAAATTGCATGTCATTTTGAAATGAGGAACAAAGTGACAATTGAGAAATCTAATGCATTCTTGATGTTGGAGACTCTTCGCTGCGCTCAGAATGACAATTTCCCGAAGTACATTGAAAATACCTAATTGCTTGTATCGCAATCCAAAATATTTCTTCGAAATTGGTATCGGTCGGTAAAAGTGGACGAAACAATTTTTAGCTTTGAATTATTGGCCCACTAAACTTCATCCTTTAACCGAATACAGCTAAACATGAGAATCGAAAACCAACTGTTTTTCAGTGTGATTTGTGTGTTGTCCTACTACCAAATAAATGCTCAAAATGTTAAAGAATGTGACTGCTCCACCATTGGAATCGATGGTAGCTGGGCAAAAGAAAATAATGTAAGTTGCTACAAGGCTCCCATCAACATGATTTACAACGACCCTGACAAGGGGACAAAGGAAATTGCGTTCATAAAAGCAAAAAGCAGTGAAAAAACCAATTTAGATCCTATCCTTTATCTACATGGCGGACCAGGAAATGCCACTTTGGACGTAGCCCAAAAATATCTCAGCAATCCCTTTTGGAAAAAATTAAGGGAAAAACATGACATAATCATGTTGGACTATCCCGGAAATGGATTTTCAGGGCCCTATCTATGTCAAGATTTGGAGGAAGCGGTGGCAGCAGTTTACGCCTCCGATTTGTCCGAATTGGAGCAAAAAGAGAAAACAAATAAATTGTACATGGATTGCAGGGATTCCTTGGAATCGAAGCAGATTCCCATCAATACCTTTTCAACTTTTCAGATTTCGGCGGATGTGGATGAAATACGCAAGTTATTGGGCATTGTCAAATGGAACGTTTACAGTGTTTCCTATGGTACTTCGGTAGCCATGTCGTACATGCGCCATTTTGAAGAAAGCATCAACCAAGTGATATTGGATTCACCGTTTCCTCCAAATGCAAAGAGCTTCAGTTTTGTCAGCACTTTGAATGAAACACTGAATCATCTGCAAACTGTCATCGATATGGATATTAACACGGCCAAGGCCTTTCCTGATATTATCAATGATTTCGCCACAGCATCGGAACGATTAAACAAAAAACCGCTTCAAATGGAAGGTTCCGTGTTGTCTGGAGATGATTTTGCCAACATCATGTTAATGACATTTTACAAGACGAAATTGGTGCCTTTGATTCCGCTAGCACTTAAGGAATTCGCAAGCGGTAATGATGAATTACTATCCAAATGGGTAAACTCCTTGTACTCCAAAGTTGAGTATGGCAAGGAAAACGATTTCCACAACCTTGCTGTTTATTGTTACGAATGCAAACCCAGAACCTATGATCAAACACCCTTGGCATTAGCAAGGAAATTTCCTTACTTGGCGACTTTGGCCGAAAAGGACTATATGGATATTTGCAGTACGTTCAGACCCGAATTTCCCGATTCTGAATTCTATGAACCCATAAAAACGAACCTGCCAACTTTGGTGATGTCAGGAGAATTTGATCCTGGCACACCAGTTTCCTATGGTTATAGCACCATAGAAAAAATGACGAATGCCAAATTCGTCATTGTCCCCAATGCATCCCATTCGGCAGCAACTTACAATGATTGCACTATGGGTATGGTGAAAGATTTTTTTGACATTCCAAATGCCAGCTTGAATACCGATTGCGTGAACCGTATTGAAAAACTGAAATTCGCCATTTCCGATTTAAAAACCGAAATGGATAAAATTACAGGGGATAAATAAATATAGAATTCAAAGTGATTTTATAAATAGTGTGGCTTAAATGTCGGTAGTACACCTAAATACCGATTTTAAGAATGGTTTCCTATTTATATCTACAGTGATGCCAATTTTTCAGCCGATATCTATCTATCGATTATATCATTCATGAATTTTCACATTATCCTTGAAAAATCAACAACAATCTCGATATTATTTTTTTACCTTGTTGTCCAACTTCTAAGACAATCACATTTAAAATGAAAGAAAAACCAGCTTCTACAACTAGAAGAAACTTCATTAAAAACACCGCAATGGCCTCTAGTATTTTCATTGTACCACGCCATGTTTTGGGTGGTCCTGGATTTTTAGCTCCCAGTGACCGCTTACATTTGGCGGCCATCGGCTCGGGCGGTAAAGGTGCCAGCGATATTGCCAATGCATCCGTAAATGGCAGGGAACGTGTAGTGGCGCTCTGCGATGTGGATTTTTCAGGTTCGGCCAAAAAGACGGTTGAACTTTTTCCAAAGGCAAAATTATTCAACGATTACAGGGAAATGCTGGACAAGGTCAAGGATATTGACGCCGTGACCATTAGTACCCCGGACCACGTACACGGACCAGCAGCAGCCTATGCCATGGGATTGGGCAAACACGTTTATGTGCAAAAACCATTGACCCATAACATTCGTGAGGCCAGGATTTTGACCCAAATGGCCCGTGATAAAAAAGTAGTGACCCAAATGGGTAACCAGGGTGGATCCAATCCATTGTTGGGAATGGTCCAAAAATGGGTAGATTCTGGATCTTTGGGAAAAATCACCAAAGTGGAAATTTGGACCAATAGACCGGTTTGGCCACAAGGTTATGCCATGCCTGCTCCAGACCCAGCAAGCAAGCCAGCGGACCTGGACTGGAACCTTTGGTTGGGCCCTGCATCGATGAAACCTTATACGCCTAACCTACACCCTTTCAACTGGAGAGGTTGGTGGGATTATGGAACCGGCGCATTAGGAGATGTAGGTTGTCACTTGGTTGATATACCTTACAGAACCCTCAAATTGGGATATCCTACCTCTGCAGAATGCAGCGTGGGAACCGTATTCTCCCAAATGTGGACCCCAGATTACCATCCAGAAGGTTGTCCGGCTTCATCATTCATTACTTTGACGTATGAAGCTACCGAGAAAACTGGATCACCATTGATCATGACCTGGAGCGATGGCGGTATCCGTCCATCACACCCAGAAATCATTCCTGCGGACAGCGATATAGGCGGTCCAGGAAGTTTCAACGGGGTGTTAATCCATGGAGAAAACGGAGTGATTTCTACCAATATCAACGACAGTTCACCATTGACGCCAAAACTATATTTGAACGATGGCACCACTGAATTTGGTCCAGAGGTTGAAGAAATGCCAGAACCGGAATACGGACACCAGCGCAAATGGGTAGACGCCTGTAAAGCAGGATTTGGAAGTGAGGAACATTTGGGCCTTACCTCTTCATTCGATTACGCCGGACCAATGACAGAAACCGTGTTGATGGGTAACTTGGCCATCCGTAGTTTTATGTTGAGAAGGGAAAACCCTGAAGGCCAGATGGAATTTTATGGTCGTAGAAAACTGATCTGGGATGGTGACAACATGAAGATCACCAACTTTGAGGATGCAAACCAATTTGTGACCCGTACTTACCGCGAAGGTTGGGAAATGTAATCAAGCAAAAACTATAATCAACTAAGGGCCGCTAAAAGCGGCCCTTTTGTTTTAACTGTGATAAATGGCATTCCTGTGGGAGAAAGGATTCAATAGTTGTTATTTGACATCAAGTCTACAACGACGATTGAGAATTCCGATATATTCTTGATTTATGTAGATTCTTCGCTCCGCTCAGAATGACATGCAACACGCTTGGGTGGACTGCAAAAAAAATATCAAAACGTCATTTCGAAATGAGGAACGAAGGGACGATTGAGAAATCTGATATAATCTTAAATTAAGTAGGTTCTTCGCTACGTTCAGCATGACCTTTTCAATCACATTGAACACAAGGCTTATCACTGTAACCATGCATTGCAGCCCAGTTTAAACATGCTGTTTTCGTTTCAAAACATGGAAGTCCCAAATTCAAGCTTTCAACACGCCATGGGCTACTTGTAGGACACCCATCCCCACAAAATTTTATGTCGATGTCCTCTACAAAAGCATCTTCACAAGTGCTCAATACCATGGAGAACAATAGCAACAAAACCCATTTGAACCCCTTAGTTTTCATCACCTTCAATTTTAGATCCTAGCATTAAGGTATACCAATTTTTCAGTATTCAAAATGACCCGGATCAATTACGGAGCTTAACAGTTTTTGATTGCGATATAATGTATTATAAAGTTTGAATTTCTTAGTTTTGTTATATGCGATCGCTGTCCACATATAACAATGAACTAAAGTTGAAAGGCTTCAACGTTTTTCAAATTGAGGAAGATGGGAATGCCACTCGGGTTTACAGCAGGAAGGAGTTCTATAAAATTTGCCTGACCACGGGAAAGAGTAAGATCCATTATGCGGATAGGACTTTCGAAGCCGAAGGAACCATCCTGTTTTTTGGAAATCCACACATCCCGTATTCCTGGGAAACCTTATCGTCTACCTATGTGGGTTATACCTGTTTGTTTTCGGATGATTTTCTACTACCCGGGAACCGATCGGAAAGTTTGCAGCAATCGCCATTGTTCAAACTGGGAGGCACGCCCATTTTGGATATTTCGACCGAGCAGAGGGATTTTTTGAACGGAATCTTTCAAAGGATGATTTCCGAGCAACAATCTGATTATGAATTTAAAGATGACCTTATTCGGAATTACATCAACCTGATTTTACACGAATCATTAAAATTAAAACCCTCGGAGAAATACAACCAAAACAAAAACGCCGCTGAACGGTTGACTTCCGTTTTCATGGAATTGTTGGAAAGACAATTTCCCATTGAAAGCCCCGAAAGACCACTTCAAATGAAAAGCCCAAAAGACTACGCCCAACAACTTTCGGTACATACCAACTACTTGAACCGTGCCGTGAAACAAGTCACCGGAAAACCCACATCGGCACATATATCGGACAGGATCACCCACGAGGCCAAGTCCATATTACAGCACACCAACTGGAACATTGCAGAAATAGCCTATGCCCTAGGGTTTGAATACCCCACTTATTTTAACCACTTCATTAAAAAGCAAACAGGAACCGCCCCATCTTTCCTTAGAGCTTAATTGGTTTGAAAATTATAATCATTGGTTTGAATCTCATTAACCCAAATCTTTGGGTTGAAGGTAATTTTGCATGTATAAACGTTCACGAAGATGTCCAACGATACAAAAGACATATTCCAAAGATTACTGAATGGGGAAACGATTCCTTTTAATGACCCGGACTATTTCAAGATTAGGGAAGCTTCATTGATTACCAGAAAATTGGTTTACCAACTGAACCGAACCATTGACCCAATTGAAATCAGGTATTTATTGGGTCAAATTACAGGAACCAAGATTGATGAAAGTGTTGGCGTGTTTACTCCCATCTACATCAACCATGGAAAAAACTTAAAACTGGGGAAGAACGTCTTTATCAATTTTGACTGTACGTTTCTGGACCTAGGCGGTATAACCATTGAAGATTATGTGCTCATTGGTCCAAAAGTAAGCGTGCTCACAGAAGGACACCCCATTGATCCGAACCAAAGACAGTCATTGTCCACAGCACCAATTTTGATAAAAAAGAATACATGGATAGGCGCCAATAGCACCATTTTAAAAGGAGTCACCATCGGAGAAAATTCCATTGTTGCAGCTGGCTCCCTAGTGAACAAAGACGTGCCAGACAATGTGGTTGTTGGTGGAGTGCCGGCTAAAATCCTGAAGCATATTGATTAAATTAAATCGAATAAAAACATTCAAATGAAAAGAGGCGTCAAAATCATGTTGCTTGCTGGGCTCGCAGGAATCGTATTTTCCTTTCTGGCATGTAATGATACTATTAAAAATGAAAAAGCGACAGATATGAACTCGAATGAAGAAGATTTGGACTTTATTTTCCCAAAGGGAAACCTTGGTCCTAAGGAGCTGTTTACAGGAAATGCATATAACATAGGCCTTGTGGATATTGATGATGTGTACACCACTGCGGTGGGCAACGTTTATTTTGAACCTGGGGCAAGAAGCAATTGGCACACACACCCATCAGGACAAATTTTGGTCATTACGGATGGCGTTGGCTATCATCAAATTGAAGGGCAGCCTATTCAAGTTATCAAAAAAGGAGACGTGATCAAATGCCCGCCCAATACCAAACATTGGCATGGTGCCAGTCCTGATACAGGCCTGCAACAACTTTACATTGTTCCAAATACCGAAAAGGGCATTGTAGCCTGGATGGAAGCCGTGACTGACATGCAATACAATAATATCAACCAATAAACGTGGAACATCCAAAGTATTCAAGAAGGGAATTCGTGCAGCAAACCACCTTGGCGGGCACAGGAGTTATACTTGCAGGAACTGCACCATTGCTGTCCAATAATTACAATAATAACAAAATCATTATGAAGGAAAATATAAAATCAAAAGGTTATGCAGCCTTTGACACATCTGGAACATTAAAGCCATGGGAGTTTGAACGACGTCCTGTAGGGGATAATGACATCTTGATCGATATTAAATTCGCCAGCATTTGTCATTCCGACATTCATCAAATGAAGGGACACTGGGGTCCACAACAGTATCCACAAATTCCCGGACACGAGATTGTGGGCATTGTTGCTGAAGTAGGTAAAAATGTGACCAAGTTTAAAATAGGTGACCATGCGGGGGTTGGTTGTATGGTGGACAGTTGTATGGAATGTGATAGCTGCACCCATGGTGAGGAACATTTTTGTGAAAAAGGCGAAACGGTTTTCACTTATGGGTACCCAGAAGCATCTTCGCCGACCGGAATATCACAGGGAGGGTATGCCTCCAACATTGTAGTCAGGGACCATTTTGCGGTCCATATTCCAGAACACATTAGTTTGGAAGAAGCCGCCCCGTTGTTATGTGCTGGGATCACCACCTACTCCCCATTGATGAATGCCCAATTTAAAATTGGCGACAAAGTAGGGGTTGCAGGAATTGGCGGACTTGGGCATTTGGCTGTAAAATTGGCAGTGTCCAAAGGAGCGGAAGTGTATGCTTTTACAACCTCCCCCGAAAAAGTGGATGATATAAAATCATGGGGGACAAAAGAAGTGATTGTTGTGGATGAGTCATTTGGCAGCATGAGTGCTTATGCTAAAAAACTGGACTATATGATCTGCACCATTCCATATCAGTTCAACTCGGCACCATACATTGCCTGTGTTAAACCTTATGGCCATTTTACCTATGTTGGAATGCCCAATGGGTTCGAATTGACCTTTAGCAATATCAATTTGGCAGCCACACGGGTCAATTTCAATGCATCACTAATCGGCGGAATACCAGAAACCCAAGAGGTTGTGCATTACTGCGCAGACAACGGAATACGACCGACCATTGAGATGATTTCCGCCGAACAAATCAACGATGCTTGGGAAAAAGTGGTGAACAAGGAAGCGCGTTATCGTTATGTGATTGATGCGGCAACGTTTTAATATCTGAAAAAGAAAAAATTATCATTTATGGGAACGGTCCAAGCCTTGGCTTGGACCACCCTTTTTTAAACCAGAAATAAATACGCATCGATGTTTATTTTATTGCCCAATGATTTTTTTTCGGTGCGCTTTCCCCCAGTCCGTCAAATTATTGATAATGGTCTGTAACGTTTTCCCATGCTCTGTAAGTTGATATTGTACGGTAACGGGTTGTGTATCTAGAACAATCCGCTTGATCAACTTGTTTATTTCTAGCTCCTTCAATTCCTTGCTCAGCATTTTGTTGGAAATACCTTTAACATCATTTAAAATATCGGAAAACCTCCTCTTGTTGTAATAGCAGATGGAAGAGATAATGGATATTTTCCACTTTCCACTCAACACATCCATGGCATCCTGCACGGCCAACATTTCTTTTTTATGCGCATCTGCGCGGATTTCTTTACATTCCATACTACTTCTTGTTACCAAAAGGTTACTTCGTTACTTCGAAGTTACAGTTACTTTTCGTAACAAAGTTACTAAAATAAATTAACGGGTTCTACCTTTGTGGCTCAAACAAAAAAAATATTAAAATGAGTTTTACAGACAAAAGCGTAGTTATTACCGGAGGAAGTACCGGTATTGGATTGGCTACGGCAAAAGCTTTTATAGAAAATGGTGCCAATGTGCTCATCACAAGTAGAAGTTCTGCCAACCTTGAAAAAGCAGCGGCGGAAATCAACAGTCCAAAATTGAAAACCGTGGTTTCGGATACTTCAACCTTAATAGGTATCTCATCTTTGAAAAAAGCGGTTGAAGAAAGTGGAAACAAAATCGACGTGCTCTTCCTTAACGCGGGCATAGCAGTATTTGCACCCATCGGTCAAGTAACGGAAGAAGACTTTGATGCGCAATTCAACACGAACGTAAAGGGTTCCTTCTTTACGTTGCAAAAGTTGCTTCCGCATTTGGCTGATGGCTCATCAGTGCTATTCACGTCCTCAACAGTAGCTACGGCAACAAGCCCTGGCACCAGCATATATTCTGCCACCAAGGGGGCATTGAACAAAATTGCACAAATCGCTGCAAATGAATTGGCAGAAAGACAGATCAGAGTAAACATTGTTAGTCCAGGACCTACGGAAACACCTGGATTTGACAAGGCAACACAAGGTGCGGCCAAAGACTTCTTTGCCGCAGCCACAGCTTTACAAAGAATGGGAAGGTCCGAGGAGATTGCAAAAACAGTCTTGTTCTTGGCTTCTGACGATGCAAGTTTTATTACAGGAACAGAATTGTTGGTAGATGGTGGATATATCAATTATGCATTAAAGTAATTGAAAATAGCTGTCATTGAGATAAAGTAAACCACGGATATTTTGCACATCCGTGGTTTACTTTTTTACCTCCATGTAACAATTTCTGTTTTGAGAAGTCTCCAAAGAAAGCATATATCTAAAATGAAATCAATCAAAATCATTATTCTTAGCCTCGGACTTCTATTTATCAACGGTTGCAAAAATCCATCCCAGCCAGTAGGTGCCACTATAACTTTTTTGGAGGAAGAGAAACCATTTACAACAGAACAAAAGGAATTGATCCAAGAAATCATCATCAACTCGGAAGATGAAATACGAGCACTTTTACCGCAATTACCTGACAGTATTACGGTTGCCGTTGAAATTGTGGATTGGGACCTGGAAGTGGTAGGTGGCGTTACAGGGCGCACCGAAACCAATTCCCCTCCTTTCGTGGCCATTCAAATCTCGGAGAAATACCCGGGTGGTATTACGGTAGCTGCTCAAACAGCATTGAAGCATACTATTTTTCACGAATTTCATCATTTATCCAGAGGATGGGCCATTCAGGACAACAAGTATGGCCCTGGAATTAACATTGCTGCCATAAATGAGGGTTTAGCGGTTGTATTTTCTGAGGAATACACCCATCAATACTTGGAAACCGACAGTCCGCCACAAGAACAAATTGCTGAACAATGGGCCAATGAAATCCTGACATTGCCCACAGACGCCAACTACCAACATTGGATGTTCGAGCATCCGGATGGCAGGCAATCCATCGGTTATCGAACGGGAAATTTTATCATCAGAAAGGCCATGAAAATCTCCGGCAAAAATGTTCTCGAATTGAGCAAGAATACCCCTGATGAACTATGGAAATTGGCAGGGTATCAGCGATAAACCTTTCCGTTCACTCAATAGACTTTCTATCCAAAGCGCAGTATCTTTGTAAAAAATGAGATGCTGCGCTTTTGCGGTAATAATGGTATGGAAGAAAACAAAAAAATCATTTTGTTCGATGGGGTCTGTGACCTCTGCAGCGGAAGCGTCCAGTTTGTAATAAAACGGGACAAAAAGGATGTTTTTAGGTATGCGGCTATTCAAAGTGAAGTTGGTCAACAATTGATCAAGGACCGACGCATTGATACAAGCCAAGTAGATTCCATTATCCTGATAGAACCTGGGGTAGCTTATTTTACCAAATCCGATGCTGCATTGGAAATTGCTGGTGAATTAGGTGGTTTGTGGAAATTGACCTCTGTATTTAAGTGGATTCCCAAATCCATCCGCGATGTCATCTATGACTTTGTAGCTCGCAACCGTTATAAATGGTTTGGCAAACAAGAGTCTTGTATGATTCCAACCCCAGAGTTAAAGGGCAAGTTTTTGAGCTGACTATTTCAAATTATTCAAGATGAAATCCAAGGTCTTGTTCGTGTTCAATTTGGTGTTGAACGAATAGCTTTGATGGGTAATCGGCTGTGCAAGTCCCAAGCTTTTTAGATATTTGATGGTCTCCTCATGATCCAAGGATACTTTTCCAGTAAGCAAATTATCCATGCTCTCCTCCTTTTGGTAACGCTTGTATATCTTTCGCAATCCGCTCAAATACAATCGGTCTTTGGTAAACCCTCCCCCTCTATGCGCTCGAAGGGTTATGGTGAAGGCATCGTCCCGATTCAGTTTGTATTGTCCATGGATCAAATCAAACGTATCGGCAAAGGAATATCCCTTGATCAAACTATCGGCAGCCAAAACCCGATAGGCCAATTCTTTCAAACGTTTTAACGTAAGGGCACCACCCATATATTCGCTGAACACCGCCAAACCTTCTTGGGTTTCCACATTTTTGGGCAAACCGTTGGAAAAAATCTTTAAAGGCTGCAGCAAACCGTTGTAAGTGGTGACCAAATGGACCCCAATTTCATGATTGGCCAACGTCAACAATTGATTTTTGCTGAACTTGTTATTTTTTTTGATCAACAGCGATTGCGTGCTGTTGCTCACCATAGCCTCTGCAGCAATGTGGGTCGAATATTTAATGTTCAGCGGAAAATCGTATTGCTTTACAAAATCCTCAAAATAACGCTTGGCCTCATCTGCGGAAAACACTTTTTCCATTTCTGATGAAATCGGTTCATCAGCAAAATGAAGAATGAACCGTGCATTTTGAACATCCTTTTCAGTGGGAGTTCCGTAAACCCTAAGGGAATTATAGTAAAAATTCTTGCCCTTACCGATGGTTTCGATACACTGCACCATGTTGGAATAGTAATAGATCACTTCTTGGTACAACTTGCGGATTCGGTCATCCTGAATGCGTTCCAATTGTTGCGAAAAGAACAACCGGTGCAATTCGTAGGGGTCGAATTTTAGTTTGGGATACTTAAAATCGGGATCAACGGTGTATTTAGAGGCAAAAAACCGATTCTTCTCTTTTTCAATATTGATCGGGTTGATATAACTCAATAGCTCGATCTTTCCCACCAAACGATCAAGTTGGGCATCAATTTCGAACAATTCGGCATGCTCTTTGGCCAACTCCTGTTTTTCCTTTTCCCCTATCATATCCACATAAATTGAAATACACTAGTATTTCCTAAAAACGAAAACACCTAGGTTTATTGTCATGCAAACTGAAGAAATTTAAGCCTCCTTATGGTAATTGTCGTCCCAATGCTTCACCTTGGGCTCTCCCAATTTACCGACTGATTTGGCCACCACCATGGATACGGTTGCGTCTCCGGTTACATTGACTACAGTCCGGCACATATCCAACGGTCTATCCACGGCAAAAATAAGGGCCAATCCCGCTTCTGGAATGCCTGCTTGTGCCAAAACGATGACCAACATGACCATTCCTGCTCCAGGTACGGCAGCACTGCCTATGGAGGCCAAGGTAGCCGTTACAATGATTCCCAATTGGGCAGAAAGACTCAAATCCATACCAAAAGCCTGGGCAATAAATACAGCTGCAACGGCTTGGTACAAACTAGTTCCATCCATATTGATCGTCGCCCCGATCGGCAACACAAAACTGGTCACTTCCTCTTCAACACCTAAATGCTCTTCCACCCTTTCCATGGTCACCGGCAAGGTTGCGGCACTGGAACTGGTTGAAAATGCCAACAATTGGGCAGGAGACATCCCTTTTAAGAAGAAGGCTGGAGTTTTCTTGGTAAACACCCAAACGATCAAGAAGTAGACGTTGATCATCAAAATAAGTCCAAGTACAACGCAGAAAGCATACCAGGCCAAAGCTTTGAAAAGGTCCAAACTTGGTGATTCCACCACCAATGCCGCCAACAAGGCAAAAACGCCATAAGGTGCTGCCAGCATAATGATATCGATGAGCTTTAAGATGACCTCGTTGAACCCGTCAAAGAATTTTTTGACAGGGGTGGCCTGTTCTTCTGGAATCAAGATCAATCCAATACCGAAAAATATGGCAAAGAAGATAACTTGGAGCATGTTACCGTTATCGCTAGCAGCCATAAAAATATTACTGGGAACCAAATCCTCCAATGCCTGTAAAGGTCCGGCTTCCTTTTGTTTATCTGCTTTGGATTTGATGGAATCCGCATCACCTTTATAATTTTCAACCAGTTCATTACGGGTTTCCTCTGTGATGGAATTACCAGGTTTTACAATGTTTACAACCATCAAACCAATGGAAACGGCAATAACCGTGGTAAGGATGTAGATTCCAATGGTCCTACCTCCCATTTTGGATAGTTTGGAAATATCCTTCAAATCAGAGACCCCTTTGATCAAGGAGGCCAAAATCAAGGGAACTGCAATAAGTTTTAAGGAGTTGATGAAAATATTGCCAAAAGGCTTGATCCAATCCGCAACGAGTTTGGGACCCCATTCAAATTGAACCATTAACAACGCAAACAAAACACCCAAGGCCATACCAATAAGGATGCGCCAGTGTAATTCCAGTTTTTTCATAAGTTGGTTTTAATGGCAGTAAGTTACTTTTTTGCTAGGAAACCACCTAATGCCAACTTAGATTTTGTTGGTGCGTGCCAAAAGGGAAAAGTCCGCTAAAACCAGTGCTGCCATGGCTTCCACGATGGGAACCGCTCTCGGCACCACACAGGGATCATGCCTACCCTTACCTTGGGCGGTCACTTTTTCTCCCTCCTTGTTGATGGTTTCATAGGACTGTAAAACGGTGGCCACCGGTTTAAAGGCCACATTGAAGTAAATATCCATACCATTGCTGATTCCCCCCTGAACTCCACCGCTACGGTTGGTTTGGGTGGTACCGTCAGTATTGTAGGCGTCGTTGTGTTGGCTACCTTTCATGACCACTCCGGCAAAACCACTCCCATATTCAAAACCCTTAACGGCATTGATGGACAACATGGCCTCACCCATTCGAGCATGGAGCTTATCAAAAACCGGTTCTCCTAGACCGATTGGTACATTTTGAATTACACAGGTCACCACACCGCCAATGGTATCCCCTTCCTTTTTAATGGCCTTGATGTAGTCTTCCATCTTTTGGGCCATTTCGGTATCCGGGCACCTGACTGCGTTGGATTCAATATTGGAAAAATCGAGTTCTTGATAGGGTTTTTCCAATTTCAATTCGCCGACCTGGGAAACAAAGGCGCTGATCTTGACATCTTTTAAAAACTGCTTGGCAATGGCACCTGCCACTACCCTGCTTGCTGTTTCGCGGGCAGAACTGCGTCCACCACCGCGATAATCCCTGAACCCGTATTTTTGATCGTACACATAATCCGCATGGGATGGACGGTAGGAATCTTTGATATGCGAATAGTCGTGGGACTTTTGGTTGGTATTGTGGATGGCAAATCCGATCGGCGTTCCTGTGGTCTTGCCTTCGAAAAGACCTGAATAAAATTCAACCGTGTCAGGTTCCTTTCTTTGGGTAACAATGGCGGACTGCCCTGGTTTTCTTCGATCTAATTCCTGTTGAATGAAATCCAAATCAAGTTCCAATCCGGCAGGACAACCATCAATCACACCTCCCAAAGCCTTTCCATGCGATTCACCAAAGGTGGTCAACCTAAAAAGCTGTCCAAAAGAATTTCCTGCCATTCGGTATAAAAATTTTAGATACCTCCAAAGGTAGATGTTATAAAGCAAACTGAAAAACCCCTGAACCACTTAATGTTATTGTAACATAATGGAATTGGCGATGATGATTTTTTAACAATAATGTCATGTATTAATGATTTGAAATTGATTTTCAATTTATTCCTACCAGTTTATTTTGCATTTAAACCCTCAACGATTGAAAAAAAGGAAGATAGAATTGGCCGTCATTTCAGATGTGCATTTGGGAACCTACGGTTGCCATGCCGATGAACTGATCGCTTATCTCAATAGCATACAGCCCAAAAAGCTGATTTTAAACGGGGACATTATTGATATTTGGCAATTTAGCAAACGGTATTTCCCCCCCTCCCATTTAAAGGTCCTTCGCAAAATCATCGGGATGGCCTCCAAAGGTACCGAGATTTACTATATCACTGGAAATCATGATGAAATGCTCCGTAAGTTCAGTGATACTTCAATGGGCAATTTTAAGATCATGAACAAACTGGTCTTGAACCTAGATGGCAAAAAGGCTTGGATTTTTCATGGTGATGTATTCGATGTTTCCATCCAAAATGCCAAATGGCTGGCTAAACTGGGCGGGTACGGTTACGACCTTCTAATTTTGATCAACAGCATCATCAATTGGTGTTTAGTAAAGATGGGGCGAGAGAAATATTCCCTATCCAAACGCATCAAGAACAGCGTGAAAAGTGCAGTTAAGTACATCAATAATTTTGAAAAAACAGCGGCCGAGTTGGCTATAGAAAATGAATACGACTACGTGATCTGCGGACACATCCATCAACCCAAAAAGGAAGTGTACGAGAACAAAAACGGTAGTTGTATTTACCTGAATTCAGGGGATTGGGTTGAAAACCTGACCGCCTTGGAATATTCCTTCAAGCGTTGGAAAATCTATCATTATAACCACGACAAGCTTTCTCCTTTCTTTGTGGACGAAGACCTGAAAGAAATGGACATGAACGAACTCATTGCTTCCATCACCGATAAGGATATTGACATTGAGGATGTTACAAATGATTTTTTTGAGGAAGAAGAGGAAAACATCAAACCCAAAAGCCTAGACGACCAAAGCTTTCCTCAAGATTGAGACAGGATGCTCCGCTTCCCTTTCCGTGCCATCCTTGATCTGGTGTCTACAACTTGTTCCATTTGCGGCAATAATGACCTCTTTACCGCTTTTGCTGATAGCTGGGAACAATTTTAGACCTCCTACTTTCATACTGGTTTCATAATGTTCCTTTTCATATCCGAAGGAGCCCGCCATTCCACAACAACCTGAGGCTATAATGGATACCTTATAATTTTTTGGCAGATTCAACACGTCAAAAGTCACTTTTTGGTTGCTCAACGCTTTTTGATGGCAATGGCTATGAATTTTGATCGTACGTTCCTCGTCCGTAAAGCTATCAGAGTTGATTTGTCCTGCAGCTATCTCAGAAGCCAAGAATTCTTCGATCAAAAAGGATTTGCCTGCCAATTTGTCCAACACCTCTTTATCCTCATGTAGCCGCTGGTATTCATCCCTAAAAGAAAGGATCGCGGAAGGTTCCAGACCTACAATCACTAAATTGTCATCAAGATAAGGTTTAAGACTTTCCATGTTCTTGGCCACCAATTTCTTGGCCTGCTTCAAAAACCCTTTGGATAAATAAGTCCTGCCGCTTTCTGCATAAAAAAGTTGCACATCATACCCCAAAGAACAAAGCAATTCAATGGCGTCTTTACCTACTTCTATATCCAAATACTTCACAAACTCATCCACATAGAGCACTACCCTTTTTTTGGAAAGGTCGATGTGTTTGGTTCGGTATTCCTGGAGATGTTTTTCAAAATTAAACCGATGCACACTGGGCAGATAACGTTCCTGAGCTACTCCTGAGACTTTTTTCAACAGTCCTCCCAAGGATTTTGACTTGTAAATAGCATTAGTAATTCCTGGGATTTTGCTTCCCAAAGCATTGAGCTGGGTGTTATAGGCAAACAGTTTGCTTCTTAGCGGATACCCGTTCGCTTCTTGGTAATGGTACAGAAACTCAGCTTTTAAGGTGGCGATATCCACATTACTGGGACATTCACTTGCACATGCCTTACAACTCAAACACAGGTCGAAGGCCTCCTTTACTTCTTTATGGTCAAACCGATTGGTTTTTTCGGAATGGGTCAAAAACTCCCGAAGGGTATTGGCCCTGCCCCGAGTAGTATCCTTTTCATTTTTAGTGGCTTGATAACTGGGACACATCCCCCCACTCATGTTATGGCTCTTCCTACAGTCTCCACTCCCATTACATTTTTCAGCAGCCCTTAAAATGCCTTCACTGTCCCTGAAGTCCATTAAGGTATTGATCTTGGGTTCTTCTCTGTCAATTTGATAACGAAGGGACTCATCCATGGGGTAGGCATCCACTATTTTACCCGGATTGAAGATCAAGTTCGGGTCAAAAAGGGATTTTACCCGTTTCAACAACTCGTAGTTCTGCTCCCCTATCATCAAGGGGATAAATTCGGCCCTCACAATACCATCGCCATGCTCCCCACTGAAACTTCCTTGGTACTTTTTGGTCAGTTTGGCTACATCCGTGGTAATGGAACGGAACAATACCACATCCTCTGCTTTTTTTAGGTTGAGAATAGGTCTTAAATGCAGTTCCCCAGCCCCTGCATGGGCATAATACACCGCATCTTGACCGTATTCTTCCATAATCTTGGAAAACTCTCCGATAAAATCCTTAAGATCTTCCAAAGCAACGGCCGTATCTTCAATACAGGCAACTGCCTTGCGGTCCCCTACCATATTTCCCAACAATCCAAGACCAGCTTTTCGCAGTTCAACGGCTTTGTTGATGTCATCTCCATACAATACCGGACTGGCATAGCTCAACCCGGATTTTTCAATAGTTTTTAAAAGTCCATCCAGTTGTTGTTGTAAATTTTCTTCGGAATGTGATCGCACTTCCAGCATCAAAATACCGGCAGGGTCACCTTCCACAAAAAAACGATTTACAAGCTGCGCCCTGTTATTTTTGGTACAATCCAAGATTACCTTGTCCATCATTTCGCAGGTATGGAGATTGTGACCCATCACTGGTGCAACGTCCTTTAAACAATCCTCCAAAGTTTTGTAATGGGTGGCCACCATAGCAGAATATGCAGGTGGCAAATCGTCCAATTGCAAGGTGATTTCTGTAGTAAAAGCTAAGGTTCCCTCGCTTCCCGATAATAATTTACACAGGTTGAAATCGGCCTCATAATCCCCAAACAAATTATTGTTGAGAAGTTCGTCCACGGCATATCCCGTATTTCTTCTGTGGATGCTGGGTTTTGGAAACTCTTTTAGAATAGTTTCCTGTGTTTCCTTGTTGGAAAGCTCTTCAAAAAGGGTGTTGTAAATTTTGGCCTCAAGAGAATTACCTTGCTTCTTTTCTTCAAATTCTTCCTTGGAAATGGAAGTGAAAAAGGCTTCATTCCCATCAGCCAAAATACAGCTCATGGAAACCACTTTGTCACGGGTTACCCCATATTGAATGGAAGTGGTGCCCGAAGAATTGTTCCCCACCATTCCTCCGATCATACATCTGTTGGACGTAGACGTGTTCGGTCCAAAAAAGAGACCGAAAGGTTTTAAATACAGGTTGAGTTCATCCCGAACCACTCCAGGCTGAACCGTGATCTGTTTTTTGTCCTTATCCAAGGCTAAAATCTGGGTGAACTCCCGACTTACATCCACCACCAGACCCTCACCCACGCATTGACCTGCCAATGAGGTTCCCGCGGTTCTTGGGATCAATCCAATTTTATGTTCGTTGGCAAAACCAATCAATTTTTTAATGTCATCTTTGTTCTTGGGATAGCAAACTCCCAAAGGCAATTTGCGATAAACAGAGGCATCGGTGGCATAAAGAGCCCTGCTCAAATCGTCCACCAAAAGTTCGCCTGCAAGACTTTCAGCTAGCTGGTTTAACAACTTTTTATTCAATTTGGAATACTTTTTGGGAACCAAAATGGTTTTTGTAACGTAAATCTATGACAAAACTATCTCTAATTTTTAACTTAAAAGAGAAACACATGAAGTTTACCACATTATTTGCAGCGCTTTTTTTGTTTGTAACAGCTAGCCTTAGCGCACAGGAAATTTCCGAACATGCACTTGGTCTCCGTTTGGGCGACAGCGATGGATTTGGAGCAGAAATCTCATATCAAAAATCCGTTGGTAGTTCCAATCGCGTTGAGTTCGACCTTGGATGGCGCGATAGCCGCGATTTTGACGCCTTCAAATTGACCGGCGTGTACCAATGGGTGCGTCCGTTGGATGGCAATTTCAATTGGTTCTACGGTGTTGGTGGTGGATTGGGAAGTGTTGATTTTGAACCCAACCCCAATTTTGACGATGACAATGATGGTCTTTTTGTTTTTGCCGCCGGTGATATCGGTGTAGAATACAACTTCGACATTCCATTGTTGATATCCTTGGATTTCAGGCCAGAAATTGGTCTAATCGGGTATGACGGCTTCGACAATGACTTTGATTTTGATATTGCCCTGGGCATCAGATACCAATTCTAAATAAAGACTTAAAAGATCATAACCCTTGGTTCTTAGTGAGCCAAGGGTTTTTTTATGCCATATGGAATCAATACCTTAGCACCTTAAACTTTGTGAAATGAAAAAAATAGTTGCCATAGTACTTGGCGTTTTAGTATTGGCATCATGCAGTTCAAAATCCGATGGGTACACAGTAAGTGGAACCATATCCGGTGAACCGGAGAACGGACTTAAAATATTCTTGAAAACCACCGACTCCCTTAACCAGTTGATTGACATTGACACAACCACTGTTGAAAATGGGGTATTCACCTTTACAGGCGCACAATCCGAACCTAAACTACACTACATTTTTGTAGATCAGGTTCGTGGCAATGTACCCGTAGTGCTTGAAAATGGAGATATTGAAGTGGAATTCCAAAAAGACAGTATCGCATTCGCCAAAATTAAAGGAACGGAGCAAAACGATATGTTCATGGATTTTTTAACCGAATCCAGAAAACTGTCGGAAAGGGCCATGTCCATGCAAAACGATATGCGCATGGCTGCACAAAAGCAAGATACTGCCACCGTTACCGCACTTCGTGAGGAATTCATTGAATTTCAGGAAGAAGCCAAAAACTTCAACGTAAATTATGCCAAAGAAAATCCAGGTGCATTAATCTCTGTATTGATTGTTGGCAATTTGATGGGCACTAAAGCAATTCCGTTGAACGAGGTTAGGGAGATCTTTGACAACCTAACTCCAGAAATCAAGGCGACCGAACCCGGTAAAAAGATACAGGAGCAGTTGGATAAAATGAAATCCACCGAGGTTGGGGATGTTGCCCCTGACTTTTCGGCCCCAACTCCCAATGGTGATCAATTGGCTTTAAGCGACGTAACCGGAAATTCCAAACTGACCTTGGTTGACTTTTGGGCCGCTTGGTGCAGACCTTGCCGTGCCGAAAATCCAAATATCGTAGCGGTATACAACAAATACCACGACAAAGGTTTTAATGTGATCGGTGTTTCTTTGGACACCCAAGCAGACGCTTGGAAAGGTGCCATTGAATCCGATGGTTTGGCTTGGAACCATATTTCCAACCTACAGAGGTTCAACGATCCTATTGCCCAAATGTATAATATCAACGCTATTCCAGCCGCTTTTCTATTGGATGAAAAAGGGGTTATTGTAGCTCGCGACCTTAGAGGTTCCGCTCTTGAGGAAAAAGTAGCGGAAATGCTCAACTAAGCACAAAACAACTTTACAAAAAAAGCCTGGGTACTGCCCAGGCTTTTTTTGTTTAGATCTTGCCCAATTTTTCGAGCACGAACAATATGATGATGGGAATGGCCAACAAGATCACGATCCAGGTATCCGTCACCAACAGTTCTGGTTTGAACAATAATGTGGTGGCAAAACCGCCAATGGCCCCACCAAAGTGAGCGGTATGCCCAATGTTTCCTAATCTGCTTTTCATTCCATAAATGGAATAAAGCAAATACGCAATACCCAAAACATAGGCCGGCAACGGTATTGGGATGAACATGATGCCCAATTGCATGTCAGGATTCAACAAAATGGCTGCATACAAAATCCCGGTGACCGCACCACTTGCCCCAACTGCGCTGTAATATGGTTCATCTTTATGAAAGAAAAGGGCCAATAAACTCCCTCCTATCAAACTCACAAAATAAATGATCAAGAATTTAGCAGGCCCGAACCAGCTTATCACCACATTGGCAAAAAAATATAGGGTGAACATATTGAAAAACAAATGGGAGATATCCACATGTAAAAACCCAGAAGTTGCCATACGTTCCTTTTGACCGGCCCTGATAGCGTTGATTTGGAACTTGTACCTATCAAAAAATCCTGAATCACTGAATCCCCTTATCGAGACGAGGACATTGGCAGCCATGATGGCTATGGTAGCGATGTGCAAATTGACCATTACATAAACGTTTGGTTTCAAATATAGCTATATTTGCACACAAGAAAAGTGCATGCAACTGTTAGTTTATATCCTCGCTTATCCCCTGCTTTGGCTAGTATCCCGACTTCCGTTCAAAATCATTTATTTTTTGTCGGACGGCATCTATGTATTGCTATACCATGTGGTCGGGTATCGTAAAAAAGTGGTTCGCAACAACTTGGCACTTGTTTTTCCAAATAAATCAGAAGAAGAACGACTTGCCATTGAGAAAAAGTTCTATCGACATATGTGCGATATGTTCTTGGAGATGATCAAGACAATGGGGATAAGTAAAAAAGAAATCCAGAAACGATTTACCGTCACCAACATCGAAATATTGAACAACCTCGAAGACCAGGGCATAAATACCATGCTCATGCTACCCCATTATGCCAGCTGGGAATGGGTACTATCTTTGAACCTTCAGATAAAATCCAAGGGTTACGGCATCTATCAAAAGATACAGAACAAGTATTTTGATAGATTGATACGAAAAATACGAGGCAAATTCAACACTCAATTGATTTCCACCAAAGAATCCAGAAAAATCCTTAAGGCCGCTAAAGAAAGTAATGAACTATTAATGGTGGGCATCATAAGTGATCAATCCCCTATGTTGGGAAGGGCCAAATATTGGACTGAATTTATGGGTATAACGGTTCCTGTGCACGTTGGCGGGGAAGAAATCTGCAAAGCAAATAATATTATCCCGGTATATCTTAGAATCCGCAAAAAGAAAAGAGGGTATTATGAAGGCACCTTCAAAATTCTTTCCGAAAACCCCTCCGAGGTCGAAGACTATAAAATCACGGATGCCTTTTTAAAGGAAACGGAAGCATCCATTTACGAAGCGCCCGAATATTACTTCTGGACCCACAAACGCTGGAAGCACAAGAACAAGGTGCCAGCGGAGTTCAGCAAGGAGGTTATTGGACGGTTGGCTGACTGATATCCCAATTCTTTCCTAAACAAGGCCGTTAGTTCCAAAGACTTTAATAATATTGGTGCTCATCAACCCATGAAACCATGAAAAATTCCTTAGTATTCCTATTTTTCCTCTGCCTTGGGATTTGCTCTGCACAGGAAAGTCATGTAACAGTATCTAATGAAGTTTTGGAAAACATTAAAAAGGATGTTTGGACTCCTTTTATGGAAGCATACGACCAACTGGATTCCGAAAAAATAAAATCCATTCACACGATAGATATTGTTCGGCACATGGTGGATCAAAACAAAATTGAAACAGGGAAAGATTACCTTGAAAATTTTGGTGGATTCTTGGAGTCGGTAAGAGACCGAGGCAATACATTAGGAATTGCCTTTGCGATTCTAAACACAGCCATCAACGAAACGGAAGATGTTGCTTTCCAATCAGGTTATTACCAGTTGAGCTCCCAAAACAAGGGTGATACCTCGCTTGTTGTTCGCGGGTATGGATACTTTAATGTTGGCTTACGAAAAGAAAACGGCACGTGGAGAATTTGGATGGATTCTGACAAACGCACCGATATTTCCAAAGATGATTTCAACAAGTGCGAAATCATTTATAAGCTTTAAGCCAATCCTGCTACTTCCTTGATTTCCAATATAATCCTATCTGCAAGGGCATCGGCCTCCTTTTGGGATTTTGCCTCAGTATAAATCCGGATAATAGGTTCCGTATTGGATTTCCTCAAATGTACCCAGTTTTCAGCAAAGTCGATTTTTACCCCGTCAATGGTTGAAACCTCTTCATCCTTGTATTTATGGTACATGGCCTCTAGCAAGGCATCCACATCAAGCTCGGGAGTGAGCTCAATTTTCTTTTTGCTCATGAAATAGCTTGGGTAACTGGCCCGTAGTTCCGCAACGGTCCCTCCCCTTTCTGCCATCAACATCAAAAACAAAGCGGTACCTACCAAAGCATCCCTACCATAATGGCTTTCAGGATAAATGATACCTCCATTACCCTCACCACCGATGATAGCATTGTTGACCTTCATTTTGGTCACTACGTTCACTTCTCCAACGGCTGCAGCTTCATATGTTCCACCGTGTTTTTGGGTAACATCCCTTAACGCTCTGGATGATGATAAGTTGGATACTGTATTGCCCTTGGTCTTGCCCAAAACATAATCGGCACAAGCTACCAACGTATATTCCTCGCCGAACATTTCCCCATCATTACTGATAAAGGCCAATCGGTCTACATCGGGATCGACAACGATTCCAAAATCGGCCTCTTCCTCAACCACTTTTTTACAGATATCCCCCAAATGTTCTTTCAACGGTTCTGGGTTATGTGGAAAATGCCCGTTGGGTTCACAGTACAATTTCACCACTTCCACACCCAGTTCATGAAGCAATTTCGGGATGGCAATACCTCCTGTGGAATTCACTCCGTCCACAACTACTTTAAAACCAGCTTTTTTGATGGTTTCAGCATCTACCAATGGCAATTCCAATACTTCATCAATATGGATATCGATATAGGAGTCGTTCTTAATGATCTCTCCCAAATCATCCACTTCGGCAAACTCAAAACCCTCTTTTTCAGCCAATTCCAAAATTTTGGCACCTTGTTCAGCATCCAAGAATTCACCTTTCTCATTCAACAATTTCAGGGCATTCCATTGTTTGGGGTTATGACTGGCCGTTAAAATGATACCGCCGTCCGCTTTTTCCAAAGGAACGGCAATTTCAACGGTCGGGGTGGTGGACAATCCCAAATCAATGACATCGATACCCAATCCAACCAAGGTAGAAACCACCAAATTTTGGATCATTTCACCCGAAAGCCGGGCATCCCTTCCAATGACGACCATCAATTTCTCCTTTTTGGAATAGTCCTTCAACCAAGAGCCATAAGCGGCCGCAAACTTAACGGCATCCAACGGTGTCAGGTTGTCATTGGTCTTACCTCCTATGGTTCCTCGTATTCCAGAAATTGATTTTATCAGTGTCATAATTGTTAAAAAAGTTTTTGCAAATATAAAAGGCTATGCCTTAACCCTAGTTTTGAATTTGTAAATTTCGACATAAAAGATTTTTGCCCCGATGAATTTCTTGGCCCATATCTATCTGTCTTTCGATGACAAGGAAATTACCTTGGGCAACTTTTTTGCTGATCATATCCGTGGCAACAAGTACAAACATTTCCCTGAAAAAATCCAGAAAGGCATCTTGCTCCACCGTGAAATAGACACCTTTACCGATGCACATCCCATTGCAAGACAAAGTAGTAAACGGCTCCATAAAAATTACAGTCATTACAGTCGGGTAATTGTAGATATCTTTTATGACCATTTCCTGGCCAAAAATTGGACCGACTATTCCAATGTTCCCTTGGATGGGTATGTGGAAAGCTTTTATGACCTACTAGAGGACAACTATGATATTCTCCCCTTGCCCACCAAGCGGATGATGCCCTATATGATTACGGATAACTGGCTGCTCAATTATGCCAATTTAACGGGTATTGACCGAGTACTGAACGGTATGAACCGCCGTACACAGAACAAATCCAAGATGAATTTTGCCATTTTGGACCTCGAAGAGCATTACTCGGATTTTGAAAACGAATTCACCGCTTTTTTTGAAGAATTGATTACCTTTTCCCGACAAAAATTTATTTCCCTATGCGAAGACTGATACTCCTGCTCCCCCTCATCTTTTTTATCAATTGCAAACAACAACCGGCAACCCCAACCGGACTGGTCGCCGAAAAGGCAATGGTGGTTTCGGCCCGTGAAGAAGCCTCCAAAATTGGAGTGGAGATCATGGAAAAAGGTGGCAATGTATTTGATGCCATGGTGGCTACCGAACTCGCCTTGGCCGTGGCCTACCCCTTTGCCGGGAATTTAGGCGGAGGTGGATTTATGGTCTACCGTAAAAACAATGGAGAAGTTGGAGGAATCGATTATAGGGAAAAAGCTCCATTGGCGGCCCATAAAGACATGTACCTGGATTCCTTGGGTAATGTTATTCCCGGAATGAGCACATCAGGTGCCACTTCTGCGGGAGTCCCCGGTACCGTGGCCGGAGTTATGGAAGTGCACAAAAAATTTGGTTCCCTTCCCCTTTCCGAAATCATGAAACCCATTATTGCCTTGGCCAAACGAGGCGTCGTGGTCACTGAAAAACAGGCCCAACGATTGGAAGGTACCCGTGAGCGTTTTATTGAGGCCAATGGTGATAGCACCAAATTCGCACAACCGTTTAAGGCAGGTGACACCATTAAATATCCTGAACTGGCCAAAACCTTGGAAATCATCATGGAAAAAGGTCGTGATGGTTTTTATAAAGGTGAAGTGGCCCAAAAACTGGCCGCCTTTGTGCAGGAAAAAGGAGGTTTCATCACCGAAGAAGACCTGGCCAAATATGAGGCCAAATGGCGGGATCCTGTTGAATTCGATTATAGGGACCTTCATGTGATTTCCATGAGTCCTCCCAGTAGTGGCGGGGTCACCATCAACCAAATTTTCAAGATGATGGAGCCTTACAAGGTGTCCAAATTTGGACATAATTCAGCCCAAACCATTCAATTGTTCACGGAAGCTTCCCGTCGTGCCTATGCGGATCGGAATTACTTTTTGGGAGACCCCGACTTTGTCGACATTCCCTACGATGTGCTTCTAAGCGATGATTATTTAAAGGAACGCATGGCCAATTTCTCTTTTGATAAAGCCACGTTGTCTTCTGATGTAAGTCACGGTGAAGTGGAAATCATCGAAAGTTCCGAAACTACCCACTACTCCATTGTGGATAGTGAAGGCAATGCCATTTCGGCCACAACCACACTGAATGGTGGTTATGGTTCCAAGTTGTACTGCGATGAACTTGGCTTCTTTTTGAACAATGAAATGGACGATTTTAGCTCCAAACCCGGTGTCCCCAACATGTTCGGATTAGTAGGGGCCGAAGCCAACAGCATCGCTCCTGAAAAACGAATGTTGAGCAGTATGACACCCACCATTGTGGAAAAAGATGGTAAATTGTATATGGTTGTGGGTACTCCAGGCGGTTCCACTATCATCACTGCTGTAGCCCAGACCATTATGAATGTGTATGAATTCAATTTGAGTATGCAGGAGGCGGTCAATGCACCAAGGTTCCATCACCAATGGTTGCCCGACATGGTCATTTTTGAACCCGAAGGTTTTTCCGAGGAATTGATCAATGAGTTGAAATCCAAAGGATACATCATCAACGAGGAACGCACCCCTATTATTGGTAAAGTGGATGCCATCCGCGTATTGCCCGATGGTAAACTGGAAGGTGGCGCGGACAAACGAGGTGATGACAAAGCGGTCGGATTTTAAATTCCATTGAATGCAGTTTGATGTTGTTGTACTGACGGACCACAGGTACGTAGCCCCAGAAAAACGCACACCCTACGTGGAAAATGTACTATTGGAAGACCGCTTAGTTGTTGAAGCCTTGCAAGAAGAAGGATTGAAGGTGACCCGTGTTTCTTGGGACGATGCAGCATTTGATTGGTCCAGTACCAAATTGGCCGTGTTCCGAACCACTTGGGATTATTTTGATCGGTTCGAAGAATTTTCAAAATGGTTCAGAACCGCAAGTCAACAGACTCAATTTATCAATTCCAAAAAGTTGATTGATTGGAACATTGACAAGCACTATCTAAAAGATCTCTCGGAAGCGGGCGTGACCATTCCCAAGACCTTTTTTGTGGAAAAAGGAACCCAAACAACTTTACATAACGCTTTCTCCGAAGCCACGGACCGTTTTGGATTTAGAAAAGATACTTTCGTGGTAAAACCATGTGTGTCCGGTGCAGCTAGACACACCTACAAAATCAAAAAGGAGGCGATTGCTGATCATGAAACAATCTTTCAACAATTGATTTCCCAAGAGGCCATGATACTCCAAGAGTTTCAGGAAAACATTGTTTCCGAAGGGGAAATTTCGATGATGTTGTTCAATGGGGAATTCACCCATGCCGTGCTTAAAATTGCCAAGCCAGGGGATTTTCGGGTGCAGGATGATTTTGGGGGCAGTGTACATGAATACCACCCTTCAGAAGATCAGATTGCGTTTGCCCAAAAAGTGGTAAATGCTGCTCCGGAACTTCCGGTTTATGCACGAGTGGATATGTTCAAGGACAACGATGGGAATTGGGCCTTGGCCGAATTGGAGATTTTTGAGCCTGAGCTGTGGTTCCGACGTAATCCGTCAGCCGCGAAAAAGCTGGCCAGAGCCATAAAGGATACTTGTTTGTCTAATCAAATCTAGTCGTTTGAGTGTCTCTAAAATTATAACTGATTCAAAATGAAAAAATTAACCCTTCTATTATTAAGTATTGGCTTAGCATGTACCGCCCAACAGAAAACAACGGGTAAGCTAGTGGCTTTGGATGATGCATTTTATGACTACATGGATAAAGATGCCAAAATAGAATTGCTCGCCGAAGGTTTTATATGGTCCGAAGGTCCCGTTTGGGTGAAAGAAGGTGGGTTCCTCCTATTTTCGGACGCTCCGCAAAATACTATTTTTAAATGGGCAGAAAACGAATGGGTCACACCATTTTTAAAACCTTCCGGCTACACAGGAATACTCCCATACAGTAAGGAACCCGGCAGCAATGGCCTTATCATCAATAACAACGGGGAACTGGTGGCCTGTGAACACGGTGACCGAAGAATATCGCGGATGCCGCTTTCCATCGGCGGAAAAATGACTATTGCAGATACATGGAACGGCAAGCGTTTCAATAGTCCCAACGATATTGTACAGGCCTCCAACGGGGTGTATTATTTTACAGATCCACCTTATGGCCTTCCAGAGCTTGAAAATTCCGAAACGCGCGAAATGGATGTATTTGGCGTCTATAAAATAAATGTTGATGGCAAGGTTGATTTGGTTGTAGGCAATCTTTCACGTCCAAATGGACTTGCGCTGTCCCCTGACGAAAAAATACTCTATGTGAATCAATCCGACAACAATGCTCCCTATATCATGGCTTACAACATTAAAGATGATGGTTCATTAGATGCAGGCACTATATTCTTTGATGCCTCTGCACTGCGAAAAGAAGGTTTGGTAGGTTCTTTGGATGGCATTAAGGTCGCCAAGGATGGGACCATTTTTTCCACGGGACCCGGTGGCCTTCTGATCATTACCCCCAAAGGAAAGCTTTTGGGACGAATTGAAACAGGACAACGGACGGCCAACTGCGCTTGGGGTAATGATGGTTCAGTCCTTTATCTGACCGCCCACAATTTCTTGATGCGAATCCAGACCAAAACAGTGGGGAACGGATTTTGAATCGTTATCCAGTAATCTGCCGTTTCAATTCCTCCATGGATTGTTGCAACTGTTTCAACAAACCAGTTTCAGTGGTTGCATCAATATTAAAAGTAAGCTTGCTGCTCACTTCCCAAATTTCCTGAATCTGGAAGGGCTTGATCTCGTAAGGAGGATAAATCTCATTCAAGGACACCAACGTAATGTTGTTGGAATTGGGCTTCCGCTCAATCTTTTTCACCATAACGGAATCCTGTAAAACCACTACATACATTTTATTGGGGCTCACATGGTCAATATGCTCAACGGCCCGGGCCAACACCCAATCATTGGGTCTTAAATTGGGCAGCATACTGTCTCCTTCCACTTGAAAACCTCGGTATGTCGCATTGCGGAATTCTGGAATGGGAAGATCAAAGGCCGGAAGTTGTCGGTACCAACTGGTATCTGAAATATTTTGGGGATACCCTGCAGCTGCCTTGGCATTCACCAAGACCATGTTGTCATTATCGGAATTGTCCACGGTGACCACTTTGGGGATTACACTGGTCTTGGACGTATCCAAATGTTTTTGATCACTTTCCCCGAACAACCACAGCGGATTGATTTTGAATTGTTTTAAAAGTTCGGAGACCACTTTTCCAGAAAGTTTGGTTCTACCCCGTTCAATATCGGCGGTGGTGTTCTTCACCCCCAACAAATCGGCAAACTCCGCTTGGGTATAGCCCAACTCGCGTCGGATATCGGTAAAGCGTTTTAATGTCAGTTCATTTTCCATTTCTGCATTTTTGTGTCACTTCGAGCGCAGTCGAGAAGTTATTGACCTTCATCTTACATTAGGTCTCGACTGTGCTCGACCTGACATCGCTTTCCAAATATAACCAATTTGGATTATTTCCAAAACTTTTTATGGATTATTTCCATTTATTGGATTATTTCCATATTTTTGATTGGAATATTTCCGAGTTATGGACTTTGATAGAGTACGCGAAAAATTGAACATACTGGCCGATGCGGCAAAATACGATGTTTCCTGCGCCAGTAGCGGAAGTGACCGAACCAACAAAACAAAGGGGTTGGGCAATGCTTCCAAAATGGGTATTTGCCATAGCTACACCGAGGACGGGCGCTGTATCTCCCTGTTGAAAATCCTGTTGACCAATCATTGTATTTATGATTGTGCGTATTGTGTTACCCGCAAGAGCAATGATATTCAAAGGGCCGCTTTTAAGATTCAGGAGGTGGTAGATTTGACCATCAACTTTTACAGAAGAAATTATATTGAAGGATTGTTTTTGAGTTCCGGCATCTTTAAAAATGCGGATTACACCATGGAACGCTTGGTTGCCGTCGCGAAGAAACTAAGGGAAGAGGAAAATTTCAACGGGTACATTCATTTGAAATCCATTCCAGGGGCAAGTGACGAACTCATGTTTGAAGCCGGATTATACGCAGACCGACTTTCCGTGAACATTGAGGTACCCACTATATCCGGACTGAAACTATTAGCTCCCGAGAAAAAGCACGAGGACTTTACCAAACCCATGTTGAAGGTGAAAAATGAAATCGTGCGGTACCAGGCGGAACGAAAAATCATCAAGAGCACACCTAAATATGCCCCTGCCGGACAAAGCACCCAAATGATCGTGGGCGCTTCCGGGGAAACGGACAAGGATATCATGTACTCCGCCACCTATTATTATAAAACCTACCAAATGCGAAGGGTGTATTATTCTGGTTACGTGCCTGTTGCTGATGATGCCCGTTTGCCGGCCATTGGCTCGCAGGTTCCCATGTTACGGGAAAATCGATTGTACCAAACCGATTGGTTGTTGCGCTTTTATGGTTTTGCCGTGAACGAAATTTTGAACCATGAGCATCCCAACCTGGATATGGAGGTGGACCCCAAACTTTCATGGGCATTGCGCAACCTACACCATTTTCCAGTGGATGTGAACACGGCGGACAAACGTCTTTTGGCTCGTATTCCGGGGATAGGGATGCAGTCCGTTCAAAAAATCATGGACTCCCGAAAATTTAGAAGATTGAACTGGGACCATCTCAAGAAAATCGGGGTGGCCCTCAACCGTGCCCAATATTTTATGGTGTGCGATTCCCGTCATTGGGAGCGTCGCGACTTGGATGCGGAGAAAATCAAGGGGATGATCTTGCAGACTTCGTCTGGCAAGTTTCGGAACCAATACAGTGCACAATTATCATTGTTCAATTAACAATAAACAATGAGCAATTAGCAATGAACAACTGTGTCATTTCGAACGAATGTGAGAAATCTAGATTTCTCAGTCGCACTCCTTCGAAATGACATCAAAAACTAAAACACAAGCGTTATGAATGCTTCAACAACCTTAATGTACGATGGCAGCTTCAACGGTTTTCTCACGGCCGTATTCGTTGCTTTTGATGAAAAGATATCCGTGGCCGATATCCAAAAGAATGGTCGTTGCCAAAATGGACTGTTTTCTGAAACGGAGACCATTTTCACCCATGTGGAAAAAGCCAAACGCGTTTGGAACGGTATCCGTAACAAGAGCCACAATGCCATTTCCAATGTGTATTTTGCTTTTTTGAGTGAAACAGAAGGTGTGGAAATGTTGCTTTTTGATTACATCCAAAAATTGATGCGCGTCCAAAACGGCAAGTATCTGGATTATTCGGATAGCACGGTTTTGCACATCAGTCAATTGGCGCGAAAGGTGGGGCGTGAAAAACACCGCATGGAGGCTTTTGTGCGGTTCCAGTTGACCAAGGATGATATCTATTTTGCCAACATTGAACCCGATTTTGATGTACTGCCCCTTATTTCCAAGCATTTTCGGGACCGCTACACCGACCAGCAATGGCTGATTTATGATGTAAAGCGCAAGTATGGCATCTATTACAACTTGGATCATGTGGAAATGGTGTCCCTCAACCTAAAGGACATCCACCACAACAAAACCCATAAAAGTGATGCCTTTGTAAATGGGGAATACGAATACCAGACCCTGTGGAACGATTATTTTAAAAGTACCGGAATCCTATCCCGGATCAACCCCAAATTACATACGCAACATGTGCCCAAACGCTATTGGAAGTACCTTTCAGAAAAAAAAGCAGGTTAGGCAACGTAATCCCGATGTGGCTAAGATTTAGCCCAGGTGTACAACAGGGCGCCCTGAGCGAAGTCGAAGGGTGAGCGAGAAAAAGGAGGCGGTTTAGATATATAGTTAACAAAGTTGTTAAGAATCATTTCTTGAGTTAATCTTTTAAGCTCGATTTTTAATCAAACAAAAAATGGTAATTAACAACCCTATAACTTGTCCAAATCGTTGAAATAGTGAAAAGATTGTTTTTGCTAAATATCAAATTCGACTTCGTAAATGTCTATCTTCCACGTATCAAAACAAATTTGTCACCCAAAAAGACAATGAATGAAAGAAGGGCAAAGACTTTGGACACGAAATGAATTGATTTTAGCAATAAATCTGTATTGCAAATTACCATTTGGCAGATTACATAAAACCAACCCCGAAGTCATACATCTTGCTAATTTGATAAATAGGACACCTAGTTCCATAGCTTATAAATTAGTAAATTTTGCAAGTCTTGATCCAAGTTTAAAGGCAAGAGGAATTAAAGGAGCCTCAAATACAAGCAAACTTGATAGGGAAGTTTGGAATGAGTATTACACCAATTGGGAAGAACTACCCTATGAGAGTGAGAAACTTCGGTCCAAAATAGAAAACAAACCCATTGAACGGCTCAATAACATAAGTGAAGTACTCTTACCAAAAGCAGGAATAACCAGAGAACGGGTGATAAAAGCTAGGATTAATCAATCATTTTTCTGAAGCTCAATATTAGCTTCATACAATTACACTTGTTGTATTACTGGTTTAAAAAATCCAGAACTTTTAATTGCCGGTCATATTAAACCATGGAGCGAAGATGAGAAAAACAGGCTCAATCCTCGTAATGGAATTGCTATTAATGGTTTACACGATAAAGCTTTTGAGAATGGATTGATGACGATAACCCCGGACTATAAAATCAAAGTTTCGGAGCAACTTTTGAAAGAGAAAGACCAAAGTGCCATCGAAAATTTCTTCATAAGATATGATGGCAAGGAGATTTTTTTACCTTCAAAGTTCCTTCCAGATGTAAACTTCCTAATATATCATAACAATGTACGCTTCAAAAAATAATCTGAAATTTGAGTATCTATATCGAGATGCAGGGAATTACAAACAGTTTGGGGAATTGGTTTTCAGCAATCCAAATAATCTAAGTGCAGAAGAAGCAGATTTGAAATTAAGAGCTAAACTTATAGATAAAGAATATTTTTATCCATCTCAAGTTGGTGTTCCGAAATTTGACCAAAGTGACTTTGAATTTGATTCAGAATGGTATGAATTCAGCAGATTTTCCTTGACAAATCAAAACCTAACCGAAAGCATAAGTATTGAAACTTTTATTTCAAATTTTTAATGCTCTATGCTAAAAAGCAAAAAATTGAACATCCTATTTTAAGACTTAAAAATCACTTCCCCTTCTCCCCCACAAAATAATCGCTCTTGTTTTTAAAGAGTACATTAAAACTGGTCAAACTGCCATAAATGCGGGTAATGTATTGTTGTAGATCAATTTTATCCTGATCGTCCAGATTGCTGCTGTTGATCTTTTGTTCCATCACACGGATACGGTCGCGCACCATCACAATCTTATGAAAAAAGGTTTCGATGGGCATTTCCTTGTTCTGGGTGGCATCCCCGGGGTCCAAAATCAGTTTGCCGCCCTTCCATTTATCCGCAATGGCCACTTTTTCATGAGTGTCGCTCCACTTTTCCAAAATCTGCACCAAAGAACGCTCAATATCAAAAAAGCTCACGGAATCCACTTCGCCCTCTACCCCTTCGATGACTTCAAATTCGGAGTCCAAATCAATGGTCTCCAATCCGTTTTCCAAAAAAGTTACCCAATAATGCTTTGATGATACGTTCGTTACCACACCTTTACCATATTCAGGGTGGTCAATGCGGGAGCCAATGCCCAATAGTTTCATAATTTTCTGTTTGTATGGTCAAATCAAGTGCAGTTGGGATCCATGGTAAATGCACCTCTCTCCTGCGCTCGAAGTGATAGATGATATAGCACCAAAAATAAGCTATCGTTTAAAATAACGAAAAGCAAACCTCCTTCTTTTTTACGTGTCAAATCCCTACTTTTGAAGCTTTGCTATGATTTATGGTCAACTACGAAGAACATATTGAGGTCAAGGGTGCCCGGGTACACAACCTGAAAAATATTGATGTCACCATTCCACGTGAAAAACTCGTAGTGATCACTGGACTATCAGGCAGTGGAAAGTCCTCTTTGGCGTTTGATACGATCTATGCCGAAGGCCAACGCCGTTACATTGAAACCTTTTCTGCCTACGCACGGCAATTTTTGGGTGGTTTGGAACGACCCGATGTGGACAAGATCGATGGATTATCTCCAGTTATCGCCATAGAACAAAAAACCACCTCCAAATCCCCAAGATCTACAGTAGGCACCATCACCGAAGTCTACGATTTTCTTCGACTGTTGTTTGCTCGTGCCGGGGATGCCTACAGTTACAATACGGGAGAAAAGATGATAAGCTACAGTGATGAACAAATCAAGAAATTGATCATTTCATCCTACCTCGATAAAAAAATAAATGTGTTGGCCCCGATCATCAAATCCAGAAAAGGGCACTATCGGGAACTGTTCGAGCAAATTGCCAAGCAAGGTTTTGTGAAAGTTCGGGTTGATGGTGAGATCATGGACATTACCAAGGGCATGAAGGTGGACCGTTACAAGACCCACGATATTGAAATAGTTATAGACCGTTTAAAAGTTTCGGATACCGAGGATTTCCACAAACGCCTGACCGAAACGATCAATACCGCCATGTACAGCGGTGAAAACGTACTGATGGTATTGGAAGAAGGCGAGTCGGTACCACGTTATTTCAGTCGGGATTTGATGTGTCCTTCAACAGGTATCTCCTATCCCACTCCAGAACCCAATACGTTTTCCTTCAACTCACCAAAAGGCATGTGCCCAGAGTGTAGCGGATTAGGGCATGTGTACGAAGTGAACGTGCAAAAAATCATGCCCAACCCCAAAATCTCCATCAAGGCAGGTGGTTTGGCACCTTTAGGCGAATACAAAAAATCTTGGGCCTTCAAGCAGCTGGAGACCATTGCACAGCGGTATAATTTTGACCTTTCTGACGCCATTGAAAAAATCCCAGAGGAAGCTATGGAAGTTATTCTATACGGTGGCAAGGAAAGCTTTGAGGTCGATTCCAAATCCCTTGGGGTAAAACGGCAGTATAAGATTGAATATGAAGGCATTGCCAATTTCATAAAAACCCAGTTCGAGCAGGCAGAATCCACATCCATCCAAAGGTGGGCAAAGGATTTTATGGACAAAGTGAAATGCCCATCTTGCCATGGAGCTAGGTTGCGGCAAGAATCCTTGTATTTTAAGATCGGGGAAAAGAACATTGCCGAACTGGCCCATATGGACATTACCGAGTTGGCTTCTTTCTTTCAACAGCTTGAAGATACGTTGGAGGGAGATCAAAAGATCATAGCTGAAGAAATCATCAAGGAAATCAAAGCTCGAATCGGCTTTTTGTTGGATGTAGGATTGGATTATCTGTCCTTGGACAGAAGCTCCAAATCCCTTTCTGGCGGTGAGGCGCAACGCATCCGATTGGCGACCCAAATTGGTTCCCAATTAGTTGGAGTTCTCTACATTTTGGACGAGCCCAGCATTGGTTTGCATCAACGCGACAATGAACGCTTGATCCATTCATTGGAATCACTTCGGGATATTGGCAACTCCGTGATTGTGGTGGAACACGACCGCGATATGATCGAACGTGCCGACCACGTCATCGATATCGGTCCAAGGGCCGGAAAACATGGGGGTGAGATCATTTCCGAAGGAAGTCCACAAGAATTGAAAGACCATCATACCCTAACCGCACAATACATCACGGGAGAGTTGGAAATTCCTGTTCCAAATGAACGAAGAAAAGGTACCGGTAAAAAAATCGTCCTTTCCGGCTGTACGGGTAACAATTTGAAAGATGTGACCGTTGAATTCCCATTGGGAAAACTTATCGGAGTAACGGGTGTATCCGGAAGTGGCAAATCCACTTTGGTGAACGAGACCCTCTACCCCATCATGAACGCGCACTACTTCAACGGGGTAAAAAAACCCATGCCGTACAAAAAAATCAAGGGGTTAGAAAATATTGATAAAGTCATCGACATCAACCAATCCCCCATCGGCCGAACGCCAAGATCAAATCCAGCTACATACACCGGAGTTTTTAGTGAAATACGAAATCTTTTCGCTAAGACCACCGAGGCAACCATCCGTGGATATAAACCGGGACGGTTCAGTTTCAATGTGGCAGGCGGACGATGCGAAACTTGCCAAGGTGGTGGTCTTAAAGTCATCGAAATGAACTTTTTGCCCGATGTGTATGTGGAATGTGAAACCTGTAACGGGAAACGTTTCAATAGGGAAACCTTAGAAATCCGATACAAAGGAAAATCCATTTCGGATGTGCTGGAAATGACCATTAACGAAGCCGTAGACTTTTTCGAGAACATTCCGAAGATCCACAGAAAGCTGAAAACAATAAAAGATGTGGGATTGGGTTATATATCATTGGGGCAACAGTCCACCACCCTTTCCGGGGGCGAGGCGCAACGGGTAAAACTGGCAACCGAATTATCCAAGCGCGATACCGGAAACACATTTTATATCCTCGACGAACCGACCACTGGGCTACATTTTGAAGACATTCGGGTACTTATGGAAGTGCTCAATCAACTGGTGGACAAAGGCAACACCATTTTGGTGATCGAACACAACTTGGATGTCATAAAAATGGTGGATTACATCATCGACATCGGGTACGAAGGAGGAAGAGGTGGAGGAATGGTCGTGGCAACCGGAACCCCGGAAGAAGTAGCCAAGGACAAGAAAAGTTACACGGCCAAGTTTTTGAAGAAAGAATTAGAGAACGCCAAGCAAAAAATTGCAAGGGCCATATAAAAATACTGAACAATGCAAATGCGAAAAGAACAACATTCCAAAGAATGGAATGAGATAAAAACCAATGACTCTTGGGCCATTTTCAAGATCATGGGCGAATTTGTGAACGGGTTTGAAAAAATGAGCGCCATTGGTCCATGTGTATCCATTTTTGGATCGGCAAGGGTTAGGCCCGGTAACAAATACTATGAATTAGCTGTGAACATTTCCAAGCGGATTGCGGAAGCGGGCTACGGTATCATCACCGGTGGCGGCCCCGGAATCATGGAAGCGGGGAATAGAGGTGCCAATCTTGCAGGAGGGACTTCCGTGGGACTGAACATTGACCTTCCGTTTGAACAGCATGACAATCCCTATATTGACGATGACAAAAGCCTTGACTTTGATTATTTCTTCGTCAGGAAAGTGATGTTCGTAAAATATTCCCAAGGATTTGTGGTGATGCCGGGCGGTTTTGGAACCTTGGACGAGCTTTTTGAGGCCATTACTTTGATCCAAACCCATAAGATCCATACGTTCCCGATTATTTTGGTCGGAACCGATTTTTGGCAAGGACTCATTGATTGGGTGAAAAATACCATGTTGGAAGCCGGCAACATCAGTCCTAGAGATCTAGACCTGGTCAAAGTGGTGGACACTGAAGACGAGGTCGTTGAAATCATAGACGCTTTTTACAAGGGCAGAACGCTTAGTCCGAACTTTTAATCGAGTCTATTTTGATGTTTCGCCGCGTTCCATATCAGGTTGTTTTGCTTTTTTTTCTTGTGTTCTCCTCACTTTGGGGTCAGCATAAGAATGAAATTGTGGCAACCATAGATGGCCCCAGCAATCAAATTAGGATTAAACAGAAGTTCACTTATGTGAACCATTCCACCAGTGGGCTATCTTCTCTTTATTTCAATGATTGGAACCATGCTTATTCCAATAAGAACACCGCTTTGGCCAAACGTTTTGCCGAAGAATTCAACCGAGGGCTCCATTTGGCCAAGGATCGTGAAAGAGGACAGACCACAATCATGTCCATCGTGGACCAGAACTATACCGGGCTCAATTGGGAAAGGGTCGGCAACCGCGATTTGATTGCCATAACCCTGAACGACATTTTACGTCCCGGGGAATCGGTGGAACTTTTCCTTACCTATACCATCAAATTGCCCAATGCCAAATTTACGGGTTATGGTGCCGTGGACGGTGGAGGATATAACCTAAAGGATTGGTACCTCTCTCCTGCCGTTTTTGATGGGTATTGGCGCCTTTACGACAACAAGAACCTGGATGACCTGTACACCGACGTTACGGAAACCTCCATCAATCTGACCTTTCCTGAACGGCTTTATTTGGCTTCCAATTACAGGCAATCCATAGTTTCACAATTTCCAGGCGGACAGCATATTCAACTCTTTGGTGACAAGAGAAAAAACTGTGAAATCCTACTTTCCACCCAAAAAACGTTCACCAAACATGTCATGGGACCAATGACGGTAACCACTGATATTGAGTCGAACAAATATGATGAGATATCCCAAGGGATTTCCATCAACCGGGTTGTAGATTTCTTGGAAGAGAATTTGGGCAGATATCCCCATGAAAATTTGTTGGTCAGCGAATATGACTACAACAAATCCCCGCTATATGGAATCGGGCAACTACCCTCCTTCATTAGACCATACGAAGAACAGTTCCAATTTGAGATGAAATTCCTGAAAACTGCCATTCGCAGCTATTTGAGGGAAACCCTTTTTCTGGATCCGCGCCAAGAGCGCTGGGTTAACGATGCCATCGGTTATTACCTGATGATCCACTATGTGGAAGATCATTATCCCGATCAAAAACTGGCTGGTAAACTCTCCAAAATTTGGGGGATTAAAAATTTTCATTTTGCCCAAATGGACTTTAATGAACAGTATGCCTTGTTCAGTATGGTTTCAGCGAGAAAAAATATTGATCAGGCCTTGACAACCAGCAACGATTCCCTAATCAAGTTCAACGAAAAAATCGCAAATGGCTATAAGGCTGGTTTGGGCATGTCCTACCTTTCCAATTATCTGGGGGAACATAAAATAGATAGTAGCATCATCGACTTTTATAAAAACTTCAAGCTAAGACAGCATGTTTCCTCGTTGGATTTTGAAAACACGATCAAGGCTCGTTCTGAAAAGGACATCGATTGGTTTTTTGACGAATATGTTTCCACGGACAAGAAGATAGATTTCAAGATCAAGAAAATTACCAAGACCGATGATTCCATTTCCTTGGTCATAAAGAACAAACGGGGCACCAATGTTCCTATCTCCCTTTTCGGGCTTCAGAAAGATTCGGTCATTTCCCACTATTGGTTCACAGGCATAGATTCTACCAAAACGGTTACCCTTCCCAGAAACGGTGAAGACCGAATGGTATTGAATTACGATCAAAAAATCCCGGAATTCAATCAACGGGACAACTGGAAGACATTGAATGGTTTCCTATCGAGCAACAAGAAACTTAAATTCCAGTTTTTCAAGGATACGGAAGATCCTTACTACAACCAGGTTTTTTATGTTCCGGTAGCCAATTTCAACATTTACGATGGTATTACGCCAGGGTTAAGGCTGTACAACAAAACCTTTTTGGAGCGGCAGTTTTTGTATGACATTTCCCCAACCTATTCCTTCCTGGAACATACTTTGGTGGGCAAGGCAGGTTTCCGATACCGGAAATACCATAAGAAAACGGGATTGTACGTAACAGATTTTTCGTTTGCTGGTTCCACCTCACACTTTCAGGAAAATTCGCGTTTCTCTACTTTGACCCCTGCCGTAACCTTTGGTTGGCGACCCAATGATTTATTGTCCAACCGTAGGCAATATTTGATGTTCCGCTATCGCAACGTTTTCCGAAGTGTGGATGCCGCATTAGAGGACCAAATTGACACTGATCCCAATTACGGGGTAATGAATGCCCGGTTTACGGATGTGGACAACAATATCCTGAACTATCTTTCGTGGTCATTGGATGCCCAGCATTCCAATGATTTTTCAAAACTGGCCTTTGAAATGGAATACAGAAAACTATTCCAAAGCAACAGGCAATTGAACCTACGATTTTATGCAGGTAAGTTTTTACGGAATAATACGGCATCCGATTTCTTCAGTTTTGCATTGGACCGTCCAACGGATTACATGTTCGATCTGGCTTATTTAGGAAGGTCCGAAAGTTCTGGATTGTACAGTCAACAGATCATCATTGCCGAAGGTGGATTTAAATCCAAATTGGAAAATCCGTTTGCCAACGATTGGATGGCTACCACCAATGCCAGTGCCAACATTTGGAGATGGATTGAAGCATATGGCGATATTGGCTTCTTAAAAAGCAAGGGGGGCGACTCCCGTTTTGTCTATGATTCGGGGGTGCGATTGAATTTGGTCACCGATTACTTTGAATTGTACTTCCCTGTTTACTCCAATCGCGGATGGGAAATCGGCCAAGATGATTATGGCCAACGCATCCGGTTTATTGTCACTATCAGCCCCAAAACCTTGGTGGGCCTATTTACGCGAAAATGGTTCTGATTTATCATTTTGATAAATTGAAAGTTTCGAAATAGCAATTTTTTAAATTTTTTGTTCCAAAATCACAATAATGTTATTGAATTGATATTTTATTAACATGAGCTGATATTGCCGAATTGTACGTATTTTAGTAATTTCGCAGAAATCGATATTAGCCCATGAAACCTGACCCGAGTACCAGCAGCGATATTTCCTTCGAAGACTTTCGATCACAGATTCTTCAGGATTATGAAATAGCCGTTACCAGTAGGGAATGTAGTTTGTTGGGTCGCCGTGAAGTACTCTCCGGAAAGGCCAAATTCGGGATTTTTGGGGATGGAAAGGAACTTCCACAGCTTGCCATGGCCAGGGCTTTTCAAGATGGGGATTTTAGAAGTGGCTACTACAGGGACCAGACTTTTATGATGGCCTTGGACTACTTGAGCCCAAAACAGTTTTTTCACGGACTATACGCCACTACCGACATCAACAAAGACCCCATGAGTGCCGGAAGGCAAATGGGCGGTCATTTTGTTACCCATAGCCTAAATGAGGACGGCACCTGGAAAGATCTCACCAAACAAAAGAACAGTAGCGCGGACATTTCCTGTACCGCAGGGCAAATGCCTCGACTATTGGGTCTTGCGCAGGCCTCCAAAATATATAGAAACGTAAAGGAAATAGACCAGACCAACTTTTCCAACAATGGAAACGAAGTGGCTTGGGGCACCATTGGCAATGCCAGCACCAGTGAAGGTCACTTTTTTGAGGTGATCAATGCCGCCGGGGTAATGCAGGTCCCCATGGTCATCTGCATTTGGGATGATGAATACGGCATTTCGGTACCATCGGAATTCCATACCACCAAAGGTGACATTTCCGAAGCATTAAGTGGATTGCAGCGAGATGAGGAAACCAAGGGGTATGAAATCCTAAAAGTAAAAGGATGGGACTATACCGCCCTGATCCATGCGTTTGAAAATGCTTCTGATATTGCAAGGGAGGAACACGTCCCCGTAATGATACATGTTACCGAACTGACCCAACCACAAGGGCATTCCACCTCTGGTTCACATGAACGGTACAAATCTGCCGAAAGATTGGAATGGGAAAAGGAACACGATTGCAACAAACAGTTCAGGGAATGGATTCTGGAGAACGGTATCAGCTCCGAGGAAGATCTCAAAAAATTGGAACGTGACATTAAGCACAAGGTAAGGACTGCTAAAAAAGAAGCATGGTCCGAGTTCCTTAAACCTCATTTGGAAGCCAAAAAGCAATTGGTGCAATTATTGGATCAAGCGGCAAGCAAAAGTCCGAACAGGGCCTTTATCACCAAAATAAAGAATGACTTGATTGCCATTGAAGAGCCATTGAAAAAGGATTTGGCAAGCAAATCCCGACATGCCCTTCGTTTTCTATTGGGAGAAAACAGCTCAGAAAAAAATCAATTACAAAATTGGGTGTCCAACTTTTTAGACACCAACGAGCCCAAATACAGTTCCCATTTATATAGCGAATTGGAAAATAGGGCCACCAATATACCGGCTGTAGTCCCCACCTACTCCAACAATACCGAAGAAGTAGATGGAAGGATCATTCTCAGGGATAATTTTGAAGCTTTGTTCGAAAAATATCCTGAGGCCTTGGTTTTTGGCGAGGATACCGGAAATATTGGAGATGTGAACCAAGGCCTTGAAGGGCTTCAAAAGAAATTCGGTGAACTTAGGGTTGCCGATACAGGAATCCGTGAAACAAGCATCATTGGTCAAGGTATCGGGATGGCGCTACGTGGACTGCGACCAATAGCCGAAATTCAATATTTGGATTATATCCTGTATGCCATCCAAACATTGAGTGACGACCTTGCTACCTTAATGTACCGAACCGTGGGCAAGCAAAAAGCGCCACTCATTGTGCGTACCAGAGGACACCGGCTGGAAGGCATTTGGCATTCCGGATCACCCATGGGAGGCTTGATTCATCTGCTTAGGGGCATGTACATTCTCGCTCCAAGGAACATGACACAGGCAGCTGGTTTTTACAACACCCTTTTGAAGAGTGATGAACCTGCCTTGATCATTGAAAGTCTTAACGGGTACCGATTGAAAGAGAAATTACCTTCCAATTTGGGCGAGTTCTGCACCCCAATAGGAAAGGTTGAAACCTTAAAACAAGGTTCGGACATTACCTTGGTTTCCTACGGTTCCACTTTGCGGATCGTTGAGAAAGTAGCCCAGGAACTTCTTGAAGTGGGCATTGATGCCGAAGTCATCGATGCGCAAACTTTATTGCCATTCGATTTGGATCATGATGTAGTGAAAAGTCTTCAAAAAACGAACCGCCTTTTGGTTATTGATGAGGATGTTCCCGGCGGGTGTTCTGCGTATTTGATGCAAGAAATTGTAGAAAAACAGGAAGGTTACAAATATTTGGATAGCGCGCCACAAACGCTGGCATCAAAGGCGCATCGCCCAGCATATGCCACAGATGGGGATTATTTTTCAAAACCGAATGCTGAGGATATTTTCGAGAAGGTTTATGCCATCATGCACGAAGTGGACCCGAAATCATATCCAAAACTGAGATGACTTTAAAAAATGCGTCAACCCAAAATCGCTTTTCATGAAGTAATGTTGCGTTTTTTGAAACATTATTAATAATTTCACGGTAACTAAATCCCCCATGAATGAAAAATAACACGCTTATACACCTTGGTCTGGCATTATTGCGAATCGTTCCTTCCGCATTCATGATGACCCATGGTTATCCCAAACTTATGAACTTGATTAACGGCAATACCGAATTTGCCAACCCTTTCGGTATTGGCCAGGCACCTACTTTGTTTTTGGCCGTTGTGGGTGAATTTATCTGTCCTATTTTAATGATTGTTGGCTTCAAGACCCGTTGGGCCGCTATCCCGACCGCTATCACTATGTTCGTTGCCGGATTTATGATCCATGGCGGCGATCCATTTGGAACAAAGGAAATGGCATTGCTTTACCTGACCGTTTTTGTGGTGATCATGTTATTGGGTCCTGGTAAATACAGCGTAGATAAAAAATAGGTCAAACAATCTGAATCAATAATTCTTTTAGCAGGTCCGCCTGTGCCATGTTATTGGCCCCTACTCCTTTGCTTTTAAGGTCCAAGTCCCTAAGATTGGAAATGATACCGCTCACCCTTTTCATGGGATAGTTTTTCGCGGCCACGGTAAACTCACTCACAAAATAGGGGTTTACACCCAATGCCTTGGCTACATTGCCGGGCGAGTGATCGTTCAATCCGTGATATTGTAGCAACTGGGTGAAGAAAGTGTTCAGCAAAGTGATGGTGACCACAAAAGGATTGTCCTTCGGATTCTGCGCAAAATAATCGATGATTCGCGATGCCTTTTTTACATCGCGTTCGCCAATGGCCTTCTTCAATTCAAAATTGTTGAAATCCTTACTGATTCCGATATGTTGTTCAATGATTTCCGCCGTGATTTCTGTTTCTTGAGGAACGACCAATGCAAGCTTATCCAGTTCATTACTGATTTTACTTAGGTCGGTTCCCAAAAATTCCACTAAGAGCACACAGGATTTGGGAGAAATTTTATAACCCTTGCCACTCAGAGTCCTTCGGATCCAATCGGCAACTTGGTTTTCATACAGTTTGTTGCTCTCAAAAAGTTCACCGTTCTTCTGAATGGCCTTGTATAGCTTCTTCCGCTTATCGAGCTTTTTATATTTAAAACAGATGACAAGAATTGTGGTCGGTTGGGGATTTTCCACATAGGAAATCAAGTTTTCAATGGTTCTGGAAAGGTGCTGCGCCTCCTTAACAATGACGACCTGATACTTCGCCATCATAGGAAAACGTTTTGCATTGGCCACTACACTTTCTAAAGTGGTGTCTTTTCCATAAAGTACCATTTGGTTGAAACCCTTTTCCTCTTCGGTCAGGACATTGTCCGCAATGTATTGTGATATCTTATCAATATAATAAGGTTCCTCTCCCATTAAAAAATAAATAGGTTTAGGGTTGCCCTTATTGATTTCCGCTACAATTTCCTTAACTCTTTCCATTCCAAAAAAAATCGTCATTTTTGCCCAATGCAGCCATTGAACTTTCCCAAATATGAGTTCCGAATCAAAAATAGCCAAAATAGGCAGTACATCTTTGACGGCATCCGTAAAAAATTTGTGGTACTGCAACCCGAAGAATGGGTACGCCAACACTTGCTCCATTTTTTGATCTTCACCAAAAATTTCCCCAAAAGTTTGATCAATGTGGAGAAACAATTGACCGTGAATTCCTTGAAAAAAAGGTATGATGTGGTGGTCTTCAACCCAGATGGATCTATTTTTTTATTGGTGGAATGTAAAGCCCCCGAAGTGAAGATTGACCAAAGTACTTTTGATCAGATTGCACGCTACAACTATCAATTAAAGGCCAATTTTCTTTTGGTAACCAACGGTTTGGAACATTATTGTTGTGAAATGGACCACGAGCATGAAAAATACAGGTTTTTAGAGGATATTCCTGATTTTAGCCGTTAATTTGCCTCCGTTTTGAAAATCGCCGTCGTCATACTCAATTGGAATGGGGAAGCCCTTTTGGAGCGGTTCCTACCTTCGGTCATGGAGCATTCCAAAGGCGCCGACATCTATGTGGTGGACAATGCCAGTACCGATGGTTCCGTGGAGTTTTTAAAACAACACTACCCTTCAGTTGGCATAGTACAAAACGACGTTAACGGTGGTTTTGCCAAAGGCTATAATGATGGGTTAAAGTGTATTGATGCCGATCTATTCTGTCTTTTGAATTCCGATGTGGAGGTGACCGAAAACTGGTTGGGACCCATCATAAAGGCCTTTGATAAAATTCCGGAAGCGGCCATCATTCAACCTAAAATATTGGACCTGAAACAAAAGGATCATTTTGAATACGCCGGTGCCGCAGGTGGTTTTATTGATATGTTGGGATACCCTTTTTGTAGGGGACGAATTTTTCAGTCCATTGAAAAGGACGAAGGCCAATACAATGATATAAAAGAAGTTTTCTGGGCCACCGGGGCGTGTATGTTCATCAAAAGTGAGGTATTTCGATCATTGAACGGTTTTGATGAGGACTATTTTGCCCATCAAGAAGAAATCGACCTTTGTTGGCGGGCCAAAAACGCTGGGCATAAGGTATTTTATGTGGGCCACAGCCATATTTATCATTTGGGAGGCTCTACCCTATCCAACATGAACCCAAAGAAAACCTTTCTCAATTTTAGGAATTCCCTGTTTTCCATCACCAAAAATTTGCCTCGCAAAAAAGCTTGGCCAATTGTACTGTTACGATTGTTGATGGATGGGATTGCCGCTGCGCGATTTATTTTCCAACTCAAATTCGACCATTGTTTGGCCATTCTCAAGGCACATCTGAGTTTTTATGCTAATTTTAGCAAAATGTACAAAAAGCGTGAAAAAGCTAATTTTTTATTAAAGTACTACCCGGTGACGTCCATAGTTTGGTCTTACTTCGTACATCATATAAAGAATTTTAACATTTTAGTAAAAGATTAACGATACCGAAATAGCGGAACTTTGGTTTTTCTATAATTTTGGTTTAGTTTTTGTAACATTGATTAATCTAACAATCCTTAAATTATATTCTGAACTATGAAAAAAATTTTTCTAGGAACATTGGCAATGTCAGTTCTATTAACCTCTTGTGTATCACAGAAGAAATATGCAGAACTGGAGGCCAAACAAAAAGAAACCCAAGATTTATTGAACTCTGCAACCGTTAAACTGAACGATTGTTTGGAAGACAAAGCCACTGCAGACGCCAAATTAAAAACCCTCGAAGATCAAAATGCCTTCTTGAAAGCCAACAACCAAGAGCTTATCAACAATATGGGCAACTTGACAACCCTTACCACAAAAGGTGCTGAAAACCTTGAAAAATCTTTGGAAAGCCTTAAAGAAAAAGACCTTACCATCAGAAAACTTCAAGATGCGGTTACCCGTAGGGACTCTGTTAACCTTTCTTTGGTGCAGAGCTTGAAAGGTGTACTTGGAAACTTGGATGACGAGGACATCGAGGTAAGTGTTGAAAAAGGTGTGGTATTCGTTTCCATCTCTGACAAATTGTTGTTCAGAAGCGGAAGCTACAACGTAACCGCAGCTGCCAAAGAAGTATTGGGCAAAGTTGCCAAAGTGGTGAACAACAAACCTGACTTCGAATTCATGGTAGAAGGTCACACAGACAACGTACCTTACAAGAGCGGAGTTCTTTTGGACAACTGGGATTTGAGTGCAAAACGTGCCACTTCAGTTGTTAGGATCCTTCAAAATGATTTTGGTGTAGATCCTGCTAGAATGACTGCTGCCGGACGTAGCTACTACATTCCTCTTGTGAGCAACGACACTTCTGCCAACAGGGCCAAAAACAGAAGAACCCGTATCGTGGTGCTTCCAAAAATCGATCAGTTCTATAACATGATCGAAGAAGGAATGAAAGATCCTGCTATCGGTGGTACTGGTAAATAAGAAATCGGTTCAAAAAATAAGAAGCGGCCTTTTCAGGCCGCTTTTTTTATTTTATAAAATATCGAGACTTCCCTTGCCTTCCCGAACCACAATCGGTTCTCCTTCGGAAAGGTCTATGACCGTGGAGGCCACATTATCTCCATAACCCCCGTCTATCACCACATCCACCAAGTTCTGCCATTTTTCATAAATCAGCTCGGGATCGGTGGTATATTCAATTATATCATCCTCATCATGTATGGAAGTGGAAACGATCGGATTGCCGAGTCCGGCCACCAAGGCCCTGGCTATATTGTTGTCAGGCACCCGGATACCTACTGTTTTCTTTTTCTTGAAATCCTTGGGAAGGTTGTTGTTCCCAGGTAAAATAAAAGTGTACGGACCTGGAAGGGTTCTCTTTAAAATCTTAAAGGTGGAAGAATCGATTTGGCGCACATAATCCGATAAATTGCTGAGGTCCGCACAAACGAAGGACCAGTTCGCCTTCTCCAATTTGATGCCCTTAATCCTGGCCAAGCGTTCCAATGCCTTGGTATTGGTGATATCGCACCCTAAACCGTAAACGGTATCCGTTGGATATATGACCAACCCGCCTTTTCGTAGTACATTCACTACCTTCTCCACCTGACGGGGATTAGGGTTCTCTTCGTATAATTTGATCAATTCTGCCATTTCCTTCTCAAGGGAAAGATTATCTACTTTCCAACATACCAAGTTACTAAAGATTCATCGGACAAGTGCATAAACGGGCACAAAACCATGATGGACTCCCAATTTTTTCTTAATGCTGCAACCTTGATGTTGACTCGGCATCTATGCATTAAAAAAGCCGATTGGTCAACTCAAATGGCCGATTGGTAGATTGCTATACAACATGTATTTGTAAAACTTACAATTTTGCAACACAGTCCATAATTAGACATCAATCAAATGAGACTTAGCCAATTCCCCATTCTTTCTATTTGTAGCCTGGTATTACTTTCTACTTCTTGCACCCGTAAAAGCAACATACGGGAGTTTACCAATGGTGAAGAAATCATCACTTCCTTGGACAGCTTGTTCACCAAGCTTGAAACTATCAGCTCAAGACCGAATCCCAATTCGGAAGCCATAGTAGAAATCAACGAAAAAATTAGGCGGACCATTGAGCATATCGGTTCGGAAAAATTGTTGGCAGAAATCGAAACCAATTATAAGGCAAAAAAGCATGCTTTTTCATTTACTTTTTCTGCAGATAAAAAGATTGCAGTGTTTTCATGGGTTACCCGTTTGGAAAATTCCGGAAATCGGATCAAGAACATTGCCTTGTACCAATCCAATGATAAAATGGTACCCACCTCTTTGTATGGTACCCCGATCATCTACAATGGCATCCATCAAATCGAAACCTATGACGGCACCACTCTATACCTGTTACAAGGTCAGGACAGTCTTCAACAGAAAATGTTCTACCGGGTGAATGCCTATTTGCTCAAAAACGGGTATTTGGAAGAAACCCCAGCCTTTCCCAATAATGAAACATTCATTGCCACGAATGGTTATGCCAGTTCCTCCAAAATGGGCCCTTCTTGTAGCATCAAAATAGCTATGAAGGGACTTAAGATACAAGTGCAGAACCCATTGGACAGTTCTTTAGCACAAAATACCCTCAGCTTTGACGGAAAGAAGTACGTTTACGACAACTAATTGAACTGATCTCTTTAAGGTCGAATATAAAAGCCAAAGTCGTCCAAAACCATCACGCCAAGCGAATCTTTATCAAAAACCAGTTGAATTTCTCTTAGCTTATCCAACTCAATACTGTCATTCTTTTGTTTGAAAAGTGAAATAGGTACATAGCAGCTCTTTAACTGGATTTCAGATTCCTGACCCATCATTTCCTTGTCCATAAACTTGAATTTGGTAAACTTGGATTTGATTGTTTTCGGTAGCACATTGGAGGTTGCAACATCTGCCGTAGCCTTTCTACCCAAACTATCGGTGAGCACCACACTAAAGTTAAAACCTTGATCGGGCAATTTTTCCTTTTTCTTTTTATCCGATTTGATTTTCAACTCGGAAAGATTACCCAACGCCAATGAAAGGGCCAAGGTATCCGCATTTTCAAAATGCTTCAAGGTATCTGGTAACATGATGGTATAGCGGGGCAATGAATCGGTATTTGCACTTTTTCCATATTTCCATCCCAATACCAAGGCACTGTTTTGTTGGCTTCCACCATCCCTAGCCTTCAGTTGTTCTTCCCGCCAAACTTTAAAATTTTCCGCCTTGATCTGGATTCCCATTTTTGAGGAAGCCACATCCATATCTTCCTCAAAATCCAATAAAATCTTTTTGGAAGTATCTTCGTATTGAGAAAAATAATCTTCTTTAGGCAGCCAGTCCCCTGCCAATTCCGCATTTTTAAAAATGGGAAGGTAGGATTGGTTTCCTTTCAAAACGGCTTCCACAAAGGCACTTACATATACTTTGGCCACATGTTGTTGCTCCTCACCGGTAACCAATGGCTTCAAATTCAACAGCCATTCCGTGGGCGCACCAAAATCGGACCTGCCCCAAGTTGTATTGAACTGACCATGATTGGCATGGTTCATATACAAACCTGCTTTGAATCCGGTAAAATCTTCGGAGAATTTTAATCGGTGGTAGGGCCGCATACCCCAAAAACTGGTTTCATCAGAATCCCAGGCACCTTGAAGCGACAAATAGTTGATGTCTTCCAACTCCATTTCCCTGTCATATCGATAATCGGTCGGAGCTACGGTGATGACACCTTTAATCCCAAATCCGAAATCAAATTTTTCGTTCGCATTGTCCGGAAAACGGTTCAATTTATTGAAAGCCGCAGCAATGGAAACGGCTTCACCTCCGCGGGAATGCCCAATCAAGACAATATTGTCCATATCCACTTTTTTCTTCAAATCTGGGTTGGCGCCTGTGTTCCATTGGTTCCAAAGTTCCAAATGCTTTAGGAGCAACCAACCGCGAACCGGCATTTCCTTACCCCTAAAATCGCCAGACCAGTGCGAGTTGATGAAATTTTCATCCACAGAGACAACAATAGTACCCCGACTTGCCAACAATTCACCCAAATAGACATACCCGGCATCCGAAAAATCGATCATACTGTGATTGCCATGCACTACCAAAACCAGTGGAAAGGGGCCTTCTCCCTTGGGCATATACACCCTGCCATTCAACGGGAAATCTTTCACTCCGAATCCCCAGAATTTTTCGCGCCATTTTTTCTTTTTATCCTTCCAATCCGGAAGTAATAATGAAGCATCCACTGTTGGGGTCTTTATTTTTACACCTTCCGCATATTCGGGTCGTTGTTGGTCCGTTCCACTACCATAAGTAAAGGTTTCCACCTCAAAAGCACCAGGGGAAGATGGATCATCAAATCCTTTCTCCTTCAAAGTAGTCACTGCTACTTCAGACATTTCTTCATCGGTATCTTTGCTGAAAGGATCTCCTTCCAAAGCTGAAAAACCAAATACCCCGGTGGCAGCCAAAACCAAGGCGCCAACTATCATAATGGCACCCCACTTGGTATTGGTCTTCGCAAGAATTTTCCAAATACCCCAAATCAACAATCCACAACAGATCAATGCGAAAATGGCAAGCGGATAAAACAAGGAAGCAGGCCACCTAAAGGCATACATCCGCATGAGGTATAAGGCCGTGAATCCTGTCAACAAGGTGGCATAAACCGATGCTGGAATCTTACCCAACAACGGTATTAATTTGGAAAATATAATTCTCAGAAGAAATAAGAGCAGTATTCCGATGAGCAGCCCCATTAAAAGAGTGGCCCATGCAGGGAAACCAATTTCAAAATAATATCCGGATATACCGAAAAGAAGCAATACCACAAGTGCCACGGATAGGAACAAGGGTTGGAGGAACAGTTTTTTCATAAGGTCGGTCAGTTGGTTCAAATGCAAAGTAGCTTTGAATTTAAACATTTTTTACCACCTTATGATTTGCACTGGATGGTTTTTGGACTTTGACAATGCAAACAGGAAATGATCATGGGAACGAAGTTGAAATACCCCCTAAATTGATTTATGCATTATCAAGCACATCCAATTTGGCAAAACGTAGCAACAGTTTTTTGATGCCTCCGTTATCAAAATGGATTTCGGCCTTTTTATCGTTTCCGGCACCTTCAATGCTCAACACCCTTCCCCTGCCAAAACGGCTGTGGTTTACCCTGGCGCCCACAACCAATCCTGGGTCGACTGTATTGGTATTTTCTGCAGGGGAACCCAGATCGGGTTTCAATTTTCGCAATTTTCGGAGTTGGTTCTCATTTGGGGCCTGTATGCTAGGCGGAGTGCCATTGACGGGTTTTATTTGACGGAGTTTACTCTTGTCCACATCGCCAAAGATATCGGCATTGATCATGGATTTGTATCGATACCCATCATTAACGGGAACCAGGTTGTCCACATACTTCTCATCGATTTCTTCTAAAAACCTACTAGGCTCAGCATCAATGAGTTTCCCCCATCGATATCTATTTTGGGTATAGGTGAGATAGGCCTGCTTTTCAGCCCGGGTCAAGGCCACATAGAACAGCCTACGTTCTTCTTCCAGTTCACTGCGGGTATTCATGCTCATTGCCGATGGAAAGAGATCTTCTTCCATACCCACAACATAAACAAACGGAAATTCCAATCCCTTAGCCAAGTGGATGGTCATTAGGGCAACACGGTCATCATCCCCAACCTCTTTGTCCATATCGGTGGCCAAAGCAACATCTTCCAAAAATTCGGTTAGACTGCCTGTGGCATCGGCCAATTCTTTCTGCCCTTCCACAAAATCCTTGATCCCATTCAAAAGTTCCTCAATGTTCTCCATGCGGGCAATGCCTTCGGGAGTTCCGTCTTTTTTGAATTCGAGCAACACCCCGGTCTTTTTGGCCACATGTTCCGCTAGGGTAAATGCATCCGAACTTTCATTCATGATCTGGAAGCTCTTGATCATGGTCACAAAATCGTCCAACTTGCGTTTGGTGCCGGAATTCATGCCCAGGTTGAGCTTGTCCAAATGCTCCATCACTTCAAAAATGGACCGTCCATATTGATTGGCTGCAACGACCAACTTATCTATGGTACTCTGCCCAATTCCCCTTGCCGGAAAATTAATGATCCGCTTTAAGGCTTCTTCATCTTTTGGATTGATGACCATTCGCAGATAGGCCAGTACATCCTTGATCTCCTTTCGTTGATAAAAAGAAAGTCCTCCATAAATACGATAGGGAATATCCCGTTTACGCAAAGCGTCCTCAATGGCCCTGGATTGGGAGTTGGTACGGTACAACACGGCAAAATCACCGTTTTGCATCTGATATTGCATCTTGTTCTCAAAAATGGAACCTGCCACATACCTGCCTTCCTCTGCATCGGTCGGACTGCGGTGAATTTTGATCAATCCACCATCATCATTGGAAGTCCAGACGTTTTTCTCTAGCTGGTTTTTATTGTTCGCGATGATGGAATTGGCGGCATTCACGATATTCTTGGTAGAGCGATAGTTCTGCTCCAAACGATATACGGCCACATCATCATAATCCCTTTGAAAATTGAGGATATTACTGATGTTCGCCCCACGGAAGGAATAGATACTCTGGGCATCGTCCCCCACCACACAAATGTTCTGATAACGGTCGCTCAATGCCTTTACGATCAAATATTGGGAATGGTTGGTATCTTGGTACTCATCCACCAAAATATAACGGAACCGATCTTGGTACTTCATCAAAACTTCCGGGAAGCGCGTTAAAAGCTCGTTGGTACGAAGCAAAAGATCATCAAAATCCATGGCACCGGCTTTAAAGCAACGATCTACATAATTTTGATAGATTTCCCCCATCCGTGGACGCTTGGCCATGGCATCCGCCTCTACCAGTTCAGGGTTTTGGAAATAGGCTTTAACCGTGATCAGGCTGTTTTTATAGGATGATATACGGCTTTGGATCTGTTTGTATTTATAGATGTCCTTGTCGAGTCCCATCTCCTTGATGATGGAAGCTATCAAACGTTGGGAATCTTGGGTGTCATAAATGGTAAAATTGCTCGGGAAACCGAGTTTGTCACCATCAAAACGGAGCAATTTGGCAAATACGGAGTGAAAAGTACCCATCCAAAGATTTTTGGCCTCTGAATTCCCCACAATGGTGGCAATCCGCTTCTTCATTTCTCGTGCTGCCTTGTTGGTAAAGGTCAGGGCTAGAATGTTAAAGGAGTCGACCCCCTGTTCCATCAAATGGGCAATACGGTAGGTCAATACCCGGGTCTTGCCCGAGCCCGCTCCTGCAATTACCATCAATGGACCATCCTTGTGCAGTACAGGGGCACGTTGCGCATCGTTCAATTCATCCAAAAAAGTGCTCAAAAGGTCTGCTCTTTAAAAAGTAGGGGTGAAATTAGCCAATAATGGAGACCTGCTAAAATCATACTTTCAATTTTTATAAACACTAGGGTCGGATTTCATATCATTTTTAAATATATTTAAGACCTCAACTTATATCGCTGATGAATTTTCACCGTTTTCCCCTATTCCTTATTTTTCTTATTGGCTTTTTTGGAATTTCACAAGAAAAAACTACCGGCCCTGTCGTTGCAGATTACGGCCCTGTTTTCAAAATTGAAAACCCCGATTTTAAAACGGACATGATCCAAGAATTCAAGGTGGTGTTCGATGTTATGGACAGCCCGGAATCCCATACGGTCCTTAACCAGAAATTGGAGACCGCTGCCCGGTTTTTAAATCTTCATGCCCAAGCAGGCATACCCGTTTCTCAACTTAAAGTTGCGGTGATCGTTCACAATGCGGCATCCAAGGACATCACTCACGACGAAGCATACAAGACACGTTTTGGGGTTGCCAACCCAAATGCTGGTATGGTGCAAGCTTTGCTCGATGCCGGAGTGGAAATCATTTATTGTGGGCAATCTTCAATGGCAAGGAATTTTCCAAAGGAAGATTTGATCCCAGGGGTAAAAATTGCCCTGTCAGCCATGACAGCCAACATCCAATTGCAAAACGAAGGATACCGTCCAATTAAATTATAAACCAACATGATGAAGAACATTTTATCGCTTGCCCTATTTTCCGCAAGCTTAACGATCTATGCCCAACACGGGTTGGAAAAAGACATTGCCGCCGTAGAATCCAAGGTAATTGAATGGAGACGCGACATTCACGAACACCCTGAATTGAGCAACAGGGAGTTCCAAACGGCAGAAAAAATTGCCGCACACTTAAAATCTTTAGGCATTGAAGTGCAGACCGGTGTTGCCCATACCGGTGTAGTCGGGTTGTTGAAAGGAAAAAAACCAGGAAAAGTTGTTGCGCTTCGTGCGGATATTGATGCCTTGCCCGTTACCGAGCGAAATGATCTTTCTTTCAAATCGAACGTGAAATCTGAGTATTTGGGTCAGGAAGTTGGTGTGATGCACGCTTGTGGACATGATACGCATATCGCCATTTTGATGGGTGTTGCCGAAGTACTTGCCAAGAACACGGATAAAATTCGAGGAACCGTGAAATTTATCTTCCAACCTGCGGAAGAAGGTGCGCCTCCCGGTGAAGAAGGTGGTGCCGAACTGATGGTGAAAGAAGGCGTACTGGACAACCCAAAAGTAGATGCCATTTACGGACTACACATTGGATCTTACCTTCCTGTGGGACAGATTGCCTATAAACCAGGAGGAGCTTTGGCCGCTGCACAACGTTTTGTGGTGACCATCAAAGGAAAACAATCCCATGGTTCCGCTCCATGGTCCGGGGTAGATCCTATTTATGTGGCTTCCAAAATTGTGGATGGTTATCAGTCCATCATCAGCCGCGAACTGGAATTGACCAAAGAAGCCGCTGTGATTACCGTGGGCAAGATCAGCGGTGGGGTTAGAAACAACATCATCCCCGAAAGTGCCGAACTTGTGGGAACCATCCGAACTTTGGATTACGACATGCAAAAGCAGGTGAACCAGCGTATGATAGAAATGGCGCAAGATATAGCCAAAGCCTACCGTGCTGAGGCAACCGTGGAAATTGCCAAAGGTGTGCCGATTACGTATAATGACGTAGATCTAACCGAAAAATCCCTACCCAGCCTGCAACAAATGGCTGGTGCCGAAAATGTTCATATGATCAAAGCCATTACCGGAGCTGAGGATTTTTCATTTTATCAAGAAAAAATCCCAGGTTTCTTTTTCATCCTTGGTGGGAAAGATCCAAAAGCTGGTGCAGATGAGTATTTTCCTCACCATACCCCTGATTTCAAAATTGATGACAGCGGGTTATCGCTAGGTGTTAAGGCCATGACAGAAATTGCTTTGGATTATTTGGACAGAAGCAAATAAAACCTAACTCAAACTCTAAATCCGGCCCCAATGTCTTCCATAATTTGGAATTTGGACATTGGGGCTTGATATTTGCAACGTACCTGAACTTTAAAACATGGACGCAATTCTAGATTTTTTAGGCGACATTTCATGGTGGGGATGGATTCTCATCTTTCTTTTAATCGTTGCCATTCGTGATATTTTTTTCCAAAAAGCCCATACCATCAGCCATAATTTTCCCATTGTGGGGCATTTGCGCTACTGGCTGGAAAGTATCGGCCCGGAAATGCGCCAATATTTTGTGGCCAACAACCGTGAAGAACTTCCTTTTAACCGAATTGAAAGAAGCTGGATCTACGCTTCTGCCAAAAAAGAAAACAACTATGAGGGATTCGGGACCGATCGGGACATTTACAAACACCAACACATTTTTGTTAAGAATGCCATGATCGGATTTCAGGTGCCGGAGCAACACCCAAACGTAAAAGACCCCTATTTTGTGCCTTGTGCCAAAGTCATGGGTGCCTATAACAAACGGAAGAAACCGTACCGACCAGGATCCATCATCAATGTTTCAGCGATGAGTTTTGGATCTTTGTCCGCTGCGGCCATTGAATCGCTCAACCAAGGAGTGGAAAAATGTCATGCCTACCATAATACGGGTGAAGGAGGCCTTTCCCCCTACCACAAGCGAGGAGGTGATGTTATTTTTCACTTCGGCACTGGTTATTTTGGGGTACGTAGCAAGGATGGTAATTTTTCCATGGAAAAAATGAAAATCTTGGTGGATGAAAATCCGTGCATCAAAGCCATCGAAATCAAATTATCACAAGGAGCGAAACCCGGCAAGGGTGGTGTTCTTCCGGGGTCGAAAATAACCCATGAATTAGCAGAAATTCGTGGTGTTGAGGTTGGAAAAGATGTCATTTCCCCTCCTACCCACAAAGCCTTCAAAAATATTCCGGAGCTCATGGAACTTATCGAGTCCATCGCCAATGAAACCGGATTGCCCGTAGGCATTAAAGGTGCCATCGGTAAGTTGGACCAATGGGAAGAACTCGCGGATTTGATGATCAAAACAGGCAAAGGACCCGATTTCATCACCATTGACGGTGGTGAAGGTGGAACTGGTGCAGCACCTCCCAGCTTTGCGGATCACGTTTCCCTCCCGTGGACCTATGGCTTCTCATCCGTATACAAACTCTTTTTGGACCGTGGTCTAACAGATCGCATTGTATTTATTGGAAGTGGCAAATTGGGTTTTCCCGCCAAAGGGGCCATGGCTTTTGCGATGGGCGCTGATTGCATCAATGTGGCAAGGGAGGCCATGATGAGTATCGGGTGTATCCAAGCGCAGGTTTGCCATACCAACAGATGTCCTTCGGGCGTGGCCACTCAGAACAAATGGTTGCAAAAGGGCATCAATGTGCCCCTAAAATCCGACAGGTTGGCCCAATATTTCAAAACATATCGAAAAGAATTACTGGAGATTACGCATGCTGCCGGATATGAGCATCCCTGCCAATTTCATATGGAAGACATCCAAGTAAATGTGGATGATGACTACCTTAGCAGTAATTTGCGATCCGTATTCAAATACCAAAAAGAAAAGGTGGATTTCGCCTCCATGCAAAAACTTTATGATTGTGTTCACTTAGGGGGACGCCCATCATTAGAAAAAACATTATAATTTAGCCCCGAATATTTTAACGAACAATTCCTTACTTATGAAAAAACATTTACCCCTTATACTGTTCCTGGCCTTGGTCACCTCTGCTTTCTCCCAGAAGAAAAGCGACTTGATTGCGGAAATTGAAAGTTTAAAGACCAAAATTTCCGAAGTGGAACAAGATTTGGCCAAAGCCAAGCGCGAAATTTCCTCTGCCAATGCCAAAGCGGAAACCTTGGATACCGAAAATGCTGGTCTTCGCGATGCCAATGCTACCCTGTTGAGCAACTTGAGCAACTTCTCAGAACTGTCCAAACAAAACTCCGAGAATGTGAACCGAGCTATGGCAGCACTTGCCCGTAAGGAAAAACAATTGAGTGGTGTAAATGATATGATCTCTGCCAATGATTCCACGGCCATTGTATCCTTGACCCGAATTAAGCAAACCTTGGGCGAAAATGCCAATGTAGCGGTTGGTGAAGGAGTTATTTCCATTTCGAACAGTTTGAACAACCTTTTTGGATCTGATTCTTCTTCCAAATTAACCGAGGAAGGAAAAGCGTGGTTGGCCAACGTTGCCAAAGTGATCAAATCCAACCCTAACTTCAAGACCGAAGTGGAAGGATTGAACATGACAGGAGAATTTGGCCCAACTTATGACCAAGCTGCTGCTGTGGCAAAAGAATTGGTGGAAACCTTGGAAGTTCAGACTACCCGAATTGCCATTACAGCTAGGGACGGTAATTTCAAGGAAGGCATCAATGTTAAATTACAGCCCGATTACAAAGGATTTTACGCCAAGGCCAAGGAAAGTGCCAAAGCAAGCCAATAACCCATTGGTTGTGCATACTTTTTAGGATTTTGGTTCGTTCTTGGTAAAGTAAAATCAAAACAAAAACCAAACTATCCTATGAGTGGAGATCAAATCCTTCAGCTATTTGCCTATTTAATGCCTGCGGTGGTTACCGGAGCGGTTGCCTTTTATTTTTTCAGGTTGCACACCCGTAATGAAGATGGAAGACGCCGTTTTCTATTGCACAAAGATTCCCAAAAGGATACGCTTCCGGTGCGTCTGCAAGCTTATGAGCGTATGGCCCTTTTCTTGGAACGAATTGCATTAAACAGCCTTGTGGTACGCGTTGCTCCCAAAACCAAGAGCAAGAATGATTATGAGAATCTACTCATTCAACAGATAGAAACGGAATTTGAGCACAACCTGTCCCAACAGATCTATATGTCGGATGAATGCTGGAACATCATCAAAACGGCTAAAAATGCCACGATTCAGATCATCCGCAGTGCAGGGATGAGCCAAACGGATTCCCCGGATAAATTGAGGGAAGACATCCTGAACCAAACCATGGAAAAACAATCGCCTTCGCAAACGGCCTTGGCCTTCGTGAAAAAAGAGGTGAGCGATCTTTGGGATTGATTTACTCCTGCATTTCGGGATTGATCGGGCTGGTTTCCTCGTTCTTATTTTTGGCGTAAAGATAGCCTCTTTTCCACCACAATGTCATACGTTCTTTATTGAAAATCAGTGAATTTGTAGTCAAAACTGTAGGTGTGTAGTAGAAGTTAATGATGGCGTCCTTTTGGTTGGCCACTAATTTTCCTATTCGGACATTCTGGTTTTCAATTCGATCCAACATAAAGCTGAATATAGTGGTGATCAGGTCGAAAGGGTTTTTGGAAGACATGCGGTTCAAATGGTTTACTTCGGTATGGAGTACCACCACATCTATTTCGGTTGCTCCTCGTTGTAAGGCTTCCTCAATAGGTACTAGACTTCCAAGACCGCCATCGGCATATTCGCATCCGTCCTTTTTAACCAAACTCATAAAGGGAGTGTAGTTGGAAGAAATCCAGATCCAATCACAAAATTCATCATAGGTACAATCGTTGATGGACTTATACTCCACTTGGTTCAGGGAGAGATTGGACACCGTGACCACCACATCCATGTCGCCTTCTTTCAATTCCTCAAATTCTTCTATGGTGATGGAATCCCGGATCAGTTTTCGAAGATTCTCGCTTTCCCCAAAGGTCTTTTTGCCACGGATGAAGTTTTTCACCACATTCCAGTGGTTGATGGCAATGATCTCTACCCCATGTTTTTTCTTGATGATGAAGGGACAGTTGTTAAAAATACTGTCTTGATCTACCGAAGAATAAATTTCCTTGATTTTGTCCAGTTTGTTCAACGCTAGATGGGAAATCAGGAGACTCCCGGTTGAGGTACCCACAAAAAGATCGTACTTGTGTTTGGCCTCCTGGATCAGGAATTGGGCCACGCCACCTGCAAAAGCTCCTTTACTGCCCCCACCAGAAATGACCAATGCCCTCATTCACCCAAAGTTTTGTCCAAATATTGCTTTTCTTCTTGATTTAACAAAGGATATATGGACTTGACCTTTGCCAAACTGCCTTCTTTTTTCAAAAAATCGTTCAAAATATTGCGTGCCGATTTTTTAAAATGCCAAACATGATGACTACAGGCCTCGATTAAATTTTTGAGCGACTCGTCATTGAACCCGCCAATACTCTTTAAATATTCAAAAGCCAGCAAACGTGTTTCAAAATGGAATTCTGCTCCCGTATAATTACTCAATTCCTCTAAATAAGCAGGTTTTAGATCAGAACGGTATTCTGGAGTTACGAGGGCCAAAGTCAGCCATAGCAATCGAATATTTTTGTTGGGAAACCCAATGACGGACTGCGTTTTATCAAGATAATGGCCCCTACCTTCTGGAAATCCTGACCAAAGTTTGTACAAGGCCGATTCCACAGTAGTATAGCTGGCATCGGTCAACAACGCTTCTGTTAAATTTTGTAGTTCTTGGGGAATTTTATCCAACGCTAAAATGACTGCTTGTCTGACTTTTAGGTCGCCTTCTTTTAATACATTTTCTAAAAACAAGGGCGATAGGCTCTTGCCATAATCCAATATGAGGTTTTGTTTCAGTTGGGATGAGGTGAAGGAGTCCCAAGCGTTTGACAATATAGATTCCGAGGCTTCTGGATTGTCTTCAATTTTGCTTTTGATTTCAAAATACTGTCTGATGGAAGCATTTTTCTCCATCAGAAAGGCTTGGACACTTTCAAACGGAAAATTAGAATCGTGTAACCAAGTTGATTCAAAATCGGAAAGTCCCATGCCGGAAACAGCCTCCATCTCCGCCATAAAATCGGGAATGGTCACATTTTCATATGCGTATTTTTTCAGGTAGTTCTGGATTCCTTTCTTAAAATTGGCCTCTCCCAATTTATCCTGAAGCATCACCAAGGCCCAAGCGCCTTTCTCATAAAAGGTCAGACTTCCGGCGCCTGAATTCCTCAAAGCTTCTCCTTGATCGTCCTCCGAAAAATTCTCCAAAGCGTTCGCTGTTTCCAACAAATGCCAATAAAAATAATCGTCCCCGAAAATATCCTTTTCCGCCAAATAGGCATAAAAGGTGGCAAAACCTTCGTGCAACCAATGGTGTTCGCTGCTGGTTTCGGTAACAAAATCCCCAAACCATTGATGGGCCAGTTCATGGGCATTCACATTCACGTAGTTTTTATCCACAAAAGCCGTGGAATCAATTACGTATTGGTTGGAAAAAATGGTGCAGGTAGTGTTTTCCATACCCGCATACAGAAAATCCTGAACGGGTACCTGCTTATAGTTCTGCCAAGGATAGGGCACGCCAATTTCCTTCTCCAAAAAATCAAAAATATGTTGGGTGTAGCGGTAAGTAGGCTCTACTTTTAAACTGTCCTTGGGTTCGTAATACAGTTCAATGGGTACTCCGGATGAAGATTTGAGCTCTTTTTTATCAAAATCCCCAATGGCAAACCCCACTAAGTAACTGCTCATGGGTTTTTGCATGTCAAAAAACCAATGTTTAGTATTTTGAATGCTATTAAAACTTCTATCTAGCTTTCCATTCGAAATTACTTTGTATTGCTCAGGAGCAACAATGGTAAGATCAAATTCTACTTTTTCAGTCATATCATCCAAGCTGGGCAACCAATGGCTGGTATATTTTCCTTGCCCTTGGGTCCAGATTTGCTCGTTTCCTTTAATATTGTCATTACATCCCAAAAAATAAACTGTCTGTTTGGGTGAAGTTTCATAGTAGATATATAGCTTATTGTTCCTGGAAGGTTTTAGTTTTTTGTGAACTACCAGCTTTTTATTGTCATAAAAATGACGCACCTTTTTTCCATTCAGTTCTACATTAAAGATTTTCATATTTTGTGCATCCAGAAAAAAAGTGTCAAGTTGTGAAATGACATCAAATGTATATTCTACTGACCCCTTTATTTTCAGACTATCAACATCCACATAAAAAAATGGTTTGGCTTGTGTAAAATCCACCTTGTCCTGAACCTGGGCGTTCAAGAGGTGCACAAATAGGAAAAAAATAAGAATCGGGTTCAGCTTCATACGATCATCCCATCAAAAGTCCTTCCAAATTACATATTTTAGTTCGATGAATCCCAATTTTCTACAAACTCCCATTGCCTATCTCAAAGGTGTCGGTCCCAACCGGGCCGATATCCTAAAGGCCGAACTGGGTATAGAAACCTATCGGGACCTGCTCCATCTCTTCCCCAATCGTTATTTGGACCGCACCAGTTATTACAAGATCAACCAATTGCAACCCAGTGGTGCCGATGTGCAGGTGGTTGGGAAAATCATCCACCTAAAAATGGTGGAACAAAAACGGGGGAAGCGCTTGGTGGCCACTTTTGTGGATGAAACCGGACAAATGGAACTGGTTTGGTTCCGTGGGCACAAATGGATCAAGGAAAGTTTAAAGATCAATGAACCCTACGTAGTGTTCGGTCGCGTTTCCCAATACGGAAGCACTTTTTCCATACCCCACCCCGAGATGGAACTGTTGCACCAGCATCAACAAGGATTGAAAGTAGCCATGCAGCCCATCTACCCTTCCACAGAAAAATTGAGTGCGAAGGGCATTACGAACAGGGTTGTTTCCAAAATGGTGCAGCAACTGATATTGGAATCAAAGGGATTGTTTGCAGAACCCTTGCCTGTTTCTATTTTGGATGAACTTCGACTCATTTCAAAAACCGAAGCAATACTGAACATCCATTTTCCGAAAAATCAGGAGTTGTTAGCGCGTGCTCAATTCCGATTGAAATTTGAGGAACTGTTTTTTGTGCAGATGCAATTGATTTCCAAAAAAATGCTCCGGAAACAAAAGATCAAGGGGCTACCCTTTGAAAATGTGGGCGAGAATTTCACCACTTTTTTTGAAAACCACCTTCCTTTTAACCTTACCGAAGCCCAAAAACGCGTTATCAAGGAAATCCGCAACGATTTGGGCAGCAATGCACAGATGAACCGTTTGCTGCAGGGAGATGTGGGATCCGGGAAGACCATCGTGGCCCTGATGTGCATGCTGTTGGCCATTGATAATGGGTTTCAGGCCTGTTTGATGGCTCCCACGGAAATCCTGGCCACTCAGCATTACAATGGACTCAAGGAACTATTGGTGAATATGGACCTCAAAATTGCTCTGTTGACGGGTTCCACTAAAAAATCAGAGCGGACCTTGTTGCACAATCAATTGGAAAATGGGAACCTGAACATTTTGGTGGGTACCCATGCCGTTTTGGAGGATAAAGTACAGTTCAAAAACTTGGCGTTGGCCATTGTTGATGAACAGCACCGATTTGGTGTGGCGCAACGGTCGAAGCTATGGCATAAAAATGATACTCCGCCCCATATTTTGGTGATGACGGCAACACCGATTCCCCGTACGCTGGCCATGAGTCTGTATGGCGATTTGGATGTTTCCGTGATCGACGAGCTTCCACCTGGTCGTAAACCCGTGACCACAGTCCATCGCTTTGACAACAATCGATTAAAAGTTTTTGGGTTTCTCAAGGATGAAATCAAGAAAGGTCGACAGGTGTATATCGTGTATCCCTTGATCCAAGAATCGGAAGCCATGGATTACAAAGATTTGATGGACGGATATGAGAGCATCGCCAGGGATTTTCCGCAACCGGAATATCAAATTTCCATCATTCACGGACAGATGAAACCGGCAGACAAAGACTACGAAATGGAACGCTTCGTAAAGGGTGAGACCCAAATTATGGTGGCCACAACGGTAATTGAAGTCGGGGTAAACGTTCCCAATGCCTCGGTGATGATCATTGAAAGCGCGGAACGCTTTGGGCTTTCCCAATTGCACCAGCTTCGTGGGCGTGTAGGCCGAGGAGCCGAGCAGAGCTTTTGTATTTTAATGACGGGCCACAAATTGTCCGAAGATGCCAAAACCCGTTTGCAGACCATGACCAGAACCAACGACGGTTTTGAAATTGCCGAAGTGGACCTAAAACTACGTGGACCGGGCGATTTGATGGGTACCCAACAAAGTGGCCTGTTGGCGTTGAAGATTGCCGACATTGTAAAGGACAACCAAATTTTACAGACCGCTCGGTATCATGCCATGCAATTGTTGAAAAACGACCCCAGATTGGAAAAAGAGGAAAATGCACCTGTTCTGAGGGCATTTACCAGAATCATGACCAACAAAACCATCTGGAATTATATAAGTTGAAGTCAAGTATCTGGTCAGTTTGGATTTTGTTATTTCTTTGAGTTTGATTTCATGTTATAATTTGAAAATCAAACACCTTCATTTGTTATCATTCCCTTTTTTTCATTAAAACCATCGTTGAACATCGTAATTTTATCCTGTTCCATTAAACACATTTTCATTCAAATTTTAACTTTGTAAGCTTACATAATTTGATTGTTACCATGAGCAAAACACTTTTTGATAAAGTATGGGATTCCCATGTAGTTCAGCATATTGATAATGGCCCGGATGTACTGTTCATAGACAGGCATTTGGTCCACGAAGTTACGAGTCCCGTGGCTTTTCTCGGGTTGAAGAACCGAGGCATTAAGGTATTGTACCCAGAACGCACTTTCGCCACTGCGGATCACAACACCCCAACCATAAATCAACATTTGCCCGTTCAAGATCCATTGTCCGCCAACCAATTGAAAGCTTTGGAGGAGAATGCAACGGCATACGATATCCCTTATTGGGGTCTTGGACATAAGAAAAATGGAATCGTACACGTGATCGGTCCAGAGAATGGCATCACCGTTCCCGGAGCAACCATTGTATGTGGAGATTCCCACACTTCAACCCATGGTGCATTTGGCGCCATCGCCTTCGGTATCGGTACCAGCGAGGTAGAAATGGTTTTGTCCACCCAATGCATCATGCAACCGAAACCCAAGAAAATGCGCATCAACATCAACGGGAGCCTGAACAAGGCTGTAACCCCAAAAGATGTGGCGTTGTTCATCATTTCCAAATTGACCACTTCTGGTGCTACCGGATATTTTGTGGAATATGCAGGCGATGTGTTCAAGAATATGTCCATGGAAGGAAGGATGACCGTTTGTAACCTTAGTATCGAAATGGGTGCAAGAGGTGGAATGGTTGCTCCAGATGAGAAAACATTTGAGTACATCAAAGGCCGTGAATACACACCTAAAGGTGCCGATTGGGACAAAGCAATGGAATTCTGGAAAACCTTGTATTCGGACAGCGATGCTGTATTTGACAAAGAATTGACCTTCCCTGCCAGCGAAATTGAACCCATGATTACCTATGGTACCAACCCTGGTATGGGTATGGGCATCAAAAATGATATTCCATTGGCCGAAGCTGTTGAAGGCGGCGTAGCCACCTATAAAAAATCATTGGAATACATGGCGTTCAATGAAGGTGATGCCATGATAGGCAAGCCCATCGACTTTGTGTTTTTGGGAAGCTGTACCAATGGTAGAATCGAAGATTTTAGGGCTTTTGCCTCTATCGTAAAAGGAAGGAAAAAAGCAGACAACGTAACCGCTTGGTTGGTTCCAGGATCACATCAAGTGGAAGCAGCTATCAAAGAAGAAGGTATTTTGGATATTTTGCAAGATGCCGGATTTGAACTGCGTGAACCGGGTTGTTCTGCCTGTTTGGCCATGAACGACGACAAGGTTCCTGCAGGGAAATATGCGGTGAGCACTTCCAACCGAAACTTTGAAGGTAGACAAGGACCAGGTGCCAGAACGTTGTTGGCCAGTCCATTGGTTGCTGCCGCTGCAGCCGTGACCGGAAAGGTGACCGACCCAAGGGAACTCATGGAAGAAGTCTACGCGTAACAATAAACAATGTACAATCAACAATAATCAATTAACATTTTACAATGTGATCATTTGAAGTAGATAATTGGTCATTGCTAATTGTTAATTGAAGAATTGATAACTGAAAATTGAAACAACATGGCATACGATAAATTCAGCATATTAAAAAGTTCAGCGGTTCCCATGCCGATAGAGAATGTGGATACCGACCAGATCATTCCAGCTCGTTTCCTTAAAGCAACGGAAAGAAAAGGTTTTGGAGACAACCTGTTTCGCGATTGGCGCTACAACTCCGATGGCACTCCTAAGGAGCATTTTGTATTGAACAACCCCATTTACAGTGGAAAAATTCTGGTTGGTGGTAAAAACTTTGGTTCTGGGTCTTCACGCGAGCATGCCGCTTGGGCCGTGTACGATTACGGGTTCCGATGTGTGGTTTCCAGCTTTTTTGCTGATATTTTTAGAAATAACTGTTTGAACATTGGGGTATTGCCGGTTCAGGTGAGTCCCGAGTTTTTGGACAAAATCTTCAAGGCCATCGAAGCAGATCCCAACACGGAATTGGAAGTGAACCTTCCCGAGCAGACCATTACCATTTTGGCTACTGGAGAAAAGGAAAGCTTCGACATCAACGATTACAAAAAAGGCAACATGCTCAACGGATTTGACGATATCGATTATCTGTTGAACATCAAGGAAGGCATCCAAACCTTTGCCGAGAACACACCACTTTAATCTGACCTTCAGAACAAGGCACGAGAATGAAAACACGCACCGTTGAAATCATGGACACCACCCTTCGGGATGGTGAACAAACCTCTGGGGTATCCTTTTCCGCATCGGAGAAGCTCACCTTGGCAAAACTCCTTTTGGAAGAACTCAAGGTTGACCGCATTGAGGTAGCCTCTGCACGTGTTTCCGAAGGAGAAATGAAAGCGGTGCAGAGCATTACCGAGTGGGCCGCGTCCGAAGGATTATTATCCAAAGTAGAAGTGTTGACGTTTGTGGATGGTGGTGTGTCATTAAAATGGATGCAAGAAGCAGGTGCCAAGGTGCAGAACTTGCTGACCAAAGGTTCGTTGAACCATCTAACTCACCAGCTCAAAAAAACTCCAGAACAACATTTCAATGAAATTGCTGAGGTGGTTTCCAAAGGAAAAGCATTGGGAATCGATACCAATGTGTACTTGGAGGATTGGAGCAACGGCATGCGCAACTCCAAGGAGTACGTGATGCAATTCTTGGATTTTTTGACGAAGCAACCCATCAAACGCATTTTGTTGCCTGATACCCTTGGTGTGTTGACACCAGCAGAAACAGGAGCATTTTTCAAGGAAATTATTGAACGTTATCCGAATACCCATTTTGACTTTCATGGTCATAACGATTACGACTTGAGTGTGGCCAATGTTATGGAAGCCTTACAAGCCGGAGCCAATGGTCTTCACCTTACCGTAAATGGAATGGGTGAACGTGCGGGGAACGCTCCACTGGCCAGTGTGGTCGCGGTAATCAACGATTTTTTACCTGAAATCACCATTGGGGTAAAGGAGTCCTCGCTATATAAAGTGAGTAAATTGGTATCCGCCTTTACCGGTTTTGGCATACCTGACAATAAACCAATTGTAGGCGACAATGTCTTTACCCAAACTGCTGGAATACATGCAGATGGAGATAGTAAAAAGAATCTTTACTTTAATGATTTATTACCGGAACGTTTCGGCAGGAAGCGCAAATATGCCCTAGGAAAAACTTCAGGTAAGGCGAACATCCAGAAGAATTTACAGGAACTTGGATTGACCCTCAACGATGACGAGCTGAAAAAAGTTACGGAACGCATCATCGAACTTGGAGACAAGAAGGAACGTGTTACCAAGGACGATCTTCCTTATATCATTTCGGATGTCCTGGACAGCAACCTGCATCAGCAAAAAGTGTTCGTGAAATCGTATGTGCTCACGCATTCCAAAGGATTAAAGCCTTCCACTACCCTTTCCATTGAAATTGAAGGGAAATTGTACGAGGAAAGCTCACAAGGAGATGGACAGTTTGATGCCTTCATCAACGCTTTGAAAAAGGTCTACAAAAAAGAAAACCGCGAGCTTCCCAAATTGGTGGATTATGCCGTTCGGATACCCCCTGGCAGTACTTCCGACGCCCTATGCGAAACCGTGATCACATGGCAGACCAAGGACAAGGATTTCACCACCCGTGGACTCGATTCCGACCAAACGGTATCGGCAATTAAGGCCACCGAAAAAATGCTAAATCTCGTATAATGAGGCATAGACAAAAATTCTACCATAAACCAATAACGATTAACGAAGAACGATAAAAATGAAACTAAACATAGCCCTTTTGGCCGGGGATGGAATTGGCCCAGAAGTAATTGACCAAGCCGTAAAAGTATCCAATGCCGTAGCTGAAAAATTCGGTCATGAAATCGAGTGGACCCCAGCTTTGACTGGTGCCGCTGCTATTGATGCTGTTGGAGAACCTTATCCAGATACTACTCACGACATCTGTGTAGCTGCGGATGCCGTTCTTTTTGGCGCCATTGGCCACCCAAGGTTTGACAACGACCCATCCGCCAAAGTAAGGCCCGAGCAAGGCTTGTTGAAAATGCGCCAAAAATTGGGACTTTTCGCCAATGTGCGACCCACGTTCACCTTTCCATCCTTGATTGATAAGTCACCTTTGAAAAGAGAACGTATTGAAGGAACCGATTTAGTGTTCTTGCGCGAATTGACCGGAGGTATTTACTTTGGGAAAAGAGGTCGAGAGGATAACGACAATACCGCATACGATACCTGTACCTACACCCGCGAAGAAGTAGAGCGTTTGGCACGCAAAGGCTTTGAAATGGCCTTACAACGTTCCAAAAAACTATGTTGCGTGGATAAAGCCAATGTATTGGAAACTTCCCGTTTGTGGAGGGAAACCGTACAAAAATTGGAAAAGGAATATCCTGAAGTTCAGGTTTCTTACGAATTTGTGGATGCCGTGGCCATGCGTTTGGTGCAATGGCCAAGTTCCTATGATGTTTTGATCACCGAAAACCTTTTTGGCGATATCTTGACCGATGAAGCTTCCGTTATTTCAGGATCTATGGGATTGATGCCATCAGCTTCTTTGGGTGAAAAGACTTCATTGTTCGAGCCGATCCACGGTTCTTACCCACAAGCCGCAGGAAAAGACATCGCCAACCCATTGGCGACAGTGTTGTCCGCAGCCATGATGTTCGAAACAGCATTTGGATTGAAAGATGAAGCCGAAGCCATTAGAGAAGTGGTAAACAAATCACTGACCGAAGGTGTGGTTACTGAAGATTTGGCCGATGGTGGAAAAGCCTTCAAAACCAGCGAAGTTGGCGATTGGTTGGCTAAAAACGTTTAAAACTTTTAATCTATCGCAAAAATACAGGGATACGTCATTCTGAATTTATTTCAGAATCTCATCTTGTTATTTTTCTTTTAATGAGAACCCGAAACAAGTTCAGGTTGACGGTTTTTCCTAAATAATAGTAATAAAAAAAGCCCCGAAGAATCGGGGCTTTTTTTGTTTTCTTAGATTTCTCGTCGTGTCCATCCCACTCCACGAAATGACACCTCTTTGCTGTGAATTAGTCATTTCGAACGAATGTGAGAAATCTAAATCATACTGCCGACAAAGTGATTTCAAATTGTAAACCAGTTGTTTACAAAATATAATCCGTACTCAAGAAGTTGCTCACTTTCGCTTCTAGCAATTGCTCGATGGTTTGGTTGTTCAATTCATTGTCCTTGAACGCCACAAACGTTCGGATGGAGAACGATCGAAGGGCATCATGCACGCTCAAGGTGGATTGAGCGGAGTCTTTTCTTCCCGTAAACGGATACACGTCCGGTCCACGTTGACAGGAACTGTTCAGATTTACCCTACAGACCAAGTTGGCCAAGGTATCGATCAATGGGGAAAGTGTATACACATCTTTTCCAAAGAGACTTACCTGTTGACCGTAATTGGATTCTGCCATATCTTCCAACGGCTCTTCAATATCTTTAAAGGAAAGTACTGGGATGATCGGTCCAAACTGTTCCTCTTCATACACTCTCATATCCTTTTTAACTGGATAAACCACAGCAGGCCAGATGTAATTATCAAAATGCTTCCCTCCTTTTTTGTTCAAAATCTTGGCGCCTTTTGCTTTTGCATCGTCCAACAATTCCTGAATATAAGCCGGCTTTTCAGGCTCAGGAAGAGGGGTCAATTGCACACCATCATCCCATGGATTGCCAAATTTCAAGGCATCTACCTTTTCGGAGAATCGTTTTAAAAACTCATCCTTGACATCCTCGTGCACATATACTACTTTAAGAGCAGTACAACGCTGTCCGTTAAAAGATAAGGTTCCAGAAATGCACTCGTTGATAGTAAGGTCCAAATCTGCATCGGGTAAAACAATCGCTGGATTCTTGGCTTCCAAGCCCAACACCAACCTTAGCCTATTGCTTTTTGGGTGTTGGTCCTGCAAGGCATTGGCCGATTTACTATTCCCAATCAAAGCCAGTACATCCACCTTACCAGTTTTCATTATAGGCGCCGCTACAGCTCTACCTCTACCAAAAAGTATATTGACCACTCCTTTGGGGAAACTGCTCTGAAAAGCCTCTAAAAGCGGCGTAATCAAAAGAACACCGTGCTTTGCAGGTTTAAATATGGTTGTATTCCCCATGATGATGGCGGGAATCAACAATGCAAAGGTCTCGTTCAAAGGATAGTTGTACGGACCCAAACACAGCACAACACCCAAAGGACCTCTTCGGATATGGGCATATACACCATCGTGCTTATCGAATTTGGCACACCCACGGTCCAGTTGCTTGTACTCTTCAATGGTATCATAAATATACTCAACGGTACGATCAAATTCCTTGTAAGAGTCGGGTTTGGATTTCCCGATTTCCCACATGAGGAGCTTTACCACTTCCTCACGTTTTTTCTCCATTTTTTTCACGAAGGATTCCATGCACTGGATACGATCCTTCACTTTCATGATAGGCCAAACCCCCTGGCCCCTGTCATAAGCAGACATTGCGGCATCAAGGGCTTGCAAGGCCTCGGTTTCACCCATATCGGGAATACTGCCCAAAACAGTCGGGGCATATTCCTTGGTGGAAGAAATGGTCGAAATTACTTGGCTGGTTGCGCCATCCCATTTGCGCAGCTCTCCATTTACCAAATACGTTTTTTGGTGTATTTCTTCGGTAATCTGAAAAGCTTCAGGAATAACGTTGGTTGTTTTAGACATATATGTTGTTGTTTATAGAATTAGTGTTCTTGAAAATGGTCGTCCATGCTATACAAAGCTAATTAAAAAGCGTATGAAAACTACTTGATTTCAATGGCATTATGGTGAAACAAGCAGGTTATCAGCAATTAAAACAAGATAAGGGTTTGTTGTTAAAATCAGATCAGGTATTGAAAAAGATCGGGCTTGTCATTCAAGTAATCCCCAAAAAAATGCCTGGCTTTCATCCGTTGGATCAAGGGTTCCAAATCGTCCGAGGATTTCAGTTCGATACCTACTACAGCAGGTGCATTTTCCCTACTCGACTTTTTGGAATATTCAAAATGGGTAATGTCGTCATTTGGACCCAAGATCTCGGCCACAAATTCTTTGAGCGCTCCAGGTCTTTGGGGAAAACGGACGATAAAATAATGTTTCAGATTGGCATAGAGCAAAGCTCGTTCCTTTATTTCTGCCGTTCTGGTAATGTCATTGTTGCTGCCACTTACAATGCAGACCACATTCTTGCCTTTGATTTCCTCGGCAAAATCATCCAACACGGCAATCGTCAAAGCTCCAGCAGGTTCCACAACAATGGCATCACGGTTGTACAGGTCCAAAATAGTTTGGCACACTTTACCTTCTGCAACCAAGACCATTTCACTTAAACAATCACTACAAATAGGATACGTTAATGACCCTACTTTCTGCACTGCTGCCCCATCGATAAACTTATCGATTTCATTCAACAGGGTCAACCTTCCTGATTCTATGGAACGTTTCATGGATGGAGCTCCAAGAGGCTCAACACCGATGATTTTGGTTGATGGCGACAAGGCCTTGAAAGCGCCACACAATCCCGAGACTAATCCGCCCCCGCCTACTGGAACAAAAAGATAATCAATGGGTTCCTGTGATTGTTCAAGAATTTCCAACCCGACGGTACCTTGCCCTTCAATGATTTTTTCATCATCAAATGGATGCACAAATGTCTTGTTGTTTTGGCTGCAGAACAATTGGGCCGCCTTATTGGCATCATCGAATGTATCTCCTTCCAAAATCACTTCGACCCAATCCCCACCGAACATTTTGGTCTGGTCGATTTTCTGTTTTGGGGTAACTACGGGCATAAAGATGGTCCCCTTCACCTCCAAATGACTACAGGCAAAGGCGACCCCTTGGGCATGGTTACCGGCACTGGCACAGACCACGCCTTGTTCCAACTGAGTTTTGGAAAGCGAAGCGATTTTATTAAAAGCACCCCTGATCTTATAGCTTCGGACCCGTTGTAGATCTTCACGCTTAAAAAGAATATTGGCCCCATATTTTTTGGAATAGCGGATACTTTGCTGCAAAGACGTCTTTTCCACAACTTGTGAAATAGCCTCTGCCGCTTGTTGAATGTCCGCCAATTGCGGAAAGTATGTCTCCACGGTTTCGTTGTTCATGGGGCCAATACGCTAGGATTATATTGGCTTCATTGCGGTCATGGATGCACGTAACCTGGCACCTACAACCTCAACATTGTGTGTTCTGATGGCTTTGTTGACCTTAATCAATTTAATATTGTCCACGCCATTGTCCTTGCCTTCACCGAAATGTTTTCCAATCACATCGGTATCGATTTTCTTCATGAAATCGGTCAATAAAGGTTTACAGGCATGATCGAACAAATAACAACCATACTCAGCGGTATCGGAAATTACACGGTTCATCTCGAACAATTTCTTTCTGGCGATGGTGTTGGCGATCAGAGGCGTTTCGTGCAAGGATTCGTAATATGCAGACTCACCGATGATTCCGGATTCGGTCATCGTTTCAAAAGCCAATTCCACTCCAGATTTTACCATGGCCACCATCAATACACCATTATCGTAGTATTCTTGTTCTGAGATAGATACATTACCAGCAGGTGTCTTTTCGAAGGCTGTTTCTCCGGTTTCGGCTCTCCAATCCAATAGATTTTTATCACCATTGGCCCAATCTTCCATCATGGTTTTGGAGAAATGTCCGCTCATGATGTCATCCATGTGCTTTTGGAACAGCGGACGCATGATCACCTTCAATTCTTCAGCCAAATCAAAAGCCTTGATCTTAGCAGGGTTGGACAAACGGTCCATCATATTGGTGATACCCCCTTGTTTCAAACCTTCGGTGATGGTTTCCCATCCATATTGGATCAATTTGGAAGCATATCCTTTATCGATTCCTTTTTCCACCATTTTGTTGAAGGAAAGAATGGAACCGGTCTGCAACAAACCACAAAGAATGGTCTGCTCTCCCATCAAATCCGATTTTACCTCGGCCACGAAAGAAGATTCCAATACCCCGGCCTTATCACCACCAGTTGCAGCGGCATAAGCTTTGGCTTGCTCCAGTCCTTTTCCTTCTGGATCGTTCTCTGGATGTACGGCGATCAGGGTAGGTACCCCGAAGCCTCTTTTGTACTCTTCACGAACCTCTGAACCTGGGCTTTTTGGCGCTACCATAATAACGGTCAAATCCTTACGCACTTGCATACCCTCTTCCACGATGTTGAATCCGTGAGAGTAGGACAAAGTAGCTCCTTTTTTCATCAAAGGCATTACGGCACCAACCACTTTTGTGTGTTGCTTGTCCGGAGTTAGGTTGATGACCAAATCGGCCGTTGGAATCAATTCCTCATAAGTTCCTACAACGAAGTTGTTTTCGGAAGCATTCTTGAAGGACTGTCTTTTTTCTTTGATGGCGGCTTCACGAAGGGTGTAGGATACATCCAAACCGGAGTCGCGCATGTTAAGACCTTGGTTCAAACCTTGGGCCCCACAGCCTATGATCACAATTTTCTTTCCTTTTAAAGCCGAAACACCATCAGCAAACTCGCTGGGGTCCATAAACCTACATTTTCCCAATTGGGTCAATTGCTCACGAAGCGATAGTGTATTAAAGTAATTTGCCATTTTAATGATTTGATTTTATGCTATTTAGTTTTCTTGAAATTCTGTCAAAAGTTCGGATATCGGCATGGCCGCCTTGGTCACCGCAATACGGCCAGAACGCACAAACTGCATGATTCCGTAAGGCTCCAATGCATTGTGCATCTCGTCTATTTCATGTCTGCGACCTGTTTTGGCCAGCACAAAAAATTCACGGTTCACCGTTACGATTTGCGAATTGCTCTCTTTGATGATGTTCTGGATCTGACGTTCATCGAACAACAAATGCGAAGCGATCTTGAACAGGGCGGATTCCTGATAAATGATGTCGTCATCGGTATGGTAAAACGCCTTGATGACCTCTATCTGCTTTTCAATCTGGTGTACGATCTTACGCGTCCAATCTTCCGTAGTGAAAATGACAATCGTAAATTTAGAAACACCTTCAATTTCTGATTTTGAGACATTTAAGCCTTCTATATTGATGTGTCTCTTCAAGAATATTCCTGATATTCTATTCAGTAATCCCACGTTATTTTCGGAATACACCGATATGGTATACCATTGTTTTTCCATAGTGTCTAATATTGTATCTGAATCAGATTACTCTTATGAAAACCTGCTTTGACAGGTTGACCAAAATAATCCGAGAACCTCTTTTGTTGATTGAATTATTTTAATCTGATGTCGGCTACCGAGGCACCTGTTGGAATCATCGGGAAAACGTTGTCCTCTTTTTCCACTTTTACCTCCAAAAAGTAAGGGTCCTTGGAAGCAATCATTTCTTCCACAGCATCCTTCAATTCGGAACGTTGTACTACCCTTCTGGCTTTGATGTGATATCCTTCGGCAATTTTTACAAAATCAGGATTGGTCATTACGGTTGATGCATATCGACTTTCAAAGAAAAGCTCCTGCCATTGGCGAACCATTCCCAAGTGATCATTGTTGAGCACCACAATTTTTACCGGTACGTTGTGTTGAAAAATTACACCCATTTCCTGGATGGTCATCTGATAACCACCATCCCCGATAATGGCAACAACCTCACGGTCCATGGCACCCATTTTGGCCCCAATGGCCGCTGGAAGTCCAAATCCCATGGTGCCCAAGCCGCCAGAAGTGATATTGCTTTTCGTCTCTTTGAACTTGGCATATCTACAGGCTATCATTTGGTGTTGCCCCACGTCGGAAACAATTACAGCATTATTGCCCGTAGCGATGTTTATCTGTTCCATGACCTCACCCATGGTCAATCCTTCTTTGGTAGGGTGAATATCTTTTTGGATAACGGTCTCAAACTCAATTTGATGTTTTTTATCAAATTCAGCAAGCCAATCCTTGTGTTCGTTCTTGTTGATCAATGGCAACAACATACCCAATGTTTCCTTTGCATTGCCCATAACAGCAACATCAACCTTTACATTTTTGTTGACCTCAGCTGGGTCGATTTCAAAATGGATGATTTTGGCTTGTTTGGCATACGTGGCCAAATTACCGGTAACACGGTCGTCAAATCGCATACCGATAGCGATGAGAACATCGCATTCATTGGTCAAAACATTTGGACCATAATTCCCGTGCATACCAACCATACCTACGTTCAACGGATGGTCTGTTTCCATTGCGGAAAGGCCCAAAATGGTCCAGGCGGCAGGAATTCCTCCTTTTTCCACCAATGCTTTCAATTCAGCTTCAGCTTCGCCCAAAATCACCCCTTGACCAAAAATGATGTACGGTTTTTTGGCATTGTTGATGAGTTCAGCGGCTTTTTCAATAGCTAAAGAATCGGGCGCTGGGACCGGCTTGTAACTTCTCACTCCAGTGCATTTTTCGTATTTGAAATCCAGTTCATCAAACTGGGCATTTTTGGTGATATCTACCAAAACGGGGCCCGGTCTTCCAGATCTTGCAATATAAAATGCCTTTGCCATGATCTCTGGAATCTCTTCAACCCGTGTAATTTGATAGTTCCATTTGGTTACCGGTGTGGAAATACCCACAATATCCGTTTCTTGGAACGCATCGGAACCCAAAAGACTTCTGGTCACCTGACCAGTGATGCAAACCATCGGGGTTGAATCGATTTGTGCATCGGCAATACCCGTAACCAAATTGGTGGCACCAGGACCTGAAGTGGCCATGGCAACTCCTACTCTTCCGGTAACCCTTGCATAGCCTTGCGCAGCGTGAGCCGCACCTTGCTCGTGACGGGTAAGGATGTGCGTCAGCTTGTCCTGAAACTTATACAACTCGTCATAAACAGGCATAATGGCTCCACCGGGATAACCATAGATCAAATCCACCCCTTCGGCCAACAAACAATGGATGAGGGCCTCTGCACCCGTGATGCGCATGGTGGTTTCCTGTTTTTTCTCCTTCTTTTCCGCTTTCAATGTTTCCATAAGCTTATCTTTTTCGGGAACTTCCCTTTTACTTTTTATTCAATTTGAATGGTTAGAATGTATCGGTTACACATCCTTTTGATGCCGAAGAAACCATTTTGGCATATTTGTACAAACTGCCCGATTTCACTTTCAGCTCTGGTTGCACCCAAGCCTTTCTTCGTTGTTCCAATTCTTCGTCAGAAATATTCATGTTGATGGTGTTCTTCACGGCATCGATGGTGATTTCATCCCCGTCTTTCACCAAGGCGATACCTCCACCTACTTGGGCTTCTGGGGAAACGTGTCCTACTACGAAACCGTGCGATCCTCCTGAGAATCGTCCATCCGTGATCAAAGCAACATCCTTACCCAATCCGGCACCCATGATGGCGGATGTAGGTTTCAACATTTCGGGCATACCGGGAGCTCCTTTTGGTCCTTCATAACGAATGACCACCACATCGCCTTTTTTGACCTTTCCTGTATGAATACCTTCGTTCACCTCAATTTCACCGTTGAAAACTCTTGCAGTTCCCGTGAAACTCAATCCTTCCTTGCCCGTAATCTTGGCCACAGCACCTTCGGTTGCCAAGTTGCCATACAGAATACGGATGTGTCCTGTTTCCTTAATCGGCTGGTCCAAAGGCCTGATAATATCCTGATCTTCGGCCAAATCGGGAACATCCAACAGGTTTTCAGCCAACGTCCTACCCGTAACGGTCATACAATCGCCATGGAGCATCCCTTTCTTCAACATGTATTTCAACACAGCCGGAACACCGCCAATTTTATGAAGGTCTTCCATCAAATATTTTCCACTGGGCTTCAAATCGGCCAGCAATGGAGTGGATTCGCTGATACGAGTAATATCTTCCAAAGTAAAATCAACCTCCGCAGCGTGGGCAATGGCCATAAAGTGCAATACGGCATTTGTGGATCCACCTAAAACCGTCACTAATCTAAAGGCGTTTTCCAACGCTTTTTTGGTTACGATATCTTTAGGCTTCAAATCCATTTCCAATAGATTCAGAATGGCTTCCCCTGCAGCTTCGCAATCAGCGCCTTTTGCCGCGTTCATAGCAGGAATGGAGGAATTGTGGGGCAATGACATTCCCATGGCCTCAATTGCAGATGCCATGGTATTGGCCGTATACATACCTCCACAGGCACCCGCACCGGGACAAGCCTTGTGGATCACCGCTTTAAATTCAGTTTCATCAATTGTTCCCGCTACTTTTTGGCCATAAGCCTCAAATGCAGAAATGATATCCAATTTCTTATCATTATGGCAACCAGGGGCTATTGTACCTCCATATACCAATATAGAAGGTCTGTTCAATCGTAATTGGGCCATTAGCGCACCTGGCATATTTTTATCACAACCTACAACGGTCACCAATCCATCATAATACATGGCCTGCATTACGGTCTCGATGGAATCTGCAATAATGTCCCTTGATGCCAAGGAATATCTCATCCCTGGAGTTCCGTTGGAAATTCCATCACTAACACCAATGGTATTGAAGATGAGTCCGACCATATTGGAAGCCTCCACTCCACTTTTTACCTCTTTGGCCAATCCGTTCAGGTGCATGTTACAGGGATTACCCTCATAACCTGTACTGGCTATTCCAATAAATGGTTTTTTTAAATCGTCGTCATTGAGCCCTAACGCATGCAACATAGCCTGAGCGGCTGGAAGTGTTGGGTCTTGGGTCACACTTTTACTAAACTTGTTCAGTTCCATTGTCAAATTTCATTCAAATACAGAATTCCGCTGAATTTATACAGAGAATCAAAGATAGATGTTTAAAACCCCTTAGATTTTTAACAGTTATGGCCTGTTTAAATCCATTTGAAACATAAAATATACAAAATTCTGTAATTCAGTTATTTACATCAATTCAAATTCCAATATTCAATTATTTTTCTTTAGAAAGAAAAAGGGCCTGCATCCATTTAGATACAGGCCCTTCTTAGTCAATAGCAAGTCTGTATCACTCCAAATTTGGAATAATAATGACCACTTTGTTGACCAGGTTATTTCTTTTCATGCTTCAATGTTACGAAAAATTCTTCTGGATTCAGATAGAAAAAATTTCTAAAGCAATTTGATAGTAAAAATGTCTCCCGATTTCTTTTGAGCCAAAGTGCAAATGGATTCCTCGGAAAGTTGAAGAATCCTTGGGTAACCACCCGTGGTCTGCCCGTCTTTCATCAAAATGATCAAACGGCCTGCGGGAGTCAATTGTACAGTCCCCGGTAAAGTACCCGAGGTAAGCATGGAATGGGCATGGCCTTCTATCAATTCGGATAATTGGTATGCCATCCTATTATTTTCTTTGGAAACGGTAAATGTTTTGGTGAATATTTCAGAGAGCTGAGAATCGTTCAGCAATTCAAATTCCGGGCCTTTGTACACTTCCAAATAATCCTTTAGAAAATGATCGTCAATCTTTACTTCAGAAATTAGGGGTTTAAAAGAGATGTTCTTGTCGTAAAGCACCTCATCTCCATCCTTAAGTCTTTTCGTTTTGGTGACGGGAACAAACTGGGAGCGGCTTCCCAAAACCTTTTCAGTCTGGAATCCGCCTTTTATGGCCAAATAGGCACGAAACCCATTCTCCAAACGTCCGTAGGAAACAATGTCTCCTTTGGTAACTTGCACCACTTGGTAATTTTCTATGGGCTTGTTGTTCAAGGTAGCATGGATATGTGCCCCGGACAAACAGATAAAGGAAGGTTCTTCAAAAAGTAACGTTGGGCCTGTCATGGTAATTTCCATAACAGCCGCATTGGGGGCGTTCGCCAACAATAGATTGGCCTTTTTTACAGAATCCACATCCATGGCACCTGAAACCGGTACGCCAATATCGCGATAACCATACCTGCCTAGGTCCTGAATGGTCACAAAAAATCCTGATTTGAGCACCTTAAGCATGTAGTACCTCTTTTTCGGGTTTGTAAATACCTACCTCGGCCTCTATTTTATGGAGCTCGTATTCGGCCTTTGAAATTTTATGGAATTGGATTTTGTCCCCTACTTTGACAAAACAAGGTTCTTTTATACTTGGATTGAACAACGGTACCGGGCAATTGCCAATGATGTTCCATCCTCCTGGGGATTCCTGTGGATAAATACCCGTTTGTTTTCCTGCCAATCCAACAGAGCCCCTGGCCACTTGCAAACGCGGTTCGGCACGTCTGGGGATTTCCAGAGACTGTGGAAGACCTCCCAAATACATAAACCCGGGCAAAAAGCCTATGCCATAGACCACATATTGATGGGAGGTGTGTTGTTTGATCAACTCTTCTACGGAGAGATTCAATGTTTTGGCTACTTCTTGAATATCGATTCCAAATTCCAGATCGTAACATACCGGAATGGTCCAGAGGTGCTGCACTCGTGTAGATGCCGTTTTTGCCTGTTCGGCATGACATTCCAAAATCATTTTTTGGGTTTCCTCAAAGTCCAAGTGGTCGTTGTTGTAGACCATGGTCAGGGAATTATAGGCAACTGACATTTCCCAACCTGGGATTTTGAGCGCTTTGAAGGCTTCCATAAAATCGAGGATGTCCGCTAAAATGGATTCCTTTACCTCGCTGGGCCATTCCACAAGAACGGCTCGTTCTCCAAAGGGTTTGATGCTGATGGGGTAACTTTTCACTTTTGTATTTGCACCTGTTGATTAGGCAATTCCTGTGAAAGATACATTAATATTTCCAATGCCGAAGCGGTGTCGCCATGCACACAGAGGGTTTTTGCCTCAATTTTGACAAATTCATTATTTACAGCCTTCACTTTATGATTCTTGATAATGGGAAGAATGTGTTCCACAACCAAACTGGGGTTTTCAATAAGGGAATTGGGTAATTTTCGTGAGACCAAACTCAGGTCCGCGTTGTAGTTTCGGTCCGCGAAGGCTTCGTACCATATTTGAAAACCCATCTCCATGGCCAATTCTGCCACAACGGACCCAAATGGCACGTAAAGAATGGCTTCCCCTTTGTAAGTTGAAATAGCTTCCAAATAGGTTTTTGCCAATTCCCCATCCTTAGCCGTTTGATTGTACAAAGCGCCATGAGCCTTAATGTGATGGAGCTGTGCATCTTTTTGATTTAGAATGGTCTGGAAGGTGAACATTTGTTCTTTGATACTTTGTATCAACGCCTGTTTTGAAATATCCAATACCTCTCTTCCAAAGTTCTCTTTATCAGGGTACGATGGATGTGCGCCTATTTTCACTCCATTTTCCATTGCCAAATCTACCACCTCCGACATGCTTTCTTCGGTCCCGGCATGACCGCCACAGGCAATGTTGCACGAACTAATGAAGGGGAAAATCTGGGCCTCGTTGCCTATCCCTTCCCCTACATCACAATTGATATCGATAGAAAATGTTCCCATTTAAATAGTGCCCAAAACTTTCAAGATACTTTTAAATCCCAAGAAAATGGAAAAGGCCACGATGGCCATTCCCAATACATTCTGCAAAATAGTGTTCTTGTTTTCTCCCATAACCGATTTTTTGTTCACCACCCACAATAACAACAATGCCATAATAGGTAATAATACGCCATTGGCAATCTGTGCAAATTGGATGACTTGAATGGGCTTGATGTCAAACGAGAGGAAAATCACTCCGCAGAGCAACACGAAAGTCCAGGTAAATTTGAATTTTTTGTTTTGCATGCCGCCTTCCCATCCAAAACAACTACTGGCCACATAAGCTGCTGCCAACGGAGCTGTAATGGCAGAGGTTACCCCAGCAGCCAAAAGCCCGATGGCCATAAAATAGAGTGCCATTTTTCCAAAAAGCGGTTCTAGGCCTTTGGCCATATCCATGGCATTGTTAATATCGGAAATGGGTGCCGCAGAAGCCGTAATCAAAATGGCCATGGAAACCAGTCCTCCCAAAGCAATGGAAATGATGGTGTCCCATTTGACTATTTTCAAGTCACTTTGTGACTTCCATTTTTCACGGACCAATGATGCATGCAAGAACAGGTTATAAGGCACCACTGTAGTCCCTACCAAGGCAACAACCGTCAATAAACTGTCTTCGGGCAAAGTAGGAATGAACATCCCTTCCAAAATACCGGTCACGGAAGGTTTGGTCATGACCGCACAAATGATAAAACTCACTCCCATTAAGGCTACTAAGCCAACGAAAATCCTTTCCAATATTTTATAGTTGCTGAACCACAACAGTAGAAAAATTCCCAATCCGATCAAAGCCGGAAAAAATGGTCTTAATTGGGGATTGGGGAAAATCTGTTCCAGCCCCAAGGTAGCCCCTCCGATGTTTCCACCTTCATAGGCTGCGTTGCCAACAAGGATTGCTCCCAAAACCACTACAAGAACGATATTCCGTATCCATGAGGTCTGTAATTGTTCTCGAACCACATCCACAAGACCTTTTTGGGTCACCAATCCAATTCTTCCCGCCATTCCCTGTAGCACAATCGTAGCAATAATGGATATCAACAGGGCCCAGATCAGTGCATACCCGAAACGGGCTCCGGCCAAGGTACACATGGCAATGGTACCCGGCCCAACAAAGGCTGCCGCGACCAATACCCCAGGGCCTACTTTTTTCAACATAAACAGGTTGGTTTAGGGTGTTGAATTTAACAGGATATTAGGACAAACCATGTATTTCATCAAAAAAAATGCATTTCGTCTAAAAGTGGGGTGTTTTACATCGACACTTTATACGATTTTAAAAATGGCGAAGTTATAATAGTCCCAAATCGAACTTTGACCTTAAACTTGACAAATACTTATGACATGTAAGGATTGTGAAAAGAGTATTGATTCCCATCAGTATCAGACTTCTTTGGAGTCTTTGGGAATTCACTTATGCGACCGTCATGCACGGCTCATTAAAAAAGTAATTTTAGATAACAACACTCCCATTGAGGCGATACACCTCTTCTATGCCTTAAAGGAAGCGGGGGCGCATCCCATGCTGGAATGGTGGGACGGAAAACGCTCCGTGGACATTGCCATATCACGTGTAAAACTCAACATAGAGATTGATAAGGATTACAACATGATCACCCATGAACAGGCGATCAGTGATCTGGAAGATGCCATGCATTCCTTCAAAAATGGGTTCACCACCATTAGGATCCCCCATTTGGCCATAAAATACTATTTGGAGGAAACGGTTCAGAATATATTGGGAATCATCTCAGGACTCAAAGCGAACATCAAGGCAATTTAATTGCACAGTTGAGGCTTGTTGCTCTTTTTGGTTTCCTTGTATTCCAAAATACTGATGCAAACAGGATGCTCCCCTATGTTCTCCAAATCGTTCACATAGTCTTTACCCCTATTTTCAAAGTATTCGGTATCCCCCGGATCTATTTTGAACATATCGATTTTTCCGTTTCCATACCGGGTGATCACCAAACCCCCTGTTGGGCATACCCAACCATAGTTTGTATTATGCCTTCTGAAAGGAATCCGCTCACCAGGCGAGAGATATAGGTCCCAAAGTTTGACACTTTCGTTTTCAAACACCAGTCTATTGCTTAAAGACTCTGTTATTTCTTGATGCAGCAACTCATCGATCTTCTCCTGTTCCCATGGGTCAAAGTTGCCCACTGGGTTCAATTCCACACATTGCATTCCTCTAAAATTTCAAAAATAGCGGCAAAAGTAATCCATAACCCATTCAAATACAGATCACTGCATCCATTTAACGTATTTTTTACACTTGTTATCCAAAAATGAGTTAGAATTACCAATTTGGTCTTGAAAACCTTAAATTTTTGCCTTTTCAAAAAACAAGCATCAACTCAAGCCTCTGTCTTATTTTTTTCAATAATTTGTAGCGATAAGTTGCATTCCCTTATCGAATTTGACTGAATTCAACTCAAAACCAACTAAACCAATCCCTGATGAAAAAATTCCTTTTTGTACTAGTTGCCCTTATTATTGTGTTGGCCGCTGTCCTGACTTTCAATACCCTTTCACTCTCTTCCAAACAAGTAACACCGGAACCGTTGGAAAAAATGAACTTTCCGGCCAATGCCTATCAGAACCTGTCCGAGGCCATACAGTTTGAGACTATTTCTTTTGGAGAGGATGTCATTCCTGATTCTACGGCTTTTAATGGATTCCATCAATTTTTGAAGGAAACCTATCCGTTGATCCATGAAAACTTATCGCTTGAAAAAATAAGCGAATACAGCCTGCTTTTTAAATGGGAAGGTTCGGATACTTCAAAAAAGCCCATCATCCTGATGTCCCACCAAGATGTGGTTCCTGTGGACCAACCTACCCTAACCGATTGGGAAGCCCCGCCCTTTGCTGGAAAAATCACCGATACCCATATCATTGGCAGGGGTACTTTGGATGATAAAAGCTCATTGATGGCACTAATGGAATCCATAGAAACTTTGTTGACGGAATCCTTCACACCTTCCCAGACCATTTATTTGGCCTTCGGTCATGATGAGGAACTTGGTGGCTCCAATGGAGCTAAAAAAATTGCGGCTTATCTAAAAGAGAAAGGTATCCATGCGGCAATGACTTTGGATGAAGGCGGACTTTTGGCGGAGAACATGGTGCCGGGCTTCGATAAGACCATCGCCATGCTGAACTTGGCAGAAAAAGGGTATGCCTCCTTTAACCTGATCGTGGAAACCAAGGGCGGACACAGTTCCTCGCCTCCAAAAGACAATACTTTGGGTATGTTGGCCCAAGCCATTGTAGATTTGGAAAACAACCAACTCCCATACAAACTCGTAAAACCTATTGATTACCAATTTGAGTATATGGGCTCAGAAATGCCTTTTTTCAAAAAGATGGCATTCGCCAATCCATGGTTGTTTAAAGGACCTGTTTTAAAGGCCTTGAATGCCCATACCACAACGGCCCCAACAATTGTGGAAGGCGGTGTAAAGGACAATGTAATCCCGACAGTGGGAAAGGCTACCATCAATTTTAGGATTTTGCCCGGGGAAACGGTCGCCTCAGTAAAAGAGCATATTGAAAAAACCGTTGGTGACAAGATCAAAGTAGAACTTTCAGGATTTGCTGTTGACCCTTCCCCTGTTTCGGGAATAGATTCAGATGCTTTCAAAAATTTGGAAACGACTATCCGTTCTGTTTTTCCAGATGTGGTGGTAGTTCCCGGTTTGATTGGAGGCGGCACCGATGCCCGTTATTTTTACGACGTTTCGGACGATGTGTATCGCTTTTATCCCATTCGCATCAGTCCAGAGAGTTTTTCCCGTTTCCATGGTATCGATGAAAAAATCAGCAAGGAAAACTATAGGGAGATGGTGGAGTTTTCCTATCAAATGATCAAAAGGTTTCATTAATCTGTTAACCCAACCAACCTTCACGATCTAAGCTCCGGTATTGGATGGCTTCAGAGATATGATTTTCATTTAAATGTTCCAAACCTTCCAAATCGGCAATGGTTCGGGCCACTTTTAAAATACGATCATAGGCCCTTGCGGAAAGGTTCAAACGTTGCATTGCGTTTTTTAAGAGGTTTTTTGATGATGCATTGAGTTTACAGAACTCCCGGATGTGTTTTGTACCCATCTGGGCATTATAGTGCAAATCTTTGATGTCCTTGAACCTTTCGGTCTGAAGGTCTCTGGCGGCCTCTACCCGCCTACGAATTTCCACACTGCTTTCCCCTTTCCTATCATCAGAAAGTTTTTCAAAAGGAACCGGGGTCACTTCAATATGTATATCGATGCGATCCAACAAGGGACCGGAAATTTTGCCCAAATACCGCTGCATTTCTGCAGGAGAAGAAGTGACCGGAGCATCTGGATCATTGAAATACCCACCCGGACTGGGATTCATACTGGCCACCAGCATAAAACTACTCGGATAGGTTACCGTATATTGCGCCCTTGCGATGGTCACCTCCCGATCTTCCATGGGTTGCCGCATCACTTCCAAAACCCTACGTTCAAATTCTGGGAGTTCGTCCAAGAACAATACGCCATTATGCGAAAGCGAAATTTCCCCTGGTTGCGGATAGCCACCGCCACCCACCAAGGCGGCACTTGTTATTGTGTATAATGTGTCATTAAAATTATTGGTGGTTTTTATGCTATTCCCCCTTGTTTCATGGGGTCAAAGAACTTTGCCTTTCAAAATTATTAAAGGGATGCCAGTTATAGAATGCTATGTAAACAAAAAGCCCGCATACCTATTGTTGGACACGGGCGCAAGCATTAGCCTTATTGATAAGAAGGCGGCCAAGAACTGGAACTTTACCACTTATGAGGTCAAGGATGATCCCAAATATCAGACCATAGGCGGTATTGGGGGGCAGCAGGTACCCCACAAATTAAAGGATATTGTAATTGAAGTATCAGGGGAGGATCTAACTGGACTTTTCGAGTATTCCATTGACCTGTCCAACGTTAGAAAACTAAATGGTGTAGTAGGCATTATCGGTACCGACTTCTTCAAAGATGGGTGGGTGATTGATTTTGAGAGGATGGAATTGGTAAATTGACTATATTTAATTGACTCCCCCAGTTAACCAACATCTTTATAAAATGGCTGCGAAAAGTTACAAGGAAATCTATCAAGATTTAGTTTGGCCAGCACTGGCGGGAAATATTATTTGGAGTGTTTTTTCTGTTTTGGTCAAAAACGTTGAAAATCCACAATCTGCAATTTTTAGGTTTGCTGCCTTGATTGCATTGGGGGTATATGTCACCTATACCTACAAAAAGTATGATGAAGGAAGGGGGCATCCATTCGATTATTTTCATGCTGCGGCCATAATTGCATATTCGATAGCTGTTGAATCGAATTCGGACCATATGGGGTGGTACACTTCGATTTTATTTCTTTCGGCTTCATTTGGCCACTGGTGTGGACCTTGGGGAAATGATTGCCTTGTTAAGTGTAAAACTTGGCGACATATTCTAGTTGGAGCAATCTTTATTGTTGGCATTGTTGTTTATTTCGTCATCCCCGATTCTTTTTGCCCACTCCCAAATGCAAGAATTTTCCTTTCCATTCTCACGGTTTTGATTTTGTGGGCTTACCTAAGAAATCGTATTTATTATGAATGGTGGAAGTAATTTAAAAACTGGCGATTGATTCTACTGCCGATACCCTAGAATTTGTACTGTTGATTTCCTCAACCGATACCACGGGATTGGGCAGGCTCATATTGGCTTTTGCCACTTCATAACCCAACCTCTCATAGTCTATAATATTACCGCCATTATAGGATGTACTGCCAGCAATACCGCCCTGTTCCATGAAAGGAACTCCTCCAGTGGAAGTGTTCAATGCCGATAACAAGGGAAGATAGCGGCTCGTGGCCTTTCTGTTCATTATAGCCTCCCCTCCTTCTGCCTCGATAAGGATACCACCACCTGAATGACGCGGGCCACGCAACAACATACCTCTTTCGGCTTTCGGGGGTGCTACGGATTTACCTTTTGAAACCGCCCCTTTTATGGTCGCTATGATACCAGCGACTGAAGCAACAAACCCAGCTATCAAAGGCAAGTTTGCGGGGAACGGGGCTGCTGAGGCCGATTTAGCCGTACCCTTTGCAATATCGGTTGTGGCTTCGGCAGTAGCTATGGCAGCTTTTGAGGTGAACAGACCTAAGTTAAGGGCATGCTCCTTTAGGGCCAATACCTGTTTGGCAATGAGTGCAGCCTTACCTATTGCGGACTCCTGCCCAGCTAGTCCAATTATTGCTTCAAGTGTTTCCTCCCGTGCAGCCACCTTGGATTTTTCCGCTTGGATATCCTTCTTTAGGTTCTCCTGCCTGTATGCATCTTGTATCTCGGCAAGTTGTTGCTGTTTTGATTCTTCCAAGAGTGCCAACAATTCCCCTTTCTGTTGTTCATTTAGCTGGAGGTTTTCCAGTTCCAACTGTTGTGCCTCAAAATCCCTTTGAAGTTTGGCCTCCGCTTTTAATCTTTCATCCTCGATATTTGCAAGGTCTATCTGGTCCCTGAGTTCCTTCTTTTTCTTCTCGAATTCCTGTATTGCGGCCAGCTCCTCATTTCTAAGACTGTTCTGGTTCGCCAACTGTTCGGACTGCTGCCCTGTGATGCGTTCCTCGACCTCCAGCAGTTCATTACGAAGCCGTAGCACCTCGTTCTGTAGTTCTATGTTCCCTCGGTTAAGGCTAAGCTCGTTCTGGGCCGCACGGATCTTTAAATTTATAATGGCCCTTTCTGCGTCAGCTTGTTTTAAAAGCAACTGGCCAAGCTCTTCGTTGGCCGTCTTTCTTTCTTCTAAACTCTTGCTCTCATCATCCCTAAGTTGCCTCAACTGCTCGGCCTGCATCTGGTATTGGAGCATCAACCTTTCTTGTGCTATTATTAGGGCCTCGGTGTTGTTTCTTGCATCGGTCAAGCCTTTGGCCTGTTGAACTACTTCTTTAAGGTCGATGGACCTAATGGCTTCTGCCGTACTTTCTGCAACTTTGTTGCCTATGGTGGCAATTTCATCAACGGCCTCATTAAAATCAACAACGATATTTTGGCTGGCAATGACGGCCTCGGCCCCCAACTCCTTAAGTTTGTCAGTGGTTGACTTGATTCCAGTCTCAAGCTCCTTTATACGGTTTGCATCCTTCCCGCCTAAAAACGATTTTTCCCAGGCAAGCTGTGTTTCTTGGATTCCCAATTTAAGCCCGTAGAATGTAACCTGAATGGGTGTGAGTGCCAATGTGAGAAGGTTCTGCATTACCCTGAAAAGGGCATCAAAACCGCCTGTTGCATCATAGGCAGCCTCTACCCCATCAACAATACTGCCCACAACCTTGTCAAAGATTATGGCCACGGTGTTGAAAGTGGTATTTACAAAGTCCATCACCTTTTGGTTCCTTGTGAAGGCTTCGGAAAGTTTTGCCACTGCTGCAACAATAAGACCGACACCCAAAGCCTTTAGAGCTGCCCCGAATGCCTGTGTGCCTATCTTGGCGGCATTGATGGCCTTGGTATATCCCCCAACGTTCTGTTTTTGCTTTTCTTGGCTATCACTGTTCTTGTTGATGAATTTGGTGTTTTCATCAATCTTTTTGTTGATCTCGGCAATGGCCTTTGCCCCCTCTTCGGTGGATTCGTTTACCTGATTTCGGATTTTTCTAAGCTCGGCGTTGGATTCCTTGGCCTCGTCATTGCTCTTTATCTCCCTTGCCAGTTCTTGGTTGAGCTTTTCATTTGCCCCGCTCACAGCTTGGACCGCCTTAATCTGGTTCTGGTATTCCTTTCTAAGGGTTTTCAGCTTGGCCTCGTTCTCAACATAGGTTTTACTACTTGTATCCCCCTGCTTTTGGCTTTCCTTTTGGGAAACCACAAGATCATCAATGGCCTTCTTTGTGCCTGATAATTCAGTTAAGAGGGCTTTGGTGTCTATTTGAAGTTCGGCTATTTTAATCTTCTCTGCCATAATCAGTTAAAGCGGGTTATTTCAATGAGTTTTGCGGTGGTGGTCGTACTCGTTCGTATGCTGTCCAAGAGGTAATACCGCCCTGTTTGTTTTAGGAAAACAAGTTTGAAGAAGTCAACCGTGGTTAGGTCAATGGGGCTAAGGCTCAGCTCCACCTCAATTTCCTTGTAACTGTCGAGAAGCCAGTTAAAGCGGGTATAATAGTTGTCCAGATAGTACTGGTAGGAGACATTTTCGTAGGATAGGTATGGTACATCACCGTTAAAGTTTTCGTTACTACCTGAATCAAAGAGCCTGTAGGTAATGCTACCATTTACCTTTTTTATCTTGTAGAAGGTGTTGGTGTGAGCTTTCTCCACCACATTACTTTCGCTGTCCTCCTCCCACAGAACCATTTGATATAATGGGGTGAGGATTTTTTTTACCTCTGATTTGGAAATCGTGTTTACACTGGTTACAATGGTTTTTTCAAGGTCGAGGGTTTCATTATCCACCTGAAGGCTACCATTATAGAGTTGTTCAGTTAAATCCCTGTTGTATTTGTATTCAAATAGATTGTTCTGGGCATAGTTGGGAGGGCTGTAACTTTCACTCTTCACCTCAACCAGTTTTTGGGTCCAGTCCATGGCATTTGACATATCGGAAAGAAGATCCTCCATTTGAATAAACCTGATATGGTTGCCCTTCAAATAAGGAATCAGGCAATACCGTTGCATTACATCCTTTACCAGATCCTTTTGTTTGTAGTCTTGGTACATAAGGGCAAAATCTTGGTATTGCCCACCTGTCTGCTCCGATATGGTTACAGTAAGGGTATAGTTTAACTGAAGCTCATAATCTATAGTATCGTTTACGCTGATTGCCGTAACGGTGGCCGTTATGTCATCCCCATTGACAACCTCTACAAAAACGGTTTTGTTTATGGTTCCCCCACTTCCTACAGGTACATTGATTATGGTTATATAGCTAGCATTTTTTCGGAATGAAATTTTTATGCTTCCTGGGGATGCTGATTGAAAACCGTGATCGACCTCTATATCAAGCTTTAGCCTTCCCGTCAAATTTGACCGAATGGCCTTGTTACTGTCCGCTAGGCTCAAATCAGGGTCAATATCAACATCCTCTGTCCAAAAGTGGTCATATGTATGGTAGGTTTCCACAGGATCGATCTCATCCCATGCGATAACCTCACTTACCTCACCTATTGGGTCAGTGGAAATACTGCCTTCCTCAATTGGATAGCCGTTTGTTGGTGCAATAACCTCATCCGTGAAACTTGGAAGCCCTTCATAGGTAAAACCGTTTTGGGTCAAAATACGGTCCATCACGGTGGAAACAAAAAGGGATGGGGCTTGATACTCTATGTTGTATGGGGTTGTATTTGCTGGTCTGTGCCCAAAATCACCAAGGGCATAGATATAGCCCTCCGTATTGGCAAAAGAACCTTCATAAACAGATTCGGTAAGGTTGTGGTTTAGGTCAACCAAGTCCAAATCGCTGATGCTCTTTTCACCCATTGCCTCGGAAAAATTTATAAGCCCGTCGAACAGGTTCAGTTTATATCTGTCGGGTTGTGTTTGGCTCAAATGGACATACCCCTCATTGATTAGCGAAATGTTGCCCTTGAGATAGTTGCAGCCTATCCTTTCATATGGCACCCTTGAGGTGTTCCCCAACGTTCCCACCATGCCCATCAGCCTTTCATTCTTGGCCGTTCTTGGCAGGTCCACTGTGTTGGAAAAAGTGGAGTTCCTTGTACTTATGTCCGCAACTGTGCCCACCTGCAAATTGAGGTTAATATTAGTGTTGCTGTACAGGTCGAGGTCTTCGCCGTTTATGATTAGCCTATCGTTCATTGACCTAATAAGTGATGGTTTTTATCTCCGGCAGAGATATGTTGACCACGGCAACCGACTGCTTTGGTTTATTGTCAAACTGGTAATTTCCCGAAACGGTGACAGGCACCCAATCAGCAACTATATATGGATCTTGGCTGGTGTACATCTCAACGTAGGGCGAGGTGAAAAGGCTCAGAAGGTGCAAACGTTCCTTTTGGTCAAGGGTCGTTCTTAACCTCATCCCTTCATTTGCAGCCTTTCCCATGGTCTGGGTGTCGGCAAAGAAGCCCTCCCCAACATTCTTGAAGTGGTTGGTGGCCAATTCCTGTAGATCCTGAGTGTTAAGGGTATCCCTGTAGAATTGGTCGAACAGCCAAAAGCTGTAGCCTCCCTCGGTGTTGAGCCATTTTAGATAAATGCCGCATTTTCTTGGAACTTTCTTAAGGGTAAGATTGGTTTTGAAACTGTCATCCTCATAGATTTCCAAACGGTTGACTAAATCGGGCAAAGGCAGGAAGGTGGAAGTTGTCCAGTTGGTGGTCGCCTTGTCCACAATGATCTTGAAAGCCCCACTAACTTGGGGATTTATGTCATCACAGGTAACCCCTGTGTTCAGGTTTTTAACGTTGATGCGCTTAGTGGGGGAATAAACAAGCCTTTGGAGTTCAAAGGAGAACGGAAAGCCCTCAAAATAGGTCAGATCATAGTCAACGCCGTTTTTGGTGGAGATGTTCAGTATTTGACAGTTGTTCGTATAATTGGACTGTCCAGCCTGTTTAACGGCCCTGTAAAAATTATGGCTTACAGCCTGAGTTTCGCTAGTGCTGTTATTATAAACCTTTAGGGTGCTGGAAAGGCTGAGATAATGCCCCAAAAGGCTTTGCCCCCATTCCGTTGTAATGGCCTCCCCATGCTCATCCTTGAAACTGTACTGTGAAAACAGAACCTTTACAGCCTCCTTGAAGTTGAAGGTATAGATCCCGTCCAAATCTGGGAAGATGGTAAAAGGGTCTGTAAAGCCTGCAATTATTACCTCGGCCCTGTTGTTTGCGGACAGGCTGGATTCAAACTGTATAAAGCTGTCGTTATAGGCTGGGTATACCCCTGAAGGTTGTTTGTTTATTGTTATGGCCATTGTTTGCTATTCTTGTCCAAGTGCTTTTAGTGTTTGGGTCACCTCCCCGACAAAAAGAGAGGTGTTGAAAACGCTCACCCTGTCAAGTATCTTCTGAATCCGTTGGGGAGTGATAACTGAATCCACAAGGTCAGTGCCTCCTTTTTGGTAGTATTTGGTTCCGTTCTTCGCAATGCTGCGTGCTATTAAAAAGGCAAGGCTTGAAAGGCTTATCATTTCGCCCGTGGCCCTTATCCCCTTTTGAAAGATCCATTGTTCAATTGCTTTTATTGGTGGGGATTTCCCTGGGTTTCTTCCATAAACCAGTTGCTCAGTATATTTTGCGCCCAATAGAACGCCCCCAAGCTCGGTTTTTTGAGTTTCTAGGCTATCTATCCAGTTACCGCTTGATTCCATCCCCAAAGCCTTGTGCTTCGCTATCAGCTCCTTTTTGATTTCCTCCAGTTCCTCCATTATGATTTCGTTACTGGTCATAGGTGGTAGCGGTTAAATTGATAAGGAGACCGTCACAGTTCAGGTCTAAGGCTCGGCTGTTGACTATCTCGGTGTAGCCAATGGATTGAAGGACGAAATTGGAACAATAAAAAGCTGTTTTCAAAGCTGGATAATGGATGGTCTTGATAGGTTCTATATAGTTGGCGTACCTAATACAATAATCCTCACTAAGATTTGAAGGAAGGACCAGCATCAATGAAACCGTATAAGTACTACCTATGGTCTGGCCGTATTCGTTGATGCTCTCATTGCTTTGGACGGAATCGCAGAAGAGATGCACCTTTGTACTGGTGTTGTTCGCGTTCCTTAAATTCTGAAAGGCTGCAAATCCGTAATCAAAGATCCAATCTTGGGCGGTACATAGTTCTTCTAAAAATTGTTTCATGGGCAAAGACTTGTTTTTTGCTTTCTTATTTCAATGTTTTGATCTTGCTCATTTGGTACTGTAGGTCATGCCGGGTGACATTGTGCAAAAGGATCGTGAACACATGGCCATATTGCCATTGCTCAATCTCTTGCGGGGTGGTGTTGAACTGCTCGGCCAATGCTATGGTGGTATTGTATATGCCAAACCTTGCCATCTTCTCGCTGCCCCCAACCATTTCCCATTTAGGATCTGGGTACTGGCTTTGTAATTTCTGCTCGGCCCTGATGATTGTTTCGATCTGGTTCCTTATGCTGTTTACAATCCCAAAAAAGTCAAGGATCTTCATTTTCAGCACTTGCTTTTCCGTGGTGCCTTGGACAGTGGCGACTATCTTTAATAGGTCGGCCTCAAGATTGGTCTTAATATTGTCCACTTCGATTAGGGGCAACTGCATCAACGGAGTAACGGTGTCAACAGATTTTAAATGGCGTAGTAAATAGGTGTACTCGTCAATGGTTTCCTGTGGTTGTCTTAAGAACTGCCCCAGCCTGTAGTTTTTGATTATGCTACCCATTTAAACGGCATTCTTTCTGCGTTGAACCTACTACCCATCCTCTCAAGGAAGAAGTATCTAATCCCGTCTATTCCATGGTTCCAGTCATCAATTGGCACCCCCAAGCTGTTCCCTGTGTTATCCTTTTGATAGCTGTAGTTTTCAAATTCTTTTTGAAGGTTCTCACCTACCACCAAAAATTCATATTCCTGCATAATGCCTATACCTGACAATATTGACCCATGTACCTTTTTAGCTCCTTTTACAGGTATCCCGTAGCCTCTCAACTCGGCAATGGTCTTCGGTTCTGAAGAATCACAGACGGTAAGCCCTTTGGAAATATCCTTGTCTTGGTTTATATGTTTGGCTATGGAGCTATTGAGCATGCCCTTTCGGTAAAGGCTTTCCTCAAGTATAATCTTGTTATCATATGACCAAATCTTGGTCAAGGCTGTGGGGTCGTTGGAAAATCCAAAATCAAGCCCTGCCCCCAAGTATTTGGCTTCTTCTGGAACAGCCGCGAGCTTTTGCCAGTTTTCGAATACCTGCCCTTCGACTATTCCAAGTTCACCAAGGCCCAATACCCTCCATTTGTTCAACCAGAACGGTTTGCCCTCGGTCTCGGCCTTTTCTTTGTACCAAAGGATTGATCTCAATTCGTTGGCAGGGATGTACTCATTATCCTTGTAGGTCAAAATCAAAAAATCGACCCAATCCTGCCCTATGTATTCATCATGCACCCAGAATTTTCTACGAGGGTTATAATCGGTAATGGTAAATTCTGCGGTACGGCCTTCAAGCTCAATGAACGTTTCAATCCTGATATTATCAAGCTCATTGATATATAAGTGGGTTCTACGGCTTCCTAATCGACTATCCTCGCCTTCCACGGCAAAGAACTCCACTACATTGGACCCGAACTGATAGGTTTTATCTGTTCGGTTTATCTTCCATTGGTCCATTATTCCCATATCCTTCAGGATATTCTCAAAATCCCGAATGGCCCCACTCTTGAGGTTTGGGTATGACTGGCCAATTACAGATAAAATGAGGTTGTCCCGCTTGGACATGGCCAGATATATGAATATCAACAGGATGCTAATTGTCTTGCCCGCTCCCTTGCCCCCCTGTATGATCCGTAGGCGGTTCTTCAAGGTGGCTATCTTCCGAAAGGCCGTTGTATGTTGGTATTTGTTGGTCAATTACTTCGTAATCTTTGGGGTTAAGGTCTATGGTAGTGTTGCCATTCAATAGTTGTTCTATTATATCCTTGTCAATGGCATTAGAAGCCTGTATATTGATTGTTGGGCTGTGGCTTATGGAGAGGTTTTGTTTTAACTGGAGATGGGAGTTTTTCCTCTCAAGCCCCCAGAGGTATGGGTATGCATTTTTCTTTTTGTCGTCAAAGGCCCGTTTGGTGAGTTCTACCTTTTGCTTGACCCTGCCAACGTTGAGAACCCTTAGAAACTCCTCTTTTTCCTCTTCAGTCAGGTATTCAAGTTGGCTAATGCTCTTTTCGTGTTCTTGGTTGGGGGACTTGAGAAATTCCCAATAAGATTTAGAAATCCGGTGATTAGGCTCTAGGCTATCATTGACCAGATAGAAGAGATCGAGATCAGTCAATAAGGAAGTATTAATATCACTCAAAACCTCCTTCATCTTTTCAAGCCAAATCTTTCCTTTTCTCATAGTTCTTCAGGCACACATGGGGTTTGGGCAGTGAAGTTGGAACCAGTCCAATATCTTGCATCGGTACCATTAGAAACCCAACCAGCAGGCATATGGGTAGTGCCTGGGCTGTTCACATATATATAGTTGGTTGTGTAGAATGTCCTGCCATCCTGAATATAAAAAGTCGAGGGGGCAGAAGCATAATCCAAACATGCATCTTGACTGTCAACATTTGAATAACCCAAGGTTATTGGGTCAACTGTTACACCTGTTGAGGCAAGCTGTGTTATTTCAATATAATAGTACTGGTCGGCATCTACTGCATATACGGTAATGGTACCAATCCTTGCGCTGCCTCCATTTGAGGTCAAACTAACAGTTATCCCGCTTTGGTTATCCTCACCACTTGACGGGGATACACTTATCCAACTGCTATCATCACTTATTGACCAATTCCCTTCAACTTCAAGGTCAAAGGGAAATGATTGAGCTGGGGAGAAGGTTTCTATTTCCGCAGGGGCACTAACATAGAGGCCCCTATGTATATGGTTATAGGGTACTAGCCTGTTACTTACATATACAGGAAACCCTGTAGTATAAATATAGCTATAGGTTTCTAGTGCTGATTTGGTCAAACACTTTGTACTTGTGGGGATTGTTGTTTTGGCCCTGTAACCTTCATTATCGACCATGTATTTGAGGTCGTTGAAGGTTATCATTGCGTTGGTCGATCTAGCCATTTTTTAGTTGGTTTATCTCTTTTTGCAATTCGGCAACCTTCAAAACCAAAAGGTCGATATAATTAACTGATTTTAGACCTTCAGCATTAGTATTTACCAGTTCTGGATAGGATTTTTCAATTTCTTGGGCTATCACCCCATACCTAAGTTGGTCAGGGGACTCCTTAAAGTTGAATTTTACAAAGTCAGGGGTCAAATACTCAATGTTCTCTTTTAGGCTCTTGTCGGAACTTTCATAAAAAGCTGTTGCATATAATTGACCGCTAGCATTCCTAATCGCCACTGTATTGGCAGTTCCTGACGTGGAACTGTTGAACCCGTCCAAAAGATCTGCGTCAAGACCAGAACCTGTACCATCACTTCCTTCATGCCATAATTTATTCCATTGCCAATCAGATAGTGATTCATTATAATTACCTACATAGAAAATAGAATTGTCCCCGTTTGCTTTCCATAAAGAAAAAGATCTATTATCAGTAGTTCCCCTAACTATCAGCGCATGTCCAAATTCGGTAGGATAATTTGTAGACCCAGTGGTATGGCTTATTGCGACCAATGATTGATCCCCTGTCATAAAGGTTGAAAAATCATTGGCATTTGCAAAAGAAGAACTAGGTGAGAATCTTATATTATTGACATCTATCTGTCCATCAAATGTTTCATCAATATCAGTTCTTGCATAGTTTGCATTCGCTATACCGCCTAAAAGGTCGGCATCAAGACCAGAGCCTGTGCCGTCAACTGTTTTAATTGCAGTTAATAGTTCATTAGGAGTATCGTAGGTTTCATTCTGTAAATACCTCCCATCGCTTTCTGTTTTGGTATAGGCATTTGTAATCCCGTACCCGCTTAATGTGGTTGGTTTACTTGTGATGCTTGTAAATGTGTGGGAGTGGGAAGTACTGGCCTTTCCATCCAAAGCACTTTGAAGATCCCCCTGATCGCTCAATGTTCCAGTGATCTCACCCCAAGAACCTCCACCAGAGCCTCCAACCTCAGCTATGGAGAAAATTACAAGGATCAAGGCACTGATCAATGTATCCTGAGAAAGGTATGAAGAGCCATTAACCGTAAACTCACTGTAATGGGTGGAGTTAAGCAGTTTTTGGCTGGTATCATAGACATTTACAATGCTTAGATGTTCAGTACCTTGGGCAAGCGGTTGGTAAATCTTGCCGTAAGTTGTTCCGTTAAGGCTGAATTTGGTATCTGAGACCGTATTAATTATTGTTGCCATTGGTAATATTGGTTATTTCATCCTTAATCTCCTTTGTGCGGCTCAACAATCGTTTGAATTCTTTCCACAGGTCAACTCCTTTAACAGCATGGTAATTTTCGTTTATGCTCTTTATCTCGATGTAGACAAGTACAAGGCTTGTGACCTTAACTATTAACTGTTCGACCCCGATAATCCCGTGCAGGATATCCCCTAAAATGAACACGTCAAGACAAAAAGAGAGCAGCACGGCAGCCTCATAGAGCAGCACCTTTGAAATGATGGCACTAAGCCCTTTGGATGTGATTTTTTGACCCTGTTTTCTGGCCTTCCAGATACCTGTTAATGTGTCCGCTAAGATGAATGCCCCCACAGTTAATAAAATGCCTTGTACAGGCGCAAAAAACGCCACCAAGGGCAAAATGAAACTCTCCACAGAGGCGAAAACTTTAAAGAAATAATATTTGATACTAGTATCCGAGGTCATTGTTTACAGTATGCGGTATTTGAAATTGCCAAACACTGCATCCTTATACTGTGGTCTGGTGGTAATGTTCTTGGTCTCGGTATCTTCCGGCAGGTGTTTTAGGTATAGTTCAACAAGCTCCCACATATCGCTGGCATCAACTTGGGCCTGTCGGCTTATCTCCTTTATTTTGGCGTAGTGGACAGCTTGGCTGTTCTCCCCTACTCGTTCCTGTATCCCAAAAGCCGTGTGATTTGTGTTGATGTCGTACACATATCTTGAAAAGGCAAATTTTGATACCACCTTTTTTACTCCTGGGTGGGTATACTGGATACCATCCACAATGAAATTGGAGCCAATCATCAAATAAATGAACTCTGGGGCGTTCTTGTTTGAAAGCAGGTCAAAATACAGGCTATTTCCTGCCACTTTCTGAAAGTCCATTTGCCCGCCCTCTATTGCCTTTTCCTGCTTCTGGATGATGTCTACCCTGTTATCGAAGGGCAATTTTTCGTAAAGGATGAACTCCTCAACTGTTATTAACATAAGGATTGATTATTTTGATGGGTTCTAAAGGCTCGTGCCAGTTCTTAAGGACCATGTTAAGTTTTGATATCAAAAGGCTTCGCTCTTCGGTGTAGCTTTCAAAAAGAAATTGCTTTGCTGCCTTGAGAAGTTCACCGGAAGAGCCAAAAAGGCCACTTTCTTGTGGGTTTATCAGTATTTGTGGGATGCGGAATGCCTTGGCAATGTTGGATTCGGCCTTTCTGTCACTATATTCAAATAGTTTATCGTTGGGTTGGCTGTTCAAGGGGGCCAGTAGGAACTGCTTGGCTATATCCTCGACTCCTGCATCACTTTGGAACAGTAGATTATGGCCTGATCCTTGGGCACCTTCAAGTTTTTTGAACTGGCCTATAAATTTTTCGTTTGCCTCATCATTGGATAGTTGCGGCAGTATCAAAAGGTTGTTGTTGAGAAAGCCCTTTTGGGTGTTGTTGGCCCTAAATAATGCGCTGTTTGCTTCTGTGAGCATATCCTGAAGGACAGGGTAGCACATCGGGAGCGCGTAATGGTTGCCATGGTCAAGTTTGACGTGCAAAATCTGGCCATTCCATTTTTGGATTCCCCCAACGCTCTCGATCTGCTTTTCAATTGCCTCTTTGGAACTGTTGTAGGCATGGATCTTGACCGCCTCGCCTTTCTTTCCATTGAATTCTTTGTTATCAAAGTGGTAGAAACCCGAAAAACCAAGATCATCACTTTTACCTTTTCTGATCTTGCCCTGTGGAATGACCTTGATACTGTTTACTTTGAGTTCGCCATTGAATCCCAGCCTGAAATAGATATTGCCCATATCCACCATCTGATCGGCCGCTATGCTAAGTACATCATCAATGCTTCGCTCTTTGTTTAACTGTACCTCTTGACCAGTACCACCCCCTAATATTGCCTTTGCCGCCAATCTGGAAGCGGTCGAGGCCGTGGGTGATTGTGTAATGAGGTCATGGATAAGCTTGGGCAATTGATTGTCAAGCCCGAATGTCCAAATATCATTGCGCTTGTCTTCCTGTATCTCGGTTATGGGGTTCTTATATTCTGTGTAAGTGAGCTTCATCCAAGGATTTTATCAATGAGTTCCTTTTTCTTCATTCCTATCTTAAAATGATCGGGGTACTCCTTTGCCAGTTCATTATACTTTTTGGCCTCCAGTTCTTCCCTTGAAACTTTGTGTTTCCCTTGGCCCAATAATTCCTCCCAATTATCGGGGTATCTGGAAAAAAGTTTTATCCTGCTAGGGGCAACCTTTAAAAATTTAATAGCCAGGTCGTTAGTCATCTGACTGTTTGAAATGGTGCCTGCTTCGCCTATTTTGATTCGGTAATATGGGTTCAACCCCACTAACTCAAAATCTGTTATCATATAAATGGATTTTACTTTTTTGAAGGCTTCAAGAATCTCCCCTTGGCATGAGGTGCAAAACTGTGAACCAAACTCTTTTTGGTGCAGTTCTAGGAGCTGTTTGATGTCCTGCTTTGTTAACTTATCGGAGGGTTTGGATAGAAAGTCGTTCATAATAAAAAAAGGCAGACAGGAAAAACCCGCCTGCCCCAATCAATAACTATAAAAAACCAAAAATTATACAGAGGCAAAAAGGCTGTCAAAGGCCGTTTTGCTGGTCGCGTCATCAGTTTCGTAGAAGGTCATATATAAATATGGCTCCACGGCATTCTCTGGAGTGGTCAGGGTAAAGGTTATTGCCCCACTGTTCTCATCCACATTGTAGATCATCTCGGAGGCTTCCAAACCGTTCTCCCATCCATAGACCTTATACTTATCCTCACCACCATATGGGGTAGCAACCACAACAACATATCTGCCATTGGCCAGCTCTTGTGACCTCTCGGCATTATCGTTTGTTGCAACAAGTAGACGGCCTAGGAAGTTGTGTTTAAAGCCACTTACTGCATCTGTGGAAGGTGCATACTCGGAATTGGTCGAAGCAAGTTGTTTGACGTACTCCAACTTATAACCAGTTGTACCACTGTTGAGCACCAAATCGGTAATCTGTGCCCCAGTTGATGTTGAACTGGTAAGGTCTATATCTTCCTGATTGATCAGGACCGCCTTTGAACTTGCGGCCAAACCCGTTTTTGGGACGGTGGCGCAATCATTTAAAAGGTCGGTGGTCAATTTACTGGTACATGCCATTTTCTAAGTAGGTTAAGGGTTAGGCAGAAAGGGTAAATTCAACTATCTCATCAATGTTGGCCATGGTAGTACCCGCCTTCATCTTACTACGGAACACGGTTTTATCGCTAGGCTCGTCATAGATGACCTTCATCACGTTCTCATCCTCTGGCAGGTCATTGCCCAAAATGAAGTTTGAGGCATCTCCGGCAAACATCCTGTTGGTTCCGTTCAATCCCCTAACACCTACCAAAGTGGCGTTGAATTCCTCAATTGGGTAGACGTTCTTTTTGTTGGCTGGGTCAAAGTGGTAAAGATTGGCTGCCTTCAATGCGCTGATATACTTTTTGAAAGTGTCAATCCCTACATAGACCACAAACCTGTCGGATTCTTGAACATCAACAGGTGCCTCTGTGATCATATCCTCGACCAATCCCAAAACATTCGCCTTGGTCAATGTGGTCGCTGTAGATGTGTTACCGTCAATAGGGCTTCCCGCATCGATTTTCTTGATGAAACCGTCGAACAACTGATAGGAACCAGTTGAAACGTCTCCCTGCCAGTAGGTCATGGCCAAGGTCTTGCCTATAGAAGACACCTTTTGGTCGATATAGATTTCTTCAAATTCCTTTGGTTGGTCGCCTTCTGTATGGCTTCCTGCCATCAACACAGTATTTGGGAATTTATCCTGTAGGTCGTCGCTACAAATCTCCTCTTGGAAGACCAAAGGGGTAACTGCAAGAATAACTTCAGTTATAGGGGTAGTTCCAGAGGAAGCTGGACAGGTTCCTTTTTGAAGGGTTGCCTCCCCACCGATATGGGGAACGGAAACAGACCCTTTAACGTTGGTCATTACCCTAGAGAATAGGGCTGTATTGTCGCCCATGAAAAGGGCTTTGGTCAAGGGCTTGGCCTCACGGCCTATATAATCGTTGAATGATGATACGTTATAACTCATTTTTATCTTAAGTAATTAGCTGTTTTTGTTTTTTGTTGTACCTGTTCGGTAATTTCAATATCGGCGGTCCCGATAAGTTTTTTCAAAGCCACTATCTCGGCCTCTTGGTCTGCAAGTTTTTTACCGTAGAGGGCTTCGACTTTCTCCATGAGGGCATCAATTTGACTTGGTGCCTCTTCACCTTCTTTTTCTTTGATGAATCTGATAATACCGTCGGAATCTGTCAATACCTTGCGGCCATCCTCCAACTCATATTCCCCAGCTTGGACCGTAACAGGGTCTTCGCCTTCTTCAGGTTTATAGTGCAGTTGTGTTCCCAGTTCAAATGCTTCTTCGACAATTGAGAACTCCCATTTTGAGACTTCGGCAATCTGGGCCTCGGCAACAATTTCTTCCTCGGTCACGGGTTCTTTGATCTCGATAAGCTCCCCCGCTTCGAATATGTAGGTTTCACCTTCGGACATTACAAACTCTCCGCTTGCAGGGCTACCGTCAATCTCGCCTTTGCTTCCAACTTCTGGTTTATCACTATCGGCTAGGTCAGGGAAATTGATTTCGACGCCTGCCACGTCTTGGATTACCAAAGCGACTATTTGGGCATCTGTTTTTATGTTCAGTTTTTTGGCAATGGCTGCCAGTGTATCTGTTATGGTCATATTGTTTTTTACTGTTTTTTCGGTTTCGTAGAAGGCCACCGCCTTTAGTGGGGCCGTTTCCTCGTGTGCAAAACCCAATTCAATGGCCTCCTTTGAGGAAAGGAAGATTTCGGATTCCAAAAGGTTCCTTATAGTGTTCTTGTCTAGTTCCAGATAGATGCTGTAGAAGTCCACAAAGCTCTTTTCAATCTCCTTTAGCTGTTTGCTGTACGCTTCAAGTACCGAACTTCCACCGCTCACTTTATCGGCAAATGGCATATGGGCCATTAATACCTTCTCACCTTCTTTTACAATCCGCCTGTCACCAGCCATGAAAATTGAAGCTGCTATCGAATAGGCTTTCTCTGCAAATGTGGTAATGGGAAGACCAAGGTTTCTGAGGTATGAATAAATACTTTGGCCTTGGTCAACGTTCCCGCCTGGGCTGTTGATCAAAACCTCTACCTCATCGGCTTCCTTGTAGGACTTAAACTGGCGGATGACATCCAATAGGGTCGTATCATGCCCGATAACTCCAGAGATGTAAATGGTTGCTTTGTTCATTCTAAAAAGGAAGGGGGCAGGAAAATTATGGGAAAACCTACCCCCAACTACATAGGAAAGGGTTGCATAGTTATATGCGGAAAAATGGGAAGGAATGGGTAATAAGTTACTTTTTGAAAAGTACCCTCACAACCGAAATAAACCACCCCAACCCTATCAAGACAAAGGGAACGGTGAAAAACCAATGGTTTACATAGACACCCAAGAATAAAATGGCAATTGCTATATAATACTGTTTGCTTGTGGTCATAGGTCCAGTTTTTGGTTGATTTGGATAAGCTTTTTGGACAATGTCTTGCGGGACTTTATACCTATGACATCGGAAAACTCTTGTACGATTTCCTCCAATGACATCCCCCGCCAATGTTTGAGACGGTAAATCAATTGTTCCACTGGGTCAAGTTTCTTCCACCGTGCAACGGGGTCCATATCCTGTTCCGTAGTTTCGGGACGGTCAAGCCTATAAGATTCATCCCCAACGGCCAAATAGTTCCTTTGCTCCTCTACCCAGTGCAAGGCCTTGTAAAAGAGTGAGGGATAGCAAAAGGAGAATAAAGTGGTCCCTCTTGTGGGGTCAAAGCGTTTTTCACATTCGCAAGACTCAATGAAAAGCTCCTGCTCTATGTCTTCCCTGTAGGTCTTGGGGAACTTTGCGGCAATTTTTTTGATTAGGTCGGTCATTGTTTAGTGATAGTTAGATTTGGTAAGCTGTTGTAGTTCGAAACAGGTTTCTTCCTCAATATCGGTTATGGTCTTCATGGCCTCCATGGGGAAGTAAACTATATCTCCCCAACTTGATGACTGGAACCAAGGATAGGACAGAGTTTTGTGACCATGGGTAATTGTTACTTCTTTTTGAAGTTCGGATAGCCATTGGCCATAAATGGTGCACCCACATTCATCCGTGAAAAACAGGAAGATCTTTACATTGTGCTTTTCGGAAAGCTGCACATAATGGTCGAAATCGTTTTTATCAAAGCCCGTGTCAGGGTAATGCTCGCGGGCGCATTTCGTCTTCACCTCGCAAAAAATATAATCCTCACCTTTCTTGGTTGCTATGAGGTCGATGTCATGTGGACATTTGGTGTCCGTGCTGAATACGGCGTAACCATGTTCGCTCTCAAGCCATTCTTTGCAAAGCTTTTCTCCTATGGTTCCTTTCTTTAGTGTGTTGGTCTGCGTGTAGTCAATCATTTTATTTTTGGTTAGTTAGTAATTTGGCATCGACCCCAATCACCAAATCTGATGATCTTATCAGGTCTATTATTTTCAGTCTTTGTTCGGTAGGGATGGGTCTGATGGGGAGTGGTATGTTCAGCCTTCTTTTAAGTGGTAGCCTTTTTGGGAACTTGGCCAATATATAGAACCAGTCATCCCAATTCGAAAGGTCGAGGGGTTCACTATCCATTATGCCGCTAGAAGTGTTTGGTTTTCCACGATTTGGCCCCAGTACCGTTTAATGGTTCTTATATTTTTTCCGCTTACTTCTGCCATTTGTTTTTGGGTCGGGCCTTCCATAGTTATATAAAGTTGTTGAAGGTCTTGAAGTGTTTTGTTGCCCTTGGCCTTCTGCCTTAACTCTAGGAGTATCGACCTCCTTTCCGAAACGGTCAAATCATAATCAGGGTTCCACAGTGTATTGATCTTGGTGGTCATAGGCTCTATTTCGCCAAAAGGTATCTGCATTACCTCTGTCAATAAATGGGTTTTGTGTACATGCCACTCAGCGGGCAAGTAAAGTGCATAACAAGACATTAGGTGGGATAGGTAGTCATCCAGTTCATTTAAAGTAATATCAGGGTTAAGGTATCGGAGCTGTAGGCCCGTCCGCTTCAACATGGGAAGTATATGGTAATAGCCCTTCTGATGTTTGGGAACCTTGACCTGCATAACTTCAAAACTGCCTTTAATCAAGGGTTCGCCGTTGAACTGGTGGTACAGTCGTGAAGTAACTTCCTCCAAGTTATCCATACGGAAGGGAAGGGAACCGTAATTTATCACCGTCTTCCTTTGCTTGTGGATAGTAACCTTTACAGGTAGGACACCAACCCCATCGAACGCCGCGGCCCAGTTCACTCTTAAGTCGGATGACAGGTTTTCTATCCTAACGGTCTCCTTACCTGCATAGAAGCCCTTAATACGCTCGCCAATCTCTTCAACTACCATCTCATGTGATTTGATCCTTTTCCTATGGTTCCTACGATGATCCCTATACTTTTCTGAGACTTCCCTTAGTTTCGCCTGCAAGACGATTTCTTCTTCTGGGCTAAGCACCCACCACTTTTCCATGTTAAATATTAGTTAATTTTTTTTGTGTTTACAAATATAATCACTATGTATAACCAATCCAAATTGGTTATTTCCTATAGTAATCATGAGTTTAATCTATGGGAGCTATAGTTTTGATAGAAGTTTTCTATATCATCAAGTGGGATGCAGGTGGCGGAGCCAGAGACCATCCAACCCAATCACGGCAAACGGCTCTGCGTCCGAGTAAGCAATGGCTATACCCTTTTTTAGTTCATTGTTTTGTCCCCCTCCTGGTCGTTCCACAGTGTCCTTTCCGCCTGACGGCTCCAAGTCCCCAATTCCACTGGGAGGGGTCGCTGCCTTCACTGCACTTCATTCCCACTTCGCTCCGCTCCGTTCCCATTCCGTTCCGTTCGTCTGCTTGGCCAATGGTAGAATAGGGTATAAAGAGAGAGACCGGACCTTGAAAAAAGTGGTGGAATAAAACTGATCAACGCCCATTCCGTTCCGCTTCGTTGCGTTTCGCCTAACGGCTGCACTTCACTCCGTTCCACTCCATTTTGGGCGTTTTCCACCAAAAACACCACAAAACAGTAACAAACACGCTTTCAACACAATACAAAATTGCGCAGGGTGACATTAAGTGCTATATATATACATATCGCCCAACCATGCCCCCACCCCGACCCCATTTTTTTACGGGAATCCGTAATAGTGGTATTATGGGATTGAGTATCTTGGAGGTAAACTAAAACAGAAGAAAATGGATCAAGTCTTTAAAAAGAAAAAGCTAACATTAAAACAAGGTGATACTATATATATTGGTTTAGTGTCATCCAAAATTCTAGCAAGTGTAAAAGCTGTAGTAGATGACAATGTGGTAATTGAAATTGTTGACTATGATAATAACGGATATCGTGTCGGCACAGGTAAAGAACTTAAAATATTTGGTTATTCCAACTACGATATATTAAAATTGCCTCCACAAACAAACCCAATATGGAATACGTAAGCGTAATACAGCGTCCTGAACAATCAATTTACCCCGACACGGTCAAGACAGCCACCCGAAAAAGAAACCTCCCCAAAAACGCTGTAATTCGTTATCTTTAGGTCACCGACAAACTATACTTTTATGTGCTTCTCGACCTCCCTTAGAAAGAAGCCCGAAGAGTTGGAAAAAAGATTTGGGGCCGAAGTTCAAGATCAAATTGAGTTCACCCCCTACCACCACCTCAACGGCTTTACCCATGGCAACCTTTACATCATCCCCATGGATTCCCCTGACGAGATCCTGCCAGCAATGTGGGGCTATGTCCCTCCTTTCGGTATGGATGACCCAGACGGCTTCCTAAAGCAGTACAACACGTTGAACGCCCGGAGCGAAACGGTTTTCACCTCCAACACCTTCAAACATTCCATCCACGACAAACGGTGCCTTATCATAGCGGATGGCCTCTTCGAGCCGCATTTCCATAACAACATATCCTATCCATACTTTTGCCATTACTTTGACGATGCCCTGTTCGCCTTTGCCGGGATCTATTCTGAACTTGACGAAGACCTTTATAGCTGCACCATATTGACTATGCCGGCCAATGAACAATTTGAGTTCATACACAACCAGAAGAAAAGGCAACCGTTGGTATTGGACGAGCATTGGGAAAATGATTGGCTTTCGCCCGACCTCCACGAGCTGGGGATAAAGGAACTTATGAAAGTGGGCTTTACCACAAAAGAAATAGAAGCCTATCCAGTTTCACGGGATCTTTACAAGCGGGGAATAGACACCAACAACAGTATTGCCATTGACAGGGTGGACTATCCAGAGTTACAGACCCTTTTCTAAGTTATCAACAGCCATTTATGGATATTGGATTATTTCCTAATTTTGGGATTAATTCCAACTCCATGTACGCACTAATAGACTGCAATAACTTTTACGCCTCATGTGTATAATCGGGAAATCAAATAATACATAAAAGTAAAACAAATTGTACACAAAAAACTAAAGACAGCCCTTTCGGACTGCCCTTAGAGAGGCAAACTTCCATGGCAAAAAGGAAGGTTTTAATGGTGTTTAAAATAGGTTTAAACCCCCTTATACTGTATATAGGCCAAAGTAAAGTATGGTGGCCTGTTCTCGTGGGGTTGGTTCCCACCTTTATTGTTTGTTGAAATAGAGTGGCTATGGGAACCTGATGATGCAGTGACAAATTGCCTATAGCCCTCATCATTGCCCTCTGTGTCCTTGGTCAATGATGGCCCAGAACCTACGCCTTGCCCATCCTCCCTTAGTTGGAATCCATGCGTGTGCGCACCAGCAGCATTGGTACTTCCCGGATGGTTGTGCTGCGGCATTTGGGCCTCGGTCAAGACTACATTCTTTGCGCCGCCTGTCTTACCCAATGCATCATAATCGGAATCCCCTGCATCATATCCAACTATGAACCTTCCCGAAAGGTTTGGCGTTCCGTTGGCACCGTTGCACAAGGCCCATCCATCTGGTATGGAACCTATGGTGCCTGCCCACATCACTATGGCCCCCACTGGTGTTATGGCGTTCTGAATCTCAATCAATGGCTTTATGCGCTTCAGGTCAGCCCAATCGGTCACAGATTCACCTGTATTGCCAAAACTGGCCGTTCTGGTGAAATAAGCGTCCTTTTCATCCCCTTGACCATCCACCGGGTTGATGTCCTCCAAGTAGCTTGCGGTATCGACCTGTTCCGTGATATGCACCTCTGCGCCCAACGGCCCACCTGTGAACCTGACGACCTCGCCTCTAAGAACCATCCAGCCATCGGACACATTTCCGCCTACCAGTTCGCATCCCTTTAGGATGAAGTTTTCGCCTCCAATCGAGGACAATTGTGCGATTTCGCCGATGATGGATTGTATCATCATCAAAAATTCGTTGTCAGCAGGGAATCCCGCCCCTTGTGCTATATACTTATCCATAGGTAACTGTATGTGTTCTGTCAGGTAGTTTGTAAAAGTCAATAAGTGCGTTCAACCGTATCATTTCGGCATTGGAAAGACCAAGGCCCTGTGGGAGTACAACAGTAAAATCCACATCACTGACCAAAAGGCTGCTTCGGTCGTAGAACCTCACTGCACCATCTTCGCCCCTATCAGGGAAACGCACAGGCCTGTCATCGTTCCTGTCGTAGAAATAGACCGGAAAGGTATATTCACCGTCCTCGATGTAAATCCTTCGTTGTGTGCGGTCAAAAGCATCGTTCAGCACGTTCTCAATCGAAAACACCTGCGGGGTGTAGTTCAATTTGTAGAGCGTTGAGGCCCTGTACTGCAAAAACCTGTTATAAAGTTCAATCACAGGTGCGTTCAATGCCATGAGCCAATGCAGCATCTTGGGCTTTCTGCGCCTGATCGGAACCAAAAGGCCGATCAATCTGTTGAAGTCGATATTGAAGATGCTTTCGTACATCAGGTGGTCACGGTTTTTGCAATGAAGTTGATGGTCAGGTTCGCATCGGATATGGTCATGTAACCGCTTTCCGCGATCACAAAACTTTCAATGGGCTGCCAATTAATTACCACACCAAAGCTTGATTCCGCTGATTTGATGATGGCCTCCCTTTCCGAACAGCCTTCAAGGCCCTGTAGGATGTCCTCCAATTCGCTCACACTGAACTCCCCGTTAAATGGCAGGTTCTTCAGATAGTTCCTGATGGCGGACTGCACAGGAGTGTTATCGGTTCCGTCAATCCTTGCACCGGATTCGGTAAGTACCAAGGGATCATAATAAAAGTCCACTGTCAAACGAAGGTCATCAGGTTGGTCGCTCTGTATGACAACCTTTGTCCCGGCTGTCTTGATCGTTCTGTAATAACTTTCCAATGATGTCAATTGGTCATCGTTCAATGGTTCAAGTTCACCATCACCGTTCTCTGTGGCCATCTTGATGAACAGGATGGTTCTTGAATTCACCTCCCTTTCTATGACAGCTGCACGCTTGACCACCTTGGAATCGGCTATCTCCTGTTCGGTATAGCCATCATCCAAATACTCGGCGATGTAACCGTTTTTGACCAATGGATGGCCATAACGGAATTCCAAAGCCTTTTCCCTGTACCAGTACTCATTGAACGCTTTCTGTGTCCGTATCTTTTCGTCCACTTCGCTGACGAACAGCTGGAAGAACTGATAAAGCACATAATGCACCACAGCGACCACATAGGCCCATAGATTGAACAAAGCCGTTTTGCTCGTGCTGTCCGCTTCGTCCAAACTACTGTATTTGGCCTTTTCCGCCAAAATTTGCTGCTTTATCTCATCTATGGTAGGTATTTCCATCGCTTTGCTGTTATCGGCGTTTAAATCGCCTTAAAATTGATTTTAATGATTTGCCCATGGCGCAGGCAATGGCCCTGAAATATGTCTTCCAAGACCCATTGTGGTGCTTTTGCACTACATTGTAGTAGAGCATCGATACAAAGTACATGAATGCTGCGATGCTCACCATGATGCTAAAGAAGGCCGGGGCAGTTGCCGCCCAGATAAGTGTTACGATAAAAGATTTGGTCATTGAGGCTTCCATTACTTGGTGAATTTTTCAATATATGAGTTGAAGAGTTTACCTAAATTATTGGCTACCAAGCCAAAAATGCCACCTCCCCAAACCAAGAAAAAGCCTATGCCCAAGAACCAAGCCCTAGTACTTTCTATCTTGATGGTCTCCATACTTTCCACCAAAAGGCTTTTGGCAGGAAGGTAAACTGCAATGATGAACATTAAGGCCCCCAATGCCCGGAATCCAATGATCCATCGCCATTCCCCATTGGATTTGTCTGATGGTTTCTGAAAAGGTTTTTTGATTTCTTGTGTCATTGTACTTTTTTTAGTTAAAGATTATTGTTGGTGAATCACCTGATATAGTAGGAGAACCTGCCCCGTCTATGTTCAATGTCGGGGTAGCATCACCGGTTGTAGTCAAGTTTATGATGCTATTGCTGGCCCCAAAGTCGCCCACGAGCCATCCCACAGAATTGGTCAGGCTCGTGCCGGAATAGTTCAGCTGGACATCCGTAATGTTCAAATTGGTCATATTCGCACCCTGTGAATAAATCAATCCATGGAAAAGGCTGGCCGATCCACCTGAAATGTTCACTGTATAATCATGGAAATCTATGTTTCCGACCGTCCCGGTGCTATTTGTGGTTCTGATGGCAGCTTGGTGTGCGCCCCAATCATTGGATGAAGGGTCATAGGTCATCGTACCGTAACCAATGTCAATCTGGTCAACCGGGGCATAATAGGTAAGCATCTGGATACCACAATTGTAAAAATCGTTCCCGGATGCCATGATGTCCTCCAAATAACCTGTATAGGTGGAAGTACCTGAACCCAACCGAAGCCCTGCATAGTTTTCGACTTTGGTCATGCTGAATTCATTATCGGTTATCGTGACACCGATCGCTTCCGTTATACTAAGCATATGGTAGTGATAATCCTGTCCGGGCCTTGCCTTGAATACATTGTTGTGTACAACGATGTTCCTGACCTTCGCGGACGGTGTCCTGAAAATGTCCACATTGGAACCCATTTGCTGGGCATCATTGAAAAGGGAATTGTCAATTTCCTCAAAAGTGCTGTTCTGGATGGTCAAATTGCTAATATTGGCCTTGATGTTCCTCCGGGTATTGTTATAGAAATACTCATTCTCTATGAGCCATGTTCCATTAGGGTTAACAGCCTCCGTTCCTCCTATGGCATACCAAGCTTCGGCATCGTCACCTATCACATTGTAAACTATATTGTTCCGGTGGATTATGGAGAATGTTGAAGTGTCCGACATCGTTCCATTTCCAATCGAATACCACCATCCTTTGGATACTCCTGCCGGGGAATTGTTATAGTTACCATCACCTTGGGCCACAATATCATGCACGTTGTTTCCATCAAAGAGTATATCCTGAACCCCACCGCCAGTTACATCAAAGTTGTCAAAATCCATATAGAAGGCCACGCACCTGATGGTGACCGGGGAATACCAATCATAGACATTGTTGTTGATAAAGTGAATCTTGTTCTGGCCATTGAACCTGAAGGCCCTGCCATAAACGTCACCGCCGGAAAAATTGCCATTGGAGAATATCACGTTGATATTGTCGAATGTCATCACATACCCCGTTGACACTGTCGTCATAGGAAAGTTTGAGGTAGAGGTCACGATCATTTCCGAACCGTTCCAGTCAAAGTCTATTTCGCCAGTTCTTGTATAGGTGGAAGGGCTGTTCTTGACATAGACCGATGATGGTTCCCCAATACCGTACCTGAAGTAATTTATAAGGGTATTGATGGGTATGTCATCAGCAACTAAACCGTTGCCAACGGCACCAAAAGCCTGCGGACTTACACGGGATTCTTCATTAACGGTGGCAAAGGTAGTGGATGGCAAAAACTTCTGGGTGAAGTCATCGGCCACGCACATGCCGTTCAAATCAATGTTGGAACCCGAAAACAGACCACCACCCGAATTTGTATAAATCAAATTGGCCGGAATTGTCTGCCCGGTCAGGTCAATGGAATTGGTCAGGTTGAAAGTATCTCCGGGAGAAAGGGCCAAAAGCTGTGAAATGTTTGCCACATCGATCGGTGACGGATCGGGACTGCATGATGATACAACCGCATCATCATCCACTATGGTAACCGTTTCCTCATCGTTTACACCGATAGTGTAGGCTTCGTCATCACCTATGGTTATGGTCACCGTCTGGTTGATCGCATCAACATCATTTATAGGGGTCACCATCAAGGATGCACATTGGGAACCGTCAGGAATGGTGATGGTTCCTAAAAGGGCCACAAAGTTGACGCCCGGCGAACCTGTGCCGCTCACCAAATAGCTGATCGTTATTCCTGCGCCCGTAGTGTTAACCGCATCCAGACAGAAATCAATTTGGCCGCTTGACAGATCGAATTCGTAGGCCGTTGCCGTCACCAACGTCAAATCCACTTCGGGAAGCGAAGAACAGGGCGCACAGCTGCCCCCGCAATCAACCCCCGTTTCGTCACCATTTTGGATGCCATCACTACAAGTTGGCGAAGCCGGGGCATTTACAATCCGCATCCTGTTCAGGTCGATGGTCTCTTGGGCCATGGCCATCATTGGAATCAAACAAAATAGGGTAAAAAGGCCTTTCATTATTCCTTCTGCTTTATGGTTAATTTGTAGTCCAGAACCTCATTCCCGGTAGCACTTGCAAATGGTCGTTGACACCAAACACTAACCGTGATGTTGGTCGCACTTGCCCCTGTAGTGAATTCACCGGATAGTTCAACTATTGATGTGGACGAAAGTGCGTTGTTCTCAAAGATCGTTGTTCCATCACTGACCCTGAATCGTCCACTTGCACCCAATCCATTGTGCTTGTAGACAAGAACAAATTCATAAACGGTACTCGAAGTTACCGGAATGGCCACATGCTCCGCACGGTTGTATCCGCTATTCGATGTGGAAGTAACACGAACCATATAATCCCCTTCGTAGCCATCATCCAAGAATACACTCGAAAGACTGGCCACTTGTGGGGTGATAAGATTTCCTGTAGTTCCATCGACCTCGTTAAGTTCATCTGGCGGGAAAGCGGCGGCATTGTCCGTTATCAGTTCAGGGTTGGCATTGGATTCCAATGGAGGAGGCAAAAGACCGCTTCCAATACCCGCCTGTTGCTGGGCCAAAAGCTGCAAATCCGCCAATGATTGCCCGAAAGCCACGGAAGTGAACAGGAATGTTATGTACAGCAGTATCCTCATCATTTAGCCAATAGGAATTTTTTCACTTCAACGCCACTGAACCAGATTATCAAATACATATCAGTGTTGGCGGCAAAGGTGGCCCCAGCTTCATAGGTCGAATTTCCATCGACGGATGGAAGACTTGGGGCGTTTATAAGGATTCTGGCATACCCCCCTGTTTTTCTTTTTGCGGCATCAGTGGTATATGCGGTAGCGGCATTGGCAACGGACATATCTCCATAGTAGATGCCATCCAACGGTATATCGGATGCCCCGGTTCCTGCATTGGCAGGCGGCAGGTTTGCCCTAAAGCCCTTGTACCCCGATGGAAGTGTGGCGGGTGATGGTTCATTATCAAAATCATTGTAATAGACACCGTCGATTTTCTCCCATCCTGTAGGCGGGCCAGTCGCTGAACTAACCTTTTCGACCAGTTCATTTGATACGGCCAAAGTGGTCGGATACTTTGTGTTATCAGGAGTAACAAGGTTTGTCGCCTTATTGCTCAAAAGTTCCCGCAATGATATTCCAGAAATTTCAAAGGCCCAGCTGTCCAAATCATACGGATTGCTGACCGTTAGGTTGTCAAGTTTCTCCTTATCGGCAGCTGGTAAAAGTCCAGGATCGGAAGTAGTGGCCAATGGAAGAACCGCATCGGTTCCGGTGTCGCTCTCCACAGTCCGGGTCAATGGGTCATAGGTAAGGTTGGTAACCCCTCCACCAGCAACATTTCCCCACCTATGGACTTCTTGTCCATGGGTCAATGCCGTGATCAATAACGATATTAGAATGATGTACTTTTTCATCTTAGTTGGCTATATAGGTTGCGGTTAAACGTATGTCACCGTTGGAAAACGTAAGGTTCGATTGTGTGGTGTCGTTTGATCCATCATAAGCGGACTGGAGGCCTAAGGTTATGTAGGATGTATTATCGGTCATGATCCCATGAACGGAATAGAAATTGACATCAATATCCCCGACAAGGATGTCGCCGATTACGTTATAACCATCCGATGTATATGGGAGGTTACCTATCCTAGTGGATGATGTTGCGGTTCCGGTGATATTGGTCAGCCACATGTTGACTGTCACAATATCACCAGACCGTGTATAGTTGGCGTCATAAACAGTATAGGAAAAGGTATCCCCGCCGGAACCTGTCAATGTTGGGACAAATGGAGTGGAAGGAACATTGATAGGGACTTCCGGGACATTAAAATCCAGCTTTCCGGTGGTATCATTGTAAGTCACCGTGATGTTGTTCTCCGTGTTCCCGGATATCATGGCCCCGACCAAGTCTTGCAGGTATTCTGTACTCAATACAAAATCGATGGTTTTATCAGAAGTTTGGTAGGTCACCGAAATACCCGTTTCAGTGTTCCCGTTGACCATGAGAGAAACAATATCCTTGACCTGATCGCTGGTTAGCTGTGTATTGGTATCTGTTGCATTGATGACATAAGGGCTTGCGGCAGTTCCAAGACCCGTAATATTGACATTGGAACCTGCATTGACCTTGGTCTCCGAACCGTCAGCAATGGTATCGTCATCACCATCGTCAAGCCCGGCAGGAATTCCCGAAAGGCTTGAAAAGACACCGTCAAAGTCATCCGTGGAATCCACATCCAGATTGACAGGCTTTCCGGTAATATTGGCCCAGCTACCATCGAAGTCATCCGTGGCATCGGTATCCAAATTGGGATAAAGTGCATTGAGCCATGCCAATGCACGGGCATCGTTGTGATATTGAGTGTGGTCATCATCGAGCAACCCGGTGAGCAGTCCATGGTCGGTGACCCCGGAACCACCGCCCGAAATGACCCCGTCAGTAGCAAATTCATATCTCTTATATCCGTCAGGGGCTGGAAGCAAATCCAAGGCCGCATTGGTTCCGAACGCAACTTGTGCAGGCCCGGTCAAGGGGCTGTCCACGTCCAATAAAATGACCCTTGTGCTGTCCACACTGAACTCGGAACCCGAAAGGTTCAATCCGTTCCCTGCGGTATAGATGCCGCCTCCGCCTGCGTTCCGTGGAATCCATCCATTTCCGTCCGACCAATTGATGACCTCGATGCCCAAATCGATGTCGGTGGCCGTATAGACATAATTGGTATTGCTCACATCGATCAACGCTATTTCCGCACTGGTCTTCTTTCCGTGCCTTTGATATTGGAAAGAGGCTTGGCCCATGGCCAAGAAAGAGGTCAACATCAAGACCGCTAATACTGCAATTCTTTTCATTGTTTCGTTTTTTTGTTCTCTTTTGAATCCAATTGGAAGGACGTGAGCCATATCCCGCTCTTGGTGCGGACTTCAAGGTCACCATCCTTGTTCATTTCCCCTTTTAGGGCAGTTTCGTCCAGTTCCTTTATGCGTCCGCTCAATTCCTCATAGTCATCAAGGGCGTTGTCATCGGTCTGGGACAGTTCCTTCCTGAAATGGGCAACGGCCCAAACCAATGCCGCCAAAAGCAGCACATCGCCAAGGTCTATTGTGAAAAAGTTTTCCATTATGGGTATGATGTAAAAAGGTTCATATCAAGTATATCGTCCGGGGCCTGTGCATCCGGTAGGTCACGTTTGGCCTCAAAGTGTACCCACTCCCCACCTTTGTACCTTCCATCGCCACGACCCTGCACTTCCTCCCCGGTCTGTGGGAACAGTTCGGTGTTCCCGGCAATCTTGAAAAGCCTATAGCCGTTCCATAGCCTATATTGGTTCGTTGGAAGGGTGGTCAAGATGTCGTTGATCGTATTGAGGGAAGCCTGAATATCGTCGATGATGTCCTGTAGCCCATCCACTTCGCCAATGGTGTGCGAATCCGGGTGGACATAGTTCTGAAGCGTGTCCAGTTTGTCCTTCAGGGCCGTGGTGAAATCTTCCTCGCTAAGCCCCTTTCCTACCACTTCATCCACCTTTGCATCCAAAATACTTTGAAGGTCTGTAATCTTGGATATGGGAAATTGGTCGGGTTCTTGGTAGAGGGATACGGTGTTAGTGGTCACGGTTCCATCCGATGCCTTTGTCTTGACCGTGAACTCGGTCTGTGTTGTGGAAATTTCGGTGATGACCTGACCGTCATCCTTATGCCAGAAGCTGGCTAAGATGTTGTTCCATTTGTTGACCATGACCGGGTCGGTGCAGGTCAAATAGCTAAGTAGTATGTTGAGTGCTGTTACCATCTATAAAAAACATTTACACAAATCACATGGGTCAACATTGTCCAGAATATCCTCCACATCTTGGTTGATTTCCGTGGCCGGGACAATCCCTTTTTTCTTGAAATAATCGGCCACCTCCGTATCCGCTCCATCGTATATGGGCAAGTCCAGAACGAACCCGGAAGGCAGTTCATCGGTCACCGAAAGACCATTATCAAAGGCCAATTGAACTACCGTGGCGATCGTTCCATATCCCTGTATGGCCAAGTCCAATAATGACTGGTTCTGTATGACAATTGCCCTATCCATTCGTTCTTAGCCTCATTCGTTCCTTTATTTCGTCATAATTCTTTCCGTCCCTTGCCAGCTGTAATTTTACACGCTGCTTCAGGTCGGCCTCGGTCGCATTGGAATGCACCATTCGGAAAAGGTCGGCACCAAGTACCGGGTCTTCCTTTAGTTCCCCTTGGGCCATTTCCAAAACGGCCTGCACCTCTTGGTCAAGGCTGTCACCAATGACAAAATCACCGTTCTGTATCAGAAGGTCGCCATCATCATCAAGTAAAAAGTCCTTGGCCATCGTTATTGTATTGTTCCTGTTGCCGTTCCGCCCCCGTTCTGAACACCTGTCACCTGAACCTGTCTTCCCACTACATATCCCTCGACCGCATCGGCGATCTTCTGGGCGATACGCTCCCTTGCCTCGGAAACGGTCACCTCTTTGTCGGCCTCGTCATCGAAGGCATCTTCTATCTTCTGTTTCAGTTGTTCCTTGGTATCCGGCATTCAAATCACTTTAAAATGGTATTTAACCGTTGTTTAATCAGGTTCACCGCCGCAACGTTTATCGTAGTTCCGTTGATGACCACTATCTTGTTCACTTCGTCAATGAAGTCGTTCAATACTTGGGTAAGGCTTTGATCCGCCCTTTTGATGATGAAGCCTTCTTCCTTCACCGTCATTTCCGATTCCCCGGAAACGACAAGCATTTCTTCCACGCTCTCCGCTTCGATCAGAAAGGTGAAGGCGGAATGGTTCCCTATGACCCCTAAAAGGCATTTACTTCCCTGTTTTGGCTTTTTATAGGTATTCCCCAATCCCAGCAACACATCATAATATTCAAGATCGTCAACGAGGCCCGTGGCCACCATTGTCCTTTTTTCCCAATCCACCGATTTCACGGTGGCCCAGACCATCTGCGGCTGTATTTCACTTTTCTGCTTTTCCTTCAGCAGCCTTACGAACTCATCAAATGCCCCCATTATGCCACTTTATCACCCAATTCATTCGTCCTTCTGTACTGTGGTGAATCATCGAACACCACTTTTGTCCGCTCCACATAATAGGTTCCCTCCCTGTCCGGGTAGATGAAGCTTTTCACGGTCACCTTGTCCCCATGTTGGATGTATGGTATCCCGAACGTTGTGATGTTGCCATCAAAACCGTCCACTTTGTATTTTTTCAAATCCTCATTGGCCAATTTTTCCAATTCGGCACGCACCTCGATGCCATAATAGGTCAGCTGGCGTTCATCCCCGTCATCATCGCCCACTGAAACCTCTATCTTCTGGCCGTTGGTCAGTGTACTCACCGCATTGATGCGAATCCTGACATCTTCCCGCCTTTTGTAGTTCAGGGCATTGTTGACCACGTTCTTTTCGAGGTGCAACAGTATCGGGTCTCTTTCGGAATCATCGGAATATATCTTCCCGCACACCAAGGTCTTTCCCTTCATATAGCTGTGCAGGCTGTAATTGTCCTTCAGGAACTCCAACACTTTTCCCATGTTTGTCTTTGCGAACCGAACCGCTCCGATCTCCACTTCAAGGGCATCCACTTCGTAGTCCGGCAACAGCTTTTCAAAAAGGCCCTTCAATGTGGTCTTCTGGAAGCTTGCATTGACGGGTCTTCGGATGACCATCCGCATTTCGTCCTCACATTCAATCTTGATGGGGATGTCGGCGGAAACCTTACTGATATACCCTTGGAACTCCATTTGGTATTCCCCGTTGTACCCCAGCTCTATGGTCACCGGGTCGTCTTTCCTGAATATCTCCGACACCTTCTGCTTGTCAAAGTCCCGGACATTCCGGGCCAATGTGATCGCGGCGATGTCCGTCAGGGTCTTCCAGCTGCTTTCCACCGTTACTGAAGTGGGCTTTTTTATGACAATTGCCTGCTTCCGAATTTCAGTGGCAGGGAACGTTATCCGTGCTATCATCGCTAGAATCATTATAATGCCCCAATTAATTCGGTTGAACTATCACTTACACATCTTAAATAAAATGGTATCACACCCGGCTTGCCCTGAACCTGTTTGAAGTCGATTTCCTTGATGACCAAGTGGTGGATGTTCTTGCTTGCAAACAAGTCGCCCACAACTACCACGCTGTCCGCTATTTTTTCAAAATCCAGAAGCTTTTCATGTTGTTCGTAGGCTGTCTTTGCAGTAGGATGCCCAGGATCACGAAGACATAGGCCACGGATGTCAACCGTCCAATCATCGAATCCATACATTTCCTTCACTGTTCCGCTATTGGCCAAGGCATTGGTGGTACTTAAAATCTTGGCCCTCCTAAAGTTGACCAAGGTGGCGGCAGGTAGTTCAAAGTCCTCAATCGGAAATCTTTCAATTTCACCTGTTACTTTGTACGTATTATAGTTTCCGCCACGAAACTTGATAGGAAACACAATGGGAGTTCCCATGTAACTCAACCGGGAAGCCTCTTGGACATCTTCAAGCACCTTTATCCCACTGAAATTGAATCCGGGCGGATTTGGTGGGGTGCCAACACCTTCAGGTCGGTAAAGAGCGTAGTTCTTTATTCCGAAAGCTATTTCAAAGAGCGTGGCAACATCATACTGTTTCATCAGTTCAACGCTATTGCACCGTCACGAAGACGGTCATTTATCCTGCCCACTATCTCATCGGCCAACTCATCAACCTTGCCCTTCCAGTTTCCGGGACTTAGATTGAAGTTGTTCACGATGTCAAGGTTCATGGTGAGTATCTTTGCCCCTTTTCCGTCGCCGCTCACCACTGGCTGTTCATTGGACGGGTCTGCACCGCCATTGCCCAAATTGGTCACGGTGGCCGTTGGGTTCGGTACATCGATGTCCTCCGGGTTTGTCTTATTGGTGACCTTTATCTCTACCTCGGTGCTGTCATCGCCAAAGCCAAAGAATTCCTTAATGCTCTGCCATACCTTCTTGATGCTCTCCCACACGCCAAGCAATAGGTTCTTTACCCATTCCTTCAACCTTTCAATCTTTTCCCTGAATCCCGGAAAGACCTTGTCGATAATAGTGACCAGCCACTCAAAGGGATTGTTCTTGACGGCCCATGCCGTAAACTTGGCGATGGCAGCCTTGATATTGTCCCAATACTTCACCATCACCACGATGATGGCTATGACCGCCGCAATGCCCAGAACGATAAGCCCTATCGGGTTGGCGTTCATGGCCACGTTCAATCCCCATTGTGCAGCTGTGGCACTTATCAGTCCGACAATGAACGAACCCAACAGGTAGGCACCCGAAAGAAGGTATCCGGTCGCCTGTCCGGCCAAAAGCACCAATTGTCTTGCACCTGCCCTGACAAAGTTCCAGATCGCCAAGGTCGCCTTGGCCATGCTCGATGTGAACACGTTGGACGACAATGCGGCACGAAGCAGTTTCATGTGCATCAGGTTGAGCCTGACACTGACCAAGGTTATGGCCGTCAACAATCCTGTCAAAATGAATATTGACCCGGCACCGATGACCACGAATCTGGAAAAAACAGGGTTGGCCTCCATGAACCTCACGATCCATTGGGCGACCTCCCCGGTTGCCTGTGAAATAAGCTTTATAAAAGGGGCAAGAATGGTAAAAATGGAGCCTACCACATTGCTCCATGCATTCTTCATCAGGATCATTTGCGACTTTGTTGTCTTTTTCATTATCTCAAAGGCCTTCTGAACAGACCCGGCCGCATTTCCGATCTGGGCAGTATTGGTAGTCCAAGACTGCGCCAGTTCCCCGCCAAGACCTATGACCAGTTTAATGGCCTCTTGGCTCCCGAAAAGCTTCCCGATGATTTCCTCCTGTGTGGTTCCGGTCTTATCGGCGAATGCCTGAATGCGGGGCATAAGCTGGTTGATGTAGTTCTGAAGACCACCTGCCCGCCCAATGCTCTTGGCGTCAAATGCAATGCCCAAGTTCTTGGCCATTTCTATGGCCTCCGAACCGGGCTTCAACAATGCCGAAAGCACCGCACTGAACTGTGTGGCCACCTCTGCGGGCGCACCCATCACACCGGAAGCCGTGGCGAACACACCCAAAAGTTCCTGTTGGCTCACCTTCAGCTTCGCACCTACGGCCGTCACCCTTGGCAACGCCGTGGCCAATGCCTGCAATGATGGTATCTGCCCCAATTCAACGGTCTTCTGGAACCTGTCCTGAACCAGTGAGGCATTTTCCCAAGAATCGCCATAGGCCTTGATTGATGATGCCGTGGCATCGACTACCAATCCCAAGTCCGCATTTCCGGCAATGGCGGCCTTGGAACTGTCCCTAAGAAAAGTGATCCAATTGTCCTTGGGAACCCCGGCACTTATGGTATTGTAAAGACCTTCCGAAAGTTGCTGTTTGGCAATGGGTACGACCGTGGCGATCTCCTTTATCTGGGAGGTGTACCCCGCCAATTGGCGTTCGCCCACCTGTGCCATGGTATTGGCACGGGCCATACCGTCCTCGAACTGTACGGCACCCGCTCCCAAAAGTGCGATGGCACCTGCGGCAACGGTCATCCGCTTTAAGTTTTTGGATAGTTGTGATGACCTAGTATCAAGTACCTTGATGCGGTCGTTTATCTTGTCGATGGTGTCATACGTTGACGTACCTGATTTTTGGATAGACCTCAAAGGCGCACTTACCTTGTCTATCAGTTCCAGAACCCATGATGTGGTGGTGGTACTCATCTATCCAAATGCTTCGTTCAGGACTTTGGTCAAAGCCGCCGTGAAGACGTTTTTAAGGTTTGTCAATCGTATTTCTTCGGTATACAGGAATTCGTTATAGATTCTGGCCCATTGCTCGTCGGACAGCTTGTCTGGGTCAAGGTTATAGTACCTTCTGATGATGGCGTTTACCTGTTCCACCCATTGCTCGCTGCCATGGTCGTCGTCATTGACCTCTAGCGCAAAGCGGTCTATAAGGTTTTTGAGGTCACCCGCCTTGCTTGCATAAGCTTTCCCACTTCCTCGATAACCGCTAGGTAAACATCAACATCGGAATCGAGATAGTCCATATCCCCGCCCAACACACAGTTGGTAATAAGCAAATTATTAAGGGCATCGATGTTTTCTTGTTTACCATATTCCGTGATTGCCGGGAGCAGGTTTTTGGTTGGTTTGCAGATGACGAACCTTGCGCATTCGCCATCAATGTCTTCATCATCCAAGGGAATGCTTACTTCCTTCAGCTTTCCCTTGGTCTTTTTCCATCCGGAAATATCCTCTTTGGTGATTTCCTTGAACTTCCTTTTTTTCTCTGCCATGGTTGTTTTATGATTTGTTATACGTTCCAGTCAATTGCAGGCGTGTACAGTTCAAACTTGAATGCAATGGACTTATCGCCCTGTTTGACCTCCACCCCGTTGTTCTTGAACCTACAGGCACGGATCACGTCCGTGTAGATGGTTCCATTGTAGTCATAGGCCACAATGATGGGGAATGCATCGATCTGTTGGATTCTGATGCCCGGAGGCAATGAATTCAGCAGTGCAAGGCGTTCCTCCTGCGTCAAGGTTATCGAGGCCGTGGCCTGATAGTTCCCTTCACCAACGCCGACATCAAATGCACCTGCGCCCTTTACGCCCTCTATCTCCTGATTGTCATTGTACATGAGTTCCGTAATGCCGATAACATCACGCCCAAGCAATCTTACGGTGGTTGAATTCCATCCGGCAACCTTTCCAAAGTGGTTTATGATCCTAGTGTTGTTCATCTATGATAGTTTTTTGGTCAGACCTAGTTCCACATCGATTTCGTGGATGATATTGTTCACTACAAGTTGAATCTTGACCTTCAAAGGATCATCATTGGCCAGAACCTGTGAGGGGTCGATATAGACATCCGCACCGCTCAACTCCCCAGCTGTGACCATGGTGGTCAATGCATCAAGGGCCAATCTTTGAAGTTCCGCAGCCTCCACGGCTGAAATCGCACCAGTGTCCGGGTTTGTACCCAAATTGGACTTGACACGGGGCAGCAGCGTGGTTCTCACCAAATCGGCACCCTTGTCCCAAATACGGTTCAGTTCGATGCGGCCATAGTCGCTTGCAGCTTCAGTGGCAGTATGTGAATCACTGAAGAAAAGTCCGGCATATCCATTGTAGTTGCCCACAAAGATGTAAGCCTTGTCGTTCAGGGCCTGTATCTCCGTAGCGGAAAGGCCACTGAACGGGTTTCCGTTCTGAAGGTTGGCACTTAACCAACGGCCACGGGCGGTATCCGTCAAAGGATAGTCCCTATTGCCCTTGTACGGGCTTGGCTTGTTCTCTATGTCAACGGAACCCAAGTTCTCATGCACCCCACGCACGGAAAGTGCGCCCAATGCGGTTCCAATGGCCGCATAGTTTGTATAAGCGACCTTCAGGGCGGCGATGACAGGGTCTTGCGCTATCACAACGCTGACATTGTCAACTTCCTCCGTCCTGTTATCGGGATAAGCGGCGACCAAGGTCTCATCATCAAAGACATTGCCCTCCACAAGTATGGAACTCACGTTTCGGTTCTCCGCCCTAAGTTCGTCCACGATGGCCTGTTTTTGGGCCATGTACGCAGGGAAGTCCACGATGGCCACGGCATTGTTCCTGACAAAGCCGACCATTTTGATACGGCTGTTGGCCTTAAGGATGTCCTTAAGTTCAGTGTTGGTCAAGGTGTCGTCATCAAGAACCACAAAAAGGTTCCCGTTCGGTGACAGCCTGAAGAATTCATCGATATGGTGGTGTGCCAAGATAGAATTGGTATCGTCATAGGATGGGTCTATGCCCACGGCCTCGGCGTTCTCAACTGTCAGGAACTCCATTGCCGTTTTCAATGCCAGTCCAGTAGCAGCAACGGCACCGCCGATTACCAGTAAACATACCCCGTCATTTGTAGGGTTTGTACGGCCCAGACCACCTTGTAGCCTGCTGACCGTTGCGCCTTTAAATCCCATTTAGACCCTGTTTAAGATTTTGATTTCAGTTCATTGATCGCATCGGCAATCTTGGCCTTGGTGTCCAATTCCTTGATGTCGATTTTGAGGTCTTCGGCCATCTTCTGCAAGTCGGTCAGCTTCATGGCCTTTACCGCCTTTTCGGTCAATGGGAATTCCACTTCGGTATTGGAACCGCCTTTGCCGCCCTCCTGCTTTTCACCGATGGACGGATTGGAATATTCCACCACCTTCAGGTCTTTGGCCTTCTTATTGGTGTTCTTGTGCAGGCTGGCGGCGTTGTTGCTCAAAAATGCCTGACCATCAGTGGTCACAAAACATTTTTCCGCATCTGGAAATGACTTGAAAGTGTCACTTGCGATTTTGTCCAATTCTTGTTTTTTCATCGTGGTATGATTTTTACTTTTTTTTCTTGCCGAACAGGCGTTTAAAAAACCCTTCTTTTTCCGGGACTGAATCCTTCGTTACAATGGTCTGGGCCTTGTTGTCGATTTCCGGGTTCACCTTCAGGTCGATGGTTCCACCGTCCCTTGACTTCAGTTTTTTGATCTCCGTCTGGAAGGTGTTCTCAATCTTTGTGGTTTCCTTTTGGATGGCGGATTGCACCATTCCCTCGAACTCCGATATGGTCACCTTGTTGTTGATGGTCATCCCGGCTATGATAAGGGCGATATAAATGGTGTTCTCCACTATGTTCTTCCAGTTCAACATGGCATTCGGTATTGCAACAACCTTGATTTCGGATATTTTTTGATACTCACCTCATTGCCTTGGTTCCCACCAAGGACATAGATATGATCCTGGGATTCCCTGACATAAAAACCGACATGGCCACGCCAATCATCCGGGCTGTTCCTCCAAAGCACCACGATGTCACCTTTTTCAGGGCTTTCCGTGGCCTCCCCGACTTCCAAAAAGCTACGGGCATTGAGTTTGCCGGAACCCTGAAACCCTGCCTTCTGAAGCACCCAATTCACAAAGGCCGCACACCATGCGGTCTCATCCTTAAGTGTCCTTCCGTCGAACCCGGTTCCATCGAAGTACTTCAGTACCTCTGGGTTGTCCTGTTGGCCAACGATCTCCCGTGTGCCGAACTCATCCAGTGCTATGTCGATTATCTCTTTTTTCATCCCCTTGGGGTTGCAGGCCGCACCGTTTTTTGCAAAAGGGTGCTGGCCCGCCCTTTTATAATATTATTATACGGTTCCTGAAACAATGGCACCCTGCCCCTTGGCACGCAATGGGATTGCGATGAAGTAGAGCCTGAAACCTACAACGGTCTCACGGTTCTGCGGGTCTCCACTGGATTCCGCTAAATACCTTTTCACGGTTCCCCTTGCCTTTCCGGTTGCTTTGACATGGAAAAGTACAGATGCCTGTCTTCCGGGTGTCACGCTGGAAAAGGCAATCTTATCCAAAGTGCCATCATATACTGGACTATAAAGACTTTCGTAAATCTCAAATCCATAGTAATTTTCCGAAATCGAACCCTCTTTATGATTTTGATACTGCACTTGAAGAGCCTTGTCCTCGATAAGAAGGTCTGCGACGTGTTGAGAACTCAATACCAGAACCCTTCCTTTCTTTGGTATCTTCAGGTCATCCAAGGTCTTTTTGTAGTTGATAAGGTCTTTGGTGATAAGTCTCTTCCTTCCGGTTCCGTCATCCTCCCCGGTAGTCTCTATGATGGGAGTATTGGCAGTGTTTCCGGCAGGGGCCAAGGAGTGCAGGGCATGATCCTCCGTTACTTCCTCCAAGGTCTCACGGTGCTGTTCCTGCACACTTCCGGGCTTATCGTATGGAAGGGCATACACTTCATCATCGGTGATCTTGGTATTCTCGGTATCGTATTTGTACAGGGAAATGGCAACACTGTCGTCCGTTCTGCTACTTACCGGAATAGGGTAGGTATTGTTATTTATCAATACCGCTGGGTCGGCACCGATCTCGGTCAACTTGATGACATCGTTGTTTACCCACTTGTTCTTGGACGGCACACGCTCCAACCAAGTTCCCTTGTGCCTAAAATGCTTGATAAGTTCCTTTTCCGCCAGTTCGTTCATGGCAACTGCCATGGCAACGGATACTTCCGGTGTGTCATGTGAGTATGCGAACGCAGTGACCACGATGGCAATCAATGCCATAATCGACCTTAAGATTGTTTTTGCTTTCATTAGTGAATCTGTTTTGTTTTTAATGCTCCTTGGGGTCAAGCCCTGATCAGGATTTGGGACGTTTCTGTTTATGTATTGGTTTTTATTGGTCTTCCTTGTAGTGGGCATTTACAAGTGCTGAAAACTTTTCAGGTTCCTTTTCGTTCATTTCGATAAGGGCTTCAGGGGCTTTTTCCTGATAATCCTGATACGTCCACTTGCTGCGGTCTTCGCCTGTGGGGTTGGAACCTCCTTTGCCGCCAGTGTTCAATTGGTTGGATACAGCTTCAATGGGCTTGGAGTTCTTAAGGATGGCCTCCAACTGCTCCAAGTTGTTCTCACCGATGGCCTCGTAGTTGCTGCGCATGGTAGGCTCGATTTTCTTGTCCTTTTCAGCCTGATCCAAAAGGGCCTTTATCTTCCCTTCCTTTTCCGCTTTTTCCTTGTCTTCGGCGGCCTTTTGCAAGGCATCCGCTTTAGCAGCCTTTCCCTGAAGTTCCTTCAGTTTGGCGTCCACCTGTTCTTGCGTTGCAGTAGATGGTAGCCCCAACTGTACTGCTAATACTGATAACTCCATACGTGGTATTTGATTTTGATTTTGATTTTGTGGTTGTTGTTGCCCGGATGTGGGCAGGTCTGGGATGTTCGGTGCACCACAGGCCACTAGCTGCAATCTGGTTTCGGCATCGATTTTTTCCTCGTTGCCCTCGATTTCATCTATAAGACCCATTTTAAGGGCTTCCTTGGCGTTCATCCAATAATCTCCCTTTTCCCAAAGTGCCTCGATTTCTTCCTCGGTCTTTCCGAACTTTTTGGCATACATCGCCTTGTACTCGGCAGTAAGGTTTTTGAGCAGCTTAAGGCTCGATTCGATTTCCGATTCATTGCCACCAACGTACATTGATGGTTTGTGTATCATAAATTGGGAATTCGGTTTTCCGGTGGCCTTGTACTTGGCAGGGAAGATGGTTCCTGCGGAAGCGCACAAAGCCCCGCATTGCACCGTTATATTGTCGAAGTTGTCCTCGATTAGGTTCAATATCTCATTGGCCTCGATAACGTTACCGCCCTGTGTGTTCACATATATCTTGGCCTTGGTGGCCCCGGCATCCTTTGCCATCTTTATGTCCTTCAGGATGGCACCGCTGCTGGCCTTCGACCATTCGGAAATATGTCCGGTTATAATGATAAGGGCTTCGGTTCCCTTAGCCTCCACACGTACTTTCAGTGGGACGACCTTTGTCGAACCAGCACCTATGATAACCATGCTTTTTGTGACGTTCATGCAGCAAATGTGCGTGAAAAATCAAAGTGCAAAAAATAGTGATTCTGTCATAGTGTCATATACAAACTGTCATAGTGTCTGTACGATTCTATTTTAAAAAATGCATTCAAAGAGCATGGATAAATAGTACAATTTTGTACCATCACTATGGGAAAAACAAGCGAAAGAGCAACAGCAAAGCAGCTGTACATGAGCGGTAAGAGCCAGAAGGACATCGCCAAACTCGTCAATGTACAGGAAAAGACCATCAGCAATTGGGTGACCCGGTTCGGATGGAAACAGGAACGTGAGGCCCGCTTCATCGGAAGGCGCACACAGGAGGAAAACCTACGCAAGCTTATAAGCGACCTTGCGGAAAAGGCCCTTCGTATAGAATCGGAAATGGAACTGGCCAGAAACCAGAACAATACCGACAAGTTCCTTCAGCTTCAGACCGAACTGAACAGGGTCACCGATGCCGCCAGTAAATGGAACAAACAATTTGAGGCCATCGCCAAGGAAAACAAGGTTTCGTTGGCCACGTACATACAGGTCATGGAACAGATTTTCGAGGCCGTCAGGAACCATAGCCCCAAACTGTACATGGACTTGTTGGACTTCCAAGAGGAACACCTCACAGATATTTCACTTAAACTAGGATAAATGCCCGTACAACTATTACTTATTTGGCTTGCCTTTGCAAGAAAAAAAGAGACCAAGGACAAATTAAGGCTCCGTATCGGTGCCTTTTACCTCAAACGGGGGGCAGGGGTTCAGGTAGGGCAGCCCATCAAGTTCAGGGCGACCGAAAAAAGGCCAAAACACCTAATGTTCGTGGAGAACCTTTACTACAACTTCAAGTTGAACACTGTGACCCATAAACTGTCCAAGACACCGATAAAGGGTCATTCCGAACGCTTCATGGAGAGTAAAACCGAAAAGGCCGCATGACCAAGGCTGACAAAATAGCAGTTGAAAAATACAGGAAGAAGCTTGAATTTGTCAGGTCTTCCGGTGCCGCCATCAATCCCGATGAATCCAAGGACGAAAAGCAGGCCCGGATAGAACGTGCAAAGAAGGATGTCAAGTTTTGCGTGGAATATTATTTTCCACACTATGCAACATCGGAATGTTCGGATTTCCAGATAAAATCGGCCAACTGGACAAAGAAACACAGGACTGGCAAACAGTTCGATGAATGGGGCCGTGGACTTGCCAAGTCCGTATGGGACGATGTCATAAAACCGTTCTGGCTCTGGATGAACGATGAATGCCATTACCATGTCATCGTCACCACCAGCTTTGATAGGGCCTGTGAACTGGCCGACGACCTGAAGGCGGAATGGGAAGGAAATCCCAGGATCATAAACGACTTTGGCGAACAGAAGGGAACGGGCCAATGGGAAAGCGGGTTCTATATCACTAAAAGCGGATTCATCTGCAAGGCCCTTGGGGCAGGACAGCCCGTCAGGGGTCTTAGGGTGAAAGACCAACGTCCCGACCTTATCACCGTGGACGACTTGGAGACCAAGGCAACGATCGCCAATACCAAACGCCAGAAGAAACTGGCCAAGTGGATCGAGGAAGATTTACTACCTACTATGGACGGCCCCATCAGAAGGTTCCTGTATGCGAACAACAGGTTTGCGCCCACCATGATACAGACCATCCTTCAGGAAAGGCACCCGGACTGGAAGGTGTTCCATGTAAAGGCTTACAACCCCGTAACATACGAACCAGCTTGGCCCCAGAAGTATCCAAGATGGTACTACAAAGAGGTCGAGCAGGAAATAGGGATATTGGCGGCAAAGGCCGAATACAACGGGGAACCGCACGTGGAAGGGGAGATTTTCAAGGAAGACCAGATACAGTGGGGCAGCATGCCGTCACTGAACCATTTCAAGATCATCATAGGGCGGTGGGACGTTGCCTATGCAGGGACACCCACCAGCGACTTCAATGCGGTAAAGGTCTGGGGGCTTCATGGCCGTAATTTCTGGAACGTGGCAAACTTTGTCCGAAGGTGCAAGATGCGTGCGCCGTTGGAATGGATGGCCGATTTTCAGATGGGCCTGCCCCAAAGTGTCATAGTCCATTGGGGCTTTGAATCGCAGTTCTGGAACGACGAAGTGAGGAGGACAATAGAGGAAGTGGAGAACGATTTCGGGCTACATCTTAACCTTGTTGAAGTGGACACCCCGAAGACCAAAAAGTATGACAGGATACTGACCCTACAGCCCTATTACCAGAACGGGCGCATCTACTACAACGACAAACTGAAGTCAAATGCGGACACAGCGGAGGGACTGACGCAGCTTTACGGGATAGAACCCGGATATTCGACCCATGATGACGGCCCCGATGCCGACCAGTCCGCCATTTCGGAGTGCAGTAAGTACATCTATACCGGAAACGGAAACACCAAGCCCACCGTGGGCAAATACAAACGAAAAAGAAGATTCTAATGGCCTATATTTTTTTAGAACAGGAAGATTTTGAGGCTTCGATACTCAAACAGCTGTTGACCGAAAGGAACAGCGAAGAAAATGACGTGATCGCCATACTGGAACAAAAGGAGGCCATTGCCGTGGAAATGGTAAAGAGCAAGTTGAGCGGGCGTTTTGACACGGATGCGATTTTCGGGACAGAAGGCATTGAAAGACATTACCTGATAATCCATTTTGTGGTCACCATAGCCATATACCTTTTTGTAAAAAGGAACGCTGCCAGAAAGGTGCCATCCGACTACAAGGAAGGGTATGAAGAAGTGATGAAGACCTTGGAAAAGATTCAGGCAGGAAAGGAAGTGCCGCCCGGTCTTCCAAAACCCACGGACGGAAACGGCGATGTGGTCGTAAAACCCATCATTGCCAACAGAAAGAATACGGATTACTACATTTAACCCCTTTTAAATGAGCTTTAAAGACAAATTTCAGGATAAGATTTTGGGATGGATTCCAGAGGACAAGATAAGGATTCAGATGGCCAAGAACGACAATTCCCGCAAAGGTGGTTCCAAGAAAAGTCCCACCGAGATAAAAAGGCAGCCAAAGACGTTCGAGGTAAAGACCCTGAAGGATTGGAAGGATGCCGTGGCCGTGGCCACAGACCCCGAAAATTCCAGCCTGTTGTTCTTGGCGCAGCTGTACGAAAACCTATTGCTTGACGCACATACGTACAACACCATCGAAACTAGGATTTACAGGGTCTTGCGCTCCAAATACAAGATAGTGAACGAATCCGGTGACGAAAACGAGGAACTGAAGGTGCTTTTTGAAAGCCCTTGGTTCGAGCAGTTCATGCGCTATGCACTATGGTCGATGTTCACCGGGCCGAAGGTCATCGAACTGTTTGAACTGGACGACCTCTTGGAAGTCAAAAAGGCGACCCTTATCCCCATGGAACACACCAACCCAAGAAAGGGCATCATCCTGAAGGAACCGGGCGATGAAACAGGATGGCCATACAAAGAGGGAAACCTTTCAAAATACTACCTTCAAGTAGGTGACGACAACAGCTTGGGTCTTTTGAACCAATTGACCCCGCTGATATTGGCAAAGAAGCTGGCCATGGGTAGTTGGTTGGACTATATCGAAAAGTATGGGATACCCGGTGTGTGGATCACCACGGACAACATGACACAGGAGCGTGCCGAGGAACTTTTGGCCATGGGCCTTCAGATGATAAGCAACCATGTCGGGGTATTGCGTGGCAATGAAAAGATAACCCTTGGGGAACTGCCCAAGACCGATGCACACAAGACCTTTTCCGAACTTATCAGTGTCATCAACAGTGAGATTTCCAAACTTGTATTGGGACAGGATGGAACCACGGACCACAAGGAAAGTCCGGGAACCTATGGAAGCTTGAAGGTATTGGCGGAAGTGGCCAATGACAGGCACGAAAGCGATAAGCTTTTTGCACAGGCCATCGTGAACAAGCACCTGATTCCAATGTTGATAGGGTTGAGCAGCTACTATGGAGGGCTTTCCGGGCATCGTTTGGAATGGGACGAAAGTTACGACATGCCAAATTCGGAATACATCGATAAGGTGGTTTCCTTGACACAGGCCGGATATACCATAGACCATGAGGCCGTGGCACAGAAGACGGGAATCCCGATAACAGGGTACAACCAGACCACACCGCCAACGGAACCGACGAAGGAACCCGGAAAGGAACCGCCGTCAAAGTAAAAGCCTCTATGGCCATTGACCTGTTCTACACAGGTGGCAAGGGGTGTGGCCATGACAGCCCCGAACCGACCATAGAGGCAATAGATTTGAAGCCATGGCTTGCAATGATAACCAAGATTGCGAAAGACCTTTTTGATAACAAACTGAAGCCCACAGACCTCCACAAAGGTCTTATCGACAATACCTACAAGGAACTGGAAACAGCTGCAAAGGCCGGGTTCGGGGCCAAGTTCACCACTGACGGGACAGGGATAAAGATTCAAAACCATCTTTTCCGGTTCTCCGTGGCCAAGACCTACCAGCAGTTGGAACAGATGCACAGCTTTCTGGTGGATGAAGAAGGGAAGCTGGTCAGTTACTCCAAGTTTGAAAAGAAGGTCATGGAGGTACATGAGACCTTCAACCGAACCTATCTACAGTCGGAACACCAAACGGTCAAGCGTTCCAGTCAAGCAGCGAAACAGTGGGCGGAATTCGAGGCCGATAAAGACCTGTTCCCGAACCTTGAATATATCATAGTGGGCGATGACAGGGTAAGGGAGGAACACGAAAAGCTTGGGGGCATCATATTGCCCATTGAAGATGTGTTCTGGGACGAGAACTACCCACCTAACGGATATAGGTGCAGGTGCGGCGCAAGGCCAACGGACAAAAATACCAATGGAAGGAGGCCGAAGGTTGACATCCATCCGGCATTCAAGGGCAATGTGGGCAAGACAGGGGTAGTGTTCAACGAAAAGGGGCATCCCTATTTCACAATGGACAAAGCGGCCAAAAAGGCTTATCAAGACTATTTGGATGGCAAGGACAAATGACATACCCGACTTTGGCGCCATGGTGGACAAACTGAAGAAGGATGCAGTCCGGTATGCCAGTAGGGCCGGGGTGAACTTCTTTCAGGACAGCTTCCTTGACCAAGGTTTCACCGATGCCGTATATGAAGCTTGGGTGGAAAGAAAAGGAGATGTTGATCCTGGGAGAAAAATACTGATAAAGTCATCCGTTCTGATGAACAGCATCGAGGTCTTCAGTTCCAGTATGGAAAGGATTGAGTTCGGGAGCAGGGAGGCACATGCCGAAATCCACAACAACGGCGGAACCATATCGATCCCCTTGACAGCAAAGAGCCGTAAATACTTTTGGTTCATGTACCGGGCCACTGGCAAGGAAATGTGGAAGGGGCTTGCGCTGACCAAAAAACAAAAGATAACCGTGAACATGCCAAAACGCCAGTTCATTGGCCATAGTGAGGTCTTTATGGAACAACTGAACGATTGGCTTGTCCGGGAACTTGATAAACGATTTAAAACACTCTGATGGACGAATTGAAATTATGGGCTTTGCTCTACAAGGAAATATGTGAACTGTTCGTGGCACAACTCCAATCCATTGAATGGATAGACCTTTGGCACAACCAAGTGGGGTTCTTGGAAGATGAACATCCTTTCCCGACCCCTGCGGCATTCCTTGCCTTCAGGATACTTGGGGAACCACAAGACCTAGGGATAAATGCACAGCGCATTGTAGTGCAGTTGGACGTGTACTTTTTCTATGAAACGTTTTTGGACACCTTCGACGGAGGATATAACCAAGAGGGTGCCCTGACCTACCTGAACACCATAACGGACATCCATGCCCTTCTGCATGGGAGCAGCGGGATTAATTACAGTGAATGCAAAAGGGTCGGGTTCGGGCCAGTTGACACAGGCAGCGCAGGGAACCTGTACAGACAGACATTTACCATGTTGGTGGAAGATGCAAGTGCCTCGCCAGACTTTGTAGGTATGATACCGGGCGATGTCTCAATCGAACAAGGTGGTGGCCCAGATGTCGAAATAGAAAGGCCCTTCGTGATTCCCTCAACAACTTAAAATCTGGGTTTTCGATCACATTCTGTATCCTTTCCTCAAAATGTCGGTTCCGGCTCTTGAAGGATACCGATATGATATAATCAAAGGGAGAACAGACATTAGTGGCCCTGACACTGGTGACCCTGAACACCTCCCCTTCAACGAGGTATTTTTGACCCTTGTACACTTCTGGCAAATATCCCATGGCTTAAGTTTTGGACAAAAATAACCCGCAACATCCAAGGAACATTGCGGGTTTCTGTAATGTTAAGTAAATTTCAATAAAAGGTGGTTTCCCCACCTTGGAACACAAATCCATTCATTTCCTGTCGTATCATTCCCAATTGGACGTGATCGTATGCTAAAATGTACCTTCCGGGAAAATCCACATGCTCAATCTTTGTACATCTTTGTGCATCCGTCAATACGGGTTCCCTTTTCAGATATTCCTTTAATACCAGTTTAACTAAACTTTCTTCCGCCTCAAATGCTAGTTTTAAAAAATGCTCCCTAAAAACATAGTTAGGGTCAATGTTAAAATCGATTTTCGGTAAAGGGGGCAATTCATTCGGAACCAGTTTAATCAGTTCTTCATCATCCATTTTTATAGGAAGATGGACGACATTGTTTTCAGTTCTATATTTCTTGAATTGTTCAATATCCATCGAATAATGCTATAGTTTTAAATATTCATCGATAAGTTCATTGGCCTTTTTAATCTTCAAGGTGTCATTGAATCCCAATTCAATGGCTTTTTCAAGATCGTCACGAGCCATCAGAAGTTCTTTTTTCAATGAGTTTCGTCTTACCAAAACCCGAACACGCTGCCAGTAATATTCCGGGTTATTATCAACAATCTCCAAAAGGGTTGTAAGTAAATCCTGCGCCTCGTAATAAGCCCCTTTTTCAATATCGTATTTTGCAAACTCGTAAAGTACTTTCTCGTTTTTTGGCTCTAGCTTCAATGCGTTATTGAAATTAGTCCTAACACTTGACACCATAGGATTAATTGAGTATTGCTTCAATGCCATTTCAAGATATTCGTCCGCAGTTTGTGAATAGGACAATGCCCCAGTCAGGAACAGGAAACAGAGTATAAAATGTTTCATTGTATATGGTTTTGGTTTTGATAAATGTATCAAATTCTAGGCCAATGCTTAGTAATTCAGGGTCAATTGCACCTTAATACGTTGTCCGGTAATAAAGTATGTTCTCGATGGTCTTGGGCTTCAGATAGAACTGTTCTTCCAGTTTTAGGTAAATATGTTCATCAGTGTAAATCCTGACACCTTTATATGTCTTTTCCGTCCATTCCTTGTAGGCTGCACGGATGTCTTCGTATTTCCTTTTTGTGTTCTCGTTGTCCTTGGCCATTTTTATTCTAGCTTATCAGTTCGGGCATTTCAGAATGTTTGCCCTTGTGTTCACTTTGATTTTTCATTTTATAGTGGGTTTCCCTACAATTCCAACAAACCAAATGCCCTGTATCCATATCTCTGAAACCATCGAACAAAACAGGGTTTCTTGGCTTTGGGGCAGTTTTGCAATAATCGCAATACGTCAGTTCAGAAAATAGGTTCATGTATCTTAAATTGTGGTTTTAAAAATCGATAATACCCCTTTGTTTCCCTTACAACTTCGCATCCAGTGGAACCATATAGCAGATATAGGGGTTCCTTTGATTCATAGATGGCATCTGGAACCTGAAAAGCAAAGAATTCATTTTCTACCCCAAGCGGTGAAGCCTTGAAGCTTCCACAATACTTGAACGGCTCCCTAAATACATCCGTTCTGATACTTCCGGTTTCCCGGCCATCACCAATCTGCTTTACCATTGAACCAATTGGAAGACCAAAAAACTCTTTGGGATCAAATTCAATCTGACCCATCACTGCCAAAGACCCATCGACTGTTAAAAATTTCATTTTTTTGCTCATTTGGTTATCTATTCTTTGGCATCAATTCACCGCATCTACGACACTTTCTTCTAACTAATTCTTGAATACTTCTTGGTTTGTTATAGTATGGAATTTCTTCAGATTTCCACATAACCCATTCCGTTTTATGGCCGAATATTTTACAGATAATCCTTTTTCTTTTAAAATTCATCCAACCATCTTTTTTTTCTCAAATAACTATCAGGAAGGCATTTTGCGATGCCGTTGTGCAACCTTAACCAATTGTCATACCTCCTGATTCCTTCCATTGCCTTGATACGTTCGGCAATTGGCATCTTGTCCCACAGCTTTTCGCTGTCGATACGCTTCTGTTTCTTCCCGAAAGCCTCCCAAAAAGCTTCAAAACTGGTATCCGGCAACCCTATGGACACCTCGAAGTATGGTTTTAGGTCTGGGTTGTCCCGGAAACTCTTTGCCTGTGATTCCAGATAGGGGAAATTCCCCTTCCTGAACAGCCAAACCACCTGTTGTTCGCCCAAGATGCCATCCAACACATCAAACGACTTCAAAAAGCCGTTTAAATGGTATTTGAACACCCATACATCGGGTCGGTTCTTGGCCTTTATGGTGTATGTCGTCAACTGTTCCATACTATTGATGGTCTCTGGTGAATCTTGCCTTTGCCCGACACCATGTATCGCATTGCGTGACATCATTACAAGAACACTTTGGGAGTGATCCGAATTCATCATCCTTCGGTGATACAGGATGTTTTGAACCTGATATTCCCTTAAAAAGGGAAACTACGTTACGGATAACCCAAACAGTAAAAAATATCATTGACACTACCGCCATCATATATCCCAAAAGGATAATATAGATATTTGTAAACTGGATCAAATCAATTAATTCTTCCATTTCTATGCTAGTTTTTGGTTTATTTCATCTGCCACCATCCGCATGGAATGATGGTGCATTCCTTCCAGACCTGCAATGTCCGGCGATGTATCCCTGATGAACCTTTCCAGTGCATCGGCCTCGTAATAGGCCATCTTGAACTTGAAGGTTTTCTGGCTAGGATACACATCAATCTGCTTTTTCAGCAGCTTTTTGCCCAACTGGTCAAGGATGGAACGGTTCACGTTGGCCATTCGCTCATTTGTCGGCTCATAGGTCAAGCTTGACAGGCAATGGTTGATGGGTCGAAGCCGTTCCAAGTTCAGTTCTATTTTAATGGGTGCCATGTGCTGAAGCTGTAGGGTATGGGTTTCTGCTTTTTCCTTCGTATTCCAGTATCCCCGTTCATTTTTGAAGGGATGGATATTGGGAATTCGCCGCAATCTTCATCGACCTTACCGTGCGGCATATCCAAAATTTCGTCTATCCGCTTCTGTATCCGGGTCAATTCAGCACACAATGACAGCTTTTCGTCCATTCTTAGGAAGTTTTGTGGATTGTCATAGGCTTCCTTGGGCTCAATGTCACATAGTTCCAGAAAACGCATCAGATTGTCCCTGTTGCGTATCAATTCCAATAGTTTATACCTGTACTTCATACGCAGTCGGTGATTTCGGCCACGGGGCTGTCGCAGTCCACGCAATAACATTGGACGGTCTCACAAGTGGCGGCGGTTTCAATGGTGTACATCACAGTGTTGTCGTGCGGACACATTTCCCTCCACATCAACAGATACCATGGGATGGGCGAGGGATGGATATGGATTACTTGCATCAGGGTCGTTTTTTGTAGTTATGGTAATCATTGGAAAAAAGGTCGGCAGCCATAAAAATGAATATTCCCAACCAAATGGGAGAGGTGATTATACTGGCCAGAACCACCCAAATGGATACGATCGCTTTCTTCATATCACTTTCACTTTATGGTTCTCCTTTTCAATTTTAGTGGGTTCCATGGGAAAGGTTTCCAAAACCTCCTTCATGCTATTGGCCACAACCATTTCAACGTTGCCGCCGTTCCAGACTTTATATAGGTTCATCGTTGCTTGTATTTACTGCCCACCATGTTCTCCAAGGCGGATATTATCTTACTCGTTTCAATAGTGTCCATTTCGTCCAATGGTTTCCTTACAGGACATCTTGGGTCGTTCTTCAGCCAATTGCCTAGGGAACCCAAGTCGGCAATGTCACGGCCCGTTTTTGGGTTCCGCTTCTTCCAACCGTAGTTCATGCAAAGGGCAAGTATGGTCTTGTGCTGATGGTTGTTCCTGTCAAACTTGGCCCATCCATAGGCTTCGTTCTTGTGGGGTGTTCCGCCCAGCTGTTCGATTATCATGTTGGCCTGTTCAAAGGTCAGATCGTTGCAGCTTATCTTTTCAACGTCACCAGTGGCCCACTGTACATATTCCTCTTTGATGTCACGTGTGGGTGCATTGACGTGGATGAACTGCTTTTGCGCTTTTGTCGCCTTGTTCTCCATGGCTTAGAATTTATCCCAGATATGGGGGTTCCTGATGGTCTCTATCAACATGGCCAAACATGCGCCGATAATGAACATCACTATAATGGTCACCAGTGTACTTCCCATGTACTTAAAGAATATCTTGATTCGTTTGATGTGGTTCATGGGTGGCCTATTTTGCTGTCTTCAGAAAATTACTTTCAATTTCCTTCACTAATGGAACAACCTCGTAGTGTCTTTCGCAGAAGAAATCGAACATCTTCCGAAGTAACCCAAAATCTTCACCCTTTGACCATAGTGCAATCATTGGAATGGTTTTGGAATGAAATCTTTGGCCGTAACATATACCACATTCCGCAGCGGCATCCTTACCGGATGGTGCGTAATAAATAAAGATGTTACAAGTGGCCGCACCATTTACGTCAAACTCAAAGCTTTGATCCGATTCAGGTGAATTGACCCAAGTTTCAAAATCAAACTTCTTTGTAACATGATTATGGTTCTCACCAAAATTGTTTTCAATCCAACTGACCACCTCGTGGCCATTTTTCCGAAGTTCAGCGGTTAACATTTCAACCCCGTGTTGGTTCTTCCAACTACTTGCGACATAGATTTTTGCCATGATATTTAATTTTAATTAATACTTGCTTAAAAATGTCCGTCTTTCCGGGCCGTCATCCTGTACCACTTTTTCGCAACCTCACAGGAAACCCTCCTAGTGTATGTGGGAAGGGCAGGATTTGAACCTGCACGATACTGTTAGCTTCAGATTGACCTTTAAATCCCATTTCCACATCTCTATGGTTAGGCCTCCTGCCAACCGAACTGTATGGGCCAGCCAGTATCTACGATGATGCGTCTGCCAATTCCGCCACCTTCCCGTTTTGCCCGTCTTTCCGGGCTGTCATTCTTTCTGTGCTTTGGGGCAAATATGGTCTCCAAATAGCACCCCGTTTATCCGCTTTTCCGTTTATACTCACTCTGTCGAGAACCAGAGCCGTTAGGGCCGTGAAAAGGGCTTCAAAACACAGCTTTTTGCCCGAAGAAATCCGAGGCCGTTATAGCTATTTCCCTCGCTTTTACTGTTTGGAAAGTACCCGGCTCCTATTGGGGCCAGTAACCCACACGGCACCGTTGGCCATGTGTTGCCTTTCCAGCATCTTTGCCGCCTTCAATGCCTCCTGTGCCTGTCTTTTCAGGAATTTGGGATTGTTGGCGATCTGTTGATTGTGTTCACTCATGGATAAGTCCGTTTTCATTCAGGTAATCCCTTAGTTTCGCTTCCTCCATGGGCATCAGTTCCGACTGTGATACCCAATGGTTGTTCATGTCCCGGACAACGATTTTTCCATTGATCCAAATCTTGTCCTCCGCTGTCCGTGTTATCTCAATTGCCATCACCTTCCTTAATTGCGTATTGCACACACAAGCGATTAGCCAGATGGTTGAAGCCAAGATTGTCGGTTGATTCACCTGTGAAATTTTGATAAATCAGGTTAGGCGCACAGTTAGCCATTGCATGAAGGAAAAATGTCATGTTCTCACCTTCGGACAACTCTTCCAAGCCTACATAGTTTTCACTTTCAGGATTGTTGAATATGTCATCTATTTGACCAAGGATTTTGCTTTGGTATTCAAGTATCTTTTGATCCCGTTTTGAAAGTTTAACACCCATCCTACAGTCCGCTAAAGTTCAACAATACAGTTTCCCACTTCCCGGAAGCGTTCTTTTTCTTGAACTGGTAACCATAGCCCTCAAAGTAGTTGCTGTAGCCCTCTTTTAGCAATCTGATACCTTCCACCCATTCAGGCTCATTGAATTCACCTTCATTCTTAATAAGTTCCATTACACGGCTATATTCCAGTTCCCCGGCCTTATTCCTTTCCAAAAACCCCATAAGCATTTTGTAAAGCTTCAGGTCACGTTTCTTGGCGGTCGTTGACAAGAATTCCTTCAATATCTCCACGCCCTTTTTGCTGCGTTCGTCCCAATAGGGCTTGGTGGCCCTTGTCCGGGTGATGCGAAGGGACTTATCGGAATTGTCGATACTGAATCCGCCTTTGCTGGATTTGTTGATTTTGCCATACTTGGCCAGTTGTTCTTCCTGTTTCACCATTTCGACATGGCAGGTCTTGTGGAGGCTCGAAAGGAAATCATGCGCCTGTTCCACCAGTGCAAAAATGGTGTTCACACGATAATCGGTTTCCGCTTCATAAGCCTTGCGTTCCTTTTCTGCTGCTGCTTTTTCGGCTTTTCTCTTTTTGGCCAAATACTGTTCGATCTCATCCGGGGTCATATCCTCGATTGACCTTACGGGTGCTGTTTTTTCACTCATTGTTCTCATTTTAGGGTTCTACTGTTTCAGGGTCTATGACTTCGATTTCCATCAGGGCCTCCCTGCTAATGCCCAACTCTGGAAAGGGTTCATTTCTGTGTTCCGTTTTCATCTGGATATACTAATTGGGTTAATCTCTTGTAGTACTCACTCACGCCTTGCGGCAATTCGCCCACGAAGTTGTTGACGAAGTTCTTGGCCGATGCGTGCCGCTGTATCAGTTCTGCTTGGCACATAGGTCTATTTTTTTGGATCGTGCATTGTTCAACAGCTGCTTGCTGAAAAGGCGGTGCGTGTCGATTACCGACCTGTTAAGTATCTGCCTTGCTTCCTCATGGGTCGGACTGGGGTTCATGCCTTGAACGAAGTCAACAAAGTCCAAGAGACAGTCCAGATACACATCCATCCAGAACCTGAAAAGCGAGGCATCGGCCATGAGGTTCTGAAGGTCTTTGTCATCACGTTTCCTAAATTCCAGAAACCCGTTGTGCATGGTCTGTACGACTGAAATGCTATAGCTGTTGGATTGGCACCATCGCATCCAGTCCTCCATGATGCGGTTCTCCATCTGGGCAGCATCGTACCCTAGTACCATCAGTATTTTCCTGTCCACTGTCATCGCTACAGTTTTTTGATTTGTTCTTCAGCTTCTTCCATGGAGGTAACCCCATATTTCACCTGCTCCAAGATTTGGTAAATCTTGCATGCATTCATGGTCTTAATGTTCAGTCCCGGTTCCATTTCATTGATCCATTCCCTCACTTCGGAACCTGACTTAAATTCCCTGATCGTTCTGTTGTTGATTTTTTCCAATGTTTTTGCCATGTTGTTTTACTTTAAATCTTGTTCCAATACTTGTCAGCACCTTCCTGCCAAACGATGTAGTCATCGGGAAGTTTTCCACGGCTCATTCGGCTCCTTCCGGTCACCTTGAAGCCTTCGGCGAACAGTTTCACGTCCGCATCGAACCGTATTTTTTTGGCCAATGCACCTACAGGCTGCCTTCCTTCGGCGTGGCTGTTGAAAATGAACAGCTTGTTATGGAATTCGGCCAATAGTGCCTTATAGTCCGAAATGGTCATCTTCAGGTACTGGACGGAATCGAAAATCACGATCCTGGCACTTCTTTTCTGGCGAAGCCTTTCGACGTGATCCTCAATGGGCCACCCTGTCAATAGCATGAAAGACCCTTTACGGCATTCGGTCATCCTATTTTCGGCCATCAATTCGCCCATACTGCCCCTGTCCTCTTCTTCCAGTGCGTTGTAATCGACTTTATGGTACTTGGTCAACTCTTTGGCCAGTTGCATCAGAAAAGTGGATTTACCCATACCGGAATCCCCCATAAGGAACCAACTGCCCCTACATTCCGGGCTACCTATAAGCTTTTTGAAGTCTCCTGTCAATGGTATGGTCTCCACTTTCCTGTTTTTCATTTTCTGCGGGCTTATGGCCCTGCGTTTCATTTTTCGCATAGTGTCCTACGTTATGCGTTATGCCACTACCTCTTCGTGATCGGTCACCTCTAGGTTTACTGCGTTCTTTTGTTGGTAAATCTCAATGTCCCTTTTTACACGTCTCAGATCGCCGTCCGAATTGCCGTATATGTAATCGATAAGGTCGGGTTCCAATATGCCGTTGGCCACGCATATCCTCTTCACATCTGGTTTTGATACAGGTTCCAGACGGATGAACTTCCTCCCGATACGGCTGTATAGTTCCGCATATCCAATCTTGTCCCTATTGACACCGTTCATCACCCTTTTTTCCAAGGCCCGGACACCGCTTAGAACGAAACCACAATACCCGTCAAGTTCATTGTAGAAGTCCATGAACAAATCCATCTGGGAATCCCTAAGCTTGTCGAACTGGTCAATGATTATAAGTGGCCTGTTCATCGTTTTAAGCTTCTTCACGAAGCGTTCCACCATATCCTCCGTAGTTCCCTGTTGCGACATCCCGGCGGCGGCCAAAAGATGCTTTAAATAGCTTTTCTTGCTCCATGAATTGGCACATTCCAAATGGATGACGTTATCGTTGTCGTTCATGTATTTCCGGTAAGTATGGGTCTTGCCACGTCCGGCCTGTTCACTTATGGCGATGCTGATCCCGTTATTCTGGGCATTGGACAACAACAGGTATAGGATTTGGTAGTTTTTTATCTCTGCGGACTTCCAAGAAAAATCCAGTTTCAGGTTCACTTCTATGGCCCTGAACATATCACTGCTGATGGTGGCCCATTTGTTGTTCACGATCTGGCTGATGACAGCTGTCGACACACCTGCTTGGTTGGCCACCTTTACCTGTGAAGTTTTGTTTGCAAGCCTTCTGACCTCTGCGGCAACACGGTGCATTTGTTGTACTGACATATTCATTTTCTTACGGTATTACATTCTGTTGAGGAAATCCAGTGCCTCAATTTCACTGCGCCTTTCTTTAGGTAGGCTTCCACCCATCTTTATTTCAAGTTCCTGTTGCTCTATAAGGGCTTCAGGGGTAATTCCGGTATTGTTCTGTATCTCCCGTATCCTTTTCCTTGTCCTTTCCAGTTCGGTTTCCCTGACCTTAAGGTCTTTCCTCATCCGGGCGGTCTTTTCCGGGGTGGACAGGAAGGGTATGGTCTCTGTCATTCGCTTGGGCTGTGCATCAGCGATGAACTGTCGGTTTCCGTTGGGAAGTTCCAAGTGGAGTCGGACATAGTTGTCCATTTGGCTGGGGTCGTACTGCACGAAGAACTTGCAGTGGGTGTATCTGTCCCTGAAATCGATGTCCACTTCGCCATCTACATCATATACCTCGAAGTGGTACTGTGTGCCGCTGATGATGGGCTTGATGCCATCCGTATCGTAGTTCCTTGCCTCCTTGGTGGTGACCCAGAACATTTCCATCATCCTTCCCATGCTGATTTCCTCACTGTATGGCTGCGGGTGGTTCTCCGCAACATCGTTCCGTGATTCCGGGAACTTTGGATGTTTTGCATTGTTCCATTCGTCCACGCACTGTTCAAAGGCGGCCTGTAGGTTGGGGAGTTTCCTCAATAGGTGCTTGTACTCCGTGATAAAATCAATGTTCGGCCTACTGTCCGGCTTTTTGGTCCTTACACCTTGCTTGTCCGAAAACCATTTGGTGTTCAATACCTGCTGTTGGAACCGTGAGAAAAGTTGTTCCACGGGGCTTCCGTGCTGACGGGCTGCGTGCTTGTAATGGGTTCCACCATCACGGGCCACCAGATTGTCGTAAAGTTCCTGCATGACGCTTGTGGTGTGGCCAGATTGGCCGTCATAGGTCAAAAGGTATGGGTGTCTTCCCGTGTTATTGGCCGCCATCTTAAGGGCGGTGAAGTGGTCGGCGTGCGTCTCGCTCTCACTGAAGCTGTAACCGATTATCTTTTCACTGTGGACATCAAATACCACATCTATCTTGATATTGGCACCCATGCCGTTGCTGTCGTCCTTGAAGTGAACCCAATCCAATTTGGTTCCATCGATGGCCCAATAGCAATTGGGGAACCAAAGCGACTTGTCACGCTTAAGCTTATGGCCGAACTTGTTACGCCATGAGGCAAGGCCGTGTCGGCTCAAATGCCATACCTTTTCCTGCTTGGGCTGGGACAACCATTTGCTTATAGCGGATTCCGAAAGTACGGGCCATCCCCTAGATGTCCTTTCCCTCATGTATTCGGTGTGAAGTACAGGAATAACAGGTTTGTTGGGGAGCATGTAGAAGGCCAGAATCCATTCGGCGACCTCGCCCTTTATCTTTTGGCTGTTCGTGTTCCCGATTGCACTGTGGATCAATGAACCGAAACCTTCTTCCTTGTACTTCTTAAGTTTGTTGTCCAATGCCCTGTAGTTCTTGGGCAGGTTGTGCGGATATGGTCTTATAGTGGAGTTGGGCCGGGTCATCGAACCGACCTTTTGGATGACCTCACAGATTTCTTTTTTGGCTGGACCCATCTTGATGCGCATACCGTTGTGCTGCTTCACCTTGATGTCGTACACAAGCTTGTCGTACAGTTCCAGTATCTGGGCCTCTGCGTAGTATTGGGAAATGCGTTCGGGCAACAGGCCACGGCCATCGTCATCGGTGTAATCCTCGAAGAACCTAGAAGCCTCTACGTTGTTCTCCAATCGGTCGGTGAAACGCTTTACATCGTCTTGGCTGTACGGATCACCGAATGCGTTCTTAACGGCCTCCCTGAACATCTGGGGCAAACTGGCGAACTCAATCAACGCCTGTCTTCCGTTTCCTCCCGTTCTTATTTTCTTAATTTTTCCGGTATAACAATACTGCTTGTAATTAGTGTACGTCAACAAGTTCAAGTCGTCGTATAGAATCGCAGCAGGGATGGCCAGTCTATTTTGGTAGGTTTCGTACATGCTATTGAGCTACTGGTTGAAAAAATTCAATGGTTTCCCTGACCCCTTGGTGGATTTTCTTAGATTTATTAGTCTTCAGTTCAATCTCACCGTTCAACATCAAGTTTATGTAGGTGTGACTACAGCCGTATTTCCTTGCAATGGCCGATACCTTGCCTTTCAAAAGGTCTTTTTCTGCCTGTGTGAATTCTGGTATCATATCATTTTGTATTTTCATTTATCTAAAGCGAATATACTTGATAATTTTCAATGTATGCAAATTTTCAATCAAAAAAATTATGATTCTTCAACGGTTAGATGAATTTTTACAGTTAAAAAACATAAGCTATTACCAGCTAGAAAATAGCGTTAACGCTAGCAGGGGTAGTATTTCAAGAGCCGTTAAACATGGGAAGAATATTGGTTCCAATGTCCTTGAAAAAATAGTTGAAAATTATCCCGATTTAAACATCGAATGGTTAATGACAGGAAAGGGTGAAGTGTTAAAAAGTTCCGATGAATTACTACATGAACCAACAGGAAAATATCTTTTAAGGACTGACAATACACACGAATTACAAGCAATTCCACTATACAATTTAGAGGCTGCTGCGGGATTGGTCGAACTTTTTCAACACTATGACGAAAACAAGCCTATAGACTTTTTAAGCATTCCAAACCTCCCAAAATGTGATGGGGCGGTGTTCGTGACCGGTGATAGTATGTATCCATTACTGAAGTCGGGCGACATCGTTGTTTACAAACAGGTACACAATGTAGATGATGGTCTCTTTTGGGGTGAAATGTATCTGGTGGCTATTGATGTTGATGGTGATGAATATATAAGCGTAAAGTATATCCAGAAAAGTGAGATAGGTGACGACTATATCAAACTTGTAAGTCAGAACGCCCATCATCAGCCAAGGGATGTCCGTAAGGATAGGATCAGAGCCTTGGCCATGGTCAAGGCCAGTGTACGTATCAATGCCATGAAGTAAAACGGATTGTACACTTCTAAAAGTGCGTTTAAATGTTAAAGAATCTTGTTTTTACTTGAATTTCAGTTGTTTACATCATATTATAACGTATTTATAGTGCATTTAGGTGCAGTATAGGCGTAAATTATAACTTCATTTTGGTGCAATCACCCCCGTTTTCATGTAAATTTTAACATTGATTGTCCGAAAAAGGGCATTTATAAGTGTTCTGAAATCGGTTTTTTCTAACCCCAACTCTAACCCCAACCCTAACCCCAACTAAAAAATAGGCATTTTTAGGCCATTTCATTTCTACGATTTTAGCCTATTATCCGGCAATCATTCCGCTGAATCAGAAACATCCAGACACCTATTAAAACCCTTTTAAATAGTGGTTTTACACCGTTTGTTAGGTATTCATAGTGTTGTGTGGAAAAGATATGGTAAAACCTTTTTGAAGAATTGTAGTCGGATGGTGTCCGATTGTAGTTTATGTATAATTCGTTTGAAGTTGGGGTGACAGCGCAAAATGCACACAAGCCCAGATATAATGCAGGATTTGAACGATTTTTGAACTTATTTATGATGTATTATTTGATTTCTTAGCCCTATGTGAAAGGGTTTTTGACCCTTCCCTAAATGGCAGACCAGTAGTGGTTCTCTCAAACAATGATGGTTGCGTTATTGCCCGCTCGAATGAGGCCAAGGCCTTGGGTGTTGCCATGGGCGCACCATACTTCCACCACAAGGAACTTTTTAAAAAACACAATGTAAAAGTAGTATCGAGCAACTATGCCCTTTATGGTGATATGTCCGCCCGTGTCATGGCCATACTGTCAAGGTTCAGCCCCGATATAGAAGTGTATAGCATAGATGAAGCGTTTTTAAGGTTCAGGGGCTTTGAGCGGTACGATCTCCAAAAATATGGGCTGGACATCAAGAGGGCCGTGGAACGCTCAACAGGGCTTCCTATCAGCTTGGGCTTCGCCCCCACCAAGGCACTGGCAAAACTGGCGAACCGAATAGCCAAAAAGTACCCTGAACAGACGGGTGGGGTCTATACCATGGAGAACGAGGGCAAACGTGTAAAAGCATTGAAATGGCTACAGATAGAGGATGTTTGGGGCATTGGCAGGCAATATGCAAGGATGTTGAGGGAGAACAAGGTCAACACCGCCCTGGACTTCACCAACCTTCCCAATGAGTTTGTCAGGGACAGGATGAGCGTGGTGGGATTAAGGCTGAAACGTGACCTTGAAGGGAGGGAAACTATACAGCCGGAAGAGGCTAAGGAAAAAAAGGCCATAGCCTGCACCCGTTCCTTTGATGAGATGTATACCGACCTAGAACAGCTAAGGGAGAGGGTCAGCACCTTTGCCTCCGTCTGTGGGCGAAAACTCAGGAACCAGAAAAGCAACTGCGAACTGGTCAATGTGTTCGTGAGTTCCAACCCCTTCAGGGAGGATCTACCCCAATATTACAACAGTATATCGGTAAGGCTCCCCTATCCCACCAGTTCCACCATCCACCTGACCAAGGCGGCAATCATAGGGCTGGACAGGATCTACAGGAAGGGCTACAAATACAAAAAGGCTGGGGTCATAGTCATGGGCATAAGCCCCGACACGCAAAGGCAGCTCAACATGTTCCTTCCACTTGACCACAGACAGGGGCCACTGATGAAGGCCATTGATAGATTGAACATAATGAACGGTCACGACCTAGTAAGGTTCGGGGGGATGGACCTCAAAAGGAAGTGGAAAATGAACCGCAACCACCTATCACCTAATTACACCACAAGGATTGAAGATATTATCAAAGCAACTTCCTAGTATAAACTGTGGCTTTCCCTCCCCAGCGGAGGATTTCACGGAGCTGCGGATCTCCCTTGACGAAAACCTCATCAAGGACAGGGAGGCAACTTTCTTTGTCAGGGCAAACGGCCATAGCATGGAGCAGGACGGGATTAGTGATGGTGACCTTCTTATAGTGGACCGTAGCATAGAGCCGTTCAATGGCTGTGTGGCCGTATGCTACGTAGATAATGAGTTTACGGTGAAGCGCGTAGTTAAAAAAGGTGACAGGGTACAGTTGGTGGGCAGCAGGACCATAGAAGTAAATGAGGGTTCGGAGCTGTTTGTTTGGGGGGTTGTTACCTATGCTGTCAAACGGATAAGTTGATTTTTTTTGATTTTAGGCAAAGTAAAAATGATTCAATGTCATCTTTTAATCTTTTGATGGTTTCCTCCCAATATTTAGGGGTATCATCAAGCTCAACATCATCCGAAATTAAATCGGCAAAATCATCAATGAATTGATTCAAATATTTATTCAAGAGATAAACATCATGATCGTCCACAAGATTCAAACCAGCTATTTTATTTTTGATGTCTAGACAAACATCTATTACCTTTTGGGCATTATCTTTTGAAAAAGATAAACCCATTAGTTTAAGCTTGTCCTTCCCAATAGATTCTATAGCCATTTTAATTGGAATTATAGGTTTTGACATGATTAAATTCTTTTCACCGGCTTAATATTTTTCAAAGTATCGGACTCATAGGCATCCAGCATCAATTCGGCCTTATAAAGTTCATCCTTTAACCGGACGTTCTCCTTTTCCAGTTGCTCCACTCTTGGATTGTTCTCAACAATCCTGACATCTTGCGTATATAACAAGGAAACCAATCCCAACACAATACTTATAATAATTGCACCCAAGGCCAACCAAGTCGAAACATTCGCCTGCCTTTTAGCTTCAATGGCAGTTTTGCGGGATTCTTGTAGTTCTAAATAATCAAGATAATGTTTGACCGTCTCCCCCTTGATTACCCAAGCCCTAAATGAAAAGGAATTATATGCCTGTTCATATTTTTTGTTAACCTTTAGAACATCCCTGAAAAACGAAATGGAATATTCAATGTCTTGGTTCAAATCTTCCTTTGAGTAGTAAGTTGAATCAAAATAATCACCTACCCATTTCATAAAAGTGGGCTCCATGGTAGGATTAAACACAATGTTGGTCTCCTCCTCTATTTTTTTCTTCAAGTCGAAATATTTTATTCCATATGGGTGGGAATATCCAATTTCCATCGCTTTTAAGTAAACACTGTTCATATAGCTTGAGGTATTATTGCATGTTGATCAAATGGAAGTACTCTTTTTCTCAATAATTGCTTATCGTCAAAGTGCCGTGAAATTGCCATGTTCTTTCTGATGTGTTCATCTATCGTACCTCGATGGAAAATTTTGATTGAAATACAATCCTTATGCTCAAAGATTGATTTCAACAATGTCCTATCGGACAGACCACAAGAATGACCTACAATATAAACTTCATATGGGCCTGAATCCATAAACCCCAACATCTTATGATAGGCAGTCGTTCGGTTATAGTAAAATGATTTTATGAATTCCAAGGGCACATCAGAGCGTTCCTCCTCTATTCTGGCATAATAAGGGTGGGTATCATCTCCATAACCAAAAATTATTGGGTTGGCAATATTCCCAGCAACACCATGGATATTGATTGTTTGGCGATTTCTCTTACCAACATAATTCAATAATTTGGTAAGTGTACTAGTATAATTGAAATTGAGAAACATTACATTTCTTGGGTCAGGTAGATTATCATAACCAATATGGTCAGGATGATTAAGACATACTTCTTTTAAAATTTGTTTCTCAAAACAACCTTCCAGAAAATATTGGAATGCTGTATTTTCAAAAAATTGTACATTATCAATTTTCTTAATGTAGATGTCCAGTAATCTGGTCAATTCCCTAAATGAATCGTTCAAGGTTGTTATATGTTGATAATTTCTACTGTTTAATTTTCCCTTTTTTACATTATCAATCATTGGTATCATTGTATCGAAGTAAAGTGATTCGACATCAACCCAGTTTTCAATTGAAAGATTGTTCATTACATTCTCCAGAAAACCCAAATATTTATAATTCCAATATGTATTATGCTTTAGGAGTTCATTCCAATCCTGCATCGAGGAAAGTGAATTCGCTTCTGTTGGATACAATTTTGGAACCCAATCAATCTTGAACAACATATCCTGATAACTTCCTTGCTGTGCTTGTTCAGCACAGTTAAATAAATAATTGGCTAGAAAATCTGAATAACTAGATTTCAATCCCATTGCCAAATCCATACCGTTGCCGACTATCACAATCCTGTTGTATCCATATTTTTGTTGACCCTCTTCCATTATCTTAAATCATTTCAATTCAGCAAGATATAATGAATATCAAATTGCATTATAGCAATTTTATGGAGGTTCTGAACACTTTTATAAACAGTTGGGTAAAAATCATTGAAAGGCAATGGAAAAAAACCTACACAAACTAGGGTCTTCGTGCAACGGAGTTTGCTGGGGATCTATTATATTTATTGGACTTCCCCTCTAAATTTCTAAATAACATTATATGACACTTGACGAATTACTAGATACATTTATCAATTCTTCATCAAAGGATTGGTATAAAATTGCATGTTGGGGTTATGGCTCTGGCCCATCTTATCGAGATCAATTTTCATTCTATGATAAATACAATGGAATGGATAATATATTACTACATCGGGAACATTCTAATGTAGCGTCATTTAAACATGATTTATCGATTACTATGGCATGGGGAATCAATATTGGGGATGAAGATGATAAAGTTGATAGACCTTGGGCCACTAGTGAATACGGAGAACCTGGGATACAACATTTTCTAGACATCTTCTATAACAACGCATTGGTTTTTAGAACTCTATATTGTGTAGTAGACAAAAGTTGTCCAATTCCATTTCCCGATAATGATGAGAAAGGAATAATTACAGTTCCCAAAAAGTATTATGAATTAATTAAAACATTTTCTTCAATTGCCTATGGAATAGAAAATTGGTTCGACAATTATTTTGATAAATCAGGGATTGAAATCAGAAGCTCTATTTGGCCTAAACAATGAGCAAGACCGAAAATTACCTTTCCGAGGTCAAACAAAAGAAACTGTTCGATGAGCAGTACAAAGATGCCACCATGGAAGAACTGGCCAAGGCAAGCCTATATCTTCAACAACAACAAGCGGCCACCCAATCCAAGATGCAGAAGGATTTCCGTGTCATGTTGATTATAGGGATAGTTATAATAGCCCTCAACGTTGTTGGTTATGTTATTCTATTGTTGTGGGAAACCTTGTTTGGTACTAGTTATTATTGAGGTAAAAAATTGAAACCCAATGACCGTATCAATAGTTTTAGCATTCCTAACTTCCTTTCTCATTTTAAAGGATTTCATGCCAAAAATCCTCGACCTAAAACAACCGTTGAAAAAAATACTCCAATTTGGTGTGGCGGGGCTTATCTTATTTTTAAATATCATAAATATTTACAATGCCTGGAAAGATAACAGCGACTTGATAGAAACCGCAAAAAACTCACTGAAGACAATTGAAAGTGCTGCCGTACAAATAGGAAAAGTTGATAGCGTATTAGGTGATGTAAAAACTGATATTGAGGGCCAAGTGGATTTATTGGATGAAGCAATTGGCAAGTCAAAAGAGTTGATAAGATTGGACAGTCTGGATTTTGAGTCAAAACGTGCCGAGATGACATTTGGTGATTTGAGGATTGTAGACTATGATCAGGATAGCTCAAAAGTAAGGATACAAGGCAAGTATCTCAATAGTGGTAGAAAGGCGACTTTGCTTTATTCAGATGTTATTTTTTTCTTGACTGATGAATCTTGGAAGAACCTAGCTATTTTTTTAAATGATTCTGCTATAGACGATAATCTAACAAGTTTTCAAATTGCCAACGGTATTGGCTTTACTGTTCATACCGGAGCTTTTGATAAAAATTTATTGTCTCAGAATAATAAAAAACTTGTACTAGTAACTGCGATTATATACCGTGATGATGTAACCAAAAAAATATACAGAGAACAAACTTATGACATATTGGATATGCCAAAGAACGGAATGAATATGTTTGCTAAACAATCCCCCTCTCAAATTAAATCTACAAATCAGGTTTTAAAATCTCAAAATCTTTATAATAAAATTTACCCCCCTGAATATTACTAATCCAACCTTCCAATCTGTAACCAGATCCCCGATTTTAACATCATTCCTTCACATTGGTCCTCCTACCCCAATCATTCTACACTGGTAAACAGTAGTTTAGGTTTCTATTTTACATAATAAATTTTATGGTTCAAGGGTGAAACCTACAAAAAAAGGCAGCCTTGCTACCCTGCCGACTGCCTAAAAACATATTGTTTCATATAAGAACCTATTTGGTATAAAAAACCCCTCGTAATTGAGGGGCCACATGCATAAAGTAAATTACCAGTTTTCTAAAGCATGATTATAAATGTAAGAAATTTCTGTTTGTTTTCAAAAATGTCGTTGGAAGTTCCTAAAATAACGCTTGGGGGGTTGGGTATAGTCGAAAATGTATGTGAAACCTATTGTAAATAGGATATTTACTTTTATATAGCCCCCCAATCCATGTTTTGGGTACTCTTTAAGAACCCTACTAAGTCAAATATTATTTGACCTACATATAAGTGATTCCCTCTATCAAGGTTTTTTCCAAGGTGGTCCCCGTAAAGTTGATGAACTCGTCTATCCTTCCCGCATTGTCAAGTGTAACTATGTACTGTTCCCTCTGCATGGGCAGGTTGAAGTTTACGGCCAAAAGGTAGAGCCTGGGATCATCGAACCAGAACACCCTTATGTTTTTGATGTACTTGTCTATGAGTTCCTTTTTACGGTTGAAGGATGTTTTGCCCTTTATGGATTTTATATCTGTTTGTAGCTGGCTTTTTCTTTCTGCGGCGGCGGAAACATCGGAGAGTTCTTCCTTGAGGTTGTCGATACGTTTCCCTATGTTGTTGATCTGGTTCTCTATCCTTTCCATTTCGGGCTGTATATCGCTTTCCTTGAGCAGCCCCTTTATGGCAAGTTGAACGGCCTTTTGCCTCTCCCCTTCCAATGACCTGTTTTGGTTCTCCAGTTTTTCAATGCTACTTTTTATCTCGTCCATTTTTTTGGTCTGCCCGCCCTTTTTCAGTTCCTCCTGCAACAGTGTCAAGAGTTCATCCCCTTTAAAGAACCTGTTCCAAACAAATGCCTCGAACTTATCTATGTTTATACCTCTGCTGCCACAGTTAAGTTCCTTGTACCTCCGGGAAGAGCAGATATAGACATTATCCTTTTTGTCCGCCCGTTTCCTGCCGTACAGGTTCCTGCCGCACTTTCCACAGATAAGAAGCCCCTTTAAAAGGTATTCATGATCAACTTTCTTTCCTGAGTTCAGGCGGTTCTTGGGCAGGTGGTCGTTCACCTTTTGCCAATAGGAGGCATCGAAAATTGCTGGACAGTCATAGAACTTTTCGCCCCACTTCCTTTTGCCCTTGTATATGGGGTTCCTTAGCATATCCTGCACGGTTTTATCGCTCCAGGTAATATCCTTTTTCTGGATTGTTTTTTTCACCCCCGTATATTTATCGGTGACGGTCAGGGTGCCTTCCATTTTGTTGTAACGGGTGGGGATGTTGTTCTCCACCAACCAGTTTCGAATGGTACTGCTTCCTATACCGTTAAGGCTCATCTGATAGACTTTCTTAACGATCTCGGCCTCTTGCTCATCAATGACCAGATAACCGTTCTCATCCTTTGTATAGCCGAATGGGTGAATCCTGCCGTGTACCTTTCCCTCTTTGGCGTTACGGTCAAGAACAGCCTTAATTTTCTTGGAGGTGGTGCGGCGGTAAAGGGCGTTCATTTGGGACATTATACCAGCCGTGAAATATGTGGAGGGGTCAGATAGGTCTAAGAGTTTACCATCCTCATACAGTGTAATATCCTTCTCAACGATAAGATTGGCCAAGTTGAACCACGTTGCTTCTTCCCTTGCGGTTCTGTCAAGGTTCCAAACAAATAGTGCCTTTATCTTGCCGCTTTCAATGTCGGCCAACATTTCAGAGAAAGCAGGACGTTTGGTTGGATCACCTCCCCCACTTATCCCTTTATCTATGTAATCCTTGAACTGGAACCCGTTCTTTTTGGCGAACTCTTGGCCCAAAAGCTGCTGCTCCTTGATACTCTTTTCGTTTTCCCTGTCTACACTGATACGGCAATAAATCCCTAACATAGAATTGTTTATTTGCCCCAAATATAGTAATATTGCACATTATAAACTATAAAACTGCTAATTGTATGGTGTGGACTACGGAACGGTCGCTGGCTCATCAAACCCTTATTCTTTACCTTGCCCACCACACTATGGATTTTGGTAGTTTCCAAGGCTTCATGCAGGGTCATAGGTGGTAAGATGGAAGGCAATCGTTTGGCCAACATGGTCTTCCCCGCTCCAGGCGGTCCGATCAAAATAATGTTGTGTCCTCCCGCGGCTGCAATCTCCATACAGCGTTTAATACTTTCCTGCCCCTTCACATCGGCAAAATCAAATTCAGGCAGATCCAAATGGTCGTAGAATTCTTGACGCGTATTCACAATGGTTTCTTCCAAAGGAATTCCTTGATCGAAAAAGTCGATTACTTCTTTGATGTTTTCCACTCCATATACTTTAAGTCCATCCACAATGGCAGCTTCGTTGGCATTTTCCTTCGGAAGTATGAATCCTTTAAACCCTTCATGGTTTGCTTTTATGGCGATGGGCAATGCTCCTTTTATGGGCTGCAAGCTGCCGTCCAGAGAAAGTTCCCCCATAATCAAATAGTTGTGGATGTCTTCGGATCTGATCTGTTCCGAAGCAGCCAAGATGCCCAAAGCCAAGGTAAGGTCATAGGCAGAGCCTTCCTTCCGTAAATCGGCAGGGGCCATGTTGATGGTGATTTTTTTGCCGGGAATGCGATACCCATTGTTTTGGAGGGCTGCCGCTATTCGGAAGTTACTCTCTTTGATGGCGTTATCCGGCAGTCCGACCAAATGATACCCTACACCTTTATCAATATTGACCTCTACAACGATGGTAGTAGCCTCAATGCCAAAAACGGCACTGCCATATACTTTTATGAGCATTCAGAAATTCTTGAAGATTTGTGTCCCCAAAAATTAACTTTTACAAATTGGCAAGAGAGGGCAGATTGACGAATGCCCTATTTTGGATTGATACAGGTACTTTTTGAATTAGCGGATAGCTCACTTTTTGGTAAAGGTGAGCACCGATTCCGCAGTTTCCTGAATTTCCTGTTTGTTCATCATCATCTTGCGGAATTTGCCCTGAACGTACATTTCCGCTTGGTCTTTGTAATGCTTGCTGAAGGGGTTCCCAGATTGACCTGTGGGCAAAATACTAATGCTGTTTTCCACATCCGAAAAATCCACGATTCGGCGTGTGGATGGGCCAGAACTTACTTTGTAATATCCTGTACTGTCGTAGGGAAAGGAAAGGTTGTTGATGACTTCACGGGTGCCTTCCACCGGAAATGGCCCCACATTGAAATATTTTCTCAAGGATTCCACTTGTCCAAAGGGATGCTGATGCTCCAAGGTATGTACTTTGTCCCAGGTCCACTGGCTTGGATCCGGACCCAAATCTTCTACCAAGGATTGCCATGCATCGGCAAAGGACTTCATGACGATGTCCTTGCGGGTTTCCACCACATCTTTGGTGTTCACGTTATCCCACCATTTCCCAGCATCCATTTTGGCTCCCCAGGCAATCTGTCTTTTGAAGACGTGGGTATCCAAAAACGCATTGAACATTTCCGTGCCCAATTCGTCTTCCATGGTATTTTTCACCATAAAATACTCGCTACGGTGGTACAAAGTGGGGCTGGTGCTGTTCAATGTGTATTCCCCGTTCCAATTTTTAAGGGAATCCACCAAAACCAATTGTTCCTTGGTCAAATGAGACACATCGAACAACTTGATCAACTCGGTTACCAAATCGGTGTTCACTGGAGAGGTCACATCCAAAATCATTTCGGAGAACGATTCCTTGTCCCAATCATCCTTGGCATCCAGCAACTGCTCGATTCGTTTCGCCCTGTTCTCTGGTAGATAATAACCGGGATACAACATGCCAGAGATGGAATCCGGTTGGTTGTTCGCGGAATAGACGTAATGCCAAGGCGGATTCACCGCACTCGGGTTTTCTGAAAAGTCGAGGTAACGCAATGGCTCCTCCTTGCCCGAAGTACCGTCCAAAATAAATTTGGTGGAGACACTATCCGGCATTTGATACAATTTGGCCGTGGCCCACCACCCTACATTGCCCTTGGCATCACCGTACATAACGTTAAGCCCTGGTGCATGGATTTTGGGAAGGGCACTCTTGAATTCTTCCAAATTAGTGGCATGGCTCAACCCGTACAAGGCATCCAAGACTTCATTTTTAGGTTTTGTATAGATCCACGACATGGCAACAGGTCTTTCACCTGAAATTTGATCGGCAATATCGTTCATTATCGGACCGTGTTGCGATTTTTTAAAGGTAAAAGAGACGTCTTCACCATCTTTTACCTTGATGTTCTTCGTGACGTATTCATAGGTTTTCCAACCGTCCACTGTTTTGTATTGGGTTGAATCCGAAGGATTGGTTTCCTCATAATAGAAATCGATATCATCGTTCTCGAACATGGTCAGTCCATACGCCAGATTTCTATCGTGTCCCAACAAAGGAAAGGGAACGCCCGCCAAATGGTAACCGTATTTTTCATAGGTGGGTGTTACTACATGCGCCTCATACCAAACCGAAGGTTGGGCAAACCCAATATGGGGGTCATTCGCAAAAATGACTTTACCATTTTTAGTCTTTTCGGGGGAAACGACCCAACTATTACTGCCCTCAAAAAGTGGGACAGGTAAATTTTTAAGGGCCGCAGTAACACTAGCGGTTATATCGGTTCCCAAAGAATCTGTCCTAATGCCGTGATAATTTTTGATCCAAACGGTTGAAGTATCGGAATTGATGGCAAGCTCCCTCATGTATTCCTCACCCAACTTATCCCGCATACTGGTTAGCAGTGGGTCCGTTTTATGGGCCATGGCAAAACTAAATGCCATATACCCCACAGCATTGTACACATCCTCTATGGAGAAAGGTTCCTTGTCAATTCCGGTCAAATAAAATTCTATGGGTGTGGGACCATTTTTGATGAATTCGTTGATGCCATCCAAATAGGCCCGGGCCATCATGGCTGTCTCACTATTCTTGTCGAGGTTGGCCACCGTTTGTGCCGATTGGTCATCAATACCCATGGAAAGAAAGAACTTATCCGTCTTGATAAAATCCTTGCCGAAAACTTCCGCTATTCTGCCCTTGGCAACCCTTCGCAACAACTCCATTTGCCATAGCCTGTCCTGTGCATGCACGTAACCCAAAGCTTTGAGGGCGTCTTTTTCATTGTCGGCATAAATATGGGGGATTCCATAGGCGTCAAAATACACATTGACCTCACTTTGAAGGCCTTCCAATAATTTTTTACCGCTATAATCCGGTTTTAATGAATTGATGAAAATGGCAATGGCAATAGCCAAAAGCAGAAGTAGTCCCCCAAGTATCAGAAGTACCTTTTTTAACTTTTTCACGAAGTTATGGTTAAGTCAATTAGTCACTCTAAGGTATAACTAATTTCCAACTCCCATGAAAAATAATCGTTATTTGTTCATGGAGAGCTGATGCTTTTCCAGACCGGATTTCAACCATTTTTGATAGGTTTCCACATCCACATACTGGACGGCATCGTTCAGGATTTCCATATCAGGCGTCATTAAAACATAATACGGTTGGGATGCCGCATTGAAATTTACGGTCTGGAACGTACCCCATTTTTGTCCGACATTTTCGATGGATTTTATTCTTCCTGAATCGAACTTAAAATCGAATTTTTCTTCTTCGGGCAGTTCTTTTCTATCATCCACATAAAGCGAGATCAACACGTATTCATCCTTAAGGATAGGATAGACACTGGCATCGCTCCAAACTTGCTCTTCCATCTTTCTGCAATTCACGCAGGCCCAACCTGTAAAGTCCAACAGAATAGGTTTGTTCTTCTCTTTGGCGTAGGCCACCCCTTCTTCAAAATCCTTGAAACAATCCAATCCCAACGGACAATCGCTTTCGGCTTCAACAACGCTGTAGAAACTCGGCGGCGGGAATCCGCTCAACAATTTTAAGTTAGAAACCTGGAACATGCCAAGTATCAAATAAATGGAGAAAGCCATGCTCACAACTCCCACGATCAATCTGGTCGGGGACAATTTTTTCTTTGGACCATCATGTGGAAAACGGAACACCCCAAAAAGGTAGAGCGTCATCAACACAAACAATATCACCCAGATACCGATGAAGATTTCCCGTTTGAACAATCCCCAATTCCCGACCAAATCCGCATTGGACAAAAATTTGAATGCTAATGCCAACTCCAAGAAGCCCAACACCACTTTCACGGTGGTCATCCAACCGCCAGATTTTGGCAAGGAGTGTAACCAAGCTGGGAACATGGCAAACAGCGCAAAAGGCAAAGCCAGAGCCAAGCCAAAACCTACCATACCCATGGTCAGGTTGGTGGCTACATTTCCTTCAGCCAAGGTGGTACTTCCCAAAAGTCCACCCAAAATGGGCCCAGTACAGGAAAACGATACAATAGCCAAGGTCAACGCCATAAAAAAGATGCCCAAGCCCCCTCCTACTTTGGATGAAGCTGAATCCATCCTATTGGCCCAAGAACTTGGCAACGTGAGTTCGTAATACCCAAAGAACGAAAAGGCAAAAAAGACAAAAATGACAAAGAAGAACACGTTGAGCCAGATGTTGGTGGCAATGGTGTTCAAAATCTGGGAGTCCACCGAATTGAACAAATGGAAAGGTAAACTCAGCAAGAAATAGATCAAAACAATAAAGAACCCATAGAGTACCGCATTGGCAATTCCCTTGGATTTATTCTGGGATTGCTTGGTAAAGAACGAGACGGTCAACGGGATCATCGGGAAGACACAAGGTGTCAATAACGCAATCAATCCTCCCAAAAAGCCAAGACCAAAAATCATCCAGAGATTGGATTTACCTTCGGAATCCACCAATCCACCTTGATTGAGCAGTTCTTTGTTCTTTAAATCGAGCTTAAGCGATTCCCCAAGGGCCACACTACGGTCGTCCAAGGTTTTGGTGTCGCCAACAAAGGCACTTCCATCCAAAGAAATCTCAAAAACTTCATCTTTTGGGATACAGACTTCCTTACAGATCTGATAAAAAAGGTTGACGGAAATCTGGCGAACATCCGGTTTCAGGAGTTTTATTTTTTGGGTGAAGATGGCTTCTTTTTTAAAGAAAGTCTCCTCCACTTCAAACACATCGCTATATTCCTTGATGGTTTCACTTTCGGCAGTAGAACCTATCAATTCGTAGTCCTCTCCCGCCTTTTCAAAAGTGAATTCGCTGGGCAAAGAACCCCCTTCGGCCGTAAATTGGGAATATACGTGCCAGCCATCCATGATTTTTCCGGTAAAGACCAGCTCATATTCCGTGTCGGATAATTTGTGTACTTCATGACTCCAAACTGCGGGATTGGCATCTGTTTGGGCCGAAATGACCCAACTAAAAAGGAAAAAACCTAAAAAAACTTTCAATACTCTCATGAAATCCATGTAATCTTTACTATTTGCCGGGTGGTATCATCAACCCGAAATCGTTCATCGGCCCTTTTGCCCACTACCCAGACAATCTCATCGTCTGAGCACAGCAACCATTGGTTTTCCTTGGAAACGACATCTATCCTCTCATCCTTGAAAAACTTGGACAACTTTTTTTTGCCTTTCATCCCGAAGGGATAAAAATAGTCGCCTTTCTCCCAATTTCTTAACACCATCGGGAAGTTTAACTTTTCCTTATCCAAAAATATGGCGTTGGTTAAGGGTTTTGTTACGGCATCTACATTTTCCATAGTCAACAGGATAGGATGTTCCAACAGCGTGTCCTTATCAAAGACAGGATAATGGGCATTTACCCTAGTTTTTAATTCGGAAAGAATCAATTGATCGCGATCTTTCAATAAGCGATGGGTTTTTGAAAACACTTCCTTACCGCTCATTGCCTTTAATAGTGCATGTATCGCTTCCCAATCCGAAAAACCAAATTCGTGAAAAAGGCCATAGAGATAGGCGTCCAAGGGCTCCAATTTTTGTAAATCTGACATTTCAATTTTGATTGAATCATCTTCAAATTGAAATAATCTGTTTTTGATTTCTTGAAGATGGTTGTTGACCAAAACACTACTTTGATGCAAATGGACTTGTGTCTGCACAAAATTCTGCACAAATGTTGGATGCAGTTCCTTCAGTTTGGGAACAATTTCATGCCTAATCTTGTTCCGAAGGTATTTGGTTTCTGAATTGCTGCTATCCTCCCGCCATTGAATGCTTTGTTCTTCGGCATAAGCAGCAATCTCTTCCCTGGTGAAGAGCAACAACGGTCGAATGATTTTGTCGTTTTGTTCCGGAATGCCCAAAAGTCCCTCCAAACCAGTGCCTCGGGAAAAGTTGATGAGAAACGTCTCCAAATCATCATCCAAGTGATGGGCCGTGAGCAAGTAATCGAAGTCGTTCTCCAAAAGTTCATTGAACCATTCATAGCGTAACTCCCTGGCAGCCATTTGCACTGAACCTCGATGGTTTTGAGCGTAGTCCATGGTATTGAATTCCTTTACCAAGATCTTCAAATCCAATGCATTGGCCAGATCCCTAACAAATGACTCATCACCATCACTTTCAGCTCCACGCAACTTAAAATTGCAATGCGCCAAGGTAATATCCAACTCGATTGCCTTGCAAAGATGGGTAAGCACCACACTGTCCAATCCTCCGCTGCAGGCCAGCAATAGTTTTTTTCCTTTTAGGAAAGGAAGTTTGGTATTGATGTGGTTTTTGAATTTGGACAACATGTCACAAAATTACGAATAAACATCAGCCTTTTTCCAATACTTTACGCATGGCCTTTGCCTTTAGTAAACATTCCCGATATTCTTTCTCAGGGTCCGATTTTGAAGTGATGGCACTGCCCACAGAAAAGGAGACATACCTACTTGATACGTTGTACAGAATACTGCGAATGACCACATTAAAATCGAAATCCCCGTTTGGATCAAAATAGCCCACGGCACCACTATATAGTCCTCGTTTGGTTTCTTCCAAATTTTCAATAATCTGCATGGCAGAAAGCTTTGGAGCACCTGTCATACTGCCCATGGGAAAGGTTTCTTTGATCAATTCAACCGGATTTTTCTTTTTAGAAACCGTTGAAATAACTGTCGAGATCATTTGATGTACTTGCTTGTAGCTGTGCACTTTGCATAAATCCTCAACTACAACACTTCCTTGTAATGCACTCTTGGACAAATCATTGCGGACCAAATCGACGATCATAATGTTTTCGGCCCTTTCCTTTTCGTCATGTTCCAATTCGGTTTTGAATTTCAGGTCCTCTGATTTGTTCTTTCCACGGGGAGCAGTACCCTTGATGGGCTGGGATATGATTTTCCTCCCTACTTTTTTCAGGAACCTTTCGGGTGAGGCACACATCAAATAGTGGTCATCCAAACGCATAAAAGTTGCGAAGGGCGGCTCGGAAATAGCGTTGAGTTTTTTGTAGATCTCCAAAGGGTCAAGTTGAATCCCTTCGGCATAAAATTCTTGACAAAAATTGGCCTCGTAAATATCACCGCGATGAATGTGCCCCAAAAATCGGTTTGCTTTTTCAAAATAGGCGTCCTTGTGGATACGCATCTTGATTTTTATAGGATTTGATCTTAGCAGTGAAATCTCTTCAATGTCCTCCAATTCAGATACATGCACAAAATCCTCCTCAATCTCATCTTGATAAGCATTTAAATATTGGAAATGTAGTTCAGCCCCTTTCAACACAATGACTTTTTTGGGCTGAAAGAAATACATCAAGGGAAATTTCAATTCATCCACATTATTGGACACCAAATCTTCCAATTCATTCTTCAAATCATAGGAAAAATATCCAAAAAGCCAATCGGGTTGCCTATTTATGAAAGATTCAATTTCATCCAAGGAAATTAATCGCTGTGCTTCGCCAATTGCGAGACAGGCTTCAAACGAACTGTAAGGATCTTGATGGTTATTGCTATCCAACCAAATCACCTTTTCAAAGGCTTTGGACCATTGAAGCAAGGCTTTTTTGGCCTTCGGAATCGATTTGACCTTAAAGGAGCAACAGGTCCGCAACGTTGATTATTTTAAAGAATCCAGAAAGGTTTGCAAAGCAGCTTCATGAGCCATTTTTAGGTCGGCGTCGAGAATTCCTTCATCCGAAAACGTTTCATAAAAAGAAGGCAAGGAAAAGGTAGTGACCACCTCACCACCAAATCGAGGGAGCATGTTTTCAATGACCGACAAAGATCCCTTGGCCCCTCTTTTTCCTCCGGAAGTCGACATCAGCAAGATTTTGGTATTTTCCAGAAAATTACGGTCCAAACGGGATAGCCAATCCAATACATTTTTAAAATATGCGGAGGGATTTCCATTGTGTTCATTCACGGACAAAATGAGGCCTTCACTTTTTTGGATATCGTCACGCAATTCTACCAACGAATTGGAGTACCCTTTCTGCTTTTCCTCATCTTCACTGAACATTGGGAAAGGGCATTTGGCCATGTCTATCACCTGAACCTCATGGTCTTGCACTAAGGAAACCGTTAGTTTTACCAATCTGAAATTAATAGAAGTGGAAGAATTGCTTCCAGCGAATGCCAATATTGCAGCCATAGCCAAGATTCATTGATTGTTTCGCTAAAATACCCTAATTGAAGATCAGTAGCGAGTATTTTGCATATTTTTGCCCTGCAAAGCATCCAAACCTACTGCTAAACAAGTATATAGGGTAACAGTTAACCGAATGACAGCCAAGAATAACAGGTTATTTTTTATCGATGCCATGCGAGCATGGGCCATTTTGATGATGCTGCAAGGGCATTTCATCGATGGTTTGCTTGACCCTGTTTTTAGGGATACCACAAATCCTGTTTACAATGTTTGGCTGTATTTTAGAGGGATTACCGCCCCTGTTTTCTTTACGGTCTCCGGATTTATATTTACGTATTTGCTTATCAGGGTGCCCCAAATGGGAATGGAAAACCCTAGGGTTGTCAAAGGAATTCGCCGAGGACTTCAATTGATGTTGATCGGCTATTTGTTGCGATTGAACCTTTTAGGACTTTTTAAGGGTCAGTTGTACAATTCCTTTTATTTGGTTGATGTGCTTCATTGTATCGGTCTTTCCATTTTGGGAATCATCGGTCTGTATTTGCTAACCGCCAACAAGAAAAAATATGTTTTTCCATCGGTTCTGGTCGGAATTACATTGCTCCTATTTCTTTTTGAACCGGTGTACAAGCAATGGACGTTTTCGTTCCTGCCAGATTTGATCGCCAACTATTTCACCAAAACCAATGGATCGGTTTTTACCATTATTCCTTGGTTTGGATATGCGAGCTTGGGCGCTTTTATCTCCGTTTTGTTCACTAGATATCGAGATGCCAAATATTTGTTTCCTGTTGCTATTTCCATCGCCATAACAGTCGGCTACCTATTGATCTATCAATCCTCCCGGATGTTCGATGGGCTTTATGATGTAACCGGATTGGATTTGTTCAAAATGATTTTGGCCAACAACTACCTTTTCATCCGATTGGGCAATGTTTTTATCGTTTTTGCGGTATTCATGGTGCTTCGTCAGTTTATGACCAACAAAACGGTTTTGAGTATTGGAGCCAGTACGCTTTCCATCTATGTGATTCATTTCATCATCCTGTACGGAAGTTTTACGGGATTGGGACTATACCGATTCTTCAACCACGCCTTGGCCCCACAAGTGGCCATTCCAGGGGCGTTCGCCTTTATGGTTGCCTGTACTTTTTTGGCTTTGAAATACAACCAGTACGAAGAACGCATCAAATTCCAAATCAGTTTGGGCTATGCCACGGTTGTTTCTCAACTTATGGATTTGAAAGAAGCCTCCATTCCAGTAATCCGTGAACTTTCTATGAGGGCTAGACTTTTCCTTAGACGATTTTTACGCACCGTACGCAGTTAACATCCACAAAAAAAGCATCCAGTCCGAAAACTGAATGCTTTGTAATCCTTTTAGTTTTTGTATTTCTTAAATGTGCAAAGCTCTATCCGCAGTTGCTGCCAACGCCGCTTCTTTTACGGCTTCGGCAAATGTTGGATGTGCATGGCTCATGCGTGAAATATCTTCTGCGGATGCCCTAAATTCCATGGCAGTGACCCCTTCCGTGATCAAATCGGCACAACGGGCACCGATCATGTGAACGCCTAAAACTTCATCGGTTTTTTTGTCAGCCAAAATCTTAACGAAGCCATCCAAATCCATGCTTGCACGGGATCTACCCAAGGCACGCATCGGGAATTGTCCCACTTTGTACTCTACCCCTTCTTCCTTCAATTGCTCTTCGGTCTTACCAACAGCCGCAACTTCTGGCCAAGTATAGACCACTCCAGGAATCAGGTTATAATCGATATGTGGTTTTTGGCCTGCCAATAATTCGGCCACCAAAGTACCTTCTTCTTCCGCTTTATGCGCCAACATGGCTCCCTTGATCACATCGCCAATAGCATAAATGTTGGAAACGTTGGTCTGCAAGTGAGCGTTTACTTCCACTCTGCCCCTATCATCCATTTTCACGCCGGCGGCTTCAAGGTTCAATCCATCGGTATAAGGTCTACGGCCCACACACACCAAGCAGTAATCGCCGGTCATGACTACTTCCTGTCCTTTTTTATCATCAGCCTTCACAATGACTTCATCCCCTTTACGCTCGACTGATTTTACTTTGTGCGAAAGGTTGAACTGTACTTTTTGCTTCTTCATCACCTTGGTAAGCTCTTTGGAAAGTGCTCCGTCCATTCCTGGAATGATTCGGTCCATAAATTCCACCACGGTAACTTCGGCGCCAAGACGTTTGTACACTTGGCCCAATTCCAGACCAATTACCCCACCTCCGATTACAATCAAGTGTTTGGGTACTTCTTTTAGTTTTAAAGCTTCAGTAGAAGTTATCACCCTTTCCTTATCAATTTTGATAAAAGGAAGGGTAGATGGTTTTGATCCCGTGGCAATGATGATATTCTTGGCCTCAATGGTTTCTTGCCCATCTTCCTTGGCAATGTTGATGTGTGTGGCATCCTTAAAGCTACCTACACCATGGTACACATCAATTTTGTTCTTATCCATCAAAAATTCGATACCCTTGGTAGTTTGGTCCACCACCCCTTGTTTGCGGGCAATCATTTGTTCCAAATTCACCTTGATCTCACCAGGAATATCGATCCCATGCTCTTCAAAGTGTTTTACGGCATCCTCGTAATGGTGGGACGAGTCCAAAAGGGCTTTGGATGGAATACAACCCACATTGAGACAGGTTCCGCCCAAGGTGGCATATTTTTCAATTAAGGCAGTTTTCATTCCCAATTGGGCACATCGAATGGCCGCTACATAGCCTCCAGGTCCGGAGCCGATGATAGCTACATCATATTGATTCATATGGAATTATTTGTAAGGATATTTTTGTAACTGATCTGTTCATAAAAAACAGCTGTAAAAATACGAATGTTTTTCGGGATCGTCCCATCAATTGATTCTGAAATACATCAATTTCGAAGATATGACAAATCCAATGTCCCCTGTTAAATATGAACGGAAGGACTGTTCTTCACTTCATTGATCACAAAGGAACTCTGGGTGTTGCCAATATTGTTGATGGCCGTGAGCTTGGTGATCATGAACTCCCGATAACTTTTCATGTCCTCCACGTTGATTTTTAGAATATAGTCGTAATCACCCCCGACATGGAAACATTCCGACACTTCTTCCAATTTGAGAATCTCGCGTTCAAAACGTAAGACATTTTCTTTGGTATGCTGCACAAGACGGATGTGACACAATACGGTAAAGTCACGCTTGATCTTGGATTTATTGAGCAAAGCAGTATATCCAGTAATAACTCCGGTCCGTTCCAATCGACGAATGCGTTCGTACACCGCAGTTTTGGACAATTGCAGGGCATCCGCATATTGTTTTGTGGTCTTTTTACAGTCATCCTGAAGAAGTGCAACCAATTGTTTGTCCAAAGCATCCAATTCCATGGTGAAGATTTTTCTATTGAAACCAATATATAGCATCAAAATTAGAACAATATTCTATTATTTATTAAATATTAGTTCTATTTCCTATATAAAATAATATTTATTGACTTTAAATCTATATATAAGTAGATTTACAAAAAATCATAATCATGGATAACAAAGCTGCAGATCGCATTCAAGACCTTCAATATTTTGGCGAATTTGGTGGTGTAAACCCTTCCATATCAGATTCATCTACCTACACCTTCTTGACTGCGAAGACGATGTTCGATACTTTCGAGGGCAACACAGAAGGTTGTTACTTGTACAGCAGGCACTCCTCCCCTTCCAATCTATATTTGGGAGAGGCCATGGCCCAATTGGAAGGCACCGAGTCCGCCAACGTATTTGCGAGTGGCATGGGTGCTATCAGTGCCGTGATCATGCAATTGTGCGATAGTGGTGATCATATTGTATGCAGCAGAACCATTTACGGAGGCACTTATGCCTTCTTAAAGAATTTCTTGAAAAAGTTCAACATAACCACCTCATTTTTGGACATTACGGATTTGGATGCCGTTGCAAACGCCATCACCCCAAAGACCAAAATGATCTATTGTGAAGCCATCAGCAATCCTCTACTGGAAGTTGCCGACATCGCTTCCTTGTCCAAAATTGCCAAAAAGAACAATATTCCTTTAGTAGTGGACAATACCTTTTCCCCTTTGAACATTGGCGCGGCCCAATTGGGAGCGGATATCGTGGTGCACAGTCTAACCAAGTTCATCAACGGCAGTAGCGACTGTGTAGCAGGGGCCGTTTGTGGTACCAAAGATTTTTGTCTTGGTTTAAAGGATGTGAATAATGGTGCCGGTATGTTGTTCGGAAGTACCTTGGACAGTCTTCGGGCGGCATCCATCCTAAAAAATATGCGTACGCTGCATATCCGCATCAAAAAGCATAGTGAAAATGCCCACTATTTGGCCAAGCAATTTGAGAAGGACGGATTAAAAGTGGTGTATCCCGGCTTGGAAAGTCATCCCGGCCATGAATTGATGAAAAAACAGATGAATCCAGAATATGGCTTCGGCGGTATGTTGACTTTGGATGTTGGTTCTTTGGATCAAGCCAATGCTTTGATGGAACTCATGCAAAAAGAAAAACTGGGGTACCTGGCAGTAAGTTTAGGCTTTTACAAAACTTTGTTCAGCGCTTCCGGAACCTCCACCTCTTCTGAAATCCCCGAAGAGGAACAAAAGCAATTGGGTCTTTCCCAGGGACTTATCCGTTTTTCCATCGGTTTGGACAATGATATCCACAAAACTTATCTTTCCATGCGTAGCTGTATGGAAACTTTGGGAATCCTTTCACCGGATACCGCTTTGGTGTGATCGTATCGCAATCCTGTTTGCAGAACAAGGGGCAAAGTTGTAATATTACCTCTTAACAAACTCAGACCACATGGCTAATCCAGAGGAAAAACCACATTTTAGGGAAGACGAACATATTGTTGAGAACAAAAATCTAAGCATTGCCGAAGCGCTCATCCCCGTGATTGCTTTGGTAGGCATGTTGGCTTACAACGTTTTTGTCTTTGGTGATGATGCGCTGAGCGGTTCCAACCAGTTTATTCTTTTGTTGGGCGGTGCCGTAGCCGCGATTGTTGGTTTTTTCAACAAGGTTTCGTATCAACAAATGATTGATGAGGTGGCCGAAAATGTTCGCTCCACTACAGGAGCCTTGCTTATCCTACTCATGGTGGGTGCGCTTTCCGGAACCTGGTTGGTGAGCGGTATCATTCCTGCCATGATCTATTATGGGCTTCAGATTTTGAACCCGACCATATTTTTAGCGGCCTGTGTGATCATTTGTTCCATCATTTCGGTGGCCACCGGTAGTAGCTGGACCACCTCTGCCACCGTGGGTATTGCCTTGGTAGGTATTGGTGATGCTTTGGGCATTCCTTTAGGAATGACCGCTGGCGCTGTGCTTTCAGGTGCCTATTTTGGGGATAAAATGTCTCCCTTAAGCGATACCACCAATTTAGCACCTGCCATGGCTGGAGGGGATTTGTTCTCCCATATTCGGTATATGGCCTTGACCACTACCCCGACCATCATCATTACCTTAATATTTTTCATTATCATGGGCTTCACCATTGATACTTCAGGGGTTGCAGATACGGGTTCCATTTTAACGAATATCAGTAAAACCTTCAATATTAATGGATGGCTGTTTTTGGTGCCGATTGCGGTAATCGTATTGATCGTAAAAAAAGCACCTCCTCTGATGGCCTTGTTGATCGGCACACTTTTGGGCGGAGTGTTCGCCTTGATTTTTCAACCGGACATTGTGGCCCAAATAGGCGGTGGTACCCAACTGACTTTTGAAGCTGCTTATAAAGGCATTTTGAACGCCATCACTGTAGACACCAATATTGCAACAGATGATCCCGCATTGAACGACCTGTTCTCCTCTGGTGGTATGTCGGGAATGCTCGGAACTATTTGGCTCATTGTATGCGCCATGGTTTTTGGAGGCATCATGGACGGCATTGGAGCTTTGGAGCGTATCACCGAATCCCTGTTGAAAATGGCCAAAACCACTTTTGGACTCTTTGCTAGCACCGTTGGAAGTTGTTTGGCCCTCAACGTAACGGCATCCGACCAATATCTGGCCATTGTGGTGCCCGGTAAAATGTTTTCCAAAGCATACAAGGACCGTGGATTGGCCCCTGAAAATTTAAGTCGCTCTTTGGAGGATTCCGGTACCGTAACTTCTGTTTTGGTGCCTTGGAACACCTGTGGTGCTTATCATAGCGGGGTTTTGGGTGTCAGTGTTGCCGAATATGGCATTTTTGCTGTTTTCAATTGGTTGAGCCCCATCATGACACTGATGTTCGCTGCCTTCAAAATTAAGATCAAGCAGCTCACCACCAGCATTTCAGAATAGGGCAGTTCTGTAATTTTTTCTAAAATCACTGGAAGGATGTGTGCCTTTCAGCATTAATCTTTTTACCTTCACACCAAAATAAAAACTCGTCAAACATGGCATCAATCACATTGGGCGGAAGCCCTGTCAATACAGTTGGGGAACTCCCTAAAGTTGGCTCAATTGCACCTGATTTTACATTGACAAAATTGGATCTTTCCGAAGCATCCCTTTCCGATTTCAAAGGACAAAAACTGGTTTTGAACATCTTCCCAAGCATCGACACGGGCACTTGTGCACAATCGGTTCGTCATTTTAACAAGGATGCATCAGAATTGAAAAACACCAAGGTGCTTTGCATTTCCAAGGACTTGCCCTTTGCCCAAAAAAGATTTTGTGGTGCCGAAGGCATTGAAAATGTGATTATGCTATCGGATTTCAAAACAGGGAAGTTTGGGGCGGATTATGGTCTGACATTTGCCGACAGTGCATTGAAAAGTCTTTTATCCAGAAGTGTAGTGGTTTTGGATGGAAATGGAAAAGTAGTCTATACGGAACAAGTGGCCGAAACCGCCGACGAGCCTAATTATGAGGCAGCGTTGGACGCACTGAAAAATGCCTAAGGAATCTTTCATAACCAATAGAATTCGCGGAGTGGGATATGCCCTAAAGGGCATGTTCCTTCTATTGCGCACAGAAAGTAGCATACAGATTCAGTTTGGTATCGCTCTTGTAATGACGGTAGCAGGGTTCTATTTTGAAATTTCCAAAACGGAATGGATCCTTCAATTGTTCGCCATCGGTATGGTGATGGGTATTGAAGGATTGAACACGGCCATAGAAAAGGTTTGTGACTATATTCAACCCGACATCGACCCCAAAATCGGGTTCATTAAAGATATTTCCGCTGGTGCCGTAATGATAGTGTCCATTATTGCCAGTATTATTGGACTGATCATTTACATACCCAAATTCATGTAACGGCATCCAAGGACAATTGTAGCCTCGTAAATTTGTAACTTAGCCCCGCATTAAACACGATTAATGGCAAAAAAAAGGACAAAATCAAAATCTCAACCTACGACCTCCAAAAAGAAGTTTTCGCTTAAACCTTCAAAGCAGAACAAGATTATTTTCGGAAGTCTTTTGATCGTTCTCAGCATCGCACTATTTTTCTCCTTCATGTCCTATTATTTTACATGGCAGGAAGATCAGAGCATGCTTACGGAATTTGCCAATCGGAATGCTGAGGCAAGCAACCTTTTAAACAAGTTTGGTGCCGCTGTTAGCCATTTTTTTATGTACAAAGGCTTCGGATTGGCATCGTTTGCCTTTCCCTTTTTGCTGGCCATCACCGGATTGTATCTCTTTTTAGGTTTGGACGGAAAAGGTCTCATCGGTAAATGGGTTTGGGGGCTGACCGGAATCATTTGGGTTTCTGTTGCCTTGGGCTTTTTTGCTGCTGACCTTCCTCTTTTGGGTGGCTTGATCGGGTACGAAGTGAATGATTTCCTTCAGGATTACGCCGGTAAAATTGGGGTGTTCCTCATTTTGGTCTTTGTATTGATGGTCATTTTGGTTCGATTGTTCAACTTTACTCCGGAAGGATTTGCCAATTTCTTCCGTTCGCAAAAAGCAAAGATCAAATCGGATTTCAATGACACCGATGAACAAATTGTTGCGGTGAATGAAGCTGAAGATGATGATGAGAGTAGCATTGAACTCAAAATGGACGACAAGGTCCAAGAAAAAATAGACACCTATACCCATAAAAAGGACATTCCCCCACTTGTTAATGAGGCAGGATTGGATGTAAACCTACCTGAGGAAGAAGAATCTGATATTGACTTGACGGTGGAAGAAACCAAGGAAGAAGAGGAAAGCGATGTTAAAGCTGCCCGATTAGTGAAGGATTTTGGGGAGTTCAATCCAAAATTGGAATTGGGCAATTACAAGTTCCCTCAATTGGACCTTTTGGATGCCCATGGGGCTTCCGGAGGTATTACGATTAACCAGGAAGAACTGGAGGAAAACAAAAACCGAATCGTAAGTACCCTCAAAAATTATAAGATTGGTATTGCCCAGATCAAGGCAACGATCGGTCCAACAGTGACCCTTTATGAAATAGTTCCTGAAGCAGGTATTCGAATTTCCAAAATCAAAAACCTAGAGGACGATATTGCTTTATCATTGGCTGCATTGGGAATCAGGATCATTGCCCCTATTCCCGGCAAAGGGACTGTAGGTATTGAGGTGCCGAACAAAAATGCCACAGTGGTTTCCATGCGCTCCGTAATTGCCTCCAACAAATTCCAAAAGGCGGAAATGGAGCTTCCAATAGCATTTGGGAAGACCATCAGCAACGAAACTTTTGTAGTGGATCTGGCCAAAATGCCCCACTTGCTCATGGCAGGTGCAACAGGTCAAGGTAAATCGGTAGGGCTTAATGCGGTCATCACCTCCCTACTTTATAAAAAACACCCTGCTGAGGTGAAGTTCATCTTTGTGGATCCCAAAAAGGTGGAACTGACCCTTTACAATAAAATTGAACGCCATTTCTTGGCCAAACTTCCGGATTCGGACGAGGCCATCATCACCGATACTACCAAGGTAATCAACACCTTGAATTCCCTTTGTATTGAAATGGATAACCGCTATGAGCTATTAAAAGTGGCCATGGTGCGGAACATAAAGGAATACAATGCCAAGTTCAAGGCCAGAAAACTGAATCCTAACGACGGACATAAATTTTTGCCTTATATCGTTTTGGTCATCGATGAGTTTGCGGATCTGATCATGACCGCAGGTAAGGAAGTGGAAACGCCTATTGCTAGGTTGGCACAGCTGGCTAGGGCGATTGGAATCCACCTGATCATCGCCACCCAAAGACCTTCGGTGAATGTGATCACGGGTATCATCAAAGCCAACTTCCCGGCGCGTATTGCTTTTAGGGTTACTTCAAAAATCGATTCCCGTACCATTTTGGACGCACAAGGTGCAGATCAACTCATTGGTCGTGGAGATATGCTTTATACGCAAGGCAATGATATGACACGTTTGCAGTGTGCTTTTGTGGATACCCCCGAAGTAGGCAAGATAGTAGACTATATTGGCTCTCAAAGAGCCTATCCAGAAGCCCATTTGCTTCCAGAATATATTGGTGAGGATTCTGGCACAAGTATTGATTATGATATCTCGGAAAGGGATAGCATGTTCCGTGAAGCCGCCGAAGTTATTGTAACGGCACAACAAGGTTCTGCTTCCTTGATCCAACGTAAATTGAAATTGGGTTACAACAGGGCCGGAAGGATCATTGATCAATTGGAAGCCGCCGGAATCGTTGGCCCATTTGAAGGGAGCAAGGCCAGACAGGTACTGATCCCCGATATTTATTCTTTGGAACAACATTTGGAAAACGAAACAAAATAATACCATGATTAAAAAATATATTCTTTTTATCGCTTTATCCACAGTCGGACTTTTAACCTACGGACAGGATGCCGCTAAGGCAAAAGCCCTTTTGGATGATGTCTACAACAAGGTAAAGTCCTATGACAATATTTATATTGAATTTCAGTCTTCATTGGAAAACACAGAGGCCAACCTGAAGCAGGAAACCAATGGCAATGTGACCTTAAAAGGTGAAAAATATGTATTGAACTACCTCGGAGCCGAACAATTGTTCGATGGTAAAAAGGTGTATACCATTGTGCCCGAAAACGAGGAAGTAACCATTGAGGATGTTAACGAGGAAGAGGACAATGTAAGCCCATCTAAAATGTTGACATTCTACAAAACGGGTCATAATTACAAATGGGATATCCTTCAAAATGTTGGGGGAAGAAAAATTCAATATGTGAAGCTCACCCCTATCGATTCCAATTCGGAGATCAAATCCGTGTTGTTAGGTATCGATACGGAAACCAAGCACATCTACAAATTGATCCAAACCGGTAACAATGGCACCAAGACCACCATTACCGTTAATTCTTTCAAAACCAATCAACCCCTTTCCAGCACTCTTTTTACCTTTAACAAGAAAAAATACGAGGACAAAGGGTATTACATTACAACGAACTAGGCATTGAAAATACTAGACCAGTATATATTAAGGAGGTTCCTTTATAATTTCTTCAGTTCCTTTTTCATCTTGATCGTCATATTCATTTTTCAAGGAATATGGCTGTTCATTGATGATTTGGCCGGGAAAGGTCTGGGTATAGTGATCATTGCCAAATTCATCTTTTATTTTATCCCCACCCTGATCGACAAGGTTTTACCCCTCACGGTACTGCTTTCGTCGATTCTGACTTTTGGAACCTTTGCAGAAAACTACGAGTTTGCTGCCATGAAGGCTTCGGGTATTTCATTGCAACGAGGTATGCGAAGTTTGATCGTATTCGTGCTCTTTTTGGGCGTGGTCACCTTTTTCTTCGCCAATAATGTCATACCGAAATCGGAGCAAAAAATGTTCAACCTCAGGCGGAACATTGCCAAGGTAAAACCCGCAGCCGCCATTACCGAAGGGGTTTTCAGTGATTTTGAAGGCACCGCACAGGGGATGAACATTAAAGTGGACCGAAAACATGGGGAACAGGATCGTTTTTTGGAAAATGTGATCATTCATAAAAAATCGAACCAAGGCATCAACACCACGGTGATCAAGGCGAAATCCGGGGAACTTATCAGTAGCGAGACTTCGGACATTATCCAACTCGTTCTTAAGGATGGAAATTATTACGAAGAATTGGTCCCAAAAGATGCCAAAGAACGCAGAAAGCAACCTTTTGCCAAATCGGATTTTGAAACCTATACCATCAATATCGATATATCTGAACTCAACGACCAAGATCTGGAAGAAGATCAGAACATCACCACCAATAAGATGAAGAATGTGAGCCGATTGATCAAGGATATCGACTCGCTTCGTGAAAACAACCTGGAAAAAGTGGAAGCTTTTTCTAAAAATATCGTAAACCGAATGGGTGCCTTCCCAATTCTTGCCAAGGCGGACAGCACGGAACAAAAGAATGGTCCAGAGCTAATCGTTTCAGAAAAAGAAAAAAAAATCAATAAGGATTCCATAAAAAGTACTGAGGATTTGGTGAAAAACCTCGAGGTGTGGGAACAATTGCAGGTCATGAAAAAAGCGCAGAACGATGTTGCCGGTATTCTCAGCACTGTAATCGCAAAAAAGGACGAGCTACAGACCAGATTTAAGTTCTACAACAGCCACATCCTATCCCTGCACCAAAAATATGCCCTGGCACTTTCGTGTATCATTCTGTTCTTCGTTGGGGCGCCATTAGGGGCCATAATCCGTAAGGGTGGACTTGGTTTGCCCATGGTAATAGCCATTGTCTTATTTTTGACCTATTATTTTATTGGGGTATTTGCCGGTAATTATGCCAAGGAAGGCAATATTCACCCAGCTCTGGGAGCCTGGCTTTCCACTTTGATCATGTTACCCTTGGGTGTTTCTTTGACCAAAAGGGCCACTGCGGATAAAGGATTGTTCGGGTTCGGAAATATATTGGATGGAATAAAATCCATTTTTAAAAGAAAGAAAAAAGATTCAGAGGAATGATGGCCACCAAAGACAAAAAAATTCAACTGAATGCCATAGAAGAAGCCATAGCAGACATCCGTCAGGGCAAGGTGATCATTGTGGTGGATGATGAAAATCGGGAAAATGAAGGTGATTTTCTCGCCGCTGCTGAGTTGATCACCCCAGAGACCATCAATTTTATGGCTACCCATGGGCGTGGTCTTATCTGTGCCCCTTTAACGGAAGGAAGATGCAAGGAACTCGGTCTTCATAAAATGGTTGCCCACAATTCCGATCCATTGGAAACGGCCTTTACCGTTTCTGTGGATTTAAGGGGTAATGGTGTTACCACGGGTATTTCCGCTGCTGATAGGGCCAAGACTGTGTTGGCATTGACCGATCCTATTACCAAAGCACATGATTTGGGTAGACCTGGACACATTTTTCCTTTAATTGCGAAAGAAGGTGGCGTGTTGAGAAGGACTGGGCATACCGAAGCTGCCATAGATTTTGCTCGATTGGCCGGTTTGGAACCCGCCGGGGTCATTGTAGAGATCATGAACGAAGATGGCACCATGGCACGATTGCCCCAATTGATGGAGGTTGCCAAAAAATTTGACCTGAAAATTGTTTCCATTGAGGATTTGATTGCCTATCGAATGGAACATGATAGCCTCATTGAACTTAAGGAAGCCTTTACCATTAAAACCCGTTTTGGGGAATTTCGTTTGAGGGCCTATCAACAAACCACCAATGATCAAGTGCATATTGCCCTTTTAAAAGGAAATTGGAAAACCGGTGAACCCGTGTTGACCCGCATCAATTCTACCTTGGTGAACAACGATATGTTGGGAACCTTGACCAATAACCCTGATGAAGCCCTTCAGCGCATGTTCAAAGTCTTGAATGCTGAAGAAAACAGTGCCATCATCTTTATCAACCAAGGTAACCAATCCATGAACCTGCTGAACCGATTGTCCGAATTCAAAAAACTGCAGGCTCAAGGGGTGACCAGTGCCCCTAAAATTGATATGGACAGTAAGGATTTTGGCATTGGTGCCCAAATTCTCCATGACATCAATATTTCCAAAATCCGACTTTTGAGCAATTCTGCCCACACCCGCCGTGTTGGGATGGTGGGATATGGTCTGGAGATTGTGGAGTATGTGAATTATTGATGAGATGCTTTGCTGCGTTCAGCATGACAGCAAAATGCAATGAAACCATTGGGATGCTTCACTGCGTTCAGCATGACAGGTAAATCCGTTTGATTAAAAACAGGGATTCATTGGGATGCTTCACTGCGTTCAGCATGACAATTGAAAATTGTTTATTGGTTATTGTCAATTGAAAAGTGACTCTTGGATAACAGAAACCATTTTCGAGGCTCGCTCCTCCATTTCCTTTTCGGACCAACTTAATTTGATAAGACAAGAAATCGTTCGGCCCATCCAATGATCAGAAGCCGAAAAATCTGCTTTTGAATAATCCGGAAGTGCATTTTTAACTTCTTGCGGTAAATTCCCCAGTGATTTCAATTGGGTTAGATGCTCCCATTTTTTATAATAATGCCAATTGTTGGAATACCAATAAAAACAACCATCCACTCCATTTGTTCCCAAAGCTTTATGGACTTTTTGTGTTAGCTCTTCCGAAGGAAGGAAGAAACTCAGAAAGGAATAGTTTTCCTCTCCACCTTCTGGTACTCTTCTAAAAGACACTTCTGGAATTTGGGACAACGCCTCCCTTAAAAGGGTATAGTTTCTTTTTTGGATAGAAAGAAATTCATCCAATCGGGAAAGTTGCGCCAAACCAACAGCGGCATTCAATTCGGAGATCCTAAAATTGTATCCCAAAAAAGGATGCTGCTCCGCTCCGCGGTCGTTCCCAATGTGGTCATGACCGTGATCGGAATATTGATGGGCATTTTCGTAATATGCTTCGTTATTGGTAATGATGGCGCCACCTTCCCCACAAGTAATCGTTTTCACATAATCGAAGGAAAAACAGCCAAGGTCGCCATAACTTCCCAACGGCTTGCCTTGGTAGGTTCCCCCGATAGCCTGACAAGCATCTTCCAAAAGCAATAAGTTGTGTTTGTCGCAAATGGCTTTCAACGCCTGTAAATTGGCCATGGAACCGCACATATGCACGGGCATTACCACTTTGGTTTTCGGGCCGATGGCCTTTACAACTGCCGAAGGATCCAGGGTAAGGGTGTCATCAATATCAACAAGGACAGGAATGGCTCCCAATGCCAAAATGGACTCGAAACTGGCCACAAAAGTAAAGGTGGGCATGATGACCTCATCCCCTGCTCCAACTCCTGCACTGGCCAAGGCCACGGTCAAGGCCGCGGTTCCACTGCTCACCAAATGTACGTGTTGGGTCTGCATGCGTTTGGCAAGGGCCGCTTCCAATTCCTTGGCTTTCCAATGACCATTTCGCATACCATCAAATCCGTAGCGCATGAGCACTCCCGAATCCAATACATCCTGCACTTCTTTTCGTTCCTTATCCCCAAACAGTTCAAATCCCGGCATTCTTGTTATTCAATTTTAATTCGACTTAAAAAAACCAAAGTTTTATGGCCATGATTACCACAGCGACAACCAGAAAAGTCTTGATGAACCCATCGCCTCTTTGCACTGAAAACCGACTTGCCACCCAAGCGCCCGATCCGTTGCCTATGGCCAAAATTAACCCGATTTTCCAATTGACCTTATCATGAAAGGCAAATACTGCCAATGCTGCCAACATATAGATAAATACCACCGTTACCTTGGTGGCATTGGACCGTACTAGATTCATCCGGTTGATGTAATGTGTGAACAGCATCATCAGAAAGCCAAGTCCGGCGTTGATGAATCCTCCATAGATGCCAAAACCAAAAAAAACGATCAGGCTTATCCACAGATATTTACCAGTGAGGCGTTCCTGCATGTCCTCCAACCGCATTTTGGGCTTAAAAATGATGATGAGCACCACCGCCACCATCACCATGGCCAAAATCCGATTAAATGTCTCCCCATTGATGTCCACTGCAATCCATGCCCCGATCAAGGAACCTAAAAAGGCGGCAATACCCAAATACACATTAAAAGGAAAAGTGGAGATGCCCTTGCTTTTGAATCCTGCTGTGGCCATGGCAGTTTGGATCACTATGGCCACCCTATTGGTACCATTGGCTACGGCGGCCGGGAGTCCCAAAAAAATAAGGGTTGGCAATGAAAGGAGCGAGCCACCTCCTGCAACTGTGTTGATAAAACCAACCGCAAAACCGACTGCAACGAGGAGCAAATAATGGTACCATTCCAACATGGCGCAAAAGTACAGGCAATAGTTGAATTTTGTGGTCCATAAAAAATAAAATGCTTTGGTTTTTCACAGAAGGAAAAAGCTTTATATATTTGCACCCGCTTAGGAGGATTGGCAGAGTGGTCGTCTCGATAGCTATCGGGAGCGGCAATCTTGAAAACAGACCTTCTTTTTTACTGGAGAAATGGCAGAGTGGTCGAATGCGGCAGTCTTGAAAACTGTTGAGGGTCACACCTCCGGGGGTTCGAATCCCTCTTTCTCCGCTTAATGACGTGAAAAGCCCCTTTTTAGGGGCTTTTATTTTTTGGTTGACAATCTAGTTGACAGAACTGGTCATTTTATTTCAAGCTAGAAATTGTTATTTAAAATTCTTCCCTATTTTACTTTCCCAGCCAACTGTTTATGCACATAAATCCACCGAAGGCCCCAAGGACAGGTATGTTCCAATTCGGATGATTGATTTACTGAATAAATACATGGCCCGCGACTCATGTTAGCACCACAAGTCTAGACAAAATAAAAAATCCATTTGATGAGTTTGAGATTTAATATAGAAAACAACCCAAATCATCGGTTTTATTTCTATTTTGGGTGTATAGAGATGTATTTTACGTTTCTATAAACAAGTTGTGCTTAATGCAGAAAAAACAGAATGTCAGAAATTGAGAACATAAAATATTTTGCACTTTTGGAGGAATTTGAAACCTCTGACAAGTTGATTAAATTAGGTTTTGGTGAACTTCAGAATATCAATCTCAATAACGATTTTTACTTTCTTCCTTTTCAACTTTTATCACAAGGGTTTGAGAGATTCATGAAAGCCTACATTTGCTTGGGTTATTTCCATAAACACCAAGAACTTCCAAACTTTAGGTATCTCAAAAACTTAGGACACGATTTAGAAAAACTGCTAAAGGAAATTATCGACAATTATTATTTTGATTTCAATAGACCTCAGTTTGATTTAGACAATGAATTTATACAAGCGAACTCGGATTTAAAAGAGCTTCTTTTTATACTTTCCGAGTTCGGTAAATTAGCAAGATATCATAATTTCGATTTGATTACCGATAATGCACAAATTGGAGTAAATACGAAAAAGTTATGGGAAGAGTTTGAAAACAAAGTACTTGACTTAAAAGATTATGAAAAATTAATGGATTTTAATTTGAGTCACGAAGTTTATCAAAAAATATCTACCTATATAATCATTGTATTTGAAAAGTTCATTTCTGCAATTTCAAGACAATTTATTTTTAAATGTTTAGGGCAACAAGGCTTGCAACTATCGGCTTCTACGTTTTTCGATTTTGGAATGTTATATGAAAAAGATTTTGGAAAGAAGGATTATCGAAGTCAAACCACAAAATATAAGGAAGCACCAAAAAAAGTTCACAAAAGAACAATGTTAGACGAGATTCAACGGAATGTGAATCCTGAATACATATCAAAGAAAATCTTAAAATCAGAATATAATGGAGATTGGCCTTTTTATGTTGACGAAGTTATTATAGAGTGTAGACAAAATCATTGGTGTATTGTTACAATAGACGGATTTGACTATGCACTAAATGGTTCAGCAAAAGGACGGTATAAATTAGAAAACCCTCACGATGCAGGAATGGCTATTTTAGGAAAAAGCATCTCTGATTTTATACAAATGGCTCTGGAATTAGGAAATGAAAAAAGCACTAAGCACAACAATATATAACCGCAATTACGGCGGATTCGACCACCCTTCGACTGCGCTCAGGGCAGGCTAGAATCCACTCGGAATTGTTAAAGTCTGTGCCAAACCGAAAATTAACGCATACAAACGCGTAACTGACGGTTATACAAGACCGTTGTACGTCAGCTTAAAAAGGTATCGCTACACTGACAAAATGCAAATAGAAAAATTACATCATATCGCAATAATCTGTACTGACTACCAAAAATCAAAACAGTTTTATACGGACATTTTAGGTTTTAAAATTGACAATGAAGTTTACAGACAAGAAAGACAATCTTATAAACTTGACCTTTCGCTTAACGGACAATACATAATTGAACTTTTTTCTTTTCCTAATCCACCACAAAGACCGACAAGACCCGAAGCAACAGGATTAAGACATATTGCTTTTGGAGTGAAAGACATTGAAAAAGCAATTTTATTTTTGACATCAAAAAACATCATAACAGAGCCAATTCGCATAGACGAATACACAAACAAAAAATTCACGTTTTTTTCCGACCCAGACAATTTACCAGTTGAGTTTTACGAACTATGATAGACTTAAAACAATACATAGAAAATCCGAAACTTGCATTATTACAAGGCAACAATTTGCAACCTTGGCAAATCATTGACAACTTAGACAACATATTGCTACAATACATAAAAACATTAGACAGTGACTACAAAATAGAAAACAACATTGCTATTCACAAGACAGCAACCATTGAACAAGGTGTAACATTAAAGGGAACAATCATCATTTCCGAAAACTGTTTTATCGGTGCTCACGCCTATTTGCGAGGACCGATTTTTTTGAGCAACTCCGTAACGATTGGACCAGGTTCTGAAATAAAACAGTCCATGCTTTTTGACCGAACGGCTGTTGCCCATTTCAACTACATTGGAAACAGCATTCTTGGACAAAACATAAATTTTGAGGCAGGTTCATTGTGTGCAAATCACTACAACGAAAGACATAACAAGCGAATTTTTATAAAACACAACAATCGACTCATTGACACCAAAACTGAAAAATTTGGTTCGTTGGTTGGCGACAATTCCAAAATTGGAGCAAATGCAGTTTTATCACCAGGAACAATTTTAGAAAAAAACAGCATTGTAAAACGACTTGAATTAATTGAACAAATACAATGACAAAAGCTAAACGCACAACAATGGCCATGAACAATTGGTGCGAAAGTGATAAAATGAAAGTATAAACACAAAAACAAAGGTCGGTACCAAACCGAATAGTTAGGGCTTAAAATCCCGCACTACTCATAGCTGTACCGTTAGCGCCAAAAAAATCTTCTTTTCATGTCCGCTTAAGGGTGTAAGTCCTTAAATTTCCGGAAAATGGTTAGTACAAATTGGTATTAATATTGTTTTCCAATATAGCCCCTGTAATGAAGATGACAATTCATAACCCTTAAACACTCTCCGGTCATCACATTTTACCAATCTGAAATCTTTGGTAGGTAAAAGCCCCATTAACATTAGTGATTGCATGGAAATATGTTTAAATTACCATAAATGCTCCATGGAACCTCACCATTACATAAAAACATTGACATTTTAAAAGGCAACCTAAGTCAATCATAAACAAGCCCTTCGTTGAAAAATTTTGAACAGATCGTCCTTTTGTTGATTTCAGGCCAGGGAATCCTTTTAAGTTTGGGCTTAATTTCTACCATTGTCAAAAAAAGATGGTCCAATTTCTTTTTGGGATGGATAATCCTGGTTTTGACTTTGGAAATGTTGAACGCCTGGGCCATGACCATTGGTTACCATGGCACAAAACATCTGTTTCCCTTTTGGATCTTGGGTTCCTATTTGATCTTGCCACCTGCCATTCTCTTTTTTCTGAAGGCCAGCACAAAGGCATCTTTTCGGTTCAGCAAGAAGCATGTGCTGTATTTTGTGCCCGCATGCGTAGAGATTTTGCTGGCCGCCTTCGCCTTTTACTCCAATAAGATTTGGGGAACCGACATTCATTTGATCAAAAACCCCTTTTGGTTCTTCTTGACGGAAATTCTTCCCGTAATCGGGATGGTCTCAGTGTTGGTGTATTTCGCCTTGACTCTATTTGGCCTGACCCTTCAATTAAAGGGTCATCCGGGAAGAACTGGCTCCCGTCCGCTCATTAAATTGTATCTGTTCTTTGGAGTTTTTTCTTTACTGACGCTGTTATGGATCCTTCAATCCTTTTTCAAGATAGAAGTGTTTGAAGTCATCAAAACCTTGATACTTTTATTCATTTTCATTTTAGGATACTTAGGGTACTTTCAGCCCAAATTTTTTGATGTTCCGGAATTTGTGAAATCTCAAAATAAGAGAAACAGCTATCCAAACCTTGATGATGCAAAGGAACTGGAACGACTGAACCACTTGTTCGAAGTGGATAAGTTATTCCTTCAACCGAAATTGACCTTGGAGCAAGTAGCGGAACAATTGCATCTTCCTGAACGATATCTTTCAGAACTGATCAACTCCTATCACAAAACAACTTTTAGACATTTTGTGAACCAATTCAGGGTAAAGGAGGCCATTGATCAGATCCAGGACCCGAAACAAGCACATAAGAGCCTATTGGGGATAGCGATGGATGTGGGTTTCAGTTCCAAATCAACTTTTAACCAATCCTTTAAGGCCCAAACCGGGAAAAATCCTTCGGACTTTCTTAAAAAATAATGCGTGCGAAAACACGTTTCTGGACGTCCTAAAACATTCATGTAGGCGATATTGTCCTAAAATCGCCTTTGATTTGTCAAAAAAAAAATGATGAAACGATTCGCAATCCTTTTTACAGTTTTCCTATTACCTCTTGCCTCGATGGCACAATCAGGCAATGACCATGAAATACAAATTGAAATAAACAAAAACATAGAACTACTCGGAATAGGGTACTTTATCGGGTTTGAAGGTGTAGATATTGAAAACAAAACGGTGGTGGTAGATGGCAGGACCATACCAAAAATGGAATGGCACAGCTACGGTTATGATATCTACAAGAAATTTGGGCATTTTGCCCAAAGTGAACATTTGAACAAAGCGTTCGGGGTGGCGGACCATTTATGGTTGGATTATCTATCCGCCTTTTTATTGCAACTGGCTGATGTGCCCAATGCCAAGATCACCGATTCCCTTGATGTGGGATACTATATCAATTTCTCAAAGGAAAAAAACAAGGAAGAAGCTTTAAGAAATGCCCGGATTTTTCTTGATGGATTAAATGCTTTTTCGGAGGAAATCAATTTGGATTTGTACATGAAAACGTCCAATCCCTTTTATGAAAGGGCAAAGGAGGAGGTCTTTATCAATGTATCCAACAAAGGATTTGTGGAAACGATGGAAAAATTCTATAAACACGCTTTTTCATCCTACCACTTGGTGCCCAGTTTGACCATTCCGAAGGGCATGGGATTTGGCATCAAAATAAAGGATAACATTTATAGTGTGTTCGGCGCAGTGGATTTTCAAGATTTTGAGAATGAGAGTAATCTCAACATGGGTTTCACCCACAAGGAAAAACTAAACGAGTTGACCATACATGAATTTGGCCATTCCTTCATAAACCCTATTGTCGCAAAACAACCTGAGGCTTTGTTCCAAGCGTCGGAACACTTGTTTCCCACCTTAAAACAGGCAATGAATGATCAAGGCTATAATACCTGGAGAGTTTGCTTATATGAACATTTTGTACGGGCGGGAGAAATCTTCATCGCGGAAAAAATTAGCAATCCGGAAAGTGCCGAACGATTAAAAATTGAATACATCACCAAAAGGAATTTTAAATACATTCCTGTTATTCTGGATGAATTATACCGATACGATCGTGGCGAATACGAAAAATACGATGACGTTGTTGCAAATGTATTGTTGATTCTTTCAAAAATGTAAATGCATCCGGAGCCGAGCCAGTTTAATGGTTTTCACGAAGCATACAATCTGTTTGGATTTTCTTATTGATGCTTTAATAAATTTTTGGTCACCTTATTCAATCAGACTTTCTGCCTTTAGGGCCGCAAGGGCTTCCCAAACATCATCAGGCTCCATTTTTTCACCTGTAATTTTTACATAAAAACGACTTTCTACAAGGCATTCCAAAATGGTATTCCCTTTCTTTTTTTGGTATTCCTCAACGGCACGTACTCCATTTTTGGTAAGGGTACGTTTCCTTTTGGTCTCGCTTTCCTCCTCGTAATCCGAAGCCAAGGTTACTTGGGCCGCCATAGCTACTGATGCTCCCATCTCCCCTGCACAATCCATCACTTCCACTTTCAGTTTACGAACATTGTCCGCCGATACATAATTTGCTTCCACTGAAGCTATTTCACCCATCACCATGGCCCCCAAGGTATAGCCAGTGCGCCGCATACCCAATAATTCATCCGGCAGCCATGCCTTAAACACTTCCTTGGAAATCGGTTTTGTATTTCTTAGGGCCTCTGCATTTACCTTTATATCATTAACCGTCCCCATCATGGTTTCTGTTGGAATGGATGTTTTGGTTGCACTTTCCGCCTTCGGATTATCCTTTTCAATATTTTGAGCTTCAGGATTGTTCTTACAGGATATCCAAATCAGAAGTGAGGCCAAACAAATTATGAGGTTTGATTTTTTCATTTTATCCTATTAATTATCAATTGTTTACATTTTAATCAATCTTCTCGTTATTTAGGCAAAATCAACAGTTCCACTCTTCGGTTTCTTTGCCGATTTTCCTCCGTATTGTTTGGGGCAACGGGCTGTGAATCCCCAAAACCTTTGGTTTGCCAGGAAAAGTTACTCGCTGATTCCTTCATTAAGGATTTTAGTACGTTGCTGACACTTTGGGCCCTTTGTTCCGACAGTTTTTTGTTCGAAGCTGCATTACCAATATTGTCAGTGTGCCCTTCCACCACTATAGTCCCTTTTCCCAGTTGTTCAATTTGAGGGATAAGCTCCGATAGCAATGCTTCGGCTTCAGGTTTCAGCTCAAATTTTCCAAACTCGAACAAAACCGAACTGTCCAATTGCAAACGAATGGCACCCCCTATTGCGGCAACGGCATCCACATCGGCACCAGGAATACCACTTTCGGTCATTAAATCGGTCAACCGAACAAAGGTGAAGGTCTCACCTTGTTTTACAAATTCATGGATATCCACCATGGCCGTTCCTCCTTCAATCTCCCCAACATGGATCCACTCGGTACCATCTTTGGAAATTTCCAATACTGTGGGTTCCACCTTGCCAATTTCAAAAATGAAAAGATCGGGACCATTAACATCGGTCAGGGCATTATCGGTAAATTCAAGTACCAGTACCCCGCCAATACCTATACTGCAAAATCGAGCATCGAACTTGCCCAAATCCTTGGGGAGATCGGGTTCACCAAGAGATCCCTGGGAAAATCCCCCTTTTGGAAATCCGGGATTATGACTCACCACGCGGTCGGCAAACGAGATTTTTCCCAAAGGGAGAAACACTACATTTCCCTTTTCGTCCAAATAGGTATTGCCCACGGCTTCATCCTTGCTATCCCAGGTTGGATTGAGCTTTTGGAACTCTGCACGGGCCTTTTTTGATTTATTCAATACGGATTTGGCATTCAAGCTTGCTATTTTGGTATGATGATTCAACATTTTGGTGAAGGCTTCCGATGCTTTGCCACTTTTAAGATGGTTTTCAACTTCTGAGTCCAACTTTGCAGCTTGGTTATCCCGTGCTTCCCGTTCGTTCAAATAGCGCTCAAAGGAAGGCACCTTTTCCAGCAATTGAATTTCCTTTTCCGTCATTTTCAAATAACTGGCCATCGCCGTTGCCATACTATCTGGATTCTCTGTCCTAGCAATGATTTCCTGAGCTTCCCTTAACCCATAAGCGTTATAAATTCCCGCTTGGGTCATCTTTTCATAGAGAAGGCTTTCATCGCTGCCCATCAAATCAAGCATTTTGGCTTTTGCCAAGTCTTCCGTGGCATTGGCATTGTAAACAGTTTTCTGGTTGATGAGTGCCAGCCGTTCATTGATCAGATCTTCCACCTTTCTGGCATTCGGGTTGGCCCGCTGCATTACCTGGTCGGTACCTTTGGCAACGGTCTTGAACAGGTTTTGCGCCGTTCTTTTTACGGCATCCCCAGAATTATTACCCGATATCTGTTTTGATTCCACTACCACATCGGAGGTTGATATTCGATGCTTCAATTCGAGAAGTTCCACCTCGGAAAACCCTCCTTTTTTAAGTTTCTCCTCAAAAAGACCGAGTACGGCATCATCGGTTTGAAGTGCCCTGAAAAATACCTCCATTTGGTTTGGGTCACTAAGGTTCACATCAAGGACGCCATCTCCAGGTGGTTTGGAATCCAAAATATCACTTTGTGGTTTTGGGACCGTTTCCTTGTTGGGGGATACCGTTGTAACCTCTTCTTTATTTTCTTCCTTTTTCCCTTGGGAGCAACTGAATACCAGACAGCATAAGCATGGTACAAGAAGTTTGGATAGGGATTTTGACATGGTTATTTTTTATTCGTTTTTTCCTAAATCTTCCACTACCTCCATGACCCATGGAGCATCGGCACTTTTTGACTCCAGCTTTTTGCATTGGGTTGCCAAAACACATCCTTGGTGCAATACAATTCGGCCGTCATTTAGCCAACCCATTTCACCAAGTCCAAAGCCACCTTCAATTTCGTGCCATTCCGAGTTCCCAACCTGATAAACCCATGCCCTACCTCCGTCTCCGGTGGTAACGGTGAGCAGGACCATGCGGTTATCCGGGGAAAGTTCCACTAAATCCAATTCCCCTTCGTCAGGAGCAGGATTATGGAGACTGTCCAAATTGCCATCTTGCCTTTCGATAAAAACAATGCCCTGTACCTCATCAAATGTAAGGTTAGTAGCAAATTGGGAATCTCCTCTTCCAACACAACCAAGCAACGCTACAAAGCATCCACCAAACAGGAAAAAGGGTTTTATCATGATTTTTTCCGCTTGTATTTATCCTTCATGAATTCATAATAGATAAATCCAAAACGGTCATACCAATCCTCTACACCAAATTTGGCCTCGCATATATTGAGTTGCTGCATGGCATCGGCCAACCGTTGCATGAATTCGGCATATTTTTTATCATAGGCACTTTCCAAATCGGTAATGGATTTTTCAATTCCGCGCCTTTCGTTCTGCCAAGCCAAACCCGTTACGGCATGCAGGCCCGACGCATTGTCACCAAAAGCCAGGGCTGCATCGGTAAATTTCTTGGTACAGCTGTATATGGTGGCCAACTCTTCCAGGTTATACCGAACATTGTTGAATTCGGTTCGTGCCTGATAATAGCATTCGGAGCAACTTCCCAAGTTATCTCCAAAACCAGCAGCTCCTTCAACCAGCTCATCATCACAGAATGATGGAATATTAGGCTCTCCTGGTATCGGCGTAGCACTCATACATTCCCCTAAACCATGGTAGAGATCAAAAACCTTGGCCGCAGAACTCCAGGCCTTCATGATTCCTGAAATATTTTTATTGATGCTTTCCGTGGTTTTCTTAAACTTGGCGGCATCCCAGTTGGCCGGAACCTTTTCGTTTATGATTTTGAGCAAGGCCTCAAAATTTTTCATTTGGGCATTAGTGTCCTTTACATATTCCTCAAATTCCTTTACGGTCATGAATGCCCCTTCTGGACCCGACTGAACGAACGACATGGATGAAAATCCAAGCAACACCAAAATCAAAGTTGCTGAGCCTTTATTTTTCCCCAGTAATTTTCCAGCCAGAAGGCCAATGACCAACAAAGCGACACCCAAGGCGATATACAACCATTTATTATCACTACCTTCAGTTGAGCTACCACTTACTTCAGTGGTTTTGCCAGCCTCCATTTCACTGTCCTTTATTTTTCTGAAAGGACTTCCTAGATAGGCTTTGATGGGTTTACTGGCCAAAACGGTAATATTATAAAGGGCTCCCTCCTCTTTTGCCTCAACCTTTACCCCGAACGACCCATAGGACCTCACTTTAAAATTGACGATGTCATCAGAAGACGATGAAGTGCTTTGCTGCTCTTGAACATCTTCCCAATTGTCTTTTACCAAGGTTACCTTTAAAGGCTCCCCATCAATGCTAGAAACCAGTACGTCCACCATCTGGAACATGCCATGTCCCGTTACATAATGATACGTGACAAGGCTGTCCATCTTGTTATAGAACACTATGCCCTTTTCTTCTTCGTGCCCTTTGCGGGTATCTTTTTGCAGTTTTAACTCTATTGGGGTGAGTTTTTTATCCAAAGTATAGGGTTGGGCCAAGGCTCCATGACTGACCATTACGCCTATAACCACTAGTATTAAATGTCTGAATGATCCCATAAAGCCTACTTTTTATATTTTTCCAGAAGTTTATTCGCAATGATGATCGCTTGATCTCTCATGGTTGCCTCGGGTGTGGTTTCAATGCCCTTCTTTTTGTTCACTATGGCAGCAGCTCTAGATCCATAGCCAATACTTACGTACCGTTCATTGGTGGGATTGAACATAAATAGCGAACCCCTTGCCTTTTGGATACACAGATAAGTATCGCCCGATTCACTGATTTGTGCCGAAAGGAGTCCTGAGTTGTCCTTTAAATAATTGGAAATTTCATTTTTAACATCTTGCAAACTCGTCAATTTGCCGGTATTGATGACCAAACGGCCTTTGCTTCCATCGGCTTGAGTTATACTGCTAGAACAAGCGAAGCCTTCAGTTTCAACGCTACCTGATGCAAGCGAAAGAGCTGCTTCCAACTCCGCCGGGGTCATTAAAGGACAATTTTCTTGTGTGGCGTTGAACAAGGCGGAATAATCTCCATTTTGCTTTAGGTCGATGCCGTCTTGGGTTGGTGTAGTAACCGCAACCTCTTCAACAGGTTCCTGTTCGGTGTTTTCTGTTTTCTTCGATTCGCCGCAACCTGTAAAAATCAGGATGGCCATGATCAAAAAAGTTAAAAAGAATGGTTTCATCATGTATAAATTTTATGGTGTTAATGGTCAATTTTTAGGGAACACCTCCAAATCTAAAATGGAAACCTATTGTATGTATATAGGAATGAGCGGTTGGTTGATTTGATCCTGTAATTGGCGTACAAAATGGGCCGAAGGAAATTCAACTTTTAGGTAAATTGGCCAAATTCAATACTGACCGATGACAATAAAAAGGGCTATAAGGATTTGAATTTGGATAGGAAATCGTCCTTTTTCCTTCGGGAAACGGCAACATAGCGACCGTTTTCAAGTTCGATTTGACCGCCATCTCCCTTAATGTAGCGTTTTATGGTTTTCAAGTTGACCAAATGCGAATGGTGACACCTAAAAAACAAGGATTTGGGCAAAAGATCCTCATAATCCTTCAAGGTGCGACTGGTCACTTCCTTTGTGCCATTGGATAGGTATATGGTGGTGTAGTTGCTATCGGCCTCCAAGTGAACCATATTTTCAATGGTCAGGAATAACAAACCCTCCAAGGTTGGAACGGCAATTTTATCCGTTATACTTTCCGATTGCAGATTATGCTGAAGGACTTCCAGTTTTTTACGGGTATCCTTGATCGTTTCCTTTTGTATGCGGCTTACTGCCTGTTTCAGTTCTTCAATGTCTATTGGTTTCAACAAATAATCAAATGCGGCGAACCGAATGGCCTTTATAGCATATTGGTCATAGGCCGTTGTAAAGATCAAATGAAACGATTGATCCTTTAATTGCGATAGCATTTCAAATCCGCCCATAATGGGCATTTCAATATCAAGGAATACGATTTCCGGATTGCTGTTTTCAATCAATTGTAATCCTGTTGTGCCATCTTCGGCGTAACCAACAATCTCCACACCAGGACAATAATGGGTCAATTTCTCCCTTAGGGCAATGCGTCCCATTTCCTCGTCATCAATAATTACAGCCTTAAGCATTCTCCTTCAATTTAATTTTCATAAACAACATTAAAAATCATTACAATAAATTGATTCTGTTTTAAATAACCTATTCCACTTTCAATAATACTTCAACCTTTGTGCCTGTAGCAATGCCGTTTTCCTCTTTGTCTATTATGACAATGGAAGCATTGTCCTCATCATTGAAAAAGCGTATTCTATCACTGCTCATTTGGGTGCCATAGGATCTATGGCCTTTGTTCTGATTTACAATTGGGGCATTTCGGCCCACACCATTATCCTCGATTACATACTTTACAAAAGGATGCTGTCCTGATACCAAAATTTCCAGTTTTCCGTCAGATTCCCTTTTTTTCCTAAGGCCATGTACAATGGCATTCTCCACCAGTGGCTGTATAATCAATGGTGGTACTTGAAAATCACCGTTTAACAGGTTCTTATCCACATGGATGGAAACTTCATACTTGCCTTTGTCGCGTAATTGTTCAAGGGAAACATAGAGTTCCAAAGTCTCCATATCCTTGCTCAACGAAACAGTCCGCTGCTGTGAACTGTCCAATACATTGCGAAGCAATTTGGCAAATTTGTTCAAATATACGGTGGCATTGTGGCGATCGTTGCTTTGAACCAAAGCATCAATATTGTTGATGCAATTAAAGATAAAGTGGGGGTTCATTTGTGCCCGCAATGCCTTCATTTCCGTTTCTGTGATCCTTTGCTCCATTTGGGCCTTGAACCTGATATGGTCTATCCGCCGTTTCATGAAATAATAGACCACTCCCACAATGATCAAAAATGATATGGCTAGAAACCACCAAGTGGTCCACCATGGGTGTGTGATCTCAAAATCAAAAACATCCGATGTTCCTGGAATATCGTTCCAGTTAAGAGTCCGTACTTCAAATCGATATTTTCCTGGACGTAAACCAGCGTAGGAAACCGTGGTACCATTGGTAAGGTTGTTCCAGTTCTCGTCCGAAGCTCCCAACAACCGATAACTATACCTGACAGCACTCTCGTTCACAAAATACAGTGCCGCAAAATAGAATTGAAGATTGCCCCGGTCGTGCGACAAAATAACTGTTTCTGAACTGGTTGGGTTTAGGTTGATGGATTCGCTTTCGGCTTTATTGATGATTTGGGTGATGTGTACCTTAGGAGGTGGCAATGTCTCTGTAAACTGATCTACAAAACGTACCAATCCAGAAGCTGTGGCTACCCAAAAGATACCGTCATCAGTTCTCTTTACATCCCATATCTCATCATAAAAGTTATTTTCTTTGCTGAAATTCAATACTTTATAGGAATCCCCTACAGGCAAGAGTTTATCAAGACCCAATTGAGAAGCAATAAAAATACTACCCTGACCGTCTTCTGCGGTAACATAACATGACGGGGCCATTATGCCATCTTCCGGGGTCATGTGCAAGCTTTGATATTCTCCCTTAACGTTCTTAAAAATCTTGGCCACACCCCGATCCCGTGATCCCGCCCAAACATCGCCTTTTGCATCCACATACACCAAACTGGTCCGGGCACCGTTCATCAAATGGGTCAAATCGTCTTTTTTGGCCTCGATGGCATCTCCCTCATAAAAAAGTTCCACGCGATACAGCTTGCCATCCCACATTCCTGCCCATAGGTTACCCTCCTTGTCAAATACAATTTGGTTGACCCTATCGGTAATCCCTGCTATATTTTTCTGTTCGTTCGTATTGGGATTATAGGAAAATAGACCGTTATTACCTGCCAACAAATAATGTCCCCTTCCATCGGTTTCCATATTAAAAAAAGCATGGTCAAAGGCAATTCCTTCATCCTTGAAACCCTTTTTTGGGTCAAATTTGAAAAGCTTTTTGGCTGTCCATCTGTAGTCCTCGTTCAAGGCAACAAAATGCTCTCCAGTGTTAGTAGTCAATATTTTAAAAAAACTATTAGGTGCCACGGTTGCCAAAGTGGTGACCGCCATGGTCAGTGGATTGAACTTTTGAAGATGGCCATTGGTCGTCGTTAAAAAGATTTCTTCCTCACTCAAAACCAAAACACTTTGGATCTCATTGTCCGCCAAACCATCTTGAGTAGTAAAATATTGTAACTGACCTCCTAACGAAATTTTAGTAACGCCTTTTAAGGTACCTACCCAAAGGTTGTTGCCTTGATCTTCATATAATTTCAGCACCTTATTGGAGGCCAAGCCATCCGTTTCCGTAAAAACGGTAAGTTGGCCACTTGCACCGATACGCACCAACCCTTCATTGGTGGCAATCCAATAGTTGCCATACCGATCTTGTAGCATATCCTGTACGTTTCCTTTTAAAATGGCATGGTCAAAGGGTATGGGCAGGTTGCAAAACCGAATATGGCCTTCATCTACATCATCAAGGGAAAGTATGTTCAACCCATTAACGGCACAAACCCAAATATTGCCCTGTATGTCCAAAAATAGTTGCTGTACATCGTTTGGCGCTCCGGGTGGGGCAAAATCCAATAATTTGCCACTGGAATTGAAAAGTTTAAGCGATGATACATATTGGGCACTATCCACAAAATGTCCCCCTGTCAATAGTTTTCCGCTTTGCGTCACCACCAATGAACTGTTCGGCCCCGGGTAGGGTGAAGTAATCGGACTGATTTTTCCTTCTGAATATTTAACCAACCCAGAATTGTCTGTAGTCAGGATATTGGTGCCGTCAGGTTGTTTAAAAAATGCCTCAATGGCCAAAGGTTCCGTTAATATATTAGGACCGACCTTCCCATTTTTGATGGTTTGCAACTTATCACCTGATGCCACGTGAAGTATACCATTAGAGTCCTCGAACATTGCTGAAACAAAATTGGAATGCAATCCATCCTTGGTGGTAAAATTGGTGAATCGAGCACCGTCATATCTGCTTAGACCAAAACGGGTCATAAACCACATAAAGCCTTTGGAGTCTTGATAAATGTCATATACCACATTGGTAGCCAATCCATTTTCCATGGTATAATTTTCCATTAAAACCCTCTGTGCCGATAAACGGGGAATGCCCAAGAACAGGACGCACATCAAAAGCGCCCGAAGTGGAATAATACGTTGTTCCGATGGTTTTGGCATATATCCAAAATAAGAAAGTTATGGCAGAAGTTGTCCATTTACCTATAGACAATGGCACTAAGGTATTGGTTTTTCCAGCCTTACCACATAACAATGAGTAATTGGCATGATTCAATGGTTAGTTGGAAATAATGACCAAGTGGCTTGCAAGTAATTCGTAGTATAATCATGCCACTCCCCTGCCTATACTAATTGTGCGTCTCTGTGCTGTGACATGCAAACCGTAAAAATATGGTGATTTAGGCACTAAACGCCTCTCTTTTGTATTTGACCATATAATCAAAGGGAGTCATTTCAGTGTATTTTTTGAAGACCTCCCTGAAAGCCTTGGGATCTGTATACCCAGCATCGAACATGACCTCGTTCACCGTTTTATATCCTTTTTCAAATTCTTTTTTGGCGGCTTCAATTTTTACCCGTTGATGGTATTCCAGCACTGTATTTGAAGTTGCCTTCTTGAACCTGCGTTCAAAAGTCCTTCTGTTCAAGGCTACGGCATTGCTCAACTCTTCTACCGATATCTTATCAGCATAATTTTGTTCGATCAATTCCTGGGCCTTCAAAATGCAGGTATCTTGATGAGTTTTCTGACCTTTGAAGATCATGAACGGTGTCTGGCTATTCCGGTCTATGTCTATCATAAATCCTTTGGCGGCCAAAATGGCCAGTTCCCTACCCGCAAATTTTTCGATCAAGTAAATAATGAGATTGGTGAACGCATACGCACCACCACTGGTATAAATTCCTCCTGAATCTGTCACTATGCATTCATCCGTCATTATCACATTTGGAAAAAGTTCCCGAAACATGGGTGCGGATTGCCAATGGGTAGAGCAAGGTTTTCCATCCAAAAGTCCGGTGGAGGCCAAAAAAAAGGAAGAAATACAAAGGCTCGCAATTTCCGAGCCTTCCCCATACCTATCGAGTAACCAGGGAATAAATGGCTGGTTGTCTTCCAAGGATTTCATATAACTTTCATGAATGGCCGGAATAATGATGAGATCTGTTTTTTGGACTTTCTCGATAGTAAGGTTATGATGTACGGAGAATAAGCCTTTATGCGAGCCCTTCCTATCATCCATTCCTACAAGGTGAATATCGAACAATGGTTTACCACCAGATTGCTGCAAGAATTCATTGACCCAAGACAGCATTTGGTAGCTCCCCGCCACATTTACCACACTGATGGTCCCTTGCGGAACCAAGATTGAAACATGTTTCATGACATCATTTTTTGATGATGAAAAGATATGAAATCAGATTGTCGCAATCAACCCCTCGGAATGTCGCAAAGACACAGTTGGATTTTTAACAAACTCCAATACCTTGCTTATCAGTTCTTTAATTACAACCATTATTTTCAAACACTGACCATGCACAGGCCAAACCCAATAGAAATCTTTAAGACGAATGTAGAAGATGAATCTACGGCAGTAAGGACCGTGAACGCATTGCATGAAAATTTTAAAAATGTGAGTGCCAACTTTGATTTGGAAGATTGCGATCGGATCCTTCGAGTAGAGAGTTTGGACGGCAACTTCTTGCTACATGAAATACAACAATTCCTGAACAATCTCAACCTTAAGGTTGAACTCATTATGGATTAACCCTTATCTGATTGCTTACAACTAATTTATAACCACTAAAAACCATAAAACCCATGAAAAATAAAGTTTACAATGTAGTATCCATCTTATTCGGATTATTATTGCTCAACGGCGGATTTAGCAAATTTTTCAACTACATGCCACAACCGGAAAACCTGTCGGAAGCCATCATAAAGGATTTCGGTGCCCTGATGGAAATATCGTGGTTGATGCCCCTGATCGGAATCGCCGAAATTGTAGGTGGCATTTTGATCATCATTCCAAAAACAAGGGCCTTGGGCGCAGTGGTCATCTTTCCGGTCATGGTCGGCATACTTTTAACGAACACCTTGGTTGATACAAGCGGACTTGTTATTTCCTTGGTCATTTGGGCCATATTGCTTTGGATTCTTTTCGAGAACAAGGACAAATACAAGCAATTGGTTTGATCCATTGCATCCGTTTAGTTCTCAGTTATTCATCATAATCTATAAATCCAATAAATTCTTTATCCATGAAAAATGAAAATCCCGTTATTTGGTTTGAAATCTATGTAGACAATATCAATCGGGCCAAAAAATTCTACGAATCCGTTTTTGATTACGAGTTCCAAGAATTGCCCATGCCGGATTCAGCCTCCGATATGGAAATGTACTTTTTTCCGAGCGATATGCATTCTGAAAACCGCGCTTCAGGGGCATTGGTGAAAATGGACGGAGTATCACCCGGAAACAACAGTACTTTGGTCTATTTCTATAGTAAAGATTGTAGCATTCAAGAAGCTAAAATCGAAGCTGCAGGTGGTTCCATTTCTAGACCCAAAACATCTATCGGCCAATATGGTTTTATCGTTTTGGCCATGGATACCGAAGGCAATATGTTCGGTATCCATTCCATGAATTAATTTTTTAATCAGGCTGTCTTTAGCACACCATAATGAATTAATTCCCCAAATGCATCTTATCATAGTTTTGATTTGATAAGTTTGGGGGATTTCCATTTAAGGTTTTTAATATGGTTGATATACAACGAATTGAAACCATTGTTGATTTTACCTCAAAACGCATCAAAAAATACCTCTTCATTTGGTGTAAACAGGGAAAAATTGATATTGAGGTTGACCATAAAACCATCACAGTAAACAAAAGCCAGGTACTCACCATTACCTCTGGACAATACCATTGTTTCAAAAAGATGGATAATGCCCAAGGCTATTTGTTGAGCTTTACCTTGGATTATATGTGCAAAACGGAAAAGGACATTGAACTGATTTTTCAGAACAGCCTTTTTTGCCATTTTGATTACAACGAGGTCATTCCCATTGTCCACACTGAAGATTTGGCACGTGAGCTTCAAAAAATTGAGCAAGAACTTCAGGATAAACCGTATCAATATTTAGAATCCGTTCATTCCCGTATCGAATTAATCCTGTTCGAGACCAACCGCTCCAAAATTGCCAACGGCGGTGAAATCTGGAAGCCGGATGCGTTGTTTTTACAGTTTTTGGAGTTCGTCCGAAACAACTTCAACCAAAATCTATCTTTGAAAGAAATTGCACCACAACTGAAGACCACCGAGTTAAAGCTGAACGAGTTGGCCAAACAACACGCAGGCAAAACTGCCCAAAATGTCATCTATGGACTTGTAGTTTCCGAAGCCAAGCGAATTTTACAATATGAGAATTTGAATATGAAGGAAGTTGCCTTTTCCTTGGGTTTTCAAGACCCCTACTATTTTTCCAAATTCTTCAAAAATCACGTGGGCATGTCGCCAAAGGCCTATGTGGCAAGCATCTCATCCTAAATTTTCCATCTTAAACCCAATATTTTCCATTTTCTAACGACGTTGTCTTGCTGAATTTTGTTCCATAATGTAAAAATCAAAAACTATGAACATTAGGAACTATATTACCAATAGTGGGCAGTTAGCTTGGCTACCGTTGATTGAAAAAGGAATCCATTACAACGGTGTGTTTGTAAAATCACTGCATTTTGACAAAACCACAAATCGGTCCAAGGCCATTTTATTGAAGTTTGAAGAAGGAGCTTCCTATCCGTACCATGTACACCCGGCCGGGGAAGAAATTTTGGTTTTGGAAGGCAGTTGCATTATTCACCATGAGACCTTATCCCAAGGGGATTATCTGTACACGCCCCCATCTGGTAAACACAGTGTAAGGTCAGAAAGTGGATGTGTCTTGTTTCTTTCTATACCTGAAGAAGTGATACTGATACATGATGGGGAATAAGGCCTTTAGTTTTAAAATTGAGATCTTATGAATGGCTAGCTGCCCAAGTAATTTGCCACAAAGTCGACCAAAGCCTCTCCATGAAGATTTTTCGCCAGCACTTTGCCGCTTCCATCCAAAATGAAATTGGCAGGAATGGTGTGTATTCGCAAGGAATCCATGACGGGGTTTTGGTCGCCTTCCAAATGGGAAGTATGGAGCCATGGACTTGCGCCATCTTTTTCGATGGCATTTTCCCAAGCTGCCCGGTTACTTTCCAGGCCATATGCAATCACCTGAAAGCCTAGATCATGGTACCTTTTCCAAAGGGGCAACAGCACATTTCGGTTTTCGAGCCTACAAGGGGCGCACCAAGAAGCCCAAACATCCAGCACAAGGAGTTTTTGTCCTTCCAATATGGTTTTCAAATTGGATTCAGAACCATCTAGCATCGGAAATTGTAGATTAGGAATATGGTCCCCGATCAAAATGGGAAGATTTTCTTTATCTGCTAGTACCGCCAATTCTTGAACCCAAGATTCATTTGGAAATATTGCCGACCATTTTCGACTTTGGCCGACCAAAAATTCAGGAATGCGCTCATAATTTCCTTCGGGGCTTACCCATTTTATTGTCATTAAGGCAGGGAAAAGTTCTTTCGTGGCATCTGCAAAACGCATCAAAGCGGATTGGTATTCGTATAATGCTTTTTCGCGTTCCAACAATTGTTCATCTCCTTGGAGTTGTCCAAGGGTAGTCTGATATTTTAAAAAAGCGTTCTTTTTTAGATCTCGAAGTTTAAGAAGTGTTGCATTGACTGTTGTTGGATTTTCTATTATTACTGAAGATTGGAAGCGATCTATAGCCGCATTCAATTTTAAGGTTTCTCCCGGATTCCAGACTACTGGAAAATAATTGTCCGTTTCTGGATTTTCATTCTCCAACCGATTGGCGTACTGTTCACCCTTTTTCTGAACAACCACTTCCAGCAAATTGGGACCTTCGACATTGGTAACTGTTGCAAATTGAAAATGGCCTTGGTCATCAACCTCAGAGGAATCCAAGATTTTTCCAACAAAACTTTGCCCCAATTGGGTAAAATTTTCAGGCCGGATCAAATACACCATCGGTTTCCATTCTTCGCCGTGGGATAAATCTAAATCCCCAGAAATCATTGGTTGTTCTGAACATGAGAACAGTAAAAATGGAATCAGTAGTAATCCAAAAAAGTATTTCATTCCACAAAAATAAGTAACTGTAGTGGCTTGAATTGGCAAAACTAAATGGTCATAAAAAATTATTAGGAAATTTCAGAGGTGTCTGGCAAGACCAAAAAAGGAATATCAGAGTGATATCCCACCATATCCACATGATGCCGTAACAAAAGTTGATCTAAAAAATGATGTTTCCTGTTCATCATAACAACGAGTCCGATTTGGTTTTTTTCGATGTATGCATGCACAATATTGGGCATGTATTCTTCGGTACTGTCCACAAAAATTATGTCTTTTAAGACATTGAATATTTGTTTTAAATAAGTCTTGTTATCCTTTTGTGATGGAGTAAGTTCAAAGTCTTCCAAGGCGTGCAAGACATGTAGTTTTGCCTTGAACCTTGCCACGATGGCTAGCAACGGTTCCAATTCTTCAGGTTTGTATTTGGATTCATATCCTGTTGATAAAAGAATATCCTTTATCGGCACAAACTTGTACACATTGGGTACTACCAAAATTGGCACCTTACTTTTGCGCAGCGCGTGAACGGTATTCGATCCTAAAAAAAACTCCTTTGCCCCTGAAGCTCCCTGGGTTCCCATGACCACCATGTCCACTTTTTTACGTTCAGGGCATTCTTTTATTTCTTCGGATAGGGTATTGAACGATGAAACTGTTTCGAAGGTGTGCTTGGGGTTGCTATATTCCTTTTCGATACGTTTTAGGGTGTTTTCCAATCCTTCCAACGAAATATCCAACCCAAAATCGGGAATGGCACTCATGGCAGGTCCACCCAAAAGATAGTCCAACCTATAAAAGGCTGGTGTATAGGTATTCAATACATAAAATTTGCATTTTTCATCCTTAAAAAAATGAAGCGCATACTCAATGGCATTCCATGCGTTTCTTGAGAAATCAGTGGGCAATAGAATCGTTTTCATGATTAGGTTCTTTTAGTTGTTTGTAGCAATGGGAAGCCGGGTTGTCCTATCCCCCAACAGAACAACCCGGTGTGTCAAGAACGCCAATATTATGCTACAACTTCTTCTTTTCTGTTGCGTTCCTTGACAATGCGTTCGATCAAATCGGGCACTTTTTCAAATGCTGCGGCCAAACCATGTGTTTTACCTGCTTCCAAGAATGAAATCTCATCTCCCTTGGTTACCAAAAACCCGATGGGCTGGATACCGATACCGGCTCCTGCCCCGACTCCTTCGCCTTTTTTCATCTTACCTTCGACCCCCTCGCCTCCTCCGGAGCCAAATCCCATACCTACCTTGATTACGGGAACACACTTAAATTCTCCCAATTGGAAGGGCTCCCCGATAATAGTTTCGGTCTTGGCCTCTGTTTTAATAAAGTCCGTGACCTTGTTCAATAATTCTTCAAAATGTAAATCCATGACCTTTAATTTACTGTTATACAATTGCTTTTATGATCCAGATGGGCCTGTTGCGCAAGTCCACCCGTAAATGGTTCCTGTCCTGAAAGTTGATGTTGAAATGCCCTCGGTACCGATTCAGAAATGCAAAAGCGGGATACATTTTGGCATTGGTGATATAATCCCCTGTATCCAAATCCCAGATAAATTCCCGTACCTCAAAAGATTTTAGGACTCGGAATATTTTCCGGAACCCCAACCTTCTTCCTGCACTTCTTTTTTTCTCCTTAGTTGGGTCCTTTTTTGTTTTAAAAGGTTTGGTCAGAGGATAAAAACTGCGGTCTATCCACAAAAACCTCATACGAGCCCTTATAATTTCCTTTTCGTCAGGTTCCAGACTAAATTTTAAGAGTCCTTTCAACCTAAAAAAGTACCGTGCAGTATCCGTATCGATATAAATTTGGATCGGCACAAAGAGCAACCCGAGGATGAGCAGCACAACGAACAATATCAGAGCATATAGTATCATTCGCTTTTTTGTTGCAAAGGAAAAAGGAAAGGCTTCCAAATGCAATGATCTGCGTCATGGCAGTCCCTTTTATGAAAAAATCCTTGTAAATAAGCTATTTGAAAAGGATAGAAGCAACCTGACCCATCTCATGTTTTAGTTGTGTTTTTTATTAGTAATTTGAAGGTTCAATCACGATGTTCATCATGAAACATTCGATACTGCTTTTGCTCATTTTCCCCGTTTTGTTCTCCTGTGGCAAGAAAAGGGAAAAAACCTATCCCCAATCCATGCCGTTGACCGAATCGGTCTATGCCTCGGCCACCGTTCAGCCGGATAGCCTGTACCAAGCCTACTCAATCGTTATGGGTATTTTGGACCGTGTTTGGGTAGAAGAAGGTGATGAAGTCCACAAAGGGGACCGAATACTGCAAATCACGAACACCTCCCCGGAACTCAATCTTGAAAATGCCAAGTTGGCCCTGCAATTGGCCAAGGAAAATTATAATGGGAATGCCGCTGTGCTCCACAGTATTGCAGATGAAATCCAAGCAGCGGAACTAAAACTCCAAAACGATTCCGTCAACTATTACCGTCAAAAAAATCTATGGGACCAAAATATCGGTTCCAAGGTGGAGTTCGACAACCGGAAGTTGGCCTTTGAACTTTCCCAAAACAATTTAAAACTGCTCAAAAAGAAATACCAACAATCCAAAAATGAGTTGGAAACCCAATTGCGTCAGGCCCAGAACAATTATCAAACCTCTTTGACCACAACCGAGGATTTTACGATTACCAGCAAAATAGATGGGAAGGTCTATGCCATTTACAAAAATCCTGGTGAAATAGTGAACACTGTGGAGCCCGTTGCTGCCGTTGGCCGCAGCGATACCTTTATTGTGGAACTGTTGGTGGACGAGGTGGATATTGTAAAGTTGAAATTGGGGCAACGGGTGTTCATCACCTTGGATTCCTATAATTCGAGAGTGTTTGAAGCCACCTTGCACAAAATCTATCCACGAAAGGATGAACGTTCCCAAACCTTTAAGGTTGAAGCATGGTTCGTGGATCCGCCCACCACTTTATATCCCGGGCTTTCGGGTGAAGGCAACATCATCATCGCCGAGAAAGCAAAAACGCTCACCATCCCGAAAGAATTTCTCATTGATGGCTCCAAAGTGATCACCGATGAAGGTGAAATCGAAGTCACCCTCGGATTGCAAAACTTGGATAAGGTTGAAATCCTGAGCGGTATCACCGAAAAAACAGCCATCTACAAACCTGAACCATGACCAATTGGAGCGTCATATTAGGGATTGCCAAGACCCATTTGCTGACCAAAATGAAGTCTACGGCCACCGCAACTTTGGGCGTTACCTTTGGTATTGGTGCCTACATCACTTTGGTGAGTTTCATGACCGGACTCAACGGGATGCTTGACGATCTGGTGCTCAACCAAACGCCCCATATCCATGTTTATAATGAAATACGTCCATCGGACCATCAACCCATTTCCCTTTATGGCGAATTCAAGGATGCATTCAACATGGTGCATTCCATAAAACCTAAACAGAACCAAAAGAAGATTCACAATGCCCTGCCCATCTTGGATTACCTCAAAAAACATCCCAATGTAAGAGGGGCCACGCCGCAACTTCGGGCACAGATATTCTATTTGTCAGGTTCCATTGAATTGGGCGGCAATTTGGTGGGCGTGGACATTATGGAGGAAGTCCGTCTCTCCAACATCCAGGACAATATTGTGGAAGGTACTCCCGAAGCACTGAAAAATAACGACAATGGCATTTTATTGGGAGCCGGATTGGCCAAAAAAATGTCGCTACACGTAGGCGATCGGGTTCAGATCAGTACCGTGTCCGGAAACATTTTCCCCTTGAAGATTGTAGGTATTTATCAAAGTGGTATTGCGGAAATTGATGATTCACAGAGTTTTGCCAATTTAAAGACCGTACAACGGATTTTAGGCGAAGCCGAAAATTATGTCACGGACATCAATATCAAATTGGTGGACATTGTCCAGGCAGAACCGATGGCAAGGCAGTTGGAAACCCAATTCAAAACCAAGGCCATCGACATAAACGAAGCCAATGCACAGTTCGAAACCGGCTCCAACATCCGGAACCTCATCACCTATGCCGTTTCCATTACCCTTTTGATCGTCGCCGGGTTTGGCATTTACAACATTTTGAACATGCTCATCTATGAAAAAATGAAGGACATTGCCATTTTAAAGGCAACCGGGTTTTCTGGAAGGGATGTACAACTCATCTTTATGGCGCAGGCCATGATTATCGGGTTCCTAGGCGGATTACTTGGATTGTTGATCGGGTTTGCACTTTCCCGTGCCATTGACCATGCCCCTTTTGAAACGGAAGCCTTGCCCACCATCACCACATATCCTGTAAATTACAACCCTGCATACTATGTGATCGGAATCACCTTTGCCCTTTTATCAACCTTTATTGCCGGATACCTGCCCTCCAATAGGGCCAGAAAAATAGATCCGGTAAAAATCATTAGGGGAACCTAAAAACGTCATGGACTACGTACTCGAAGCGAGAAATATTGACAAGCATTTTCACAAGCCCAAGGATTTCCATGTGCTAAGGGATATCACGTTTGGGGTGAAGAAAGGGGAATTTGCCACCATTATGGGAAAGTCCGGTTCGGGAAAATCTACCTTGCTCTACATTTTATCCACTATGGATACCGATTATTCGGGCGAGTTGTACCTCAATAATGAACTGATTACCGGGAAGACCCAGCAACAGTTATCGCGAATCCGTAATAAAAATATCGGTTTTGTATTTCAGTTCCACTATTTACTTTCCGAATTCAGTGTGTTGGAAAACGTGATGCTTCCTGCCAAAAAACTGGCAGAAAAAACGAATGCACAAATTGAAAAGGATGCGCATGAAAAGTTGGAGATGTTGCATATTGGACATCTAGCGGACCAAAGAGCATCCAGAATATCAGGTGGAGAAAAACAGCGAGTAGCCATTGCACGCGCATTGATCAACAATCCCACCATTTTGATGGGCGATGAACCCACGGGGAATCTGGACAGTCACAACTCGGAAAACGTATTCAATATTTTTAAAAATCTGAAGGAACAACAGGGATTATCCCTTTTGGTGGTGACCCATGACGAGGATTTTGCCAAACGTACCGATCGTATCATCCAAATGGAAGATGGGATGATCCTGAATCCCTAGATCAAGATCAATCTCAATTTTCGTTGGCTTTTTTCTGTTCTTTTTCCAATTTTCGAAAATAACCTCGGGTCAAAAAATTATGTTTTAGGGCCTCCATGTTTTCATTGAATTTTTCGGTCCCTTCTTCAATGTTCTGCATGGTTCTCATGAGTTGATTGGCCAAAACGGTATCCTGGGTCACCAGTTGAAGGGCACCTTGCCCATTCTTGATTTCACCCACCCATTGGTTCAGGTTTTGGGCCGTTCTATTGATTTCAATACTTGAACTGTCAAGGTTGATGAGGATATTTTTGAGTTTTTGTGCCGATATACTATCCGAAAGCAGCATGCCTGTAATGGTTTGATCGGATTGTGCTCCTTTCATCAATATTTGTAAATCATCCAACGTTTGACTGACCTTTTCACTGCTGTATTTCAGATTGATGATAGTCTGCTCCAGATCATCTGCCATTTTGGTATCATTCAACAATTTACCCAAAGTTCCCTTACCTTCGGTCAAAGATTGGGTAACCCTCAATAGATCGGAAGTGAGCAAAGCGGCATTCTCGTTGGTCACACTTAGGGTGTTCAACATGTTCTGGGATGAAATCCTACTGTACGATTCCAATCGATCACCATCCTCAACTGAAACCGCTTCCCCTACCCCTGGCACAATGTTGACGAGCATACTGCCCACCAAACCGTCGGAACCAATGGTGGCAATGGCATTTTTTCTGATATGTTCCCTCATTTTTTTCTCCACTTTCATTTGGACCACGATGGTCGTATCGTTGAGCATATCAATTTTATCTACTGTTCCGATGTTGATTCCTGAAAACCGAACATTGTTCCCTACTTGCAATCCGTTCACATTCTTGAAGACGGCATTCACCGAAAAGTTTTGCACGAACATATTTTGCCTATTTCCGATGAGATAGGACGCCACTAAGACCAAAAGGGTGCCCAACACCACAAAGAGGCCCAGTTTCATGTTCTGTATGGAAGTCTTGTTTGCCATATCACTTTTTAAAAAATGCATTTACCTTTGGGTCCTGGGAACGAATCAGCTCTTCATAGGTTCCTTCCGCATAATTGACCCCTTCTACCAATAAGATCATCCGTTCAGAAATGACCCTGGCACAATCCACATCGTGGGTAATGATCAATGCCGAAGTGCCATATTTCTTTTGAATGCTCCGCATGAGCTCAATAATTTCCTTTGCCGTAATGGGATCCAAACCACTGGTGGGTTCATCGTACAAGATCAATTTCGGTTTTAGGATAATGGCACGTGCCAGGGCCACTCTCCTTTTCATCCCTCCCGAAAGTTCTGCGGGCATCAAATCCATGGTATGGGCCAATCCAACATTCTCCAAAGCTTCCCTAACCAAAGGAAGGGTATCTGTGGTGCCTTCAAACTTTTTGCGATGCCTGCGCATGGGAAATTCCAGATTTTCACGCACCGTCATGGAATCATACAAGGCACTTCCCTGAAATAGAAAACCGATATCGGAACGGAGCTCGTCCAGTTCCATTTGGTCAAGTTGGTCAATTTCCTTCCCCAATACCTCAATTATACCACTATCAGGCCCTATAAGTCCTACCAAACATTTGATCATCACCGACTTTCCTGAACCCGATTTTCCCATGACCACCAGATTTTCGCCTTTCTTCAAAACCATATTGAACCCCTTCAAAACTTCATTGTTTCCAAAGCGTTTACAAAGATTTTCAATCTTGATGACGATTTCTTCCGAGGCCATGGCCTCTTTCATTTGTGCTATTTTATTTTGAGTCTCCATTTACAGTTCGTAAAAAATATCAGAAACGAATACGGCTACAAAATCCACCACAAAAAGCAACAACGAAGCCATGACCACCGCTGTATTGGCGGCAATGCCAACCCCTGCGGTTCCCCTACCCGTTTTATACCCTTTATAACAGCCTGTGAGACCAATCACAAAGCCAAAAAAGAAAGATTTGATAGTGGCAGGGATCAAATCCCCAAAGGACAGGGCTTCAAAAACTTTGTTGAAATACAATCGGAACGAAACATTTCCCTTGAAGAATTCAACCAAGGAAGAACCATACAAGGCAATCAAATCCCCAAAAATGACCAATAAAGGCAACATGAGCGTTGCGGCCAGAATTCTGGTGACCACCAAATATTTAAAGGGATTGGTACCGGATACTTCCATGGCATCAATCTGTTCGGTTACTTTCATGGAACCCAATTCGGCTCCAAAACCAGAAGCGATTTTACCGGAACAGATCAAGGCCGTGATCACGGGTCCCACTTCCCTGACTATGGAGATACCCACCATATTCGGCATCCAAGAAACCGCCCCGAACTCGATCAAGGTGGGCCGGGTTTGCAAGGTCAGTACCAAACCGATGATAAATCCCGTGGTCATTACCAATAATAAGGATCTGTTTCCTACCTGATAACATTGTCTCAACAGTTCTTTGAACTCAAACGGTGGGTTTACGGCCTGTTTAAAAAATCGTGCCGCAAAAAAGGAAAGATCTCCGATCTCTTCAAAAAAATGCTTGGTCTTTTGGACCATGTTGAACTTGACATCCATAATCGCCATTAATATGAATCCTCTGGCCCATATTAGGATATTAAAACTAATCCAAACCAAAACTTCTTGGAATGACCTAGATCATTTACTCGAATAGCCCCGCTGCCCTACCTTGTTGTGTTAAATAGTTTCGCCATGAAAAAGTTCATTTTATTTCCGCTGGTCTTGTTTGTTCTTCTAGTTGTGCAAGCTTGTGGCCCTGTCCTCGTCTCCGCACGTTTGGGAGATCCACCACCTCCATGGTTTTATCCACATCGCGTGGAAACCGTTCGTTATGTTTTCTTTCCAGATATCAGTATATATTATGATCTGTCCTCCAGAACCTATATCTATTTGGATGGAGGTATTTGGGTAAGGCATCGGGAATTGCCCAGCCGATATCGCAGTCAAGACCTGAACCGCTATCGCTACGAAAGAGTACGCAATTATACAGAGGATGACATCCAACGTTACCACCAAGAAAACAACGCCAACAGGGGGCGTAGCAACAAAACAGTAACGCGAAGAAGTAATTAGAAATGCAACCTAAATCAAAAAAATGACCAATGTCCTATTCATAAATACGGCATTGATTGTACTTTTATGGGATACAAAATTTTAAAAGATGCTCAATTCAGAGAGAATAGGAAATGAATTTTACCAGAACCTTGGTAAGTTATTTTATGCTGTGGCCATGGCCGACAATCAGGTAAGGGCCGTTGAAACCGAAAGGGTCCGAAAATATGTGAGACAATATTGGTTGGATGTGGATCAAGTGGAGGATGAATTTCAATCCGATGCTGCCTACCAGATTGAAACAGTTTTTGATTGGTTGGAAGAAGAGGAAATGGACGGGAATGAATATTTTGACCAGTTCAAGGAATTTTACAAGGACCATCCTGAAAAATTTACGCCAGCATTAAAAAAATTGATCATGGAAACGGCTGAATCCATTGCTAGCTCCTTTGCGGGTAAAAACAGCTCTGAAATGTTGATGCTGGTAGAGCTTGAAAAGTTGTTCGCCCATTAAAATGAATGTAGCTGACTATATCGATCATACCAACCTAAAGCCGACAGCCACAACCGAGGATATTCAAAAGTTGTGCGAAGAGGCCAAAATGTATGGCTTTTATGCTGTTTGCATCAATGGTTGCCATGTGCCATTGGCAACATCAGCCTTGAAAAACTCGAACGTAAAATTGGCCGCGGTTATCGGATTTCCCTTGGGAGCCATGTCCACACAATCCAAAGTCTTTGAAGCCAAGGATTGTGTGAAAAACGGTGCGGATGAAATTGATATGGTCCTAAATGTGGGTTGGTTAAAATCAGGAAGGTTGGATGCAGTACGAGACGAGATCAAAGCCATTAAAATGGCCATTGGCGACAAAGTTCTAAAAGTAATCCTGGAAACCTGCTACCTCACGGAAGCTGAGAAGGAAATTGCCTGCACCCTATCCGTTAAAGCTGGTGCCGACTTTGTAAAAACCTCCACAGGTTTTGGCAGTGGTGGTGCTACGGTGGAAGATGTCATTTTGATGAAAAAAATAGTCGGGAACAATGCAAAAATAAAAGCGTCTGGCGGCATCAAGGATAAGCAGACTGCATTACAATATATTGAATTGGGTGTTTCCAGGATAGGAACCTCATCCGGCCCCACATTAATGCAATAAACCAAAACGATGAGCATACATATAGAAGCAGAAAAAGGTGAAATTGCAGAAACTGTACTGATGCCGGGCGATCCCCTTCGAGCCAAATGGATCGCCGAAACCTTTTTGGAGAATCCCGTCTGTTACAATCGGATCAGGGGAATGTTGGGATACACAGGCACCTACAAAGGACATCTTGTTTCCGTGCAGGGCAGCGGAATGGGCATGCCTTCCTCCATGATCTATTTTCATGAGCTCATCAAAGATTATGGGGTAAAAAACATCATTCGGGTTGGTTCGGCAGGTTCATATCAGGCAGATGTAAAAGTGAACGATGTGGTCTTGGCCATGGCGGCCTCCACTACTTCGGGCATGAACAATTCTAGGTTCCTTAATTCGGATTATTCCCCAACAGCAGATTTTGAGCTGTTCCAAAAAGCGGTGAACTATGCTGAGGAAAACAACATTCCCATAAAAGCGGGCAACATTCTTTCTTCCGATGAATTCTATGGCGACGATCCCGAGGAATACAAGCTTTGGGCACAATATGGCATTCTCTGTGTGGAAATGGAAACTGCGGGACTCTATACCATCGCGGCCAAATACAATATCAAGGCATTGACCATTCTGACCATTTCAGATTCGTTGGTCACCGGAGACAAATTGACTCCAAAGGAACGGGAGACCTCTTTTACGGATATGGTGGAAATTGCCTTGGCTGCCGCCATTTCTTAAAAAGTCAACAATTGGCACTTTTGTTCAAGTGGCAAGCCTGAAGTACTTGGTTGGTCTTACTTCCATCACGATACACCGTGATTCCCTTTAACCCGAATTCCCAAGCGGTGCGGTAAATTTCAGAAATGGTCAAAGTATCTACATCATTGGGCAAATTGATAGTTTTGGACACGGCATTGTCCGTATACTTTTGAAATGCCTGTTGATGCAGCAAATGATATTTCCATGGAATCTCCAAACTGGTCTTGAAGCATTTTCTCATTTCCTTTGGAATGGCATCTAAATGTTGAATACTACCAGTGGTCAATACTTCGGTTTGCAATTTTTCATTCCAAAGACCCAGTTGCCTCATCTTCATTACAAATATAGGGTTCACTTCCATTTGCGTTTGGTCATCCAAAATTCCTACCCGACGATACGCCAAGGCATATAGCGGTTCAATGGAATAGGACGTATCGGCAATCACGGAGATACTTCCAGTGGGCGCTATACTGTTGCAGGTGGCATTTCTCATGGGAGAATCAGGATAAAAACTACTCTCTTTCCAATTTGGAAAATTGCCTCTCTCTAAAGCCAATGTTCGGGATGCCTGATAACTTTTGGTCTGTATAAACTGCATCATTCGCCCTGCCAGTTCCACAGCTTCATCGGATGCATAAGGAATATCCAAAAGAATCAATAATTCCGCCCAGCCCATTATGCCCAATCCAATTTTTCGGTTGTTTTTGGTCTCAGTTTCAATTTGAGGAAGTAAATAATGGTTAGCAGAAATGACATTGTCCAAAAATCGGACGGCCAAGTTACAGTCATGCTCCAAAGTATCCCAATCCATTCGCCATTTGTTGTTTTCCAACTTGACCATTTTGGAAAAGTTCAAGGAACCAAGGTTGCAACTTTCATATTCGAACAATGGAACCTCCCCACAAGGGTTTGTACTCAAGATGGGCCCTTTCTTCAATAATGGGTTGTGTTTGTTGATGATATCTAAAAATATCAGTCCCGGGTCCCCCGTGGCCCACGCCCTGGATACGATCAAATCCCAAAGTTCCTGAGCCTTTATGGATTTCATCACTTTTTGTGTCCGTGGATTGATCAAATTCCACAAACCATCATCCTGTACTGCTTCCATAAAAGCATCCGAGATTCCAACGGAAAGATTAAAATTTCGGAGTTCATCCCCTTCCGTTTTTGCGGTAATGAATTCCTCAATATCCGGATGGTCCACATTCAAGATACCCATGTTTGCACCCCGTCTTTTTCCTCCTTGCCTCACTTGCTCGGTGGCCGCATCATACACTTTGATAAAGGCCAAAGGCCCAGGGGAAATTCCACCTGAGGAAGAAACCGTATCTCCTTGTGGCCGGAGTTTTGAAAAGTTATAACCGGTTCCCCCTCCACTTTGATGGATCAAGGCCATATTCTTTAAGGTTGAAAAAATGCTATCCAGACTATCTTCCACAGGTAACACAAAACAGGCGCTCAACTGTCCGTTTGGTAGGCCGGCATTCATCAAGGTGGGCGAATTGGGCAAAAAATGAAGTCTGGTCAGTAGCTCATAAAATACCTTCGACCATTTGCCTTGATCTTCTTCAACACTGGCAATGTGACTGGCTACCCGTTGAAAAAGTTGTTCGGGAGATTCCACAATCTGCCCATCTGAATTTCGATACAAATACCGAGCTTCAAGCAATTGAACAGCATTTTGGGAAAGTTTCATTTTATTTCAAACTAAAACCAATTAAATGTACCCTGTATTTCATTTTAACGCTATGATCGTAGTCAGTACAATATCTTATTTTATTCACTTTTGAAACTGTTCCGCACTTTCCGATCACATCCTATTTGGCTATCTTTATCCTGAAAGTTTAAAACGAAGACCATGCGCATCATCACTTGGAACGTGAACGGTATCAGGGCCGTTGTCAAAAAAGATTTTTTTGAAAACATCAAGAGTCTAAACCCTGATATCCTTTGTCTGCAAGAAACGAAAGCACAGGACCATGAAGTAGAAAATGAGCTTTCCACCATGAACAGCTATACTTCCTATTTCAACTCGGCTGAAAAAAAAGGATATTCCGGCACCGCCATTCTCAGTAAGGCAAAACCTCTTTCCATTAAAAATGACATGGGTGTGTCCGAACATGACTCCGAAGGCAGGATCCAATGTGCGGAGTATGATCATTTTTATTTGGTGAACGTTTATGTGCCCAACTCAGGGCAGCAATTGGACCGTTTGGATTACAGAAAAATATGGGATGCCGACTTTTTGGCCTATTTGAAAAATCTAGAAGCCACCAAGCCGGTAATCGTTTGTGGGGATTTCAATGTAGCGCATCGCCCTATTGACCTCAAAAATGATAAATCAAATTACAACAAGACTGCGGGGTATACCCAAATCGAAATTGATGGAATGGATAATTTTTTGAACTCCGGTTTTGTGGATTCGTTCCGACAATTGCATCCAGGCAAGGAGGCCTACACGTACTGGAGCTACCGTTTTAAATCAAGGGAGCGCAATGTGGGTTGGCGTATCGATTATTTTCTGGTCAGTCCCTCTTTAATGGAAAAAGTAAAATCCGTAGAAATTTATCCGGATGTAATGGGTTCGGACCACTGCCCCATTGCTTTGGACATTGAACTATAAAAAATGAAAAGCCCCCAAATTTGGGGGCTTTCTTGTGTTGGTCGGTTATTTTCCGTTATCTCATAATTTGATTGAGGCACCAATTCCGATCATGGAAGTGGTCATATCATAGGAAACCTCGCTACCGGGAATGGCTCCATAAGGAGGATACGCTTGTGCGAATTGAGGATTCAACAAAGGTCCGGATGTGGAACCACCGCTGGTACCATAATGATAAAGGGCATCCAAAGTGAATTTTTCACTGAACTGATAACTCAATCCCACTTGAAAGGCGTTTTTGATAATCGCAGTGGCAGGAATGTTGAAAAAGGCCACATCACTATCAATTGGGTTGGAACTATAGGTATAGCCCACCCTGATCGGCATCTTGTTGATTCCTTTGTATTGCAATCCTGCTGAAACAATGTTGATGTTCTTCCATCCAAAACCTTGAACGGAAGCGGTTTGGGTCCAGCCCACGGTTGAAAAACCATCAGTGTTCTCGTAATCCACGATCCTATAATCCACGGCCACATCAATGGTACCCAACGAATAGCCCAAACCAAATGATAAAATGGCAGGATAATCCATATTAAAGGTGTTGGTGCTAGTGGTGCCATCCAAGTAGGTGTTGTCCAATTCAAAATCCCCAAAACTCTGGGTAGTTTTATAGGACACCCCAGCTTTTATGCCTGATGAAGAATTATAGAAAATACCTACTTGTCCACCGAACCCAATTGCAGAAGCTTTATCTGTTGAAGGATATCCTGCTTGGGTTGGATTTGCCGTTGGGTTGGGCATCAATTCCAATGCGGCATAATCAAGGGTCGGCTGAATACCGATAGAGAGTTCATCGGTCAACTCGTAGGCCCATGCCAATCCAATTTGTAGCAACATATAATCAGATTCCACCCTGCCAAAACCTCCCATGCTCTGTGGCATGTTGATAGGGTTGGTCATACTTTCAGGGAATGTCACACCAAATCCACTAATTCCAAAAATGGAAGCGCCAAAGGTATGTTTACTCTCTGGCTTGCCCCAAACCATGGCCAATGCGGGCATTGGGGAAACACCTCGATCATCTTCAGTAGTGCCACTATAAAAATTTCCGGTGGGTTGTCCCTCACCATCAAATTCAGGAACAGTGGAACTCAACTCCGGAGAGGAGAAGAACAAGCCAAGATCCAATTTTAGGATCGTGTCGTCAAAGGTCGAAATGGTGGCCGGGTTCCAATGTAATGCTCCCGAAATATCTAGGGGCTGAGCGGTAGCCGCTCCACCCATGGACATATTCACCGAACCCACCCCTTGCATAATGTGCCCCGCCTGGGAGAACATTGCTGTTGAAAAGAAGTAGGCGCACAATAAAAAGAAGAAATTTTTCATTTGAACAGATTTAGACAGTAAATGACTTTTTCACCTGTTTTGCCAATGTGAACAAGCACCAATTGCTGTAAAGTTGATACTGGTCACAAACCTACGCACAAAAGGCTCAAAATTGTATGATAAATGTCACTCTTAACAATGGTACAAGACTTCAAGATGAAAGCGTTAACATTTCCAAAATCTTCCGACTAAAACAGCATATCAAGTAAAAACCTTCGTCATGAATTTTAAATCCATCCTTAATTTGGCCTTGCGTGCGGTGCCCGCAGTCATCCTGTTACAAACCTTATACTTCAAATTTTCAGCAGCACCCGAGTCCGTTTATATTTTTTCCACCTTGGGTTTGGAGCCTTATGGGAGGATTGGACTTGGCGTATTGGAATTAATCGTGGCCATACTCCTCCTTATTCCTAAAACTACTTGGATGGGTGCACTATTAGGTGTTGGCATCATGAGCGGTGCCCTATTTTCACATCTTACCAAATTAGGCATTGTGGTACAAAATGATGGCGGCACCCTTTTCATTCTGGCCTTGATTACCTTTGTGTTCTGTGTGATTCTACTTTGGAAAAACAGAAAAGAAATTCCTTTTCTTAAGTTGTAAATAAATGTAATCCCGATAAAAAGAAATAGCACGGGGATTGGAATTTGCTGTGTATCTTGTGGTTCGATGAGAACCGTAATCAATTTTTGGAAAAAATCTCTTTTCTTGGGTTGGACTTGGGGTATGTGTCTGTGGATAGGTTCCATACAGGCTCAGAATGACACCACATACATCATCAATTATGCGGATAAAATTATTCTAAAAGCCAATTTGGACACCCGAACGGATGCATTTAAGTACAAAAACAGAGAAGACGGGTCCCAACTCCATTTGGTTCCCAATAGTCGTTATCGGATGTTCCTTTCCTTGGATTATGAGTTTATCGGGGTGAGTGTAGGTTTGGTTCCGAAATTTTTAGGTGCCAATGCCGATGAAGACCTAAAAGGTTCCACTAGTTTTACCGATTACAATTTCCGGTTCTTTTTTGGCAAGTGGGTTCAAGGCATATCCTATAGCAGGACCAATGGGTATTATGTTCGGAATACTTCGGATTTTGTCCCGGGCTGGTCCCAGGGAATTGACCCCTATCTTCAGTTCAATGACCTGAGCAATTCCATTTATGGCATGTCTACTTCCTATGTGTTCAACCCCAATTTTTCATACCGAAACATTGTGTATCAAAATGAATGGCAAAGAAAAAGTAGTGGTAGTTTGGTAGCTTCCCTATTTTATGATTACTCCATTCTTACATTGAATGAAGAAAGTGTGGAAGCCAAAGAAAAGTTCTTCAATGTGCGCTTGGCCCCTGCTTATTATTATACATGGGTTTTGCACCAGAACTGGTTTCTGTCCGGTAATGTCTCTCCGTCGTTAGGCATTAAAACCTCAAAATATGAATCACCAACGGACACGGCTACAGAAACAGAAAGGAATACCTATTTTACCAAGCAACTGTCTGGAGGCATCAACTTGGGGTTCAGTTCGGAAAAAGTCATATTCGGCATCAATGTAAATGTAAGCGCAGATTGGTACAATGAAGATGCTTCAACCAGTGTAGAGACCGACCAATTTTATGGTTTGCTTTATGTTGGGTATCGTCTAGAACCGCCCAAAGCAGTCAAAAAGCTATTCCATCCTTGACGTGTAATTATATAAGGCCCCGGGCTATTCCCCAGGGCCTATATTATTTAGACGTTACCGCCTTACGCAGCCAAAGATCCATTTATTAAGGGAGTCCATTTTTCAATAAGCTCTATTTCGCCATTGATCTGCGAGTATTCATCTGAATTGAAAAGCTCCAATCGTTTTACATTCAAACTTTTGTCCTTGAAAAAGAACAACAGCTCTATTTTATCGATTACGGATTCAGTGCCATTTTTGGTCCTGATCTTGCGCTTGGTAAGTTCCGGCACACATTTTTGAACCTGATCCAAAAGGATGGTTGTTCTGATCTCTTGTGTTTTGCTTTTTTTATAAAAGAACACATGGGTTTTTGATTTGGAAAGGCCAATGGCAAATTCCATCCCATAATCCGCTATTCCAATGTCGTTATTGCTTGAAGACGCCATTGCGTTCAATCCAACCAACAATTCTTTCTCTTTATTTTTTCTGCTTTTGCTCAATATTACCACTGGCAATACGAACAGGGCTATTGCAAACAACCCCATGATCGATGTTCCTAATTCCATGGAAACGTATATTTAATAAATAATTGATATAGGTAAAATCCACCTATAACCACGTTAAAAGGTGGGGCGGTATTTTAAATACCTGTCCATGGAAATGTCACCAAAAAAAATGAAAGGGATATAATAGGTCTATTTTCCGTTGTGCAATGGAAAAATGGAGATTCCTATCAACTTGATTGGTGAGTAGATTTTTAAAATGAAGTACATGTGCCACTTGAATGGCCCATACATGATCGGTATCCCCGTTGGAAGGTTGGAAGGTAATGGCCTCAACACTAATCGTGTGGTCCGAAGGCAGACCATGATCAAAGTGGTTGTTAGAATTATCGGGTCGAAACCAATCTTGTGAGTTTTCCTTGATGCTAAAAGAACCCGTTTCCTTAGGTTGGTAACCCACTGAAGTTGACACATTTATGGCCAGTAACAAAAAAACGGATAGTATGTTTTTGATTGCCTTCAATGCATATCTTTCTAAGCAAGCACAAAAGTACTTATTTAATCAATTGGCTGTTCATCCTTTGGCAAGGAAAGAGAGGTGTACACTTTATCAAGCACCTCTGGTTTATCTGTAAGGACTACCAACTTGTCATTGGCCTCTATCACCGTTGAACCATTAGGGGTCAAATAATTGCCTTCGCGTTCGATCATGGCGATAATGGCATTCTTTGGAAAGTCAAGGTTTACTATTTTAAGCCCCACAGATGGAGCATCATCCTTAATTTTGATTTCTCTCATAACCGCCTTTGGATGTTCGATAAGGAGTTCATCTGTTGGGGATAAAGGTTTGGCCTTTTCCGGTAGCCCAACACGCAGCCATTTTGCAACAATGGGCAACGTACTTCCTTGAATGAGTACCGAAGTAAGCGACACGAAGAATACAATATTGAAAATAGTATCAGCCTTATCAATTCCCGCCAAAAGCGGATAGGTCGCAAACACTATAGGCACGGCTCCCCTCAATCCTACCCATGAAATGTAGAATCGTCTTCGGAGTTTCATCCTGAACGGCAACAACGAAAGGAATACCGCAATAGGTCTGGCCACAAAAATCAAAAACAATGAAATCAACAGCCCAATTCCAATAAATGGAACTATTTGGGAAGGAAACACCAATAGACCAAGCGTAAGGAACAAAACGATTTGCATAAGCCACGCCAAACCATCGAACATCCGCATGATGGTCTTTTTATGGATCAGGTTTTGGTTCCCCAGATAGACTGAACAGATGTAAATGGCTAGGAATCCGTTCCCTCCTATCCTATCCGTTGCCGAAAATGTCATAAACATTAAAGCAATAGTTAGCACGGGATATAGACCTTCAAAGTCCAATTTTATCCTATTGATGACAATCTTACTCAATTTACCAAATAGAAAACCGGAAATACCACCTATTGCCATTTGAAGGAAAAATAAAGGTAGAACAGACCATATTCCTTTTTCAGGATGTTGCACCAACGACAAAAAAGCGATGGTGAGCACATAGGCCATGGGGTCATTACTCCCACTCTCCAACTCCAAAGTGGGTCTCAGGTTCTTTTTAAGGGCCAAATTCTTGCCCCTTAATATGGAAAATACTGCTGCTGCATCTGTTGAAGATACAATTGCACCTAACAATAAACTTTCATATAGACCAAAATCGGTTATCCAATAAACAAAATATCCCAAGCCGATCGCCGTGAGCAAAACTCCCAAGGTGGAAAGAGCAACACCTTCCTTCAATACCGGCTTTACAGATTGCCAACTCGTATCCAATCCACCAGAGAACAAAATGAAATTAAGGGATACCACTCCAACAAACTGAGCAATCTTAGGGTTATCAAAGTAAATGCCTCCGATACCATCCGACCCGGCCAACATTCCTATGACCAAGAACAATAATAAAGTAGGGACACCAAAACGGTAGCTGGTCTTACCGGCAATAATGCTGATGAGCAACAAAACCGAACCGATCAAGATGATGTTTTCTATGGTGATATCCATTCTTCTTTTCCGTGCTTTTTATTACGGGACAATTTTATTAATTGAAGACTTCTGATAAGCATAATGCTAAAAGTATCACTTAAAAATCTACCGAATTCTGCGATAGCGAAGGTACACCAAAATGCCCTATTCATCGTTCCAATTCGGGGCTGTCGGCATAATACTGTCACAAGGAAAATCGTGCTAATGTGTTCGTTTATCCGTTCAATAATCCCGTTAATCAGCATATTAGGTGTTTTTAAATCAAAAAACGGTAAAAAATATTCGATAAACTGCACTTTTTTATCGTTAAAATCAAAAACCTATGAAAAATTCATAAGTATTCCCTTAAAATCTTTTTGATCTTTGTCATGTATTAACCCCCAAATCAGTACACCATGACACGTTCAATCTTTTACAGCCTACTAGTTTCAGTTACAGTTTTTGCAAGCCAAAACACTTTTGGCCAAATGGCAAAAGAAATGCTCTATACCATCGAAGGTGGGGTATCCGCAGAAGAAGGATACGTTCCATCCATGTCGATAACCAAAGATGGCCAAACTGCCTACTTCAGCAAAGCCACTTACCAAAAACCACTTTATGGGGTTTTCTCCAAAAAAGAATTGATCCATGAAATTTACCGTGCCAAATTAGTCAACGGTGAATGGACCAATATTACCAAGATGGCCGTTTGTCCTGAGCATTACTCAGCCAAACACCCTACTGTTTCCGAAGATGGAAAAAGATTGTTCTTTGCTTCCAACATGAAAGGCAGCTATGGTAAATATGACATTTATGTTGCCGATATCAAAGCCGATGGAAGCTTAGGTGTCTCCAAAAACTTAGGTCCCAAGGTAAATACCAAAGAAGATGAGCTATATCCAAGCATCTATAATGGAACCCTGTTGTTCTTTGCATCAGAAGGAAGGGAAGGATTCGGTGGACTTGACCTGTATGCCACCCAAGTGGTTCAGAATACATTAACTACTTCCGTAAACCTTGGAAGCCACATTAATGGCAAAAGCGATGAGTACGCCATTCAATTGAGCCCTGAAAAGAAAATGGGATTCGTAGTGTCTAACCGTGGATTTAATAACACTATATCACAATACACCGTAGCATACGGACGTTCCAATAAGCAAGCTGATTACAACGACGTTGCGGATAGCGATGCAGGTCTTCAAACAGTATTGAACGCTGGTTCCAATTATGTGGCCAACTCTTACGAAGACCAATAAGAATAAAATAATAGGAATACACGGAATCGGTCAACTACCTGAAGTGTCAAAATGGTGCTGTTTCACATAGCCGAGTATCGAAACACTCATGACCATGATAAGAAAGACAGGGGGAACTGAAAGTCTATCATAGAACGCGGGTTGTATTATTTCAATCTGACCGATTTTACTAAGAATAGGGTGCTGATGGGACGGCACCCTATTTTTTTATTTACACCATTACATATCAATAAGTTATGTGTAACTTATCGGATAAAATGCACGTTATACCGATATTCCAAAAGTGCAGTTGAACGAAAAACACTACAAAAAATTCCATAATAGAGGAAAAAATTCTAATTTGACTCATGAAATAATACAATCCCAAATCTATTAGTCATGAAAAAAAGTTACAACACTCGGAAAAAAGGCGTTCCAAAGTCCCATTTGGAATAGCTTTCCAAAGAGGTAAACCTACACCTCAACTACACCCAATTTTTGATTAGATCCCTTTGGGATCGTACCTGGTTTTACTTGGTTAAGCCTTGGTAATTCAATTTTTGTATTTTGTTGTTAATCAGCACTTTGCAATCTATTGGTTTTGTCCAAACTTAACCTTCCAAAGCCGTGGAATGGGCATGTTTTGCCCAATGCTAACCTTTTAAATTTTAATAATGTAAAAGAATTCATCCCCCAAATCTTTCTTATCATGAAAACTAACACATTAAAAATTGCCATCATCGATAATGATGAGGCACTCGATCCCATTTACCGACTTTATTTTAATGATGAAGCAACCTACGAACTGCACGGTGTTTACAAATCGGTACACGAACTGTTGTCCAATTTTGGACGTTGCACTCCCGACGTTATCCTTTGCGAGGCCCAGTTGAACGGCATTTCAGGTATTGATGGTCTCGACTATTTTTACAAAAAGAATGAAGACCTTAAAGTACTGATGATGAGTCAAAAGAACGATTTCAAGCTTATCAAGGAAGCTTTCCGGAAGGGAGCCAACGGATTCCTGATCAAACCTTTGACCAAGGAAAGATTGTTCAGCGCATTGGATGCTTTGGGTCAACATGGTGTGGCCTTGGAACTGGATGTGGCCAAAAAAATCATCAGTTCGTTCCAAACGAAGGGTTACGACTCTTTTTCACGAAAGGAAAATGAGATCATTGAACTGTTCACCCAAGGCTTTACCTACAAAATGATCGCGGATAAACTCTGTGTTTCGGCCAGTGCGGTGAATTTCCACATTCAGAACATTTATGTAAAACTGAACGTGAACTCCAAATCCGAGGCTTTAAAAAAGTTGAAGGAAATGGAAATACGGCAATTGAATGCGGCTTGATGACTAATTAACTCCAATGAAAAAACCCTGACTCGCGTCAGGGTTTTTTGTTGTTGATTATACTAAATATGGATTATTTCACTTCTTCGAAATCCACATCTTCTACATTGTCACCTTCGGCTTTTGAACCACCTGCGGCGCTATCAGCACCAGCAGAAGTATCGGCTCCGTTGGCCTGTGCGGCATCGGCCTGGGCTTTGTACATTTCCTCGGAAGCTACTTTCCAAGCTTCGTTGATTTTGTTCAAAGCAGGTTCAATTACTGCCACATCCTTGCTTTCATAAGCCTTTTTCAATTCTTCCAAAGCATCTTCAATTGGCTTTTTCTTGTCTGCGGACAATTTATCCCCAAACTCCTTCAACTGCTTTTCGGTCTGGAAGATCATTCCATCGGCCTCGTTCAACTTATCGGCAGTATCCTTGGCTTTTTTATCTGCTTCGGCATTGGCCTCGGCTTCGGCTTTCATCTTTTTGATTTCTTCATCAGTCAATCCAGAAGATGCCTCAATACGGATATCCTGTGTTTTGTTAGTGGCTTTGTCCGTAGCCGAAACCTTGATGATACCGTTTGCATCGATATCAAAAGTTACTTCGATTTGAGGAGTACCTCTTGGCGCTGGTGGAATTCCATCCAAGTGGAACCTACCGATGGTCTTGTTATCCGCTGCCATAGGTCTTTCCCCTTGCAACACGTGGATCTCAACCGATGGTTGATTGTCCGCAGCAGTAGAGAACACCTGGGATTTTTTGGTCGGGATGGTCGTGTTGGACTCGATCAATTTGGTCAATACACCACCCATGGTCTCGATACCCAAGGAAAGTGGGGTAACATCCAACAACAATACATCCTTCACATCTCCGGTCAATACACCACCTTGGATTGCGGCACCCACGGCCACCACCTCATCAGGGTTAACCCCTTTAGATGGTTTTTTGCCGAAGAATTTCTCAACTGCTTCCTGAACTGCAGGAATACGGGTAGAACCACCTACCAAGATAATTTCGTCAATATCACTTTTAGAAAGTCCGGCAGACTTCAAAGCCGTTTCACAAGGAGCAATGGTCCTTTTAACCAAATCCTCGATCAACTGCTCAAATTTGGCCCTGGTCAAGGTTCTCACCAAGTGTTTAGGACCGGTTGCCGTAGCCGTTACGTATGGCAAGTTAATCTCCGTCTGTGCAGATGATGACAACTCGATTTTCGCTTTTTCAGCGGCTTCTCTCAAACGTTGAAGGGCCATGGCATCCTTTCTAAGGTCCATGTCCTCGTCTTTCTTAAACTCTTCGGCCAACCAATCGATGATTTTTTGGTCCACGTCATCACCTCCCAAGTGGGTGTCACCATCTGTGGCCAAAACCTCGAATACACCATCACCCAACTCTAGGATGGAAACGTCATGCGTACCACCACCAAAGTCGAATACCACAATCTTTTGGTCCGTATCTTTTTTGTCAAGACCGTAAGCCAAAGATGCAGCGGTTGGCTCGTTGATGATTCGCTCCACGGTAAGTCCGGCAATTTCACCAGCCTCCTTGGTAGCCTGTCTTTGGGAATCGTTAAAGTAAGCAGGCACCGTGATTACCGCCCTGGTTACATCTTGTCCCAAGTAGTCCTCGGCTGTTTTCTTCATTTTTTGAAGGATCATGGCCGATAGTTCTTGTGGTGTGTACAAACGACCGTCGATATCCACCCTTGGGGTATCGTTGTCGCCCTTTACCACTTTATAAGGAACCCTTTCCGCTTCCTTTTGCGATTCGGAAAACTTGTTCCCCATGAATCGTTTAATGGAATAAATCGTTTTGTGTGGATTGGTTACCGCTTGTCTTTTAGCTGGGTCTCCAACTTTGATCTCCCCGCCTTCAACAAAGGCAATCATGGATGGGGTTGTACGTTTACCTTCGGCATTTGGAATCACCACTGGTTCGTTACCCTCCATTACAGAGACACAGGAGTTGGTCGTACCCAAGTCTATACCTATAATTTTGCTCATTGTATCTAAGTTATATCTGTTTAAAATTCTTTTTGTCTTCGGACATGAAATGTCAATGATCATGCCATGGACAATAATCTGACAAGGTGTCAGCTAATTGCGAATATTTTTTTGAAAGTCCGGCAAATGGGCATCTGCTTGAACAAAAACCAAAATGATGTCATCCCAAATTGGAAATTCTCAATTATTAGGGATCAAGATGCTATATTTGAAAATCTAAATTATACGGATGGAATGTATCAGTGTTTTTGATATGCTCAAGATTGGGGTCGGCCCTTCCAGTTCCCACACGTTAGGCCCGTGGCGTGCCGCCGAGCGCTGGATAAGCGAGCTGGAGGACGAAGGTGTTTTTGAACAGGTACAATCCATTTCCGTAGCACTTTATGGCTCACTCTCACTAACAGGTAAGGGACATGCCACCGATGTTGCCGTAGCCATGGGACTTTTGGGAGCCGATCCTGTAACCGTCCCAATTGACAGTATTACAGGAAGTATTGACAGGATTAAGGAACAGGGAAAGATACTTTTTGGTGGGAAATTGGAAATTCCATTCAATTATTCACAGGATATTACTTTTAAAAAGGAGTTTTTGCCCTTTCATGCCAATGGCATCCGTTTTACAGCCCAATTATCCAATGGCAAGTTTACTGAAGAGACATATTATTCCATTGGTGGGGGATTTGTGGTGAAGGAAGAACTCCTCCATTCCAAAGAAAACAAGGAGACGTTCAAAACCTTTCCTTATCCCATTCAAACAGGAAACGAATTGCTGCATTATTGTGAGGCGGAACAGAAGTCCATTTCAGAAATTGTGATGGAAAACGAACTTTCCTTGCGAACAGCCCAGGAAATTGATGAAGGGTTGCAAAATATCTGGAATACCATGCTGGAGTGCATGTATGTGGGCTGCCATACCGAAGGTACGCTCCCTGGCGGACTCAATGTAAAGCGCCGGGCTTTTGACATGCATCAAAAACTGAAGGGAACGGTCCCCTACTCCAATCCACAAGAATGGCTGGAAGGTATTCGTGATACGGAGGTGAAATTCCGCCAGATCATTAAATGGGTCAGTTGTTTTGCCTTGAGTGTCAACGAGGTAAATGCCTCACTGGGCAGAGTGGTCACGGCCCCGACCAATGGAAGTGCCGGTGTTATCCCTGCTGTGCTGATGTACTATATGGTCATTGAAAACCACGATGCCAATTTTGATGATGTAAGACAGTTTCTTCTGGTCGCCAGTGAAGTAGGGAGCATTTTCAAAAAAGGGGCTACCATATCTGCTGCCATGGGTGGTTGTCAAGCGGAAATTGGGGTGTCATCCGCTATGGCCGCCGCTGGGTTGACAGAACTAATGGGTGGTTCACCGGAACAGGTGCTTATGGCCGCCGAAATTGCCATGGAACACCACCTCGGCCTTACCTGTGACCCTATTGGTGGCTTGGTACAGGTGCCATGCATTGAACGTAATGCCATGGGTGCCATTAAAGCGATAAACGCAGCGGAATTGGCTTTGGATACCGACCCAAAAGATGCCAAGGTGCCGCTGGATAAAGTGGTGAACACCATGTGGGAAACAGCCAAGGACATGAGTTCCAAATACAAGGAAACCTCCGAAGGAGGTCTTGCCGTGGGGGTATTTTTGAGTGATTGTTAATCCAAACAACCCTCTTTTCCACGAGTGTCTATCAAATAAACGATTTTCCATTCCCCATCAAAATCCACCAATTGAAAGGAATCGATTCCACAGTGGCTAAAGGTATCGTTCAGCCAAAATTCGTATCCCACCCAGGCATTGGCCATGGTACGGTCTATTTGAATGGAAAAGGAAGTCAACTTCTCCTCGAACTTTACACTATCCGGAATGGAAACAATAGATTTCAGGAATTTGGAGAACTCCTCAATCTTGAACAAGGTTTTTCCTTGAGGATTCTTAGCCGTTGTCTGCAGGACTACATTATCTGCAACGGTTGATTTAATGATAGTGGAATCCTGTTTATGGAATCCATCAAAAAAGGTCTCGATAACGCCTTGAATCTTTTGCTTGGTTTCTTCTTCGGAAGGGCTTGGCCCCTGCGCATTTACCGTTACAGCTAAAAGAAAGAGTATCAGTGCGCTAAGTATATTTTTCATTTCTTTAGTTTTTTGATTGAAGTCCAAATTAAACAAATCTGCTTACATTTAGCTGATAAATAACGAGGACAATGTCTGTTGCGAAAAAAGAATACAAAAGGATAACCGTTAAGTCGTTGGTGGAAATGAAACAAACTGGGGAGAAAATCTCCATGTTGACTTCCTACGACTATTCCATGGCCAAAATTGTGGATGCTGCCAATGTAGACGCCATTTTGGTGGGTGATTCGGCCAGTAATGTAATGGCCGGTCATGAGACCACCTTGCCCATAACCCTGGATCAAATGATCTACCATGCCTCTTCAGTGGTTCGTGCCACCAAAAGGGCCTTGGTGGTCGTAGATATTCCTTTTGGTAGTTATCAAGGGGATTCCAAGGAAGCACTGCGCTCCGCTATTCGGATCATGAAGGAAAGTGGTGCCCATGCCGTAAAGGTGGAGGGCGGTTCGGAAATCAAGGTTTCCATCAGTAGGATATTGGAAGCGGGCATCCCCGTTATGGGACATTTGGGACTTACGCCACAATCCATTTATAAATTCGGGACCTACACTGTTAGGGCCAAGGAAGAAGAAGAAGCGGATAAATTGATGGAAGATGCCAAATTGCTAGAGGAATTGGGCTGTTTCGCCATCGTCCTTGAAAAAATTCCTGCCAAATTGGCCAAAAAGGTTACGGAAAGTGTTTCCATTCCTGTAATCGGAATAGGTGCTGGAGGCGGTGTTGATGGTCAGGTTTTGGTGGTACACGATATGTTGGGCATGACCCATGAATTCCACCCAAGGTTCCTGAGACGTTATCTGAATCTTTATGATGAGATGAGCAATGCCATTTCCCAATACGTGGAAGATGTAAAAAGCAAGGACTTTCCCAACGAGGAAGAATCATACTAGACTGTTGGACAATTGGATAGTTAGATTATCGGAATATTAAAAAAAGAACATTATTATTTCAGCCTCCATGAAACAGCCAATATGCATCGATTTAAGGAATTGGAAATATGGAAGCTGAGCAAAACATTTTGCTCGGACATTTATCAAGTCAGCAACAATTTTCCTGAAACTGAAAAATTCGGCATTACAAATCAATTGAGAAGGGCTTCAGTATCGGTTCCATCCAACATTGCAGAAGGATGTTCCAGAAGTTCAAATAAAGAATTGTCTCATTTTTTGGAAATTGCCATCGGATCCATGTATGAATTAGAAACCCAACTCCTCATATCAAACGACTTGGGATTTCTTACAAACCAGCAAACACAAGAACTTGTCCAAAAACTCAATGGAATCATTAAAATGACTTCAAAGTTTAAATCAACCTTAAAGTGAAATCCAATAATCCTGAAATCCAACGATCCAATAAATCCAATCTCCAGGTCCTTTTTGAGGACAATCACCTTATTGTGATCAATAAACGTGTTGGGGATATTGTACAAGGTGACAAAACTGGCGATTCCCCTTTGAGCGATGTGGTCAAGGAATATCTCAAAGAAAAATATAACAAACCCGGCAATGTGTATCTGGGCGTGGTCCATCGGTTGGATCGGCCTACTTCCGGTTTGGTGGTTTTTGCAAAAACTTCCAAGGCACTTCCCAGATTGAACAAATTATTCTCCGAAGGAAAGACAAAAAAAACGTATTGGGCCGTGGTTAAAAATCCACCTGAACAAGATAGTGCTACCCTCACCCATTGGATGGTCCGCAATCCCAAGCAAAACAAATCCTATGCGCATTCCAAGGAAGTTCCTGACAGTAAAAAGGCTGTTCTGGATTATCGCCTGATCAAAAAACTGGATAGTTATTATTTGTTGGAAATCGACCTAAAAACAGGACGCCATCATCAAATTAGGGCGCAATTGGCCACTATGGGCTGCTGGATCAAGGGAGATTTGAAATACGGAGCAGACCGAAGCAACGCTGACGGAGGCATACATCTACACGCCCGAAGTTTGGAATTGGAACATCCCGTGACAAAAGAATCCATCACCTTTGTGGCACCGCCTCCAAAAGACCCTGTTTGGGATGCTTGTATTAACGGGTAAGGGCCAATGCCTTTTCGCGTATGATTTGTCCGACAGGCTTGTTCTCCAAGTGACTTTCCAGCCATGAAAGGATGTCCAAATACAGGAATGCCCGCTTTTCATAAGGGTGATTTTCGTATTTCTTCAGTTCGTTATACAACTTTTGGAACTCGTTCTTAAGATCCGTTGGATAGATTTCCCCAAGGTTCCTCAAGAATTTGATCATCTCCTTTTGAACAGCATGTAAGTCGTTCATTTTCAACAAGAACTTGTACGTGCTTTTAAGTTGCACTTCCAAATGATAGTCCATTCCGGCTTCGTAGTGGGCCACCAAACTCAGCACCCGTGCAAAGCACATTAGATCCTCCCGCATTTTGAGGTTCTTGTTGGATATGATTTTTTTGAGATAAACGATGCAGTTTTTATTGTCCCCATGACCGAAATACAAACAAGCAATCTTGTAATAAAGCAACATAATGTGGTGCTCATCTATCCTTTCCTTGTGTTTTTTGATGCCGTACTCGATGATGTTCACCAAGTAGATACCCTTTTCAAAGGTGCCTTCCAAAAAGTGAAGGTTCAATTTATTGGTGTTGATGTACAAAAAAGCCAAGGAAGCAATATTGTCGTTCTGCGGAAAATTGGGATCTTCCACCTGCTCTTCCAATCGTTCCAAAGTTTCCCTAAACTGGGAAGCGTACTTCACAAAAAAGAGCGATTCCAACAGATAGTGGTTGCCTTTCAAGTAAAACACAGGGTTTAATGGAATCATGCCTGGGTTGTCATTGAAAAGATCAACCCATTTACTGGCATATTTGTAGGCTGACAAAAAGTCCTGGGTCAACAAGCTGTACCAGAGGTAGGCCTTATACAACCACAGTTTTTCCCTAAAACCTAGACTTTCCAAATCATAGTTGGGCAAATGCGTCTCAAAATAGGTCTTAACTGTATTAAGGTCCTCATCACTTCGTACATAACCTACCTTCAACATCATACTATACAATTGAAGCGAAAGGTTGGATAATTTGCTGGTCATGACATTGTGGGCACTGAGTTCCTTGGCCTGTACGGCCAATTCATCCGCACGATCCGGGATACTTCGGGTGATGTACTGGGTCTCGATTACCTTTTCCAACTCCACAATTTCATAGGCCACATTCTTTTCCTCATTTTCAATAGCGAAACTTTTGGCCTTGTCCAATATTTTCAAGCTTTGCTTGTAGAGCCCTTTTTGATAAAGGATAGTGGCAAAATCCAATTGCTCACGGATCTGTATCCGTACATTTTGATTCACCGGATTCAACCGTAAACTGACCAAAATTTGTTTATAGAGGTGGGCCTTCAAGTTGGAAAGCTGCGCTTTTGTGACAATGCCACTTTCCAAAATTTGATGCTCATCATACTTTCGCATCTTGTCCAACAGGTTAAACAGCGCCAAAAACTTCGCATCCGTATTGACCCCCAAGCGGCCAACATACAGTTTAAATTGGCGCTTTTCCGATTTGGAAAGCGATTTTATCAACACAAACAACGCGTCCTTATGGGCATTTGTCATCGTAAAAAAATCAATTTAAAATATTGTATTTCAGTAATTTAAATTACTCAGTATGTAATTTAACGTTGTAACGAAACTTAGCCTACCTTTCATTTTAGCCCTACCTTCTCTATTTTCGTATATCCTAGAAAAAACAGATTGGAATAATGGGTAAAGATAAGGTACAAATTTTTGATACAACGCTAAGAGATGGAGAACAAGTTCCGGGGTGCAAATTGGACACGGAACAAAAATTGGTGATTGCCGAACGGTTGGATCAACTGGGTGTGGATGTGATCGAAGCCGGTTTCCCTATTTCCTCCCCTGGCGACTTCAATTCTGTACAGGAAATTGCCAAATTGGTGAAGAATGCCACGGTCTGCGGATTGACACGTGCCGTTAAAAAAGATATCGAAGTGGCCGCCGAGGCCATCAAAATTGCAAAAAGACCAAGAATACATACCGGAATCGGAACTTCTGATTCCCACATCAAATTTAAGTTCAACTCCACCCGCGAGCAGATTATTGAAAGAGCTGTGGAAGCCGTGGCCTACGCCAAAACCTTTGTGGAAGACGTGGAATTTTACGCAGAGGACGCTGGTCGTACGGACAACGAGTATTTGGCCAGGGTCTGCGAAGCCGTTATCAAAGCCGGTGCCACTGTTTTGAACATTCCCGACACCACTGGCTATTGTTTGCCAGAAGAGTACGGAGCCAAAATGAAATATTTGAAGGAAAACGTTACGGGCATCGATAAGGCCATCCTGTCTTGCCACTGCCATAACGATCTTGGACTTGCCACTGCGAATTCTATTGCAGGGGTTATCAACGGAGCGCGCCAAATTGAATGTACCATCAACGGTATCGGTGAACGTGCCGGAAACACTTCGCTTGAAGAAGTGGTGATGATCCTGAGACAACATCCGTATTTGAACCTAGATACCAACATCAACAGTAAACTGTTGTGGGATACCAGCCAAATGGTTTCCCAAAAAATGGGAATGCCCGTTCAACCCAACAAGGCCATTGTGGGGTCCAACGCATTTGCGCACAGTTCTGGAATCCATCAAGATGGGGTCATCAAACAAAGGGAAACCTATGAAATCATCGACCCAAAAGATGTTGGTGTAAGTGAATCATCCATTGTGTTGACCGCTAGAAGTGGACGTGCCGCTTTGGCCTATCGAGCCAAAAAAGTAGGTTACGAACTCACCAAATTGCAATTGGACGTGGTTTACGAGAACTTCCTGAAATATGCGGACCGCAAAAAGGAAATCGTGGACAACGATATCCATGAAATTGTGGAAACCAGCAACATCGGTATTCAAAATCTTGCTTAAACAAAGGTCTTTCTATGCACCTTAACATTGCTTTACTTCCTGGTGATGGTATTGGACCCGAGGTTTTGGCCCAGGCGGTAAAATGTTTGCAAGCGGTAGAAGAAACCTTTAACCATACCATTACTTTTAAGGAAGCTCCTGTTGGGGCCATAGCCATTGAAAAAAAAGGCACTCCCCTTCCTGAGGAAACATTAAGTCTCTGCCAAGAAGCGGATGCGGTATTGTTCGGTGCAATCGGTGACCCTAAATATGACAACAATCCAGATGCGAAGATTAGACCGGAACAAGGTTTGCTGCAATTACGCAAAGCACTTGGGCTGTATGCCAATATCAGACCTGTAATTTCACACCCTACCCTGTTAAACAAATCCCCGTTAAAAAAGGAAATTATCGCAGGGACGGATTTTGTGATCTTTAGGGAATTGACCGGCGGCATCTATTTTGGTGAGAAAAAATTGAACAACGCAGGAACTGTTGCCTCCGACCTTTGTGAATATTCCGAGGAAGAGATCAGTCGTATTGCCCATTTGGCCTTTAAGGCTGCCAAGGCCCGAAAAAAGAAACTGACCCTAGTTGATAAAGCCAACGTGTTAGAATCTTCCAGGTTATGGAGAAAAGTGGTTACTCGAATCGGTGAAAGCTATCCTGAAGTGGCCTTGGATTATATGTTTGTGGACAATGCTGCCATGCAGATCATTCTGAACCCGACCCAATTTGATGTGATCTTAACTGAAAATATGTTCGGTGACATCCTATCTGATGAAGGAAGTGTGATCAGTGGATCCATCGGATTGTTGGCTTCCGCCTCCATTGGGGACGAAAATGCCCTTTTTGAGCCCATTCATGGATCTTATCCACAAGCCAAGGACAAAAATATTGCCAACCCCATTGCTTCCATCCTATCTGCAGCTATGCTGTTGGAACATTTTGGACTAGATGAAGAGGCTTGGGCCGTGAAAAAAGCAGTGGACAAGTCCTTAAAAAAAGGCATTGTTACTGTCGACCTGAAATCCAAAAGTCAATATGGTACCAACCAAGTGGGAGATTTTATCGCTCACAACATTGTGGATATTGAGGACAATTTCAAGATGAACGATGAAAACATTGATCTAGGGAAATCCACTATTATTTAGCAACTACCTTTTCACCTGTCAACGACTGTAGCGTTTCATCGAACTGTTGTTTGAATTGCTCAAATTTTTCACCTGTAGCAGGTCCGTTGAACCCGGTGTGTATTTTAGAAACCTGTCCGTCCTTGTCAATGTAAATTGTTGTAGGATAGGACAATATATGATTGAGCATAGGCAATTTTTCGTTCGCCATTTGTTTGTTGGAGGTACCATATTGCGCCAATAAAATGGGATAAGGAACATCTTCACGCTCTTTTAGCCGTTTGATGCCTTCAAATGCCTTCTCCTCCGTTTTGGCATATTCAAAGGCCAAACCAACAAACTGAACATCCAATTCAGGATTTTTCTCCAAGAAATCGACATAGAACCGGGTCTCGTCCAAACAATTCGTACACCAAGTACCCATAATCTGAACCAACACGGGTTTGTCTTTAAAAATAGGGTCGGAAAGGTTCACCATTTTTCCTGTTTCATCGGGGAAAGAGAAATCCAGTTTTTCATATCCATCCCTCAAATAAGTAAGACTATCGGAGTCGGGTAGTTCAAAGGCTTCATTTCGTGCGCCCAAAAACTCCTGAACGCTATGTCTGCCAGAATAAAATTTACCATCCAGGGTACTATCGGTCACCTGAGCCAAGAACAAAAACACATGTGATCCATCAAAAGCAGAAAGTTTGAGACTGTCCCCGGACAACACCCCATCCAGATAGCGGTAATCCCCGGTTTTAGTGCGGAAAGTGCCTTTCACTTTGTTCCCATTCTGCATAAAAATGCCCTTGGCTGGGTACTCATTGTCCGTATTCACGTTGAAATAAGCTTCCCAAATACCGGAAATGTTCACCTTTGCATCTTGTTTTATCTCAAATCGGTCACGTTTGCCAAATGTTGCGGTAAAGGGCACGGTGCGTTCTTTACCTTCTTCAATAAAATCTCCTTTGATTTCATTTTCAGTATAGGTTCCAGAAATATGGCCCTCAAAAATGGGCATCCTTATGTTGATGGAATCTCCGCTAAAGGTAAATTCATCTACAATCACCTCCTCTTCAGCATTGTACATTTTCATGAGATAATTGCCTGCTTCGTCCTTGGAAAGCGTAAAATTAAAAGGCAATTCTTGCCCCTCAGAAACACCTAAGGTAGCCCGCCAGTCTCCAAGGGCCAATTCCTTTTTCGCTTCCTTTTTACAAGACGTAACCGCCAGTAAAACAATCACTAACAAGGACCATTTCCATTTCATATAATGAAAGATTTTTCCTAAATGTAGCAAATCCAGTCGACAACATATCAAACCAAACGGTATATGACCATTATTTACGTTGAATCTGTTCCCCTATTGTTTTATATTTGTCCACTCTAAAAATGGGGTATGAAGATTTCTTACAACTGGCTGAAGCAATTTTTGAATATTGATTGGGACTCGCAAAAAACAGGCGAACTTTTAACAGATTTAGGTCTGGAAGTTGAGGGTATATCCAAATTCGAATCGGTTAAGGGCAGTTTAAAGGGCATTGTGGTAGGCCACGTGATTACTTGTGAACAACACCCGAATGCAGACCGACTGAAATTGACCACTGTAGATGTTGGCCAAGAAACCCCCTTGCAAATTGTTTGTGGTGCTCCCAACGTTGCTGCTGGGCAAAAAGTTCCCGTGGCAACCATTGGTACCACCTTGTATACCAAAGAAGGGGAAGCATGGGTGATTAAAAAAGGTAAAATCCGTGGTGAAGAAAGCCAGGGAATGATCTGTGCCGAAGACGAAATTGGTCTGGGCAGCAGTCACGCTGGCATAATGATCCTGAACGAAGAATTGAAACCCGGTACACCTTGTTCCAAGATTTTTGATGTGGTGGATGATGAGGTTTTTGAAATAGGCCTTACCCCTAACCGGGCCGATGCCATGAGCCATTTTGGCGTGGCACGCGATCTAAAGGCCGGGTTGGAGCAAAAGGAAATCCAAAAAGAACTGGTTACCCCTTCCACAAGTAACTTTTCCATTGATAATCGTTCGTTAAAAATCGATGTGGAAGTGAAGGATAGCCATTTAGCCCCACGATACTGTGGTGTAACCATCAGTAATATCATTGTTCAAGATTCCCCAGATTGGTTAAAAAATCGATTGAAGGCCATTGGCCTATCACCCATCAACAATGTGGTGGATGTCACCAACTACGTGTTGCACGATCTTGGGCAACCTTTGCATGCTTTTGATGCTTCCAAAATAAAAGGCAACAAAATTGAAGTGAAAACTTTGGCGGCCGGTACCAAATTCAAGACCTTGGATGGGGTGGAAAGGGAATTGCATGCCGAAGATTTGATGATCTGTGATTCTGAAAAACCCATGTGTATTGCCGGAGTTTTCGGTGGATTGAACTCGGGGGTTACCGAGAACACTTCTTCCATATTTTTGGAAAGTGCCTATTTTGACCCAATCGCTATCCGAAAAACAGCCAAAAGACATGGCCTTAATACGGATGCTTCCTTCCGTTTTGAAAGAGGTATCGACATTAACATGGCCGAATATGCCCTAAAGCGCGCAGCACTGTTAATCAGGGAAATTACCGGAGGTTACATTTCTTCTGAAATTGTAGATCTCTATCCCAAAAAGCCTCAGGATCGCCAGGTCTTTTTGACCTTCGACAAGATTTATAACCTTATTGGACAGGAAATTCCGAGGGATACCATCAAATCCATTCTTTCTTCTTTGGAAATAAGAATCAACAACGTGACGGAATCCGGACTTGGTTTGACCATTCCTACCTATCGAGTGGATGTTACCCGTGAGGTGGATGTTATCGAGGAAATCCTGAGGGTCTATGGCTATAACAATATCGATTTTAAGGAAAAACTGAATGCATCCATTGCCACAACTTCTAGGTTTGAAAACCATAGGATCCAGGATATCGTTGGAAACACTTTGGCCGCCAAAGGTTTTTATGAAATCATGACCAATAGTTTGGTTTCAGTCGACACCCTATCTTCCGAAGATGAAAACCTAGCCGTAAAAATGTTGAATCCCCTTAGCTCTGACCTTTCTGTGATGCGGACTTCCATGTTATCTTCAGGTCTTCAAACTGTGGGATACAACCATAACAGACAAAAAAACGACCTTAAGCTTTTTGAGTTTGGCAAGACCTACAGCAAAACTGCTGACGGACATGAAGAAAAAAGGCATCTAGCCCTTTATGTTTCCGGCGAGCGCAAACAGGACTCTTGGACCACTGCTTCAAAAAACACGGATTTCTTCTATATAAAAGGGATTGTGGAAACGATTTTTGAACGCTTGGGCATAAAGGACCTTGGGGTACAACCACAACATCTTGACCATTTATCCGAAGGATTGAGCTTGGTGAAAAACAATATCACTTTGGCTTCTTTTGGGTTGGTATCCAAGAAAGAGCTTAAAAAATTCGACTTGAAACAAGAAGTTTTCTTTGCGGATTTTAATTGGGATGCCATTTTGGAATCCGTGAGCACCCAAAACGTAACTTTTAGGGAAATACCAAAATTCCCAGAGGTTACCCGCGACTTTGCCTTGTTGCTGGATGATTCGGTAAGTTTCCAAAAGGTGTATGATATCGCATGGAAAACTGAAAAATCGCTTTTGAAAAAGGTAAACCTCTTTGATGTGTACACGGGCAAAAACCTTCCAGAAGGCAAAAAATCCTATGCAGTGAGCTTCACTTTGCTGGATGAGGACAAGACCCTTACCGATAAGCAAATCGACAAGATTATGGGCAAGCTATTAGCTCAGTATCAAAAGGAATTGGGAGCGGAACTTCGCTAATTACATTTGCGTAGGTAGAATCACACTATCAATTTCATGAACCACGTCGTCCTTGTTCAAATTGAGGTCTGCTGTGGTGATGCGCGCTGTATTCCCCATGGGGTCGGTCAGAACAATATCGTAACCATCCAAATGGGCCATTAATTTTTTCCCTTGGACAGTGGTGAAGCTTGCCTGACCATTTCCCCTACACATTGCCCGTAAAATACGACTAGCCGTTAACTGTCCGGCTACGATATGGTAGGTCAACAACGATTTCAGCTCGCTTTTGTCCTTGGAATTGATGAGTTGCGCAATTTTTTCACTGGAAAATTTTTCAAAAGCGGCATCCGAAGGAGCAAAAATGGTGAAGGGCCCAGATTTATCCAACAAATCTTCTAATTGGGTCGCTTTTACGGCCGCCAAAAGAATCTTGTGATTATTGGTCTCTTCTGTACTGAAATTTAGGTCTTTGGAAGCAGTTTGGGCCATTCCCGAAAGAGAAAAGACCATGCACATGCCAAGTAGGATTTTCGAAATGGGGGTTTTCATCAGTGTTCTTAAGGATTTGGGACCAACTTTTTTAGTATAATTATACGATTAAATGCCAAAAACTTCGATAAGATACATCAATTTCCTGAATTCCAATTTGAAAATTCGATAGCTTGCCTCATTTAACAATATCTTAACATTTAGAATTTTATGACGGATGTCATATTCAAGAATTCAATTCCTTAACTTTGAGAGAATTGCTAAGAAAAACGACCCAAATGTTCCAGAAAACAGACATTCACCGTAAACTCCAAAGAACCAAGGAGAACCAACCAAGAGAAGCTCAAATCTTGTCCGAAGTACGTGAGATTTTAAAGCAAGACAACCTTAAGGAAGCAAGGATCCAACAACAATTGGGAAGCCAAAACAACGGCAACCACAATCATTTTGATTTTGACCTTTTGGAGACCGATAAGATCTTTCACATTGACCAAATCAAGGAAATTTGCATTGACTACAGGCTTCGCTTTTTGAACAGCTCCTATTTTAAAGGAAAGATTCCACAAGAAGCCATTTCAAAAATCAAACATTTGGAAAAACTCCATAACACGGAACTCAAAGGGTTCAAAATCATGGCGCCTTCCAAGCTCTTCAAGTTGGAAGATAAGGACGACCCCCTGCTTTTTGCACCTATCGGCAACGAATATTTCTATTTGGTACACAAATGGGGCAACGACCTACATCCCTTGCGTAAATTAATGGTTTGGCCCTTCAAGAACGTTGGTAACTTGGTAATTCTGGTCCTGTTGATCAGCTATTTGGTGACTTTGATGGTGCCCGAAGGTCTTTTTTCCAAAAAAAGCACTACAGCGGAATTCTGGATCATTTACTTCTTTATGTTCAAATGCATTGCCTCCGTGGTAATCTTTTACGGATTTGCCTTGGGGAAAAATTTCAACCCCGCCATTTGGAACAGCAAGTATTTTAATACCTAGGCCGTAACGGCATACATTTTATCACGCTGCTCCCTGATGGTCTTGTCTGACATATAATCATCAAAGGTCAAGTAGCGATCTATGGTTCCTTTAGGCGTAAGTTCAATGATTCTGTTGGCTACAGTGTGCACAAACTCATGGTCATGAGTGGTCAACAGCACGGTTCCCTTAAAGTTTTTCAAGGAGTTGTTGAAGGCCGTAATACTTTCGAGATCCAAGTGGTTGGTAGGTTCATCCAACATCAACACATTGGCACGGAGCATCATCATACGGCTTAGCATGCAACGTACTTTTTCACCACCGGAAAGCACGGTACATTTTTTAAGGGCCTCTTCGCCACTGAAAAGCATTTTACCCAAGAATCCCCTAATGTAGACTTCTTCCCTCTCCTCTTCGGTTTTGGCCCATTGACGCAGCCAGTCCACCAAATTGATGTTGTCCTTGAAAAAATCGGAATTATCTGCCGGCAAATAGGATTGGGTTGTGGTCACTCCCCATTGGAAGCTGCCACTGGTTGCCTTCGTTTTGCCAGAAATGATATCGTAAAAAGCCGTAGTGGCCCTAGAGTCTTTTGATAAGATAGCAACCTTGTCCCCTTTTGCCAAGTTGATGTTCACATCTTGGAAGAGTAAATCCCCATCATCAGAAGTTGCGGACAATTTTTCAATGTTCAAGATTTGGTCACCAGCTTCGCGCTCCCTATCAAAAATGATGGCAGGGTATCTTCGGCTAGACGGTTTTATATCTTCTACCTTCAGTTTGTCCAACATTTTTTTACGCGAAGTAGCTTGTTTGCTCTTGGCCACGTTGGCGCTAAAACGCATGATGAACTCTTGAAGTTCCTTGGCCTTTTCCTCGGCTTTCTTGTTTTGTTGGGCACGCTGGCGAGCAGCCAATTGGCTACTTTCGTACCAGAATGTATAGTTACCTGAGAACAGGTTTATTTTTCCAAAATCGATATCTGCGATGCTGGTACACACGGCATCCAAAAAGTGCCTGTCGTGAGATACCACGATCACGGTATTTTCATAGTTGCCCAAGAAATTCTCCAACCAGTTGATGGTCTCGTAATCCAAGTCGTTGGTAGGCTCATCCATCACCAAAACATCGGGATTTCCGAATAGGGCCTGGGCCAAAAGTACCCTCACCTTCAATTTGGAATCCATATCGGCCATAGTGGTGTAATGCAGGTCTTCGGTAATGCCCAAATTAGACAAAAGGGCGGCAGCATCGCTATCGGCGTTCCAGCCGTTCATTTCTTCAAACTGCACCTGTAGTTCCCCTATCTTCTCTGCGTTTTCATCCGTATAGTCTGCATAAAGCGCATCGATCTCCTTTTTGATCTTGAACAAAGGTTTGTTCCCCATCACCACGGTTTCCAATACCGTAAATTCATCATAGGCATTGTGGTTCTGTTCCAAAATGGACATCCTTTTTCCTGGTTCCAAATGCACATGGCCCGAGGTCTGGTCAACCTGTCCAGAAAGAATTTTTAGAAAAGTGGATTTTCCAGCACCGTTGGCGCCAATGATCCCGTAACAGTTGCCATGGGTGAAGGTGACGTTCACTTCATCAAACAACACTCTTTTGCCAAACTGTACGGATAAATTGGATACTGATAACATGCAACTATGTAATTTTTGTGCAAAAGTAGCTAAAACGAATCCTTATTTCTAACATAATCAGCGTTAATTGAACGGCAGAATTGAGCACCTTAACAACATTTAACGACCCATTAACAACGTGGACCCACCTGTATTGCTATTTTTGGTAGCCTAATGGAAGGTTCCCTGCATATGGTAAAATTTTTACTCGGCCTCACCTTACTATTCGTATTCTCTTGTTCTGACAAAACAGAACAACAATCAACAGTTTTTTTTGGTGGCGAAATTGTCAACCCAACAAGCGACTATGTGGTGCTCTATCACAACGATTCTTATGTGGATTCTGTAAAACTGGACGACAATAATAGATTTGCCTTCAACTTGGACAGTATTGATGAAGGGCTTTATCACTTTGACCATGCGCCCGAGCTCCAATACGTGTATCTACAACAGGGAGATAGTCTGTTGGCACGTTTGAATACCGTCGAGTTTGACGAATCCTTGGTATATTCCGGAACCGGGAGCGAAATCAACAATTTCTTGATAGAAATGTTCTTGAGCAATGAGAAAGATAATGATGCCGTTCAGGATTTTTATCCGTTGGACCCGGATGAATTCAGTCGCAAAATCGATTCCCTCCGTGCCCTTAAACTGGAGCACTTGGAACAATTTGCCGCCGACAACCAATTATCGGAACGTGTTTTGGACATGGCCAAGGCTTCCATTGATTATGATCTGTACATCAACAAGGAAAAGTACCCTTTCTTCCATAAGAAACAAACTGGAGAGGTAGCCTTTCATGACCTTCCTGCCAATTTTTACGATTTTAGGAAGAACATTGATCTGGACAATAAAGACTTCACTTATTTCAGGCCCTATTTTGATTACATGAAGTGGCACTTTGGGAATTTGGCCTACATGACCTGTCTTGACAATTGCACTACGGAGGGGCAACCGGTCAGTGATCGTTTACATTTCAATAAGCACAAATTGACCCTTGTGGATAGTATAGTGAAGCAGAACAATCTTCGCGACATCCTGTTCCGCAACATCGCTATCGACTATTTGTTGAAGGAGCACAATCCCAGTGAGGAATGCCGTTTGTTCATCGATAAGTTCCAATCACTGTCTTCCAACGAAGAACACAAGGAAGAAATTGACTTACTCTACAAAAGCATCAAAAACCTCCAACCCAATACCACCCTTCCCAATCTAGCTTTAAGGGATGCGGATGACCATGAAGTGTCTCTCAAGGAATTGGCCAACGATAAAAAGAACACCGTATTTTATTTTTGGACCGCTTCCCAAATGAAACATTTCAAAAATGTGAACCAGCACATCACCGAACTGGAAAAAAAATACCCGCACTATAATTTTGTGGGCATCAACCTTAGGACCAGCTATTCGCAATGGAAAATGTTGATGGATGAGTACCATTTGGACAAGACCAAACAGTATTACGGGGAAAACTTCAAAGAAATACAAATGGCCATGATCATTGATGGTCTCAACAAGTGTGTGATTGCCAAGGACACCGTGGTCATTGATGGTTTTGCCGACCTGTACAAATCCTTATAAATAAGAAAGCCCCGAAAATTCAGGGCCTTCTCATTTTATTTTTATCCTAATTACTTAAGAATTTCCTTTTCTATAATCGGCAAGGAATTGCTGCAGACCGATATCGGTAAGTGGGTGTTTCAACAATCCTTCAATAGATGATAACGGTCCGGTCATGACATCGGCACCAATCTTGGCACAATCGATCACGTGCATGGTGTGACGGATGGATGCCGCCAAAATTTGGGTCTCAAATTCATAGTTGTCATAAATCAAACGAATTTCAGAGATCAAATTAAGACCATCGGTGGAAATATCATCCAACCTGCCCAAAAATGGAGAAACATAGGTTGCTCCAGCTTTGGCGGCCAACAATGCCTGCCCTGCGGAGAACACCAGGGTACAATTGGTTCGGATTCCTTTATCGGAAAAATATTTAAGTGCCTTTACCCCATCTTTGATCATCGGGATCTTAACCACAATCTGCTCGTGTAGATCGGCCAATTCTTCACCTTCCCTGATCATACCTTCCAAATCGGTGGCGACCACTTCAGCGGAAACATCGCCTTCCACAATGTTGCAAATGTTCACGTAATGTTTAAGAATATTGTCCTTTCCTGTAATGCCTTCCTTGGCCATTAGGGATGGATTGGTGGTCACCCCATCAAGCACGCCCAAAGCTTGGGCTTCCTTAATCTGGTCAAGATTGGCGGTATCAATAAAAAATTTCATCGGTAACTGTTTATGATTTGTTTTTAAGGGTTATAAAACTACAACTTATAATGGTTGATCAATAGCTTTTCGTATACTTTATCGGGCAAAATGCTTTTTAGTTTCAAGGAAAACTTTTGCATGAACGCCCCAACAGGATTGTGAACCTTAGGTTTGCCTTGTTGCATAATCTTATAGACTGCCTGGGCCACTTGAATGGGGTCCCCAGCACTGTCCACATCATCATTGATGGCATTAATGGTCTGGGCATATTTATCCTCATAGGCAGAACCATCCAAAACGGGTGCATGATATCTACCAGCGGCAATATTGGTGGCAAAATCACCAGGGGCAATATTGGTGACGGTCACTCCAAAATCCTTTACTTCCATACGTAGCGCTTCGGTAATCAATCCCAAAGCACCTTTGGTTGCAGAGTAAAATCCACGATAAGGCAAGCCCATGTATCCAGCTATGGAAGTAATGTTGATGATGGTTCCCCCACCCTGCTTGCGCATTTGTGGCAGAACGGCCTTCATCATATGAACGGGTCCATGAAAATTGGTATCAAAAACTTTTAGGATTTCTTCATGAGGGGTCTCTTCAATGGGACCGGTGATGCCCACCCCTGCGTTGTTGATCAACACGTCCAATCGGCCAGCTTTTGCAATAACTTGCTTTACGGCATTTTGAACACTATCAACATCCTTTACATCTAATTGGATCAGCTCAAAGGCATCAAAATCGGGGTAGTTTTGGGGATTACGGGCAGTACCATAAACTTTGCATCCCTTGGCTGATAAAAAGGTTCCAATGGATTTTCCGATGCCGGACGAACCTCCTGTGATCAGTACAACTTTATTTTCCATGATTGCTTAAATTCTGGAAACAAAAAACGGCAAGCTACCTACATCGCACCGCTACAACCATATACCCTTGCTGCGTTCCCACCCTGGGGGATTCTACGGGAGCTGGTCGTGTAGGACTTGCCGAGTGCAAATATACGACCTTTTAAATTTGTCGCAATCCCAATTCATTCTTAATTTCGAAGTTCTAGGAACAGATCGCATGAAAAATGAAATTAAGACCATGGTGAAACTTTTTTCTTTAACGGGAATCCTTCTCTTCTTTTTGGCCTGCGGAGGCAATTCGGACCCTTCCAAATTCTTTTCCATTCAATTGGAAAACAAGACCCTACATCAAAATGAACAGGTTGGCGTCGCCTTAAAAAACAAGAAAGGACTCGAAATTTCCAACCTTACATATTATATGGATGGAAAGGAATTACCTGTTGAAAATGGAAAAATAACTTTGGATCTTCCCACTTTGGGCAACAAAAAATTGATCGCCAAATTTGATTTGGACGGTCAATCCGTAGAAGTTGAAGAAGATTTGAGGCTTTTGGCCGCTTCCGCTCCTGAAGTGTATACCTATGAAATCATCAACACTTATCCACATGACACCAAAGCGTACACGCAGGGATTGGAATTTCATGATGGTTTGCTCTATGAAAGTACCGGGAAACGTGGCGCGTCCTCTGTAAGGAAAGTGAATTTTGAAACAGGCGAAGTACTTCAAAAAATAGACATCGACAATTCCCTATTTGGAGAGGGCATCACCTTAATGAACAACAAACTGTACCAGCTAACCTGGCAAAGTGGAATGGGCTTTGTGTATGATGCCTCCAATCTTGAAAAAATCAAAAGCTTTACCTATGGTAAAAGCCGGGAAGGCTGGGGACTTTGCAATGATGGCAAAAAAATATTCAAGAGTGATGGTACTGAAAAAATCTGGTTCCTTGATCCTGAAACCTTGGAAGAAACGGGCCACGTAGAGACGGTGACCAACAAATCCATCTTCAATATGGCCAACGAATTGGAATATGTGAATGGAAAACTTTACGCCAACGTTTACCAAAAGGAAAGCATGATGATCATTGATGCCACTTCCGGGGCCATTGAAGGGGTCATCAATTTTGGCGGACTCAAAAGCCAAGTAAAAAAGGGGTCGGAATGGGATGATACCAATTCGGTATTGAACGGAGTGGCCTATCACCCCGAAAGAAAGACCTTTTTTGTAACCGGCAAAAACTGGGACAAACTGTTCGAGGTGCAAATCCTTAAAAAGAATTGATGCAAACCTTTTCGGAAGTCTTTGAGGTGGTACAAGATGACCTTGATGATTTGAACCACGTAAACAATGTTCGGTATGTGGAATGGATCCAGACAATCTCCAAAAATCATTGGGAAAAAGTGACCACGGAGGACATGAGGAAGGAAATGATCTGGGTGGTTCGGAACCACTATATTTCGTACCATAAATCTGCCCTTTTGGGCGATACCATCCTGATCAACACTTATATTGAAAGTAACAAGGGACCTATTTCTACACGAATCGTAGAAATCAAGAAAAAAGACAGCGATGAACTGTTGGTGAAAGGTGTTACGGAATGGTGCCTTTTGGATGCCGTTACTTTCCGACCAAAACGGGTACCGGAGGCGGTTCAGTCACTTTTTATGTGAGCGTTAATTCGCTTCACACTTATCAAGTTCTGATCGGATTTTTAGAATAATTCGCATCTATTTATGTAGTTCATCGAATAACAGGGATTCGGGAGGTCATTAAGGTTCCAAAAATTAGGATAAAACCACTTCAAGTCGTAAACTAGTAGTAGACCAAAGAAACAAACGACCAAAAAACCGACCGAACTTATGCGAAATATCTACTCATTCAGGCAATATCCAACCAAAATTCCAAAACGTTGAAGCAGTAAAACTTCAATAAAAATCCCCCTGAAAATTAACTTGTTGCAAACTCATTTTTCGTTACCACTTTTTGTGAATTAACGAATTTTTAAGAGAAGCTGTAGGAAAATCAATCGATTTGTAATGAAACCCATAGTTTTTTTAAGGGAAAACTGCAATGGGATTTTTATGGGCGTTAGTAACTTGCAATCAGCATTTTGCACATGGAATATACCTATAACATCATTGACTCGAACGCTACTTCCAAGCTACAATTGCAGCTCTATTTGGAGGAGTATGAAGATTTGACTTGTTCCGGAGTAGCCACCAGTGCATCGGAAGGGCTGAATACCCTTTTGAAACATTCCCCGGACCTTGTATTGATCAATTTAGGTGAAGACGGGATGGACTATTTTCAAATGGTGACCGAACTGAACCAGTATATGCCCTCCCTACCTATTATCATTGGGTACGCTACCACTAAAAAGTACGCCTACAACGCCATTAAAAGCGGTTTCTTTGATTATTGGATCCTTCCCCACAACGAGTTTGACATCAGAAAGACCATTCTCCGTTTAAGGAAGCTGCATCCAAAACAGGATATTCCCTCTACGATTTGCCTCAAGTCCTATAATGATTACCGTTATTTGGATACCAAAAACATCCTGTATCTAAAGTCGGACAACAATACCACGGACTTTTATATGAAGGACGGGAATGTAATCAGTGCATTCAAGACGCTAAAATCGTTCGAGGATAAACTTCCGGAAGGATTCATCAGGATCCATCAAAGCTATATCTTGAACAGTCGCTACGTTTCACGCATCAATTATGGCAAATCCATTTGTACCTTAAGCCATGACCGTGAAGAGGAACTACCTTTCTCCAAAACGTACAAGGACAAGATCGATATGCTGAAGGAAATCCTCTCCAAAACGGCGGTAAAGGCACTCAACTAACCAAATTCTATCAAAATCCTGTAGAATACTCACAGAATTCCGTATTCCACTAAACTCATTTTGCCTTACACAATAAGCTATCAGGGTCTATATATCTTGGCTCCATAAACCAATTTTAACACCCTAAAACCTAGCATTATGAGAAAAGTAGTAAGCATTTTGGCAATCGCATTATTGACCGTTGGATTTTATTCTTGCGAAGCGGATACCGATGTACAGGACACCGAAGCAACCTTTAAACAATTGAAGGTAGACCAGAGCGCTACAGATGGCGAAGGAACTGTTTCAGAAGGAAGAGGACAATAATAGAAGTAAGATTGAATCATGAGAAGTGCATCACGGATACTTCTAAACCTGATTATTTTAGCAATGCTTATTATTTATAAGCAAGATGAACGTATCTTGAATAAAGATTCTAAATATATAAGTGAAGCCAAAACATTGGAAGAACTCCAGGAAATTCAATTCAAACATCGTATTGAAGTAGGAGTGAGAAAACAGAGTTTAGCTAGATTGGAACTCAATGTTGGCGAACAACGGACTTTTTGACCGAACAATTAATATATCAAAGCCCCTAACCTGTAAAGTTTTGGGGCTTTTTTATTAATTTGGATGATGACTCAAGCACCTATCAATTGAAAGTATTCATTTTTTTACTGGCAACATTGTTCATTTTCAGCTGTAGCAAGAAAAGAAATAAGGAAGAAGCATCTTCCAGTCCAGAAATTGATTCAATACAAGAATGGTTGGCGGTAGCAAAAAAAGCTCAGGAATTATCCTATGAAGATCGAAAATTTTATTTAGAGAAAGCAGAAAGGAGTGCTGGTCGATTAAAAAATGATACAACTCGTGTAAATCAACTTTCCAATATTTCTTTAGTATACAAAAACCTAAAGGATTCATTGAACTTTAGAAAATCAAGTGCCAATGTAATTCAACAGGCAAGAGACGCTAGGTTGTTTATGGAATTGGGTAATTCTCATTGGGATTTGGCCCATTTTTTTGAATCCTATTCGGTCCTGGACAGTGCTTTTTATCACTACGAAAAAGCATTGAACAACTTTGAAAAACTTCCCCGTGACGAATCACTTCAATCGATAGGAATCATGTTTTATAATATGGCTAGGATTCAAGACTCATATAAAGATTATTTGGGTGCTGAAAATAGTTTATACAATGCTTTAAAAATATTTGATGAGCTTGAAGACTATAAAAGAATTCACAATTGCTATAATGTCTTGGGTGTCATTTCAGGGGGAATGAAAAAATTTGACGAATCCTTGATGTATTATAAAAAGGCCGGGGAATATCTGGAAAATTTGGAACCTTCAGAAAGTCAAAACCTTGTTTGGATTAACCAAAATAATATTGCCAGTACCCTCATGAGAATGAAGGAATACTCCAATGCCATTGACACCTACTCCAAACTCCTTACCGATACCAAATTTAGAGAGCAAGACCCCGATTTATATACCAAAGCTATTTCAGGACTTGCATACTCCATTTTTAAATCTGGCGGAGACTTAGAAAAAGTGGCGAGTCTGTTAAACGAAGCGTTAGTGGTCACCAATGAACAAGGTAAAGAACAAGATCTTGCACGACCAAAACAATATTATGCAGAGCTTTTGGCATTTGAAGGTGATACCATAAAGGCAATTCAGTTAGCTAAAGAAGCCCATGATATTGCCAAAGAAACCTATAACAACGATCGCTCTCTGGAAACCCTTCAATTATTGGGACAATTGGATACCGCCAATGCAAAATCATATTTTGAGGAATACTCCAAGCTCAATGAGGCCATTCAAGAAGAAGAGCGCACCAAAAGGGACAAGTTTGCCCGTATACGTTTGGAAACCGATGAGGTCATCGAAAAAAACGAGATCCTTACCCAAGAGAAACAGGTTTGGGTCGGTGCGGCACTCGCCCTTATCCTTTTTGGTGCTGCATTTTTGATCATCGTAACCCTTTACATCAACAATAGCCGACTCAAATTCCGTCAAAAACAACAAGAGAGCAACCAAGAAATCTACAACCTCATGTTGTCCCAACAAGGTAAATTTGAAGAAGGGAAACAATTGGAGCAAAAACGAATTTCGGAAGAGCTCCATGATGGCATTTTGGGAGAAATGCTCGGTATTCGACTCATTTTAAGCGGATTGAACGAACGCGAAGATGAAGCATCGGTTACCCAACGCGCAGGACTCATTGAAAAACTAAGGGACGTGGAAGAAGAGATCAGGACCATTTCGCATGAGCTCAACAATGCCTCTTATGAAAAATTTCATAATTTTATTGTGTCGTTGGAAGATATGATCGATGGTATCCAAAACTCTTCCGGCATATCATGTTCTTTTACTTTTGACAACAAAGTAAATTGGGATAATTTGTTGGGAGACATCAAAATCAATGCCTACCGAATTGTCCAAGAGGCACTTAAAAATTGCGTCAAACACGCCAAAAGTAAACATGTGGATATTTCTTTTGAATCCGTTGGGAACAAATTGAAATTGACCATTATGGATGACGGCGTCGGATTTGATTTGAACAAGGGAAAACGTGGAATTGGATTGCGAAACATCATTTCACGAGCTAAAAAAATACACGCTGCGCTCGATATTGACAGCAAGAAAGGAATAGGCACCACCATTACGGTGACCATTCCTGCCATTTATATCGATTCGGATGCAGTAGAACGCAAAGAAGTGTTGAACACCTAACTTTTGCTAATAAAAATTTGAAATGGAAACGCTTAGAATTTTAGCCATAGATGACCATGAAATGACCATGCTCGGATACAAGTTTATTCTGGAGGGCATTGAACTGGAAGGCCATACCATTATTGTGGACACAGCCACCACTTACGAAGCGGGCAAAAAACTCATCGAGGATTCCGTGCATTCCTTTAAATACGACATTCTATTCTTGGACGTGCAACTTTTTGCCCCTAACGAAGAACAACCACACTCCGGTGAGGATTTGGGTATTTTGGCCCGAAAGATCGTCCCTGAAAGCAAGATCGTATTCATGTCCTCCTTTAGTGACAATTACAGGATCAACAGCATCTTAAAAACAGTGGACCCTGATGGTTATTTGGTGAAAACCGACATTGACCCAAGAACCTTGGAAGATGCTGTAAAAACTATCATCTCGGACCCTCCGTATTATTCCTCCAAGGCACTCTCCGCCATCCGCAGAAAAATGGCCAACGATATTGAATTGGACGAAAAGGACAAGCAAATATTATTTCACCTTTCCAAAGGGACCAAGAACAAGGATCTTGAGAAATACATTCGGCTTTCCCCCTCTTCCATTGAAAATAGAAAACGGCACTTAAAGACACTTTTTGGCACCGAAAACGAGAACGATCTGGCCCTTATCCTAGCAGCGAAAAATAGAGGCTTTATTTAGCCCTAAAATAAGCCGACCTTCAAAAAGCATGTTTTAGTAATTTTTATTGACGCTTTCTTGCCGTAAACCCCCTACAATTACGGGAAACCCATAGAATTTTTAAGGTTTTCGTGTAATCCCGTCAGGAAGATTCATCCTATTTTTAAGGAAAAAGAAAATTACTCCCATAAAATATGTCGTTCCCAAGAAAAACCAATAGCAATCGTAACAGTGGCGCAAAGGTATTTGAGGCCGCTAACGGACTCGACGATTTTCTAAAAACTTTGGAAAAGGACTTTTTTGCATCGGCCAAGGTCCAATGTAAATTTAACCATGCCGAGAACAGGGCGGATCTGATCCTTGACCTGCATCTCAATTTTGGGCTGATTGACTGTCTTAGGCATTTTAATAATGGGGACTGGGGAGGCGTTACATTTTCTGAAGAAAGTCAATCCACCATGTCATCATCCGTGGAAGTGGCACTTAAAAAATTGAATTCCCAGAACAACCATTCACTAGATATATTGGAGCTTTCCCTGCATTTTGCAGAGACTTCCATCATCATATCCCGATTATACGAACATAGCATCGTCAAACAATTGGGGCCAATCATTTCTGGCATCGGACAACATTTTGTGTACTTCACCAAAGGATTGACCGAAATGCCCTATGAAATCTTTGTTCCTGTTTTTGAAGATACCACCTTGGAAAACCCGCGTACCAAAACGGCCCAATATGGGTATTTTGATTATTGGGGGCTTTATTTTGAAAATCAGTCCCAGCATGAAGCCATGATCTATTCCCTGAACAGCAAAAAACTGGAAAAGGAAGATTTGTTCCTTTTCGAATAAAACATAGTACTTGTAAGCAAATACTAAGCACTGAACAAAGGTCGCGACTTCATCAAATCGTTGACCTTTTGTTTTATTTGGGCTATTTTCTTTTCGTTTTCAGGATCCTTGATCACCTCATCGATGAAGCCAACAATGGTTTCCATGTCGGCTTCCTTCAATCCCCTAGTAGTAATGGCCGGAGCACCAAAACGAATACCTGAAGTAATAAAAGGTGATTGGGTATCGAACGGTACCATGTTCTTATTGGCCGTGATAGCGGCATGTTCCAACACTTTTTCCGCATCCTTACCGGTAATGTTCTTGTTCCTTAGGTCGATCAACATCATATGGTTGTCCGTTCCGCCAGAAATAACTTTGTAATCCAGGGACATGAATGCCTTGGCCATAGCTGCGGCATTTTTCTTCACTTGGATCATATAATGCAAGAAATCATCGGAAAGTGCTTCTCCAAAAGCAACTGCTTTGGCGGCTATGATGTGTTCCAACGGACCACCTTGGTTTCCTGGGAAAACGGCAAGGTCTAAAAGTGCTGACATTTTCCTTAGTTCCCCATTTTTCAAAGTAATACCAAACGGATTGTCAAAGTTTTCGCCCATCAATATAAGGCCACCACGAGGACCTCTCAAGGTTTTGTGGGTGGTTGTGGTCACAATATGGCAATGTGGAATAGGATCGTTCAGGATTCCTTTGGCGATAAGTCCCGCAGGGTGCGAAATATCCGCAACCAAAATGGCGCCGACACTATCCGCAATTTCCCGGAAGCGTTTAAAATCCATATCCCTGGAATAGGCAGAGGCACCAGCGATAATCAATTTCGGTTTTTCCTTATCCGCAATTTCTTGGATCTTGTCGTAGTTCAAGGTTCCGGTTTCTTCATCAACACCATAAAAAACGGGATTGTACAACTTTCCAGAGAAATTTACGGGTGATCCATGGGTCAAGTGCCCTCCATGCGAAAGGTCAAATCCCAAAATGGTGTCACCAGGCTGTAAACAAGCATGGTAAACCGAAGCGTTGGCCTGAGAACCCGAGTGGGGCTGCACGTTAGCATATACGGCCCCGAACAATTCCTTGGCACGGTCAATAGCCAATTGTTCCACTTGGTCCACGACCTCACAACCACCATAGTAGCGTTTTCCCGGATAGCCTTCTGCATATTTGTTCGTTAAAACCGAACCTGCCGCTTCCATTACCTGTGGACTGGTAAAGTTCTCGGAAGCTATCAATTCAATTCCTTCAATCTGTCTTTCCTTTTCTTTTGCTATCAAATCGAAAATCGCTTGGTCTCGTTGCATTGCCTATGGTTTTTTAATAAGCGGTAAAATTACAAATTGAAAGGGGATTAAAACCTAAAAAAAGTGGATTGACCATCAAATTTATCAAACGGCAATTAACAATTTTTACCTTTTGTAAGAATGCCTCAAAACACTCATTTCTAAGCTTTTCACCGAAAATATACTACCGTTCATCCTTTTTCGTTAATAAGAAGTGGTTTTTTGGCACAGCTCTTGAACCCGCCTAAGTAACCAGTAAAATCGACGACCATGAAAAAAGTTCTACTCTTAACCACAATTATCGTTCTTGCCGCTTGTGGAGGTGTCAAGAAAACCCAAGAGGCCCTGAATACCGGAAACTATGTTACCGCAATGAACAAGGCCATTAAAAACTTGGCTGAAAACAAGACCAAAAAAGGGAATCAGGAATACATCACACTTTTGGAAGAGGCCTTTGCCAAGCATACCGAAAGGGAACAGCAGGAAATCGCTTTCTTGCAAAATGATGGCAATCCGGCCAATTTGGAAAACATCTACAATAAGTATTTGCAGTTGAAACAGATCCAAGAAAGGATCAAACCTCTGCTTCCACTTCATATTAATGACGAAGGCAGAAATGCCAAGTTCAATTTTGTGAACTACGACAATAAAATTCTGGCTACCAAGGATGATCTATCCGAGCATCTTTACGAAAACGCCTCAAATTTGTTGGCCACAGCCGAATACAAAGCGGATTTTAGGGCCGCCTATGACGATTTGAAGTATCTTCAGGAAATAAATCCCGGATACAAGGAAACCATTGCCAAAATGGACCAAGCCTACAACAAAGGATTGGAATATGTTCGTGTAGAGATTGCTAATCAGACCGAGCAGATCATTCCTGAGCGTTTGGAAAGCGAACTATTGGATTTTAATGCTTTCGGCATTGACAATTTCTGGTTGCAATACCACACCAACCCATTGGCCAATGTAAAGTATGATTATGCCATGAACCTCGATTTCATGGAAATCAATGTCTCTCCTGAGCGTGTAAACGAAACCCAAATCATCAAGGAGAAACAGATCAAGGATGGTTGGGAATACTTATTGGACAAAAATGGAAATGTTGTGAAGGACAGCTTGGGCAATAAGATCAAGGTTGATAAAATGCGTACCGTTACTTGTAAGTTCTTCCAGTTCACCCAAACCAAAAGTGCCCAAATTGGGGCTAAGGTTCGGTTCACCGACTTAAACAACGGTCAGGAAATCAATGCTTATCCTCTTTCCAGCCAGTTTGTTTTTGAACATGTGTTCGCCAATTATCAAGGTGATAAAAGAGCTTTGGAAGACGACCTTTTGGTTTATCTGAACGCTAGGGAAGTTCCTTTCCCATCCAATGAACAAATGGTATATGATGCCGGAGAAGACCTCAAAGCGAGGCTGAAAGGCATTGTCTCAAAATATCAATTCAATTAATTCAATTTTGGAATAGTGTCACATCGAGCGCAGTCGAGATGAGAAAAAGTTCTCGACTGCGCTCGAACCGACATTTTCTCGACTTTTCGTCTCTACAAATATTTTGAAAAGTCTATATCCGCTATCGCCCCATGCGAAGTATGAAAAGTCACTTCCCCATCTTTGATGATCAACATCTGAGGTGATTCATGACGAACACGAAACTTATGGGCAATTTCATTGGAAATGTCCCTGTGGTGCTGAATGGTCAAAAAATAGAGGTCACAATCCGTTTCCAGATCATAGGAATTGGTAAACATGTTCAACACCATACTGCTGATCCCGCAGGTGCTGGAGTGTTTATAGATTACCTGTGCTCTTTGGTTTGATTTTTCCAAAATCATATCCAATTGAGTCCTATCATTTAATTCTATCCAAGGCAATTGCTTTTGCTCTTGTTTTTCCTTCTTTCCGAAGACACTGTCAAATATTCCCATACTGCAAATTTAGTTCATAGGTCGTTGTACTTCAAAAAGCTTACACCTGACTAAATGTCCTTTATTTTTAAGGATTATCAGACATTTTGACGGTAATTCTACGCTGGTAGGATTCTTGACTATAGAGAGAAAAACAACGACGATGAACTTTAATAATTTTACCATAAAATCACAGGAAGCCATTCAACGGGCCCAGCAATTGGCCCAAGAATTAGGGCATCAACAAATTGAGAACGAACACCTTTTCAAAGCTATTTCAGAAGTGGATGAAAACGTGCTTCCCTTCATTTTGAAGAAATTGAACGTAAACGTAAACCTGCTGAACCAAATCTTGGATAAGGAACTTCAAAGTTTCGCCAAGGTTTCGGGAGGAGATATCATGTTGTCAAGAGAAGCAGGAAAAACCGTTAACGAAGCTAGCATAGTGGCCAAGAACATGGGGGACGAATTCGTTTCCTTGGAACATTTACTGTTGGCCATTTTCAAGTCAAAAAGTAAAATCTCCCAAATCCTCAAAGATCAAGGCGTAACCGAAAAAGATTTGACCGCTGCCATACAGGAGTTGCGCAAAGGAGGTAAGGTGACCTCACAAAGTGCCGAGGAAACTTATAACTCTCTGGACAAATACGCCAAGAACCTGAACCAGTTGGCTGACAGTGGCAAATTGGACCCCGTAATCGGTAGGGATGAGGAAATCAGAAGAGTTTTGCAGATTTTGTCTAGGCGTACCAAGAACAACCCTATGTTGGTAGGAGAACCCGGTGTGGGTAAAACTGCCATTGCCGAAGGGTTGGCCCATCGAATTGTACAAGGAGACGTGCCTGAAAACTTGAAGGACAAGATCATTTACTCCTTGGATATGGGTGCCTTGATTGCTGGCGCCAAATACAAAGGGGAATTTGAGGAACGACTTAAAGCTGTCATAAAAGAGGTAACCTCATCAGACGGTAATATTGTACTGTTTATTGACGAGATCCACACTTTGGTGGGTGCTGGAGGTGGACAGGGAGCCATGGATGCCGCAAACATATTGAAACCTGCCTTGGCGAGGGGTGAACTCCGCGCCATTGGTGCCACAACCTTGGATGAGTACCAAAAATACTTTGAGAAGGACAAAGCTCTGGAACGTCGATTCCAAAAAGTAATGGTAGACGAGCCCGATACCGAAAGTGCCATCTCCATCCTTAGGGGTATCAAAGAAAAATATGAGGCACACCACAAGGTCCGTATTAAAGACGAGGCGGTAATCGGTGCAGTGGAATTGTCACAACGCTATATCACCAACCGGTTCTTACCAGATAAGGCCATCGACCTTATGGACGAGGCCGCTTCCAAACTTCGAATGGAAATCAACTCCAAACCCGAAGAATTGGATGTATTGGACAGAAAGATCATGCAGCTCGAAATAGAGATAGAAGCCATCAAAAGGGAAAACGACAAGGCCAAATTACAGACCTTGAACCTGGATCTGGCCAATTTGAAGGAAGAGCGACATGAGATCTTTGCCAAATGGGAAAGTGAAAAAACGGTGGTGGACAATATCCAAAAAACCAAGGAAGATATTGAAAACTATAAAATGGAAGCCGAACGTGCCGAACGTAATGGGGACTACGGAAAAGTGGCCGAGCTACGTTATGGCAAGATCAAAGAAGCCCAGGAAAAACTGGACAAGTTGGAAGATGAGCTTGCCAAACAGCAAACCGCAGGCACGTTGATCAAAGAAGAGGTGACTTATGAGGATATAGCGGAAGTGGTCGCCAAATGGACCGGAATCCCTGTCACCAAAATGATGCAGAGCGAGCGTGAAAAATTATTGAAGTTGGAAGATGTGCTCCATCAACGGGTGATTGGTCAAGATGAGGCTATCACTGCCGTTTCTGATGCGATTAGAAGAAGTAGGGCAGGTCTACAGGATGAGAAGAAACCCATCGGTTCCTTCCTATTCTTGGGAACTACCGGTGTGGGTAAAACGGAATTGGCCAAAACCTTGGCCGCTTATCTGTTCGATGATGAAAATGCCATCACCCGAATCGATATGAGCGAATACCAAGAGCGTCACTCTGTGAGCCGATTGGTGGGTGCACCTCCCGGATATGTGGGTTATGACGAGGGCGGTCAATTGACCGAGGCCGTGAGAAGAAAACCCTATTCCGTGGTCTTATTGGACGAGATAGAAAAAGCGCACCCTGACACCTTCAACATTCTCTTGCAGGTTTTGGATGAGGGAAGGTTGACGGACAACAAAGGTCGTTTGGCCGATTTCAAAAACTCTATCATCATCATGACCAGTAACATGGGAAGTGATATCATTCAGGAAAAGTTTGAAAACGCCATCGACATGGAAAGTGCTTCGGAAGCTGCACGGGTAGAAGTTTTGGGATTGTTGCGTAAAACCATCCGTCCTGAATTCTTGAACCGAATCGACGACATCATCATGTTCGCACCTTTGAACAAAAAGGACATCAAGGATATTGTGGGACTTCAGTTGAACAGCTTGAAGAAAATGTTGGCCAAACAGCACATCACTTTGGATGCTACCCAAGAAGCCATCGATTACTTGGCACAAAAAGGGTACGACCCTCAATATGGTGCAAGACCCGTTAAACGATTGATTCAAAAAGAGGTGCTTAACAATCTATCCAAAGAGTTGTTGGCAGGTAAGATCCAATCGGACAGCATTGTACTTTTGGATTCCTTTGATGACGAACTGGTATTCAGAAATCAGGATGAGTTGATTCAGAAATAATTAAACAATTCACTACAAGGCGAAACCTTCCTCGAGCAATTGGGGAAGGTTTTTGTTTACGGTAAAGTCAAATTTGTTGGATATCAAAATCGGACTAGGTCTTTACATTTAAATCCTTATTTTAGCTAGCGACACATATTTAGCTACAAACTGAAAACCGACCCATGCCACTAATCATAGCCGTTCTCGGCATTCTTCTCTTGTTCTTGCTGATTGCCAAAGTAAAACTGAATGCCTTTTTAGCCTTTATCATTGTTTGCCTTTTTGTTGGAATTTTTCAGGGCATGGAACTGGGAAACCTGGTGCTGTCCATTCAACGGGGAATTGGCAATACCTTGGGCTTTTTGGTATTGATCCTTGGGCTTGGCGCCATGTTGGGCAAATTGGTCGCGGATAGCGGTGCCGCACAACGGATAACCACCCAATTGGTGGCCAAATTTGGATTGAAACACGTGCAATGGGCCATGGTCATCACCGGTTTCATTGTTGGGATTCCGATGTTCTATTCCGTTGGCTTTGTCATCCTGATTCCCTTAGTGTTTACCGTTGCGTATTCCACAGGGCTTCCATTGCTCTATGTTGGTTTACCGATGCTTACTTCGCTTTCTGTAACGCATGGTTACCTTCCACCCCACCCTGCACCCACCGCCATTGCGGCTATGTTCAATGCGGATATCGGCAAAACCTTGTTGTACGGTCTTTTTATTGCCATTCCTGCCATTATTGTGGCTGGACCTTTGTTTGCGCGTACCATCAAAAAGGTGGAGGCCAAACCGCTTAAAGAATTTTACAACCCGAATAGTATTCCAGAGGAAGAACTACCCTCTACTTTCATCAGTATTTTTACTGCCCTATCCCCTATTCTTTTAATTGGAATCGCGATTGTGGCAGAAAATTTTATGGAGGAAAGTTTGCTTCGCAGCATCCTCACCTTCATCGGAAATCCTGTCATCGCTTTATTAATTTCGGTGCTTTTCGCCATTTATTCCTTAGGCATTGCCAAAGGGAAGGAAATGTCCAAAATCATGGCCTCCTTAACTTCATCCGTAACTGGTATCACCATGATTTTATTGATCATTGCCGGTGCCGGGGCTTTGAAAGAAGTGTTGATAGACAGCCATGTAAGCGATTACATTGCCGATAGTCTGAAGGGTTCCAGCATATCTCCCTTGATTTTGGCCTGGCTTATTGCCACTGCCATCAGGGTCAGTGTGGGTTCAGCTACCGTAGCCGGATTGACCGCTGCAGGAATTGTTTTACCCTTGGCTTCCAGCACTGGAGTGAGTCCAGAATTGATGGTTTTGGCCATCGGTTCCGGAAGTTTGATGCTCTCCCATGTCAACGATACCGGATTTTGGATGTTCAAGGAATACTTCAACCTTTCGGTAAAGGAAACCCTGTCTACTTGGACGGTCATGGAAACCCTTGTGGGCATCATGGGCCTCATTGGGGTTTTGGTTTTAAATACAATCATTTAATTAGATATATGCAAAGTTTGCCTACCAAACGATTAGAGGAATTGAATATTCAACTTCCTCCCGCTCCACCACCTGCAGGGGTGTACAAACCAATATTGGTCGTGGATAATTTTTTATACGTATCCGGTCAAGGGCCCATTAACATGGATGGCTCCAAGATGGTTGGCCGCGCCGGGGATGACCTAGACAAGGATCAAGCAAAATTGGCCGCCCGTCAAGTGGGTTTGACCATGCTTTCTACCATTTCCACCCATTTTGGCAGCTTGGATAAAATCAAAAGAGTGGTCAAAGTGCTAGGGATGGTGAACTGTACCCCTGATTTTGGCAATCAACCCTATGTGATCAATGGTTTTAGCGAATTGATGGCCGATGTTTTCGGCGAAGATAACGGTATAGGCGTTCGTAGCGCCGTAGGCATGATGCTCCCGGGCAACATTGCCGTGGAAATCGAGGCCATGTTCGAACTTCATCCATAAGACACCTGTTATGTTCATTTTTGATGCCCATCTAGACCTTTCCATGAATGCCATGGAGTGGAATCGGGATTTAACGCTTGCCGTACCAGAAATTAGGGAACGTGAAGCAGGAAAGACCGACAAGCCAGACCGTGGCAAGAATATGGTTTCGCTGCCTGCCATGCGAGAGGGCAACATCGGTCTTTGCGTTGCGACGCAAATTGCCCGATATGTAAAAAAAGAGAATCGCCTGCCCGGATGGCATTCCCAGCATCAAGCTTGGGCACAGACCCAAGGACAATTAGCGTGGTACAAATCCATGGAAAAGGCCTGTGAAATGGTTCAGATTAAGAATTTGAACGACATGGAAAGCCATTTGGCGCTGTGGCAAACTGACCAATCCAACAAGCCCATTGGTTTTATTCTTAGTCTGGAAGGTGCCGATTCCATTGTGGATTTGGACTATTTGGAACAATCCTATGAAAGTGGTTTACGGGCTATCGGTCCTGCGCATTACGGCCCTGGAGTTTATGCCTATGGAACGGATTCTGTGGGCGGAATTGGAGCGAAAGGAAAAGAACTATTGAAAAAAATAGAGGAACTCAACCTGATTCTGGATGCCACACACCTGTGCGACATGAGCTTTTGGGAATCGATGAAAGTCTATAATGGCCCCGTTTGGGCGAGTCATAACAATTGCCGGAAGCTTGTAGATCACAACAGGCAGTTTTCAGATGAGCAAATCAAGGAATTGATCCAAAGAAAAGCTGTTATCGGGGTTGTTTTGGATGCTTGGATGATGGTTCCCAATTGGGTCCGAGGAAAATCTACACCGAAGGATATGGGTGTCACTTTAGAAATCATGATCGATAACATTGATCACATTTGTCAATTGGCAGGCAATACAGACCATGTGGGCATTGGTACCGATTTGGATGGCGGTTATGGATTGGAACAAAGCCCTGCGGACATGGATACCATTGCCGACCTTCAAAAAGTTCCGGACCTCCTAAAAAAACGAGGGTATAGCCAAACGGATATTGACAAGATCATGAATCTTAATTTTCTCAACTTCTTAAGAAGGGTTTGGGCATAAACGAATTACAGTTTGATGTCAAATCAAAGCCATTCTGGTGGTTTTAAAGGTGAAACTCTGTTAAAATGAAGGCATTTGTTAGGTAGCATACCAAACAGTATCTCTTTTTTTATATCTTAGTTTCACCCTAAACCAACCTTTTGCTCCATGACCAAGAAAGCAGAGCGAACCACCGCTTACATTATTGAGACCGTGGCCCCCATTTTCAACAAACACGGTTATGTGGGGACCAGCATGAGTGATTTGACTGAGGCAACCGGCCTTACCAAAGGTGCCATTTATGGCAATTTTGAGAACAAGGAAGCATTGGCCCTATCTGCTTTTGAATACAATCGCAATCAGCTACTATCTGCCATCGATGCTAAATTAGGGGAGCACGAAGGAGCTATGGACAAGCTCTTTACCTTGATTCAATTTTATAAGCAATATGATGTGTTTACCCTTCCCATGGGAGGTTGTCCTATCCTGAACGTTGGTGTGGATTCACAAGGGAACAACACCCTTTTATCGGCTGCAGTTAGGGAAACCATTAAGGATATTGAAGGTAAAATTGCCCTTGTTTTGGAAAATGGTGCCAAAAGTGATGAATTGCACCTATCCCTGCCGCCACTTCAATTTGCCAAACAATTGTTCACAATGATTCAAGGTGCCATTTCTATGAGTACCATAACCCGTGACCGGAAATATTTGATCAACACCTTGACCTATCTGGAGCATTTGGTCAAAAAGGAAATCAAAAAATAAAGTATTCTCAATTTCCTTTCACCCTGAAGATCCAAGTCTTATCGGGGTATTTTCCAAAGAACTTGCTATCCCTTGCCTTTCTTGCCTCATCCATGGAATTGTATCGTTCCAAATACACGTAATTGTACTTATTGATTTTTCTATAAAACGATTTAGGCTCCAATCCCTTCTGGCGCAAGGTTTTCATGAAATTATCAAAATACTTTTGGGTACCGTACACATTGGCAATCAAGTAAAAACCAGGGGCTACACCTTCCTCATTTTCTACCTCTTCATATTTTTCATTGGGTCGAAGCTCCACTTTTTGGGTTTGCAAGGCAGCAATACTGTCCTTTTCACGTTGGGCCTTCAATTGTAAGGCCAACTGTTGTGCCTGGGCAATGGAATCCTGTTCTCTTTGAAGGGCCAATTGTCTCTCGCGTTCCAATTCCTCTTGTCTTTGTGCTTCTTCATTCATTTGGTCTTCCGTAACCACTTCCTCTTCCTCATCAGGTTCAGGTTCCCTGATTTTCTTTTCCGTTTTTCCGAAGTTGTAGGACGCTATCAATTCCAAAGTGGGATCCTTTGCATCCAATTCGGGATCCGTTCCAAACTCCACTAGCCCGCCAATAGAGAAAGACTTAGCGAAAGTGGCCCCCAATCCTCCAAAAACTCCATAAAAACTGTTGTATCCGCCCTGAACCCAAAATTTTGGCGTAGAAAGTAATCCATTGATCCCGAATTGGGTATCCAAGTAGGGTATCGATTTAACATACACCACGGGCCTAAAATAAGTTTCGCCCCAATCTTGAAAAATAGCTAATGGGAAATCGTTGCTCAAGGTTCCAATAATCGTTTTGAAATTATTGGCAGTTGCACTTTCACTATCCGAAAGATTAAATCCGAAGCCATTTTCAAAGGCCAAACCAACCCCGAATCGATTTACCATAAGACGCAGGGCAGGCGAGAATTTTACCCGGAACCCTTCAAAACTTTCCAAAGTCGCTTGGTCCAACCCTTCATTGGTCCCGTACTGTTCGTCTGCCACCGTTTGTTGAAACGCAAAAACATTGATACCTGCCAACAGTTTTACATCATCATTGATAGGGAAGGCATATACAAAATTGGCATTGCCTCCCGTATTCAGAAAGGTACCCGTATTATGCTGCAAAAAGCCAATCCCGAAAGTTGCTTTTGGCCCTAAACTATGGGTGTAATTGGCAAAAATAGAAGAGGGATCCCCATCAATGGTCTGCCATTGCCAACGCGACCAAACGGAAAGGGAATTGGGTTGGTTCCAATCGTAAGCATAGGTAGCATTCCAAAGACTAGAGTTGAATTGCGTTAACGAGTGTTGCCTAAAATCAGTTGGCAAAGCGGGCTCTTGGGCAGATAACCCGATACAAATCAGTGCACACGAGAAAAAGACCAAGTACCTATGCATACGAGAAAATAAAAATTAAACGTTACTTTTAGATCAGCTAAACAAAAACACGGGAACTTTAGATCTGTACTATGCGAACCATCAAACCATTGATTGCCATTGCAATTTTAATCATTGGAAGTATCAGCTGCAAAAAAGATACGAAAAATGTAGAACCTGTAATCTCTACTTTCTATTTTATCCGTCATGCGGAAAAAGACAGGACAGATCCTGAAAACCCGGACCCAGAGCTTAATCAGGATGGTTTGGACCGTGCCATAAGATGGGCCGAAGTATTCGACGCCATTCCTATGGATGCCATTTATTCCACCAATTACGAGCGCACCACTATGACCGCCGCACCTACTTCGGTAAAACAAAATGTAGATGTGCAATACTACGACCCGAAAACTTTGGATGTGGAGGAATTCAAGTTAATCAATGAAGGAAAAAATGTGCTGGTTGTGGGTCATAGCAACACCATTCCAGATTTTGTGAACAAAATGATCGGGATTGAAAAATATGAACAAATAGATGATACAGACAACAGCAATTTGTTCATCGTTCGGATCATTGATGGAGTGCCTACCGATATCCGGTTAAAAATGGATTGACCTTAATCTACCTGAATATTGGTCAGTTCTACTTTGGATAACAATTCGAGTTCCCCTTTGTTGTAAAGTTGTCCGATTTCCAAAATATCGGAATCCACATTTTTGGCCTTATAGTTCTCGTAATCCACAAAACGGATACCGTTCACATACCGTTCGTTATAGGCTTTTCTAAAACGCTGTCCACCTCCGTTCACATGAAAGTCATAAGCCAGGTAATCCGCTTTAAAAGTTTCTATATCAAACCAATATAGGTAAGTATCGTCAAAATCATCGCCACCACCCTGTTGGTCAAAAGTTACCTTGACCTTGTAATATTCCTTACCGCCAATAGTTTCTTTTCCCAATAATTCCTTGTTTACGGCACCATCATTTAATCCATAGGGTAATCGGGCAAAATAGTGCACAGAATTAACCGAGTTGGCATATCGAACAGCCATGCTATCAGGAACGGCGACCAACGAATCATTGATATATCGCTCATAATCATTCCCATTTTTCACATCCCGAATGGTAATGGAATCCGTTGCAGAAATCCGATCCAACACAATTTTTCCGTTTTCATTTTTAGAGTGATAGGTTTTACCCCGAAATGCAAAACCGGTGCTATGGTTTTTGTAAAGCTCCCCTCCACTCGCTTCAATGGCCTTATCCACAATTTCTTGGGCAGTCAACGGTTTGGGTGCATTTTCTTTGCACGAAACAAATAGGATAAGGAAAGCGACAGCAAACAGATACTTCATGGTTTTGGTTTTGTTCATAATCGTAAAATCTAGCATAACATTACAATTTACTTGACTAAGAGTTTATACTTTTGCACACGATGCAGCAAAATATCAACATAAAAAACAAAAGGGCCCGGTTTGATTTCGAGATCCTCGATACCTACACGGCAGGCATCGTATTGGGTGGAACTGAAATCAAATCGATTCGTTTGGGCAAGGCCAACCTGTCCCAAAGCTTTTGCGAATTTAATGATAAGGGAGAACTTTTTGTGGTGAACATGCAGGTTGATGAATACAGCCATGGCAGTTATTACAACCACAAACCCAAAGCAGAACGTAAATTGTTGCTCAACAAAAGGGAGTTGAAAAAACTTCGCAAGGAAGTGACCACCTCTGGACTTACCATCATCCCCTTGAATCTTTTTCTTAACGACAGAGGTTTGGCCAAAGTGAACATTGCCTTGGCAAAAGGTAAAAAACTGTATGACAAACGGGATACCATTAAGGATCGCGACACCAAACGGAACCTGGACCGCGTGAAAAAAAGTTTCAACAACTAATTTTTATCTTCCAGCAACGGAACGAACCTAAAGGCACCCAATTCCCGCTTTTCAAATTCTTTTTCTGATTTCCGAAGGAAGAGTGTCATGACCTGTTCGTTTTCCCCAACAGGAATCACCAATCTGCCCCCAACTTTTAACTGGGACATCAAGGCTTTTGGTACTTCAGGTGCGCCGGCAGTAACAATGATGCCATCAAATGGAGCTTCTTCGGGCAATCCTTTGTAGCCATCACCAAATATCATTTTTTTTGGTCGATAACCCATTTTGGTAAAAAACAGTTTGGTTTTTTTGAAAAGTTCCTGTTGTCTTTCAATAGTGTAGACCCTTGCCTTTAAATGAAGTAAAACCGCTGTTTGGTAACCACTTCCTGTGCCAATTTCAAGGATTTTATCGTTAGGTTTCACCTGAAGGAGCTCTGTCTGGAAAGCCACGGTATACGGCTGTGAAATGGTTTGGTCCGCACCAATGGGAAAGGCCTTGTCTTGATAGGCGTGGTCCTCAAAACCACTATCCAAGAACAAATGTCTTGGAATGGTCTTTATTGCCTCTAAAACTTTCTTGTCCGTTATCCCCTTGGCTTCCACAATTTCGGCCAATTTATTGCGCATTCCCCTATGCTTGAGCGTATCCTTCATGGTCATTGGTCTGGTCCACGAATTTAACAAGTTCTCTAAAAAATACCCTTAGTTACTTTTTATTTTTTGAGGCAAAGTGCCATCATATCCGTATTTTTGACAAAATTGAATACTATGCTTAAAGTTGGTGTTCTGGGTGCAGGACATTTGGGGAAAATTCACCTTAGACTCTTAAACCAATCGGGGAAATATGAGCTTGTGGGATTTTATGATCCCGATGAGATCAATGCAAAAAAGGTGGCCGCCGAATTCGGGTACACCTATTTTGAAAACATCAATAATTTGATCGATGCCGTGGATGTGGTCGATATTGTGACCCCTACCCTTTCCCATTACGAATGTGCCAAAAAATCCATTCAGAAGGGCAGGCACATCTTTATTGAAAAACCCATCACCAATACCTTGGAAGAAGCCGAGGAACTGTTGGTTCTTTCCCAAAAATATGGTGTAAAGGGCCAAGTTGGACATGTGGAACGTTTCAATCCAGCATTTTTGGCGGTAAAGGAAAAAATTGGCTATCCCATGTTCATCGAGACCCACCGTTTGGCGGAATTCAATCCACGGGGAACGGATGTTCCTGTGGTGCTCGACCTTATGATCCACGATATAGATGTGATCTTGAGCGTTGTTCCCTCCGAAGTAAAACAGATCAATGCCAGTGGGGTTTCCGTCATCAGCAACTCCCCTGATATTGCGAACGCCAGAATCGAGTTCGAAAACGGCTGCGTTGCCAACCTTACATCTAGTCGTATTTCCTTGAAAAACATGCGCAAATCACGCTTCTTTCAAAAAGACGCCTATATTTCTGTGGACTTTTTGGAAAAGAAAGTAGAAGTGGTGAAAATGAAGGATGCTCCCGAAAAACCTGGGGATTTTGATATGATCCTTCAAAATGCGGAAGGTGTGAAAAAGCAAATCTATTTCGAAAATCCAGAAATTGACGTGAACAATGCCATTTTGGATGAGCTGGAAACCTTTGCGGATGCCATCAACAATGATACTACCCCGGTGGTTACGCTTCAACAAGGCACCAACGCGTTGCGGGTGGCCCTTCAGATCATTGAATCGTTTAAAAAATAATTTACTGTTCGTTCAATCTTCGGAGAGAATAACCAAAACATAATAGCATTTCCATGAAAAAAATAGCGGTAATAGGCGCAGGAACCATGGGCAACGGTATTGCCCACGTATTTGCGCAGAGTGGCTTCAGCGTAAACCTTATCGATATTTCTCAGGCTTCCTTGGAACGTGGCTTGGCAACCATTTCCAAAAACTTGGATCGCATGGTGGCCAAGGAATCCATCAAAGAGTCGGACAAAGCGGCCACTTTGGCCAATATTTCAACTTTTACCCACATCATGGACGGCGTTTCGGAAGCCGAACTTGTGGTAGAGGCCGCTACTGAAAATTTGGACATCAAACTTAAGATTTTCAAGGATTTGGATGAAATGTGTCAGCCACAGACCATTTTGGCCAGCAATACATCTTCCATTTCCATTACCCAGATTGCTTCCGTGACCCAACGTCCGGACAAGGTCATCGGTATGCACTTCATGAACCCGGTTCCCATCATGAAATTGGTGGAAATCATTCGTGGATACAGCACTTCGGACGAAGTGACCAAAACCATCATGGAGCTTTCGGAAAAATTGGGCAAAACGCCCACGGAAGTCAATGATTATCCTGGTTTTGTAGCCAACCGCATTCTAATGCCGATGATCAACGAAGCCATTGAAACCCTCTACAATAGAGTGGCCGGTGTTACCGAAATTGATACGGTGATGAAATTGGGCATGGCCCACCCCATGGGTCCGTTACAACTGGCCGATTTTATCGGTTTGGATGTTTGTCTTTCCATTTTGAACGTGATGTACGATGGTTTCAAAAACCCGAAATATGCTCCTTGCCCCTTGTTGGTGAACATGGTGATGGCAGGCAAATTGGGTGTGAAATCCGGGGAAGGTTTTTACGATTATTCCGAGTCCAAGAAAGCGGAAAAGGTTTCGGCACAGTTTAAATAAACATCTAACAATTTAAATCTCTTGCATTTAAAAACTTCCATATTGGGTTTGGCCGTCATTCCGACAGAGCAATGCGACGAGGAATCTCCAGCCGAATAAATTGAAGTGAGATTTCTCACTTTGTTCGAAATGACATGGGATTTTTATATGTTGAAAAATAACAGCACTAAATTGTTGGATAATCACCTAAACCAAATGAAAATTTCATGGCCATAGTAAAACCTTTCAAGGCCATTCGCCCTACCAAGGACAAGGCTTTTTTTGTGGCGTCCCGATCTTATGAGGAATATGGTCCGGAGGAGTTGCAGGCCATTCTGCAGTTCAATCCATTTTCGTTCCTTCATATCATCAATCCGGGGTTTAAGTTTGAAAAGCATATTACAGGAAAAGAACGTTTTCACTTGGTCCGCAACCGATATCTTGAATTTTTGGAGGAAAACGTATTCCTAAAAGACAAAGAACCAAGCTTCTACCTCTATCAAATTGAGAAAGACGATTTTAAAAGCCTGGGGTTTTTCTGTGCCTGTAGTGTTGAGGATTACAGGAACGACGTCATTAAAAAACACGAGGACACCCTTCATCATCGGGAAGAATTGTTTGCGGATTACCTCTATTCCGTCGGCTTTAATGCCGAACCTGTTTTGATGACCTATCCGGACAATCCCACTGTGGATGAAATCTTCCAGAAAAAAATCCAACGGGAACCGGAATATGATTTTACCACCACGGACAAGGTGAACCACAAACTCTGGAAAATCTCCTATCCCGAAGGAATCGAAAAACTGCAAAATGCTTTTGATGGACTGGATGCCCTCTATATTGCGGACGGTCACCACCGAAGTGCCTCAAGTCATTTGCTCGCGGAACAACTTCAAAATGAAAACCCTGAACACAACGGAACCGAGCCATACAATTATTTTATGGCGTATTTGATTCCTGAATCGCAAATCAAAATTTACGAGTTCAACCGAATGGTGAAGGATTTGAACGGGTTAACCAAGGAAGAATTTTTGATCAAGCTAGATGAGCATTTCAGGATTGAAAAACGGGAAGATGGGCTTTACAAACCTTCCAAAAAGCACGAATTCAGCATGTATTTGGAAGGGGAATTCTATTTGTTGCATCTACGGATGACCAACTATGCCTTTTCCAATGCTTTGAGTCAATTGGACACACAAATTCTGTTCAAGACCGTTTTGGAACCTATTTTAAATATTACGGACCTTCGGAACGACCAACGGATTGCCTATGGTTTTGGCAAACACAACCTTATCCAAATGAAAGAACGGGTGGATCAAGGCGAATTTGTTGTCGGGTTCAGTTTGTCTCCCACAACAGTTGAAGAAATCAAGGCGATTGCCAATGCAGGATTGACCATGCCACCAAAAAGCACCTATATTGAGCCAAAACTTCGTAGTGGACTCACAATTTACGAACTTTGAAGTTCTAAGTTGAACTACATTCAAAAATGCAAAATGTCAGTTAAGGACAATTTACTACAGATTAAATCGGACATTCCAACAAACGTTACCTTGGTCGCTGTTTCCAAAACCAAACCAAAGGAAGCCCTTTTAGAGGCTTACAAAGCGGGTCAACGGGTTTTCGGGGAGAACAAAGTCCAAGAAATGGTGGAGAAATGGGAGGCCTTGCCCAAGGATATTGAATGGCACATGATCGGGCACCTTCAACGCAACAAGGTGAAATACATGGCCGAATTTGTGTCGTTGATCCATGGTGTGGACAGTCTGAAATTATTGATGGAGATTGACAAACAGGCTCAAAAGCATGGCCGTGTGATTTCCTGTCTGCTGCAAATGCACATTGCCGAAGAGGATACCAAATTTGGTTTGGATGAGCAGGAATTGAATGAACTCATCGCCTCAGATGAATTTCAAACAATGGAAAACATAAAAGTTGTCGGGCTCATGGGTATGGCTACTTTCACTTCGGACGAAGGACAAATCCGGAAGGAGTTTGCCCATCTTAAATCCATTTTTGAAAAATTGAAACAAAGGCTGTCAGGCATTTCTATACTTTCCATGGGGATGAGCGGTGATTACCAAATCGCCATTGAAGAAGGTAGTACCATGGTGCGCATTGGAAGTAGTATATTTGGGTCAAGGAATTATTCGTAAAACAACCAAGGGATTTCATGTACGCCATACTGGATATTGAAAGCACGGGAGGAAAATACAATGAAGAAGGCATCATGGAGATTGCCATCCACCGCTTTGATGGCCATCAGGTTGTAGATCAATTTATTTGCCTGATCAATCCAGAGCGGGAAATACAACCCTTTGTTTCCAAACTAACGGGAATCAACAATGCCATGCTCCGTTCCGCACCCAAGTTCCACGAAGTGGCCAAACGGATTGTGGAAATCACCGAAGGCGCCGTTATTGTGGCGCACAATGCACAATTCGATTATAGAATACTACGGACAGAGTTTAGGCGATTGGGGTATAATTACCAACGAAAAACACTTTGCACGGTAGACCTATCCAAACAATTGATCCCGGATGCAGAATCTCATAGCTTGGGAAAATTGGCCCGCTCCCTAGGTATTCCGATGAGTGACCGGCACCGGGCCAATGGCGATGCCTTGGCTACCTTGAAATTGTTCAAACTATTGTTGAACAAGGATACGGACAAAAAGATCATCACCGAAGTAATTCGTGAAGAGACCCATGGAGAGCTCTCCCCCAATCAATTGGACATGGTCTACAACCTTCCTTCGGAAACAGGAGTTTATTATTTACACGATCGAGAAGGGGCCATCATATTTTTGGGAAAGACCAAGGATATAAAAAAGAGAGTAAACCAGCATTTTACCAATATCGGAAAGTTGGGCAGAAAACTTCAAAAAGAGACCAAAAAGGTTTCCTACGAACCCACCGGAAGCGAATTGATCGCCATTTTAAAAGCCTATTTGGAGCAGAAAAAGAACAATCCCAAATTCAACCAGGTAAGCAAAAAGAAACTATTCTCACATATCGTGGATTTTGGCCAAAATGGAACGGAACATATCGTTTTGGAGGTTGCTGATAGCAGGGTCCTAAAATCCACTTCCATGGCCTTCAATGGAACCGAAGCGGCCAAAAATTTCTTGGGAAAAATCCAAACCGAATTTGAACTTTGCCCCTGCTCCCTAGACCTTGAAGCTGTCTGTACCATTCAGGAAATAGAAGGCGCAAGTGTTTTGGAATGCAATGAAAAAGTAATCACCGCATATGAAAGGTATAGTATTCAAGGCAAGGATATTGCCCTATTGGATCGCGGTAGAATTACAGGCGAGCGAAGTTTCATCCTGATCAAAAGCGGTAAGCTTCAAGGTTTTGGATATGTGGAACTCAACCATCAGATCAATAATATTCATATCTTGGAATCCATCATGACCCCGATGGCAAGTGACGATAACACCACCTTCATCATAGAATCCTATCTTAGAAAAAACAATAGATTAAAGACAGTACCCCTAACCTCTTCAAGTTGATAGAACCAAAAGAACAATCCCGATGGAAAAGGAAACTTCATGAAGTGATTTATGAGGCGGACACTCCTGCGGGCAAACTTTTTGACCTCCTTCTTTTTGTGTTGATCATCTTTAGTGTGGTATTGGTCATGCTCGAAAGCATTAAAGGGTTTGACGATAAGCATCATACTACCCTACTGACCCTGGAATGGATCATCACTATTTTATTTTCCTTGGAATATATTGCCAGGCTCATCAGCATTAAAAAACCATGGAAATACGCATTGAGCTTTTATGGCATCATCGATTTTCTTTCCACAATACCATTATACCTATCCTATATTTTTGCTGGATCCCAGGTATTGTTAGCGGTAAGGGCATTCCGTTTACTTCGGATTTTCAGGATATTGAAATTGGTGAAGTTCATTGGGGAAGCTTCACAATTGCAGGCCGCTCTAAAGGCCAGTCGGACCAAGATAGCTGTTTTTATCTATGTGGTGCTCATCCTTTCCGTGATTCTGGGGACGCTGATGTACATTGTGGAAGGAGACGAATCCGGTTTTACCAGCATTCCCCGAAGCATCTATTGGACCATTGTAACCTTGACCACCGTTGGGTATGGCGACATCGCCCCTCAAACCAATTTAGGCCAATTTTTGGCCACCGTGATCATGATCTTGGGTTATGGCATCATTGCGGTACCGACCGGTATCGTTACTGCTGAATTTACAAAAAGCAATAAAACTGGAGGCAAGGAAGAGGGCAAACATATTGTACATGTAAACACCCAAGCCTGTCCCAATTGTTCCGTGGAAGGTCACAGGGACGATGCCACCCATTGCTATAATTGCGGCCATCCATTATGAACAATAAGGTTCTTTTGACAGTGGTTGGGCCGACGGCCATAGGAAAAACGGCCTTGGGAATTCTTTTGGCGAAACATTTTGGCACAGAGATCATTTCGGCGGATTCACGTCAGTTTTTCAAGGAAATGGCGATTGGAACTGCCGTCCCCTCCAAACAGGAATTGGAGGCTGCCACCCATCATTTTATTCAACATAAAAGCATTTTGGAGCCCTATTCCGTGGGAGATTTTGAAAAGGAAGCAATCCAACTTTTGGATGATTTATTCCAAAAATATGATACTGCCATCATGGTAGGCGGAAGTGGACTTTATGTAGATGCCGTGGTCAATGGGCTAGATGATTTCCCTGATGTTGAACCGGTTATACGTGATAATCTCAACAAAAGATTAGAAACAGAAGGATTAGAATCCCTTCAAGATGAACTTAGGGTCCGTGATCCGCATTATCATAAAATAGTGGATCTAGATAACCCCCATCGGTTGATCAGGGCACTTGAGGTTTGTATTGCCAGTGGCAGGCCCTATTCCTCTTTCCTAAATCAAAAGAAAGCCGAAAGACCTTTTGATACCTTGTATATTGGTCTAGATGCACCTCGGGAAGTGATTTACGAACGAATCAATTTGCGTGTGGACCTGATGATGGAAGCGGGTTTGTTGGAGGAAGTGAAAAAATTGTACCCGCATCGCAATCTGAATGCATTACAAACGGTTGGTTACAAAGAACTTTTTGAATATATTGATGGCCTTTTTCCACTGGAACATGCCGTTTCAGAAATCAAAAAAAATACCAGACGGTTTGCAAAACGCCAGCTGACCTGGTTACGAAAGAACGACAGCATTTTGTGGATACCCTATAATCTTGAACCTGATAAAATGATTGAATTGGTCACGGACCGCCTTAAATCCTTACAGCATGCCCCACAATAAGAGTGTTTTGGTCATAATGGGCGTAAGCGGTTGTGGAAAAACTGAAATTGGAAAACTATTGGCCAAAGAGTTGGACCGTCCCTTTTTTGATGGCGACCACTTTCACCCCAAGTCCAATATTGAAAAAATGAGTTCCGGTCAACCCCTGAATGATGAAGATCGCAAAGAATGGTTGATCAAACTCAATAAATTGGCCTTGGATCACCGACATACCGGAGCCATCATTGCCTGCTCTGCCCTTAAAAAGAACTACAGGAGCCTCTTGCGAGCCGGCATGGGTTATTGTATGGCTTTTGTGTATCTGGAAGGGTCTTTTGACTTGATCCAATCCCGTCTGTTAAAGCGAAAAGGGCATTTTATGCCTGCAAATTTGCTTCAATCCCAGTTTGATACCTTGGAACCGCCCAAAAAGGAAATTACGGTTTCCATTGAGGATAAACCCGCCAAAATTGTAAAAGAGATTTTAAACCGGTTGAAATAATGTGCCCGGGAAAGGCTGGCTTTCCCTTCAATATATAACATAAAAAAAGCCACCATATGGTAGCTTTTTCTATTTATTTTAGATGTGATCATTGGTTTTCGGCCTTGACCACCAGTCGGAATCCTTCTCCGTGTATGTTCAAAATTTCCACTGAATCGTCCTTTTTAAGGTACTTTCTCAATTTGGCAATATACACGTCCATACTCCTGGAAGTGAAGTAGTTATCATCCCTCCAGATTTTGGTCAATGCCAATTCCCTTGGCATCAAGTCATTTTCATGCAAGGCCAACAAACGCAACAGTTCGTTCTCTTTTGGAGAAAGTTTTATGGGCTCTTCTTCCTGGTATTTAAGGAAGCGGAGCTTGGAGTTCAAATGGAAATGCCCGATCTGGAACTCGAACTGCTTGCTATCCGCCAATGAACCGGTTGCCTTTCTTTGTAGGATGGCCTTCAGTTTCATCAACAATACTTCAGAATCGAAGGGCTTGTTCAAGTAATCATCGGCACCCGCCTTGTAACCTTTCAACACATCTTCCTTCATGGTCTTTGCAGTCAGGAATATGATCGGAACGTTCTCGTTCTTTTCGCGAATTTCCTTGGCAAGGGTGAATCCATCCTTGTAAGGCATCATCACGTCCAAAATACAGACATCAAAATTGTCCTTTTTGAACTTTTCAAAACCTTCCATTCCGTTTTTGGCCAAAACCACTTCAAAATCATTCATAGCCAAATAATCCTTCAACACGATCCCGAAATTAGGGTCGTCCTCTACGAGTAGTATCTTTTTTCTTTCTGTTTCCATAGTTCGTTTTAAATTAAAGGGAGCTTTATGAAGAAGGTACTTCCTTTACCTTTTTCGCTTTCGGCATAAACCTCTCCTTGGTGATCATCAATAATTCGTTTAACGTAGGCCAATCCTAATCCGTGACCCTTTACGTTGTGAACGTCACCGGTATGTTCCCGGTAAAATTTTTCAAACACTTTTTTCAAAACCGCTTTGCTCATACCAGCTCCATGATCCTGAATCTTTATTATAATATTGTTCTTCACCACTTCGGTGAACACATCTATTTTTGGGGTTTCTGGCGAATACTTGATCGCATTGTCCAGAATGTTAACCACCACATTGGTCATGTGCATGTCATTGGCCAAAACATCTGACCTTTCGGCATCTAAATGCGCATTTACATAACCGCCACGGTCTTGCACGATCAACTCTACATGCGCAATGGCATCGCTGATAATGTCATGCATATCTACCCTATCCTTGCTGATATCCAACTGATTTTTCTCCAGTTTGGAAATTCTCAATACATTCTCTACTTGGGCATGCATACGTTTGTTCTCATCACGAATCATTCCCAAATAGCGCAATACTTTTTCCTTGTCCTCAATGGCCTTTGGATTCCTTATGGCCTCTACCGCCAAATTGATCGTGGCAATCGGGGTCTTGAACTCATGGGTCATGTTGTTGATGAAGTCAGACTTGATCTCTGAAATCTGCTTTTGCTTTATCAACTGATAAATGGCACTGGAATACGCCAACATGATGATCAAAATGAACATCAAAGACAAAAATGCCATACCCATGATCGACCTGAAAATAAATTTCTTCATGGTCGGAAAAGTCAACAACAATGAAAAACTGGTTTGTCCTTCGCTGTCCTTGAAAATGGGCGCCCTGTACATTTTAGTTCCAGTAAACTTGAACTTATTGGACCTTATTTTGGTTGGATAGCCTTGACTATATACGCCATACTCATAATCAATGTCAATGTTCCGATTTTGGAGTTCTTGGCTCAAGAGGAGTTCCAATTCCTGTTTGGATACCCGCTTATGAATGGGAGTGGTCTGGGCATATTCCCTAAGCACATCTTCCATAGCTGCTCGTTCCACACTGTTCAGGTTCCCGATTTTTTCATATTTCTGCAAAGGAGTCAACCCGTAGGTTTTCCCATCCAGACCAGTTTCTTTTTTGTAAATGGCCTTGGTACGCTTACTCGTGTATTTTTTAAGCGTTGTGGAATCTTGCCCGTCCGTGTTATCAAAGAACGTTGATGTTATATTATAATCTTCCTCTAGTATTCCGTGGGAATAAAAAAGTATTTCATCAGAATTCAAGTCCTGATCTACAAACAAAATTTGCCTGTACTGACTGCTTGTTGGCGGCCCAATAGAATCTAACTGAGAAGCGATGCGGTCGGAAACCTCCTTCATCTCCATCATCTCCACCCTGTTGGCCACTTTGTCCAAAATGTCCGTGACCGTCCTTGAAAATTGTTCTTCTTTGTCGTTTATGGATGTCCTGATCCAATAAACCTGAACGAAAATAATCCCAATCAGGGATAAGCTCATCAGAATGACCAGAAGAACGAAAAGCTTCTTGTTCATTGAGTCAAAATTAAAAATTTAACATTTAGGCCTTTTACCGTTTAACCTAACCTTAACAAAAATGTTAAAATTTGGCGGCGAGGGCCAACAGTTTGGTGTGAAGTTGTTTAACCTTTCTCTTGGTCGTTTTCAAATCAACATTTTCAATGCAAAAATGGGCCAAAGGTATCTTGTCAGCATCTTGCATTTGGTTCTTCATTCGGTCTAGGATTGCTTCCTTGTCCATACTATCTCTTGTCATGACCCGCTTAATCCTTGCCTCTTCTGGGGCGGTTACCAAAATGGTAAAATCATACTTATCCTGGGCATTGTTTTCAAAAATCAGGGCAGTTTCTTGGATCACATAAGGAGCGGATTGTTGGGCCGTCCATTGCAGAAAATGTTCACGCACCACCGGATGGACAATGGCATTCAATTGTTTCAACAATTCTTTGTCTTTGAATACTTTTGAAGCGATGTACTTCCGGTTTATTTCCCCTTCAGTATAGGCATCTTCACCAAAAAGTCTCGTAACACCATCTTTGATGGTAAGCGAGGTAACCATCAACAACTTCGCCTCATGGTCTGAGTCATAAACAGGCACGCCTAACTTTTCGAACATTTTGGCCACGGTACTTTTGCCGCTCCCTATTCCACCGGTGAGCCCTACGATCATCATGGCTGTTCCAAAACAAAGTTTACACTGGTTTGCTGCAACCGAACGTCATAGGCATTCTCGGGCCTTTTGGCTATCGTCAAGAATAACGTATTATCGTTGCCTTTTGACTTTTCATAATCCGATTCCACAGCAAAATCCGCAGCTGAAAGCGATTTTAACCGCTCTATGCTTGCCTTGCAAAGAACAGTGACCGTGCTAGGAAAAGTCTTTACATGAAAACCTTCAGGAACATTCAGTACCTGTACCGGAACCTCGAAGACCTTTTCCGAAAACTTATCCACCTTCCCCAAAATAGACACCCGAGCATCTGAAAAAACACTGTTCTCCAATCCTTTTGGGAAAACCAAAACTGCCTCTCTTTCAAAACTATCCGAAACATTGGCCAACTTTATGGGAGATGTCCGGATTTCCTTGATGGTGTCAATTTCACTATTGGGTCCTTTTACTGTAACTGAATCCGGAATCAAGATGAGTTTTCCATCCAAGATATAGTTCTGTTCCAATTGCAGGTCCATTTTTGGAACAATCGGTATTTTTCTACTGGCCACTTGATACAAATCCAATACCAATTGGTTTTGATTTACGTCCAAAAGTGAAATATTCTGTGATAATTGTTGGTCCAGCTGTTCCTTGAGTTCATCTTCTGGGATCACGTACCTTCCATTTCTATAAACAGCCTGCGAAACATTAATGTCCACCCGTTTTTTAAAAAAATTGTAGTACAAAAATTGAAATCCACTCGTTCTGAGTTTGACTTCAAGGTGCTCGTTGGAATTCTTTCCCTGCAAAAGGGTATCGGGCAAGTTGCGGTAATTCACCAAAAAATCCGATCTGGACTCGTAGGTATCCGAAAGGTTGCTGATGAACCAAGCCAAAAAAGAGCATAGCAAGAAGAGTGAAAATACTTTCGCTTTCTTTTGGTTTAGACCTTTCAATACCTTTTTGACCACGTTATTTTTTCTTGAAAAACAGTTTGGGGAACAATTCTTCCGGCTCCTTGCTACTAAAATTAAGCAACATTGTGGACTTGAAAAAACCAATTCCGTAACCTATGAATTGGATAATGGCAGCGTAAAGCGCCCAAAAGGCAATTTTCATGTTTCCCTCCTTGCGCAGAGCGTCCAAAAACAGAATTACGAAATAGAAGGCGTATAGGGCGATGGGCAAAACAATTCCGAAAAGGGCCAAAATAAAAGCCACTATCAACCCGAATATAAAAAGCGTCGGGAACCAATATGTAATGCGTGAGGTGCCAGGATGCCACTTGTTCAGGATGGGGCGTACCATCCCAAATTTGTTCACTTGGATATAAAATTTATTCCAGTCTATCCTGCGTTTGTGATACACGAAGGCATTGGGAAACAACCTGGATTCAAAACCCGCATTCCAGATACGAAACGTGAGATCTGGATCTTCCCCAGGGTGAATCCTTCCAAAACCACCAGTCTTTTCAAAAGCTTCCTTGGAAATCCCCATATTGAAACTACGGGGTTGAAACTTCCCGACCGATTTTTTTCCTCCACGGATACCACCTGTCGTTAAAAAAGAAGTCATTACATAATTGATGGCCTTCTGTACCTTAGTGAAGGAGGCATCGGCGGCGTCAGGACCACCAAAACAATGGACAAAATTCGCTTTCAGCTCTTTGTCTACTTCTGAAAGGTATTGATTGGGTAAAATGCAATCCGAATCCAAAATTAGGAAATAGTTTCCTTTCGCTTTTTGCATCCCAAAATTTCGGGAATCACCTGGTCCGGAGTTTTCCTTGAAGTAATACGAAATCTGGAGTTGCTCTTGAAAGTTTTTTATAATGGATTCCGAACTTTCCGAAGAACCATCCTCTACGATCACAACCTCAAAATCCCTTTCAAAATCTTGTTGTGCAAGACTTTGCAACAGTTCCCGAACTTCTTCTGGCCTGTTGTACACCGGAACCACAATGGAAAAGAATGCCTCCATATGAAATAGAAAAGCCATCCCTAAAAAGGATGGCTTTCCATAATATTTTTATTGATTACTTTGAAAATTCATCGATCACCTCTTGGCTTACACCGGTATTGGAGAACCCGCCATCATGGAACAAGTTCTGCATGGTCACCTTTTTGGTAAGGTCCGAGAATAGGGAAACCGTATAGTTGGCACAGTCATCCGCAGTAGCATTGCCCAACGGCGACATTTTTTCGGCATAGTTGATGAACCCATCAAATCCCTTAACCCCTTGACCTGCAGTGGTTGGAGTCGGAGATTGGGAAATGGTGTTCACCCTAACTTTTTTCTCCTTTCCGAAGAAATAACCAAAACTTCTGGCCACAGATTCCAAATAGGCTTTGTTATCGGCCATATCGTTGTAATCAGGGAAAGTCCTCTGAGCTGCCATATAGGTTAGGGCCACAATACTGCCCCATTCACTCATGGCATCCGTTTTATAAAGGGTCTGCATTACCTTATGGAAAGAAAGTGCGGACACATCCCAGCCTTTGGCCGTAAAATCGTAATTCTCATCAGTGTAGGCCCTGCCTTTTCTAACATTTACGGACATTCCGATGGAATGAAGGACAAAATCCAATTTTCCACCCAAAATCTCCATGGATTGCTCCACAAGGTTCTTCAAATCTTCTTCGCTGGTGGCATCGGCAGGAATAATCTCGGAATTGGTCTTACTTGCCAAATCCTTGATCTGTCCCATACGCATGGCAATCGGTGCATTGGTCAGTACAAACGTACCGCCTTCCTCATGAACGCGTTCTGCTGTTTTCCAAGCGATGGAATTTTCATCCAAAGCCCCAAAAATGATTCCTTTTTTACCTTTTAAGAGATTGTATGCCATATTTTCTATCAATTGTTGATTGTTCAGCAAAGATATTTAAACTATTTCGATTGTTAATCATTCCTAGCGGTATAGATTAGGGAGATATTGACTTGTCCTGCTTTCGCATCATTCTGAGCAAAGGAAGAGTCTCTTCCCTATTTACCGACACGAATAGCACAAATTAGCTCGAAGGCTTAGAAGTGGCTGTCACAATTTACGAATTATGTTTCCCCAACGTCAGCATTATGTCATTCTGAGCGAAGCGAAGAATCCCTTTCCTATTTACCGACACAAATTGCACGAATAGACTCGAAGGCTTAGGAGTGGCTGTCACAATTTACGAATTATGTTTCCCCAACGTCAGCATTATGTCATTCTGAGCGAAGCGAAGAATCCAAAATCCACTAGATTTCTCAATCAACACGTCGCGTTTCATTTCGAAATGACTAGTCTACACAAAAGGCAAAGTATTACTGCAAAAGCTCACGAGCATGGGCCAAAGCCGATTCGGAAAGCGATTTGCCCCCTAGCATTTCCGCCAATTCCCGAATACGTTCCTCCGAACTGAGTTGTTTGATATGGGTACTGGTTCCCGAAGCGCTTTCTTCTTTGTACACCTTGTATTGGTATTGACCTTTGGAGGCCACTTGGGGCAAATGGGTGATAGAAAATACTTGCATGGTACCGCTCATTTGCTGCATGATCTCCCCCATTCGGTTCGAAATTTCCCCAGAAACCCCTGTGTCTATCTCATCGAACATCATGGTAGGCAAGTTTTCGTATTGTGCCAAAATGGATTTGATAATCAACATGATACGGGACAACTCCCCTCCTGATGCCACTTTTTTGAGTTCTCCATAGCTGGAGCCCTTGTTGGCAGCAAACAAAAATATCAAATCATCTTTACCGTTGGTTTTAAAGGAGTTGGATGGATTTACTTCGATCTTAAAACTAGCTGAGGGCATGCCCAATGTAGCCAGATTTTCTTCCAACATTCCCTTCAATTTTGGTATGACAGCTTTTCTGGACTGGTGTATTTTTCCCGCACTGGTATCGACCTTAGTGGTCATTTGTGCTACCTCTTCATTCTTTTGCTTGATCTTGAATTCAATATTGGCTACGGCCTCCACCTTAATCGCCAATTCTTCCCGAATGGCAATTAAATTGGCAACGGAATCGGTATGATGCTTTTTCTGAAGATCATATAACTGTTGTAATTGTCCGTTTACTACTTCCAATCGTTCCGGATCAGCTTCTACAGAATCCTTCATCTGTTCAATCTCAGCGGCCACATCATCCATTTCAATGAGTACTGATTGAATCCGGTCACTCAACGCCTTGTAGGCTGGACCAAATTCCGATAGGGTCTGAAAAGCGCGTTTCAAGTCACCCAATCTTCCCAATAAGCCCAATTGCTCATCGTTCATCAATTGATAACCAGCAGATAATTGTTCCATGATCTGCTCCACATTACTCAATTGCTCATATTCCACCTCCAATGCCTCCTGCATGCCTTCCTTCAGTTTGGCAGCTTCCAGTTCTTCCAACAAAAAACTGTTGTAGTCATGTTCCTTATCGGCATTGGACTGAAAAGTCTCCAACTCCTGAAGTTCCTTGGATACTTTTCGCAATTGCGACAATAACCTTTGATATTCCCCAAGATTATCAGCATTGCCGGCCAACGCATCTACCACTTTCATCTGAAAATCGTTCTCTGTCAGTCTAAGGGTCTGATGTTGGGAATGCACATCCACCAATTGTTCGCCCAGCTCCTTTAGAACGTCCAGCGTTACCGGAGAATCATTGACGAACGCCCTGGATTTACCACTGGGCAGGATTTCCCTGCGCAGAATGGTCCTATCCTCATAATCCAGATCATTGTCAATAAAGAATTGCCGTAATTGGTATTTTGAAATGTCGAACTCCGCTTCGATCACGCACTTTTGCTCCTCATTTTTGAGGGATGAAAGGTCGGCGCGTTTCCCCAAAACCAAGGAAAGCCCACCCAATAGAATGGATTTTCCCGCTCCGGTCTCACCTGTAATAGTGGTGAACCCGTTGGTGAATGCAACGCTCACATCATCAATCAGTGCGTAATTTTGAATGGAAAGATTTGCCAGCAATTCTGAAGATTTTGCCGTAAAGATAAATCTCTTTTGTAGAAATGCACTAGTAATTTATCTCATTCCAGGTGGAGGAATAAAATGGGGCCACTTTGTTCAGGGTTTCCTTGAGTTTGACCATGTCAACTTTTGGCCCATCGGAAAAGACATTCTTGATTTCGTCCGATTTGGCATCGAAAAAGGTCTGGATCAAAAAGGCATTCGGCCTACGCTTGATCAAGGTTTCAAACAATCGGAGACTACCCGCAACAATCTGTTTGCCTGTGCTGTTGTTATCGGCAAGGATATCGAGGCCCTTTCTGTGGTAATTGTACATGGCCACCCGATATTCCCTAAAAGAATTGCTCAACAGATTGTCCACCAATTCAAAACGCGTTCTGGTTCCCGTTTCCTGGCTCCATCCACTATAGTTGGAACTTTGTGCTTGGGTTACAATATTTTGGGCCAATCGGTAATAATCGTTGCCCCCTTCCAATGAGAACGTATCCGCATCCAACCCTAGGATCACATACACATAGTACGAAATTACCGCGACCAAGTTGGAATCGAACGAATTGGGATTGTAAACCAACGGCTGGAATTCTTGGTATTGAAAATTAAAGGCATCGTCCTTATAATTGAAAACAGGACTTTCATAACTGGTATTGAAAACAGGTCGAGATGATTGAATTTGGATGTTGGCTTCGAAACGGTCCGATTCGTATTGGGTCACCGTGATGAACATCCGCGCATTGACCTTTTCGTTTTCACGGTAGACACGATTGGTCCATTTGTTCTTGTTGACAAAGTCGTTCAAGGAACGTTCCAATGTTCTGAAAATCTGCTGATTGGTCTGCCCAACCTGATCAGAGTTCACGGTGATGGCGCAGTTTAGTTCCTGAGCGGGAACTACTGTTGAAATCGCAAGAAAAAAAATGAAAATCAGTACGTTACGCATGGATTCTGGAGATGATTTCGTCCCAAATATCCGAGGCCACTTCGGGCTTCGTCTTCAAACCAAACGTTTTAATCTCCAAATTCTTATCTATAAAAGTAATTTTATTGGTAGTTCCCCCGAATCCTGCCCCATCATCTTTCAGGGAATTTAGCACGATGCCATCCAAATGCTTGCGTTGTAGCTTTCCTTTGGCATTTTCAAGTTCGTTTTCGGTCTCCAAGGCGAATCCCACCAAAAACTGGTGCTTTTTGATTTCTCCCAAGGATAAAAGAATATCAGGATTGCGTTCCAGTTCCAAAAACATATCCCCTTCCTTCTTCTTGATCTTTTCGCTGGCCACATGCTTGGGACGATAATCCGCCACAGCCGCAGCGCAAATGGCAATATCCATATCAGAATAGACCTTATGGCAGGCCTCATACATTTCTTGTGCCGATGTTACCCGAACCAATTGAATACCGGAATGTGTTATGGAGAGATGGGTCGGTCCAGAAACCAATACGACTTCCGCTCCCATATCAGCTGCTTTTTGGGCCAATTCAAAGCCCATGGCTCCTGTGGATTTGTTCCCCAAAAATCGGACTGGATCAATGGCTTCATACGTTGGCCCGGCCGTGATCATCACTTTTTTACCGCTCAATGGAAGTCCTTCGGCCAAATGTTTTTCAATAAACCGAACGATATTTTCAGGTTCGGCCATACGCCCTTCCCCATGCAAGCCACTAGCGAGTTCCCCTGATTCGGCAGGAATCATCACATTACCGTACGATTGCAGTTTTTCAATGGAGTTTTTGGTGGATGGGTGTTTGTACATGTCCAAATCCATGGCCGGGGCAAAATAGACCGGACATTTAGCGGACAAATAAGATGCTAATAGCAGATTATCACACACCCCGTTTGCCATTTTGGACAAGGTGTTGGCAGTGGCTGGAGCGATTAGCATGATATCGGCCCACAACCCTAATTCCACATGATTGTTCCATGACAGGGAACCGTCTTCCTCGTTCACAAAATCCATCAGAACGGGATTTTTGGAAAGGGTAGACAATGTGAGAGGGGAAACAAAAGAGCTGGCGCTCTGGGTCATTACTATTTTGACCTGAGCGCCAGCTTTTATGAATAACCTAACAAGAAATGTAGCCTTGTATGCGGCAATTCCCCCGGAAATACCCAAAAGGATTTTTTTACCGCCAAGCATCTCTTAGGCGTCTTTCTCTGTGTTTCTGTAATAGATTTTGTCTTCCAACCACTCTTGAACGGCCAAGGCGTGTGGTTTTGGCAATTTTTCGTAGAACTTGGAAACTTCGATTTGCTCCTTGTTCTCAAAAACTTCCTCTAAACTATCGCTGTAAGTAGCGAACTCCTCCAACTTCTCCAACAATTCCTTTTTTATTTCAGAATTGATCTGGATGGCTCTTTTGGAAGCAATGGAAATAGCCTCATAAATGTTACCAGTGCTGGTATCAAATTCGTTCCTGTTCAAGGTAACAGTGGAAACTGCGGCTTTAGTATTTTTCAAATCTTGCATATGCAACTGTTTAAAAACTTTTATTTTGAAATGGTAAATGCACTCAATTCTTTTTGGATTTTCTCGGCCAATTTGTCCGCATCATCCTTAAACTTCGACTCTGGGTAATACCTCATCAGGGTGTTGTACGACCCCAAAGCTTCGTTCAAACGCTCTTGTTTTTTGTCCAAAGTACTGTAAAAAGCCAAATTGGCCCAAGCCTCTATTCGGTAGTACAATGCTTCTTCCCTATAAACGGAACCCGGATTGTCCGTCACAAAATTATCAAAAGCCTTAATGGCCGAAACCAATCTTGGTAAATCCCAAGCACCAATTTTATTGTATTGCTTGGCAATTTCCAATTGTTTCTTTTCTTTTTTGGTGGTCAATTCCTTGGCCATGGCATTGGCTTCATCAAAATACTCGGAATCCGGATAATTGTTGATGAATACCTGCAATTTGGCTAGGGCTTTGTCCGTATCGGTTTGATCTAAAGAGAAATTGGGAGAAAGCATGTAGTAGCTTTTGGCTCCCAAGAAGGTAGCTTCTTGGATCTTCTCGCTCCTTGGGTAGGATTTTACAAAACGCTCAAACTGATAACCAGCCAGATAGTAATCCTTTGTCTTGAAATAGGAATCCGCGAAAAAGAACATGACGCGCTCCCCTTGTGGCTTACCCACATATTTTGGGGCTATCTGTTCGAACAGACGAACGGCCCTTTTGTAGTCCCCTTCGTTGTACAACTTTTCGGCCATATCATACTTGGGCCCAACATCGGTGTTCTTGAGCACCTTTTGGTACTCGCTACAGGAGGTTAGGAGAATGGCTGCGAAGCAAAGAAGGAGTATTGACCTCATTTTCAAAAACATTTTGCAAAATTAGTGATAATGAACGGATTTAAAAAAAGAATTTACCGCTCCCAAATGTAACGGGCAAAATGTGGTTCCTGCAAGGTTTTGGGGAACTTTTAACGAATTTTAAACATGTGCCTTGTCCAATGCCTTCAAGGACAAACCGATTTTATTCTTCAATGTGGCACTTGCTTCAACCAAGGGTAAACGAACGGTTGCGCTGGCCAACCCTAAGTTTTCAAAAACACTTTTGATGCCCGCAGGGTTCCCTTCCTCAAAAATTTGGTTCATGAGCTGGGATAAGCTATTGTGGATTTCATACGCTTCCTCTGAGTCACCCGAAAGCCCCAAACGGATCATATTGGAAAGTTGAGCCGGCAATCCTTGTCCCAAAACGGAAATTACCCCTGCCCCACCGGCCAATACAGTAGGCAAAGCAGTGATATCATCTCCGGAAATGACCATAAAACCTTCCGGTTTGTTTTGGATGATCTTATTGATTTGGGCCATATCGCCACAAGCTTCTTTGATCGCCACAATATTGGGAACCTCATGTGCCAACCTTAAGGTTGTTTCAGGAAGCATGTTACTGCCTGTTCTGGAAGGCACATTATATAAAATGATAGGTTTTGGAGATGCCTCTGCCAATGCCTTGAAATGACGGAAAATACCCTCTTGGGTCGGTTTGTTGTAGTATGGGGACACGGAAAGAACCGCATCAAAATCGCTTAGATCAGTGGTTTTTAATTCCTCCACCAAGGCCATGGTGTTATTACCCCCAATGCCCAATACAAGCGGTAGTCGACCTGCATTGGCACGGACCACCACATCTACAACCAATTGTTTCTCGGATTTGGACAAGGTTGCAGATTCGGCCGTTGTTCCCAACACCACCAAATATTCCACTCCACCCTGCACACTGTGCTCCACAATGCGCTCCAAGGCTGCCACATCTACGGACAGATCCTCGTTAAAAGGGGTGACCAACGCAACTCCGGTTCCTAACAATTGTTCCATTATATTTCGTTTAATACCTTCAAATATTTTTTTAATTCACTCTTAAAAAGCTTAAAATCTTTTATGGGAGTGTTCAAAATCAAATCATTGACCTTGGAATCTTGAGACCCCAATCCAACCTTCAACCTGGCCTGGGTTTTTACTGACAACAATTTCATCATCAAAATATCCTCATCATAATAGTTGATGAGCATATCGTATTCCCTACCTAAAAATTCCAGGGCATACCCATTTTCAATCTGGCCTTTCCATCCTAAGTCCCGATCAGAAAACATCTGGATGGCATAGGGGGAATTTTTATCGTATTCCCTTTTATAGCCAATAATCTTGATGGCATTCGGTCTTAGGGAAAATTCCTCTATCAACTCATAAAAGGCCTCCGCGTTGGAAAAGTGATCTACATCCACAATGCATCCCACACTGGTAATCCCTTTCTCCCTGGCCAAGGGCAAAGGAGGTTTTTCCATTTCCTCCTTTAAATATTTAAGCCCAGATTTAACCTTAAATTTGACCTGGAGTCCCTTTATAAACATATTTTTGTGCATTTTTACAAAGGTAATTAATCTACCAAGACGACTTAACAAAGATACGTACGTGAATGATTTAAAATTCAAACAATTTGTTGCAATTGTAACTTTTTGTTTTTTGGCTTCTTGTAAAAATGATACGGGAGCCCTTACCGAAATCCAGGGAAAACAGCTTCCCATTGATGCCTCGATCGAGGAGACCGATTCCATTTCCAGCTTTATTGAACCCTTCCGAAACCGAATAAATGAGGTATTGGACAGCACCTTGGCCATTGCGCCAAAATCATTGTTGTTGGATGATGGCGAACGCAATACCTCCATGGGGAATTTGATGGCGGACATTGTTTTTTCGGAGACCGCACCCATCTTTAAATCAAGGACCGGAAAGGATCTGGATTTTGTGGTATTGAACTATGGCGGGGTTCGTTCCATCATATCCGCAGGAAAGGTAACGGCGCGTAACGCCTATGAGGTAATGCCTTTTGAAAATTATATTGAAGTGGTGGAACTGAACGGCACCGCAGTGCGTAAGTTAATCGACTTTTTGACCAAGGCCACCCGCAGACATCCCATATCGGGCATGCAAATCGTGACCGATAAAAATGGCGCATTGGAATCAGTGAACATTCAGGGCAAACCTTTTGATGAAAGTCGAAATTATTACGTGGCCACTTCCGATTATTTGGTACAGGGCGGAGCCAGTATCGGTTTTTTTGATGATATGGTTTCCGTTACCGATACGGATTATCTGCTCCGCAATGCCATCATCGATTATTTTAAGAAAGTGGACACTGTACAAGCCGTGGTCGACGACCGCTTTATACAATTGGATAAATGAAAAGAAGGGACTTTATCACCAACTCAGCAGCCGCTTCAGCCTTAATAGGTATGGGAGGGCTTAGTTTGAATTCTTGCTCCAACATAGGCAAAAAACATATCACCATTCTGCATACCAACGATGTGCATAGCCATATTGACCCGTTTCCCGCAACCCATTCCAGTTATCCGGATATGGGAGGCGTGGCCCGAAGGGCAACATTGGTTCAGCAAATCCGTAATGAAAACCCAAATACGTTACTTTTTGATGCAGGGGATATTTTTCAGGGCACTCCATACTTCAATTTTTATGGAGGTGAACTGGAATTTAAACTGATGAGTAAGCTGAAATATGACGCCTCCACTATTGGCAATCATGATTTTGACAACGGAATTGATGGTCTTTTGGCCCAAATGCCCTATGCCACTTTTGACATGATCTCTGCCAATTATAACTTTTCCAATACTGTGATGGATGGGTACACCAAACCATTCAAAACATATCTAGTGGATGGTGTAAAAATTGGTGTGTACGGACTTGGCATTGAACTGGATGGCCTGGTAACCAAAAAATTATACAAAGAGACCAAATACCTTGACCCTTACGAGATTGCTTTGGACATGGAACGAAAATTAAAGGAAGACGAACAATGTGACCTGGTCATCTGTCTTTCCCATTTGGGTTATGATTACGAAAATCCTGAAAGACCCATGGATACACAATTGGCCCAACGTACCTACCATACCAACCTGATTATTGGGGGCCACACCCATACTTTTTTGGACAAGCCAGATGTGCGCACCAATAAGAACGGGGATTCCGTGTTAGTGAACCAAGTGGGTTGCTACGGGATTAACTTGGGGCGCATCGACTTTTATTTTGATGCAGATAAAAAAACCATTGCAGAGGGTGTGAGTATTGTGGTTTGAATCGTTCTGCCGATAAAGCTGAAAGGAAGCAACCATCTAAAAACTCATCTTTTTTTAGATGGTTGCCATATTTGTCTATTTTTTCTTTAGTTACATTTTTGGGAGTCACCAATAAATTCCCAACCATGATCAACAATTAGGCTTTCCCTAGAATTTGAAGAATCATCACTGCAATATTTCAAATCTAACACGCCAAAAACTAAACCATCCAAAACCGAACCTAATTGATCTGCTTGTTTTGACCACTCAATTAAGATTGATTCATAATTTTTAGTTGATAAGCGCGTTCCATCCAGCATATTTAGAATTGAAGATACTTGACCTATTTCCCAACCACCGAGATCTTGATTAAATGAAGAGGCATTCAAAAACATCGCTGTCATATCCGTGACACCGCTGACATCCCAATCGCTGATATCGCCATCAAAAGAAGAGGCTCCAGCAAACATAAAATCCATTGCACTAACCTTAGTTACTTCCCAATCTTTTATTTCACCTTTGAATGAAGTAACATTTAAAAACATATGTGACATACTTTTTACATGGCTAACATCCCAGCTATTCAAATCTGAATTAACAATTGTTGCGTCCGCAAACATGTAATCCAAATTGGTAATATTTGATAAATCCGGCGCATCTGTTGCCCTATATATCATCTTTGAACAACCTTGAAAAGCCCTATCTAGCGCCTGCCATTCCATAGTTCCCCATTTATCCAAAGAAACTAATGCCATACGGGACTCTTCTTTCATATCAACCATAACGATTGAAGGAAAGTCCCCTTGAATTACTACCTGATAACTGCCTGGCTTCTCATATTGATGTGTTGGGTTTTGAACGGCCAGAATCTCTTCTTCAGTGCCATCCCCCCAATCTATTGTATAATTATATTGGTATAACGCATTGGTTCCTATAGTTACCTCCTGCGCCTCAACTGTGGTTTTCCATGTGGTTACAAAGGATGGTAGTTCCTCCGCTTTAGTATCAATTATATTTTCAACCAAAATGGTAATAATTGCATCAACTTGTCTGTCGCCATCACTCACCGTCACCTTGATATCATGGTCAATCGCAGTTTCGTAGTCAAGATTTTTTCCCTCCTTTAAACGAAGTTCCCCTGAAGTTGACAAAGTGAACATGTCATTTTCGTTCAATAATATTTTAAAAGTCAACGGGTCGTCGTCAGGATCAGATGCCACTAAGGTGCCTATGACATGGTTGGCATCAATATCTTCCGTTGCAACAAACTCTTGGTCAATGAATATTGGTGTATTATTCAAGGTTTCTGGATCGTCCTTTCCACATGATATAACAGAAAGTATTACTAACAAAAAAGATAAACTTTTGATTTTCATTTTTTTCTTTGGTATTAATTACAGCCTAATATGCCCGTAATTTTTAAGAAAAAAATCAATTAGTTGACGGATGATTAGTTTGAATTGACGAGACACAGCTACCGATTAATCAGACCGTCAATGTTGATGTTGAATTCAGTCTTTTGAGATCACTAATCAAAGAATTGTTCAAAACTGACAACAAAAATTCAAATGATATCATTATAAATTTGCATCCACCAATTTGCGTAGCTCTTTATTCAAATCATACGCTGGAAATGGCTTAGAGGCCTGACTATACCAATAACTGGCATTCCACCTATCCCCTTCCTTTCGGTGTAAATAGGCGTGGATCCAACTGCCCATGGGCGAATGGATATCCTGCGCAATGTCATGGGAGGCCTCCCAATCCCCATTAGCGTCGTGCCACAATGCCTGTAATGGTAAGGACCAATGTCCCGGTGGTTTATCCGCAATTAATGATGCTTCAAATTCTTGATAGGATTTTGGTTTCATGACCCTAATTTTTGCATGAACTCCTCTTCTGAAATTATGGGGACACCCAAACTCTCGGCTTTGGTCTTTTTACTGGGGCCCATATTGTCCCCAGCAACCACAAAACTTGTTTTGGATGATATGGAAGAGGCCACTTTGCCTCCATTATCTTCAATGAGTTTTTTCAGATCATCCCTGCTGATATTTTCAAACACACCGGAAACTACAAAAATTTGTCCCTTAAGTTTGTCCGTCTGGTTTTCCAACTGCGCCTCGGAAAGGGAAAACTGCAATCCGTAGGTTTTTAACCTGTTGATGATTTCCAAATTGGTGGGTTCTGAGAAAAACGAGATGACACTCTCGGCAATCCGATCCCCGATTTCGTCCACGGCAACCAGTTCCTCTTTGGATGCCGCCATCAACGCATCGATATTTTTATAGGCCTTGGCCAATTTTTTGGCCACCGTTTCTCCTACATATCGAATTCCCAAAGCAAACAATACCCGTTCAAATGGAATGGCTTTGGATGCCTCCACCCCATTGACCAGATTTTCCGCTGACTTTTCCGCCATCCGTTCCAAAGGAACCACTTGCTCCTTGGTCAAGGTGTAGAGATCTGCATAATTGGCGATGAGCCCTTCCTTGAAAAGCAACTCCACCGTTTCACTCCCCATGCCTTCAATATCCATGGCCTTTCGTGAAATAAAATGCTGGATGCGACCCGTAATCTGCGTTGGACAACCGGTATCGTTGGGACAGAAATGTTGGGCTTCGCCTTCCTTTCTAATGAGCTCGGTGCCACATTCAGGGCAATGGGTGATATATTCCGTAGGCACTGAATTTGTTGGTCGCTTGGTAAAGTCGACACCAACTATCTTGGGAATGATTTCTCCCCCTTTCTCCACAAAAACAGTATCGCCTTCCCGAACATCCAATTTGGCTATCTGATCGGCATTATGCAAAGAGGCTCGTTTTACCGTGGTCCCTGCCAACAAAACCGGTTCTAGATTGGCCACAGGGGTTATGGCACCTGTACGGCCCACTTGATAGGTAATCTTGTCCAAAATGGTAGTGGCCTGTTCCGCTTGAAATTTATAGGCCAAGGCCCATCTTGGGGATTTTGCGGTGTATCCAAGTTCTTCTTGTTGTGGAATGCTGTTGACCTTTACCACTACTCCATCGGTTTCAAAGGGCATACTGTGTCTGTGCACATCCCAATAATCCACAAACTGCATCACCTCCGCTGTGGATGTACAGAGCTTGGCAACCGTTGGGACTTTAAAACCCCACTCCCTTGCCTTTTCCAACATTTCAAATTGGGACGATATGCCCAAATTGTTGCCCACAATACTATATAAAAGACATTCCAACGGCCGCTGTGCCACTAAGGTACTATCCTGAAGTTTCAAACTTCCAGATGCTGTGTTCCGCGGGTTCATATAGGGATCTTCACCAGCTTCAATGCGTTCTTGGTTCATTTTGGCAAAACCATCCAAGGTCAGGATAATTTCCCCTCGTATATCAAACTTGGGCGGGTAATTTCCCTTTAACTGTAATGGAACCGATCGTATGGTCTTGATGTTCGTGGTCACATCATCCCCTTGAAAACCATCCCCACGGGTAACGGCTCGGACCAATTTTCCTTCTTCATAAGTTAGACTGATGGAAGCACCGTCATACTTCAATTCACAAGTGAATTCCACTGGCACATCCCCCAAAATTCGTTGGATACGCTTTTCCCAATCTTCCAGATCTTCCTTGGAATAGGAGTTTTCCAACGAATACATGCGGTGTTCATGCACCACGGTCTCAAAATTCTTGGTGACCATTCCGCCCACACGCAATGTCGGCGAGGTAGGATCATAAAATTCAGGATGTTCCGCTTCCAATTTTTGAAGCTCTTTGAGCTTCATATCGAATTCGAAATCGGTTATGGAAGGCTGGTCCAGTACATAATATTTATAATTGTGTTCCTGGAGTTCTTCCCGAAGGGAAGTTATTTTTTCTTTGATGTTCATGTAGTCTTTGCTTTTAGCATTCGGTCGTTGCCAAAAATGTCTTTGCGCAGTTCAATTTCCGAAAAATTATGGGCTTTAAAAACACTCTTGGTCTCTTCACCCAAATATTGGTTGATCTCTAAGTAAACCAACCCATTTTTACTCAGATGCCTTTGGGCAAATTGGGCAATGGCCTTGTAAAAAATCAATGCGTCATCATCCGGAACGAAAAGGGCTAAATGGGGTTCATGCTCCTTTACATTTCTATGGATTTCTGATTTTTCTAAATCCCTGATATAAGGCGGATTGGAAACGATAATGTCAAATGGAAGTTCAATATCAAGTTGGGGATCCAAAATACTTTTATGGATGAATTCTATATCTACCTGATTCTTTTTTGCGTTCTCTTGGGCCACTTTTAGGGCCTCTTCCGATACATCCAAAGCATACACCTTGGCATTAGGAAGATTCTTTGCCAAGGCAATGGCAATGCAGCCGCTTCCGGTTCCGATGTCTAAAATTCTTATATGATGGTCATTGAGCGGAGTCGAAATGACGCTTCGGCTACGCTCAGCGTCCGAATGGTTTTGCTTCTTCAGAATATCTGATATCTGATCTCCGACTTCCGACTTCTGATTATTTAAATCATCCAAAACCCATTGCACCAGTTCCTCGGTTTCAGGTCTTGGAATCAACACATGTTCGTTCACCTTGAATTCCAAATCCATAAAATGGGCCACGCCCAAAATATATTGAAGTGGTTTTTCCTGTTTTAATTGGGCCAGCGTTTCAAACAAAGGCTGTTCTTCCTCCTTCGTCAAAACGATATCGGGTTTAATCGCCAGAATGAAGCGTTCCATGTGGAGGAAATGCTCAATGCAGCCGTAGAAAAAAGCATCTATTTCTTCTTTTGGATAGACGCCCTCCAAATCCTTTTGGAATATGTTTTTGACATCCCGAAGTAACATTACAATTGTTTAAGCATCCACACGGGGCAGGAATAATGACCGGTATTGCCCAATGGGGCATCTATGTACTCAAAGCCATTCTTCTTGTAGAGTTTTTGGGCAGCTTCCATGTACGGCATGGTTTCCAAATAACACTGTTCAAAACCGAATTCTTTGGCTTTTTCCAAACATTTTGAAATCATTTGGGAACCAATTCCCTTGCCCCGGGCTTCTTCCAAAAAGTACATTTTTTGCAGTTCGCAAACATTGCCTTCATAGTTTTGAAGTTGCGCCACACCGGCACATCCAATGACCTTTTCATCTACCTCCACTACAAAATAGGCCGCACGTGGCACATTGTAGGTGGAATACATATCGTCAAGGGCCTTGTCCGCGTAGGCAGTTCCCACTTTTGGAACCCCCATATCCTCAAAAACCTTGCGTATGACCTTGGCCACTTGTTCATTGTCTTCCGGTTTAATTTCCCGGATCGTTGCATTCCCCATAATGCCGTTTAATATGCTATTTTTGCTGGGTGAATATACACCAAAAATATATCCTCCGCTGTATTGAACTTGCCAAAAAAGGACTGGGCACGACCGCTCCAAACCCTATGGTAGGTAGTGTCATTGTTCACAACGAAAAAATCATTGGCGAAGGATTTACCAGTCCGTATGGCGGGCCACATGCGGAAGTGAACGCCATTAATTCCGTGGTGGACAAAACTTTGCTGGCGTCATCCGCTCTTTATGTGACATTGGAACCGTGTTCGCATTACGGGAAAACCCCACCTTGTGCCGATTTGATAACTCAGTATAACATTCCAGAAGTCTACATCGGATTGAGGGACCCCCATGATAAAGTTGCAGGTAAAGGCATCCAGAAATTGGAAGAGTCAGGTTGCAAGGTGCACGTGGGTATTTTGGAACAGGAGTGCAGGGAACATCACAAAAGGTTTTTAACCTATCAAGAAAAGAAAAGGCCTTATATTATTTTGAAATGGGCCGAAACCCAAGATGGCTTTTTGGCTCCCGACCCATCCAAACGAAAAATGAATCCAGAACCTTATTGGATCACCAATGCGTATTCCAGACAATTGGTGCATCAATGGAGAAGTGAGGAACAGGCAATTTTGGTGGGTACAAATACCGTTTTAGCGGACAACCCAAAATTGAACACCAGGGATTGGGAAGGAAAAAACCCCATTCGGGTGGTTTTAGACAAAGACTTAAAAATCGGCACCGATTTCAATGTTTTGGACAAATCTGTAAAAACGGTTGTGATCACCCAAGTAAGTGACCGTTCAAAATATTTGAATGGAGTGGATTATGCCGTCATTGATTTTTCAAAGCCTCTAGCTGATCAAATTTGCCAAGTCCTTCATCAACATTCCATTACCAGTGTATTGATAGAAGGTGGTGCCAAGACCCTTCAATTGTTTATAAATGAAGGTCTTTGGGATGAAGCGCGGGTATTTGTGGGTCAAACCCGTTTTGAAAGTGGCATTCCGGCCCCAAAAATTGTTGGAAAATTGAAAAGTACCCAAAATATAGTATCGGACACCTTATCTATTTATACCCATGATTAAGAACATCATCTTTGATTTTGGCGATGTGCTCATCAACCTCGATAAACCTGCGACGGCCCGAGCCATGTTGCCTTATGGTTTTTCAGGGATTACACCCGGTCTCGATGGATTGTTCAAGGATTATGAGAAGGGATTGATTGAATCTACGGAATTCTTAAACGAGGTCTCCTCCCATTTCCCTGATGCCAATCGTGACTATTTGATTCAGGCTTGGAATGCCATTCTTTTGGATTTTCCCGAAGAACGTTTACAATTCTTGGAAGGGTTGGCAAACGAAAAGGAGTTCAGATTGTTCTTGTTGAGCAACACCAACGACCTGCATATGGAAAGTGTGAGACAACAAATGGGAATGAATCGGTACAACCGCTTTAAAAATTCGTTTGAGGTTTTTTATTTGTCCTATGAAATGGGAATGCGTAAACCGGATGAAGAAATTTTTCAATTTGTATTGGATGAAAATGGGTTGGTTGCCGAAGAAACCTTCTTTGTAGATGATGTTCAGGAAAACACCGATGCCGCAGCCAACCTCGGCATCAACATATGGAACCTTCAAGTGGGCCAAGAGGATATCACCCAATTAAAATCTCGTTTATAAATGTTAGCCCTTGCATTAAGTGTTCTGAGTTCCACTTGGATTTTTGTGGTTTTCAAATTATACGATGTGTACAAGGTTCAGACCTTGGTCGCCATCATCATCAACTATATTACGGCATGTACGGTGGGTTTCCTTTTATATGAAGGTCCAGTTAGTGCAACAGCAATTTTGAATACATCTTGGGCTTGGGGCCCCTTGGCCATGGGTGTTCTTTTCATCACCATCTTTAACTTGATGGCGAAAACGGCCCAAACTTCAGGGGTGTCGGTTGCTTCGGTAGCCACTAAAATGTCGTTGGTAATCCCCGTTATTATCGGTCTTCTATTCTATGGGGAACATTTGACGTTGTTGCAAACCCTTGGTATTTTATTGGCATTAGCGGCGGTTTATTTTGCATCCTTGAAAGAAAAGGGTATCACCATAAACCGAAAAGACTTGATTTTGCCCGTACTGGTTTTTCTGGGCTCCGGCGCCATTGATGCAAGCATCAAATATTTTGAAGAAAAACACTTGACCGACCAAGAAATCCCCATCTTCTCCTCCATGGTGTTTGGTTGTGCCGCATTATCCGGTCTTATATATATAGGTATAGGGGGCAAAAAACAGAACTTGAAGCTGAACCTCAAGAATGTGATCGGAGGGGTGGCCTTGGGTGTGCCCAATTATTTTTCCATTTACTTTCTTATTCAAGCCTTGCGAAGCAACAATTGGAGCAGCGCTGCGGTGTTTACCTTAAATAATGTAGCCATTGTTATGCTCTCGACCCTTTTGGGCATTTTACTGTTCAAGGAGCGATTGAGCATTAAAAATTGGGGCGGGGTGGCCTTGGCCATCATCAGTATTGTATTGGTAGCTTTATTTTGATGGAGAAAGCGGATGTATATAAAACGGTGGCCGAAACTTCCCCTGAAATTCTTTTCAAGGACAAGAAGAGCAAATTCTATGCAACCGTTCATCCCATAACTTCGGAGGAAGAAGTAAAACCAATCGTTGAAGAACTCAGAAAGAAATACCATACCGCCAACCATGTGTGTTATGCATGGCAATTAGGGGTAGAAAACCCATCTTATCGTGCCAATGACGATGGAGAGCCCAACAATTCGGCGGGAATGCCTATTTACGGTCAGATTCAAGCCTATGATCTCACCAATGTGCTCATCACCGTTACCCGGATATTCGGCGGGACCAAATTAGGGGTCGGTGGATTGATCCAAGCCTACCGAACGGCCGCCCAAATGGCATTGGAAGAAGCATTGATTGTAGAAAAGATTGTGGAAGCCCAGTTCAGATTAAAGTTCGGGTATTCGGAAATGGACAAGGTCATGCGCATCATCAAACAAAAAAACCTGAACATCGTTTCCCAAAAAATGGACATGAATTGCCAATTGATGCTTTCGGTTCGTTTGGGTGAATCGGATGCCATCTTTCAACTTTTCGATGAAATGCACACCGTGGAGATTGCGATTGTGAACTGAATTGATTTTCAGGGAAAATCCCATTTGACTTTCTCATCTGTGGTTATTAAAGAATCAAGACCGCTTTGCTACAAGAAACAAGAACCAACATTTACCTACTTCTTGTCTCCTGTCTCCAAAAAATCAATCTTCCAGTTTATCGAGAATATACTCAGGACATTTGATGGGCCTACCTGTTTTTTTGTCCATAAAGGCCAAAACGGTATGAGCGGTTGCCAATAGGTCCCCTGCCTCGTTGAATACCTTATAATCGAACTCGATCTTAACCAATGGTCTTGATGTGAGTTGGGTTTCCACTGTAAGAAGATCGTCGTACAGGGCAGATTTTTTATAATCGATATGTAAGGAAATTACCGGTAACATAATACCACTGTCTTCCATGCTTTTATAGGTGACCCCGAGGGCACGTAACCACTCCACCCTTCCCATTTCAAGGTATTGGGCATAGTTGCCGTGATAAACCACTCCCATTTGGTCTGTTTCTGCGTATCTTACTCGAAAAGAATGTGAATTAACGCCCATTTGTAATTGAAAAATTATATATTTAGAGGCTTGCTTTTTGCGGGGGTAACATGCGAAAAAAAAACAAGAGATTCAATGACAAATTGATTTTTTTTTTAAAAGAATTGTTCACATATTTGTCGCATCCAATGAGCATCTTGCTACCCCTTAGATGTTTAATCTGAAGTATTAAAGCTAACCATTAAAACAAGGAAAAACTTCATGAGTGTTACTGCTAATTCCGTATGGAACAACTGTTTGGCTTTTATCCAGGATAATATCCAACCGCAGGCATTCAAAACATGGTTTGAACCGATCAAGCCCATGAAGTTGACCGATAAGGCCTTGAGTATACAGGTGCCCAGCAAGTTTTTTTACGAGTGGTTAGAGGAGCATTATGTGAAGCTTTTGAAGGTAGCTTTGACCCGTGAACTGGGAGCCAATGCAAAGCTGATCTACATCATCAAGATGGAGAACAAATATGGCAACAAGGAACCCTTTACGGAACAGATTCCAAGTGCCAACCGAACTTCGGTAGGACCACAGGAACTGGATGTACCCATCACCTCCAAAAGCCCCGAACTGAAAAACCCTTTTGTGATTCCTGGGATACGAAACATCAAAATAGAGTCCCAGCTCAATCCAAACTATAACTTTGACAATTTCCTTGAAGGGGATTCCAACCGTTTGGCCAGATCGGCAGGTATGGCCGTTGCCAACAAACCGGGAGGCACCTCTTTCAATCCACTTTTGGTATTTGGTGGTGTTGGATTGGGAAAGACCCACTTGGCCCATGCCATTGGGGTTGAGATCAAGGACAAGTATCCTGAAAAAACGGTGTTGTATATCTCCGCGGAGAAATTCACCCAACAATATATTGAATCGGTAAAGAAGAACACCCGTAACGATTTTATCCATTTTTACCAGTTGATAGATGTACTCATTATTGATGACGTACAGTTCCTATCCGGTAAATCGGGAACCCAGGATGTGTTCTTCCATATCTTCAACCATTTGCACCAAAACGGCAAGCAGGTCATCTTGACTTCGGACAAAGCTCCTGTAGACATGCAGGACATTGAACAACGGCTTTTGTCCCGTTTTAAATGGGGGCTTTCAGCAGAACTGCAAAGTCCTGATTATGAGACACGTGTTTCTATCCTGAAGAATAAATTGTACAGGGATGGTGTTGAAATGCCAGAAGATATCATTGATCATGTAGCCCGGAACATCAAAACGAATATCCGCGAACTGGAAGGTGCCATCATTTCTTTGATTGCGCAATCCTCTTTCAACAAAAGGGAAGTAACTCTGGAACTCGCCCAACAAGTGGTGGAGAAGTTCGTGAAGAATACCAAACGCGAAGTATCCATTGACTACATCCAAAAAGTGGTATCCGATTACTTTGAAATGGATGTGGCCACCCTTCAATCCAAAACCAGAAAAAGGCATATTGTGCAGGCTAGACAATTGGCCATGTTCTTTGCCAAAAAATTTACCAAAGCTTCTTTGGCCAGTATCGGTTCCCAAATTGGGAAACGTGACCATGCCACTGTTTTGCACGCCTGTAAAACTGTGGACAACTTGGCCGAAACCGACAAACAGTTCCGCAAATACATTGACGACCTGAACAAAAAGTTCAGTTAGGAACCAATCCCCTTTTTATGAAAACCAAAGTCTTGATGGTCTGCTTGGGAAATATATGCAGATCACCCTTGGCCGAAGGCATATTGCAATCCAAAGTAGATCCCGATAACGTTTTTGTGGACTCCGCCGGTACCGCAGGGTATCATGTAGGCAATCCTCCAGATTCCAGATCCATTGCTGTCGCCAGAAAATATGGGTTGGACATCAGTCGTCAAAAATGCAGACGTTTTTCCGAGATGGATTTCATGGAGTTCGATCATATCTATGTAATGGACCGAAGCAATTATTCTAACGTGGCCAGTTTAGCGACCAATGCAATGGAAGCCAGCAAAATAAAGCTATTGCTGGATGAAGTGGATTTGGGCATTGACGAGGTTCCCGATCCTTATTACGGAGGAGAGGATGGCTTTGAAAAAGTCTACAAAATGATCGATATGGCTTGTGAAGCCATCGCAAAAAAGCTAAATTGAACCTATGCAAGAGCCAAAACCAGGTTTAGTGGTCGGTAAGGTATATTTAATCCCCACAACATTGGGAGACAATGCCCCATTGGAGGTACTTCCCATTTCTGTAAAGGGCACCATAGAGCGTATCGACCATTATATTGTGGAGAACGAGAAAACCGCGAGGCGTTTCATCAAAAGGATCAGTCCAAACAAACCACAACCCAACCTGAAACTGCAACCCCTGAACAAATACACCAACCCTGCCGTAATCCCTTCTTATTTAGACCCTTGCATTCATGGATTTGATATTGGGGTTTTGTCAGAAGCCGGTTGTCCAGGCATTGCTGATCCCGGTTCGGAAGTGGTAAGAGTGGCCCATGAGAAGAGAATTCAAGTGGTTCCCTTGGTGGGACCTTCCTCTATATTGATGGCCATGATGGCAAGTGGCATGAACGGACAGAATTTTGCCTTTAACGGCTATCTTCCCATTGATCTTGCCGAAAGGAAAAATGTATTGAAGCAATTGGAACGGACTTCGCAGGAAAAGGGCCAATCCCAAATTTTTATGGAAACGCCCTATCGCAACAACAAACTTTTGAAAGACCTGCTCAAAATTTTGCATAAATCCACAAGGCTGTGCATTGCTTGTGACATTTCATTACCCACGGAATTCATCAAAACGAAAAGTGTCCACGAATGGGGAGAAATAGAAATCGACCTGGACAAAAGACCTACCATCTATATTTTACAAGCATAAAAAACCCGGAACATAAGTCCGGGTTTTTAATTTTGTGATGCTCACGCTATACTTTAGCGTTCTTTTTCTGCTCTATTTTGGAGATATCGTACCCCGCAAACTTTTTCAAGTAATACGAAATACTACTTCCATACGCATCCGTTACATCTTCTTGCCCATAAGAACGTAGATATTTCTTCACGTTTCCGGCTCCGGCCAAATGTGCCGCTGCCAAAATACCTGACTCAGTAACTTCAATCCCTCCTATCTTTTTACCCATAAAACGTTTGATATCTCTTCTCAATATCCATTTGTTACGGGCAATATTGGTTGCAAAGGCCTTCTCTTGAAGTTCGGGACTGTCCAAGAAAGTGTCCATGTCATAGATACCCATCAAATTAAGGGTACTACTTCCAAATTGATACTTTCCTAAATAGCCCAAAGTATTTACAACGTGATATCTTCCTTGGGATTCTTTAAAGGCCAGCGCCTCTTTAAAACCGTTATAGGCTTTACCCAAAAAAGGAGGGGTTACTTCATCAACATCAAGACCCGCAATGGAATCCAATGGTGCAAAGATTTCAGACCCGGTCGCTACCTTCAACGAATCGGGAACGGTAAAATCCCCTTTTTTCATTATAGTGTACGATCCAAAACTGGTCAAAACTACGATCATGGCAAGATGTAGAGCAATTCTAATCCATCTTTTCATATAGTTCCTATTTAAGATTTCCAGACCAAGGTCCAGAAATAAAATTTCGGCCGGCAAATATAGGGGGAGACATTTTTTTAACAGTTATAAAGCTCATAAGATTTTCTTAAATGAGACTTAAAATCCGTTAAAAGGCTGAAAATTAACGTCAAGGAGGGTTATCTGAGCACTTTTTGCTCATTCAGCCATCGGGTGTATTGCACTTTATTTCGGTTGTGTTGCTCCAAGGTTTTGGCAAACATGTGGTATCCGAAGTTGGAAACGTCCGCTACAAAATAGAGATAATCGTGTTTTTCGGGATTCAAAACTGCATCAATGGAAGAGATGTCTGGCATAGTGATTGGACCCGGAGGAATACCCACATATTTATAGGTGTTATAGGGGGAATCCATTTCAAGGTCGCGGTACAATACCCGTTTGATGATGGTGTCATAATTGCCCGTTTCCTTTTTAATCGCATAGATTACCGTTGGATCAGCCTGAAGGAACATTCCTTTTCTTATCCGGTTCAAATAAACCCCGGCAACCCGTGGTCGCTCGTCCGATTTTACGGTTTCCTTTTGAACAATGGCTGCCAAGGCTATGACCTCATTTGGGGTAAGATTCATTTTTTTGACCTTGGCCAAACGGTCCTCGTTCCAAAAACGCTCATATTCTTTGAACATGCGGTCCCTGAAACTTTCGGCATTGGTGTTCCAGAAAAATTCATAGGTATTGGGCAGGTACATGCCCAATTTGGAATCTTCGTCAAAATGGGAGGCATTCAAAAAACCCGGATCATTAAATGCTTGGTATAAAGAGACACTATCGGCTTCTATTTGTTCCGAAATCCTTCCTGCCAAATCCTGCAATGATTCCTGGTTGTTGAACGAAACCCGTACCGGTAAGTTGGCACTTCGTAAGGTATTGATGATCTCATTGTTGTTCATCCTCTTTTTTAGCGCATACTTACCTGGTTTGATGTTGACAATATATCCTTTACGCTTTGCAACGGCCTCAAAAGAAGAAATGTTCTTCAATAAGGGTTGCAGGGATTCTTTAACATCAGCAAAAGAAGCATCGGAATGGATGTACACAAACGCTTCGTCATTGTTGAACTGGGTATTGGGGCTAAAAATGGCACTGTAAATTTGATACGCGATGAACCCGCAGATCAATAATCCCAAAATGGCCGTGGCCCAAAGTACTCGTTTAAGATTCATCCGAATTTATCTTTTGAAACATGATTTCATTTTTGAACCCTGAACTGGTCCTGATCCATTCTTTTTTGACCCCGATCTTTTCAAAACCTATTTTTTCAAAAAGGTGGATACTGGATTCGTTGTCTTCTAAAATATTGGCAAAAAGTTGGTGCAAGTCCAAAACGGAAAAAGCATAATTGCATAGCAATGACAAGGCCTCGGCCCCTGTTCCTTTGTTTCGGGCATCTGGACGGGCAATCACAATTCCGATACCTGCCCTACGGTTTTTGGGATCAAAATCGAACAAATCGATCAAACCGATACATTCCCCCTCCAAATCACAAATACACAAACGAAGTTGCTTTACTTCATAAATGTCAAGATGGGCATTTTCCAAATATAACTGCAATACCTTTTTGGAGTACGGTTTTAGGGTACCGCTGATTTCCCAAATGGAAGTGTCGTTTTCCAGCTGGTAAAGGAAATCCAGGTCGGACGGTTCCAAAGCCCGCAGTACTACTTTATCCCCTTTTAGCTTCAACATTCGATTTCACCTTGATATACTTGTTTGGCCGGACCTTTCAAAAATATATTGGTGTACCCGCCATTATGTTGTTCAAAACTGATGGACAAATCACCACCCAAAGTATGGATATACACTTGATTGGCTTTGGTTTTTCCGGCAGTATGCATGGCCAAAGCCACAGCGGTAACCCCGGTACCACAGGAAAATGTTTCATCCTCCACCCCTCTTTCATAGGTTCTTACCTGAAAGGTTTCTGAGTCTTCTTGCTCCACAAAATTGATATTGCTTCCCGCTTGTCCGTAAAGGCCGTAGCGTAACTTTTTACCTTCCTTGTGCACATCAAAATGACTAAGATCCTTTACCAATTGTACGTGATGGGGAGAGCCGGTATCCAGAAAACTGTAGGCAGGTTTTTCATGCACTTCCTCAACATCTACCATTTTAAGGTTCACGGTGTCACCTTCCACTTCGGCATAATGCAAGCCGTCCACAGCGTTGAAGGTTGTTTCCCTATCCACAATGCCCAAAAAATGGGCAAAAGCAACAAGGCATCTTCCACCGTTTCCGCACATTGTACCCTCTTCCCCATCAGCATTATAGTACACCATTTTAAAGTCGGCCGTATCGTCATTTTCCAAAAGGATGAGTCCGTCCGCACCGATACCGAACCGGCGGTCGCAAAGATGTGCCACCAATTGGGTGTTGGTTTTGGGGAACTTGCCCTCGCGATTGTCCAAGATCACGAAATCGTTGCCCGTACCTTGATATTTAAAAAACTGTAGTTTCATCATTTGCTACAAAGGAACAAATTTAGGGCATTTTTTAAGGAATTTTTTGGAGTTAAAACAGCGTTAAACAAACAAATGAAAAAATGGATTTCCTTTAATTTTGTTAGAGCTAAATGTTAAATAATTATCGAATTATGAAGAGAATAGCCAGTTTGTTCCTTGTCTCCCTTTTTGCAGGGGCCATTACATTAGGGGCGTACAAGATGTTTTTTGAAAAAGAAAATTACAAATGGGTGACCACCGCTCAGGAAAACCCCATAATCAATACAAGCAACCTGCCGACCTCGCCGAGAGGGGCCGGAATCAATGAAGTGGATTTCACCCTGGCTGCTGAAAAAACCGTAAACTCCGTGGTACACGTAAAAAACCTGACCCTGAGCAAGGGGCCTACAAGCCTTTCGGATTTTTTTTATGGTTTTGAACGTCAACAGGTTCCGCAAGTTGGAACAGGCTCTGGGGTGATTATTTCCCCTGACGGTTATATTGTGACCAACAACCACGTAATTGCCAATTCGAGTCAATTGCAGGTTACCCTGAACAACAATAAGAATTATGATGCCAAAGTCATTGGGGCCGATGAGGACTATGACATTGCCCTTTTGAAAATCGATACAGAAGAATCCCTTCCCTATTTGGCTTTTGGCGATTCTGACAATGCGAAGATCGGGGAATGGGTGTTGGCCGTGGGCAACCCTTTCAACTTAACATCCACCGTAACAGCTGGAATCGTGAGTGCAAAAGCAAGATCATTATCTCCACAAAAACCACAATCCTTTATTCAGACCGATGCAGCCGTAAACCCCGGTAACAGTGGTGGAGCCCTTGTAAACACCAATGGGGATTTGATCGGTATCAATACCGCCATTACCTCCCAAACCGGTTCCTATGTGGGTTATGCGTTTGCCGTTCCCAGTAATATTGCCAAAAAAGTAGTGGAAGACATTATGGAGTTCGGTAATGTTCAAAAAGGACTATTGGGAATCAAAGGGGGCGACCTGAACCCTGAAGCCGCCACCGAATTGGGAATTGATGATCTTGAAGGAGTATATATTTCCGAAGTGACCGAAGAATCAGGCGCAGCCAATGCCGGACTCATGAAGGGCGATATCATCAAACAAGTAGATAACCAATCCGTTCATAAATTTTCGGAACTAACAGGTTATCTTTCTGCCAAACGCCCGGGCGATGTAGTTAAAGTGATGGTGGAACGGGATGGTGAAAACATCATCAAAGATGTAACCCTTACCAAACAAACCAGTATTCTGCTCCCCGCAACTGGATTTACGGTAAAAAATCTTTCCAAAGAGGACAAAAAGAAATTTGGAGTATCAAAAGGTGTGAAGATAATCGACGTACCGGAGGCTTATGGAAGGTACGGTCTCAAAAACAAGGTCATTATTGAAGTAGACGGTAACGAAGTAACCAATATGGATGACGCCAAAAAGTATTTTGGCGAAATCACACGATATGGAAGGACGAGTTTTACCATGATCAACGAAAATGGCGAAAAAGAACATATGATCCTGCAATAAAAAGTGCAGAAAAAACACGTAAGGCACCTGTAAAAAGGTGCCTTTTTTTATATTCATTTTCCTTTACGAAAACGATTGAAATATCTAATTTAGCCGAAATTTTCAACCCTATCAGCACAGTTTAAATCCATGAGTGATATTAAAAATTACGAAAAAGAACTTGCTTTTCAAGCAGATAGAAGAAAAGCTACGACAGAATTCATCAAAATTATCAGCGACCTATGGTACGACAAGGCCATAGAAGTAGTTCTCTTCAAAAACCAGATTATCGACAAAAACGTAAGTGACATCATCAACCTGCACGAATATGCCGGGGAATTTGTGCAAAAACCTATTTCAATTTTCGATTCGGTGGAAATTTTGAGGGCCATCAATGACATCAACCTACCTCCTGCCAAATTGGATATCGGCAAATTGACCTACGAATACCATTCCGATGAGAACAATGACCTGAATGTAAAGGCTTTTGTCATAGAAAAATTAAAGGATGCGCAGACTACCAAGGCCATAAAACCAAAGGATGTAGTCCTTTACGGATTTGGAAGGATAGGTAGACTTGTGGCAAGGGAACTGATGGCCAAAACCGGTCGTGGAAGCCAACTCCGACTGCGGGCCATTGTGGTTCGGGATGAGTTGACACCGGATATGCTGGAAAAAAGGGCTGCATTGCTCAAAACGGATTCCGTACACGGGCAATTTACAGGCACTGTGGATATTGATACCAAAAATGAGGCGTTGATCATTAATGGTACCACCGTAAAACTCATTAGGGCCAGCAAACCGGAAGATATTGATTATACCAAATATGGCATCTACAATGCCCTGATCATTGACAATACCGGGGTTTTTAGAGATCAAAAGGAATTATCCCGTCATTTGGACGCCAACGGTGCTGGAAAAGTATTGTTGACCGCTCCAGGAAAGGAAGTTCCTAATGTAGTTCATGGAGTGAACCATAAAAACTTTGATCCGGACAAGGTCAAGATTTTTTCTGCTGCATCGTGCACCACCAATGCCATTACACCTATTTTAAAGGTTATTGAAGATTCTTTGGGCATCAAAAAAGGCCATTTGGAAACCATCCACGCCTACACCAATGACCAGAACTTAGTGGACAACATGCACAGCAAATACCGGCGCGGAAGAGCTGCAGCACTGAACATGGTCATCACCGAAACGGGTGCTGGAGAGGCCGCTGCCAAAGCACTTCCTTCCCTAAAGGGAAAATTGACCTCGAACGCCATTCGGGTTCCGGTTCCCAACGGATCTTTGGCCATTTTACATCTGGAAGTAAAAAACAAGACCTCCAAAGAAGGCATCAATACCATCTTGAAAAAATATGCGCTGGAAGGTGATCTTGTGGAACAGATCAAATATTCATTGAGCAACGAATTGGTGTCTTCCGACATCGTAGGAACCTCTGCCCCATCTGTTTATGACAGTACGGCGACCCTAGTATCCGCAGACGGGAAAAGTGTGGTACTCTACATATGGTATGATAACGAATACGGATATTCCCATCAAGTTGTGCGTTTGGCGAAATATATCGCCAAGGTTAGGCGTTATACGTATTATTAAGATCAGGTAACCCGGATTTACCGCTCCAGGAATCAGGTTTTTCTTTTGATTTTTGGTTTAATGGTGTACTTTCGTTTTACCCTTAATCTAAATTTTACGAGAATCTATTTGACCATGAAGCATTTACGAACACTTTTAGTACTAGCACTACTTATCCCTATTTTCAGCCTACAAGCGCAGGAGGACGAAACAACCGAGTCTACAGACACTACCCTTAAAGGCCAGTTTGAGGATCTGGAACGGGTATCCACCAATTACAGATCCACCAACGGAGTGGCCTATGAGGTCATTAAATTATCGAGCCTGAACGACATCAAAAAGAATATTTTTGATACGATCAGTACGGCCAATAAAACCATTAAAGAGCTGACCGGGACCATCAATGCCAACAACGCTGAAATTGAGAGCCTGAACAACAAACTGCAGGAAACCACCAATAACCTGAACAATGTAACCGAGGAAAAAGACAGCATTTCTTTCTTTGGAGCCTTGATCAGCAAAGGAGCTTATAATTTCATCCTGTGGTCCATCATTTTTGGACTCCTGTTGTTGTTGCTTTTCTTTATCTACCGATTTAGGAACAGTAATTTCTTAACGCAACAGGCCAAATCGGCACTAGCGGAGTTGGAAGAGGAATATGAGACCCATCGCCGCAGATCCTTGGAGCGCGAGCAAAAAATTAGTCGCCAGTTACAGGACGAATTGAACAAGCAGAAAAAGTCATAATATCAGGCTTCCTTCGGGAAGCCTTTTTATTTCTACATGTTGTTTCAGCTTTCCTTACTTTTGGGGCGAAATAAAATTCAGGAACCATGTCCATGCGGATTGATATCATAACCGTACTCCCCGAACTATTGAAAAGTCCTTTTGAAGCATCCATCTTAAAAAGGGCCATTGAAAAGGACCTGGTGGAAATCCATTTGCACAATTTAAGGGATTATGCCACGGGAAAGTATAGGCAAATTGATGATTACCAATTTGGAGGCGGTGCAGGCATGGTAATGATGGTAGAACCCATTGACAAGTGTATTTCGCAATTAAAGGCAGAGCGGGATTACGATGAAATCATCTACATGACCCCTGATGGTACAACACTGAACCAACGGATGGCCAACGAACTTTCCCTAAAGGGAAACCTGATCATTTTATGTGGACATTATAAAGGTGTGGACCAAAGGGTCCGGGATATGTTCGTGACACGGGAAATTTCCGTAGGTGATTATGTGCTCTCTGGGGGCGAATTGGCGGCTGCCATCTTATGTGATGCCATCATAAGGTTGCTTCCCGGAGTTTTGAATGATGAAACTTCTGCCTTGACCGATACCTTTCAGGACAATCTTTTGGCACCTCCAGTATATACCAGGCCTGCGGAGTACAAAGGAAGGGAAGTCCCAAAAATTTTGTTGAGCGGCAACCTGCCCGAAATCGAAAAATGGAGGGAGCAACAATCTATGGAGCGTACCCAAGAAAGAAGGCCAGACCTATTAAAATAGGGGCTTTCCACTAAAAATCAAAAAACACCTTGCCAATTCTAAATATTGCATTACTTTTGCAATCTCAAAATCAACCTCTGACGAGATACGTGAAAGTTGGTTCTGGTAAACGCTAAAAAACAAACAATGGAATCCTTAATAAAATTTGTTGAAGACGAATTTGTTCCAAAAAAAGACTTCCCAGAATTTTCATCCGGTGATACCATCACCGTGTATTACGAAATCAAGGAAGGTGAAAAAACACGTACCCAGTTCTTCAAAGGAGTGGTAATCCAAAGAAGAGGGAGCGGTGCAACCGAAACCTTTACTATTCGTAAAATGTCAGGTACCGTTGGTGTAGAGAGAATTTTCCCTATCAACATGCCAGCTTTGCAACGAATTGAGGTAAACAAAAAAGGTAAAGTACGTAGATCCAGAATCTTCTACTTCAGAGGTCTTACCGGTAAAAAGGCCCGTATCAAGGAAGTTAGGGGCTAATCCAATTAGCACCTTATCTAAAAAAGCACCCAATATGGGTGCTTTTTTTATGAACAATTGTTAATAACATCGGTTCATATATTGTTGATTTTAAATCCGTTACAAAATTTGCGCTTTTCATTCTTTATACTACTTTAGTGAAAGAAATATGACGGTGATACCATCACAGGAATATTTCAACTTTTAAAGTTGACGTTCTTTAAAAAACCGAGATTTCCCTTTTAATTGGTAACACTACTGATCACAAAAGGAATTTCAAATTGAAACAGGCCTATGGTCAGGCTCAAGGAGAAATAGTAAATTTTATGTGCGAACGGGAAGGCAATTTCCAGTTTTGATAAAGTTTAGGAAAGAATCGGAACACTTTGTAACACGGGGCTCGATCGAAAGATGGGTAAACCGGGCAAAGAAAACGTTGAAGGGGCGAAAGAGGCAATCACAGATTGCAGTACTGTAGCAACACAGAACAACTCTTACGATCCCATTCTGAAAGCCATATCTATGTGAAAACAAAGATATGGCTTTTGTTTTTTTGTGATAATCCCGCCGCATAGCCTATATTTAGACCTTCCATAGTAAGTGCACCATACATAAATTGTATATTTGCACCGCTCAAACATAACACATATAAATGGCTAAAATTTTTTACACCAAAACAGACGAGGCACCTGCCTTGGCCACCTTATCCTTCCTTCCTATTGTAAAATCCTTTACCGAGACCGCCAATATTTCCATTGAGACCAAGGACATCTCTTTAGCTGGACGTATTGCCGCTATTTTTCCGGAATATTTGACGGACGATCAAAAGGTTGCCGATGACCTGGCCATTTTGGGAGAACTTGCGAAAGCACCCGAAGCCAATATCATAAAATTGCCCAATATCAGTGCCTCCATTCCCCAGTTGAAAGAAGCCATTGCGGAATTACAGAAAAAAGGATACAACCTTCCTGATTATCCGGATGATGCCAAGACCGAGGAAGAAAAGACCATCAAGGCAAAGTATGACAAGGTAAAGGGAAGTGCCGTAAACCCCGTGTTAAGGGAAGGCAACTCCGATCGCAGGGCCCCAAAGGCCGTAAAAAATTACGCCAAGGCACATCCCCACTCTATGGGCGCCTGGGCATCGGATTCCAAAACCCATGTAGCCACTATGGACCATGGCGACTTCAAATCCAATGAAAAATCACTGACCACAACCGAGACCTGCGATATTCGTATCGATTTGGTAGACACCAAAGGTGGGGTCACGGTATTGAAAGACAAGATTGCCCTTCAAAAAGGAGAGATCATTGACGCCACAGTTATGAGCAAGAAGGCGTTGGTTGAATTCCTATCCAAAGAAATTGAGGATGCTCGCAAAAATCATCTATTGTTGTCCTTGCACTTTAAGGCAACCATGATGAAGGTTTCCGATCCTATTATTTTCGGTCATGCTTTAAGAGTTTATTTTGCTGAGCTTTTCAAAAATTACGGGGAAACCTTTGAAAAATTGGGAATCAATGCCAATAATGGTCTTGAAACCTTATTGAACAAAATAGGTCAATTACCAGAAGACCAACATCAAGAAATCAAGGCTGCCATTGCCAAAAGCATTGAAAACGGTCCTGATCTGGCCATGGTGAATTCTGAAAAAGGCATTACGAACCTACACGTTCCAAGCGATGTGATCATAGATGCTTCGATGCCGGCCATGATCCGTAATTCAGGGAAAATGTGGGATAAGAATGGCAAATTGCAGGATACCAAAGCTGTTATTCCTGACAGTAGCTATGCCGGCGTTTATCAAGCTACCATCGATTTTTGTAAAGAAAATGGAGCTTTTGACCCCACTACCATGGGTACGGTGCCCAACGTAGGTCTTATGGCCCAAAAAGCTGAGGAATACGGTTCCCATGACAAGACTTTTGAGATCACAACCTCAGGTACCGTGAAAGTGGTGAACATTGCCACTGGTGAAACCTTGATTCAGCACAATGTTGAAGAAGGGGATATTTGGAGGATGTGCCAAGTGAAGGATGCACCGGTTCAAGATTGGGTAAAATTGGCTGTTTCCCGTGCCAAGGCCACTGATACACCTGCCATTTTTTGGTTGGATGATGAAAGGGCACACGACATTGAATTGATCAAGAAGGTAAATATTTACCTGAAGGATTACGACACCAAAGGTTTGGATATTAGAATCCTTTCCCCTATCGAGGCGACAAAATTCACGTTGAAACGAATCAAAGAAGGCAAGGATACCATTTCAGTCTCCGGAAACGTATTGAGGGATTACCTGACCGACCTCTTCCCAATTTTGGAAGTGGGAACCAGTGCCAAAATGCTTTCCATTGTTCCGTTGATGAACGGTGGCGGATTGTTTGAAACAGGTGCTGGAGGTTCTGCTCCCAAGCACGTGGAGCAATTCTTGGAAGAAGGTCACTTGCGATGGGATTCCCTTGGGGAGTTCTTGGCCTTGGCCGTTTCATTGGAATTCTTCAGCGAAAAAAACAACAATAAAAAAGCACAGGTTTTGGCCGAAGCTTTGGACAAAGCAACGGAAGAGTTCTTGAACAACGATAAATCTCCTTCCAGATCGGTTAATGAAATTGACACGAGGGGCAGTCATTTTTATTTGACCTTGTATTGGGCAAAACAATTGGCAGCGCAGAACGACGATGCCGATCTAAAGGCAACTTTCGGTAAAGTTTATCAGGAATTGTCCACAAACGAAGCAAAAATCGCCCAAGAATTGATTGATGCCCAAGGTGCTGCAGTAAACATTGGAGGCTATTATCTTCCAGATGCAGAATTGGCATCTAAAGCCATGCGCCCGAGTGCAACATTGAACAAAATCCTGGATCGTATCGCTTAGATCTCATCTTGGAAATTCATAACCATAAGGCGCACAAGGAATAACCTTGTGCGCCTTATTTTTTTGGTAATCAGCCTTTATGTTAAAATTGGATGGGGCGAAATGGTTTGTTTCCATCGTTCGATTCAATTTTGTATTTTTAAAAAAACCAATCAAAATGCCCAAACATCTTCTCGCACTTTTGCTTGCCCTGTTTGGGCATTTTTATGTGCTCATTGCCCAAGAAAAATATACGCTTAGCGGAACCGTATCGGAAGCCACAAGCAACGAGACCCTCATCGGTGTAACCATTGCGGTAACAGAATTGCGCACTGGTACTACCACCAACGAATACGGATTTTACTCCTTGACCCTTCCAAAAGGTGAATATCGCATTACCGTTAGTTATTTGGGCTTTCAGGATATTGTTGAGACGATCAACCTGAATAAAAACTTGAAGAAAGACTTCAACTTGGCCGAAGAAGCTGAAGAACTTGAAGAAGTGGTGGTTACCGATGATGCGGAACGATTGGACATTAGAAAGCCCCAAATGAGCGTGAATACCCTAGCGGCACAAACCATAAAACAGATTCCGGTGGTGCTGGGCGAGGCGGATGTCATCAAATCGTTGTTGCTGCTCCCTGGGGTCACCAATGCAGGCGAAGCTTCTTCTGGATTCAATGTTAGGGGCGGTGCAACCGATCAAAACCTGATTCTTTTGGATGAAGCCACCGTTTTTAATTCTTCCCACCTGTTCGGGTTCTTTTCAGTTTTTAATCCCGATGCCATCAAAGATGTAAAACTTTTTAAAGGAGGAATTCCGGCCCGCTATGGAGGTAGGGTGTCCTCAGTTTTGGAAATTTTTCAAAAAGAGGGAAATAGCAAGGACTTTAAAGTGAACGGTGGTATTGGTGCCGTTGCCAGTAGATTGCTTTTGGAAGGACCGATAAAAGATGAACGAACAGCATTTTTGGTCGGGGGCCGCGCTTCGTATGCACATTTGTTCCTCCCGTTGTTCGATGTCAACAATAAGGCCTATTTCTATGATCTGAACGCCAAGATCAACCATAAGATCAATGAGAACAACAACATTTTCCTTTCTGGGTATTTTGGCAGGGACCTTTTCAGCGTCAACGATAAGTTTGTGAATACTTACGGGAACGCTGTGGGTAATTTTAGGTGGAACCATCTGTTCTCCGAGAAATTATTTTCGAACCTCTCCTTGATCTATTCGGATTATTATTATGGCTTAGAGCTTGATTTTGTGGGATTTGAATGGGATTCTGGCATCCAAAACTTCAATCTGAAGTACGACTTAAAGCATTACCTAAATGATAAGCTCCAACTGAACTACGGCATACAGAACACGTATTATGTGTTCAATCCGGGTAAAATCAAACCGAATAGTCCCAGTTCAGGGATCGTTGAGGAACAATTGACCAAAAAATATGCCAACGAGAATGCCATTTATTTGGATGTAGAACACGATTTGACCGAAAAATTGAGCGTGGAGTATGGTCTAAGGGTGAGTCAGTTCAACCGTTTGGGTCAGGACGAATTCTATGTTTATGAAGACAACAATCCCGTTATTTTTGATCCATTTACCTTGGTATATCGGGAAGCCCAACCCATTGACACCATCAACCCAGGTCGTGGTGGCACCTTGAAAAAATACCTCAATTTGGAGCCAAGGGTGTCTGCTTCTTACAATTTTAATGGCAAGAGCTCCGTAAAGGCGAGTTATACCCGTCTGGCGCAGTATCTGCACCTCCTTTCCAATACCAGTTCCCCTACCCCTCTGGATGTTTGGACGCCAAGCGGTCCTTTTGTGAAACCGCAGTTGTTAGATCAGTATGCCGTAGGATATTTTAGGAACATTAAAAACGGTCGGTATAGCTTTGAAACCGAAGTGTACTACAAAGACATTCAGAATAGGATCGATTATATAGACGGTGCCAACCTGATTGCCAATAATGCCATTGAACAAGTCATTTTAAACGGGATGGCAAGGGCATTCGGTATCGAGTTTTTACTTCGGAAAAATGAGGGAAGGTTTACCGGATGGCTAGCTTATACCCTATCGCGATCCGAACAACGAACACCTGGCCGAGATCTAGGTTTGGATACCGGGAGGTCTGACCTTGAAACCGGGATTAATTTAGGGGAATGGTATAGCACTCCTTATGACAAGACACACGACCTTGCTCTATTTGGAAGCTTCGACCTAAACGAGAAATGGAATTTCAACGCCAATTTCATCTTTCAAACAGGGCAGCCCACCAATTATCCCATCGGGCAATTTGAAATTGAAGGTGTGGTGGTACCCTATTATGGCCCTAGGAACAAAGTAAGGCTTCCCGACTATCATCGGTTGGACCTTTCGGCTACCTTGACCCCAAAACGAAATCAGCGTAAAAAAGTGCAATCGGAATGGGTGTTCAGTTTGTACAATGTTTATAATAGAAAAAACGCGGCCTCCATCAATTTTAGGGAAAATGAGGATACCGGCAGGCGCGAAGCCCTAAGAACATCAATATTTGGGATTATCCCTTCCGTAACCTATAACTTTAAATTTTAGGCGCTATGAAAAGATTTTGGATATATGTTGTTGTAGCCTTGACCTTCATTTCTTGTGAAGATGTTATCGATGTGGAACTTCCAGAGGTAGAAACCCGTTTAGTGGTGGGAGGCATCTTAAAAGTGGACAAAAGCCAGGAATTTGTGGATGTTAGGATTGCCATGAAGGAGACCAGCAGTTATTTTGAGGACAACCAGCCCACGCAGGTGGAAAGTGCTGTCATTTATTATGGAAGACCTACTAGGGATGGACTTTTTGAAAGTCTTTCGTTTTCTCATCTGATTGAAGAAGAACCGGGAACCGGCATTTATATACCCAACCCTAATTTTACGGAAGACCAAAGAATACGCACCGCTTATGTGGAGCCCGGTATTACTTTCATTATGGAGATTACCCATAAAGGTCGACGGTACTATGCACGGACCGATTATGCCCCTGCGGTTCCTTTGGATAATCTGGAGCAAGGAGACGATACCCTTTTTGATGATGAGGAAACGGAGGTCATCGTTTCATTTACCGATGATCCAGAGGCTCAAAACTTTTATATTTTCGATTTTGGATTTGGGGAATTTCAAGCAGTTGAAGATCAATTTTTTAATGGACAGGAATTTCAGTTCTCCTATTTCTATGACAGCAATTTGAATGTAGGTCAAGATGTAACTGTCAGTATTTGGGGAGCCACGGAAGACTTTTACAATTACATGGATTTGGTTGTGGAACAGACTACCGACAACCTAGGAGTGTTCCAAACCCCTGTGGCAACGGTCAGGGGTAATGTTTTTGATATCACCGGATTGGACAATATTGACATTTTTGACAATGTGGAACGTCCCAATGATTATGCCCTTGGTTATTTTGCGGTTTCCCAGGTGTACTCCCAAACCATTACCATTCAATAGTAGGGCTCTCACAGTACCATATAAAGTAGAAGGACCATCAATATCCCTACAAGTCCCTGCATTAAGGTTCCCAAGGTATGACCGCGTAATGCTGTTTTCACATTCATATTGGAAAATTGGGAAACCACCCAAAAATAACTATCGTTGATGTGGGATACGGTCATGGCTCCTGCCCCAACGGCCAAAACAGCCAAAGCTTTATCCGTAACACCAACAAGACCAAAGGTTTCCAACAAGGGTGCTATAATGGCCGAGGTGGTGATAATGGATACGGTTGAAGAGCCTTGGGCCGTTTTCAGGATGGCCGCAATCACAAAGGCAATCAACAACCCTCCCATTCCTGAACTAGATTCCAAGTTGATAAGGGAAGCAATATCAATCGTTCTTAAAATACCACCAAATGCACCACCAGCGCCTGTAATCAACACAATGGAACCTGCTTGTTTAAAGGCTTCGGCAACCCATCCTTCCTTTTCTTTTGACGGTACTTTTTTTCCTAATGAAAAAGCAAGGAAAACCCCGATCAACAAGGCGATTATAGGACTTCCTAAAAAATCCAAAATCTTAAAGACCAAACCGTTACCCAAAGGGTAAGTAGGATAATTGACGATGGATTTTAAAGCAATCAATAGGATGGGCGCCAACAATGGCATAAAGGCTTGAATGGGTTTGATACCGTAATTGGGCTCCTCTGTATTTTCTTTAACGGATACGGCTTCCTCATCTTCTTTTAGGGATTTTCCAATGTGCTTCGCCCAAAAGTAACCAGCCAAAGAAACGGGAATGGACACTAACAAACCCAAGAGTAAGACCAATCCCAAATCGGCTTCCAAAATGGCGGCAGCAGCCAATGGCCCTGGTGTTGGAGGCACAAAAACATGGGCCGAATACAAACCTGTGGCCAACGCAATGGCAAACACCAATGCCGGAATTCCTGTTTTCTTACTGATCGCCTTGTTCAAAGAGGAAAGGATGATAAATCCCGAATCGCAAAAAACGGGTATGGAAATGACATATCCGGCGAGATTGATGGCCAGCGGTGACCGTTTCAAACCAATCCATTTTAAAATGCTATTCGCCAACACTTGGGTACTTCCCGTTTTTTCCAAATAAATCCCGATAACGGTACCAAAAGCAATTACCAATCCGATTCCTGAAAGCGTTTTGCCAAAACCATCCCCGATGATGGTCATGATATCCTGAGGGGAAAGTCCCAATAAAAAACCAGATGCCACAGCCGCTATGGTAAGGGAGAAAATGGGGTGCATCTTAAACTTCACAGTGGCCAAAATGATGAAGAGGACAACCGCGGCAAGAACTAGTATTTCCATGGTTAATTTTTGTGCATTACCCTCTAAATATAAGTTAATATTCCTACTTTGGTCCTATGAGGCATACGGACAAGGAACTTTTGGTCAAAGGCTTAAAATCATTCGGATTCACTGTATTGGCAATGTTCATGGGCCCCTTTTTAATTTATGAGGCCTTTAAGAACGAAGGTCATTTTCTCTACATACCCGTTTTGATCCTTGGCATTTTGTTTGCCGGATTGGCCATTTATTTGGGATTCCGTTCGGTAAGTATTGTGATGGATGCCGTTTTTGGCAAAAAGACCAAGAACTAGTTTTTGGAAGCTGGGGAATTAACTTTCCACTTATTCGATAATTGGGCGTAATCATAGTCCAGCACCGAATTTTGCCGCACCAGTTGATTCGCTGAAAACGCACGTTGTAAGATATCCTCGATCAAATAATCCTCAAGGACCTCTTCGGGTAAAAATTCCTCTTTCAAACTGATTTTGAACATACTGGCCGTGGTGTTGTACCAAAAGGCACGCCAGCCACTCCTCAATTCCTTCACCAAATCAAAAGCGGTCTCCCCTGTTTGTCTGTGGATCAATTTCACCAAAATCTGACCTTCGGTACGGGTCAATTTTTTGAGTTCAGCTGAAAACTCTTCTTCAATATATTTCTGAACTTTTTTGGTATATTTTTTTTGATGTCGTTTCTTCGTGATGTGCTGCAGACTATCGTTCAACTCCACCAATCGCTCCGCAGCCAACTTGGCATATGGGTACACTTTCAAGGTCTTTCTACGAAGGATCAAATACCGAAGACGCTCGTTCTTATCCGCAAATTGAAGCTTCCCAAAAATATAAACCTCATCCAGTGCAATGGAGCTCATTAAAATGGAATCACCTTCAAAACGGACGTAGTAATCCTCCACGGAATCCTTAGGAAACAATAATGAATCCTTTTCGGTTTCCTGGGAAAACCCAAGGGACCAAATCATCAGAAAAAAGCCAAAAATGAAAGTCCGAAACATACGGTCCATTTGTCTAAAGTCCTGCCAAAATTACATATAAAGGTATGATTTGGTTATTAAATAAAAGTGAATATTCTTATGTTTGTGTACTAAATCAGACGTATGGCATCAGCTAAGATCATCAATAAAAAGTCCCTTGAATTTCTTGAAAAATATTTGAACAACCCATCGCCCACTGGCTATGAATGGGAGGGTCAAAAAATTTGGATGGACTACCTAAAACCCTATGTTGACGAATTTATCACGGATACCTACGGTACCGCCGTGGCCGTCATCAACCCGAAGGCCGAATACAAGGTGGTGATCGAGGGGCATTCCGATGAAATTTCTTGGTACGTTAATTATATCACTGACAATGGCCTGCTGTACGTTATCCGTAATGGAGGAAGTGACCACCAGATCGCGCCATCCAAATGGGTGGACATCCATACCAAAAAGGGTGTTGTTAAAGGTGTTTTCGGTTGGCCCGCCATCCATACACGCGACCGTGCTAAAGAAGAAGCACCAACCTTAGAAAATATCTTTATCGACATAGGTGCCAAAGACAAAGCCGAAGTAGAGAAAATGGGCGTTCACGTGGGTTGCGTGATCACCTATCCTGATCAATTCCATATCCTGAACAAGGATAAGTTCGTTTGTCGTGCCTTGGATAACCGCGTAGGTGGATTTATGATTGCGGAAGTGGCCCGACTGCTCCATGAAAACAAGAAAAAGCTGCCTTTTGGGCTTTACGTGACCAACTCTGTTCAGGAAGAAATTGGTCTTCGCGGTGCTGAAATGATTACCCAGACCATTAAGCCGAACATTGCCATTGTAACCGATGTTTGCCATGATACGACCACTCCTATGATCGACAAAAAGAAGGAGGGGGAAATCTTGATCGGTTCCGGACCTGTGGTTTCCTATGCCCCGGCAGTGCAGAATAAGCTCAGGGAACGCATTATTGAAACCGCAGAAGGGAAAAAGATTCCTTTCCAACGTTTGGCATCATCACGTTATACAGGTACGGATACGGACGCCTTTGCCTACAGCAACGGTGGTGTGGCCTCCGCTTTGATTTCCTTGCCTTTGCGCTACATGCATACCACTGTGGAAACGGTGCACAAGGAGGACGTGGAAAACGTAATCCGTTTGATCTATGAAACTTTGTTGACCATCAAAGAAGGAGAAACGTTCAGTTATTTTGATTAACTAATGGGTCATTTGGAGCATAGCATCTGATCTTAGATTAGATTCTTCAGTCGCAAAGCTCCTCCAGAATGACAGTTAGTACTTATCTTTAGGGATATGGATGAATATGTGGACATTTTGGATGAGCAAGGCAACCCAACGGGGCAATCCTGTCTAAAGTCCGAAGCACATCGAAAAGGGCTACTCCATCCCACCATCCATGTTTGGCTGTATACCAAGGATGGCAGGGTATTGATCCAACAACGGGGAAAACACAAGGACACCCACCCACTGTTATGGGACGTTTCAGTTGCAGGACATGTATCGGCTGGGGAAAACATTCCCTTGGCTGCGGTTCGGGAAGTAGAAGAAGAAGTGGGACTAAGCATTACTGTTAACGACTTGGAGTCCATTGGAACCTTTAAAGCCGTTCATAAAATATCCGAAAATTTTATTGATGCCGAACTCCACCATATTTTTCTATGTGAATTAAAGGTGCCCCTAAGTGCTTTGATCAAGCAGGATAGTGAGGTAGATGATCTAGCATTGATTCCCTTGTTCCAATTTGCCGAGGAAACCTGGGGTCTGGCCAATGTAGCCAAATATGTGCCCCACGGACCTACCTATTACAAAACTATCGTAAAGGAAATTAAAAGTCGGATTTGATGGCTTCGGCAAATTGAATTGCAGCATCCAATCCATAGGATTTTTGGTCCCCCGTTTTCATGTTCTTGGCTACGAATTTCCCTTCGGCTAGTTCCTGTTCGCCCAATAGGATCACATAAGGGACATTTCTTTTATCTGCGTATTTGAACTGCTTTTGCACCTTGGCATCAGACGGGTATAAATCAGCACGCAGGCCAGCTTTTCTAAGAGTGGATACCAGTTTCAAGGAAGCCAAACCCTCACCTTTACCGAAATTGAGGCAAAGCACATCCAAAGATGTATCCAAACTATCCGGGAACAGGTTCAATTCTTCCAAAACGAGATAGATGCGGTCCAAACCAAAAGAAATACCCACACCGCTCACATCCTTCAATCCAAAAATGCCGGTTAAGTCATCGTAGCGGCCACCGCCACCAATGGAACCCATGCTCACGCCTTCGGGCGCGGCAACCTCAAAAATGGCTCCGGTATAGTAATTCAATCCACGGGCCAAGGTCACATCCAATTGTAAATGAGCGGATTGCAATCCGATACTATTTACGGTGGAAATGATTTCCTCCAATTCAGAAACACCGCGCATACCCACTTCAGAGTTGGCCAATAAGGTTTTTAGTTGCTCCAATTGTTCCGACGCGGAGCCTGACATTTCAAACAAAGGCTGGGCCTTGGTAATTGCTGCTTCAGAAATGCCCTTTTCCATCATTTCGACCTTCACCTTCTCCTCTCCTATCTTGTCCAATTTATCCAGGGCTACGGTAAAGTCGACCAACAAATGCTTGGCTCCTATCACTTCAGCGATACCCGAAAGAATTTTACGGTTATTGATCTTTATGGTACAGCCTTTCAATCCTAAATCCGTGAACACGGCGTCATACAACTGCACAAATTCCACTTCCTGCAACAAGGAATCGGCACCGACCACATCGGCATCACACTGGTAAAACTCACGGAAACGACCTTTTTGGGGCCTATCGGCTCTCCAAACGGGTTGGATTTGGTAGCGCTTGAACGGAAAATCAATTTCATTCTGATGCATGACCACGTAGCGGGCAAAAGGCACGGTCAAATCGTAACGAAGGGCCTTTTCTGAGATTTTTGGGGTAAGCGAATTTGAATTCTTGGAACTGTAGGTCACATCATCAACCTTGGAAATAAAATCGCCCGAATTCAAGATCTTAAAAATCAAGCGATCCCCCTCATCCCCATACTTGCCCATTAGCGTCTCTGAATTCTCAAAAGACGGAGTTTCTATGGGCTGAAAACCATAGGCTTCAAAATGCTTTTTTATGGTTTGGATGATATAGTTACGCTTGGACACCTCTTCTGGTGAGAAATCACGGGTTCCCTTAGGTATGGATGGTTTTTGTGCCATGTAATCTTAAATTCAGGTGCAAATATAAGGGGTTTGTTATAGGTTTAAAGTATAAGTATGTCATTTCGAACGAATGTGAGAAATCCATTTGAATGTGAGATTTCTCGTCGCTCATACTTCGCTCTGTCGAAATGACAAATAATTTCCTAGGTGTCATTCTGAACGGAGTGAAGAATCTCATCAAAGTTCTACTAGCAAATAGGATTCTTCACTCCGTTCAGAATGACATTTCACAGTTCTATTGTCTAATCCTCTCAGAAGGAAAAGAAAAGAAGTTTTGGTTCTTGGCTCCCTCCTCCTTTATTCAGATTAATTACTCCATAATCTGATCAAACCATTTATACAGATCGCCTTTAGTTATTGCCGCTCCTTGCTTGATCAATTCAAACTTGTCCACGTTTTTATCAGCGCCATACGCTTTGGACGCGGTTAGGTATTCCACGAAATCGGATTGAAAATTCCGTTTGAACCAATCAAAACCGACTTTAGTTCGAAGGTCAATTTCAGGATTCATCACTTTTACGGAAAGTAGCTTCATTTCCTTTTCGGTCAAATGAAACAAGTGCATGTGTCGTTCCGAAATGTTTTCCAGATATTCCACTTTGGAGAGTACTCCTTCCCAAATCAAATCGCTGAACACATCGATTTCCTCCTCGGCCACTTCGGGCTTTTCGGTCTTGAGCGTTTTCCACTCTTCGGCAGTTATGGATTGTGTTGCCAAAAAGTTGATAAACTCCGGGTGCAGTTCCTCCAATTGTTCCTTAGAAAGTCTTTTGTATTTCATGGTGCAAAAATAATTGGTCTGAATTTCTTTAAAAAATCGAAACAAAAAAAGAGCCATCCGAAGATAACTCTCTTATTTCCAAATACTTATTACAGTATGTTACTTCGCTTCAGCGATTACTTCAAAAGGAAATTCTACTACAACTTCCCTGTGAAGTCTGATAGTTGCCTCGTAAGGACCAACCCTTTTGATAGATCCACCTTTAATATTGATGAATTTTCTCTCGATTTGGTGTCCTTCTTTGTCCAAAGCCTCGGCCAAATCAATGTTGGTCACAGATCCGAACAATTTATCACCGGCACCAGCTTTAGCAGCGATGCGGATCTGCAATTGTTTTAGGGCTTCGGCAATTTTAGTCGCCTCATCAACGATTTTCTTCTCTTTGTGGGCTCTTTGTTTAAGGTTTTCAGCCAAAACTTTTTTGGCAGATGGAGTAGCCAATGTGGCCAAACCTTGTGGGATAAGGTAGTTTCTGCCGTAACCGTTCTTTACGGAAACGATATCATCCTTAAATCCCAAATCCTGTACATCTTCTCTTAGAATAAGTTCCATTCTTCGGTATTTTTTATTTCAACATATCGCCAACGTACGGCATTAACGCAATGTGACGGGCACGTTTAACTGCCTGGGCCACTTTTCTCTGGTATTTCAAGGAAGTACCGGTAAGTCTGCGAGGAAGCAATTTTCCTTGCTCGTTCACCAACTTCATCAAGAAATCAGGATCTTTGTAATCAATATACTTGATACCTGATTTTTTGAACCTACAATACTTCTTTTGTTTGTTGGTCTCAATGTTCAACGGGGTCAAATATCTGATTTCCCCGTCTTTTTTAGCTTTTGCTTGTTGCTCAATAGATGCCATAACCTATGCCTTTGCTTTTAATTTGGTTCTTCGTTTTTCTGCCCAAGCAATAGCGTGCTTGTCCAACCTAACGGTCAAAAAACGCATAACGCGCTCATCTCTCCTGAATTCCACCTCGTAAGGACCGATGGCCTCACCAGGGGCTGTGAATTCGAACAAGTGGTAAAAACCACTTTTCTTGTGCTGAATGGGATAGGCCAATTTTTTAAGTCCCCAATCTTCCTTGGAGACCATTTTGGCACCATTGTTAATCAAAAAATCCTCAAATTTTTTGACTGTTTCCTCTATCTGTGTTTCAGACAGAACGGGATTCAAAATGAAAACAGTTTCGTAATGGTTCATTATAATATATTTAAAAGGAGCGCAAAAGTAGTAATATTTCTATCACCTTGCAAGAAAAGCAAAAAAACTTCGTTTAAAGTACATGAGTTATCAACAACAACAAAACCCAATAAACCCAAATAACGTATATGGCAATATACACAACAAAATAGACCATGTTTACATCTTTTGTTGTTCCTTACCGTCATTTTTGTGTAATTTGCCGATGATTTAAAACCCTACAAATCACCCCATTCTATGAAATTAAAAAGTATAATTGTAGACGATTCTTCCATGCAGCGGATGGCCGTTGCCAAATTGGTCAACAATCATCCACATCTTGCTTTAGTTGCAGAGTATAGCAACGCCATTGAAGCTAAAAATGGCCTGAAAAACCACGACATCGACCTTATTTTTCTAGATGTAGAAATGCCAATCATCAGTGGTTTTGACCTTTTAGAGGCCCTAGAGAACCCACCACAGGTTATTTTGATCACCGGTAAACCTGATTATGCACTTAAAGCTTTTGACTACGACGTAACCGATTACCTTCACAAACCTATCACGCTGGCCCGTTTTGAAGCCTCTGTAAAAAGAGCCGTTGCCAAATTCGAGCAAATGAACAGGGTTGATGAGGATGAAGAGCACATTTTTGTGAAAAGCAACCTTAAAAAACGTAAGGTTATCCTAAACGACATTAAATGGGTAGAAGCATTGGGAGATTACATTAAATTGGTGACCGATGAGGCCAATATCGTAATCCTTTCCACCATGAAGTCTTTCGAAAACCAATTGCCTGCCGAAAAATTCCTTCGTATCCATAAATCTTATATTGTGAATCTGGAGAAGATAGAAAAATTCAACAGTAAAAATGTTGAAGTTGGGGGAAGACAGATTCCTTTAAGTAGAAACAAAAAAACCGAGCTGGCTGAAGCACTTGCCAACGTATAATCATATGTGGTCTACATTGTAGATCAATCGTACACTTTTATACTTGGAAATAGCATTAAAAGATCTTTCGATTCTTTTAATGCTATTTTTTGTTTGTACCAACGGGTAATCCCGGGGAATCTTGATCAATACATTTTTTAAATAATCCCTTCGGATGCGAGCAACGGGAGGGTACTCGGGTCCCAAAACCGGAATCTTGAGCACATTCCGCAAAGAACTAGCCAACCAGTCCGAAGCTTCGTTCAATTTATTGAAATCCCTATCCTTTAAAGTGATCTTTATGATGCGGACCAAAGGCGGATATTTGAACTGTTCCCTTTCATATAATTGCTCGGCGAACATTTTATCGTAATCGTTGGTGGTCACCTGTTGCAAGATCTGATGATACGGATTATAACTCTGTATCAGCACCTTACCCCGCTTTTGGGTACGCCCTGCCCTACCTGCCACCTGGGTCAACATTTGAAAACTACGCTCATGTGCCCGGTAATCAGGGAAATTGAGCATGGTGTCAGCATTCATGATACCCACCAAGCTTACATTCCTAAAGTCGAGACCTTTGGTCACCATTTGGGTGCCCACCAAAATGTCCATTTCTTGGTTTTCAAAAGCCGAAATGATTTTTTCATAGGCATATTTGCCCCTTGTGGTATCCAAATCCATTCGCCCAACAGCTGCTTTAGGGAAAAGTTGGCCCAATTCTTCCTGAATCTGTTCCGTTCCGAATCCTTTTTTATCCAAAGTAGCATTGCCACAGGCCAAACAGGCTTGCTGCAACGCCATATGGTATCCACAGTAATGGCAACGTAATTGATTTCGATGCTGATGATAGGTAAGGCTCACGTCACAATTGGGGCACTGGGCCACATACCCACAGGTGGTACACTCCACCACAGGTGCAAAACCTCTTCGGTTCTGGAAAAGGATCACTTGTTCCCCTTCTTCCAAGGCTTCTGCAATGGCATTGATCAATGTCTCTGAAAAATGGCCCTTCATCCGCTTCTTTCGGGTAGCTTCCTTAATATCCACCAAATTGATATCGGGCATCAATACATTCCCGAATCGGTATGGAATGGCAGCATAGCCATACTTGCCTGACTTAGCGTTGTACATGCTTTCGATACTAGGCGTAGCCGAGCCCAAAACAATATGGGAACCATGGAGCGAGGCCAAAACAATGGCCGCATCGCGGGCATGATACCTTGGAGCCGGGTCAAATTGCTTAAAGGAGCTCTCATGCTCCTCATCTACCACCACCAAACCAAGGTTGGAATATGGTAAAAAGAGCGAAGAGCGGGCACCAATCACAATCTGGGCCTTTTCTGCATTGTGCAAAACATTGTTCCAAACCTCTACCCTTTCGTGGATGCTGTATTTGGAGTGATATACCGAAACCTTGTTCCCAAAATAATGCTGTAGCCTATTGATCAATTGGGAGGTCAGCGCGATTTCCGGCAATAAATAAAGCGCCTGTTTGCCTTCATCCAAACATTGCTGTATCAATTTTACATAGACTTCCGTTTTTCCCGAAGAAGTGACACCATGCAACAATACCGGTTTCTTTTCTTCAAAGGAAGTCTGAATTGCAGCAAATGCCTTGGATTGATATTCGTTAAGCGCAATATTTCGGAATTCCTCGGAAGTGTCCTCAAAATCCACTCGATCTTTTCTGATGTGGTACTCTTCCAGAACTCCTTTGTCAATCAAAGCTTTGATGACCGCTTTGGAGCTGCCACTTTCTCTTTCTAGGTCGTCAACCGGTATCGGTTTTTTGTTTTTTGCCTGAATCTGGAACAGGGTCAGCACCACCTGACTTTGCTTGGGGGCTCGGGAGAGTTCGTTCAGCAATTCTTCCAATTTTGCATCATCGCCATAGGTATCCGAAAGCTTTACATATCGCACCATTTTAGGTTTGTACTGCTCATACAGTTCTTCCTTTTGAAGCACTACTTCTTTCTGTACCAATCGATTAATGAGGGATAGTACATTCTTCTTGTCCACAATGTCGCAGATTTCCCCAATTTGAAGATGTGTCTGGTGTTGCAAGGCTTCAAAGACCAAAAACTCATCATCCTGAAGGTCCATTTCATCAACTTGAACCTCTTTGTTTAACAGGATCAAAGTCTCGCTTTCCAGCATAAAGGCGCTTGGCAGGGCACTCCGAATTACTTCGCCCAAAGTACACATGTAGTACTCCGCAATCCATTCCCAATGATTGAACTGAAATTCGTTGACCAAGGGAACTTCATCCAAAATCTGGTAAATTTCCTTGGGTTCGTAGGCAATTGGCGCTTCTTGGTGCACCCGATAGGCAAGTGCAGTATAGATCTTGGATTTGCCAAATGGCACCGCAATCCTCATCCCCTTTTTAATAAAATCAGCTTCCTGAGGTGTGATCTTATACGTAAAAAGTCTTTCCAAGGGAATGGGCAGTACTACATCCAGAAAAAAGTCCATACACGTTCCTTTTTGCCTACTTTGAAATTTTATTGATCTTCCCCAAGTTGTTGTGGTTGTTCTTCTAGTTTTTTGGCACGTTCCTCCTGTTGGCGTCGATGCCTTCTACCCAAGGAGTTCAAGGTAGCATTCAATTCAAATCCTAAAAGTAAAATATTGGAATTCAACCAGATATACACCATCAGAATCAACAATCCTCCCAAAGCTCCATAGAGTTCGTTATAGCGGGCAAATTTTTCAACATAAATACCGAACAGATAGGAAGTCAACAAAAATAAGAGGGTGGTCATCAAGGCCCCAGCAGAAAAAAATCGTGCCTTTCTACCTTCCGCAGTACCAAAATAATAGAGAATGGCCGTGGTGAGATAGGAAAGACTCAGGAAAAACAAAACCTTGGCTACCTGTATCCCCACGGAATCCCCTTTGGCCACATCATACCCCAATTTTTTACCCAAGTATTCACTGGTGTATTCCACAATATAGAATTCGAAATATACAAAGGCTACCGCGCCAATGATTAAGAGAATGGACAGAATGAGCCCCACCATTAAGGCATAGGCATATTGACGGAAAAAATTGCGCGTCAATTCCACATGATAGGAATTCTCAAAACCCCCAAAAATGGCATTCACGCCATTGGCCACCAAAAAGATGGACAAAATAAAGGCGGAAGACAAAAGTCCCCCTTGTTTTTGATCTTTGATCTGTTGGTAGATGTCACCGAAATATTCACTGGTGGCCGAAGGAAGAAAAGACTCCAAAAAATCGAGAAACTGATGGTCAAAATTGGCATTGCCCACACTTACAAAAGGTATAATGAAGGGAATCAAGGTCACCAAAAAAATCAGTAATGGGAACAAGGCCAAGAAGATGCTAAAGGCAATGGAGCTGGCACGTGTGGAAACCGCTCCCCTAACAATCCCCATGAGGTACATTTCAATAAGATCATAAAAGGAGAGGCCTTCAAAGGCCTTGAGCTTAATCTTTTTCAATAGACGAACCGCCCAATTGAGAATGGGAATTTTTTCCAACTGTTCTTCAATTGCTTCGGACATCTACACTGCTTTTAAACTTAGATCCATATTATAAACGGAATGCGTCAATGCCCCTGACGAAATAAAATTGACCCCACATTCTGCATACGTTCGAATGGTTTCCTCGTTGATTCCTCCTGAGGATTCGGTCTGGCATTGTTCCCCTATTCGGTTCACAGCCTCACGTGTGTCATCATAATCAAAATTATCCAAAAGAATTCGATGGACTCCTGTTGACTTCAAAATCTCGTCCACTTCATCAAGGTTTCTGGCCTCAACAATAATCTTTAGGTCCTTTCCCTTTTCATTGAGATATTCCTGAGTTTTTACAATGGCTTTGGTGATCCCACCTGCAAAATCGATATGGTTGTCCTTCAACATGATCATGTCATACAAAGCAAACCGATGGTTTTCCCCACCCCCAATCTTTACGGCCCATTTTTCCAAAGCCCTTATACCTGGGGTTGTCTTGCGGGTGTCGAGAATCTTGGTATCGGTACCATCCAAAAGGGAAACAAAATCTTGTGTCTTGGTGGCAATGGCACTCATGCGTTGCATGGCATTGAGCACCAATCGCTCTGCCTTCAAAATGCTTTGGGAGCTACCTTCCACATAAAAGACTACATCGCCGTATTTCACTGAACTGCCATCTTGCAACAACACTTCCATTTTTAAATCCGGGTCGATGTATTGGAATACCATCCGGGCAAATTCCACCCCGGCAATGATGCCTTCGTCCTTCACCAAAAGTTTTGCCTTACCGGTCGCCGTGGCCGGAATACAGGCCAATGAACTATGGTCGCCATCGCCTACATCTTCACGAACGGCGTTGGTGATGATCAAATCAAGTTCTTTTTGAAATTGTTCTTCGGATATCATTCCATTGGGGTTTCAACGAAAATAGTAAAAACATTGCTGCTTGCCCACCACATTTGCGTGCTTATTGTTTAGCTTGAATCATTATTTTTGGGCATGCAGATAACTTTGATTGCCATAGGGAAAACGGACAAGGCTGAGTTGGAAGAACTTATATTGGTTTATGCCAAGCGGTTACAGCATTATATCAAGTTTGAATTCCGAATTATCCCTGATATCAAAAACAGTAAAAATCTGTCCGAAGCCCAACAAAAAGAAAAGGAAGGCGAGCTGATCATGGCTCAATTACAACCTACTGACACGTTGATCTTACTGGATGAAAAAGGTAAGCAATACACGTCCATGGATTTTGCCGATTTCCTCCAGAAAAAAATGAACAGCGGCATCAAAAACCTGGTTTTGGTGATTGGAGGTCCTTATGGTTTCAGTGAGGCAGTGTATGCGAAGTGCTCTGGGAAAATCAGTTTGTCCAAAATGACCTTTTCACACCAAATGGTCCGGCTGTTCTTGGTGGAACAAATCTACCGCGGGTTTACCATTTTACGGAACGAACCGTATCACCATAACTAAGCAAAAAGTTCAAGAATCAAGAGTCAAGAGTCAGGAGTCAGGAGTCAGGAGTCAAAATGTCTTTGTTCTTGAATCCCGAAGTGAAACGGTCTTTTATCTTTTAATAAAGTACCCTGAACTTGATGGTGTTTTCCACGTTTTTCAACTCCTTCACTACTTCTTTATCGTACTCACGGTCCAAATCCGTGATCACATAACCCACTTCTGGGTCGGTAGAAAGGTATTGCCCGGTAATGTTAAGACCGTATTTGGCCAACACTTCATTGATCTTGGCCATGATTCCCGGTACGTTTTTATGAATGTGCAAAAAGCGGTGTGACTTGTTCTGTTTTGGCAATCTGATATTCGGGAAGTTCACCGAATCCACAGTAGATCCAGAGTTCATATAATCCATGATCTTATTTGGAACAAACTCCGCAATATCGCGTTGGGCTTCTTCGGTACTACCACCAATATGCGGGGTCAGGATAACGTTTGGAAGTCCTTGCAAAGGCGTTTCAAAAGCCCCGTTACCAGCTGGTTCCACTGGGAAAACATCCACGGCGGCACCACCCAATTTTCCGCTTTTCAATGCGGCGGCAAGAGCGTCGATATCCACCACAAATCCTCGTGAAAGGTTGATGAGCATGGCACCATCCTTCATTTGGTTGATCTCACGTTCCCCAATAAAGTTTTTGTTGGCCTTGTTGTCATCCACATGTAGGGTCACCACATCCGAAACGGACAACAAATCCTCTAAACTGTTGCATTTAACGGCATTACCCAAAGCCAATTGATCGGCTACATCATAGTAATAAACACGCATGCCAATAGCTTCGGCCAAAACGGACATCTGTTTCCCGATATTACCGTAACCCACAATACCTAAGTTCTTACCACGGACTTCCCTTGAATTGGAAGCGGTTTTGTTCCACTCCCCATTATGAATTTCGCTACTGCGGGTAAAAATATTTCGCATGAGCATGATGATATGCCCCACGGCAAGTTCTACTACGGAACGGGTGTTGCTATACGGTGCATTGAAAACCACCACTCCCTTTTTCCTACTGTACTCCAAATCGATTTGGGTTGTACCGATGCAGAAAGCACCGATGACCATCAATTTATTGGCTGCATCCAATACCTTTTTGGTGACCTGGGTCTTGGAACGGATACCCAAAACGTGAACGCCCTTTAAACGCTCAATGAGTTCATCCTCGGACAAGCTGTGCTTTACCAATTCCACGGAAAAACCTTCCTCGGAAAGGTTTTGAAAAGCCGCTGGGTGTACATTTTCAAGCAAAAGGATCTTGATTCTATTTTTGGGGTATGACAGGTTTCTTGGTAAATCGTTCACAAATAAAAATTCATCTAGGTTAGGTGCCACGTGATCGGCATTGCTTGCCGCCTTTTCACGGTGCACATTTTCAGTGTAGGCAAAAAACTTATGGGCGATACCGGCCTCGCGCATCACATAATCGCTATAACCATCGCCAATGACCTGAACCTCTCCGTCCAGATCCAATCTTTTCAAACATTCAATTTTTCCGTTGTGGGCCGCTAATACATTGGTCTCATCAAAACCGATTATATTACCCTCTTCATCAAACCTGAAGGTATTTGCATAAACCCTATCCGAAGGGATATTGTATTCTTCAACAATTGGATCGATAAATTCCTTGAACCCACAGGAAATCACATAGATATCCTCAGAATATTCATGGAAAAACTCCTTATTGGCCGCAATGGAACGAGAAATTTTTTGACGAAGCTCGGCAACAAGATTCTGAAGGTCGGCCTTATTGGCATTCAACAAGCGGATCCTGCGCTCCAACGATTCGGTGAAGGAAATATCACCATCAATGCCGAGATTGGTTATCTTCTGGATTTCCTTTACGATCTCCTCCCTTTTGGGGTTGCCCTGCAAGGTCATTTCTGCCAAAACATCCAACGCCTCAACCCTTGTCAAGGTACTATCAAAATCGAAAACATATTTTCGGCCTGCTTCCACCATGAATCGCTTCAAAAAAATTAAAGTGTAAAATTACATATTAATTCATTCCTTGTAATCGCAACTTTTTAAAAACCTTACAGAATTGTGGATAAATCAAAAAACGCTTTCAAATTGTTTTAAATAGCACCCAAAAACGGTTTTTCTACAAGTTTACAACTCAAAACCAACGTCTTGTCAGTTTGCAGTAGATGCGATATTCCTTCCCAAACTTGGCTTCCAAAAGTTCCTCTTCATGCTTAATCTGGAATCGGTTCATATAGGACACAAAACCTGCCGCCAACAGGGAATTGAAGGCGTTCCCCAATTGCAATCCCAAGGCCAATAAAAACAGGAGCATGCCCAGATACATAGGATTTCGGGTATAGGTGAAGATACCATTGGTGACCAATGCCGAAGTTTTCTTAGGATGTAAGGGATCCGTGGTAGTTTTCTTTACCAGGAATTGTACAACGGAAATCAGGATCACCAAAATACCAAGCGCCAATAGCCCATAGGACAACTCCCTCCTGCCGAAGAAATCAAATCCGCCGATGGGCAGGAATCGGGCCAAGAGGTACATCATTCCACCAAAAACGAGCATGACCAAAGCCGGAGGCACTTTAAATTTCATTCCAAAATTGTTGTAGGGCGAAATTAGTACTTTTGAATTTCAATTGAAGCCCATACGATTTGAAACTTGTTTTTGCCACGCACAACGACCATAAACTTAAGGAAGTAAAACAGCTCTTGCCCGATTCTATTGAGCTTTTATCCTTGAATGATATCAACTGTTTTGATGAAATTCCGGAAACGGGGTCCACTTTGGAGGAAAATGCAAAAATCAAAGCAGATTTTGTGACCCGAACCTATGGTTTCAATTGTTTTTCGGATGATACCGGATTGTTGATCGATACGTTGGATGGCAGACCTGGCGTATTCTCGGCCCGATATGCCGGTGAAGGCAAGAATGCACAGGACAACATGACCAAGGTCTTAAAAGAAATGGAAGGTCAAACGGACCGAAATGCCCATTTCAAAACCGTTATCCATTTAAATTGGAACGGCGAACCTTATGTTTTCGAAGGGATTGTTGAAGGGGAAATCACCCATACCCAATATGGGGAAGGCGGATTCGGATACGACCCTATTTTTAAACCATTCGGGCATGAACAAACCTTTGGGGAACTACCTTCTGAGACCAAAAATGCGATAAGTCACAGAGGAATGGCCGTTGCAAAATTGGTTGCCTTCTTAAAAAACTTGCCTACTTAGGTCCCACTGATCATATTTAGTGTACCTTTGCCGCTTTATTAACGCCGCCGGTATGGGCAAGGTGTTGCGATGGGCCAACGGGATATACTAAAAATCGCTCTATGCAACACAACATATTTGCGATCAAAGGTATATACCACTATGACAAAATTTGAAACCTTGGGGTTGGACAAACCCCTATTGGACGCTATTTCCGACCTAGGATTTGAGTCCCCATCTGAAGTACAAGAAAAAGCCATCCCTATTTTATTGGAGCAGGACACCGATTTGGTGGCCTTGGCACAAACCGGAACAGGAAAAACCGCTGCTTTCGGTTTTCCCATGATTCAAAAGATCAATGTGGAAAGTAGGACCACACAGGGACTTATCCTCTCCCCTACCCGTGAACTCTGCTTGCAGATTACCAATGAAATAAAACTTTACTCCAAATACCTAAAAGGATTGAACGTGGTTGCCATTTATGGCGGCGCGAGCATTACCGAACAAGCCAGCCAGATCAGAAGAGGTGCACAAATTGTTGTGGCAACTCCAGGTCGTATGAAAGATATGATCGGTCGTGGCATGGTGGATATTTCCAAAATTGATTATTGCGTACTCGACGAAGCCGATGAAATGTTGAACATGGGCTTTTATGAGGATATCAAGGACATTTTGTCCAATACTCCGGAAGAGAAGCTTACTTGGCTTTTTTCGGCGACTATGCCTAAAGAAGTGGCTTCCATTGCCAAAAAATTCATGGTGAACCCTGTAGAGATTACCGTGGGAACCAAAAATGCAGGAGCAGCCACTGTACAACACGAATATTACACTGTAGGTGGAAGAGATCGTTACTCTGCCCTGAAACGTTTGGCCGATGCCAACCCTGGAATATTTTCCGTGGTGTTCTGCCGTACCAAGCGCGACACCCAAAAAGTGGCCGAGAAATTGATCGAGGATGGGTACAACGCCGGAGCATTGCATGGTGACCTTAGCCAAAACCAAAGGGATTTGGTGATGAACGCCTTTAGAAAGAAACAGGTACAGATGCTTGTGGCAACCGATGTTGCTGCTCGTGGGATCGATGTGGATGATATTACCCACGTAATCAACTATCAGTTGCCCGACGAAATCGAAACCTACACCCACCGAAGTGGTAGAACCGGAAGGGCAGGAAAATCAGGGATTTCCATGGTTATCGTTACCCGCTCCGAAGTAAGAAAGATTCGTGCCATTGAAAGCAAGATCAAACAGGATTTCATTCAAAAACAGATTCCTTCAGGTATTGAAATCTGCGAGATCCAATTGTACCACTTGGCCAACAAGATCAAAGACACCAAGGTCAACAAGGAAATCGACAGCTACCTACCTGCCATTTATGATGTATTGAATGGAATTGATCGCGATGAGTTGATCAAAAAGATGGTGTCTGTAGAGTTTACCCAATTCTACAACTACTATAGCAAAACCAAAGACCTTAATTCTTCCGAAGGTGGCAAGGAAAGAGGTGACCGTGAAGATTTCTCCAAAGACGACCTACCAACTGAAGGTTCTGTGCGTTATTTCATCAACATTGGGGAGCGTGACGGTTACGACTGGATGTCGTTGAAAGATTTTCTTCGAGATACGCTTGACTTGGAAAAAGAGGACATCTACAATGTGGATACCAAAGATAGCTTCTCCTTCTTCAACACCGATGCACAGCTTACAGAACTTATCATTCAAACCTTCACCGAATTTAAGGTTGACGGACGCTTTATAAACGTTGAAGTATCTACCAAGCCAGGAGGTGGCGGTGGCGGCAAGGGCGGTGGCAAAAAACGCAGCGGCAGAAAAGGCGGTGGCTTTAAAGGCGGCGGCGGCGGTCGTAAACCCAGCGGAAACAAGCCGTTCAAAAGCGGTAAAAAAGGAAATTTCGCTAAAAAGGGAGGTAAAAAGAGACCTGGTTTTTATTAGTTAATTCTATATTAAATCATAGCAGGATCCTGTTTATTTTTCTTTGTTTAGTACTTTTATACCTACAAAGATTGCATGAGAAGAATTCTACTTACATTTTTCTCCTTGGTTTCCCTTATGGGCTTTGCCCAAAATGAGGAGGAAAATCAGGAAATTAGAGAGATTACAGCGACAGTTGTGAATGCGCAGACGGATTTTCCTCTGGAAAGTGTGCACGTCATCAACCTGAATTTGGTAAAGGGGACCATTACGAACCAAAACGGAAAGTTTACCATTCCGGCGGCCGTTAATGATACCCTTTACTTGTCCTACCTCGGTTTTAAGACACAGAAAGTTCGGGTTACCAACGACATGTTCCGATACGGGGAAACCAAAATAGCCCTTACGGAATTGGCCTATGCCTTGGAAGAAGTAATCGTTAGACCTTATCAACTCACGGGATATCTCGAAATAGATGTAAAGAACCTACCCATCAACAATTCCAAACAATACAGCATTTCAGGGTTACCAACCAGTTATGAAGCTGGAAACAAAAATCCAAGTGCAGTGACCAAGGTTTTGGGGGCTATCCTCAATCCAGCGGACTTGCTGCGGAACCTTTTTGGGAAAAAGCCCAGACAAATGCGGAAACTCCGTCAGATCAAGGAAGACGACAATATTCGTGATCTATTGGCTTCCAAGTTTGATCGGGAAACCCTGATGGAATTGCTCCAATTGGAAAAAGTGGATATTGAGGACATTTTGAACAACTGCAATTACTCCAAGTCCTTTATCACCACAGCGAACGACCTCCAGATTTTGGATGCCATCTCTAGCTGTTATGAAGAATACAAGGTGCTGAACCGAAAACAGTAAGGGATTTTTTGTTCAAGGGCTGCGGAGGCCCGGCTATAAATAAATTTTCGAATTCCATATTCATTTTATAGCTTTAGACAAAATCCCAATTCATGAAAAAACTACTTGTCGTCATGTCCATGATACCCCTATTTTCAGGCTGTAAGGAAGTTCCAAAGCAAGAGGAGACCACTGTGCAGGTAGTAGAAACACAAGAACCCAAAAAACAGGTTCCCTTTGTTTGGGAAGGGGCCAATGTTTACTTTTTGTTGACCGACCGTTTCAACAATGGCAACCCCGAAAACGATGTCAATTTTGACCGTACCGAAGAAACCGGTGTTTTACGGGGATTTGAAGGTGGCGACATTCAAGGTATCATTCAAAAAATTGAAGCAGGATATTTTACCGATTTGGGCGTAAATGCCATTTGGCTGACACCTATTGTAGAGCAGATTCATGGTGCCACAAATGAAGGCACTGGCAATACCTACGGTTATCACGGATATTGGACCAAGGACTGGACTGCCATGGACCCTAATTTTGGAACGAAAAAAGACTTGGCCAATTTGGTCAAAGTAGCCCACAGCAAAGGAATACGCATTCTTTTGGATGTGGTTTTGAACCACACCGGACCCGTGACAGATAAAGACCCTGTTTGGCCCGATGATTGGGTACGAACCGGACCAACTTGCGAATTTACCACCTATGAAAACACCACGGAGTGTACCTTGGTCGCCAATCTACCTGATATTTTGACCGAATCCGATGAGCCGGTGGAATTGCCCGATGCTCTTTTGGCCAAATGGAAAGATGAAGGTAGGTTAAGCAAGGAATTGGATGAGTTGAATCTCTTTTTTGAACGCACCGATTACCCAAGGGCACCCAGATATTACATCATCAAATGGTTGACGGATTACATCAACGATTATGGTGTGGATGGCTTTCGGGTAGATACCGTGAAGCATGTGAACGAAAATGCCTGGGGCGATCTTTACAAAGAGGCCTGTTATGCTTTTGACATGTGGAAGAAGAAACATCAGGATAGGATTTTGGACGAAAACCCTTTCTACATGGTCGGCGAAGTGTACAATTATGGTATTTCAGGCGGTCGTGATTACGATTTTGGGGACAGAAAAGTGGACTTCTTTGGGTTTGGTTTCAAAAGCCTCATCAATTTTGAATTGAAGGGCGATGCCAACAACGATTACGAATCCATTTTTTCAAAATACAGCAACATCCTGAATACCAAATTGAAAGGAAAAAGTGTCCTGAACTATCTTTCTTCCCATGATGATGGTGGACCGTTCGATCGGGAACGCAAAAAGCCGTATCGCGCAGCCAATGTATTGTTGTTGACGCCTGGTGCCTCCCAAATTTATTATGGGGATGAAACCTCAAGACCTTTGATCGTGGAAGGAGCCGAAGGCGATGCCAATCTGCGTTCGTTCATGAACTGGAAGGATTTGGATACGGTTCCCGAAATCCAAAAAATCCACAAACACTGGCAAAAATTGGGGCAATTCCGCAGAAACCACCCATCCATTGGGGCCGGTAAACATAAAATTTTGACCAAAGCCCCTTATGTATTTTCCAGAACGTATATGGAAGGTGAATTCAAGGACAAAGTGGTGGTGGGACTAGATCTTCCAAAAGGTAAAAAGTCGCTTTCCGTAAAAGGATTCTTTGGTGATGGCACCAAATTATTCGATACCTATTCCGAGACCGAAGTTTTGGTCACGAATGGAAAAGTAATTTTGGAAAATGACTTTGATACTGCGCTTTTGGAGTTGGTGGAGCCCTAGATTCCTACTATTTTTCCAAGATATTTTTCAGATTGGCCAAGCCTTCTTCAAAATCCTTGCCTACGGCTTTGTCCATGTTCATGAACAGCATCATGATGCTCATGGGAAACTTGTTCTTTCCTGAAAAACCCCAAACAACCTTGGTTGTTTCAGAATCTATTTCTTTGGTGATCAAATAGCAATCAGAAGTAGATTCCCAAGGTTTTAAAAAGCGAAGTTGTCCCTCAACGCGTTCTCCTTCCACAATTTTGGTGATTTCCTGCTCCCCTTCCCCAACTTGCTTATTGCCCTTCCAACGATTGGTGGCACCCACTTCGCCATCGGTTCCGGTAAAGGTCTGCACCATATTGGGGTCCTTTTTGGCCCAAGGACTCCAATGGTCTTGATTTTTTAGGGATTTGAGATAGCCAAAAACCTCTTTTTTTGGTTTGGAAATTTCAACAGATCGCGAAACATCATAGGTTTTTGGCGCAATGGCACCCAAGATGAGAATAAGGACCACAAGGCCCAAGAGGATATACAGGAACAACATAGCGTAATGGATTGGTTTGTAGTTAAAAGTACAAAAAATCCTCAGTCGGCATAATACCTTTTGATGATGCCTTTTACATGTTGAATGGATTTTTTTGTCCAGTCCAACCGTTTATCAAGAATCTCGTCGTCGGTCAGGCGCCAATCCAAATGGGAAGTCCTTACTTTATGGGCCACCTCTTGTATGATGATAGCCGCCGCCACGGAAACGTTCAAACTTTCCGAAAAGCCGACCATGGGAATTTTAAGGAAACCGTCGGCCTTTTGCATAACCTCTTCGCTTAATCCCCCTTTTTCAGTGCCAAAAAAGAGGGCCGACTTTTGTTCCGGGAAAAAATCGGATAACAACGTGGAATTGTCATGGGGCGTTGTGGCAATGATTTGATATCCCTGCTGTTTCAAGGCCGCCACGCAAGCTGAAGTGTTGTGATATTTGTGCACATCCACCCATTTTTCGGCGCCCATGGCAATGTTCTTGTCCAGCATTCTGGCAAATCGGTCCTCTACCACATGCACCTCCTGCACCCCAAATACATCACAACTGCGGATAATGGCACTGGTATTGTGCATTTGGAAAACATCCTCAATGGCAACGGTAATGTGCTTGGTTCGAAGCTGCAACACCTCCAAAAAACGCTGTTTGCGCTCTTCGGTGAGATACCCTTCCAAATAGTCCAACAAATCCAAATCTACCATGGGCCGCAAGATAGAAAAATTTGAAGAGGCGTATTCAGACAATCTAAAATGGAAAAGGAACCAGATTTTGTGGTAATTTGGGATGATTAGATGTAAAGACGTATCTATATTAACAAGTTGCCTACAGTTGAAATAAACCAAAATCTGAAATGAAAAACATAGATTGGAATATAGCATTTGAAATTTTAAAAAGTCTTTCGATAATTATTGCATCTAGTGTCGCCATCTATGGAATTAATTCTTGGAGAAGAGAAGTTAAATGGAAAAGAAAATATGAATTGGCAGAAGAAGTTCTTTCCCTTTTTTATGAAGTACAAGAAACAATTTCAATAATTAGGAGTCCTCTTGGGTATGTAAATGAAGGAAGCTCAAGAAAAAGGATGGAAAACGAAAAACCAGAAGATACTGAAATACTTGACAGAGCTTATACTGTTATTGAAAGGTTTGAAAAGAACAAAGAACCTTTTTTCAAATTAAGAGCAATGAAATATCGTTTTATTACCGTTTTTGGGAGAGAATCTGAAAGCCCATTCAATGAAATTGTTAAGTTGACTAACAAGATTATGACTGTTTCCAATTTTTTAGGGAGAAGATATTGGAGAGACCAAGGAAGAAGAAAATTTACTGATGAACAATTTCAAAAACATCTTGATAAAATGGAGGAATACGAAGCTGTGATTTGGGAAGGTTACGAAGATGATAAAATAAAATCTCAACTTGACAATATAGTTCTCCAAATTGAAAAAATTTGTAATACTGTACTAAAGAAAAAATAGTCTGTAAAAAATACTAGGAGATTTTACTTCACAAATAGAGTAAACTGAATTCACTCAAAATTTTCAACTTAAAAACCGTATAAATATCGAAAATCGCCCCCTTGTCGCAATCACACCGCATTCAAAATTCTGAAAATCATATATTTACCCGAACACTTTAAACAAACACCACCAATCTCCACGCACATGAAATTGAAATGCATCCTTCCCTTGTTATCCCTTGCATTCTTAGTGAGTTGTAAAACAGGCCAACTGCCTTCAACCTTAATCAAAGGCATGTACAAAGTGACCATTTTGTACCCGAACGGAGAGGGCAAAACCTTCGATATGGCCTATTACGAACAAAAGCACATGCCCATGGTGGCCAATTTTATTGGGGACAACCTAAAATTCTATGAAATTGACAAGGTCATTTCCGGGAGAACCCCAAACGACCCACCGGCCCATTTGGCTGTGGGCTATTTTTACGTTACCGATATTGCAAAATATGGCCAGGCCATTGGTGCCAACCGCGACGCCATTGTAAACGATTTTAAAAATTACACCAACATTCAACCCATAATCCAGATCAGTGAGATCCAACAAGTGGTCTACAAAAACTAGTTGGCCAACTTTTCATGAAAGATAATTTCTCTTCGCAATCGGATCAGTATGCCAAATTCCGACCGACGTATCCTTCGGAATTGTTTGCCTATCTGAACGGATTGGTTGCTACTAAAAAAGCTGCCTGGGATTGTGGTACGGGCAACGGACAGGTAGCTTTTGAACTGGCCAAGACCTTTGAGCACATTTTTGCCACGGATATCAGTCAGGCCCAGCTAGACCATGCCCTGCGAGCAAAGAACATCACCTATTCGGTTCAACCTGCAGAAAAAACGGATTTTGAAGATGGCATTTTTGACTTGATCGTAGTGGCCCAAGCCATTCATTGGTTCAATTTTGATGCCTTTTATGCGGAAGTAAGACGAACGGGCAAGCAGAACGCCTTGCTTGCTGTCGTTGGGTATGGCAGGATTGAAATCAACCCTGAAATTGACAAAGTAATCACAGAATTTTATACCAACGTCATCGGCCCGTATTGGGACAAGGAAAGAAGATACATTGACGAGCATTACACCACCATCCCTTTCCCTTTTTCGGAATTGGAAACCCCATCGTTTGAAAATGTCCATCGCTGGAAATTGGAACACCTCATCGGGTATCTGAATACGTGGTCGGCTGTAAAGCATTACATCAAACAACACCAACAAAATCCCGTAGAGAACCTTTTAATCCAATTAAAACCTCACTGGCAAGATGGAGAAATCAAAGCGGTCAGGTTTCCTATTTTGTTGCGAGTAGGTAACATTCATCACCCCAATTAACGGGCTTACTTTGTGTTGATCCGAAATTTCACATAACCCTGCATTTGGTAGGAGCTCATCACGGTTTGGGCCGTTAACGATACTTTGAACATGGGCAACAAGGCCTCCTTATCCACCTCGAAGAAAAACATGGCCTGTCCGCACGAAATGAACTTGGCACCCAAATCTTCCAATTCGCCGATCAGCTTCAAATTGGGATTATCCATCTTGAATTTCTCATTGTAAAACGTATTGGTGGTAAACGCATTGAGCGAACCTGCATGAACTACAAGCACAGGAAAAATCTTTTCCACCGGAATACCTGAAGCCACATGTAGATTGATGATTCGCGCCACTTCGGTCAAACTTGCATCTACTTTGGATGGGTCTTCATCATCAAACTCCACCAATTCGAACAACAGTTTGTAATCCAAGTTTGGATTCGGGATTTCTGTAACACCTTCTACGGGAACAACACCCGAAAATGTTCCTGCTTCAATCACTGGAAAAATGGCAATCTCTGCTACCTTGGCGAACATTTCCATCCTTTTTTTGATGGCTTTTTCCATCTTTATGGAATCTGCTTTAGCAGCAGCCATTGCAATACTATCTTTTTCGTTGGATTGGGAGTAACCGGCCATGGCGATGCATCCCACAAGGAGAAAGAGGATTTGTTTTTTCATTTTAAAGAGGTTGGTTGTTATTTTGAATAGGATAAGCTATACTTACACTTACCAATATTCGCTTGTTGAATGTACATAAAAAATATGCACATAAAACATTGTCATTCAGATTAAAACCACCAATATGCCAAAGCAAAAAATAGTTGTCCTAACTGGAGCGGGAATGAGTGCGGAAAGTGGATTGAAAACCTTTCGTGATGCCGATGGGCTTTGGGAGGGTCATGATGTGATGGAAGTGGCCTCTCCCCAAGGGTTTGCCCGAAATCCTGAACTGGTATTGGAATTTTACAACCAACGAAGAAGGCAATTATTGGAAGTAAGCCCCAACCAAGGACATTTGGCCTTGGCCCAACTGGAACAACAGTTCAATGTGAGCATTGTGACCCAAAACGTGGACAACCTTCATGAACAGGCGGGAAGCAGCCATGTGGTACACCTTCATGGTGAACTCTTCAAAGTACGAAGCATCCGAGATGAAAATTATGTTTTGGATTGGAAAAAGGACTTGACCCTTGGCGATGTGGATTATGCCGGTCATCAATTACGGCCCCATATTGTGTGGTTTGGCGAAATGGTGCCTTTACTGGAAACCGCGGCGGAAATTACCCAACAGGCTGATATTTTGATCATTATTGGCACTTCCATGCAGGTATACCCAGCAGCCAGTTTGATCCATTATGCAGATCATCAAACCCCTATATATTTTGTGGATCCCAAACCCACGGTAAGAGCATCTGATTTCGGCAACCTGACCATCATCCAAAAAACGGCAGTTGAAGGCGTTCCTCCTTTGGTTGAGGAGCTTTTTAGTATTTGGCCCTAGCGGCATCGGCCCACGTTACCAATGCAATGATTTGGCCTTGCGTCAATCGGGCATCCCCATGGGTCCAGGTGTATTCTTTTAAAGGCATTCCGCCCTGTTTGACCTCTTCCACTACTTCTTCCAGTTTGTGGTCTTTCTTTTTATCGGTATAGTTTTCCCAATCCGAAAAATTGAGGTGCCTTTTGCCATCATTCACGTGACCGGCCATCCAATAGGACACCGGAGCGATGTTATTGTACCAAGGATATTCGGTATTGGCACTGTGGCAGTCATAACAGGCCGTTTGCAATATGGTTTTCACTTCCGCACTGGGTTGGGTCTCTGCTTCAAAAGCGGCCACATAATCGCCTTCGGCCTGGTTTTTTTCAGGTCTGTAAAATTGCATTCCCACAAAAATGACCAACAGTGCAATTGCTATTTTTTTTACTATTTTCATCGCTCAACGGTTTTAGTAAATATACACTTTTGTGACAGAAAAGGAACTACATATCGCACTTACTTCGGGCAGGTTATCCAAGTCAGATGTAGATGTTCTGGTGGAGAAATTACTTCCTCAACCCGAACTGGCACCAATCCTTTTTAAACAAGTTTTACTGGAAGACAAGGAAGGTACATTCAACGCCAGCTGGACTTTCGACAATCTCCTGCGCAAAAGGTTGGATTACCTGTTGCCCATTTTCGGGACTTTTGTGGAACATCTTCCCCAGTTAAAAACGGAATCGTGTATTCGTCCCTTGGCACATGTTTGTGAAATGGTGTGTTTGGCTTATTTTAAAAAGAAAGACCCAGTATTTGTGAACCATATTTCTGATGACCAATTGGAACAAATGATGACTTGCTGTTTCGATTGGCTGATCAGCCCGATGAACATGGCACCCAAAGTATTTGCCATGACCAGCCTGTATTATTTGGGATTGAAATTTTCTTGGGTCCACCCCGAACTGAAGCAAGTATTGTTGGACACTTACCCAACGGGATCTACGGGCTATCAAAACCGTGCCAAAAAAACACTGGATAAGTTGGACCAATTGGGGGTCTAAACCCAACGGTTTAAGTATCTTTGATGCTTTCAAAATTTTAGTGACCATGTCGTTGACCCAACTAAATGCCATTTCGCCCATTGACGGTAGATATCGAAACAAAACCGAGGCCCTTCAGCACTACTTTTCCGAAGAGGCCCTGATCAAATATCGGGTTCAGGTAGAGATTGAATATTTTATCGCCCTTTGCGAGATTCCCTTGCCACAGTTGGCCGATTTCAACACGGCATTGTTCCCCGAACTTCAAAAAATTTACAAGGATTTTTCTGCGGAAGATGCATTGACCATCAAAGAGATTGAAAAGACCACCAACCACGACGTAAAGGCCGTTGAATATTTCATCAAGCAAAAGTTTGATGGGTTGGGCCTTCAAAAACATAAGGAGTTTATCCACTTCGGATTGACTTCTCAGGATATCAACAACACTGCCATTCCCCTTTCGATTAAGGAGGCCATGAACGATGTTTATGTTCCGGCCTATTTTGAAGTAATCGACAAATTGAAGGCTTTGGCCAAGGAATGGGAAAACATCCCCATGTTGGCCAGAACCCACGGACAACCGGCTTCCCCAACCCGTTTGGGCAAGGAGATAGAGGTGTTTTTGGAGCGATTCAAGGAACAGTTCAATTTATTGAACGATATTCCCAGTGCCGCCAAATTTGGAGGTGCAACCGGAAATTACAACGCGCATAAAGTGGCTTATCCCGATCAGGATTGGCGCTTTTTTGGACAACAATTCGTTCAGGGGAAATTGGGGCTTCACCACTCCTTTCCTACCACGCAAATTGAGCATTATGACCATATGGCCGCCTTGTTCGATTGCCTAAAACGCATCAATACCATTTTGATCGACCTTGATCGTGATTTTTGGACCTATATATCCATGGATTACTTCAAACAAAAGATCAAAAAGGGTGAAGTGGGATCATCGGCTATGCCGCATAAGGTGAACCCCATCGATTTTGAAAACTCTGAAGGAAATTTAGGCTTGGCCAATGCCATTTTTGAACATTTGTCCGCCAAATTGCCCATTTCCCGCTTGCAACGCGACTTGACGGACAGTACCGTACTCCGAAATGTGGGCGTTCCGTTTGCCCATACCTTGGTTGGGTTCCAATCTACCTTGAAGGGATTGAACAAATTGGTTTTGAACCAAGTAAAGTTTGAAAAGGATTTGGAGGACAACTGGGCCGTGGTGGCCGAAGCCATACAAACCATTCTACGCAGAGAAGGCTACCCGAACCCCTACGAAGCTTTGAAAGGACTGACCCGAACCAATGAAAAAATCACCCAAAAATCCATAGCGGATTTTATTGGAACATTGGATGTTTCGGATACCATTAAAACTGAACTGAAGCAAATCACACCAGCAAATTATACGGGGGTCTAATTATTGTCATTCCTGCCAAAGCAGGAATCCATGGGTGATGAGATTCTTCGTCCCGATAGCTATCGGGACGTTCAGAATGACAATGCAATGTATCATTTCGACATGAATGCGAAGCTTGATTGAGAAATCTGTTGGATTCTTCGTCCCGATAGCTATCGGGACGCTCAGAATGACAATGTAATCCGTGTCATTTCGAACCGAAACCAATAACAATTGGTGGAGCGTGAGAAATCCTTTAGATTCTTCACTTGGTTCAGAATGACATAAGGAAAAGTACCGTGTCATTTCGATATGAATGCGAAGCTTGATTGAGAAATCTTTGAGATTCTTCGTCCCGATAGCTATCGGGACGTTCAGAATGACATAGTTGAAAAGGGCGACATATGTCGCCCTACCCAAAATTTATGATGATTGGTCTTAGCCTTTCAAAAATGCGCCGATCTCACCCAAACCTTCTCCTTTGTATTCGGATTTTTGGATGGCCTGCATCAATTGCATTATATGTGCGGGGTTCATATCCTTACCCAAAACGCGCACCAATGCAAATCCCTTATCGCTGCTATCGCCATAAATGATTACCTCATCAATGGCATCTTCCTCACCCAAATATTTGATTACGCCTTTACCATATTTGGAGTTGATCTTCATGAGTTCCACAAATTCATCGCCTTTCAATATCTCTTTCACCTTTTTCCTCTCCAATTCGTACTCGGCCTCATTGCTGTCATTCTTTCTAAATGCCAACAAGTTGAACTTACGCAAGGATTCTACAGCCTCTCTTTGGGTGGGGGTCAAATCGATACCTTCCATTTTAAGGATACTGGCCGGAACATCAATGGACAAAAAATTGGGGTTCTCGGAATTGTCCACATAATACTCTTGCAAACTTTGTTGCGAAGAGCAGGAAGCCAAAAGTACGGCTCCCAATACTGCGATACTTTTTATAATATTTTTCATTGCTATGTCTTTTTGATTGATATGGATGTCAACAAATCAGCTGACAGTAATTAGTTGCGAATGATTGCTTTTTGTTACAATCCCGAACCAATTACTGCCAACCGAAAGTGTGTTTTTAGTTATTCTTGCCCGCTTTGTTCAACTCTTCGGGCAGGTTCATCTTTTTGGTCAACGAATTGATCTTGTTCAAATCGATGTCACCTGTAAGGGATAAGATTACGGTCTCAAACTGACGTCCATTGGATTCTACATTGTTGATTCCTGTAATGAACATCAACAGTTCACTTACGTGATCATCATCCCTACCTTGCTTAATGTAGAACTTTACATTGGCGTCCTTATCCTTCACGCGCATCAACTCTTCCATCTTAGCTGAACCCAAGTAACTGTTCACAGCGGATTTCATATCGGCACCGATGTTTTTGTTATCGGTGGTAAATACCTTCAAACTCTTCAGGCTGCTGGCAATGTCCATAAAATCCCTTGCATCTGGGTCATCCACTTCCACCTCTATTTTCGACAATAGGTTGAACATGCTCTTGTTCACTACCACAGAGGTCACATCGTCCATGTCCTCGAACTTGTCAAAAAGGGATTGTGAAAATCCGGCAAGCGGTAGTACGGTCATCAATAGGATTAAAATATGCTTTTTCATCTTTTTCGTTTTTTAATTGTTGTTGTAAATTTTCTCTTTTGCTTCTTGAAACTCTTTCAGATAGGCCACTTTTTCTGTTCCACGGCCAAAATTCTCCGCTAAGAGCTCGAACGCTTTTTTGGTTTCCTGGTAGGCATATTCTGCCTCTTTTCTTTCTTGGTATTGTTTACCAAAATAGATGCCAAAGGTTAAAACTACTGCCGCTGCAACGGATAGCCACTTGTAATAGTTTACTCTAGGTTTTAATGGAACCTGCTTGGTGTACCTTTCTTCCTTGGCGATGGAAAAGTAGTTGAACATGGGCCTATATTGTTCCAGGTGCGATGCTACGCTTTCCTGTGCAAAATACTCCCTAAGTTTTTTTTCCTCGGCTACAGTGGTAGTGGCCTCGAAATACTTTTCCAATATTTTTTCTATGTTACCCAATTCCATAGCTATGTTTTTTTGTTAATTCGTCCCTAACTGTTTTTCTTGCCCTGGACAGTGCCACGCGCACTGCCGTAGGTTTCATGTCGAGTAGATCACAGATCTCCTCAAATTCGTATTGCTCCACATCGCGCAGTTGTAATACCATTTTTTGTTGTTCCGGCAGTTCTTCCATTATGCGCTCCATCCAACCTATGCTATCTTCGGCTTCCAATTGCTTCTGTAGCGACACGGTTTCGTCCGTGTAGTTGCTGTGCACCAATTTCAGGTTACCAGCTTGCTTGGACTTTAAACGGTCCAAACAAAAGTTTTTGGTCATGGTCATGGCAAAGGCCTCTACATTTTTGTACTCTCCCATCGACTCATTTTTCGACCAAAGCTTCAACAAAATTTCCTGTGTGGCGTCTTCCGCTTCCTCCCTGGACACCAACAGCCTTTTGGCCATTCGGTAAAGCTTGTCCTTGAAGGGCATCACCACGTTTAAAAATTCTGTTTGTTTCATTTGGTTGTCTTAGTTGTTTCAGGCTCAATTATCGCCCTACAATATCACGACGACGCATATCGAAAATTGTTACAAAAAATTTGCAATCTCCTTATATGTACCTATTTTGCATAGCAAATGTATACGGTTATACAGGGATTCCATTGATTAACTTCCGGCGTGATCAGCATGAATTGGAACGAAAGTTGTGGGATTTTAATTAAAAAATAGGCTATGAAAAAATTCTTTTTATTGTTTTTGGGATTCTCTTTTGTGTTCACTTCTTGCAGCAAAGACGATAATTCCATTAAAAATGGGGAAACCCCGGACCCAAATGCAGATGATGTAACGGTACAAAACTTTATGTGGCAGGCAATGAACCTCTGGTATTTTTGGCAGGCCGATGTAAATGACCTTGCAGACGATCGTTTTGCTACTGACGCAGCTTATACCGAATTTTTACAAACATATGATGACCCAGAAAGTTTTTACAGAGATATCCTTTTATATAGCGAAGACCGTTTCAGTGAAGTTTACGAGGATTACGCCGAATTGGTGAACAACCTTTCAGGCGTTTCCAAAAGTAACGGATTGGAATTTGGATTGGTGAGGCTTTCCAATAGTGATGACATATTTGGATATGTGCAATATATTGTTGCCGATTCTGATGCCTCCACAAAGGACATTCAACGCGGAGATTTATTCACACGCGTGGATGGAGTACAGTTGACCGTTAACAATTATATCAACCTTCTTTTTGGAAATAATGACACTTATACCCTTGGGATGGCCTACATAAGTGGTAATACCATTTATGATGATACCAAAGCAGTTGAACTGACCAAAATTGAGAATCAGGCAGAGGACCCTATTTACATTACTGAAACGTTTGATGTGAGCGGAACCAAGGTCGGCTATTTGATGTATAATCGTTTTTTGAGTAGTTTTAATGAAGATTTAAACGATGTATTTGCCCAATTTAAGGCCGATGGGGTCACTGAATTGGTTTTGGACATGCGCTACAACCCTGGAGGTTCCGTAAATACTGCAAGACTTCTTTCCAGTATGATTTATGGCACCAATACCACCGATGTATTTATTAGACAACGATGGAACGACAAGATCCAATCCCAATTAAGCGAAGATTACTTAACGGATTATTTTGCCAATACCACTGGAGTCTCGGCCATTAACACCTTAAACCTAAGTAGGGTTTTTGTTTTGGCCACATACGGCTCGGCATCTGCCAGTGAATTGGTCATGAACGGATTGGCCCCTTATATTGATGTAATCCACATTGGGGAGACCACAAGAGGTAAAAACGAGTTTTCCATCACTTTGGTGGACGATGAGGCCAATGCCTTTATTTACTCCAGTGATAGGGAAGATGAAATCAACCCGGATAATCTTTGGGGCTTGCAACCCTTGGTAGGTCGCAATGAGAATGCCGACGGTTTCTACGACTATACCAGTGGTCTTGCTCCTGACATTGCATTGCCGGAAGATTTAACAAACCTTGGTGTTCTTGGTGATATAAATGAACCTTTATTGGCCCGTGCCCTACAGGAAATCTCAGGCGTTGGTGCCAAAAAGGATTTCACTGTACAGATGAAGGCCGAATCGTTTACCTCTTCAAGATTACAAACTCCGCTGAAGGATAATATGTATTTGGATAAACCATTGCCAACAACATTATCGATACAATAAAAAAAGCGGCCCTTAAGGCCGCTTTTCTTTTCTAAAAATTTAGGTTCATTCCTATCCGGAAATTTCTTCCCCTTGTGGTGTACTCCACAATTTCAGTGAACTTTTCATTCAATAGGTTTTCTGCATTCAAGAAAATATTCAGTTTATTGGGAATCAATTCATGTCCCACATAAAAATTCACCAATGAAAAGGCATCCAAAGACACATTGCTGAACGTCATGAAATCGGTGTCCAACCGTTCTCCGGTGTAAGCATAGATCAATGATAAATTGGTATTTTCATTCAAATCATAACCCAAAAACAAATTGGCCTTATGTCTAGGAATTCGGATGGCACTATCCCCTTTGCGTTCCGTAAAAGTGTAGTTGGCATTCACATGGAACGAACCAAACGGCAACCAAATGGCCTCTACCTCTACCCCATTCGCATTGATTTCGTCCGCTAGGTTGATACTGGTATAATTCACATCATAGCCGATGGTGTTTTGCTCGTTTCGGTCAAAATAGACCGTACTGAATCGAAGTTTGTTGTTCAGTTTCACTTCCAAACCGCCTTCAATGGTCCTATTTTCTTCAGGTTCCAAATCCGGATTGCCACCAAAGGCCCCGAACAATTGGGTCAGGTTAGGTGTGATATAGGAAGTAGCATAGGACCCCAACACTTTCACATATCCCTTTTGAGTTGGAAAAACAAAGGACGGGTTCAAATTGCACACCAAATGATTCCCATATTCCGAATGGTGATTCAATCGTCCACCCATATTCAGGTTCAGGCCAAAATCGGAAACATAGACCACATTGGCATATGGGTCTATAATGGTGAATTCAGCGTTTTCAGCAAAAACCGCTTCGTCCTTAATGTAATTTACCCCTAAAATGGTATGCCACTGTTTCCCGAAGGTATACTTATTGTAAAGGTCTAAAACCCAGTTTTTCCCTTCAGTGGTGCTTTCACCATAGGTGTCTTTGGAGTTGGTCTCATAATCCGTATAGGCGGCATTCAAGTGAACGGACCCATTACCATAGCCAAACTTTGAAGAAAGTCCAACTCGCTCCTGTTCGCTCTTGCCGATATTGGATGCATCGGCATAGGAAGCATCGTATTCATTGCTGAACTTGGTTTGGTTGCCATAAACCGAAACCTCAAAATCCTTTGAAAATGCATACCCTAACCTCACATTGGTACTATAATGGGAAAACACATCCTCTTCATTATCCGGTGTGACCGCCGCGGACAAGCCACTTTTGTGTCGGTTTGAAAAATCGACGGCATACTTGAACCTGTTCAATGTACCGTTCACATTGACGGCATTGCTGATGCTTCCCAAATCATAGTTTTGATCGTCAGCAGTTTGGTTGGTTCCCACACTGCTCTGAAAATTTCCGGCAATCTTTTCTTTGGAACTTTTTTTCGTGGTGATGTTGATCACCGCCGTGGCTGCATTGGTTCCATAGAGTGTACTTGCCGCACCTTTAATGATCTCAATGGATTCGATGTTGGAAGGAGAAAGCAATCTCAGGTCATATTCTTGTGAGAAAGAGGATGGGTCCGACACCCGAACGCCATCAATTACAATCAACACCTGTCTGCCCCGACCACCACGCGCAAACACACCCAGCACATCACCATCGCGACCGCGACTGCCCGTAATCTCAATACCGCTTTTGGTGTTGATGATTTCCGCTACCGTTTTGCCTTGGTTGCGTTCCAACTCTTGGGCTGTGATCTTGATCACCGTTTTACCCGAGTTTTCTCTTTTCAATTCAAATTTTGAATCGCTTACCACCACTTCGTCGAGCTGGTGCACTTTTAGGGAGTCTTGCTGTACATTTTGCGCAAAAAGTCCCTTACCCGCCAGTACGGCGGCCAATAACCAAAAATGATTTTTTTTCATTTCGTTTACGTGAATAAACGGGAGAATAGTATGGTTTCCATACGTAAACTTTTATCCCGAAAGTTTAACATTGTTTGTTTGAATTTGGCAGGTCTCCTGACTCGTTTTATGTTACCTCACCTTCCCATCCGGAAACCGAACAGTGGTTTTGAAGAAAGCAACATCCCCAAAGGGGTGCCAAAGTAATTTTGGCATGGACTTACAGTTGCGGGAACAGCTCCGGATTTACACCGGATTCCCTTTTAATCATGCAAGAATGAATCCCTGCATGAACCTAAATTCGGCACGAAAGTAATCAATCTGTTTAATCTTTTTTGGCAAAAGTTAAATAATCTTACTTTTGGGAGCATGGTTCGCAAACATAATATTACAGCATGGGTGTTGTTCCTTTTCTGCATCTTATTTGTTGGATGCAAGGAGAAACAAAGCGCAGATATTTCCCAGACTGAAGTAACAAAATCGAGTATTGTTTATGCTCTGGGCTTCACTATTCAAAAGTTGAAGGATTACACTGTTTTGGAAGTGACTCAACCTTGGGTTGGCGCCAAAACCTATTACAAATATGCCTTGGTTCCAAAGGAAAAATTGGCGGCCATGTCCTTCCCAAAAGGGGAATATGATGCCATTGTTGGCACCCCAGTGGAGAAGATTGTAGTTACATCCACCACCCACATTGCCGCTATTGAGGCATTGGGGGAACTCAAAACGTTGGTCGGATTTCCTGATACCGATTATATTTCCTCCCCAGACGCCAGAAAACTGGTGGATGAAGGCCAAATCAAGGATTTGGGCATGAACGAGACCATCAACACCGAAATGGTTTTGTTGCTGAATCCCGATTTGATTATTGGCTTCAGCATTAATGAGGATAACAATTCGTATGACATTATCAAAAGGGCCGGAATGCCCATAATCTACAATGGTGATTGGGTGGAACAGACCCCGTTGGGCAAGGCGGAATGGATCAAGTTTTTCGCACCTTTTTTTCAAAAAGAAGCAGAGGCGGGCAGCATTTTCAAAAAGATTGAAACTGATTATTTGGAAGCCAAGGAGCTTGCCCAAAAAGCTGCCAAAAAACCAACGGTCATTACCGGCGGACTTTATAAAGATGTTTGGTACGTGGCCGGAGGAAAAAGTTGGATGGCCCAATTTATTGAAGATGCGAATGCCAATTATTTGTGGGCAGACACGCCGGAAACAGGCAGCATTGGTTTGAGTCTGGAATCTGTGCTGGAAAAAGGGCAACAAGCCAATTTCTGGTTCAATCCATCGGCCGAGACTTCCTATACGGATCTGGAAAATGTAAATCCCCATCACAGGCAATTTGTGGCTTTCACCAATAAAAAAATCTACTCCAATGCCATGGAAAAGGGAGCCAAAGGAGGACTAATCTTTTATGAACAGGCCCCCCAAAGGCCAGACATCGTCCTGAAAGACTTTATTGCCATTCTACACCCGGAATTGCTCCCTAATCATCAACTTCGCTTCATTAAGCCATTACAATAAATGCAGCAATCAAGGACATATCGCATTTCCTTTATCCTAATTGGTCTGGCATTGCTATGCTCCTGGATTTTGAACCTGTCATCCGGGTCGGTGCAAATTCCCTTTGAAGAAACGGTGTCCATTCTTTTTGGCGGCATTCCAAAAGTGGAGGCATGGAGCTACATTGTTTGGAACTATCGATTGCCCAAATCCTTTACCGCTATTCTGGTTGGTGGAGGGTTGTCGTTAAGCGGATTGTTGATGCAGACCTTATTCCGAAACCCCTTGGCCGGGCCTTTTGTGTTAGGAATCAGTTCAGGGGCGAGTTTGGGGGCCGCCTTATTGCTCATGGGCATGACTTTAATTACTGGAATGGCATCCTTCTCTTTCCTAGGAGATGTTTCCCTAGCCTTGGCTGCCAGCATCGGGAGTTTTTTGGTGCTTGCTGTGGTGATGATCGTAGCGCAACGGGTGAAGGATACCATGGCCCTTCTGATCATTGGATTGATGTTCGGAAGTATTACTTCGGCCATAGTAAGTGTACTGGCTTATTTTTCAAGTGCCGAAAGCTTGCAACGGTTCATCTTTTGGTCTTTTGGAAGCGTAGGCAACCTCACTCCCAATCAGATTTTGCTTTTGGCTGGCATTGTCATGATTGGCCTTTTGCTCAGCATTCTTTCCCTGAAACCCTTGAATGCTTTTCTCTTGGGTGAACATTACGCCCAAAGTCTGGGTGTTTCCCTTAAAAAATCGAGGTTGGTCATTATTATCGCAACCGGACTTTTGGCAGGGGGTATTACCGCTTTTGCTGGCCCTATTGCATTTGTAGGATTAGCGGTCCCGCACCTAACCCGGCAAATATTCGATACCATGGAACACAAAGTGTTGATTCCGGCCGTGTTTCTTTACGGAGCCATTTTGATGTTGCTTTGCGATACCTTGGCGCAATGGCCCAATTCGGCCAGTGTGTTGCCCATCAACGCTATCACTTCTTTGGTGGGTGCACCCGTGGTGATATGGTTGTTGGTCAGAAAACGTAAAATGCTGTTCTGATGGAAAAAGGGGTTCAAAAAAGTCTATCAACACATGACCTTGCCATTGGTTATGGAAAAAATGTAGTTGGACAACACATTAATTTTGAACTACATCTTGGGACCCTTTGCGCCATTGTGGGCGTGAACGGCATTGGCAAGTCAACCCTTTTGCGAACCATGGGAAGATTTCAAACCCAATTATCAGGCAACATCCAATTGAATGGTAAAGAATTGGACCAATATTCCCCGTTGGAACGCTCCAAAAACCTCAGTGTGGTATTGACCGAGCAGCCTGCTTCCCAAAACCTGACGGTGCTCGAAATCATCGCTTTGGGAAGACAACCCTATACCAATTGGTTGGGCACCTTGTCTGCCGAAGATGAAAAACACATTCATTTTGCCTTGGACGCCTTTTTGTTGAATGACCTCAAACATCGAAAATGCCACGAACTGAGCGACGGTCAACTACAACGTGTTCTGATTGCACGGGCCATGGCGCAGGATACACCAATTATTTTACTGGATGAGCCCACCACCCATCTGGATTTGTACCACAAAGTGCAGATTTTGAAAATGTTGCAGCAGTTGGCACATGACCAACAAAAAACCGTTCTCTTCACCACACATGAAATAGAGCTGGCTATTCAATTGTGTGATAAAATCTTGATTTTGGATGGAAATGAAAATCCCTTCGGAGATCCTTGTGAACTGATCGAGCAAAAACACTTTGAAAAACTCTTCCCTTCAGAAATGGTTGCATTTGATGCCAAGACCGGGTCGTTTAAGGTATCGAAGTAATTATTGATATGGATTGTTGGATTGTTGGATTGTTGGACACATTGATTCAATACCCTTCAACCTTTAACCTTTAACCTTTAACCAATATCACAATACTATTCCATTCCCCTTGTCATTCTGAGGAAGCATGGCGACCGAAGAATCTCTTCTTAGTTTGATCTTATCATTTTCCATTCACCATTAACAACAAACATTATCTTTTAATCAACCATTTTGTGGATTTCTGCTTTTGTTGAAATGACTTTTTAATTTTCCAATCCGTTATCTTTATCCTGAAGAAATTAGAACATGAGCACTGAACTTATCTATGTCATTGTTGGGGTCATCACTTTGGTCATCGGCCTTTTTGTGGGCATGTATATCCAAAAGTTGAAGACCAAATCCACCGAAAGTATTTGGGAAGATAGGAACCAGAAATCCGAATACCAGATTGCGGAACTCAAGAAAGAATTGGACGGCATTCGGGAGAAAAATTCAGGTTTGGAAATAAAATTGGCACGGGAAGAAGCCAATTCCAGCAATTTGGAGCTGAAAATCAACGAACAAAAGGAAGAAGTTGAAAAACTTCAGGAAAAATTCACCAAAGAGTTCGAGAATCTGGCCAATAAGATTCTGGATGAGAAAAGCACCAAGTTTACGGAACAGAACCAACAAAACATCAAACTGATTTTAAATCCGCTTCAGGAAAAAATCCAGTTGTTCGAAAAGAAGGTTGAGGAAAATCAAAAAGAAAATTTTGGTCTACATTCATCACTAAAACAACAACTGCTTGATTTACGAAACCAGAACCTCAAAATTACCCAAGAAGCCGAGAACTTGACCAAAGCGTTGAAAGGGGACAGCAAAATGCAAGGAAACTGGGGAGAAGTGATTTTGACAAGAATCTTGGAAAAGTCTGGACTTACTAAAGACAGAGAATATACTTTACAAGATAGTTTCAAAAACGAGGAAGGTAAACGACTTCAAACGGATGTCCTAATCCATTTACCTGATGGAAAGAAAATGATCATCGACAGCAAGGTGTCAATCGTCAGCTTTGAAAGATATGTTTCCGAAGAGGACGAGACATTAAAGGAACGTTATCTTAGACAGCACATAGATTCTATCAAGAGACATGTTGATGAACTTAGTAAAAAGAGCTATCAGTTGTTAATTGAAGAAAGTCCGGATACTGTTTTTATGTTTATTCCGACCGAGCCTGCCTTTGCAATTGCCTCATCTTTCGAACCGAATCTTTATGAGGATGCTTTCGTAAAAGATGTCATTATTGTTACGCCTTCTACACTATTGGCGGCATTAAAATTGGTGGATAACCTATGGAAGAACGACAAACAGAAACGGTTTGCCATAGAAATTGCCACACAGGCAGGTAACCTTTATGATTCATTTACCAATTTAACGGATGAACTACTAAAAGTTGGCAATCAGATTGGAACGGTTCAGAACACGTACCAAAGTGCAATGAAAAAATTAACGGGTAAAGGAAATTTGATAAAAAGAGTGGAGAACCTCAAGTCCCTTGGCGCAAAAGCCAGCAAAAGTATAGACGAGAAACTTTTGAAAAGGGCTCTAGAAGATGATGAAGATTAAAAATTATTAACCATGAAAAAATTCCTGACCATATTTATTGCCGTCATTGTGCTTGGTATTGGAGCTTATTTTACTTTCATTTACTATGTGCCCTACAGCGTTGGGTACCGCTCTGGCGAGCTTATCAAATTCAGTAGAAAAGGGGTCATGGTCAAAACTTGGGAAGGAGAGATTACCCAAGGACTAGGAGGTACCAATGTATTTTCCTTTTCCGTTGAAGACAAGGAACAGGATATTGTGGAAAAATTGAAGGAATACCAAGGACAGTACATCAAAGTTACCTATAAAGAGCGATATGCCACTTTCTTTTGGTTGGGAGACACCAAATATTTTATCACCGAAGTAGAAGTCGAAAAATCCCCTCTTTTTAGAAATTGACTATGAAAAATTTCAAATCGTCCAAAGAAAGTAGGGTCTCCATCACCGAACTGATGCTTCCCTCCCATTCCAATTTTGGTGGCAAAGTACATGGTGGACACATCCTCAACCTTATGGATCAAATTGCTTTCGCATGTGCTTCAAAACATTCCCAAAGCTACTGCGTTACAGCGTCCGTAAATAGGGTCGATTTCCTTAATCCCATTGAGGTTGGAGAATTGGTAACCCTTAAGGCTTCGATCAATTATACCGGAAAAACTTCCATGGTTGTTGGAGTACGTGTGGAATCCGAAAACGTGACCACAGGGTTGGTAAAACATTGCAATTCCAGTTATTTCACCATGGTGGCCAAGGGTAAGGATGGTAAAAACAATACCGTTCCTGGATTGATCCTAAAAACCAAACAGGATATCCGACGGTTTGCAAGAAGTAAGGAACATAAAGAATCTGCCTTTCAACGGGATAATAAATACGAATCCGCCAACTTTAAGGTAAATGATTTTCTGGATTTTCTACAAGGCGAAAATGCTATGATGGATTTTGATTGAGTTTAGCCGCAGCACCTTCATCCAAAAACCACACCAATTTCCCTGATTTTGGGTTGACCAAAGATGCTGGATACACCTTGGAACCTTCCGTTTTTTCAATGATAGCTTCCACTTTTTCCGCTTTGGAAGTACCAGTGACCAAAAAAGCTACTTCCTTGGCCGTATTGATGACCTTTCCGTTGATAGATACCCTCTTTTGTCCTGAATCGGGATGGGTTGCCACCACACAATGGTCCTCGGCGTTCCAAAGTTCGATCTCGTGCGGGAAAATGGAAGCGGTATGCCCGTCATCACCCATACCCAGAATCACCAAGTCAAATTGGGGGACATCTTCCACTCTATCCAAATTAATTTCCAACAGATTGGCATAACGCATGGCTTCACCTTTGGGGTCATTTTCGCCTAAAATTCGGTTGATGTTTTCATGTGGGACATCAATCTTGGAAAACAAATGTTCAACCGTCATTTTATAGTTACTCTCATCATCCGAAGGGGGAACACAACGTTCATCTCCCCAATAAAAATGCACCTTGTTCCAATCCACCTTATCGGCAAATTTCTCTGCCAGCACATCAAAAACAATTTTTGGAGTGCTTCCTCCTGAAAGGGCTACATGAAACGCATCACTATGCGCGGCCTTCTCCACAAAATAGGCCGAAAACTGCTCCGCAACTTCAAATTTGTCTTTATAAATCTTAAGCTCCATCTACTTCTTAATTTTGTCTTCAGTAATCCAGTTGTTCATTGATTATTGTTTATTGCTAATTGTTCATTGGATACTGAAATCAGCAAATCACACAATACCCCGGATCATCTGCCAAATTCTCCCCTGGATTACGCCAGAATCCTTTTCCTTCAAAGAGTTCATCTGCATTTTCTGGCCCCCAAACTCCTGCTGCGTAGCCGTACATGCGAACATCCTTTCCTTTTTGCCAATAATTAAGGATGGGATCCACAAACTCCCAAGCCGCCTCCACCTCATCGGCACGGGCATATAAGGTAGCATCTCCCTGCATGGCATCCAACAAAAGTCGTTCGTAGGCTTCCATGACATACGTTTCGGCCAAACTGGAATAGTAAAAATCCAAATTCGCCCTTTCCACTTTAAATCCTTGCCCGGGCACCTTAACACCGAACTTGATCAAAATACCTTCATCAGGCTGAATTCTAATGATCAATTTGTTGTCCTTTCGATGCATGCCAGGCTCGTTAAAGATCTGGTGGTGGGGTTCCTTAAAATGAATGACCACCTCCGTAACCTTGGTTGGCATCCGTTTGGCGGTTCTTACATAAAAGGGTACGCCGTGCCATCTCCAGTTATCCACATAAAATTTGATGGCCGCATAGGTTTCTGTGGTGGAATCCGGGTCTACCCCATCTTCTTCGCGGTATCCTTTCACCTTTTTTCCGTCTACAACAGATTCTACATACTGGGCTCGAATGGTATTTTGGAAAAGGGCCTTTTCATCCCTCATCACTCGTAACGATTTCAATGCCTTTACCTTTTCATTCCTAATTTCTTCAGCTTCAGCCCCAATTGGTGGCTCCATAACAACCAATGAAACAATTTGGAGCAAGTGGTTCTGGAACATATCTCGCAATGCACCCGATTTGTCATAATAACCGCCACGCTTTTCCACCCCTACACTTTCGGCATTGGTGATTTCAACATGTTCAATATAATTACGGTTCCAAAGCGGTTCAAAAATGCTATTGGCAAATCGCGTTACCAAAAGGTTTTGCACCGTTTCCTTACCCAAATAATGATCGATACGATAAATCTGTGGCTCAGTAAAATATTGATGTATCCCTTTGTTCAGGTTTTTGGCCGTTTCCAAGCTATAACCAAATGGTTTTTCCACAACCAAACGCTTCCACCCATTGTTTTGGGTGTTCATGCCAGCCTCGGCAAGGTTATGTGCAATAGTTTCATAAAGGGTTGGCGGAGTGGAAAGGTAATAAATGATATTCCCTGAAGTCTTATTTGTCGCCTTCAGATCTTCCACCCGTTTGCGCAAGGTTTGATAATCCGTATCATAGCTTTCTCCTAGATCTTCGTAGAAAAGTTTATCGGCAAATCCCTTGATCTCTTCCTTGCCCAGTTTTTTGAGCTTTTCCTTCAAATAATCACTTTCATATACCACATGGTCCCTGAACGATTCATCGGTCAATGTGCTACGGCTAACTCCCAATACCACAAAATTTTCGGGAAGGTGTTTGGCAACATACAAGTTAAAAAGGGCTGGAATCAGTTTTCTTGCGGTCAAATCTCCCGAAGCCCCAAAAATTACGAGCATCTGGTTTTCGGTCTTTTTCATCATCTTTTTTGGTTTCTGGCTGATTGAATCCAACACGCGCTCCAAGGTTATTCCAATGAAGCCGTTTATTTTTTGAGCATAACGAATATAAGGTTTATTTTAGGTTCGTAATTCAAGAAAGCACAACCTTAGGGTTGTCTTAACAACGGAAGTAGATAAAAATACAAGATGGCAGATACGTATGATTTTGGCCTTGTGGGCCTTGGGGTAATGGGACGCAATTTTATTTTGAATGTGGCCGATAATGGATTTACCGCTTTTGGTAACGATTTGGATGAAGAAAAGGTAGGTGTATTGATCAAAGAAGGGGGCAATACGGACAAAGTAAATGCCTCTTCCGATGTAAAAACCTTCGTAAATGCCCTGACCACACCCCGAAAAATTATGCTTTTGGTGCCGGCCGGAAAAGTGGTGGACATTGTGATTGAAAGTTTGTTGCCCCATTTGGACAATGGCGACATCATTATCGATGGTGGAAATTCTTTTTTCACTGATACCGACCGTCGCGAAGCCTATTTAAAAGAAAAAGGCATCAACTTTTTTGGTGCCGGGGTTTCCGGGGGTGCCAAAGGTGCGCGACGTGGCCCAAGCATTATGCCAGGAGGCTCCAAAGAGGCGTATCAGCATGTAAAACCCATTTTTGAGGCGGTTTCCGCCAAATATAAAGGTGAGCCCTGTGTGGCCTATCTGGGTCCGAAATCGGCTGGAAACTACGTGAAAATGGTGCACAACGGTATCGAATACGGGTTGATGCAGCTTACTTCGGAAATCTATGACCTCTTGAAAAAAGCAGGCGGACTCTCCAATGCGGAACTGTACCAAACCTTTGGTCAATGGAACGAAGGCCGATTGCAATCCTTTTTGGTGGAGATTACTTCGGAAATCTTTAAGCAAAAAGACGATTTGGGTGATGGCGAACTTGTGGACAAGATTTTGGACAAGGCCAAACAAAAGGGAACTGGAAAATGGACCTCCCAAAACGCTATGGACCTTGGTATTCCAGTACCTACCATAGATGTAGCCGTAAGCATGCGGGAACTTTCTGCCTTAAAGGAAGAACGTGTTAAAGCGGATGCCCTTTACGATCGTCCAACCCCATCGGCAATTGATAAAGCCGATTTTATCTCCAAAGCCGAACAAGCGTTATACTTTGCCTTTATCATCACCTATGCCCAAGGTATGCACCAATTGGCCGATGCCTCCAAGGAATACGGCTACGAACTGGAACTGGGTGAAATCGCCAAAATTTGGAGGGCAGGTTGTATCATACGCGCTGCATTGTTGGCAGACATTACCGATGCTTACCGAGCCAATGAAAATCTAGAAAACCTGTTGCTTTCTCCATCCTTCGTGGAAAAAGTAAAAGGAACAGTTGCCGCCGCCAGGGAAATGACCGCATATGGAGCGTTGAACGGAATTCCATTGGCGGGACTCTCCAATGCCCTCACCTATTTTGATGCCTATACCAGCAGTAGATTACCGCTGAACTTGATCCAGGCGCAACGTGACTATTTTGGATCACACACCTATGAGCGTGTGGACCATGAGGGAATTTTCCATACGGAGTGGGAGGACAATTAATTCTAAAGTTGAAATAGAAATGAAAAACCTCCTCTTCCTTTTTGCCTTCACCTTTTACCTCTTTTCCGTTTCAGCCCAAAAAGCTCCCTATGCCATATACAATGCCAAGGGCAAAAAGGTATCGTATGAAAAAATGTTGAAGAAGTTGGAGCAAAAGGATATGGTCCTCTTCGGGGAACTGCACAACAACCCCATTGCGCATTGGTTGCAGTACGAGCTCACTTCCGACCTGTATGCCAAAAGACAACTGATTCTCGGTGCCGAAATGGTGGAAGCCGACAATCAGGATGGGTTGGATGCCTATTTGGCTGGCAACATCGATTACAAGGCTTTGGATTCCACAGCCCGACTTTGGAACAACCACAAAACCGATTATGCCCCATTGGTGGATTTCGCCAAGGAAAAAAAACTGGTCTTTGTGGCCTCCAATGTGCCCCGTCGTTACGCAAGCATGGTGTACAAAGGTGGATTTGAAGCCCTGGACACCCTATCCGCACAAGAAAAAGCATGGATCGCTCCCCTACCCATTGCCTTTGACCCTAATTTACCCGGTTATAAGAACATCTTAAAAATGATGGGCGACCACGGCAGTCCTACCTTGGTGATGGCTCAGGCCATCAAAGATGCTACCATGGCACATTTCATCCTAAAAAATTATAAGAACGGAAGTCTGTTCCTCCACTACAATGGTGCCTACCACTCCAATGATTATGAAGGCATTTTGTGGTACCTGAAAAAAGACCGCCCCGATTTGCAGTATGGGACCATTTCCACGGTGACGCAGGACGATGTACACCACTTGGAAGATGAAAATCAAGGTATTGCGGACTTCATCATTTGTGTGGATAGTAACATGACCACAACGTATTAGGTTGGAATTACTTGTTCTCCTATATCTTTTTAAGGGATAAATTCCATATTTTTAAGAGTTGACACGCCGCCCATACACGACTTCAAAATACTCGATTGGTTAAGTGGAATCAAACCGTAAAGAATCTAAATGGAACTGATTGAAAGTGTAAAAAATTGGTTTTCGGATTACCCTGTAGCATCAAATATCATCAAATATTTGGTCTGGGTCGCACTGGTATTTTTCATCATTGCATGGATAAGACGTTGGATGAAAAAAAATCTGCATGATAATACCATCAAATACAAAGTACAGAAGGCGATTCAGATAATCGGTTACCTATTTATCATTCTGATCACCATTTCTTACTTCACCGGAAGCATTCAGGATTTTGGACTTGCCGTTGGTCTGCTTACGGCTGGCATCACCATAACACTCCAAGAACTGATCTTGAGTATTGCAGGTTCGTTCTATATCTTTTTTGTGCGCGTGTACAAACCCGGTGATCGCATAGAACTCAATGGGATCAAAGGGGATGTCATCGATATAGACAGCATGTACACCACCATGATGGAAATTGGCGAATGGGTTTCCAGTGACAATTACAGCGGACGCATTGTGAAATTGAGCAACGCCTTTGTTTTTAAAGGCCCTGTGTATAATTATTCCCTCGATTTCCCATTTGTTTGGGATGAATTCAATATGCCCATCCGGTATGAGTCCGACATAGAACTGGCCAAAGAAATTATTATTTCGGCGGCACAGGAAATACTGTCGGAATATGTAAAAAACTCCATTGCGGGATGGAAGGACGTGGTAAACAAGTACTATATTGAAGATGCCCAAGTGGAACCCACCCTCGCCATCACCATGAGCGATAATTGGATTCAATTCAACTTAAGGTATATTGTGGATTACAAAAAAAGGAGAGCTACCAAACATTTGCTCTTTGAGGAGATTGGAAAAAGAATCCGGGAAACCAATGGAAAGGTGACATGGGCTTCGGCCACGTTCGAAATTGTCAAAATACCAACGCTCAACATCAATGAAACAAAGCATACATCCGATAACCCTTAAACTGTTCACCAATGCAAAAGGCATGGCAAAAGTCCTTTGTGATGCTAACACATTAAAATCCAACCCTATGAAAAAAATAATCTATACCCTGCTTCTCTTGGTGGCCGCAAACCCTTTAGGGTTTGGCCAAGTGCAATCCAACTTGGAACTGTTGGACATCTTCAACATGGAGTTTGTTTCCGATCCTCAGATTTCACCGGATGGAACCAAAATCATCTACGTCCGTAACTTCAAGGACGTAATGACGGACCGTAACCTATCCAATCTTTGGATCGTAAATTTCGATGGTTCCAACAACCGTCCGTTGACGACTGGAAACCACAACGATTTCTCCCCCGTTTGGTCACACGACGGCAAAAAAATTGTATTCAAATCCAATATGGCAGATGAGAAAATGAAGCTGTATCTCATGTGGTTGGACACCAAGGAAACCATGGCTTTGACCAATACTCCCCAATCTCCTGGTCAAGTGTCATGGTCCTATGACGATAATTTTTTGGCATTCAACATGTTTGTGCCTGCTGAGGAAAAATCCATCATAAAACTGCCTGCCAAACCGGAAGGTGCCAAATGGAATGCCCCTCCCAAATACATCGATAAAATCAACTACCGCGGTGATGGTCAAGGCTATCTAAAAGGCGGGAACATGCAATTGTTTACACTTCCTGTCAGCGGTGGCACCCCAAAACAGTTGACATTTACTGAATTCGACCATGATGGTCCGGTTTGGGCCAAGGACAATGCCCATCTGTATTTTAGTGCCAATTTTCATAAGGAGGAAGAATTTGAACCAACTGATAGCGAAATCTACACCATCAACATCAATAATGGCGAGATCAAGGCGTTGACCGACCGTTATGGACCCGATGTGCACCCCGTTTTGTCACCCGACGGTTCCAAAATTGCCTACTTGGGTTTTGATGACCGCTACCAAGGGTATCAGTTGACGCAGTTGTATGTGATGAATGCTGACGGTTCCAATTCCCAATTGATTTCAGGGGGCTTTGACCGCGATGTGGAAGACATGGTTTGGAACAATAAAGGTACCGGCCTTAACTTCATTTATACAGATAAAGGAATGGGCAAATTGGCATCCATCAACCTTTCCGGAAAAGTGGATGATATTACCGACGGGCTTGGCGGGCTTTCTTTAGGACGCCCCTACAATGCGGCCAGTTTTTCGGCTTCAAGCAATAACAAATTTGCCTACACCATTGGAGATACCAATCATCCTTCCGATTTGGGAGTTACGGATACTAAAAGCAGCAAACGCCTCACGGCTTTGAACGACGACCTCTTTTCCTTTAGGAAATTGGGTAAAGTGGAAGAAATTTGGTGGGAGTCCTCCTATGACCAACGAAAAATTCAAGGTTGGGTGGTCACTCCACCTGATTTTGACCCTGCCAAAAAATACCCGATGATCTTGGAAATCCACGGAGGACCGTTCACTAGTTATGGCTCCGTTTATTCCGCAGAGATTCAGGCTTATGCCGCGGCCGGTTATGTGGTACTTTATACCAATCCGCGCGGAAGTACTAGTTACGGGGAGGAATTCGGGAACTTGATCCACCACGATTACCCGAACCATGATTATGACGACTTGATGTCCGGTGTAGATGCCGTGCTTGCCAAAGGCTTTGTGGATAAGGACAACCTATTCGTTACCGGTGGTAGCGGTGGCGGTGTACTTACGGCATGGATCGTAGGCAAAACAGACCGATTTAAAGCCGCCGTGGTGGCCAAGCCCGTAATCAACTGGTATAGCTTTGTGTTGTATGCGGACGGGATTCAATTTTTCTCCAAATATTGGTTTGGTAAAAAACCTTGGGAAGATCCTGAAAACTACATGCGCCGATCCCCGTTGACCTATGTGGGCAATGTGACCACCCCTACCATGTTGATGACGGGAGAGGATGATTACCGTACGCCAATTGCAGAATCGGAACAATTTTATGCAGCCTTAAAGTTACAAAATGTGGAAACCGCCATGGTGCGTATTCCTAATTCCGGTCACGGAATCGCTAACACACCCAGTAACTTGATCGCCAAGATTGCTAGTGTATTGGCTTGGTTCGATAAATATAAGAACTAAGGATAATGAAGATGAAAGGCACTCATTTATTCACTCCATTGTAAGTCAACTGCTGCCAATGAAAGCATTTTTAACAATAGGGTTGCTGATCATAAGCAACACCTTCATGGTGATGGCATGGTATGGCCATTTAAAGTTTTCCGAGTGGAAATGGTTCAACAAACTTGGATTGGTTTCCATCATTTTAATCAGTTGGGGCATTGCCCTGTTCGAATATGCCTTTCAGGTTCCTGCGAACAAAATCGGTTTTAAGGAAAACGGTGGTCCGTTCAACCTTATTCAATTAAAGGTCATTCAAGAAGTCATCACGCTGGTTGTCTTTGCGGTTTTTACGCTTATCGTTTTTAAAACTGAAACGTTTCGATTTAACCATATCATCTCATTTGTATTTTTAATCTTGGCCGTATATTTTATGTTCAAAAAGTAGGATTCAGCAGAAAGACAGAAACATTCAGGTAAGTAACTAACCAAAAACATTATGAAAACAAATCTTTTAATTTTATTCCTTCTCGTTTTGGTAGGATGCAATTCCTCCAACAAAGAAGTACAGCAAAACGAAACTGAAATGGAAAAGCCGACTTCCCAATTACGACACGTGGTCCTATTTCAATTTAAGGATACCTCAACCCCCGAAGATGTTGACACGGTAGAAGCCGCATTTGAGGAGCTCCCCTCCAAAATTTCAGAAATCAAAGGTTTTGAGTGGGGTCTGAACAACAGTCCCGAAAACCTGAACAAGGGGTTGACCCATTGTTTTTTTCTGACATTTGATAGTGAAAAGGACCGGGATACCTACCTTACCCACCCTGCGCATGTAGCTTTTGGAGATGTGGCAGGGCCACACATCCAAGATGTAGTGGTAGTGGATTATTGGATGAAATGATATCCAACTTATAAAATTTCCAAATAATTAAAAACCCGATTTACATTTGTAAATCGGGTTTTCGCTTTGGGTAAATCAATAGCCAAGGTCAGTAGGCCAAACCATTGATTTGGGGGTTCTTAATTCCAGCCGCCGCCCAAAGCCCGGTACATGTTCACCTGGGCTAGCATCTGGTCCTTTTTGGTCTCCACAAGCTCCATTTTCGATTCCAAGGCCTCCCGTTGTGCCAAAAGCACCTCAATGTATTCCACCCTTGCGGATTGGAACAAACGAGTGGAAAGGTCAATGGATTGGGTAAGGGCCTGTACTTGACCATCTTTCAATTCATAGCTTTTCTTCAAATTGTCGATGTTGGACAACTGATTGGCCACTTCGATATAAGCGTTCAAAATGGCCTTTTCATATTCGTAAACTGCTTGCAACTGTCTATCCGTAGCATTCAGATACTGAGCCTTGATTGCATTACGGTTGATCAATGGAGCCACCATATCGCCCATTACAGAATACAAAACCGATTCTGGGGTAGTTGTCAGGTATTTGGTATCGAAGGCTTCCAATCCCAAACCTGCCTTGATGGTAAATTGGGGATAAAAACTGGCCTTAGCTGCCTTGGTATCCAATTTGGCTGCTGCCAATTCCAATTCAGCCTGACGAACATCAGGACGGTTTTGTAGCAATTGCGAAGGAATACCTGCATACAGATGATCAATAGGAGTATCGATAAAACTATCAGAGATCCTATTGATGTGTTGTGGCGACCTTCCTATCAAGAAATTGAGCTTGTTTTCGGTCTCCACGATTTCCTGTTGGATCTCGTACTTATGGCTTTGGTTCTTCAACACCTCTGCCTGAAAACGCTGAACCGCCAATTCGGTGGCACGTGCAGCTTGCTTCTGCAGTTTTACCATTTTAAGGGCATTCTGCTGAATTTCCAAGTTTTGGTCGATGATGGCCAACTGGTTGTCCAATGCCATCAGTTCGTAGTACGAATCCGCAATCTCCGCAACCAAATTGGTGACCATGAAGTTCTTCCCTTCCACACTGGAAAGGTATTCGTACACGGCCGCCTTTTTCTCATTGCGAAGCTTTTTCCAAACGTCGAGTTCCCATGTGGCAAAGGCACCCAGACCATAATTGGTAAGGGGTTCAGGGAATTCTTCACCTTCCTTGATTTCAAGGTTCTTCTCCACAGCGCCGTTACGGGTATACTCGCCTACTTTTTCCACTTCGGCACCAGCTTGAAAGTTCACAAAAGGCAAATATTCCCCTGTCTTGACCCGGATTACGTTCTTGGACATATCCACTTGTTGTAGCATGATGTTCAACTCCTGGTTTTTAACCAAAGCCGTATCGATCAATGCAATCAAGTTGGGGTCTTTAAAAAAGTCCTTCCACTGCACCAAACCAGAGTTTACGGTATCCGTAGACTGATTTTGGTACTGCTCGGGAACCGAGGTATTCTCGTTCCGGATCTCGCGGGTGGGCACACAAGAATATAGGGCCACTATCGCGAGAATGCCTATCAATATTGATTTACTATTCTTCATCGTTGTCACCTTATTGTTTTTTATTTCCATTTCTTGTGGTCATTTTTTTCAACAGTTTGTTCACCTCACGCAAACGGGCACGAAGTCTACTTTCCGTATCATTCTCCTTGAACAATTCTTCGGAAATCGGTTCGTCATGTTCATCCTTGATAAGACTTTTCCCTTCAGCCAACTTGGCGAAGAAGAAGTACAATCCCGGAATCAACAATACCCCGAAAATGGTACCGATAAGCATCCCTCCAAGGGCAGAACCACCGATGGTACGGTTACCGATAGCTCCTGCACCGGAAGCCACTACCAATGGGATCAAACCAGCGATAAAGGCAAAGGAGGTCATCAAAATAGGTCGGAATCGTTGTTTGGACCCTTCGATGGCCGCTTCCAAAATCGTAGCTCCCTGCCGGTGTTTCTGTACGGCGAATTCCACGATCAATACCGCATTTTTACCCAGAAGTCCCACCAACATGATCACACCGATCTGTGCATACACGTCGTTAGCCAATCCCATCACCTTCAACAGGAAGAAGGAACCGAATACCCCAACAGGCAATGAAAGGATTACCGCCATTGGAAGCAAGAAGCTTTCGTACTGCGCAGCCAATACCAAATACACGAAGATCAATACCACTATGAAAATGTATAGCGATTCGTTTCCGCGTTGAGCCTCATCGAAAGAAAGTCCTTCCCATGCAATGTCATAACCACGTGGCAACGTTTTCGCCGCAACCTCTTTGATGGCCGCAATGGCATCACCAGTTGTGTAGCCTTTGGCTGGCAAACCGTTGATGGCTGCGGAGTTATACAGGTTATAACGGGTAATCTCGTTAGGACCCAAACGTTTTTCCATGGTCATGAAAGCGGAATACGGCACCATTTCCCCCTCTTCATTCTTCACAAAGAGTTTCTCCAAATCCGATGGAAGTGCACGGTATTCAGGTGCTGCTTGGGTATATACCTTAAAGAATCGACCGAAACGAATGAAACCTTGTTCATAGGTACTACCGATCAAAATGTTCAGGTTCTCCATGGCCTTTCCTATGGAAACACCCTTCTGCATAGCTGCCTTGTTGTTGATTTTCAGCTCATACTGAGGATAATTGGCCGCATAGAAAGTAAACAGACCTGTCAACTCCTTACGTTGTCTTAGGGCATCCATAAAGTTGTTGTTCACCTTTTCAAACTCATGGTAATCGGTACCGTTGGTCTTGTCCAACAAACGCATGGCAAAGCCACCGGAAGAACCGAACCCAGGAACGGCGGGGGGTTCAAAGTATTCAATGACCGCTCCCAGGTCTTTGGTTTCTTCCTCCAATTCTTCCATGATTTCGTGAACGGTGTGTTCCCTTTCTGACCATGGTTTTAGGTTGATCAAACAGGTTCCGGCATTGGAACCCCTACCCTCGGTCATGATCTCATAACCGGCCAAGGAAGAAACGGATTCCACACCTTCGGTTTCCTCACATATCTGCTGAAGTTTTCGTGCCACGGCATTGGTACGTTCCAAAGTGGCTCCCGGAGGGGTTTGGATGATCGCATAGATCATACCTTGGTCCTCATTCGGGATGAATCCGGCAGGTAAAACTTGGTTTGTAAAGAAGATTCCGGCGCAGAAAGCGATAAGAATACCAAAAGTGACCACTCGTCGATTTACGATCTTGTTCAAGACGCCTACATATCTGCCCGTTAGTTTTTCAAACTTGCCATTGAACCAATCGATAAAGCGGTTCACGGGGGATTTTTTCCTGGCCTGGCCATGGGTGCTCTTCAACATCATGGCACAAAGTACCGGGGTCAAGGTAAGGGCCACAATGGCCGAAATCACAATGGATCCTGCCATGGTGATGGAGAACTGTCGGTAGAAGACCCCAACCGGTCCGGTCATAAATGAAATTGGGATAAACACCGATGTCATTACCAAGGTAATGGCAATGATCGCACCCCCAATCTCACCCAAAACTTCGTATGAGGCTTTGTATGGCGTAAGGTTTTCCTCGTGCATTTTCACGTGCACCGCTTCCACCACCACAATCGCGTTATCCACCACAATACCAATGGCCAATACCAAGGCAAAGAGTGTAATCAGGTTGATGGACAACCCAAACATTTGCATTACAAAGAAGGCACCGATCAAGGAAACCGGTACGGCAATAATCGGGATAAGGGTAGAACGCCAGTCGCCCAAGAAAAGGAACACCACTATGGCCACCAAAATAAAGGCATCCCGAAGGGTGTGGAGCACCTGGTCTATGGAAGCATCCAAGAAGTTGGATACATCGTAACTGATCTGATAGTCCAACCCTGGGGGTAGATCGGCTTCCAATTCCTTCAATTTTGCCTTCACCTCCTTGATCACTTCACTACCATTACTGCCAAACGTCTGTTTTAACACAATGGAAGCGGAGGGCCTTCCGTCCAAATTGGAATAAATATCGAAAAACTCACTACCCAACTCCACATCCGCCAGATCGCCTAATTTTAGGATTTCACCTTCTTCATTGGCTTTTATGATAATATCCTTGTACTGCTCGGGTTCACTATACCGGTCTTGGTAGACCAACACATACTCCAGGGATTGGGCATTTTTACCGGAACTCTGACCCAATCTACCGGGACGGGCAATAATACTCTGCTCCTCCATTGCCTCCAAGATTTCTTCCGCAGACACACTATAGGCCCGCATACGATCCGGTTTCAACCAAATTCGCATAGCAAACTTTCTACTTCCCAAAATTTGGGCCGTGGCTATACCATTGATCCTTTGGATTTCGGGAATCATTTTGGTGTAGGCATAGTTGTACAGGAACAGCTCATCTGCATTGTCCTCCCTGCTATAGAGGTTCACGTACATCAGCATACTGGGGATTACCGGGGTAATGATGACCCCTTCGCGCTGCACCAGATCGGGCAACAAGGGCATAACCTGGTCTACTCTTGTTTTGACCCGTACCACCGCTTCGTTGGGATCGGTACCTGGATCAAAAATGATACGAACGGTTCCTTCCCCGGCACTGGTGGCATCTGAAGCAATATAGCGCATGCCCTGCACGCCATTGATGGCCGTTTCCAAGGGAATCAAAGTTGATTTCACCAATACGTCGGCACTCGCTCCGGGGTAGGCAATGAATATGTTTACTGTTGTTGGGGCAATCTGTGGAAACTGTGAAATAGGCAACTGCTTGATCGCAAGCATACCCGTGAACACAATGATCACAGAGATTACTATGGCCAATACTGGCCTGTGTATGAACTTTTTAAACATCTTTTTAGAAGATTTAGGTTGTTACTCTGCGTACAAGTCCAAACTGGACAAAATTTTGTCCGGCTTCTCGAACGTATAGTGAATTTTCTCTCCGTTCTTGACCATACGGATACCTTCCAACAATACTTTATCATCTTTGGAAAGTCCTTTTACCACTACAAATAAATGTTGCAGTTCGGCACCAATCTCTATTTCTCTTTGGGTTACCTTACCTTCTTTATCTATGACAAAAACATACTTTTTGTCCAACACCTCAAAGGTTGCCTTTTGTGGGATCAACATGGCATTTTTAAGGGGGACTGTCATTAGGATACTACCGGTTTCACCGTGTCTAAGTATACCATCAGGATTAGGGAAAGTGGCACGGAACGCGATGTTTCCGGTTTCGTTGTTGAATTCACCTTCGATGGTTTCAACAATACCGCCTTGATTGAATTTTTTGTTGTTGGCCATCAATAGTTCAACAGCTTTTTTGCTATTCTTGTCCGCACTGGTGATATAATCCAAATACTCGGCTTCGGGAACGTTAAAGTAGACCCACATTTTGCTGTTATCGGAAAGAGTGGTCAACAACTCCCCTTCATCCAAAAGGCTGCCCTCCCGGGCTTCCAAATGGTCCATGATACCATCAAATGGGGCACGGATATCGGTAAAGCCCAAATGGGTCTCGGCCAGGGCCACTTCTGCCTTGGCCCTATCAAATTCTGCTTTGGCCATGGCCAATTCATTGGCGGAAACCACGTTACCATCAGCAAGCAATTGGGTGTTTTTATATTGAATTTCGGCAACCTCTGCCTCGGCCTTGGCCTTTTGAAGATCGGCTTGGTAGACATTGGGCATGATGTAGAACATTTTCTGGCCTTTGGTCACGGTCTGACCTTCATCTACATAAATATGTTGTAGGTAACCTTTTTCCAAGGCCCTCAACTCAATATGCCTTACGGAGTGAATCTGACATACATAATCTTTGGTGATGGATGTATCTTTTACAATTGGACTGGAAACAAGGAATTTGGTCTCGACCTCGGTTTCATGTTTTTTGGATTCGCAGCTCGTATTGTAACATAGCAGCACAACCAAGCCAATGAAGATGGGAATTCTCCTCATAGTTTTAATGTTTAAAAATGGTTTTTGAAATGATTTAGGGAAGTCCTGATCCTTTAACATGGACCTGCCCCCTGGTTATTGATGATTACTCAAAGTGCTTTGCAAGAATGGGCCTGTGCAAACAGGTGTCCATCGGAAAAGAAAATTCTAAATTCGGAACACCTGGAACCTGATGTGCCGCTTAAGTGGTGTGGATTGGGAACCAAAAGGAACGACACCTAATTCATTATCAGACAAATAGGTTAGTTGCCCTGATTGTGAGGCACAAAAAAAGGCAGTTGAATAACTGCCAAACTCTAAATCCAAATCCTGTGAAGCTGCCTCTTCTTCCCTTTCTTCTTTTTCCTCAACCTCAGTTTCGGTACAATACTTTTTTTCAGGGTTAGATTGAAGTGACCCAATGGAATCTACATAATCAAGATTTTGGTCAGCTTCTAAATAACAAGCGTTTTCATCTTCAATCCCATTCTGAGCATCAGCATAAAGATTGATGAACCCTCCCAAAAGGAGAAGGCAAAGGGGAAGTAAATATCGCCTTAACGCTTTTTTCATTTGGGGAACAAAACTAGGTCACGCAAACAATTCCAACAAATACAGGTTGTTAATAAAGGTTAAAATTGTTTGGCACTAAACTATTTTTATTGAATAGTTCGTTGCAGACCCGCAATTATTCATTAAGTGCAAAATAAACACAGGAGTTTTAACAAAAATTTACCACCTAATCCTTAATCTCAATGATTTTTTAAGGAATCCCTCTCAAATTCGTATGATTTCTTCATCCCAACCTTCAAATATTTAAGGTTTTAAAATGTATCTTCGATTTATAACCTAACCAAAAGACACATTCTATTATGAAGCAAGTATCTTTTCTATTGCTTTCCCTTTTTTTTATGACCACCTCGTGCATCAAATTCAACAAAAAAGATGCGGATGATTCAGGAGCTGAAAACTACAACACCGTTTCCATTCATGACGAATACCAAGTGAACATTCCAAAGTTCATGAGGAGTACCACGGGTTTGAACGATCAAGCCGCCCTGCAATTCCAAAACGCCTTCAAAGAAACCTATACCATCATTATTGACGAGCCCAAACAGGAATTCGTGGATGTTTTCAAGGAATTGGACCAATACAATGACAACATCAGTCTTTTAGAAAATTACCGAGAAATACAATTGCAATCCTTCACCAGTACCATTTCTATCAGTTACGAGTCCGAAATAAAGCCCTTAAACATAAATGGTTTGGATGCTGAGTCTGTCCAAATTGATGGGAGCGTAGAAGGCATCGATGAGGAAATCGCCTATTTTTTAACCTTCGTGGAAGGAACGGACAATATTTATATGATGATGTCCTGGACGCTACAGAGCAAAAAGGAAGAGCATAAAAAAACCTTTGAAACGATTGCCCAATCTTTCGAACTGATTGATCAAGAAACCGTTACAAAGGTTTAATTCAAGTTTAGCTTATTTGCTCAAGTACATTTTTCTTCGAGAGTACAGGTTGTAGAACTCATCGTCCTTCAAACTATCGATGAACAAAATACTCTCCCCGGTGCTCTTCATCTCCGGTCCCAAATTCTTGTTCACATTCGGGAATTTATTAAAGGAGAACACAGGCTGTTTAATGGCATATCCTTCCAATTGTGGGTTGAACACAAAATCCTTCACCTTCTTCTCCCCTAACATCACCTTGGTGGCATAATTCACATACGGTTCCCCATATGCTTTCGCAATAAAAGGTACAGTACGGGATGCCCTTGGGTTTGCCTCGATGATGTACACAATGTCATCTTTGATGGCAAACTGGATGTTGATCAATCCAACCGTATTCAAGGCCAAGGCAATCTTCTTGGTATGGTCCTTGATCTGCTGCAACACAAACTCTCCCAAATTGAAGGGTGGCAAGGTGGCATTGGAATCCCCGGAGTGGATACCACAAGGCTCAATATGCTCCATGATACCAATGATATACACATCCTCTCCATCACAAATGGCATCGGCCTCTGCCTCAATGGCACCATCTAAATAATGATCTAGGAGCAATTTGTTGTTCGGGATGCTTTTTAACAAGGAAACTACGTGTGATTCCAGTTCTTCCTTATTGATCACGATCTTCATCCCTTGACCACCTAATACATAGGAAGGCCTTACCAATAATGGAAAGTTCAACTGATCTGCCAAATCCAAGGCTTCATCAGCGGTTTCTGCTACTCCGAACCTTGGGTAAGGAATGTTGTTGTCTTTCAGCAACGTGGAGAAACTTCCCCTATCTTCGGCCAAATCCAAGGATTTGAAACTGGTTCCGATGATATTGATGCCGTATTTATCCAATTTCTCGGCCAATTTCAATGCTGTTTGGCCACCCAATTGAACGATTACCCCTTCTGGTTTTTCATGAAGGATGATATCGTAAATGTGTTCCCAGAAAACAGGTTCAAAATAGAGCTTGTCAGCGGTATCAAAATCCGTGGAAACGGTTTCGGGGTTACAGTTGATCATGATGGTCTCATACCCACATTCGGCAGCGGCCAAAACCCCGTGCACACAGCAGTAATCAAACTCGATTCCCTGCCCGATTCGGTTTGGCCCTGAGCCCAATACCACCACTTTTTTCTTATCGGTAACCTCGCTGTCGTTGGCCACGTAGCGTTTTCCGTCCGGTGTTTCAATCTCTTCCTCAAAAGTGGAATAATAGTAAGGTGTTACGGCTTTGAACTCTGCCGCACAGGTATCTACCAATTTATATACCCTGTTGATTCCCAAATCCATACGCTTGGAATGGACTTCACTTTCGTAGCAATCCAACATGTGGGCAATTTGACGATCGGCAAATCCTTTTTGTTTGGCTTCGAGCAACAAATCCTTTGGAAGGCTCTCGATAGTATATTTGGAAACCTCCAATTCCAGATAATGCAATTCTTCATATTGCTTCAAGAACCACATATCAATTTTGGTGATCTCATGGATCCTCTTCAACGGAATACCCAACTGAATGGCATCATAGATGACAAACACCCTGTCCCAACTTGGAACACGGAGTTTCTCGATGATGGTGTCGTAATCTTTATATCCCTTTCCATCAGCACCTAATCCATTACGCTTAATTTCAAGGGATTGCGTGGCTTTATGCAACGCTTCTTGGAACGAACGGCCAATACCCATTACCTCTCCTACCGACTTCATCTGAAGTCCCAACGTCCTGTCGGAACCTTCAAACTTATCAAAATTCCAACGGGGTATTTTTACGATCACGTAGTCCAACGTAGGCTCGAACAATGCTGAAGTGGATTTTGTAATCTGGTTGTCCAATTCATCCAACGTATAACCGATGGCCAATTTAGCAGCAATCTTAGCGATAGGGTAACCTGTTGCTTTGGATGCCAAGGCAGACGAACGGGAAACCCTTGGGTTGATCTCAATGGCAATGATGTCCTCTTTTTCATCTGGACTCACAGCAAACTGCACATTACAACCACCTGCAAAATCCCCGATACTGCGCATCATATGGATGGCCATGTCCCGCATTCTTTGGAACGTCCTGTCAGAAAGCGTCATGGCTGGGGCCACGGTAATGGAATCCCCAGTGTGGATACCCATCGGGTCCATATTTTCAATGGTACAGATGATGACCACGTTATCGTTCTTATCACGCAGAAGCTCCAACTCGTACTCCTTCCAGCCCATCAAGGCCTTATCGATCATTACTTCATGGATAGGTGATACTTCCAGACCGTGACTCAACATATGGTCAAAGTCCTCTGGATCATAAACAATACCCGCACCAGCACCTCCCAAAGTAAAAGAAGCACGGATGACCAAGGGGAAACCGAATTCTTGGGCAATTTCTTTTCCTTTTAGGAAAGAAGTGGCCGAAGCCTGTGGAGGCATGCCTATCCCAATCTTCAACATGAGTTCCCTGAATTTCTCACGGTCCTCGGTAATGTTGATAGCATCAATATCCACTCCAATGATCTCTACTCCAAAATCTTTCCAAATCCCTTTTTCATCAGCTTCGATACAAAGGTTCAAGGCCGTTTGTCCACCCATGGTAGGTAGCACGGCATCAATATTTGGATGATTCTTTAAAATTTCCACAATGGATTTAGTGGTCAACGGCTTCAGGTACACATGGTCCGCCATGGAAGGGTCGGTCATGATCGTAGCGGGGTTGCTATTGATCAAAACAGTCTCGATACCGTCTTCACGCAACGACCTAAGTGCCTGGGAACCAGAATAGTCGAACTCACATGCCTGGCCAATGATGATAGGACCAGAACCAATAATCAAAATGGATTTTAAATCTTTTCTTTTGGGCATTCTAGTTGGTGTTTCTCGTTATTTCCTTTTAAGTCAAAAAAAAGGTGTTACCTAGAAAAGTAACACCTTTTATTTAGTTTTAAAAACTATCATTATTTTTTATGTCTTGGCTCAGAGGAAACAGTTAATCTCTTTCTTCCTTTGGCTCTTCTTCTCGCAAGAACTTTTCTACCATTGGCAGTCGCCATGCGCTCCCTAAAACCATGCTTGTTTCTTCTCTTCCTTTTTGACGGCTGATACGTTCTTTTCATTTCGGAACTCTTTTATGGATTTTGTTGTTTGGGAAAGTTGACCTTCCCGAAAAATTCTGGGCGCAAATATACAAAGACTTTTTACTTTGGCAAGCCCAAAAGGAAAATATTTAAATTAGTTTTTAGTACTTTTGCAACCTCTTAACCCTAGGAAAAATTTCCAGAGATATGTTCAATAAAAATATCAAGCTCGTTATCGCAGGTCTTATCATTGCCTATGCCGTTTATCAATTTGTGGAAGGCAACATTGGCAATGGCATTGCCTTGATCTTGTTCTCCCTTGTTTTCATCTTCCTTTACTTCAGGAACGAGTTCATTTTATTGGCTTTCTTGAGGATGAGGAAACAGGACTTGGAAGGCACCCAAAAATGGCTTGATAAGATAAAGAACCCCAGCGCTGCCCTGATCACCAAGCAGCAAGGGTACTTTAACTATCTACAGGGGATCATCTACTCCCAGAAAAATTTGACCCAGGCCGAAAAATTCTTCAAAAAGGCGTTGCAGTTTGGACTGACCATGGATTACGATGTGGCCATGGCCAAGTTGAGCTTGGCGGGTATTGCCATGCAAAAGCGCAGAAAACGCGAAGCTACCCAATTGTTACAGGAAGCCAAAAAACTGGACAAAAACAACATGTTGACCGAGCAAATCAAGATGATGCAACAGCAGATGAAGAAGATTTAGAAATTTCCTTATCTTTTTATAATCCCAAGGATTATTCCTGGTTTTCATTGATTTTTGGACACGTCCGGAAGGTTGCACGCAATAAGCCCTATCCATCAATTCAAATAGAGAATCTGTCAATCCGCTACGAATTTATATGTAAAAACATTTTACTTTACTTACCTGTATCAAAATAGCTACAATATTAGTCCATACAATTTAAAAACGAAGGGTATCTATATAAGTCATTCACCTTTTTGGTTTAATTTTTGTTGTATATTTAATTAGTAAATTAAAAATCATGGCTAAAAAATCTAATCATGTGGTTCCTTCAAGTGAAAAAGGTGGTTGGGCCGTAAAAAAGTCAGGATCAACAAGAGTTTCCAAATCGTTTGACAGAAAATCAGATGCGGTGAAATACGGAAGAGAGTTAAGTAAAAAAGAAAAGACCGAGCTTTACATCCATAAAAAAGATGGCAGAATCCAAGACAGAAACTCATATGGAAGAGATCCTTTCCCGCCCAAAGGATAAGCATGAAAGTTGAAACCTACGAAAAGAACGTTTTCATCAATTGCCCATTTGATGATAAATATTTTGACCTTCTACAAGTAATATTATTTACAATTTGTTATTTCGGCTATAATCCAAGAATCAGTCTTGAAGAATCAGATTCTGGAGTTTCAAGGTTAGATAAGATTATCAATTTAATGAAAGAGTCAAAGTACTCAATTCATGATCTTTCCAGATTGCAAGCAAAATCTATAGATGAATATTATAGGCTAAATATGCCTTTTGAACTCGGGGTTGATTATGGCTTAAGAAAATTTGACTCTGAGTTTAAAGACAAAAGATCTCTCATTCTTGAAACCAACAAGTATGAGTATATGAAAGCTATTTCTGACATTAATGGTTTTGACATAAAAAATCATGAAGATAACCCAGTGAAAGTAATTAGCTGTTTAAGAGCATGGTTTTCTGAAACTATTAAGCTTGAAAATTTAAACGGTTCTAATAAAATCTATACTGATTTCATTGATTTCAACACAGAATTATTCCAAACAAAAATGTTGAAATATTTTCCAACCCATAATACGACCGACGCCGAAGATTTTGCCAAAAAAGAAATTGAAGAAATGACTATGGCCGAATATATTGGAGAAATAAAAAGTTGGAATTCTTAAAAAGTAAATATTTCACAGTTCAAAAAAAGATATTGTTTTCTACAAAATAATTGAATCAATATTCAACAATCGTTGTATAACTACACATTCACTAGATTTACATTTCACTTGCCAGCTTTATGTACTACCCCCTCAACCTTAATGGTGTAACCGTCCATCCCTTATTTGGTGATTTCCTAAAAGGAAAACCGTACATCTTTGATTTTTCTTCCAACAATCCAAAAGTTTTGGATTACAATCTATTTGATTTTGAGGAGTTTAACGACATGATTTTTGAGGAACTGGACGCCTCCCCTCATCAATGGGGCATTGGCAAATATCTGGAAGAACGCAAAACCCTTTTAAGGGCTTATCCTAATATTATTGAAGAACAACGGTATTACCATCTCGGGTTGGATATTGTCGTTCCCTACAACACTCCAATGTTTTCCCCTTTGGATGCCGAGGTATACAAAACCGGGAAAGAAACTACGGTTGGGAACTATGGTGGCTACCTCATCCTAAAACATGACATCAACGATGTGGTGTTTTATTCGTTCTATGGACACTTGAAAACTCCACATTTGTGCAGTGTGGGTGACCAAATCAAAGCGGGGCAAGAGTTTGCTTTTATAGGAAAAGAAAGTGATAGTGGCGGCTGGTTCTGCCATGTACATCTTCAAATCCTGACCCAGGAAGCCATCGATGCTGGATATACGGATTGGGGATATATTTCACCTGAACTATTGCCGAAAGTGGAAACGTATTTCCCTTCGCCTTACTTTCTGTTCAAATATTAGACTCTATTTCCCAACGTTTCCAATACGGTAATACCCTTTGTTCGGAATCTCGATTACGTATTTTTTATGGGTGGTATTGTTCAAATGGGGTTCGCGCAACCAAGGATTATGGCGCTTCAATACTTTATAGTTGATTTCGTAAAGGTTGGCAAAATCGGCCCAACTGGTCACCGCACTGTCCACCTCAACGGTAAACGTGGGCACCTTGCTGTACATATCTTCCTCCTCTACCTTAAACCCATATTTTTCAGGGTTGGAAATAATCTCCTTTATCGCCATGATACGGAACACATAACGACCGGTTTCATCGCCTAATAAAAGATTGTAGTAATCATCCACCTTTTGAATGTTCATGTATTTTTGGACGCCTGCCGGACCTGCATTGTAAGCGGCTGCGGTCAAGGTCCAGGTACCGAAGCGTTCTTTCCATTTTTTGATATAATCACAGGCCACTTGGGTAGATTTTTCCACATGGTAACGTTCATCTACGTTGGCGTTCACTTCAAGCCCGTATTCCTTGCCCGTATCTTTCATGATCTGCCAAAATCCCGTTGCACCGGCAGGAGAAACCACGTTCAACAATCCGCTTTCGGCCACGGCCAAATATTTGAAATCATCCGGAATACCGTTCTTTTTTAAAATGGGCTCAATGATGGGAAAATATTTGTTGGCACGTTTAATGATCAACACGGCATTGGATTGCCAATAGGTGTTCACCAAAAACTCGCGGTCTACACGCTCCATAATCTCGGGATCTTCCAACGGAACAGGCTCTCCTGCAAAATTGAGGTCTTCAGGAATTTCAATGGCGCTGATCTGATAGGTGTCTGGCACGCTTTTGTCAGTAACCTCTTCTTGGACCACTTCAGGTTGTTGTGGTTTTTCCTCAATATCCGTGGATTGAACTGCAAAAATAAAAGTGCCTGCCACTGCCAATAATCCTATAAATGCAAATATGTTCTTGATGTGTTTCATAGCCTAACTTTTTTAAAAAGTACCCTAAAGATACTATTATAAAGACGAAATTACTGTAAAATAATTGTTGGGAGGTGTTCATTAAACCATTTTGCCCGATGAATGATCATGGTATGCGTACCGTTTTTCACTGGAATACAATGCTTCATGTTGTTTATCGGAAAAACGCTGTCTTTCTCCCCATGAATGTGCACCACATTGGGCAATTCCTCCTCCTGATTCCAGTTGACGATCTGGTCAATGGCCCAATCGATATAATGCTTGTCCCGAACCGATAGATATTGTTCGTACAAATGCAAACGCTTGGTCACAGTTTCCCCAAAGGCATACTTGGCCAACAGTTCCACATTGTTTACCAGACCCGTGGGCAATAGCTTATGCACCTTGGTGTATTTGGCAAAGAGCATTTTTTTAGGTAGTTCGTGCTTGTTTGTTACGGCAGACACCACAATGACCTTTTGCACCAACATACATTTGGCCATTTCCTGCACCAACATGCCCCCAAAGGAAACCCCCAACAAAACTGGATTGGGGTGTGCAATCTTATCGCACATCTTTTGGGCATAATCGTGTAGGCTCATCCCCTTTTCGGGAACAAACCATTCCAGGGTATGTGTTTCAAATGTTTCAGAAGGAAGGTGTATACCATCAAATATGGAAGGGTTCGCAGCCATTCCCGGCATAAGGTACACATGGATTTTGTTATCGGGCATATCACACCAAATATCGATAAGCCCTAGGAAATTAGCAATATTTTGACTAAATTTGTACCCCTTTTGCAGTTAACCCCACTTAACGGATTATTTTATTTAATGGGGATCACCAAAATCATCGCTTTGATGGTTTTACAGAGTCATTAACAAAACAGTACTATATGACACAAATGGAAATCAATGACAATAGTTTCCTGCGCCAGTTTGAAACTAGGGTCAATGGGCATTTAGCCAAAATCGAGTACTCTTCACAAGAGCGCAAAGTATTCCTTACCAAACTGGTCATTCCAGAAGAAATTGAACAAGAAGGCTTTAGAGAAGAATTCATCAAAGCCGTATTAAACGAAATCCAAGAAAAAAACCTAAGAGTGGTACCTACCAGCCCTCAAATTGCAGGTTTCTTGAGAAAAAACAGACAGTATAAGGAAATGTTGCCGGTTGGCATCCGTATCTGAGCCAACACAACACCCTAAAAGCAAAACCTCTCACAACCGGGAGGTTTTTTTATGCCATAACTTTTTCAGGGACAAATTCGAAACGCACCAGACCATCCTCGTCAATGGAGGTCAATTCCACCTGGCGCAGGGTATTTACCAATTCAGGGTTCCAAAGAGCCTTTACCTTCACGTAGTTCTCGGTAAATCCATGAATGTAGCCCATTTTGTTTTCTCCCTCGAAAAGAACAGTTCTCACGCAACCCAATTGACTTTCATAAAAAGCCCTTCTTTTCTTAACGGATAGACCTCGAAGCATTTTGCTGCGCTTGTTGCGCACGTTCATGGGAACCACTTCGCCCATTTCAGCGGCAACCGTATTATCCCGTTCGGAATAGGTGAACACGTGCAGATAGGAAATATCCAATTGGTTGAGGAAATGATAGGTTTCGAGGAAATGCTCATCGGTCTCTCCAGGAAAACCTACGATCACATCTACCCCGATACAGGCATGTGGCATCGCTTTCTTGATACGCTTTACCCGATCCACATAGAGATTGGTCAAGTACCTGCGACGCATTTTCTTCAAGATCTCATCGCTACCACTTTGCAATGGCACGTGGAAGTGAGGCACAAAAGAATTGCTTTGCGACACAAAATCGATGGTCTCATTTTTTAAAAGATTAGGTTCTATGGAGGAGATTCGTAACCGATGAATACCTTCCACAGTATCCAAAGCTTTTACCAAATCAAAAAAGGTATGTTCATGGCGTTTGTTACCAAACTCGCCTTTCCCATAGTCACCAATATTAACACCTGTCAATACAATTTCCTTGATATCCTTTGAGGCAATTTCTTTCGCATTGTGCAATACATTTTCCAAGGTGTCGCTACGCGAAATGCCTCGCGCCAAAGGAATGGTACAATAGGTGCATTTGTAATCGCATCCGTCCTGAACCTTCAAAAAAGCACGGGTACGGTCGCCGATGGCATAACTGCCTACATAAAAATCGGCTTCCTCAATCTCACAGGAATGTACTTCACCCTTGTCGTTCTTGGTCAAATCGTTTAGGTAATCCGTAATCTTGAACTTTTCGGTAGCTCCCAACACCAAATCCACCCCGTCCACAGCGGCCAGTTCTTCGGGTTTCAACTGTGCATAACACCCCACCGCGGCCACAAAGGCATCGGGATTGCTCTTTTGGGCCTGTTTTACGATGGTCTTGAAACGCTTGTCCGCATTCTCGGTCACGGAACAGGTATTGATCACATACACATCCGCCTTTTCGGAAAAGTCAACACGCTCAAAGTCCTCCTTTTCAAAACTCCTTGCAATCGTGGAAGTTTCGGAAAAGTTGAGCTTACAGCCGAGGGTGTAAAAAGCGACCTTTTTGTTCATATGCCTTTTGCGTTTCAGGGCCGCAAAGATAGTGATTTGTTGGAAGTTATAAGTATTGGTTTGTTCTAGAAAAATCTCACTCCCTTTATTGAAACAACAGGTTGTATGGAACCACCATTCCATCATTTGAGTTGTTAAGCTAACTCCAATTTTAACAAAGAGTCGATTTGAGCCATTTGGCTTACCTTCGTAGTCTGCAAAAAATGGAATACCGCCTTGGACAAACTCTTCAAAATATTCAGGTTTACGGAAACGGACGCAAAAGCCCTCGAAGGTCAGAGCATTGAACCGCATGTCCACGATTTTGAGGAATTGATCATTGGTGCCGAAGGCAAGATTTCCCATTTTATCGATTTTGATGACGAGACCGTCTATGCCCCGTTCGTGAGCTTTGTCACCCAGGGAAAACCCCACCTGCTCCGTCCTCAAACCCATGAAGGCAAATGCGACCTTTGGGTCATCCGGTTTAGGAGCGAGTTCATGTCGGAGACCATCTTTAATCTGTATAGCTACTTTCACATCAGGGCCAACATAACCCTGCCCACCAATCGCTGTTTTGGGAGACTTACTTCACTTTGTGAGATGATGCATGACGAGGTGAATCGCCCCAACCCCAACCTATCTGTCATCAAACAACTACTTACTACCTTGCTAACCATGGTCTACAACGAAAAACCGGAAGACCCGGAGCTGGAGTCGAGCAATGCGCATTCCCAGACGTATGCCAATTTTTTGCGCATTTTGGAGGAAAATTTTAGGAGACCGGAGAAAATCTCCTTCTATGCCGAAAAACTGTTCATGAGCGAGCGCAACCTCAACCTCATCTGTCAGGAAGTGATGCAACAAAGCGTTGGCGAAATCATAGAAACGCGCAAATTGACAGAGGCAAAAAATCTGCTCATCAACAGCAACAAGACCATTGCCGAAATCGGTTTTGAACTGGGCTACAACGAAAAAGCCTACTTCTCCAAGGTCTTCAAACGCAAGACTGGCCAGACCCCTTCCGACTTTAGGGACGAAATGAAAGAGCTCATTTCCAAATAGTACAACCCTTCTTCCAAATGGTATTACCCCCTGCCCAACTTCTTGCAGGATCTTTGTACCATCATTAAAACATAAAAAGTAATACAATGTCAACAACCGTTTGGAATTTAGACCCAACCCATAGCGAACTTACCTTTAAAGTAAAACACTTGATGATCTCCAATGTAAAGGGATCGTTCACCAAATTCAATGCAAAAATCGAAGGAGAAGATTTTGAAAATGCCAAAATCACCGCTTCCGTAGATGCCGACTCTATCTTTACCAACAATACCGATAGGGACGGACACTTGAAGAGTGCCGATTTTTTCGAGGTGGAAACGTTTCCCGTATTGAAATTTGAAAGCACCAGCATCACCAAGACCGATGACGGCGAATATACCCTGATCGGGGATTTGACCATCAAGGGAATCACCAAATCTGTGGAGCTCGATGTGGAGTTCGGTGGATTCATGAAAGACCCTTATGGCAATGAAAAGGCCGGGTTCTCCTTTAATGGAAAGATCAATCGTAAGGATTTTGGACTTAACTGGAATGCTGCCTTGGAAACCGGTGGTGTTTTGGTAAGCGATGAAGTTAAAATTGCTGCCGAGGTTCAATTTGTAAAGGCCTAAGCCTAATTATGATATACCAGTTGCCCGGATTCCAAAAGGGTCCGGGTCAATTAAAGTTCCCCCTTTAATGAACAGAAAGGAATTTATCAAAATCTTGGGAATTGTACCTTTAACCACTACCATGAACAATTTAAGCACATTACGGTCGCTCGATCAGAGCCTTCCCCTATCAGAAAAGATGCCAGTGCTCTTTTTAGGACACGGTAGTCCCATGAATGCCATTGAGGAAAATGAATTTGTTTCCTCTTTCCGCAAACTGGGCAAGGAAGTGGCAAAACCCAAGGTCATCCTTTGTATTTCGGCCCACTGGGAAACCCGTGGCACCAAGGTAACGGCCATGCAGAACCCGCCCACCATACATGATTTTGGGGGATTTCCGCAAGCTTTGTTCGATGTGCAATATCCTGCACCCGGCAGTCCTGAACTGGCTCAAGAGACCAAGGACATGATCACCAAGACCGAAGTGGAATTGGACCATCATTGGGGCTTGGATCATGGGGCTTGGAGCGTAATCAAACATATGTACCCCGATGCGGATGTGCCTGTCATTCAATTGAGTTTGGACTACACCAAAGACCCGCAATACCACTACGAACTGGCCCAGCAATTGGAACGTCTTCGACATAAAGGGGTATTGATAGTTGGAAGTGGGAACGTAGTGCACAACCTGCGCAGGGTAGCATGGCAAAAACTGAACGACACTTACGCCTGGGATTGGGCCCAGGAGGCCAATGACAAGATGAGAGGTTTCATTTTGGACGGCAATCACGATGCCCTCATCCAATACCACAAGCAAGGGAGTAGTTTTGCAATGTCCATTCCCACTCCAGAGCACTATTTACCGCTGCTTTACACACTGGCGTTGAAGGATAAAAAAGAGGAAGTGGAACTATTCAACGACAAGACCGTAGGGGGTTCGATCAGTATGATGTCCCTGCGGATTGCGTAATGGATATTTAAAAATTTAAAAGCAAGATCAGGTAATCCTTTCGCCTCGGATTATTACCGTCTTTACTTTGATTGATGATGGAAGCCCCAGTTGCCAACGTACCAGTGGCGCTGGGGTTTTTTGATACTTTTCAATCCCTGAAATTAAGGAATATCTTAACAACTCCACCGCCCAAAATAGAAGGGAAATCGTTACCTTGAAACCTTTAAAAAACCAACCTTATGAAACTTCGATTTTTGGTGATCGCCCTGACCGTTTTGGCGATCCAATCCTGTAAAAAAGAAACCATTTCATCCCTGGCCAACTACCAAGGCGATGAAAGTTATACCGTGATCCTTGGCGAGAACAAGGTGGGGTACCTCAAGACAAACACTGCTGGGGACACCATCAACATCGACTATGATTACAAGAACAATGGCCGAGGCCCGACAATGAAGGAATCCATTGTGCTGAATGCCGAAGGGTACCCCATCGATTGGAAAATCACCGGGAACACCACTTTTGGCAACGCCGTGGACGAACATTTTACTATTGAAGGTGGCAATGCCTCTTGGACCGATGCCACTGGATCTGGTACTGCAACTGTTACCACTCCCCAACTGTACGTAAACCAATTTGGCAGCCCCTACTCCACCGTTTTGGCCGCCCGTTTGCTATTGGCCGCTCCAGAGAACACCCTTCCAGTTTTGCCAGCAGGTAACCTGAAATTGACCAAAATGGAAGACCTACTGATCCCTAAACTTTCTGGGGATGGGGAATTGGCCTTGACCACCTACGCTATTACCGGGGCCGACTTGAACCCTTCTTATTTCATTTTGGATGGGGACAACCGCTTTTTTGCGGCCATCACCCCAAGGTTCATCCTGATCCGTGAAGGCTATGAAAATGTGGAAAAGGACATGCGTGAACTTGCGGAAAACTATTCTACCCAACGCTACGAGACTCTTCAAAAACAATATGCCCACAATTATGGCAAAAAGGTGCGCATCCAGAACGTGCATGTGTTCGATGCGAAGAACATGACCGTTTCCGACCCTGTTTCCGTAGTAGTGGAAGGCGATAAGATCACTGCCATTGAAGCGGCCGATGCCTCTGGCGACAACGAAGTGGTGATTTCTGGCAACGGTGGCACCTTGGTACCCGGACTATTCGAAATGCACGCCCACTCCGGCGATAATGGAGCCCTGTTGAACGTGTTGGCAGGGGTGACCTCCTTCCGAGATATGGGCAACGACAACGAGGTGCTGGCCGACTTGATTTCCAAGATCGAGAACGGTGTTTTGGCCGGACCCCGCATTACCCGTTTGGGCTTTATTGAAGGAAAAAGCCAATACAACGCCAACAACGGTATTGTGGTGACCAGTGAGGCCGAAGCCTTGTCTGCTGTGGATACCTATGACAGTCTTGGGTACTATGGCGTGAAACTCTACAACAGCATGAACGGCGATTGGGCACCCGCTATCGTGAAAAAAGCCCATGAAAAAGGACTTTTCGTGACCGGACACGTGCCTGCCTTCTCCAACGCCAATGCCATGCTCAATGCAGGGTTTGATGAGATGACGCACATCAACCAGACCATGTTGGGTTGGGTGTTGGATCCCGAAGAGGATACCCGTACCTTGCTACGTTTAACGGCTATGAAACGCTTTCCAAGTTTGGACCTCAACAGTCCAAAAGTGCAAGAAACCCTAGGTTTGTTCGTGAAAAACGAAACGGCGATCGATCCTACCTTGGCCATCCATGAAAAATTGATGCTTTCCCGCAACGGGTCCGTTTCTCCTGGTTCCGAGGATTATATCGACCATATGCCGCCGAACGCCCAACGGGGATTGAAAGTGGCCATGGCCCAGATTGCCGATGACGAGGAGGACAAAGCCTATCGCGAAGCCTATGAAAAGATCGTGGAGACGCTTAAAATGATGAAGGACAAAGGCATCTTTATTGTGCCCGGAACCGATTTGGGCGGTGCCTTTAACCTACACCGCGAATTGGAACTGTACGTAAACCAATTGGGCTTTACCAATGGTGAAGTGTTGAAACGTGCCACCTACGACATGGCCCAATACCTTGGCCAAGCGGATTTGGGAACCTTGGAACCCGGCAAGTTGGCCGACTTTTTCTTGGTGCCCGGCAATCCCGTGGAAGACATCAAGGCCATCAAGACCATTGGCATGGTGAGCAAGGGCGGTACGTTCTACTACCCTTCCGAGGTATATCCTGAATTTGGCATTACCCCTTTCACCGAAAAACCCGAAGTAAAGGAGTAACCCCTTCAAAATAGCATGTAAAAGCCAGTAGCTGTTGTTACTGGCTTTTTTTATCCCCTAAATTCATAAAAATCATATATTTAGGGAAACCAACCTCGCGTGATCCGATTCTTTCGCACCATAAGGCAACGATTACTTGCCCAAAATAGGTTCACCAAATACCTCGTTTATGCTACGGGGGAAATTGTACTTGTGGTCATTGGCATCTTGATCGCACTGCAGATCAATAATTGGAACGAGGAGCGAAAACGAAAGGAAAATTACCAAGCCACTATTGAACAGATCTACAATGGTCTGGAATTGGAAACCCAACTATTAAACATAAATGTGGCAGGATTATACCTGCAACAACGGTATGCGGATAGCCTATACAACTTTTCGGACTCCCTGCACATAGAACAAATCCCCGGACTTCTTTTTTATTTGGAATCCGAACCTCAGGCTTTTACCTCATCCATAGGATTTCATATTCAAAATATGGTGGTGAACCCAAAGGACAAGAATGAAAACTTGTTGGCAAGGAACTTGACCAATTACCTATCCCTGGCCTCTTCAGATGTATCAACCAATGACAAACCCATTTCAGCCATTTTGATTAAGGAAGGTTTGCCTGTCCCAGCTGTTAACTTTGGGTATTCGCTCTTTATGGGGATGTTGAACGATACAGCCTACTTTAAACAAAAGGATTGGGAAAAGGCCAAATCCCTGCTGCAAACACCTGAAATCCGGTCCGGATTGGTGCAACTGGCCCAACAAAAGGAATTTTTAAAAAATGAATTAGGTCAATTGCTTGAACTCTCCACCAACTCCATGGCCCAAATTCGCGATCTGTATCCCGAGGTGAGGCTCCTGTATGAAAATATTGGCATCATCGGCCAGGGAACCACCTACCAAAACTGGGTGGATGATACTCCCCTAACCTTGGTGGACGAAAAGAAGGCCATTTGGGAAGCCGTTGTTACCTTAAAGGGAGGCGGGGTTAAGATTAGGGAAAACAAGAGCTGGAACGTAAACTGGGGCGGGGCCACTTTCCCAAAGGGACAACTGGAATGGTTTGGCCCGGATATCATCACGGAACCCGGAACGTTTCGGTTGATCGTTAATCTCTCCGAAAAAAACTATGAATTTATTCCCGTGGTCCAATGACCCCATTCTTAAGTCATCATTCTTGAACTATGAACAAAGCACAGCAATTGGGTTATGATCCCCAGGCCAAACTTTTGATGATCCATGCCGATGATGCCGGACTGTCCCATGCAGAAAACCGGGCCACCATACAGGCCTTGGAAAAAGGCATGGTGAACTCCTACAGCATTATGGTGCCCTGCCCTTGGTTTCATGAAATGGCCCTCTTTGCCAAAGACCACCCGCAATACGATATGGGCTTGCACCTTACCCTCACCTGTGAATGGGAAACCTACCGTTTTGGTCCCGTGTTGCCCGTTTCGGAAGTACCCGGTTTGGTGGACGGGCACGGACATTTCTTTAGAAAAAGGGAACAATTGCGTGAAAAGGCCACCGCGGAAGAAGTGGAAAAAGAACTGAGGGCCCAGATGGAAAAAGCCCTTCGGATGGGGCTGCGACCTACCCATTTGGACTCCCACATGTACAGCGTGGGATCCCACCCCGATTTTTTTACCGTGTACAAAAAGTTGGGCGAAGCATATGGCCTCCCCGTGTTGATCAACAAACAGATGATGGAAATGGTGGGACTGGACCCCAAAACCCATATAGGCCCCAACGACCTGACGATCGACCATACCTATTTGGGTGCCATTGCCGACTTTGAAAAAGGCCAGTTTACCCAAGGGTACCAACACATTTTGGAAAACCTCCAACCAGGCCTGAACCTGATCTTGATCCACCCCGCTTTTGATGAGCCCGAAATGCAGGCCATTGCCATAAACCATCCCAATTTTGGGGCCGAATGGAGGCAAATGGACTTTGATTTTTTTACCAGTGAAGAAACAAGGAAAACCCTCGAAAAGCATAAAATTGCATTGGTGACTTGGAGCGACATTGCTCAACGCTGGCAAGGTTGAACATAAGAGTTTTCTGCGCACCCAACTTTTATAACTTTCTTATAAACACCTTTTTATGTTGATAAAACGACAAAACCTTACGGAAAAGCGTAAAGGATTGAGGATTATTTTACACTATCTTAGTAATCCACCGGGCTAAATAATTTTATGGATGAGAAAAATAATTATAAATCTTCCTCTTTAGTTTTATCAGAAATATAATAAATGAAAGCCAAACTAAATGCAGTTCATGACAATGACTTGGAAAAACTATTAGCAAAATTAAACCTGCTTGAAAAACTTAAACAAGGTGAATTAAAATGCAAATTCACCCAAGAGGTCATAACTTTTGACAATCTACATTCAATTTTCCCAGAAGAAGGAACAATAAAGTTGGTTTCTGACAGCCCCGAAGCAATCAAATTATTATCGGAATATATAAATGAAAGAAATCTATAATAAAATTGACTTTAATTTTTTCTTTGACTTCGATTTCTCACTTTGGGAAGTGTCCACTTTTTCGCTAGCTGGGGCTTTTATATACTTTTTACTAAACCCAGAAAAGTTTGAAAAATTAATTGCTCTTTTAAGCAGATTATTAAGATTTATCTCTTCCAAAGTGGATAGGACATATGTAAAGTATGATTTACAGGGGAAAATCAACGATTATTTAAAAAAAGTATCCAAAAGAGTAAAACATATTGACATCAAAAACATTAAAATAGAATGGATAGATGTTAGTGCACAAACTGAAAAGCAATATATACAAGATGGTGAAATGATCATTAGACTCAAAAAAGGAGATCACCAAAATGAAAATATTGTAAAAGCGTCAATGGCCTTTATTTCTCATGCCTTTTTAAAGAAAGCTAAATCGTATATTGCCAAATATCAAAGAGAGTCAATGGATCTTTTTGCTTGCTATGACCTTTTAAAAGAGGAGAAATCTGAAATCCTAGATCAGTTTGTACAAGACTTCATGAAAAACAAGATGGACAATGAAAAAATTGCCGACTTTTTTGAAAAGTATACAGATATTGATGATGTCGGTATTTTCTATCCTGTTCTTGTTCAAGAATTAACATTTTTAGGTGAAAAAGTATTTGCAAATAAAAGAGATACTCAAAAAATACATAAAGAAGTTACAGATCTAGTAAATTTTTTATACAGATATGCAAATAGAAAATTAAGGGAGGACAATATCAATGACTTCTCTGGAGAATACTGCAAATTCGGTATTAGAATTATTGGAAGAAGCTTAGTAATTAATAGAGATGGTGAAAGAGTATATGTGAATCATTTAAAGAAGGTGGCAGGCAAAAATGAAACTATGTATCTAATTGGAAATAAGGAGCATAAGAAATTTATGAAAAAAGTCTTTAAAAGTTGTCAATTGGATTTGAATTATTCTTTGATTCAAGAAGAAACTTATAAAGCTATAATAAAGGATCCTGAAGGCGAGCCAATTGAAGTTAAAAATTACATGATGACCATCAGGAATAATTCTATTAAGGTTTATCATAAAAGTTAAAAAAATCATTAATGACAATAATGATTTTTTTAACTAGTAAGTTCTTCCAAATTCTCCTTCCTCTGTAACTTTAGTTACAGCCCCTTTGCCTTTTTCTTCTTTTATTTGAAATATGCAGGGAATCCGCACATCACAATCTAGCACTAAAAAATGGCTGTCCGTTCTGTTGATCGGGCTGCTCCTTTTGGCGCCCTGCAAGGTCCGGAACACCATAGAGTCTTCTCTGGGCCTCACCACCACCAAGGTCACCAACAAGATCAAGGCCACCGTGGCCTCCAAAACCTGTTGTGCGTCCTTTGTTACGATTTCCTCGGCCAAAGCCAAGGAAGTCAACGCCCAACCCCTGCCCTATTTGCCCGTTTCCACAACGGTTTTGGCAGACCTTGGGTCAACAAGCGCTCAACAACAACTGCACTCCAACAAGGAATTGGGATTGCCCCCTTCGGTACCCTTGTACATCCTGTATCATCAATTTAAGGGCTACCTGTAAGCATTCAAAGACCCCGTTTTACCGCTTACGTTTCATTACAAACACAACACACATGATACCACATAAAACCTTGGGCTTGGCGGCCCTGGCCCTCCTCGGCGGAACCCTGTTTTCGTGCAAGGAGACCCCAAAAGAAAGCCCCGAGCAGACTATCACCATATTGCAAACCGCCGACATTCACGGGCAATTGCAGCCCCATGACGAACTGTTTTGGGAAAACAATGAGATTACCTTTCGCCAATTGGGCGGATTGGCCCATATGAAGACCCTTTTTGAGCAGGAACGCAGCAAAGACCCCGAAGGCACCCTGATCTTGGACGGTGGCGACATGATCCAAGGGAGTGCCGTGGCGGCCCTTTCGCGCGGGAAGGCCTTTGCCCCCATCATCAAGGCCATGGGCTACGATTTTCTGATTCCCGGCAACTGGGAGGTCGTGTATGGCAAACAGACCATGATGGATGTGCTGCAACACTACGACACCCCGGTCATTTCGGCCAATATGTATGATGAGGCTTCGGGCGAAACCCTGTTTCCCCAATATTTCATCAAGGAACTCAAAGGGGTGAAACTCGGTTTTATCTCCTACAACGATCCCGAGATTCCCGTGCGCCAGAACCCATCCTTCAGCAAAGGCATCCGTTTTGATCCCATCGACAAAAACTTGGAAGCTTTGATCACCGAACTCAAGGACAACCAAAAGGTAGACCTGCTCTTTTTGGTGACGCATATCGGCATCAGCAAACAATACAATCTGGCCAACCACCCTGCCCTGCAGCGTGTGGATTACATCTTGGGGAACGACACCCACGAACGCATCCGCAAACCGCTTAAGGCGCAATACACCAAAGTGACGGAACCCGGGGCCTTTGCCTCCTTTGTGGGCAAACTGACCTTAACGGTGAAAGATGGCAAGATCATCAAGGAAGATTACGACCTCATGGAAGTAGATCCCAACTCCTATCCCGCCGATGCACAGGTGGCCCAGTTCATTGATCAGGAAACCGCTCCGTACAAGGAAGAAATTGAAGAAGTGTTGGGCTATACCAGCACCCCCCTCTACCGCTATTTTGTGGTGGAAAATCCCATGGACAACTTCATCACGGATGCCGCCCGCTGGAAGACCGGGGCCGATATTTCCATTTCCAACGGATTTAGGTTCAGTACACCCATTTCCATTGGGGAAAGTGGCCAGGCGCCCATTACCCGGGCCGATCTGTGGAGCATGCTCCCCGTGAACGAAAAGGTAAAAGTGGGCAAGGCTACGGGCAAGCAGATCAAGGATTGGCTGGAACAGGAAATCCATAATGTTTTTGCCGAAAACCCCATGCAGCGCTTTGGCGGTTGGCTGGTGCGCTTTTCGGGCATGGAACTCACCTTTTATGCCAACAAACCCAAAGGGGAACGCGTGGCGTCGATCATGATCGGTGGCGAGCCCATGCAGGAGGATAAACTGTATACCCTTTCTGCCTGTAGGCGTGAAGGCGAGCCGTTACCTACCCTCTGCCGCATGCCGAACACTGTGGAAACCGAAGTGATGGACTACACCGTGCATGATGTGATCGTGGAATATCTAAAAGCGAAGGGCACCATTGCCCCAGCGATGGATGGTCGGGCCAAAGCTTTGGATCTAGGTGATAATGTATTGTCGCAATTGCCGGGAACCAATTATCAATTCCACTAAAACCAACCGATATGGAAAATAAGTCGATTACGGTCAGTCGTACTTCGGTAACCGTTCTGCGGATGTTGGTAAGCCTGATCTTTATTGTGGCCAGCCTGAACCATATGTTGAATGTGGACAAGACCATCGCCAAAATGGACCAGAGCCGATTCGGTTCCTTGGGCCATTTGTTGGGTCCCCCGGAAATTTCTATCATGGTGTCCGGCGTGGTGATGTTCGTGTTCGGGATTGCTTTTTTTGCTGGTTTTAAGCCCCGTTTGTCGGCCATCGTGCTCATTTGCGTGTTGGTGCCCATCACGATATCCGTTCAAGTGGGACAAATGGCCACGATCGGCCCGTTGTTCAAGAACATCGCCATTTTAGGTGGACTGCTATTTTTTGTACTGAATCCAAAATCCTTAAAAAATTAAATATGAAACATGTATTGACCTTGGCCTTGGTGGCCATCACTTTTATGACCGGGCTTCAAGAAGGGAAAGCCCAGACCACTTACAACAAAGAGCAGAGCAACTATTTTGTCCTAACCCGAAGCGTTCCCCAACTGAAGGCCATCATCTTGGCCGCCGATCAATTGGCGGCGGATGACGGGGAAAAGTTCGGGGAATTCCATGTGGTGATCTGTGGGCAGACCGTTTCCGACCTTACGAATTTAGAAACCATGCAACCCTATCTGGATATGGCCAAAGACAAGAACATCAAGTTGTTGGCCTGTGGTTTTTCGTTGAAAAAGTTCGGGGTGGACGCTTCCAAACTTCCTAAGGAAATGGGTGTTGTGGAAAACGGCATTTTATACGGGTTCAACTTGCAAAAAGATGGTTTTTTGAGTATTACGCTATAGAGAAACCAGGTTTTTATTTTGTTAAAGGGGCGGTTTTTGGACCGTCCCTTTTCTTTTTTTGGTACTTTCAAGATGGCTGGATGATGGAGATATTTGGAATCGCCCCAAAATCCAAAATTTCTCTTTTTATCCTCAAAAGCAACACCATGAAAAACGAAACCGTCAACAGAAGAACCGCAGTAAAAGCCTATTCCTTGGGGATATTGGGACTTTCCATACCTAGTATCGGCATATCGCATCCACCTAAAATTGAAATTGGGCCAGGCAGCGCTGAAATTCCCGAACACTTTCCCAATATTGCTCCCGAAGTCATTTCTGAGGTGGTTGGCAGTTCCCATTTCGATTTGGATAAAGTAAAATCTTTGGTGGACAAAAGACCGGAACTTTCACGGTCGGTATGGGAATGGCGATTTGGGGATTTTGAGTCCGCAATTGGCGCGTGTTCTCATGTGGGGCGAAGGGATATTGCCCAATACCTGATGCAAATGGGTGCCCGACCTACCCTTTTCACCTTTGCCATGTTGGGGCATTATCAGGTTATTAAATCAGCTATTGAAGCAGCTCCTGGAATACAGGAAGTTACGGGTCCTCATGGCATCAGTTTGTTGGATCACGCGTACGCAGGCGAGCGCATGAAGGACAAAATGACCGCTTCGGAAATAGGGCAATTGGAACAGACCATTGACTATTTAAAAAATTTGGGCAATGCCGGTGGCCCAACCTATATCGAAGTGAGCCCAGAGGAACAACAACAATACTTGGGGAATTACCTTTACGGGGCATCTGAAAACGAAGGATTTACCATTTCCGTGAACATGCGGAAACTGCTTTCATTAGGGCCGATTGGTGGGTTTGGTGGCGGTCTGTATAAAATCGGGGACAACCGATTCACCTACAACGGCACGCCTTCGGTCACCGTTTCCTTTGATATTCAGGAAGGTATGGTAAAATCCTTGACCCTTACCGAACCGGATATCACCATTACGGCCAAAAAGGTGTCGTGAAAAAGGAACATCAATCTTTCTTCACCGGAATTTCCAGATAACTGTCGCCATACCATTTGATGATCAAGGGTTCCTGGGCATCTTTGATGGTTTCTTCCGCCACACTTTTGCCCGTTCCATAATTGATTTCAGTAAAGGGATCCTTGATGCCATTGATCACCACTACCAATCTACTGCCCTTACTTATTTTCTTGCTCGTCATCCGGACGATGCCAAAAGGAAGTTTGGTCTTTTCATTTGGCGTCAACAATTGTTGGTGCTCCCGATCTCGCACATAACTCGCCCTACCCACATAAGGCAATGCCAGTGCAAAGAATTTGCCATCAGGGGTCTGCTCGAACAACACCACTTTATAATCAAAATCCTTTTTGTTGATGGAGACCGAGATCTCCCCTCCGAAAGAACCGTTCAGTTCAAAATCGGAGTCGAAAGGTTCGGTAGCAAAGGAAAAACCATGTCCCACCATCAAGCTGTCAGTAATAATGTTCCTCCAACCGCTTGAATTCCAGGTGAGGTTACTTCGGTCCGCAAAATCAATGGTCTGCTCCAAAAATGCATTGGGGTCTCCTGATTGTTCAGATAGCGTATAGTGGATATCCTCCCCGTTGTTTCCCGTACCAAACAGCGAGGAAAAGGCCACTCCCGAACGCTTGTTGCTCAAATAAAAGTTGAGCGTATCATTGGCCATTTGCTCCAAGGAAGCAGCGTGTCCCCATTTGTTGGCTCCCATGACCTCGTAATTGATCTTGTCTTGAAGCAATGCCGGTTTGGCCTTACCCTTCATGACGTAATCAAACCACTCAAAAATCAACTCCGTGATATCAATTTGTGCCACGGAATCGATGTCATAACCCATTACATGGGCGTCTGGTTTTTGTTGGGCGCCAAAATGGGTGTACGGCCCAATGACCAGATAATGTTCCGCGTTTTTGTTGTATTTGGTATGTTCCCTTAAATAGTACTGCGTGCCGATTTGTCCCCCATCATAATATCCGGTCGTGGCCAAAACGGGTATGTTGATATGGTCAAAATCTTCTTTATAAGGGATCATATCTTGCCAATAGCTATCTATCGTCGGGTGCAACAATCGCTCCCGAAACTGGGGGTTGGGCAATCCGTCCAAACTATCCATAGCACTATAGGCCACTCCTTTTTGATACCATTCCATGTTCAAATCCTGCCAACGTTGCCCATTGTAATACAGGGTGGTATCCAAATACTTGTTGTTGGAAACATAATGGTGCCACGGAAAATGAAAATTGAAATAGACCCCGTTTTCCATGGGCTCCGCAATACCTGGCGCTGCAGACACCGAAGGAACGATCGTTTTTAAGGCGGGATGCACCTTGTTTTTTACAGCGGCCCATTGTGTGAAGCCTACATAACTTCCTCCATACATCCCCACTTTTTGGTTGCTCCAATCTTGCTTACTGATCCAATCGATGACCGCATAGGTGTCGGTTGTTTCATGTTTATAGGGTACAATGGAATCAGGGCTCAAACCTTTACCACGGGTATAGGAAATAACCCCCACATACCCATGGTCCGCTGCTATTTTCGCTCTTTTCAGGTCGCTTTTACGTGCATAGATAGTATGGAACAACACCGCGGGAGTGGGTTCCTCATTTTGGGCGTTCCGAACCACGATCGCATGTATTTTGGCACCATCTTGTGTTGAAATCAACACACTGTCCTGAATCAGATACGTTGTGCCATTTTCGGTAACAGTCCTTGGGGTTTGAACTGGGTTCTGTTCCTTACAAGAAGCTACGAAACATAGAGCCAGAACTGCTATACTGTATGCTTTGATAATCGATTTTTTCATTTTGATTGATTTTGATTTTAGGGCATAACCGCCCTATAGCTATATGCTTTTGCTATTCGTTTTTTGATATGATTACATGTTAAACCGCTATAAACTGTTTCGGTTTTTGAACGCTACTGATTGTCTTGTCGAGAGGTCCACCGTTTCCCCAGTAGTCATTACAATTCGTAGTTTGTTATTGAAATAAGGTTGTATTTCCTTGATGTATTCCGTGTTGATGATTTGGCTCCTGTTGGCCCTGAAAAACGTATTGGGGTCCAATTTTTCCTCCAGTTGGTTCAGGGAACGCTTCACCATGGCTTTTTGATTACCAAAATATAGGCGCACATAATTGTCCATGGACTCTACTAAACGTATCTCTGCCAATGTGATGAAATAGACCTTTTCACCATCCTTGATAAAGATTTTTTGATGGCTTGCCAACGGTGCTTTCTGTGCCTCTTCCTTCTTTTGTAATTCAACCTTTACCTTTTCAATGGTTTTGACGAAACGCTCGTCCCTAAGCGGTTTTACCAAATAATCCAGCGCATTTACCTCAAAAGCTTGTACCGCATATTGATCATAAGCCGTTGTGAACACCACTTCGGGAACGGTTCCCAGTTCCTCCAACAAATCAAACCCTGATTTCCCCGGCATGTGGATATCCAAAAAGATGATGTCAGGATGTTCTTTTTCGATCAAACTGATGGCAGCTTCCGCATTGTTCGCTTCTCCCACAATTTCAAATTCTGGATAGCCTTCAAGCGCCCTTCGGACCTCTTCACGGGCCAAACGCTCATCATCTATGATCAAAGTTGTATATCTATCCTTCATTTTTCAATCGGTATCATTAAGGTGGCAACCACCTCGTTTTCGGAAGGAGACTCCATCTTAAAATCCGCCTTCCCTTCATATTGCAACAAAAGGCGTTGCTTTAGATTTTTTAATCCAACCCCAATATGATCATCTTTGGAAAGATTTCCAGGGTTTTTGACGGTTATCACCACATGGTCGTTCTCCTTTTGCACCAAAATAGCAACGGTCCCTCCTTCCAACTGTTTATCTATCCCGTGTTTGATGGCGTTTTCCACCAAAAGTTGAATACTCAATGGCGGGATTTTAAAGTGTTCAAGGGTCTGGTCCACATTGAATTGAATATTGAGACGTTCCTCAAATCGTAGTTTTTCCAACTCCACATAATCCTTTACCAATGCCATTTCTTCCACAATGGATATGGTGGTATGCTCTTTTTCATAAAGTGATGAACGCAATAGATCGGACAATAGATCGATAGCCCTCCGTGCACTTTTAGGGTTTTCAATGACCAATGCTTTAATGGAATTAAGGGAATTGAATAGGAAGTGAGGGTTCAACTGTGCCGCCAGATTGTCCAGCTGGGTCTGCTTTGCAATGACCGAAAGCTGTGCATTCGCCTTTGTCGTTTTTACCTCTCTTTGGTAAAAATGATAAGCATGATAGGCCAGCACCCAAATGGCCATATGCCTCAACCCTGTTATCAAAACTGGGTTCCAAATCCATACGTTGTCCTCAAAGGTGTTGTTGTGATGCACTAAATAGATATAGGCCGAGGTTTTTAGATTCATCAACTGCATAAACAAAACGGCCAAAATCAATATGGACGGAATGATCCTTTTTAACAGTTGTTTAATCCCCAGTTGATTCCATCCTGACCTTAACGCAACGGCCCTGTACGCGTGGGTTAGGCCAATGCAAACGGAAACGTCCAACACATAATTGACAATGGCATGGGGAACCGTAAAATGATCTCTGTCCAAAGCAATGTACAACCACAACAAGGAAACCACACCCCAACATACGATTTGGCATTTCCAATAAAGCGATATTCCTGTATTTGATTTTTTTGCTCCCAAAGTTCTGGTTTGAAATATACTGGATTTAGGCTAAGGTTATCTTAATTGGCTTTTGAATAGCTAGTCAATTCATTGGTATATAAGCCATAACCATCATCGTTGACATGTTTGATGTAGGTTTTCAATTCCGGGGCATACCACCAAATATCGGTCATCTCGCCTTTAAAACCTCTGGAATTTGTTACAATTCCCTTGTATTCAATTTTATATGCCTTGAATGTACCGGCTACCACATGTAACTCTTCAAAGGCGATAATTTCAACGTCTTGACTGGTTTTTCCGGTAGTACCCTCGTTGTTTGCCCATTCCGACACATATTTCCATTTTTTTCCTACCTCCAACGGCCAATTGCGGAAAGGGGTATCACTCTGCTCTTGATGAATCGTTTTTGAAATTTGAACGGTATCAATACCGTTCCATAGCCCTAACGTTCCCTTATGCCTCACCACTTCCTGAATATCTTCCCCTTCAGCGCGAACCTCTCCTTCAACTGCGCGTTCCCATTTCCAAATCCATTTCTCTCCAAGAGTATAATCCTTTAAAATGGGCGGATTGGTTTTTGTTGTTGCACAATTACCGAAGATCAGTAGGAGTGCCATATGGAATAGTACATTTTTTTTCATCTCTTTTGATTTTTTGATTGATGTATAGTAAAAGTTTTGGTCGTATCATTCACAACCGGTACAAAGCAACAGAAAACATCCTACCTGGGGAATGGAAAGTACATGGACGTAAAAAAGTTGGGGTCAAGCGTATGAAATTAACCTGATCTATGCCACTTTTGATAATTCCAAAGACCTTTTTCCAAAATTTGGCTCTCCCATTTAAATGCCACCATGGTTGACAAAAAGGGTGATAACCTTCTTGAGTTTTGGTTTCAACCATATTTTTTTTCTACTAAATTCGAAATTGGTCTTCACAAATAGAAGTATTGGTCAAAGTCCCTGAAAAATGAATACGGAATTCACTCCTAAATTGTTTTCGCTCCTAAAAGGAGGCATATCCAAGGAAACACTGTCTAAAGATATTATTTCTGGCTCCATTGTGGGAATCGTGGCACTGCCATTGGCCATTGCGTTTGCCATTGCTTCTGGGGTCTCCCCTGAAAAAGGTCTGATTACTGCCATCATAGCCGGAATCATTATTTCTGCGTTTGGCGGAAGTCGGGTACAGATCGGAGGACCTACCGGTGCCTTTATTGTCATCGTGTACGGCATTGTGCAAGAGTTTGGCCTTTCCGGTTTGACCATAGCTACTTTTATGGCAGGTTTTATCTTGATCGGGTTCGGACTTGCCAAATTGGGCAATCTCTTGAAATTTATCCCCTATTCGCTGATCGTAGGGTTCACCAGTGCCATTGCCCTGATCATTCTATCTTCGCAGGTAAACGATTTTTTGGGATTGGGGGTCAAAGAGGTTCCTTCCGATTTTTTGGAGAAATGGACCGTTTACTTTCAAAATTTCAGTCATATCAACGGATATGCCATCGCTATTGCAGTGGGTACGGTCTTGCTGACGCTGTTTTTCCAAAAGTGGATAGCAAAAGTCCCCGGGTCCATTGTGGCCATATTGTTGTCCACCATTGCTGTCAGTGTTTTTGATATTCCTGTGGATACCATCGCAAGTAATTTTGGGGAAATCCCGAACCAATTTGATTTTTCCTCTTTTCCTTCCATCGATTTTGAAACCGTGAAATCCCTCATTCAGCCTGCATTTGCCATTGCATTGTTGGGCGGCATCGAATCCTTGCTCTCCGCTGTGGTCTCCGATTCCATGATTGGTGGAAAACACCGCTCCAACATGGAGCTGGTGGCACAGGGAACTGCCAATATTTTTTCTGCGCTTTTGGGTGGAATCCCTGCCACAGGTGCCATTGCCAGAACCGCAACCAACGTAAAGAACGGCGGACGTACCCCAATTGCCGGCATCGTGCATGGACTGGTCCTGTTGGCCATCATGTTGTTATTCGCCCCTTATGCCAAATTGATACCGCTTTCCTGCCTGGCAGGTATCTTGGTAGTGGTCGCCTACCACATGAGCGAATGGAGGCAGTTTGTATCCATTCTCAAAGGAAACCGAATGGACATTATCATTCTATTGACCACCTTTTTGCTTACCGTTCTATTCGATTTGATTATTGCCATTGAGGTCGGCGTGGTACTCGCAAGTTTTTTGTTCATGAAAAGAATGAGTGAATCTGTTCAAATACAAAACATTACATACGAAAGTCAAGAAGCGGAACAACTTTTTGAGAACGAAAACCTAGCAATACCCAAGAATGTGGTTTTATATGAGATCAACGGCCCTCTTTTCTTTGGCGCGGCAAGGCAATTTCAGGAAACCATCACCCAAACCCACATCCAGCCCAAGGCCGTGATCATACGGATGCGCTATGTTCCATTGATAGATGCCACAGGTTTTCAAGGATTGAAGGAAATCATCAAAACTTTTAAATCCAAAGGAATCCAGGTCATCATTTCGGGGGTCAATGATGGTTTGGAGAAAGATTTTGAAAAGTTCAATCTATATGAAACCATTCCAAAGGAATTGGTTGTAAAGGATATTCAAGCTGCCTTGAAGAAAGCTGAAATTATTTGAAATGGATTCAATAATTCCTCCATTTTTGGGTAATCTCAAAAACGTGTTCCAGGATTCGGGCCTCGGTCTCGTTGAACTGCATCCCACGTCGTTCCATCATGGCCGTGGCTACCTCAAAAGCTTTTTTCGGTAAAAAAGTGGTGAATCCTGAAGCTCCGCCCCAACTGAAACTGGGGATAAAATTTCTAGGGAACCCACCGCCAAAAATATTGGCGCTCACCCCAACCACAGTTCCTGTATTGAACATAACGTTGATACCACATTTGCTGTGATCTCCCATCATCAACCCGCAAAACTGAAGTCCGGTTCTGGCAAACCCTTCGGTTTTGTAACTCCAAAGGCGCACTTCGGCATAATTATTCTTGAGATTGGATGTGTTGGTATCAGCACCAATATTGCACCACTCCCCCAACACGGAATTACCCAAAAAGCCATCGTGTCCCTTATTGGAATTGGCGAACAACACGGAATTGTTCACTTCGCCCCCCAGTTTACAACCTGGTCCGGCCGTGGTCGGTCCATAAATTTTGGCTCCCATTTTTAAAATGGCCCCATCACAAAGGGCAAATCCCCCGCGAACCATACAACCTTCCATCATCAAGGCATTTTTGCCAATATAGATGGGTCCTATGGAGGCGTTCAAAATACAGAATTCAACAATTGCGCCTTCTTCAATAAAAATATTTTCAGGGTTCAATACTTGGTTGGTGTCTGAAATGGGTTGACTTTTTCTACCCTTGGTCAAAAGTTCAAAATCGGACTGCAGGGCTTCCCCATTTTTGGAAAAGATATCCCAGGTATTCTTGACGGTCAACACTGGTGATTTGAAGGGAATCAAAACAAAATCATCACTATTAAAAGGCATCTTGACATCATCCGCAGCATAGGCGATGTATTGTTCTTGATCCATCAAGGCCTCCCCTTTTTTTAAACTCTGGATAGCGGCCAAGACATCTGCATTGGGCAAGTAACTGCCATTGATTACAATATTCTCCTGTCCAATCACCACAGGAAATTTTTCAGAAAGATATTCCTCGGTAAGGCTGCTAACAGAATTGCCCAACCATTTTTCCCATTTCTCCCGCATGGTCAGTATCCCGATCCGAATGTCGCAAACGGGTCTGGTAAAAGTGAAGGGGAAAAGATTTTCGCGGTGGTATCCGTCAGAAAGAATATAGTTCATGGTGTTACTTTGGATAGGACAAAAATAAAAAACGCCCCTGAAAAGTTTCAGGAGCGCTTGTATATTTCGTTGAAGAGAAGACCCTTATCGGCCTAATCCCATTACTTGCTGAATTTTTGATACTTGTTCTTGAACTTATCGATCCTACCAGCAGTATCAACCAATTTGGTCTTACCAGTGTAGAATGGGTGGGAAGTTCTGGAAATCTCCAATTTCACCAAAGGATACTCAACACCATCCACAGTGATGGTCTCTCTTGCTTCGGCTGCGGATTTGGTAATAAATACATCCTCGTTGGACATATCTTTAAAAGCTACCAATCTATAGTTTTCTGGGTGTATACCTTTTCTCATCGTCTTAAATGCTTAATCTCAGAATTTTCGAGGTGCAAATTTAATGATTTCTTTGATTCCTCCAACTGAAATATGGTAAAAAATAAAAAAGTAAATTTATGTAACAAAATCCATTTAGCCAATACTAACAAATTACAATCAACACAAAAATTAAAAAAATGGAAGAACAACAACCAAAAGCCAGTAAATTTATGTTGAACTACGGCCTTATTTTAGGCGTGGTTTCCGTAATCTTCGGGGTTATGCTCTACACCCAAAAGATGCACTATGAAATGAGCACTCCAGTTATCATCATCTCGGTTCTTTTGACCGTGGTGGCCGTTTTCCTTGGGGTGAATGCCTACAAAAAAGCCAACGGAGGCTATCTTAAAATTTCCGAGGCATTAAAGATTGCGGTCGGAATCGCTTTGGTCTCTACCATTATCTCTTTGGCCTACCAGTATGTGCTCATCAACTTTATTGAGCCCGATTTTATGGACAAGGCCATTGAAATGGCAAAACCAAAGGCCATGGCACAGAATCCTTCCATGACGGAGGAACAATGGCAACAAGGTGTGGCCATGCAGAAAAAACTAGGATGGTTGCGTTATCCGATCGGTTTGATCTTCAGTTGTATCATCGGTTTGGTCGTGGGAGTCATCACTGGGCTTATCCTAAAAAAGTCCAAGCCGGAATACTAAGCCAAAAAATGCTACTTTTGAAAGGAATTCGAGAAACTAACAATGCAGATTTCCATTGTAATTCCTTTACTCAACGAGCAAGAATCGCTTAAAGAACTACATGATTGGATTGTACAGGTGATGCAATCCAATCATTTTTTATATGAGATCATCTTTATTGATGATGGCAGTACCGATGGCTCTTGGGAGACCATTACCGCACTTTCCCAACAAAATGAAAACGTTAAGGGCATCCGATTTTTGAAGAATTTTGGCAAGTCGCAAGCCCTTCATGCCGGGTTTAAGGCGGCGGAAGGCGATGTGGTCATCACCATGGACGCCGATCTACAGGACAATCCCGAGGAAATCCCTGAAATGTATCGTATGATTACCCAAGAAGGCAACCAAGTGGTTTCCGGCTGGAAAAAAAAACGGTACGATTCCGTCATCACCAAAAATATCCCTTCCAAATTGTTCAACTGGGCCGCCCGAAAAACTTCAGGGGTTAAATTACACGACTTCAACTGTGGCTTGAAAGCCTTCGATCAAAACGTGGTGAAGGCCATTGAGGTGCATGGCGAAATGCACCGTTACATTCCTGTTTTGGCGAAAAACGCAGGATTTTCCAATATTTCCGAAAAAGTGGTACAACACCAGGCCCGAAAATATGGCACCACCAAATTTGGCATGGAACGGTTCATCAATGGCTTTTTGGATCTGATCACCATTTGGTTCGTTTCCAAGTTTGGGCGTAGGCCCATGCACCTATTCGGGGCTTTGGGCGTGCTCATGTTCATTGTAGGTTTTGGTTTTGCCCTTTATTTGGGAATCGATAAACTCTTCTTGAACCCAACAGGTAGATTGATCACACAACGACCACAGTTTTACATCGCCTTGACCGCCATGATCATAGGTACGCAGTTGTTTTTGGCCGGTTTCTTGGGAGAGATCATGGTGCGTTCCCGAAAAAATGATACCCGATACACCATCTCCGATAAAATTAATCTGTAAGGGGTATCCAAACCCTTTAATCTTTGTATTTTTAAAGACATCTAAACAAGCATAAAACACTATGGAGTCCATTACCGCTACCGCACAGTCTTGGTTGACCGACTTTTTTGACGCAGATACCAAAAAAGAAATCCAACATTTAATGAAAAACGACCCCGAAGAACTCAAGGAACGTTTTTACAAGGATTTGGAATTCGGAACAGGGGGCATGCGCGGCGTTATGGGTGTTGGCACCAATAGAATCAACAAATACACTTTGGGAAAAAACACCCAGGGCTTGAGCAATTATATTAAAAAATGCTATTCCGATAACGACCTGAAGGTGGTGATCGCCTATGATTGCAGGCATAACTCCAAAACGTTGGCAAAGACCGTGGCAGAAGTGTTTTCCGCAAATGGTATCCACGTGTACCTGTTTTCGGATTTGAGGACCACGCCCGAACTATCTTTTGCCGTAAAATATTTGGGTTGCCATGTGGGCATCGTGTTGACTGCCTCCCACAATCCACCTGAATACAACGGATATAAAGTGTATTGGGCTGATGGCGGACAGATCGTTCCCCCACAAGATGGAGAAATCATAGCGGAAATCGATTCCCTTTCTTTTGAGGATATCAACTTCAACAAAAATGAATCGTTGATCCATTTGATCGATAAGGAAGTGGATGAAGCTTTTTTTGAAGCATCGGTGAAGAATGGAAATTTCAATGCCAAGGGCAAGGACAATTTCAAGATTGTATTTACCTCATTGCATGGAACCTCCATCACCGCCATTCCTGAAGTGTTGAAGCGTGCCGGATACAAAAATGTGACTATCATCGAAGAGCAGGCCGTTCCCAACGGAGATTTCCCAACGGTGAAATCGCCCAACCCGGAAGAACCCGAAGCTCTGGAAATGGCCATTAAAAAGGCCGAAGAAATTGGCGCGGACATGGTGGTGGGCACCGACCCCGACAGTGATCGTTTGGGTATTGCCGTGCGCAACTTGGAAGGCAAAATGGAATTGTTGAACGGCAACCAGACCATGGTTTTGATGACCAAATTCCTTTTGGACCAATATAAGACCAAAGGCTTTAAAGGGAACGAATTTGTGGCTACGACCATTGTTTCCACTCCAATGATGGAGCAAATGGCCAAAGCATACGGTGTGGAATTCAAAACGGCTTTGACCGGTTTTAAATGGATCGGTAAAATGATCAAGGATTTTCCGAACTCAACCTTTATCGGTGGCGGGGAGGAAAGCTTTGGTTACATGGTGGGCGACTTTGTGCGTGATAAAGATGCGGTCACTTCTACCCTATTGGCCTGCGAAATTGCAGCCAACGCCAAAGCCAATGGCAGCTCTTTTTATAAGGATTTGATCGATGCCTACGTACAATTTGGCTTTTACAAGGAAAAACTGATCTCCTTGACCAAAAAAGGGATGAGTGGTGCCGAGGAAATCAAGCAGATGCTCAAGGATTTCAAGGAAAATCCGGTTAAGGTGGTGCAAGGTTCCAAATTGCTTTGGATCGAGGACTACAATACTTCCACAGCTAAAAACGTGCAGACAGGGGAAGAAAAGCCGATCAATATTCCAAAATCCAACGTATTGATCTATGAGACCGAAGATGGCACCCGTATCGCGGCCCGACCTAGTGGTACCGAACCCAAGGTAAAGTTCTACATCAGCACAAATGCTAAATTGGACAAGGCTGCCGATTATTATTCCGTAAATTCGCAGCTGGAAACCAAATTGGATGGTATCCTATCCGAACTGAATTTATAGTGAATGAACTATTTTAAAAAAATTCTCCGGTTTGCAGGTCCTTACCGCAAATTTGGGTATTTGAATATTTTCTTCAACATTTTATATGCGCTTTTCAGTGCATTGTCCTATGCTGCTTTAATTCCGATGTTGAATGTGCTGTTCGACAAAACCAAAAGCGTTACCAGCCCACCAACATATCAAGGCATAGGAAAACTTAAAGATTATTTTACGGATTACATGGGTTATAAAGTGACCCAGTTTTCAGGAGATGATCCCATGAAGGGACTTTTGCTGGCAATCGGGTTGATATTGGCCTTGTTCTTCTTGAAAAATGTCTTCAACTACTTGGCCATGTATTACATCACCTTTTTAAGGAATGGCGTACTCAAGGATATCCGTAATAAGATGTACGAGAAAATTGTGGATTTGCCGATTTCCTACTTCTCCGAAAAACGAAAAGGAGATGTTATCGCGCGAATCACTTCCGATGTGTTGGAAATTCAGCATTCCCTTTTGTCCGTTTTAGAACTGATTGTCCGGGAACCCCTTACTATTTTGTTTACCATTATCGTGATGTTCCTGATCAGTGTAAAACTGACCATTTTTGTATTTATTTTCATTCCCATCGCGGGGATGTTGATTTCAAGAATTGGTAAATCCTTGAAACGAAAATCGGACAAGGTACAAAAGGAACAAGGCGAATTTTTGTCCATTGTAGAGGAAACCTTGGGAGGACTTAAGGTAATCAAGGCTTTCAATGCGGAATCTAAGTTCTACAGCACTTTTAAAAAATCAACCGATCGCTTTTTTAAATTTTCCAATTCCTTGTTGAACAGACAAAACCTTTCCTCTCCCATCAGTGAATTCCTTGGGATTGTAGTTTTTGGTGTGTTGCTATGGTATGGTGGGCATATGGTACTTATTGAAAATGATTTGGATCCAGCTTCATTCATTACCTATATGGGACTTGCCTTCAATATCCTAACCCCAGCCAAAGCCATTAGCAAAGCTTCTTACGGGGTTAAAAAGGGTAATTCCGCCGCAGAACGGGTATTGGAAATTCTGGAATCCGAAAATCCGATCAAGGACAAAGATGGAGCTATCGAGAAATCGGATTTCAACTCGGGTATCGAGTTGAGCAATATCGGTTTCAAATATGAAAATGATTACGTGTTGAAGGATTTCAACCTTAAGGTTGAAAAAGGCAAGACCGTTGCATTGGTGGGTCAATCTGGAAGTGGAAAAAGTACCTTGGCCAATTTGGTCACCCGATTCTATGATGTTAACAAAGGTGAGATCTTGATAGATGGCACCAACATCAAGGATATTACCAAAAAATCCCTTCGCGGACTTATGGGATTGGTGACCCAAGATTCCATCCTTTTCAATGATTCTGTGAAAAATAACATCGCCCTGGGCAAAGAAAATGCCAGCATGGAAGAAATTGTGGCGGCCGCCAAAGTGGCCAATGCCCACGAATTTATCATGGACCTCCCCCATGGTTATGACACCAATATTGGTGACAGCGGAAATAAATTGAGTGGCGGTCAAAAACAGCGACTATCCATTGCCAGGGCCGTACTCAAAAATCCACCGATCATGATCTTGGACGAGGCTACTTCGGCCCTCGATACCGAAAGCGAACGATTGGTACAGGATGCGTTGGAAAAAATGATGCAGAACCGCACTTCAATCGTCATTGCACACCGCCTATCTACCATCCAAAATGCCGATACCATTGTGGTCATGAGCAAAGGAAAAATTGTGGAACAAGGCACCCATGAAGAGCTTATGAAAGTACAGAACAGTTACAAAAAACTGGTGGAGATGCAGTCGTTCGGCATTTAATAAATTAGTAAACTAGAGATTCTTCGTCCCGATAGCTATCGGGACGTTCAGAATGACAGTAGAATAATCTAGCCCTAAAATGTCATGCTGAACGCCGTGAAGCATCTCAATTGAATCGTCACGAAAAGAGATTCTTCGTCCCGATAGCTATCGGGACGTTCAGAATGACAGAAGAATAATTTGGTTCAAAATGTCATACTGAACACTGTGAAGCATCTAAAACTAATTCTGCCGTGTTGAGATTCTTCGCTTTGCTCAGAATGACAAGGCAGGCAATTGTTAATTGATTATTGTTCATTGCTAATTGATAATTGTCCATTGAATAATTAAACCTTTTCCCCTTACCTTAGTCAAAGTATCAAATTACGCAGACCATTGATCGCTGAGGAAACCTTAGTACAAGAACTTAAGGACAAAAATAGCCAGGCAAAGGCCTTTGAGGTGTTGGTGAACACTTACAAAGAACGCCTCTATTGGCATATCCGAAGGATTGTACTGGATCATGACGATGCCGATGATGTTTTGCAGAACACCTTCATCAAAGTATATAAAAACATTGATGGGTTTAAAGGAGATAGCAAATTGTACTCCTGGTTGTACCGGATTGCCACCAATGAATCCCTTACTTTTTTGAAGCAAAAATCAAAAAAAATGGGGATTGGTGACCAAGAACTCAAGGACCGTATGGTAAAAAACTTGGAGGCCGATGTGTATTTTGAAGGGGACGAGATCCAACTCAAATTGCAAAAAGCATTGGCCGAACTCCCAGATAAGCAGAAGCTGGTCTTTACCATGAAGTATTTCCAGGAAATGAAATATGAGGATATATCGGAGGTACTGGAGACGTCCGTGGGTGCACTAAAAGCTTCCTACCATTTGGCGGTAAAGAAAATTGAAACGTATCTTAAAGCAGATTAAACCTTTGGCAAAAATTGATGTCAAAACCATATCATGAAAAAGGACAAAAAAAATAGCTTTAACACCCCTGAAGGTTTCTTTGAAAACTTCAACGAACGTTTGATGGCCAGAATCCAACAAGAAACGGGCAGCGAAACGAAGTCCATCATCCCGAAAACGGATGGTTTTGGTGTGCCAGAAAGCTATTTTGATGGTCTAACTCCTAAAATTTTGTCTAGAACCACTGAAGAAAAGGGCAAGGTAATTCAGCTTAAATCGTACAGGAAAATATATTACGGAGCGGCCGCCATAGCTGCTGTTTTCCTGCTAATCTTTGGATTCAATTGGAAAACAGAGACTTCACCTGTTACTTTTGATGATTTGGCGAATACCGAAATTGATGCCTACTTTGACAACAACCGTATTGGGATGAGCTCCTATGAACTGGCCGAAATGGTCTCTTTTGAAAACGTTCAATTGAACGACATTTTGGAAGATGATCTTAGCGGCGAAGTCATTTTGGAATATCTTGATGCCAATGTTGACGACCTAAGAGACCTAAACATAGAATACATTGATTATGAGTAAAAAAATACCCATACTGATCGCATTTTTGATCGGCACCTTTTGGATGCAGGCCCAAGGACCGGTAAGGGATCGCATCAAAACCCTTAAAGTGGCCTTTATTACCGAAAAGGTAGGTTTGACCAGTAAGGAAGCCCAGCAATTCTGGCCCATTTATAACGAACATGAAGATGTTTTGGAAAACATCCGGAGACGGGAACGCGCCGAATTGCAATCCAAAATTTCTATGGCACAAGGGCTATCGGATGCAGATTCGGAAGAACTGTTGAACAATCTGCTTTCCCTTCAAAACGAACGCCACAATGCTGAACAGCAATTCATTGGGGATATTAGAAAAGTGATTCCAGCCAAAAAAGTACTGTTGCTCATCAAGGCAGAAGAAGATTTTAAGAAGCAATTGCTACAAACCTATCAAAAACGTCGAGGGGGTGGATAACCTATTCTAAATCAACAAAAAACAAGAAAAGAGCCAAATTGGCTCTTTTTTTATTAAACCATATTAAAATTATAAAGTCTTAGATACAGAAACCATAAAAATCCAGATTATGAAACGTATGAAGACACTTTTGGTTATCGTTGCCTTTTTGGGAACCATTTTGGCTGCACAAGCACAAAGAAGAACCGTGGTGAAGGTGTATCCAAAATATGGAACTGTTGTCACCACCATTTCAAGTCCCACAATTGTGGTGCACAATAGCAACAATTTTTATTATGCCGATGGCGTATGGTACAAACCTCGGGGAAGAAAATATGTGGTCTGCGCCGCACCACGTGGAGTAATCGTGAACACCTTGCCAAGAGGAAGCAAAGTGGTATATGTGAACGGACGCAGACTCTATAAATACAGAGGGGTTTGGTATAAAAGAACAGGACGACAATATGTAGTCGTTACCGTATAGTTTTAATTGTTTTTTGGTTGGTTATTGATTCTGGAGCGGCGATGATATCGCCGCTCTTTTTTATTTGAATTCGAGTTTGGCTATTCGATTGCTACCAGCAGCATACGCAATGGAATCGTTCAAAAAGCGAAGCGTGAAGAAGGACTCCTCACTCAGTTCTTTCCAATTTTCCCCGCCATCGGCAGAATACGAAATACCTGTGAATCCTATGGTCACCAATCCCTTGCCCTCGGAATTGGGCACAAATTGCACACAGCTTTTATAATCCGGTTCCTGTCCATCGGCAATCAAGTTCCAGGTTTTTCCACCATCAACCGTAATGATTTTGTTCTTTTCGTTGGATTCCGGTGATGTATAATCCCCACCAATAGCAAAGCCAAGGTTTTCATCATAAAAATCCATGGAATAGATGCCTTGGGTTGGTTCTTCATGAATGATCGGGGTTTGTTGAATATTCCAAGTCGTCCCTTTATCTGCAGAATGATAAATCCGTCCTTCTGTAGTGCCAATCCAAACTTGGTTGCCTGCCACTGCAATATTACTGTTGCTTGCCGCAAAAGCACCCTCTCCTTCAATCCCTTCAGGTAATGACGAACAAGGAATTTTCGCCCAGCTTTCCCCTCCATCCTTGGTCAAAATGATGGAAAGACAACCATCAACGGTATCACCTACTGCAATACCTTCCATATCGTTCCAAAAAGTCATGGCATCATAAAAAACGCCCTCCCCTTCTTCTTTATAAACTACTACCATTTTGCCGTTTCCGCCCGTTTTATAGAGCAAGGCCGGACTTTCAATGGATAACATGAAAAAATCTTTTGATGTTTTACCCACTGCCCTAAAACTTGGGGTCAATGAATCGTAAGTTTGGATGTTGGAGCGCACTTTATTACTGTTTACATCAACTGTACCATAAACCCCTCCACTCCCAGCAAATGCCAAGGTTTGGCCATCTAAAAACGTTATCGCCCTGATACTCACGGAATCTTCAAAAACAGGGGTGACAGAGACCGTTTGAAAGGGTTGTTGCTTTTTTTCAGTGGAACAGGACGCCAATACCAATAGCGACAGAAGTACAATGGATAACCTCATTACATTTATTTTCCCCAAAAGTAAGGAGAAATGATACCTTTGCAACCTTATTTTATGTCATGCGTCTACACAGAAACTTGGTATTTGCCGTAATTGATGCCCTACACTTGATCTTTAATGAAGGGGAATATGCCGATAAGGTCATTGAAAAAGTATTGAAGTATGACAAACGTTGGGGTGCCAGGGATCGTGCCTTTATTGCTGAAACAACCTATGACATTGTCCGTTGGAAACGGTTGTATACCGAAATTGCGGAAGCCCACGAACCCTATACCCGCCCCCATTTGTTCCGATTGTTCGGAGTTTGGTGCGTGTTGCGCGGCATAAAATTACCGGATTGGAAACAATTGGATGGGACACCTGAGCGAAGGATCAAAGGACGGTTCGATGAGCTTTCCAAAATCAGGAAGTTTAGGGAATCCGTTCCTGATTGGATGGATGAATTGGGCGAAAAATCCTTGGGCAACGAACTATGGACCAAGGAAATTGCGGCACTCAACCAACAGGCGGAAGTCATTCTTCGCACCAACACCCTGAGAATACCAAAACCCCAGTTGCAATCTTTTTTAGAGAAGGAAGAGATTGAAACGGAGACCTTAAAGGGTTATCCCGATGCTTTAAAATTGAAGGAACGGAAAAACGTTTTCACCACCGAAGCTTTTAAGGATGGCCTTTTTGAAGTGCAGGATGCATCTTCACAATTGGTGGCACCCTATTTGGAAGTGGAACCCGGTCAACGCGTTATCGATGCCTGCGCCGGAGCCGGAGGGAAAACGCTGCACTTGGCTTCGATGATGCAGAATAAAGGACAACTCATTGCCCTCGACATCTATGAGAGCAAGTTGAAAAAACTAAAAATCAGGGCTAGACGCAATGGGGTCCACAATGTGGAAACCCGTGTTATCGATTCCAATAAAGTCATCAAAAAACTGCACAACAGTGCCGACCGATTATTGCTGGATGCACCTTGTTCCGGTTTGGGGGTCATCAAACGAAATCCTGATTCCAAATGGAAACTGGAACCTGAGTTCATCGACCGTATCATGGACGTACAACAGAACATTCTTCAGAACTACAGTAAAATGCTGAAAAAAGGTGGACAAATGGTCTATGCCACTTGTTCCATCCTTCCGCAGGAAAATACGGATCAAGTCAAAAAATTCTTGGCTTCCGAAGCCGGAAAAGAATTTGAATTGGTTAGGGAGCAGAATGTTTATGCCTCCCAAAGCGGTTTCGACGGATTTTACATGGCGCTTTTGAAGAAACTTTAATCTGTTTCATTCCCTTTTCAAAATTTCGGCTACAACAACCGTAGATTAGACTACATCTCCCCTCTCGTTTCGGGGCAACTTTGCTGTGTCAATTCATAACAATAAAAATTATAAGAAAATGGACACAAAAAAAGTATGGTTGGTCACCGGAACCTCTAAAGGATTGGGACTAGCATTGGTAAAAACATTGTTGAACCACGGATACCAGGTAGCGGCCACTTCCAGAAGCTTAGACGCTTTGGAAAATGCCGTGGGAAAACAGGAAGCTTTCCTACCACTCCAAGTAGATTTAATGGACGAGGAAAGTGTAGAATCTTCTATTTCGCAGGTACTGGAAACTTTTGGTCATCTCGATGTGGTCGTCAATAATGCCGGATATGGTCAAAATGGAACGTTGGAAGAGATTACTGATGCGGAATCAAGACAAAATTTTGACGTGAATGTTTTTGGCCTGTTGAACGTCATCCGTAAGTCCATGCCCCATTTAAGGGCACAGCAATCGGGGCATTTTTTCAACATTGCATCCATTGGGGGCATGGTCGCTACTTTTCCTGGATTTGGCGTGTATTGTGCAACAAAGTTTGCCGTCGTTGGTTTAACAGAGGCTTTGTATACTGAAGGAGGACCTTTTGGGGTACATGCCACAGTGGTATACCCAGGGTATTTTCGCACCGAGTTTCTATCCGATGATTCCCTGAAATTGGCCAAAAACCGTATGGATGTGTATGCCCAAGCTAGGGAATCGGAACGCTTGCATAAAGAAGAGATTGCCGGAAACCAACTCGGAGATCCCGAAAAAGCTGCAGAGGTACTCATCAAGGTAGCCGAAAGTGATGACCCCGCCCTACATTTGTTCTTGGGCAGCGACGCTTATGGCATGGCACACCAAAAGTTGAAAACCTTGGAAACTGCACTGGAGGCCAACAAAGCATTGAGTTATTCCACGGACTTTAAAAATTAATGTGTAATTTGAAAATGGGGCAAGGCTTTCCTCCTTGCCCCATACCTATCAATAGCGTATGCATACTTTTAATACCTTAAGTGAGTTCCACAACTTTTGTGCACTCCCAAAACCCGAACATCCTTTGATCAGTGTGGTCAATTATGGTCAAGTGGACTACCAGACCATTGAAAAGCAAATCACTTGGACGCAAAATTTTTATTCCATAGGGTTGAAACGGGACATACAGGCCAAAGTTAGATACGGACAACAGGAATATGATTTTGATGAAGGTTTGTTGAGTTTCATCGGCCCAAGACAGGTACTGCAGTTTGAAATGCTTCCAATGGAAAGGAAACCTTCAGGCTGGTTGTTGCTCATCCATCCTGATTTCTTGTGGAATACCCCGTTGGCTAAAACCATCAAAAACTATGAATTCTTTGGCTATGCCATCAACGAAGCCCTATTTCTTTCAGAAAAGGAGGAAAAGACCTTGGTCGATGTTTTATTGCATATTCAGCAAGAATATCGGTCCAACATCGACAAATTCAGTCAGAACATTATCATTGCCCAGCTTGAATTATTGCTCAATTATGCCGAACGATATTATCAAAGACAGTTTCTTACGAGAAAGATCAACAACCACGAGGTTTTGGTTCGGTTGGAGAATCTTCTCGACACCTATTTCAACGGAGAGGAAGCCATTGACAAAGGGATACCGACCGTCCAATTCGTAGCGGACACCCTGAATGTTTCTTCCAATTACCTGAGCAGTTTGCTTAAAGTCTTGACGGGACAAAGTACCCAGCAGCACATCCATGAAAAATTGATAGAGAAAGCCAAGGAAAAATTATCCACTACCCAACTTTCCATCAGTGAAATTGCTTACACTTTAGGGTTCGAGCATTCCCAATCATTCAGTAAGTTGTTCAAAAGTAAGACCAAGCAATCACCGCTGGCTTTTAGGGCGTCATTCAATTAATTTTTATCATATCGAGCGGAGTCGAGATAAGCTCTTTTGAGTTCTCGACTGCGCTCGATATAACGGTATTCTGTAACCTTAAGGTTTTACCGTAGGATATTCAACCCCCAATTGCTCCAAATAGGAGTCATATTTGGTCTCATCGTAGTAAAACTTCTCCAATGCAGGACGGAAGGTGTCCTGTTTTTCCTTGTTCAGATAGACGGGAGGCATATCATCTCCAGCAATCATCGGCTGGTATTTGGTCTCCTTGGTCTGTTCGTTATTGAAATAATCCCAAGCTTGGGTCAACAATTCCGGTTTCAACAAGAAATCCAAAATGGTCATGGCCTCGGCTTTAGCACCTGCAGTTACCCCTTTGTGTGCAATAGGCGTGGCCATGGCAATGGCATTGGCCCAGTGGTGGCCTGGCAATCCCGGAATATTGGAAGGAAAACGCATGGTCACGGTAGGTACCTTCCATGAAATATCACCAATGTCATCTGAACCACCGCTGATGGGCTCCAAAACCGGTAATCCCAATTCGGACAATTCTGTTGGCAGTCCTTCAATTTTTTTGGCCTTTACTTCAGTTTGAACGGCCTTTGCCAATTGCTGATCGGCTTCTGTCCAAGTAGGAAGTCCCACATCTTTGATGTTTTCGTACATGGTCTCGGCAATCACCTTGTTGTAGTGCCGTGGCCAAGCGGTACCCAAAACTCGGGAAGTCATGGTCGTACTGGTCATTAGAGCAGCTCCTTTGGCCATATCGTTGGCTACGGCATACATATCCATGATACCTTCGTAGCTCACATCCCTAAAATAGAACCAAATGGCAGCTTTGGAAGGTACCACGTTAGGTTGGTCTCCAGCATCCGTAAAAATGGAGTGGGAACGCTTTAAGGGATCTAAATGCTCTCTTTTGTAGTTCCATCCAATGTTCATCAATTCAGCGGCATCCAAGGCACTACGGCCTCTCCAAGGTGCTCCAGCGGAGTGGGCGGCTTCTCCTTCAAAAAGGTATTCCACCGAAATAAGTCCTGTACCGCTGGTAGGTCCCCAGGAAACACCCAAGTTATTGCCTACGTGGGTAAAGATGCACATATCAATTTTATCAAAAAGGCCATCTCGAACGTACCAAGCCTTGGCAGCTACCAATTCTTCGGCAATACCGGGCCACAAAATCAAGGTGCCACCAATATTTTCGCGTTCCATGATTTCTTTCACGGCCAAAGCGGAAGTAATGTTTAACGGGTTACCGGCATTGTGGCCTTCCCCGTGTCCTGGTGCACCATCTACAATAGGTTTGTGGTAGGCCACTCCTGGGTATTGGGATGCTTTTGGAATACAGTCCACATCACTACCTAAAGCAATTACGGGACCTTCGCCATTGCTCCACGTGGCGAACCATGCGGTTGGAATCCCTGAAATGGAATGCTCGATGGTAAAACCGTTGCTTTCCAAAATGCCAGTAAGGTACTTGGAACTTTCTTCTTCCTGAAAACCGAGTTCGGCAAAGCTGAAAACCTTGTCCACCATCACTTGGGACTGCTTTTTATGGGCCTCCACAATAGCAGCGGCTTCGCTTTTTAGTTTTTCAATCTGTTTTTTGGAGTATTTTTTTTGAGCGGATGCAAAGGTGACACTGCTCAGGATCATTATCCCGGACAACAGGATCTTGGCATTTTTCATAAGGTTGGCTATTTGAGTTAGTTACAATTCTTCTAAGATATGAAATCAGTTGAAAACCAACACCAATCCAAAGACTTGTACCTGCAATTTTATGAAGTCGACAAAATCCTACTTTGTTTTTTTATCCAAAGCACAATTTTCCCTTGAAAAAACATATGCCTAATTTCTTCCAAGCTATCATCCTGTCCTTTTGGAATAATTTGACGATATTCAAGCCATTCAAGGTTCATTTTTGAATTACCCTATCATGGAAAATCAAATAGAAATCTATCAAGGAAATGATGGTCAAACCGAAATATCGGTGCAGTTTAACAATGAAACCGTTTGGTTGAATCAAGAACAACTCGGTAATCTCTTTAATAGGGACAGAACGGTGATCGGACGACATATCCGAAATATTTTTAAGGAAGGCGAATTAGATGAGGATGTGGTGAGTGCAAATTTTGCACATACCACCCAACATGGTGCCATACAAGGTAAACAACAGCAGCAAGTAACCAAATATTATAACCTTGATGTTATTATCTCGGTAGGATACCGGGTAAAATCAATACAAGGAACAAAGTTCAGACAATGGGCCACAAAAAGACTTAACGATTATTTGGTTAAAGGTTTTGCCATGAACGAAAAGCGATTGGCCCAAAAGAATGAAGAAATACAAATCCTTAAAAATGGCATTTCTATTCTGCACAGGGCAATTAAAGCAAAATCCGAATTGGATGACAATGAGTGGTTGGGGCATTTTTCAAAGGGATTGGAGCTTTTGGATGATTACGACCATGAAAATTTGGATAGTAAAGGTAGTACCATGGTTAAAGCTCATTATCCAAGTATGGAAAATTATCAACGTTTGGTGAAACAAATGAAGAGTGAATTTGACTCCGATGTTTTCGGGAAAGAAAAAGATCAAAATTTTCAAAGTTCCATAACCCAAATATCCAAAGGGTACGGCAAGAATGATTTCTATGCGAGCATTGAAGAAAAAGCGGCCATGTTACTATATTTTATAGTGAAGAACCATTCCTTTGTAGACGGAAATAAACGCATCGCCGCGGCTTGCTTTTTGAAGTTTTTGAACGAAAACAACATGTTGTACCGTAAAAATGGAACCATTATAATTTCCAACGATACCTTAGCTAGTCTTACCCTGTTCATAGCTTCAAGTAAGCCTGAAGAAATGGAAATGGTCAAAAAACTGACAGTCAGTATTTTGAATAGAAATAGGACATAAAAGGAATGTTGTTCATCCCACACCTATCACTATCAACACTGGTAGTTAACAAATCCAAAATCCGATACGTTATTTTCCACTCCAAAATCGTAAATTTGCACTTTCTTAAACCGCTCAACGCACCACTCGTATGATCCATTTTTTTGGGGACAAGGCTACCAAGGTTTTTGCCGTCCAAACCACACAGGAAATTGCTCAGGAAGACAACAGTAAACTGACATGGTTGTTCGGCAACCAACCCAAGATAGAAGCGGCGTCACTCGACGCCTTTTTTGTTGGCCCACGTGCCGCCATGGTAACCCCTTGGAGTACCAATGCCACAGAGATTACGCAGAACATGGGTATTTCGGGTATCATTCGGATTGAGGAGTATCATGCTGTTTCAGAAGACTTTTCGGATTACGACCCCATGCTCTCCCAAAAATATAGGAGCCTTGGACAGGATATTTTTACCATCAACATTGTTCCCGAGCCCATTTTGGATATTGAGGACATTGCCGCCTACAACCAAAAGGAAGGTTTGGCCTTGAGTGATGAGGAAGTGGACTATCTGGAAGGATTGTCTAAAAAACTAGGTCGAAAATTAACGGATTCCGAGGTGTTCGGTTTCAGTCAAGTGAACTCGGAGCACTGCCGACATAAAATTTTCAACGGGACTTTTGTAATCGATGGCGAAGAGATGCCTTCTTCCCTATTCAAGTTGATCAAAAAGACTTCGGAAGCCCACCCTAATGATATTGTTTCGGCCTACAAGGATAACGTGGCCTTCATCAAAGGTCCAAAAGCCATCCAATTTGCCCCGAAAACTGCCGATAAACCTGATTTTTATGAGGAAAAGGAATTCAATTCCGTGCTTTCGTTAAAAGCGGAGACCCACAACTTCCCTACCACGGTAGAACCCTTCAACGGTGCTGCGACAGGTTCTGGAGGAGAAATCCGTGACCGTTTGGCCGGAGGAAAAGGTTCTCTGCCCTTGGCCGGAACCGCAGTGTATATGACCTCCTACTCCCGTTTGGAAGACCCGTTCGACTCCGCTCAGGAACGTCCTTGGGAAAAAGGAATGGCAGAAAGGGATTGGTTGTACCAAACCCCTATGGATATTTTGATTAAGGCATCCAATGGTGCTTCTGACTTCGGAAATAAATTTGGACAACCCCTGATCGCGGGATCTGTTTTGACCTTTGAACACCAAGAAGAAGCCCGAAAATTAGGTTTTGATAAGGTCATCATGATGGCTGGTGGAATTGGGTATGGAAAATCCGAACAGGCATTGAAGGACACCCCAAAAACAGGAGACAGAATAGTCGTTCTAGGTGGTGATAATTATCGCATCGGAATGGGCGGAGCTGCCGTATCCAGCGCTGATACAGGAGAATTCAGTTCTGCAATCGAGTTGAATGCCGTACAACGTTCCAATCCTGAAATGCAAAAAAGGGCTTCCAATGCCATCCGAGGTTTGGTGGAAAGTCATGACAACCCGATCGTTTCCATTCACGATCACGGTGCAGGTGGACACTTGAACTGTCTATCGGAATTGGTGGAAGAAACCGGAGGGAAAATCGATACGGACAAACTCCCCATCGGAGACCCTACCCTATCCAAAAAAGAATTGATCGGCAACGAATCCCAAGAACGCATGGGATTGGTCATCGGTGAAAAAGATATGGCATTGTTAGATCGTTTGGCCGCAAGGGAGCGTTCACCCATTTATCAGGTAGGAACCGTAACTGGGGACCACAAATTCACCTTTACCTCCAGTACCACAGGTGAAACCCCGATGAACCTGGAACTTTCGGATATGTTTGGAAGTTCTCCCAAGACCATCATGGCCGACACCAAATCACAACAAACCTACCCTGTCCTTTCCTATTCGTTGGAATTTTTCCACGATTATTTGGAACAAGTACTTCAACTGGAAGCTGTGGCAAGTAAGGATTGGTTGACCAACAAAGTGGACCGATGCGTGGGTGGTAGAGTGGCCAAACAACAATGTGCCGGACCACTGCAATTGCCGTTGAATAACGTTGGCGTTATGGCCCTCGATTTTAAAGGAAAGGAAGGGATTGCGACCAGCATTGGGCACTCCCCTGTATCAGCATTGATCGACCCAACTGCTGGAAGTAGAAACAGCGTGGCGGAATCGTTAACCAACATAGTCTGGGCCCCTTTACAGGATGGTTTGAAATCCGTTTCCCTGTCCGCCAATTGGATGTGGCCCTGCCGCAACAAAGGTGAAGATGCTCGTTTGTACGAGGCGGTAAAATCGCTTTCGGATTTTGTGATCGAACTGGGTATCAATGTGCCTACTGGGAAGGATTCCCTTTCCATGAAACAAAAATATAAGGACGGGGAAGTACTTTCCCCTGGTACCGTAATCATTTCTGCAGCAGCACATTGCGATGATATTACCAAAATTGTCGAACCTGTTCTTCAAAAAGAGGGCGGGGACATTTATTATATCAATTTTTCCAAAGATGCCCATAAATTGGGTGGATCGTCCTTTGCACAAATCTTGAATGGCATTGGGGATGAAGCCCCTTCGGTTTTGGATGCAGCCTATGTGAAAACGGTTTTCAATACACTTCAACAATTGATAAAGGACAGACAAATTTTGGCCGGCCACGATATTGGTTCAGGAGGTTTGATTACCACCTTGTTGGAAATGTGTTTTGCCGATATTGACCTTAGTGCCGAACTGGATTTGACCTCAGTTGGCGAATCGGACATCATCAAACTATTGTTCTCTGAAAATATTGGAGTGGTACTTCAATCCAAGGACAGTTCCATCGAAAAAGTTTTGGAAGAAAGTGGCATCAAATTCAATAAAATCGGAAGCGTTTCCAAAGGTAACATTCTGCATATCAAGAACAATGGTGTGGAAATCGGCCTAAATATCGAATCACTTCGCGATACTTGGTTCAAAACGTCCTATTTATTGGACAGCAAACAGACTGCCAATGGTTTGGCCAAGGACCGTTATGCCAATTACAAAGAGCAACCACTCAAATATGTTTTCCCTTCCAATTTTACAGGAAAACTGTCATCTCGAGCGCAGTCGAGAGGTGGTGAAAGGCCGAAAGCAGCCATTCTCCGCGAAAAAGGAAGCAATTCGGAACGCGAAATGGCCAATGCCATGTTCTTGGCCGGATTTGATGTGAAGGACGTGCACATGACCGACCTCATCACGGGTAGGGAAACTTTGGAGGATATCCAATTTATTGGTGCCGTGGGCGGCTTTTCCAACTCGGACGTGCTCGGAAGCGCCAAAGGTTGGGCCGGAGCCTTCAAATACAACGAAAAAGCCAATAAGGCCTTGAAGGATTTCTTTGCGAGACCCGATACCCTTTCCGTGGGTATTTGTAACGGTTGCCAGTTGTTCATGGAGTTGGATCTCATCAATCCAGAACATGAGACGCATGGCAGAATGACCTACAACGAGTCGCACAAACACGAAAGCAATTTTACTTCGGTAAAAATTCAGGAGAACAATTCTGTGATGCTTTCGAACATGGCTGGCACTACTTTGGGCGTTTGGATCAGTCATGGCGAAGGAAAATTCAGTTTGCCACACAATGAAGACCAATACCACATTGTTGCAAAGTATGGTTATGAAGGCTATCCTGCCAATCCTAATGGAAGTGATTACAACACGGCCATGCTTTGCGATAAAACAGGAAGACATTTGGTGACCATGCCCCATATTGAGCGATCTACATTCCCTTGGAACTGGGCCCACTATCCAAAGGATAGGCAAGATGTGGTTTCACCTTGGCTACAGGCCTTTGTAAATGCAAGGGAATGGTTGGAAGCCTTGGACAATTAGTAATTTAAGGACATCAGATTGTGAATTATTTAGGGATTTTTCAAAATTTCCCTATGGTAATTGTTAAATCGTTTTCTTTGTTAAGCTCTGATTTGCTAATTTGCAATCGCTTTACATAAAACTTACTATGCAATCTGTTACCCGATTATTTGATTTCCCCTATTACCAACTTGAAAAACGCCCCTTAGAAAAGTCATTGGTCACCAAATACAATGGCAAATGGGTAGCCACTTCCACTCAGGAATATGTGAACAAGGCAAATTCCATCAGCAGGGCCCTACTTCGCATGGGTGTGCAGCCCAATGATAAGGTTGCCATCATTTCCATGACCAACAGAACAGAGTGGAACATCATGGATATTGGGGTTTTACAGATTGGGGCACAAACGGTTCCCATCTATCCCACTATTTCCGAAGAGGATTACGAATACATTTTGAACCATTCCGAGGCCAAATATTGCTTTGTTTCCTGTGCCGAAGTATTGGAAAAGGTGCTGATGATAAGCTCCAACTTGAAGCATTTGAAGGAAGTGTATTCCTTTGACGAACTGACCAATTGCAAAAATTGGCAATCTGTATTGGAATTGGGTGCCGATACCTCCAACCAAGAGGAGGTTGAAAAATTGAAAGATTCGGTCAATCCTTTGGATTTGGCCACCTTAATCTACACTTCCGGCACTACGGGAAGACCAAAAGGGGTCATGTTATCCCATGACAATATTGTTTCCAACGTTATCACTAGTGAAAAAAGGGTGCCTTTTGAGTCCGGGGCAACTGCCTTGAGCTTTTTGCCTGTTTGTCACATTTTTGAACGTATGATTTTGTACCTATATCAATATTGCGGTGTGGAAATCTATTTCGCAGAAGGTTTGGACAAGATCAGTGATAATGTAAAAGAAGTTAAACCCACCGTCATGACCGTGGTTCCCCGATTGTTGGAGAAGGTCTATGATGCCATCATTGCCAAAGGCACCTTATTGACAGGGATTAAAAAGAAACTGTTTTTCTGGGCCGTTGAGGAGGGTCTCAAATTTGAACCCTACGGCGCAAACGGATGGTGGTATGAAAAGAAATTGGCATTGGCCCGCAAACTCATCTTTAGTAAATGGAAAGAAGGTTTGGGCGGAAATCTGGAAATCATGGTATCCGGAAGCGCGGCATTACAGACCAGACTTGCACGGGTTTTCGGAGCTGCCGGAATGCCCGTGATGGAAGGTTATGGGTTGACAGAAACTTCTCCTGTGATTGCCGTAAACGACCAACGCAACAAAGGCTGGAAAATTGGTACAGTGGGAAGGATCATTGATGGCGTTGAGGTAAAGATTGCCGAGGATGGCGAAATCCTATGCAAAGGCCCCAATGTAATGATGGGGTATTACAAAGATACGGAGAAAACTGCCGAAGTCATGACCGGGGATTATTTCCATACCGGGGATATTGGTGAAGTAGATGCGGAAGGATTTTTAAAGATAACCGACCGTAAAAAGGAAATGTTCAAAACCTCAGGCGGAAAATATGTGGCCCCACAGATTTTGGAGAATCGATTTAAACAATCCCGTTTTATTGAACAGATCATGGTCATTGGCGAGGGTGAAAAAATGCCTGCTGCCCTGATCCAGCCCAATTTTGAATTTGTTAGGGAATGGGCCAAAAGACATGGCATGGAACTTTTGAATAATGCCGACCTTGTCAAAAACGAAAAAGTGATAGCCCGTTTACAGGAAGAAGTGGATTTGGCCAATGAAGAATTTGCCAAATGGGAAAAAGTGAAAGCATTCCGCCTAACACCCGATGTATGGAGTGTGGATGCCCGCCACCTGACCCCTACCATGAAATTGAAACGAAAAATTATCAAGGAAAAATACATCGCGCTTTACAATGACATTTATGGATATTGAACAAAAGGCAATTTTCAATTAGCAATGAACAATTGACAGTTATCAATCACCAATAATCAATGTCATTCTGAGCATCCCGATAGCTATCGGGACGAAGAATCTCCTTTTGTTAGGATTGGTTTTAGATGCTTCACGGTGTTCAGCATGACATTTTGATGCAATTGGCACTATTGTCATTCTGAGCAAGGCCAAGAATCCCAAACCTCTTATATCTTGTTTCTTGATTCTTGAGTATCTTCCTCAAGTGAACAATTAGCAATGAACAATTGACAGTTAACAATAATCAATGTCATCCTGAGTGAAACGAAGAATCTCCTTTTGTTAGGATTGGTTTTAGATGCTTCACGGCGTTCAGCATGACATCTTAATATAAAGGGTGCTATCATTATTCTGAGCAAAGCGAAGAATCCAAATACATGTTCAAGGGTATAAATATCTTTATTTACCCTACCTAGCTACAATTTCTTTCCTCAAGACAAAAATTACCATCCTCTTAACTCTAATTTATTATGCATGCATAATAAATTTTGTTATATTTGAAAACACCAAACCGGTTCTATGAAAGATTTGACCATAGATTATGCCCTTCGGGCCACATGGCAAGCGGTAAGCAAAATGTACAATGAAGAGGCTAAAAATCATGAGCTTACCATGGCAATTGGTTTTACATTGTTGAGTATGGACCCAAAAGGCGGCACACCCAGTACTACCCTTGGGCCTAAAATGGGCATGGAAGCCACAAGCTTGTCAAGGATATTGAAGACGATTGAAGAAAGAGGCTATATAGAACGAAGACCCAACCCAAATGATGGGCGTGGAGTCTTGATTTATCTCACTGCGTTGGGGCTCGAAAAAAGGGAAGCCTCCAAAGAAGTGGTGTTACGATTCAACGAAGTGGTCAAAGAGCATGTATCCGAACAGGATTTACATGGTTTTTTTAAGACTATCGATATCATCAACAAACTTATCACCGATAAGAAAATCTATATAAAAACAACTAATAATTAATTTACAAACCCGCACATGAAAAGGCGTATAAACAAAGTTGCCGTAATCGGCTCTGGAATCATGGGAAGTGGCATTGCCTGCCATTTTGCCAACATCGGGGTCGAGGTTCTGTTGTTGGATATTGTTCCGCGTGAACCTAACGACAAAGAAAAGGCAAAAGGGCTTACCTTGGCAGATAAAGCGGTCCGTAACCGTTTGGTGAACGATTCCTTGACTGCCGCACTCAAGTCCAAACCATCCCCTATCTACCATCAAAAATTTGCTGACCGCATTACCACCGGAAACTTGGAAGATGACATTGCCAAAGTTTCCCAAGTGGATTGGATCATTGAAGTGGTGGTGGAACGGTTGAACATTAAAAAACAAGTTTTTGAAAATCTGGACAAGCACAGGACCCCAGGTACTCTGATCACCTCCAACACTTCGGGTATTCCGATCCACTTTATGAGTGAAGGCCGAAGTGAGGATTTTCAAAAGCATTTTTGTGGAACGCACTTTTTCAACCCTGCGAGATATTTAAAACTTTTTGAAATCATCCCTGGTCCGAAAACCTCACCGGAAGTGTTGGACTTTTTGAACGGTTATGGGGAGCAATTCTTGGGCAAGACCTCTGTGGTAGCCAAAGATACCCCTGCCTTTATTGGGAACCGCATCGGGATTTTCAGTATTCAAAGTCTTTTTCATGCCGTTAAAGACCTAGGCATGACCGTGGAAGAAGTGGATAAACTTACCGGACCTGTAATCGGGAGGCCAAAATCGGCCACTTTCAGGACTGTAGATGTTGTGGGGTTGGATACGCTGGTCCATGTGGCCAATGGTATCAGTGAAAACTGTACGGATGATGAACGTCACGAACTCTTCCAACTTCCCGATTTCATCAAAACCATGATGGAAAACAAATGGTTGGGCAGTAAAACCGGGCAAGGTTTCTACAAAAAGGTAACTGGTGATGATGGGAAAAGCGATATTCTCACCCTGGACCTGGACACCATGGACTATCGCACAAAAAAAAGTGCAAAGTTCGCCACTTTGGAGCTCACCAAAACCATTGACAAAGTTATCGACCGTTTTCCTGTCTTGGTAAATGGAAAAGACAAAGCCGGGGAGTTTTACAGAAAAAGTTTCGGTGCCCTTTTTGCTTATGTGACACACAGGATTCCTGAAATTTCGGATGAGCTTTATAAAATAGATGATGCCATGAAGGCCGGTTTCGGCTGGGAACATGGTCCTTTCCAGATTTGGGATGCCGTGGGACTGGAAAAAGGTCTGGAACTCATCAAGGCCGAAGGTTTGGAAGCGGCCGCATGGGTAGCCGAAATGAAGGCTACCGGAATCAATTCCTTCTACACCGTAAAAGATGGCGCTACCTATTTCTATGACATCTCCAAAAAATCCATGGAGAAAGTTCCAGGGCAGGATGCTTTCATCATTTTGGACAACATCAGAAAATCCAACGAAGTGTTCAAAAACAGTGGTGTGGTCATTGAAGATTTGGGCGATGGAATCCTCAACTGCGAATTCCAATCCAAAATGAACACCATTGGCGGTGATGTCTTGGCCGGATTGAACAAAGCCGTGGACCTTGCTGAAAAGGATTTTCAGGGATTGGTCATCGGTAACCAAGGAGCCAATTTCTCCGTGGGGGCCAATATTGGCATGATCTTTATGATGGCGGTGGAGCAGGAATATGACGAACTCAACATGGCCATAAAATACTTTCAGGATACTATGATGCGGATGCGATACTCTTCCATCCCCACCATTTCAGCCCCACACGGCATGTGCTTAGGTGGTGGTTGTGAGCTTTCCATGCACGCTGATAAAATAGTAGCTGCCGCTGAAACGTATATCGGATTGGTGGAATTTGGTGTTGGGGTGATCCCCGGCGGAGGTGGTTCCAAGGAAATGGCCTTGAGGGCTTCCGATACCTTCCGTAAAAATGATGTGGAATTGAACGTTTTGCAAGAATATTTCTTGACCATTGGTATGGCCAAGGTATCCACTTCTGCTTATGAAGCGTTTGATTTGGGTGTCCTTCAACATGGCAAGGATGTGGTTGTGGTCAACAAAGACCGACAAATTGCGACTGCCAAGGCACATGCCAAATTGATGGCCGAAGCAGGCTACACCAAACCTGTGAAGCGTAAGGACGTAAAAGTACTGGGCAAACAAGCCTTGGGTATGTTCTTGGTTGGAACCGATTCCATGGAAGCGGGTCATTACATTTCGGAACACGACAAGAAAATTGCCGATAAATTGGCCTATGTCATGGCCGGTGGAGACCTATCAGAACCTACGTTGGTGACAGAGCAATACCTGTTGGACCTTGAACGAGAAGCTTTCCTTTCCCTTTGTACGGAAAGAAAGACCTTGGAACGTATACAACACATGTTGAAAACCGGAAAACCGCTCAGGAATTAGATGAACTGGATGATTAGATTGTTCGATTATTCGAACAGACCCATCTGATTATCCAGTAATCCAAAAATCAAAGAATCCAAAAAAATGAAAACAGCATATATAGTAAAAGCATACAGAACAGCCGTAGGCAAGGCGCCAAGAGGATTGTTCAGGTTCAAGCGACCCGATGAATTGGCCGCCGAGACCATTGAATATATGATGAAGGAACTGCCACAACTGGACAAAAAACGCATTGATGACGTGATAGTGGGAAATGCTATGCCAGAGGCGGAACAAGGACTTAACATGGCCCGATTGATTTCCTTGATGGGACTCAATATTGACGATGTTCCCGGAGTAACCGTTAATCGCTACTGTGCTTCAGGATTGGAGACCATCGGTATCGCAACGGCCAAAATCCAATCGGGAATGGCGGATTGCATCATTGCCGGGGGTGCGGAAAGCATGAGCTACATTCCCATGGGTGGTTACAAACCTACACCCGATTATGCCACGGCCAAAGAAGGTCATGAGGACTATTATTGGGGAATGGGCCTAACTGCGGAAGCAGTGGCAAAACAGTTCAATGTTTCTCGGGAAGACCAGGATATTTTTGCCTACAATTCCCATATGAAGGCCTTGAAGGCCCAAGAAGAAAATCGTTTCCAGGATCAAATTGTGCCGATTGAAGTGGAACATACTTTTGTGAACGCCGCTGGTAAAAAAGAAACGACAACGTATACTGTCAACAAAGATGAAGGACCAAGGGCTGATACCAATGTTGCTACCCTAAATAAATTGAGACCTGTTTTTGCTGCAAATGGAAGTGTTACCGCAGGAAACTCATCCCAGATGAGTGATGGTGCCGCATTCGTGATGGTCATGAGTGAGGAAATGGTCAAGGAACTCAATTTGGAACCTATTGCCCGTTTGGTCAACTATGCCGCAGCAGGTGTGGAACCACGTATCATGGGTATTGGACCTGTGAAAGCCATTCCGAAGGCATTGAAACAAGCTGGGCTGCATAAAAACGATATCGAATTAATTGAACTCAACGAAGCCTTTGCTTCCCAATCATTGGCGGTCATCAGAGAACTTGGACTCAACCAAGAAATTGTAAACGTTAATGGAGGAGCCATTGCTTTGGGACACCCACTGGGTTGTACCGGTGCCAAACTATCCGTGCAACTTTTTGATGAGATGCGGAAGCGCAACATGAAAGGCAAATACGGCATGGTTACCATGTGCGTAGGTACAGGTCAAGGTGCAGCGGGCATCTACGAGTTTTTATCCTAGTATTCGAAAAGAGAATAGAGAAAAAGAGATTCCTCCTAATGAAAAGACATAACTATAAAAACTTGAAGATTTGGTCTCTTGGATTGGAAATAGCAAATGATATTTCAGATTTACTTCTCAACTTCCCTGTGCATGAGCGGTATGATTTAAGTTCCCAAATAAGCAGGTGTTCAGTTTCAATACCGAGCAACATAGCAGAGGGCTCTTCAAGAACCGATAAATCCTTTAAGTACTTTATTGATGTTGCATTGGGGTCTTCATTTGAACTGGGAACACAAATTTTAATCGCTAAACATCGTAACTATATTGACACTGAAAATTTAAACAAACTTGAAGATAAGATTGAAGAATGGCAAAAGATGACCATGGTGTTTCAAAACAGGTTGTAAAAAGCCTATCCTCTATTTTCTATCTTCTTTAATCAACATAAAAATGGAAACAACAGAAAAAGACATATTGAGAGGTGGCCAATTCTTGGTCAAGGAAACCAACTGCGAAGATGTGTTTACCTTGGAAGACCTCAACGAAGAACAAAAAATGATGCGCGAAAGCACCAAGGAATTTGTGGACCGGGAGCTTTGGGCACATTGGGAACGATTTGAGAAAAAAGATTACGCCTACACCGAAGAGTGTATGAAAAAGGCTGGGGAATTGGGACTTTTGAGCGTTGCTGTTCCTGAAGCTTACGGTGGTATGGGAATGGGATTCGTGTCCACAATGTTGGTCTGCGACTACATTTCTGGGGCCACAGGTTCTTTTAGTACCGCCTTTGGGGCGCACACCGGGATTGGCACCATGCCCATCACTCTGTACGGTACTGAGGAGCAAAAACAAAAATATGTACCTAGATTGGCCACTGGCGAATGGTTTGGCGCCTATTGTTTGACAGAACCCGGTGCAGGTTCCGATGCCAACTCTGGAAAAACAAAGGCCGTACTTTCTGCGGATGGTAAATATTACAGCATTACTGGACAAAAAATGTGGATCTCCAATGCAGGGTTCTGTAATATGTTCATTGTATTCGCCCGTATCGAGGACGATAAAAACATTACTGGTTTCATCGTGGAGAACGACCCTAGCAATGGCATCACTTTGGGTGACGAAGAGAAAAAGTTGGGCATCCACTCCTCCTCTACTCGTCAGGTGTTCTTCAACGAGACCAAAGTACCTGTGGAAAACATGCTTTCCGAAAGAGGAAATGGTTTCAAGATTGCCATGAACGCCCTTAACATCGGTAGGATTAAATTGGCTGCTGCCTGTTTGGAAGCCCAACGTCGCATTGTGAACGAAGCCACCAAATATGCCAACGAGCGCATCCAGTTCAAGACTCCTATCATGAACTTTGGGGCCATCAAGGCTAAAATAGCCGATATGACCACGAATGCTTATGTGGATGAATCGGCTTGTTATAGAGCTGCCAAAAATATCGAAGATCGAATTACCCTTCGCGAAGCCAGTGGTAACACTCACCAAGAAGCAGAACTTAAAGGCGTGGAAGAATACGCCATCGAATGTTCCATTTTGAAAGTAGCCGTTTCCGAACACGTGCAACAAACCACGGATGAAGGAATCCAGATCTTTGGGGGGATGGGCTTTAGTGCCGATACGCCTATGGAAAAAGCGTGGAGAGATGCCCGTATCTCAAGAATTTATGAGGGAACCAACGAAATTAACCGGATGTTATCCGTTGGTATGTTGGTGAAAAAAGCCATGAAAGGCCATGTGGATCTTTTAGGTCCGGCAACTGCCGTTGGTGAAGAGTTGATGGGAATCCCTTCTTTCGACACGCCCGATTTTTCAGCTCTTTTTGCTGAAGAAAAGGATATGATCGCCCGTTTGAAAAAAGTCTTCCTGATGGTAGCCGGAAGTGCCGTGCAGAAATTTGGCCCAGACTTGGAAGAACATCAAATGTTGTTGATGGCCGCTTCGGATATCTTGATCCAGGTATATATGGCCGAATCTGCCATTCTTCGTACCGAGAAAAATGCAAAACGCTTTGGTGAAGAAGCCCAAGCAACCCAAATAGCCATGTCCAAACTGTATTTGTACAGGGCCGTTGACATCATCCAACAAAAAGCCAAGGAAGCCGTAGTTTCCTTTGCAGAAGGTGATGAACAACGCATGATGTTGATGGGATTGAAACGCTTCACCAAGTATACGAACCAACCCAATGTTGTGGCCCTTCGAACGCAAATTGCGGACAAGGTAGCTGCGGATAACGGGTATACCTTTGACTAATTCAAATTTTGCTGGGATGAAAACCCATAGGATTTGAAAAACGCCTCAAATTGGGGCGTTTTTTATTTAACTAATGGACTCCAAAATCCGTTCATCACTTTCTTTACGGGAAAAATTGATGGCACATTCGATCAATGCCAAATGGGAATAGGCTTGGGGCATGTTCCCCAACAATCTTTTCGTCTTAAAATCGATATCCTCACTGAACAATCCCAAATGGTTGCTGTAGCTCAATAACCGCTCAAACTGCTCCAAGGCTTTCTCTTCTTCCCCAATTTTGAACAAACTATTGATGAACCAAAACGTACAAATGGTAAAGGAAGATGAAGGCAATCCAAAGTCATCCTCGTTCTTGTATCGATATAAAAGGCCATCATTGCTCAGACCTTCCTCTATTGCCTTTACAGTATTGACAAATTTGGGATCTCTTGCATGGATGAACCCGTAAGATTCCATCAACAGCACCGAAGCATCCAAATGACGGGAACCGTAGGATTGTACAAAGGCATTGATATCAGGGTTCCAGGCATTCTTGTGGATGTCTTCCTTGATCTGTTGTTCCAAGGCTGTCCATTTTTCAATCTTGTGCGTCTTCCTAAACATCTTGGCCACTTTAATAGCCCGGTCCAAGGCCACCCAGCATAAAACTTTGGAAAAGGTAAAATGCCTATCTTCTCCCCTAAACTCCCAAATACCCTTGTCAGGTTCTTGCCAGTGGTTGCTAACAATCCAAACGATCCCTTTGGTGATGCTCCACAGTTCTTCCACATTTTCAATGTCGTTACTAAAAGAGCGAATCTGTTCGTAGATCACATCCATCAGAATACCATAGATGTCGTTCTGCTTTTGCATGTAGGCCGCATTCCCAATTCTAACCGGTTTAGATCCCTTATATCCTGCCAAATGATCCAACGAAATCTCGGTCAGGTTTTTTTCTTTGTTGATGCCGTACATGATCTGCAACTTCTCATCCTTATCGGGCATCAGGTCAATAATGAATTGAAGAAAGCGCTTGGCGGAATTCTTGTGTCCAAGTTCCGATACTACCTTAATCACCATGGAAGCATCCCGAATCCAACAGAAACGGTAATCCCAATTACGAACCTCCCCAATAGTTTCAGGCAGGGATGTGGTTGCTGCCGCCAACACGGCACCTGTTTTATCATACGTGAGCATTTTAAGGGTAATGGCACTCCTCACAATCTGGTCGTTAAACTTTTTATAGGTCGGGGTCTTGTCCACCCAATCCAACCAATATACCTTGGTCCTTTCCAACTCCAAGGCCATTTTTTCCGTGGTCGGTTTCAGGATTTTCTCATGATAGCAAATAAGGAAGTATCCATCTTCTGTTAGATTGATTTCCTTTCCTTCCAATACTTTGCCTTTTTCGAAAGAGGTGTACAGAAAAAGGGTGTCGTACTTCTGTTCATGGGTAATACTGGCAATAAAATCACTTTTGATGAAGTGTTTGGTCTCCCCCATGGCATATTCCAATTTGGGATCGTACTTCACCGAAAATTTGGGACAACCTGAAATATACTTCACAAACCGGATGATCTCAGGCGGTGCCAAATACTTGCCGTTCATTTTATGATGTCTCGGCATAAAATCATGTACCTCAAAAACATCGTCACCATTGGCAAACCGCGTTATCAAAATAGCGGTGTCCTTATGATAGTATTGGTCCACGGTATAGTTTCCTTTTGGAAGTATCTCAAAACTGCCCCCTTTTTGCTCGTCCAGCAATTTGGCGAACACTGAAGTTGAATCAAATTCAGGCAAACAGCACCAATCCAAGGAACCTTCCTTGGAGATCAATGCCGCACTCCTGCAGTTGCCGATAATTCCATAATTCAAGTTATCCATAGGCTAAATATTCTCAAAAGGGTTAGAACAAATTGGTTAAACGGTTGAATTTCCCGAAATTTAAAGAAACTAAAAACGAAAAGCAGGCAAAACCATCCTTTTATGGGCAAAACTATCATTATTTCAAATCGACTACCCGTACAATTACAAATTAGCAATGGAACCATCAATGCAATTCCAAGTGTAGGAGGTTTGGCCACCGGAATGAAATCTGTTCACAGTGGAAGTGATGGCCTCTGGATAGGTTGGTCGGGGCTCACCGATGAAGAAACCCCTCCCGAACTCGAAGACGATATCGACAAGGCATTGGCCGAAAACGGCTGTGCAAAGGTCAACCTCAATGCAGAAGAAATCGACGGTTTTTACTTCGGATTTAGCAACAGGACGGTTTGGCCCCTTTTCCATTATTTTTTGGAATATTCCGAATTTGAACTCGATTTTTGGAACACCTACAAAGCCGTGAACCAAAAATTCGCGGATGCCATTATTGAAAAATCAAATGAAGACGATACCATTTGGGTCCACGATTACCAATTGATGTTGGTTCCGCAAATGGTCCGGGAAAAAAGACCTGACACCACTATTGGCTTCTTTTTACATATCCCCTTCCCTTCCTATGAAATCTTTAGAACGCTACCTTGGCGGGAAGAAGTATTGGAAGGTTTGTTGGGTTCCGATTTGATCGGGTTCCATACGTATGATTACGAACGACATTTTTTAAGCTCGGTCCGAAGACTTTTGGGCCTTGATGTCAGTTTCAATGAAATTTATCAAGATAACCGGGTAATCAAAGTGGATTCCTTCCCCATGGGTATCGATTATAAAAAATTCAAGGATGCGGCCATCCTGCATTCTTCAAAAAGGGAAAGTGAACGCAGTGACCTGCAAATGCGGTTGGATAGTCACAAAGCCTCTGCACCGGACACCAAACTCATTCTTTCCATAGACCGATTGGATTATAGCAAGGGAATTGCAAAGCGCTTAAACGCCTTTGAATATTTCTTGAACAAATATCCGGAGTACAAGGAAAAGGTCAGGTTGATTATTTTGGCCGTTCCTTCCCGTTCCAACGTGCCCCAGTACCAATTGCTCAAAAAGGAAATCGATGAGTTGGTGGGTCGTATAAATGGAGAGCTTTCCACAGTTAATTGGACTCCTATCTGGTACTTTTATCGTTCACTTCCATTTGAAAGCCTGATCGACCTTTACACCAGCAGCGACATAGCTTGGTTGACCCCGCTTCGGGATGGTATGAACCTGGTTGCCAAAGAATATATCGCCACGAGAACCGATAAAACCGGAGTCTTGATCTTGAGTGAAATGGCCGGTTCTGCATATGAAATGAACGAAGCCCTATTGATCAACCCAAACAATTTTGAGGAACAGGCAGACACTTTAAAAAGAGCTATTAATATGCCTGTGGAAGAGCAAGTTTCCCGAAACGAGTTTCTTCAAAATAGATTGGAGCGCTACAATGTGGAAGTCTGGGCCAAGGAATTCATGAGCGCCTTGAACGAAAAAAGGGATACCGGGAAAGCGTTTGTTTCCCAAAAAATGTCAACGGATATCTTGAATACTATTGGTCAGGACTATGCTAAATCTAAAAAACGATTACTGTTCTTGGATTATGACGGAACCTTGGTCGGATTTCACAAGGATCCCCAAAAAGCTTCCCCTGATGAAGATCTGTACGAGTTGTTGGATAGTCTTCAAAATCAAGAAAATACTACCCTGTTCCTGATTAGTGGTAGGGACAAGCAAACCTTTGGGCGGTGGTTTCTTCCCAAAAAATACAACATGATCGTGGAACACGGGGTTTGGATTTCCAAAGAAGGTCACGAATTTAAGATGCTGGAACAGGTAAAAGGCGAATGGATGGCCAAGATCAGACCCGTTCTGGAATCTTTTGTGGACCGGACCCCGGGATCCTTTATTGAAGAGAAAAACTATTCGCTTGCTTGGCATTATCGGAACACTGATCCAGATTTTGGTGAAAAGCGGGCCACCGAGCTTAATACGGTACTCAGAAGTTTGATCGGAAATGACGACATTAGTGTTTTAAATGGCAATAAGGTGTTGGAAATCAAGAGCAGCAATGTGAACAAGGGTCGTGCCGCTACTCGGATGCTGAGTGAAGATGAATATGATTTTGTCTTTGCCATTGGGGACGATTGGACGGATGAATTTATGTTCCAAGAATTGCCCGAATCCGCGGTAACGGTTAAGGTAGGGCTGAAAAAGACCCACGCCAGATACCATGTGGAAAATACAAGAAGAGTACGGGAACTTTTAACACGGTTTGCCAAACCATGACCTCCAGAATTTTCATTTCAGCAATCCTATTAGGTTTAGGCCAATTATGCGCCCAACCCAATACCGAAATTTATCTTTTTGACCTATCCTTTAGTAATTCGGCCATTTTTCTGTCCAACCCAAAGAACATTTCCAATAATGACGGATATGACAACCAACCTTCTTTTTGGGATGACGATACGGTTTTGTTCGCTTCGACAAGAGACGACCAAACCGATGTAAAAAGATTGAACATTAATGAAGGAAGTACTTACAAATGGTTGACCAACACCCCAACGGGCAGTGAATATTCCCCATTGAAAATTCCTGGTAAAAATTCCTTTTCTGCCATTCGATTGGATTTGGATGGACTTCAACGATTGTATGAATACGACCTGAAAACTGGCGACTCCACCCCAATCACCAATCTAAAGATTGGGTATCACGTTTGGATAAACAAAGATCTTTTGGTGGCCACGGTTTTGGTTGAAAATCGAATGGATTTGGCCGTCATCAATATGAAGGATAAAAAGCATCGCATCGTTCAAAAAAATGTGGGGCGATCGTTACATAAAATTCCGGGCACCGATCTTGTCAGCTATATTGACAAAAGCAAGAAACAATGGGAAATCAAATCCATGGACCCGGTTTCTGGCGCCACGAGCATCATTGGAAAAACCTATGAAAATGAGGAAGATATCAGCTGGTTGAATGAAAACACCCTTATCACGGGTCATGAAAAATCACTTTTGACTTTTAACATCAAAAATGGTGTGGATTGGAAACCCTTGATAACTTTTGATCAAGAGGAAATCAACAAAATCTCCCGGATTGCCGTTAATTCAAGTAAAACACGATTGGCCTTCGTAGCTGAAGATTCGCCGTCCAAAATTGTCCAAAAACAACTGGATGCCTATAATGCCAGGGACATTGATGCTTTTTTGGACACCTATTCGGAAAATGTAAAATTGTATACTTTTCCTAACCAGCTTTTGTCTGAAGGCAAAACCGCTATGGAAAGTCAATATGGAAGTTTCTTTGAAAATACCCCTGATCTGCATTGCTCCATTAAAAATAGGATCGTGATCGGGAACAAGGTTATTGACGAGGAATCGGTGACCGCAAATGGCTCCACATTCTCTGCTGTGGCTATTTATGAAGTAGCAAATGGCAAAATTGTAAAAGTTACATTTTTACGTTGATCCCTTTTTTTCTACTTTCAACGGATCAAAACTAAACCTCAATTAATCATAAGAAATTATGCTCCTTTATCCATTGGGCATTTAAGAAACAAAACCTTACTAAAATGAAAAAGTTTTCCATGCTTTTGGTTGCTCTTCTGAGCATCCCGATGCTTTATTCCCAAACCGACCTTCGTATTTATGACATCATCAACAATGTTTCGGCGGAACGGATTGAAAAAGATGTGACCACCTTGGTGAATTTCGGCACCAGACATACTTTGAGCGATACTATTTCTAAAACTCGTGGGATTGGTGCTGCCCGTCGATGGATCAAATCGGAATTTGAGAAAATCTCATCCGAATGTAGTGACTGTTTGGATGTGTTCTACCAAAAAAACTTGGTACCCAAAGGTGACAATGCCCGAATTGTACATGATGTTTGGGTAGTGAACGTGGTTGCGGTACAGAAAGGGACCAAATATCCCAACCGCTACATCATCATGAGTGGAGACATTGATTCCAGGGTCAGTGATCCGGCCAATTTCACTTCCGATTCTCCCGGTGCCAATGACAATGCCAGTGGTATGGCCGGAACTATTGAGGCTGCAAGAGTACTTTCCAAATATAAATTTGAAAGCAGCATCATTTATGTTGGCCTTTCCGGAGAGGAGCAGGGTCTTTACGGCGGAAAAGGATTGGCCGAATATGCCAAGGAAAAAGGATGGGACGTTGTGGGCATCCTCAACAACGATATGATTGGAAACATTACAGGAGTTGATGGCGTGGTGAGCAATGTCGATTTTCGCATTTTTTCAGAACCCGTACCTCCTACTGAAACCGAACAAGAACGAAATGCCCGCCGTTTTTATGGTGGTGAAGTAGATGGCATTTCGCGTCAATTGGCTCGATATGTTTACACCACTACCAAAACATACATGCCCGAGATGAACCCAATGATGGTCTACCGATTGGATCGTTTTGGTCGTGGAGGTCACCACAGACCTTTTAATGATGCAGGTTTTGCGGGTATTCGAATCATGGAAGCCCATGAAAATTACACCCAGCAACATCAGGATATCCGTGTGGAAGACGGCATCGCATATGGCGACAAGTTGGAGCACGTAAACTTTGGATATGCCAAAAAACTGACTGCGGTAAACGCCATCAATTTGGCCTCCATTGCTTGGGCCCCTGCCGCACCTACCACGGTGGAAATAGGCGGAATCGTAGAGCCCAATGCCAAATTGCGTTGGAGCAAGGTAGACGGTGCCGTTGGTTATAAAATTTATTGGCGAGATACCACTTCCCCAACTTGGGACAATGCCCGATTTGTGGGTAATGTGACCGAATTTGTTTTGAAGGGCATTGTGTTGGATAACTCCTTCTTCGGGGTTGCGGCAATTGGCAAGGACGGACACGAAAGTCCAGTGGTTTTCCCAAATAAAATATTTAGATAAAACATGAAATTCAGCAAATATCTCATCGCCATCAGCATTCTAGTGGTGGCCCATTACTCGGGCTCCGCCCAAAATTTCACAAGACAGGATACCCTTCGGGGCAGCATTACCCCTGAGCGGGAATGGTGGGACCTACACTATTACGATTTGAACGTTAAGGTTGATCCCAGTGAAAAGTTCCTTTCGGGCCATAACGTGGTTCGGTATAAAGTGTTGAAAGCTTCCAATGTGCTTCAGATTGATCTTCAGGAACCGATGAAAATTTCGACCATCACCCAAGAAGGCAAAAAATTGAAGTTTACTTCAGAAGGAAATGCACATTTCATTCACCTAAAGAAAAAGCAAGTTCCTGGTGATTTCAATGAAATCAAGATTGAATATTCCGGTCACCCAAAGGAAGCGGTTCGCGCCCCATGGGATGGTGGTTTTTCATGGAAAGAGGATGCTAACGGACAACCGTTTGTGGCCACATCTTGCCAAGGATTGGGGGCCAGTGTATGGTGGCCCAATAAAGATCATATGTATGACGAAGTGGACAGTATGCGTATCAGTGTCACCGTTCCAAAAGATCTGATGGATGTATCAAACGGTCGTTTGGAACGGGTGGAAGAAAATGGGGATTACAAGACCTATCATTGGTTTGTGGACAATCCCATCAACAACTATGGCGTAAATGTGAACATTGCCCGTTATGCGCATTTCCATGAAATCTACCAAGGAGAAAAAGGTCTATTGGACATGGATTTTTATGTGCTGCCCGAGAATTTGGAAAAAGCCAAGATGCAATTCACCCAGGCCGATATGATGCTGCGTGCCTTTGAACATTGGTTCGGCCCCTACCCTTTTTATGAAGACGGTTTTAAACTGGTAGAAGTGCCCTATCTGGGCATGGAACACCAAAGCTCCGTTACCTATGGCAACAAATATGCAAACGGGTATTTGGGTCGCGACCTTTCCGGAACAGGATGGGGATTGCTGTTCGATTTCATCATCATCCACGAATCGGGTCATGAGTGGTTTGCCAACAACATTACCTACAAAGACATTGCTGATATGTGGGTACACGAAGGCTTTACGGCCTATTCCGAAAATCTGTACCTTGATTATCATTTTGGCACTAAGGCGTCCGCAGAATATGTGATCGGTACGCGGGCGAATATTCGTAACGATAAACCTATTATTGGGCCATACGATGTCAACACCAGTGGCTCAGGTGACATGTACTACAAAGGCGCCAATATCCTGCATACCCTTCGACAATTGGTTGAGGATGATGAACTTTGGAGACGGATGCTACGCGGACTGAATGCAGATTTTTACCATCAAACCGTTACTTCTGCTCAGATTGAAAATTATTTGAGCGAAAAAAGCGACAAGGACCTTTCGGCATTTTTCAACCAATACTTGCGCACCACCATGGTTCCAAAGTTGGAATACAAAATCGAAGGTGATGAAATGACGTATCGATATACCAACATTGTGGAAGATTTTGATATGCCCATTCGCGTTTTTGTGGAAGATAAAGAACATTGGATCTTTCCTAATGCCGAATGGAAAACAGAGAAATTGGAAGGTTCTGAATTGGTCATCGATAAGAACTTTTACATAGACACCGAAAAACGTTGATTTGGACGAACTGAACGAGCATTACTTTTCTTCCGATGCCGAATGGCGCGAATGGTTGCATGAAAACCATCAAACGACGGATGGAATACACCTCATCTTTTATGCAGTGGATCATCATATGGATAGTATGCGTTGGGAAGAAGCAGTACGAGTGGCATTGTGTTACGGTTGGATCGATAGCACCGTAAAAAGTTTGGGCGATGGAAAACGACGTCAGTATTTCTGTCCCAGAAAGCCCAAAAGCACCTGGAGCAAGGTCAATAAAGACCACATAGAGGAATTGATGGCAGAAGAACTCATGCACCAAAGTGGTCTGGATGCCATTCAATTGGCGAAGGAAAATGGGTCATGGTCCGTGCTTGACGATGTTGAAAATGGTGTGGTCCCCGAAGATCTTCAAAAGGCTTTCAAAAAGAACAAGAAAGCCTATCAGAACTTTCAAGGGTTTACCCGCGGACAACGAAAAAGTTACCTGTATTGGTTGAACCAAGCCAAACGGGAAGATACCCGTCAAAAAAGAATCGAAGAAATCATCTCCCTATCGGAGCAAAACATTAAATCCAGAAATACGTGGTAATGAAAGAAAATATAAAATTTTGGCTATTTAGTTTAGTGCTGATCTTTTTGGCCTCATGTCAGACTAAAACAGCAAAACACCATGCAGATATTGCCATAACCAATGCAAATGTCATCGACCTTGAAACTGGGGACATTGCCCCAAAAGACCTATACCTTTCCGAAGGAAAGATACAGGCCATATTGGAAGCTGGTGCCAAAAGTGATTTTGCAGCCGATACCACCGTCGATGCCTCTGGAAAATATGTATTGCCCGGCTTTTGGGACAACCACATCCATTTAAGGGGCGGCGATTCCTTGATTGCCAACAACAAGAATTTCCTGAAACTCTTCATTACCAATGGGATCACCACCGTGCGGGATGCCGGTGGGGACTTGACCCATTCGGTCATGGACTGGAAACAACAAATTGCTGACGAGAAATTGGTAGGTCCCACCATTTTTACGGCCGGACCTAAAATTGATGGTCCCAATTCCACTTGGGCAGGTTCCTTGGAAGTGGAAACCGATGAGGATATCGTTCACGCGTTTGATTCCTTGGAGAAACTTAAGGTCGATTTTGTAAAAATCTACGATAGCCGAATTTCTGGGGAAAATTATCTGAAATCCATCCAAGAGGCAAAAAAAAGAGGGTTTACCGTATCGGGACATATGCCTTTTACGGTCACTTTGGATGAAACTGTTGCTGCCGGAATGGACGGCATTGAACACCTATACTACATCATGAAAGGCTGCGCCAGCAACGAAACGGAGATAACCGAAAAATTGAAAAGTGGTGAAATGGGCTTTTGGGGAGCCATGCCAGCTTTGATGGGCGCATACTCGGACAGTACGGCCCAAGCCACCTTCAAAACCTTAATAGACAACAATGTCTTTGTAGTGCCGACCCTTCATATTGGCAAGACTTTGAGCTATTTGGATGAAGTGGGTCACAGCAATGACCTTTATTTAAAATTCATGGGAAAAGGACTTATCAAAACCTATGAAGGTCGTATCCGTGGCGCTTTAACTGCTTCCGAAGAGGCTAGAAAAAGTAGAAAAGAGCTGGATACCTTCTTTGGGCATTTGGCCAAGTCGTTAAATGATGCAGGAGTACAACTTTTGGCCGGATCGGATAGTGGAGCCTTCAATTCCTATACCTACCCAGGAATTTCATTGCATGGGGAACTGCAGGCGATGGTTGAAAATGGTATTTCTCCTTTGGAGGCACTTCGGACCTCAGCCCATAATGGAGCCAAATTTTTAGGGCAAACCGATAGATACGGGAGCATTTCAGAAGGAAAAGTATCCGATTTGGTGATTTTGGATGCCAATCCGTTGGAAAATATCGAAAATACCCAACACATATATTCTGTCATCAAAGGGACACAAGTGTTTTCCAAAGAGCAATTGAACACCCTTTTGGATGAAGCCGTAATGCCATAAAACAAGTACCATGATGAACAAATTTCTTTCAATCCGCACCTGCCTCCTACTACTGCTACTTTGGATGACCACATCAATACAGGCACAGACCTTATTGGTCCCGGATCGGGTATTTGATGGGGAAGGGATGCATTCAGATTGGGTAGTGGCCGTAGTGGAAAACAAAATTGTGTATTCAGGGCCAGAAAATGGGTTAAAACGTGCCAATTCTTATACAAGAATCAATTTGGATGGGACCACTTTAATGCCAGGAATCATTGAGGGCCATTCCCATGTCCTTTTGCACCCCTACAATGAAACCGAATGGAACGATCAGGTATTGAAGGAATCCCCGACCGAAAGGGCCATTCGCGGAGTGGTCCATGCCAAAAATTCGTTGATGGCCGGGGTCACTACTATGCGCGACTTGGGTTCCGAAGGTGCTGGGTATACCGATGTCTATCTTAAGAAAACCATAGATGACGGCATCATTCCCGGTCCGCGATTGTTGGTTGCCGGACCCGCCATTGTGGCGACTGGGGCCTATGGGCCAAAAGGGTTTCATGATGGGGTAACGGTACCCCTTGGTGCAGTTCCTGTGAGTGGAAGGGACGAAGCGATCAAGGAGGTCCGCACTCAAATGGGCAATGGCGCCAATCTTATTAAAATATATGTCGATTATCGCTGGGGAAAAGGTGAACCCTCCCAACCTACTTTTCTGCAAGAAGAAATTGATGCCATGGTAGCCACGGCAACCACGGCAGGTCGTTATGTAGTGGCCCATGCCGGGACAGTTGAAGGCATGCGACGTGCCATAATGGGTGGCGTGGAAACCATTGAACACGGTGATGGTGGTACCGCAGAAATCTTTGCCCTGATGAAAGAAAAAAACGTAGCTCTCTGCCCTACCCTGGCGGCAGGTGATGCCACGGAACAGTATAAAGGTTGGAAAAAAGGCACCGAACCTGACACGGACCGCATCATTCAAAAGAAAAAATCTTTTAAACTGGCACTGGAATCCGGTGTGGACATTGTCTTTGGAGGCGACGTGGGGGTCTTTCCACATGGCGAAAATTACAGGGAAATGGAACTTATGGTCGAGTACGGAATGGAGCCCATTAAGGTATTACAGGCGGCTACTTCCGTAAATGCAAGGGTTTTGCATTTGGAAGGATTAGGGACTCTTCAAAATGGCTTTTTGGCCGATATCATTGCCGTGGAAGGCGACCCCTCCCAAAATATAAAGCAAATGGAAAAGGTCCGGTTTGTGATGAAGGATGGGGTCATCTATAAAAATGATTGATAAAGTGGATTTTACCTATTCGCTTCAACTCATCGAAGTAAATCCATTAACATCTTTTTAAGAAATCAGGCTAGGCTTTTTGGTATCTTTAAGCGACTAATTAACGACCAAAAATGAAAAAGCCTCTTTTCCTGTTGGTGCTTATGGCATCGACTTCACTTTTTTCCCAAGATAAAAAGGATGATACCAAGTGGGATGTTGCTAATCCCGAGGGTGAATTTAACTTTAAGGAACATCAATTTACCACAGATGAGGGTACATGGATGAACCTGGATGTAAGTCCAGATGGAAAAACGATTGTATTCGACCTTTTGGGTGATATCTATTCTATGCCTATAACCGGAGGAAAAGCAAAGGCCTTGCGAACCGGGATTCCTTTTGAGGTGCAACCCCATTTTAGTCCCGATGGCAAAAAAATTGCTTTTACCAGCGATGCTGGCGGCGGGGACAATATTTGGGTGATGGATGCCGATGGTTCCAATGCCAAACAAGTTACCGAAGAGAATTTTAGGTTATTGAACAATTCCTACTGGTTACCCGATGGCAACTACTTGGTGGCCCGAAAACACTTTACCTCAGGACGTTCACTAGGTGCCGGGGAAATTTGGCAGTACCACATCACGGGAGGTTCAGGGATACAATTGACCAAAAGAAAGAACGACCAGCAAGATGTGAACGAACCCGTAATTTCCCTGGACGGCAAATATTTGTATTACAGTGAAGATGTGTATCCAGGAGGCTATTTTCAGTACAACAAAGACCCCAACTCACAGATTTATGTCATCAAAAGATATGATTTTGAAACAGGAGAAACCACTACCGTTACTGGAGGTCCAGGAGGTGCTGCAAGGCCACAAATTTCACACGATGGCAAAACCCTTGCTTTTATAAAACGCGTCCGAACCAAAACGGTTCTCTTTCTTCACAATTTGGAAACAGGTGAAGAGTGGCCCCTTTTTGATGATTTAAGCAAAGACCAGCAAGAGGCTTGGGCTATTTTTGGGGTGTACCCCAACTTTAGTTGGATGCCCAATGACCAGGAAATCGTTTTTTGGAACAAAGGTAAGATCTTCAAAATCGACATTAACTCGTTGGCAGTAACCAATATCCCATATACTGTCGATGCCAAGATTCAAATTGCGGAAACCCTGCATGTGAATTCACTAGCGGCACCTGACCAATTTACAGCCAAAGTGATTCGGCATGCGGTTACCTCTCCTGACCAAAAAACGTTGGTTTTTAATGCGTTGGGGCACATTTGGGCAAAGAAATTGCCCAATGGAAAACCTACCCGTTTGACCAAAGGGGAAGATTTTGAGTTTGAACCTGCCTTTTCACCTGATGGAAATACGATTGCCTTTGTTACCTGGAACGATGAAAACTTGGGAGCTATTTATAAAATTCCAGTTTCTGGTGGAACGATGACCAAACTCACAGCAGAGAAAGGCATTTACAGAACTCCTTCCTTTAGTCCTGACGGAAAGACAATTGCCTATCAAAAAGAATCAGGCAACAATGACCAAGGCCGAGTTTTTACCAATAAATCGGGAATCTATACCATGAATGCCGATGGCACAAATGCCAAGTGGATACTGGAGGATGGGGAATATCCCGTTTACACCAAAGATGGTAAACGTATTTTCTACCAAACGGGAGGTACCTATTTTGGGAACCTGACCAAATCGCTGAAATCCGTTGATTTGAATGGGAAAGATGAAAGAACCCATATCAAATCCAAATACGCCAACCGATTGGTCCCCAGCCCAGACAACAACTGGATTGCCTTCACCATTTTACACAAGGCCTACATTGCACCTTTGGTGCTCAATGGTCAGGAGGTAGACCTTGATAACAATTCCAAAGCGGTTCCTGTTTCGCAAATTTCCAAAGATGCCGGTATCAACCTGCATTGGTCCAGCGATAGCCAGAAGATTTTTTGGACTTTGGGAGAGGATTATTTTCAAAACGACATTAAGGACAGGTTCACCTTTTTGCCCGGTTCCCCAGAAAAAGTGGCCAAAATGGACAGTGTCGGCATCAAGGTGGGGTTGGTATCCAAAACCTACAAACCTTCGGGAAGGATTGCCTTCACCAATGCCCGAATCATCACCATGGAAGGTGACGAGGTCATTGAGAACGGTACCATTGTCGTCAATGAAAACCGTATTGAATATTTGGGTAAATCGGATGAAATCAATGTACCTTCCAACGCAAAAGTGTACGATGTTGCCGGCAAGACCATCATGCCTGGCATAGTGGATGCCCATGCCCACGTGGGAGGTTTTAGATATGGATTGACCACCCAGAAACATTGGCAACTCTATGCAAATTTGGCCTTTGGGGTCACTACTTCACACGATCCATCTGCCAATACGGAATCTATTTTTGCCATGTCCGAACTCATCAAAAATGGTGACATGATCGGTCCTAGATTGTATTCCACAGGTATTATCCTTTATGGTGCCGATGGGGATTTTAAGGCCGTGATCAATAATTTGGACGATGCTCGATCTGCCATCCGTAGAACCAAGGCATTTGGAGCCCATTCCGTAAAAAGTTACAACCAACCCCGAAGGGAGCAACGGCAACAGATCGTGCAAGCAGCAAGGGAATTGGGTATCAATGTGGTACCGGAAGGTGGTTCAACCTTTTACACCAACATGTCCATGGTCATGGACGGACACACAGGAGTGGAACACAACATTCCAGTAGCCCCCGTTTATAAAGATGTGACCGAGCTTTGGAAAACCAGTAATTCGGGCTATACCCCTACCCTTATTGTTAACTATGGAGGGCCCAGTGGAGAATACTACTTCTACCAAAAAGACAATGTTTGGGAAAATGAAAAATTGTTGAAATATACCCCAAGGGAAATCATCGATTCCCGTGCAAGGTTCCGTACCATGGTGCCTGATGAGGAATATGAAAACGGCCATATCCTTGTTTCCAAAACGGTAACCAATCTAGCTCACGAAGGGGTGAAAGTAAATTTGGGAGCCCATGGACAGCTTCAGGGACTTGGTGCGCATTGGGAACTTTGGATGTTGCAGCAAGGCGGGATGACGAATATGGAAGCCCTGCATGCCGCAACCATTAACGGAGCCAAATATATCGGTGCCGGGAATGACATCGGCTCCTTGAAGGTGGGAAAACTGGCAGACCTTATTGTGTTGGACAAAAATCCATTGGAAGATATTAGAAATTCGGAATCCGTGAAATACACCATGGTTAATGGCCGCTTATTTGATACAGAAACCATGGACGAAATTGGAAATACAGAAACAAAACGCACCAAATTCTGGTGGGAAAACAACAAATACAATACAGCATTCCCCTGGCATGAAGAAGCGCATAGCTTTACAACACCCGGTTGCGGATGCCTTATCGGCCACAATTGATATCATAGACCCTTGATTCCTATAAATTAGGAAGTGTACATATCATCAATGTAAATAAACAAAACATGAAAAAAATTATAGCCATTGCCGCCATAGCCCTGATATGGAGCTGTAAAAAGGAGGAGAAAACACCTTCCATAGCGGAAACCATGAAAACCTATACCATTGGCCAAATGATGGACAATGAGGCTATTGGTGGTGGAAGTTTTTCCCCTGACAAAAGCAAGTTGTTGATCTCTAGCAACCGCTCGGGCATCTACAACATGTACACTATTCCATCTACCGGAGGTGAAATGGTACCAGTAACCCAATCGGATAGTTCTTCCGTGTATTCCATTTCCTATTTTCCAAAGGATGAGAGGATGCTTTTCCGAATGGATAATAACGGGGATGAGATTTTCCACATTTTCGTCATGGAAACCGATGGCACACATAAAGACCTTACCCCTGAAGAAGGTGCCCGCTCCCTGTTTTACCAATGGTCACAGGACAGGGCCTCTTTCTTTTACGGTTCCAACAAAAGGGACAAACGCTTTATGGATCTTTACGAAATGGATTTGGGAACCATGGAACCTAAATTGGTCTATCAAAATGAGGATGGGTATGATGTCAGCGCCATTTCACCCGATAAAAAATTTGTTTCCTTGAGCAAATCCATCAATACTAACGATAGCGACCTCTTCCTTTATAATTTGGAAACCAAGGAATTGACCAAAATCAACGAAACCCAAAGTGGCAATAGTGGCCAAGATTTTTCCCATGATGGTTCGGCTTTTTATTACACTACGGACGATGGCAGCGAGTTTGCCTATTTGATGAAGTACAAAATGGAGGACGGGTCCCATGAAAAAGCCATGGCCCGTGACTGGGACATCGTCGGGAGCTATTTCACCCACAATGGAACCTATCAGGTTACCTATATCAATGAAGACGCTAAGAGCACCATTGAGGTCATGGAAGTGGCCACAGGAAAAAACATTGACTTGCCAACTGTGGAAAACATGGAAATCACCAGCGTAAGTTTTTCGGATGATGAAACCATGATGCGATTTTATGCTGGGGGATCCTTTACCCCTTCCAATTTGTATGTGTACAATTTGGAAACCAAGGAACAAACGAAATTGACCGATGTACTAAATCCTGAAATCCAAGCACAGGATTTGGTCAAGGCAGAAGTGATTCGCTTCAAATCCTTTGACGGACTTGAAATTCCGGCCATTTATTACAAACCCCATCAAGCATCGACTGAAAATCCAGTGCCGGCCTTGGTTTGGGTACACGGAGGCCCGGGAGGCCAATCTACCCAAAATTTCAGTGCCTTTATCCAGTATTTAGTGAACCACGGGTATGCGGTATTGGCCGTGAACAACCGTGGCAGTAGTGGATATGGCAAATCTTTCTATCAAATGGACGACCTGAACCACGGTGACAAAGACCTTAAGGATTGTGTGGAAGGCAAAAATTGGCTGGCACAACAACCGGGCATCGATGGGGAAAAAATTGGGATCATTGGTGGTTCCTACGGGGGTTACATGACCATGGCCGCCCTTACGTATGCCCCAGAAGAATTTGATGTAGGCGTGAACCTATTTGGGGTCACCAACTGGATCAGGACCTTGAAAAGTATTCCGCCTTGGTGGGAATCATTCAAGGATGCCCTTTATAAAGAATTGGGCGATCCCTATAGTGCCGATTCCGTTCGGTTGAAGCAGATTTCACCCTTATTTCATACCGATAAGGTGACCAAGCCGTTGATCGTATTACAAGGATCCCAAGACCCAAGGGTGCTTCAGGCCGAGTCGGACGAAATTGTGGCAGGGGTACGCAAAAATGGTGCTCCCGTGGAATACGTACTGTTTGAAGACGAAGGCCATGGGTTTGTGAAAAAAGAAAACCAGATTACCGCTTACAGTAAAATATTGGAATTTTTGGATGTGTACCTCAAAGGTGAAGGAGAGGAAGGTACACCCATTAAAGATGGAAATTTATGATTAAAAAAATAATGGTTTTTATGTTCTTGTTCGGTTGCTTGGCTGCAAAGGCCCAGCAACCGGGAGAGGACAAGCTCGGCGCATGGTACATGTATTTTGGGACCAACAAGGTTTCTGAAAAGTTCAGTATCCATACCGAAGCCCAAATTCGATTATATGAGACCACTTCTAACTTTAACCAACTGTTACTACGTACCGGACTGAATTATCACATCAATCCAGATGCGATTGCCACGATGGGTTATGGATATATCGGCACCGATAATACCTTTTTTGAATTTCCGGAGGAAGTGGATAGTAAGGAACATCGGATTTTTGAGCAATTTATTCTAAAGAATAAAGTCTGGGAATTTCTATTTGAGCACCGCTACCGTTTGGAGCAACGCTTTTTGGATTTAGGCGACGTAACGGACACCCAACACAGGGCCCGATATCGACTGCAGATGACCCTGCCGCTAACGGACACCTTCTTTCTCAATTTTTATGATGAACTGTTCATCAATCTCCAGGATGACCTTTTTGGACAAAACAGGTTGTATGGTGCAGTTGGCGTAAACATCACCGAAAACAGTAGTCTTCAAATTGGATACATGCGAAACCAGTTTGCCAATGCGGTGTATGACAGGCTTCAGGTGGCTTTTTTCTTTAATCCGGATTTGAGGGGGTTGTTCAAGAAAAAGTGAAGTCGATATAATGCAAAAGGAAAATCCAAAGTGGTCTATCCATTATGGATTCAGCGTTTGGCAATACTATTTCACCCACCAACTTTATATTGCTAAAATTGTGTTATTGACCCCTATTTGATTGATACCTGCCCAAATAATAAGTACCTTAGTACTGAACCTAAAAAATTTCAAAATGAAAAAAATACAAGTAGCAGCTTTGGCGCTACTCATGGTAACGGCCTTTAGCTGCAAACAAGCCAGCAAGGAAGAGCAAAAAACTGAAGAAGCGGTTGCAACTTACAGTATCGTACAAGATTCTACCAATGTCCGTTTTACCGCCTACAAAACCACTGAAAAGAAACCGGTTGGAGGTACTTTTAAAGAAGTGGAACTTAGTTACGAAGGTGGCGAGACCCCAATGGAAACTATTAATGGCATGCAATTCACGATTCCCGTAAACAGTCTATTCACGAACGATACCACCAATACCCGGGACCCCAAGATCATCCATTTTTTCTTTGACAAAATGATGGAAACCCAATCCATAAAAGGGACCTTCGCTTTTGATGCAAATCAAAAATGTTCGGTTAAATTGACCATGAACGGAATGACCGCAGACCTGCCCATGACCTATGTGATTTCTGATGATGGCCATGTAAATTTCTCGGGGACCATGGACCTTAAAAACTGGAACGCATTGGATGCGCTTGCTTCTTTGAACAAAGCCTGCGAGGTTTTACACACAGGACCTGATGGCGTGAGCAAGACTTGGGAAGATGTTGCCATCAATGCAACCGTATTCCTGAAAAAAATGTAGTCGATCTGGTGCTTCCAGCGAAACATATATCTCAAGGACAAAAGGCTGCAATCGATGCAGCCTTTTTTCATATCTTACCTATATCAATCTCGAATCAAATGGAAAACATAAAGGAATATCCGAACGGAGAAATCTCGGTAGTATGGAAAGCGGAACTCTGTCAACATGCCGGCATCTGCGTGAAAATGCTTCCCAAGGTCTATAATCCTAAGGCAAGACCCTGGATAACCGTGGAAAATGCCACCACCGCTGAATTAAAGGAACAGATCTCAAAATGTCCTTCAGGAGCTTTAACCTATTATGAGTTGAAAGCATGAGCACCGAACACAATCATATTTTAGAAGACAATATCGATGCCAAACAGTTTCAATTTGTATTGGAAAAGGGTATTGCCAAAATCGAATACATCAAGGCAAAAGAAAAAATCTACCTTACCCATACCGAGGTACCCCAGGCCTATGAGGGCAAGGGTATAGGATCGGAACTCATCCGTCAGACCTTGGAACACATCAAAAAAGAAGGCTGGACCCTCATCCCCCTTTGTCCCTTTGTGGCCATGTACATCAAACGCCATCCCGAATGGAAAGAATTGGTTCTTAAGGGCATCAACATTGCATAACCTTTCAGTTTTCATATCTTTAGCCAACTAGCTATGGAATTGGACAGCCTCATACAGCAATTTCAAAAAAAGGACAAGACTGCTTTTGCTACCTTGTACCAAATGTATGCGGACAATATATGTGGGGTGATCAATGTAATTTTAAAGGATCCTGAAAGATCACAGGAGCTTTGCCATGATGTTTTCATCAAGATTTGGGAAAAATCAGACCAGTACGACACATCCAAAGGTCGATTTTTCACTTGGATCATCAACATAGCCAGGAATACCGCGATCGACGAACTGCGTTCAAAATCACATAAAAATCAAAAGAAAAACCTCTCCGTTGAAACTCTCGTAGGTATATATGAAAATAGTGAGGATTTGAACGGCAAAATAGATACCATTGGCCTGCAGTCCCTTTTAAAGGGACTTAAGGACAAGTGCATCCTTTTGATAGATTTGCTTTATTTTAAAGGATTTACACAAAAAGAGGTGGCAAAAGAGTTGAAAACTCCCATTGGCACTATAAAAACTAGGTTAAGGAGCTGTATTTCCGAAATCAGGAAAAACATGGCATGAGCATGGAGGTTGATAAATACATAGCATCAGGAATTTTGGAACTCTATGTTGCAGGCGCACTAACGCCTGAGCAAAATTTGGAGGTGCAGCACTATGCGCTTCAATATCCTGAGATTCAGAAGGAAATTGAAGCTATTGAACTTGCCATTTTGAAACTTACTGCCTCTGTTTCCCCAAAAATGCCCGAGAACGGTTTTGAAAAAATAAAAGCCGAATTGAACAATACCATTCAATTCACCCCTGTGCAATCTAAAAGGAAGGCGCTATGGACCCCTTATTTGGGGTGGGCCGCCTCTATCATTTTGGCCATTGGCCTGTTCTGGCTCTATTCTGAAAACCGAAACCTAAAATCGGAAATCGAAATTTCTAGTCAAGATAAATTGAGGTTGGAAGAAACCTTGTCCAATACCCAAGAGGCCATTGTTCGCAAAGAGTCCCTTTTAGAACAATTGAGGGATCAAAACGTAACGGTCATTACATTGGGCGGTCAAACTGTTTCGCCCTCTTCCTATGCAAAAGCCTATTGGAACAGGGAAGATAGCAAGGTCATCATAGATGCCCAAGGCCTTCCGGAACCCCCTGCAGGTTACACCTATCAAGTATGGTCGCTAAAATTGGACCCGCTTACCCCTACCAGTATTGGTCTATTGAATGATTTTTCAGGTGAAAACGATAAATTGTTCGTATTGGAAAACCCCAATACTTCCGAAGCATTTGGCATCACCCTGGAACCCGATGGTGGCAGCGAATCTCCCACCCTGGAACAACTCTACACTTTGGGGGCAGTTGGAAGATAAAAAGAAAGCGGTCGGGAATATTCCCGACCGCTTTTGGCATTCAAAATTGACCTAAAAAAACAACTTATAGTTTTAAACCCACTCCAAATCCGAATATCCATGGGTTAATGTCCACATCCGCGTCAACTGTGGCACCAAGTGCGGTGGTAGCATCAACGGTTGCGGTAGTGTTCAGGAATAGCTTTTTTACATCAAAATTTAAAAACCATTTATCGTTCAGCATGTAGTCAAAGCCACCTTGAAGAGCAAACCCAACAGCGGTATCGTACTCTACATCATCGGCAACGGGTCCTTCGTCCACTCCATAAAAAAGCGTCAGATTTATCCCTGCACCCAAATAAGGAACAAAATTGCCTCCGGTAAAATGATATTGCCCGGTCAAGGTAGGAGGCAAAAGCCACACACTTCCCAAATCAATATTCCCTGCTGCGGTGTCTACAGCCTCCACATCGTGTTTTGTGGTGCCCAAAATCAATTCGGCAGACCAGTTCTCATCAAAAAAATAGGTGATATCAAACTCTGGGACAACAGCAGTAGATATGGACACATCCCCGCCAATGGCCTCAATATCGGCACTTTCATCCGGGGAAACCACAATGCCCCTCAATCTAAATTGCCATTTGCTAAAATCGGTTGTTGGTGTGTCTTGGGACATCATCAAATTTGAAAACCCCAATAGTGTTGCCACTGCTAAAAGTATTGTCTTTCTCATTGTAGAATATTTAAGATGTGACAAAACTACCAAGTGGAATATTCCAAGAATATGATGTTTATCATTGGCCAGTTTTCAGAGAAAACACTTTTCAAACCAATCTCATGGAATTAGAATGGAATCCAGAAAACAGGCCTATAAAATCAAGAAAGAACCTCTAAAACCATTTTTTCCTTTTAAAGATGATGACGGAGATGACAGTGACAATCAACATAAGGCCAAGGAGGATAAAATAGCCGTACGGCCATTTCAATTCAGGAATATTGTCAAAATTCATTCCATAGATGCCCGCCATAAACGTCAATGGTATAAAGATGACGGAAAATATGGTCAGGGTCTTCATCACTTCGTTGAGGCGATGTCCCTGAACGCTGAAAAAGAGGTTGATCTGGCTTTCCAGTTCCATGATATCGGAATCGATGTCGTTGATCAAGCCACCGATTTGCTCCCTAAGCTCACTGAAATATTTATTATGAAAGCCTTTTACCTTGACCCTTTCCAATTTGATTACGATGTCCCTGATACCGTGGGAAGCCCTTTTAAACTCGTTGATCATTGCCTTTTTTTGCTCCACCTCGAACATAAACTCAGGCGTTGGCTCTTGTTTGATAATGGCATCCAAGGTATTGTTCATCAAAACCAGTTCCTCATATTTCTCCTTGTAATTGGATATCAGGGTTTCCAGGATGAAGAACAAAAGATAATCTGCCTTCTTTTTACGGATGATGCCCTTGTTTTCAAAAATCCGGTTTCGGATCCAATCAAAATGATCGCCCCATTTTTCCTGTATGCACCAAACAAAATCCTTTGCCACAATAAAAAACATCTGTTCGGATTCCAAATTATGGTGTTCTGTTTTCACGATCCGGGCCGCTACAAACAACTGTTCCTCCAATTCGATGACCTTGTTGCCCATCTTTTGGTTAAGAAGCAATCTGAGCAAGAAATCATCAAGATCATTGCCACTCACCATGGTCCGGAACTCATCCATAAATTCCAATCCATAGGTATTCACCCAAGTGATCGAGTTGTCCCCTTTGCATAGTTTGGTGTCTTCTGTGAGAGAAAATTTGCGATTGTAATAGCCTTCTGGGGAGTAGTTGATGACCCACGTATTTTTTTCAAATTCTGTTTCCATCATAGTATAAGTGAAACGGGTTATTTGTAGTTTAGACCATAAGTTAATCCAAATTTACAAGAACTCCCCATGATAGACCCAATGTCCTTTAAGACCGAAATTTTGCTCACCGTAATTCACCTGGTGATCATCCTCACGCTCAACACATTAAGCAGAAGAGCTATTAGAAGATATGGGAAGACCAGTTCCATTGACATGAACAGTAGAAAAATAATTTTCTACCTGAGTAACCTGTTGTTCTATATCTTGGCCTTTGTGGGTATTTCCTTGATCTGGGGTGTTAACCTGAAGGATTTTTCGCTTTTCCTTTCCTCCATACTTGCCATTGTGGGTATCGGTTTTGTAGCGCAATGGTCTATACTTTCCAACCTGACCGCCAGTGTGATCTTGTTTTTTAGCCATCCTTTACGACTTGGTGACCGTATACGGGTCATGGACAAGGATTTTGATTGGACCGGCAAAGTGGAGGACATCAGCGGATTTTATCTTTTTATGCGGACAGATGATGGTAGACGTATCACCATCCCCACGAACCTGGTCATCCAAAAGGGTATTGAGATATTGAAACAGGATGAAGAAACTTCCTCAATTGAAGAAAATCCATCATAGCGAACGCCATGGAAATTACCATGGCGCCTGCTAAACAACAACCAAGCACAGATCAATCAAATCTCTGCACCACCATCAATTTTCTTCCTTACAATCCAACAATCTGGGATTCCATTAGCGGTCCAAGTTCATATACGGACCCCATAAGTTCTTTTTTTAAGGCTTCTACTTTTTGGAATTTTCCATTTGCCTTGTAAATTTCTGCTGCCCTATAAAGTATGGCAGGCTCAAAAGTTTCGTTTGCAATATGGTCTTCGACCAATTCAAGGGCTTTTTCTTTCTCCCCTTTTTTAAGTAAACTGTATGCCAACCATCCATACGATTCTGGAGTGGGCCTGTTCCTAACTTCCTCTTGTGCCATGTCTAAAGCTTTCTCTTTAAAATCTAGATTCAAGTAAAAATCAACGGTGTAAGCATTGTACATATCCCCATATTTTTTATTCAACACAAGTCTATAAAAGTCGTCAAGTGCCTGAACATGAGTCATGTCATCTTCCAAATATGAAGCCACTTCTGCTTTTAATAGATAATATTCCGGGGATTTGTTTTTGTGGATGATGGAATCCAAAATCCTAAGAGCTTCATGTCCATTCCGTTCGTGGGAATAGACAATCCAAGCTATTCCTTTTTTGGCGTGGGCGCTGTATGGATCGAGTTCCAAGGTTTTGAGATAGAGGTTGTAGGATTCTTCAATGCGTCCGGCATGACCATAATAATCGGCCAAATTGGAATAGGACCATAATAACAGACCCCTATTTTTTGATGATTCGGCTTTTTGCTTTGCTTTTTCCATAAACCGAATAGCGGTATCCAAATCACCTTTATGGTCGTTCCATTTGGCAACACGTATCAAATATCCAAAATCGGACATGTTCTGGGTACTGTCCAGATATTGTTTGGCCAGATCGTAATTGCCCAATTCCATTTGAAGATCGAACAAAAGAGATTGGGATTCTTTGACGCCGCTATCAAAACTCCTAGCTCTGGTTGCTAAATCCAATGCTTCCCTAAATCTGTGTTGGGAAATATAATTACGGGCCAATGCCCTTAAATAACCTGCTTTGCCAACCGCCGCTACCTCAACTGCCTTTTTTAATGACCGTTCCGCCTTTTTCAGAAACTCAATATCTCCCGTTCCTTTAAAAAAGCGATCATACTCACCTGAAACGTTGACAAGACTTAGTACTTGTAAGCTGTCAGGTTTGATCTTATTATTCCAAAGCTCAAAATATTTGGAGGTTGGTTCCATACTGTTTTGGGCCAAATACCGATCATAATCCAATCGTTTGGTTTTAAACCCAACTTCCTGATCACAGGACATTAAATAAAATGAAGCAATGATCAAGGCTATATTTTTCAAATGAATATTTTTCATGGTGTTGTTGTTTTAAAAAAGGAGGGGATTGCTCCCCTCCCTCTTCCCTTTCATAGCAATTACTCAGGAGCTCCCAAATAGGGGAACATTGTTGATATGGTGGCGGTCAATGAAACGCCGTCAGAGGTAAGCCTTGGTAGATCGGCCATGCCATCATCATCTAAATCTTGCCCACTAAAGCGATTTCCTTCCATCCCGCCAAAGAACAGGATCAACGACACATCAATAATATCGTCACTGGGTCGTCTTCCCGTCAAGGCCACTTCATCACCATCCGGCACAAGGATCCGTCCATCATTGTCAAAGTCAGTACCAGGATCAAAATAGGTAGTTGGTAGATTTGGTGCCACTTCCAAAACATCGGCTGCCAAAACAGTGGTCAAAGTAGCCGCATCCAACCCAAGAATGTTGTTTTCATAATTCACATCGGCGGGATCCAATCCCAATTTTATGGCATACACATCATGGTACTGTTCCAACCGTGCTTGAAATCCAGCTTGGAACGCAGCGGTCATTTCTGAGGGAATTGTTGTATTATGCGCATCCTTGATACTGGGTTGCCCTTCCATATCATAACTTAGGGTGGTATTGATCCCTGGTCTTCCCAAATGATCAACTTGGACAAAAGTTCCTGAAAAGTCTACGCTCATATCATCATCCATCATGTCGTCATACATATAGGAATTATCATTGTCACTGCATCCCAATAAAATTGAACCCAACACAACAGCTGTCAAGTAATTTAAATATCTAAGTTTCATACCTTTCATGATTTATTGTTTTTATTAGTTGTTACCCAAGTTTTATATACCGAAAGTCCCAACGCATTGGTGGCAGTGGGTGTACCAAGCATGCTATTGGGAATTTCCACTATGATAGACATGGTATTGGCCCCGTCGAAGGTATCAGCTGCCTCCCCTGCGGGAAGGAATCCGCCAGGTGCAGAATCCAGTTCAGGTGAAATGACCGCATTGAACTGAAAAAAATCAAAGAAAAAGGGATCTTGTCTAGGACCGGCAAAAAGGGAAACTCCACTATCTGTGGTCTCCATAATTGCAGTTGAACCTGAAATTTCCACATCTCCCAATGGCGAATCTGTGTTGATCATACTTGAAAGTCCTGTTTGTGATGGGGTCGTTGGTCCAAAAAAGTACATCCTTCCATTTCTAGCAATGGCTTGGATAACCCTATCTTCAACCAGGTCGCCATCCAAATCAATATTGATTTCGGTCAACACCTCCTCATCAAAGGTTCCATATGCCAAATCTGGCAAGACATTGGATTGCAAGTCAACAACAAATACGGTGTTATTGGAACCTTCCGTTGGTTCAAATGCATAAAAATCGGCAATATCCGCAGTGGTTCCAGCCGATGAAGGAGCATCGATGTGGTCCGCTGCTACCAAGGCGGCAAGAACCACAACTAAGCCAGATAAACCTAAAGTAAATTTGAATGATTGTTTCATAATGATGTAAGTTTTAAGTTTCATACACCCCTACCTACGGAACCTTTTGTAGAGTGGTTTGGTTTTTTCTGTTAAAAAAATCTTAACCTAATTTTCATGGTCCTACAAGGAAATCATCCTAAGAATGTCCTATATTTTGTTTTACTTTGACCCGCAAATTTGGATCAATGAACCCCTCTGCCTCCGGATGGATCAATAAGTTTGGTCACTTGGTTGACCAGGAGTCCTCTCCCTATGAGAACTTTGAAAGCCTATACCAAGACCTAAAAGAACATGGTTTTATTTATGGGGTCCACCTTGGCATACCCTCCTTTCTTGAGGTGGAACACATCCTTAGTGAAGATGAAATTGCCAAGATTAACCTCCTTACCGCCCTTTATTTCACCTATACTTTTGAAAAGGGAAAAACAGATTTTACCCTTTTTGTGGATACCGTTTTTGCTTATTACCAATCGTTGGAAGTGGGAAGGATTTCATTCCTGAACAAGATTTTGACCGGTACCAAAACCGAGGCACAATTGGAAAAATTAATCGATTCACGGATCTACTTGAGTGGCAATACCTTCAACCGTGCCTTTGGAAATAGCTTGACCAATTCTTTGCTCTATGTTGATGTGTTGATCTTCATGATCTACCTCCAAGGTAAAATGAATGTGAAACAACACGGCCAACTTTTGGAATATGTCACGATCAACATTGCTTACCATGCATTGAACTCAAAAGAGGAACATGAAACCGATGCAAAACTCATCCAATTATTAGGTTCATCTTTGAGTTTTGTAGACCTCGACAAGGCAAAATTTGATGGCTCGTATCTTGACCTTTTGGATCAAAATTTCAACGCTTTTGAGAAGGATTATTTTTTGGATATGGCCTGCTTGACCATATGGGAAGATAAGTCAATTGACTATACCGAATCGGACTATATTTTTGGTCTTGGAAAGAACCTTGGGAAGACCGAAAAAGAGGTGCGAATCGAGCTCGATTTTGTGATGGATTTCTTCGAAAAAAATCGAGAAAAAATCGCCTATTTGAACGACAAAAATTTGGCCGTCCAATTCTATGAAGGGATGTCCAAAAACGTAAGCAAACTCATTTTGAGAAACAGCAAAAGACTCAAAAAAGAACTTGCCGAAAGTAGGGAATTGGTCGCACTTTTATCCAAATCTACCGTAAAAGATCTGAGTGCCGAAGAGAAGAAAAAAGTACAAAACCAACTGCTCGACATATTTAAAAGCATTCCTTCCTTGGCCATTTTTATGTTGCCCGGCGGAGCAGTTCTCCTGCCCATTTTCATCAAGCTTATCCCCAAACTGCTTCCATCTGCTTTTGACGACAACAGAATAGAGGAAAACTAGTGTTTTTCACTCAAAAAAGCCACTATAAGAAAAACTTATAGTGGCTTTTTTAATTTTATATTTATACTGATTATCAGGATATTGAATTACATCATTCCAACCATAACTTAAAGTCTTTTACGCGCTCCCTGCTTACTATGATTTCCTGCTCGTTAAAGCGGTTCAACTTGATCTGGAGCCTTGAATTGGTGTATGAAATGATGTCTCCTATGTGGTTGACGTTCACATAGAATTTACGACTGACCCTGAAAAATAATTGAGGCGAAAGTTCCTCGTCCAATTGTTCAAGGGTGGTATCCAACAAATAATTTCTACCATCGGAAGTGGCCGCATAGGTACCCTTGTTCTCACTGTAAAAACATTCCACATCATCGGCATTGATGATCTTCAAATGTTGCCCTACCCTCACCGTAAATCGTTTTTTGTATTCACGCTCCAAGGGGTTCACCAAAAGCTTTTTTATGTCGTTAAAATCGACCGAAATTTTTTGGCTTTCCGGTTTAAAATTCCGGTACTTTTTTACAGCCGTTTCGAGCTCTTCATCATCGATCGGTTTTAGGAGATAATCGATGCTGTTCAACTTGAAAGCTTGGAGTGCATATTCGTCATAAGCAGTGGTAAAAATGATGGCACTTTTCACCTCTACCACATCGAAGATTTCGAACGAAAGTCCGTCCGATAATTGGATGTCCAAAAAGATCAGATCGGGGTGTGGATTGTTCTGGAACCACTCGATGGATTCGTCCACCGAATGGAGCATGGTAGACACCTCAATTTCCTGTTCGGACAACAACCTCGCCAACCTTCTTGCTGCCGGTTTTTCATCTTCGATGATGATCACATTCATACCTTCTGTTTTATATTTTTCTAAAAAGCGGACTCATTTTTGTCCCTTTCCAAATATGCTTCAATTTTCCTTTTTTCCCACTTTTTGATAATAGGTCGCCCAAAGACCACGAATCCCTGGATCAAGATCAACGCCCCCCAAATGAGAATGACGGAGATAAAGTTCCAATCCATCCATTCCAAGAAATTGGGATCCGCCTCTTGGTTCTTTTCCGCCATCACTTCCAAGATAGTTCCTTTAGCCGTCAACATCAAAACACTGATGAGGAGGAACAATGTCAAGTGTGCATAAAACCCTTTAATGGCTCCTACCCTTTTCTTGGCCAATTCATAAGAACTCAAGGCACTCATACCGATCATTTAAATTTACTACTATCCTCCTCTTCCTGCTCCATATATTTTTGGATCTGGCGTTCTTCCCAATGCTTTAGAAAAGGGATCTTATATCGAAAGGTATACAGGCCATGCACGACCAATATGATACCCCATATCAAAATATTACTGATAACCCAGTCAAAATAATACGGTTCCGTTGGGAACCCTTCTGGCATTAAACGATTCAATGCGCCGGTTTTTAGCAAATACAACAATCCGTTGATCACTATAAAGATTTTTACATGCCTGTAAAAACTCATGTACTCTTTCACCCGCTTGGAGGCTCTTTCGTATTTCCGATTTAAATTTTCCAAAACTTTGGTTTATAAGAATTTGTTGATGTCTTCCTTATCCTTATCGATATACTTTTGAATCTGTTTCTCTTCCCAATCCTTGCCCAAAAACGGATTTACCCCAAATACTTTTGCTGCGTGAAAGGCCAATCCTATCCCCCATCCGAACAATGTCAGAAAATGGGGCCATTGCCAAAAATTATCGGTCTGTACATAAATATTCACCAGGACAAAGGTGTTGATCACCACGTAAATACTCAAGTGAATGTAGAATCCTTTCAATTCGTCCACCCGTTTCTTGGCCCTTGCATATTTGTCGTTTTCTAAATTTTCCATGACTATTTCCATTTATCGGTATTTTCTTCTTCTTTCATAAACTCCTCAATTTTACGCTTTTCCCAGTTTCTTCCAAAAAAGGGATTAAGGTCGAATACTTTAATGGCATGAAACACCAATCCGATACCCCATCCAAAAGCGGCCCACAGGAACCACATGTAACCGAAACCGTTGCTGTAATAATTGATAAAGGCCAATCCGGATATAACAAGGACATAGGATGTAAGATTCCCGTAAAACTTTTTAAGTTCGTCCACCCGTTCCTTGGCGCGGAGGTATTTGTTTTCTCTGTTTGAATTTTCCATGACTTTGGTTGTTGATGTGATGTAACAGTTAAAGATACTGATTGTTAAAAATTATCGCTGTTCATGAATTCCTTGATCTTGCGCTCTTCCCAATCCTTACCGAACAAAGGGTTTCTTCCTGAAGCGGACAACCACATTCCGATAAGGCCCATTCCCCATCCTACTGCCGGAAAAATGGCCCAGGGGAAACTGGTAGTGCGGTAGTTGATATAGACCAATATTGGGATTATGATACAATACGCGAACAAACTATTATAGAAAGCCTTAAGGTGACACACTCTTCTTTTGGCCCTCTCATAACTGCTTTGTGATACATTTTCCATGACTTTTGATTTTTAAGTTATTGATACACCAAATGTCGCAAGCTAAAAAAAGGTTTAAAAAACTAGATTCTTGAGTTGTTGAATTTGAGGGATGAACTGTAAGCTGGGAAGGTTAAGGGATGAGAGGTTTAGGGTTTAGGGAGGGATGAGGGTGAAGGGTGAAGGGTTGAGGGGTCATGGGTTGAGGGTGAAGGGTTGAGGTTTATGATTTCTGACATCCGACTTCTGACATCCGACTTCTGACTTCTGTTAATTGATAATTGATAATTGATAATTGGTTATTGGTTATTGCCAATTGTAAATTGAACTAAAAATCATCCTTCTCCATAAGCTCACGGATCTTGCGTTCTTGCCAACGTTTGCCCCAAAGTGGATTATACCCGAAAGCTTCCATGCCATGTACGGCAACGCCAAATCCCCAACCGATAGTTGGAAAGAAAGCCCATAGAAAATCCGTGGTACGCAAATTGAGCCACCACAAAAAAGGAATCACGATGCAATAGGCAATCAGGTTACCGTAGAAGTCTTTTATGGCCTTCACACGCTCCTTGGCCTTGGCATACCGCTTTTCCTCAATATAGCTCTGCTGAGAGGCCACAATGGAATATTTTTGGGTAAGCATGGGCAGGGCAACACTGAAATCGGTATTCGTCTTATTGATGATAACACCACGGTCGGTCAAGATCTGGTACCGCTGTCGAATATTCTGCAGACCTACTCCACTACTCTTTTTCACCACCTGCTTTTCTTGAAGGTTGTTCGTGACCACCAACATTCCACCCTGTTCAAAAACTTTTATATGAAGGGGTTTGGAACTGGTGACCACATTATGCTTCACCGCATTTTCCAATAACAATTGCAAGGAAAGTGGAACGATCTTGGCATCGGGCTGGGTACATTTCTCAGGAATATCGAAAATGATGCTATCCTCAAAACGCATCTTTAACAATCGAACATAGGTACGTGCAAAATTGAGTTCTTCGTCCACTGTTACCAAATCCTTGTTCTTTTGCTCCAGAACATAGCGGTATACTTTGGAAAGCGATGTGGTGAATTTTTGGGCCTGTTCTGGATCTTCCTCGATCAAACTGGTGAGCACATTCAAGCTGTTGAACAAAAAATGGGGGTCCAATTGGTTCTTCAGGGCATCAAAACGGGCCGATGCAGACCCTGCAATGATCTTTTGCTCCTTTACCTGTCTCTCTTTGTAATACTTGTAGAAATACGCAGCATAAAACAGCAGCGCAACCACCATCGATATGAAAAAGGAATTGACATAATACTGTGGCTTTTCCGACATCATAAATGCGGAGAACGACATGTTGTGCACGATTACCTTCAACAAAACCCGCGAAAGGAAAATACCGATGATGGAGGCAACAATATTTCCCAAGATACCATAACCGATATACTTACGGGTAAACAGTTCTTTGTTGTACTTGCGCATCAACAAAATAAAAGATGCCGCATTGCAGAGGTAAATGGTCATGGAAAAGATCATGCTTTCCCAAAACTCTGTCCACAGTTCCTGCATGGTAAATTGCCAGCCATTCAGGAATAAAATAATGAGGACCACCAGAAAAATGGCGACCCCCACTAAAAATGATTTGAATATTTCCCTTATGATAAGCTTCATTCTGTCTTATTTACATGCCGCCAATACCTGCTCTGCCCTTTCCTTGCCCCATGACGGATAAAATGGCGTATCGGTTTTAAAGGTAGCAAAAAGTTCCAACGCCCTTTCCACATCCTTGCAATACGATGCTGTATCTTTTCCAAAATAGCGTGCAGCTCCCATATCCCATTCCGCTTTGGAAAGCACCACCCTCGGATTGTTGGGGTCAAGCTCCAAGGCCTTTTGGTACAACTGTACGTTCTTTTGGGACATGGTCATGCCATAGGTCGCCCCATCGAAAGCGATCCAGGCCGTATTCATCAGGGCCTCCTGTATCAAAATTTCTGCATTGTCGGGGGAAATGGCTTTTGCCACATCCAAAAATTCCTTGGCTTTTTCCAATTGTTTGCTCAGTTTCTCCTCGTCTTTTTCACCGAAAGATACCACGGTATTCACCTGTGAAACATAATAGTAGGGCAACCAATTATCAGGTTCGGCCGTGGCAATCCGTTCAAATAGATTGGAAGCCTCCACAATTTTTTGATTTTCCCACAACTCAAAGGCTTTTTCCATCCCTTTGGTGTATTGGTCCTTGGCCTGCGCCTGTACTTGGGCAACCGAGGCTCCAATAAGTAATAAAAGTGTTATCAGTTTTTTCATGACTTTGTTTTTAATTGATTTTCAATGGTCCAAAATTGAACATGTCACAGTAGAATAGAAACAAAGAATGACCGAATTGTTGAAATGAGAGGATGAACTGTATTACCATTCTTTCAATCCGCAATATTTAATACTTTAGTGCTCTTTTCAATCAAGTTCTACATTTATGTACATTCCACCCTATTACGAGAACAAAGACCTTCCGGAAATCAAGAAATTTCTAGTGGAAAACAGTTTTGGCATTTTGGTCAATGTGGTGGATAACAAACCTTGGGGCACACACATTCCCCTGGAATTGGAAAAGGACAAGGATGGTCGGGACATTTTGGTAGGTCATATCGCGAGAGCCAATCCACAATCAAAGGTTTTGGGACAGACAGGCGAAGTCTTGTGCATCTTTAACGGTCCGCATGCTTATGTTTCTTCATCTTGGTACAAAGAGGAAGAAGTGCCCACATGGAACTATATTGCCGTTCATGTCTATGGAAAATTGAACCTTCTTACCGAAGAAGAGACCATGGCTTCCATGTACCGTTTGGTGGAAAAATACGAGAAGGGTTCCAAAAATCCCATTTCTCTTCACAACATGTCGCCCAAAACCTTACGTCAGGTTAAAGGGGTTGTGGGGTTTCAAATTTTGATATCCGACATCCAAGCCACTTACAAACTATCCCAGACCCGGCCCGAAGACCATGCCATGATCATTTCGGAACTTGAGGAAAGGGAAGATTCCGGCAGTAAGGCCATTGCACAAAACATGCAGGGAAACCAACAATAACTTTTATTCAATATCTTGGAAAATGGCATCTGCCCAATTGGAATACCTGGGGTTTTCCACGTGCATGATCCACAATTCATCGGTATACGATCCTTTTAAATTGGATTGATAGGCCGCATAAGCCTCCTCGTTTTCCTGATACTTGGCCAAATACACATAGTTTAACCCATTGTCCGGGTTTTTGAAGTATTGTGCTTCCAAACCTTGGGCCTTCAATTTGGCCATGAAGTTCTTCAGGTTGGTCTCATTCTTGAAAACGTTGGCCACAATATAATGTCCTTGCCCTACCCCATCCAAATTGATATATTTTTCAATTGGCTTGTAGGCGCCTCCATGAAATTTCCCTTCCGCTTTTTTGTCCGCCACTTTTAGTGGTTTGTTCTTGGGAGTATTATCTGCCAATGCAGATTTTTCAATGGAACTGTATATAGAATCCAAGTCTTCGCTGTCCGCCAAATAGAGTTTTTGCGCCTTATCCTCAATTTCAGGAATCTTATTGCCCGTATGCCGTTTCACGATGCGCATGACCATTTCAAATCGTTTCTCCATATCACGCTCCCTGTTCTTCTCCAAGGAATCCATGCGATATACCAACTCATTGATCACAGCGTAGTTATCTTCTTGTTGGGCCTTCAATGCCTCCAACTGGGCCTCCCAAAATGCCAAATCCTCCTTGTTGTTGGGCCTCAAAGTCGTCTCCACATCCAACTTGCTCTTTTTTGAGGTGGATTCTTTGTCCTGGGTGTCCGCAACCTCGGCTGCTGCGACTTGCTTGGCATCCTTCCTCAATTCTTCATTATCATTATCCACAATGAACGTGTTTTTGGATAAATTGGGAATGAAGGTGTAGGCAATGGAAATTTCATGGGTAACACCCAAATTGGCAATATTGTTGCCTAGATTTTTCTCAAAATTATATCCAAAGGAAAGTCTGCGGTTCAAATTAAAACCAGCTCCTGCCGAAGCACCGTAATACTGATCATATCCTCCTTGGATCCAGCCCAATTTGGGCAGATCCATGATCAAACCTCCACCAAAAACAGGGTCGTTATTGCCTTCAAATCGGGCCCTTGCCAAAGGCAATAGACGAGCATCCTCAAAAATACCATAGCCATTTTCAAACTCATAAGTGTATTGTAGGTGACCTGAAAAGGTCTTATTGTCCAAAGCCGTTAACGATTTTCCTGATTTAATGTTGTAATCCACCAAGTTTTGGGCAAATACCCCAATATCAAATTTCCCCAAAGAAAGGTTTAGACCAGGCTGGAAAGAAATGATGGAACTTTCCGTTGCGTCGTCCAACAGTGGATCTTCTTCTAAAGTAACCGCCCTGCTAGGATCATAACTGCTCACATAATACGGTATATTCACCCCAAAGGTAAGGCTACTTTCCTCTCCCAATTTGATGCCGTGTGAATAGTTGGCCATAACGCCCAAGTTGGAAATAACCCCTTCTTGCTGGTTATACAGACTGAAACCCAATCCCACCATATCGTTCAATTTTCCACTGTAACTTAGGAAGTAGTTTTGACGATTGTTGTCGAATGCGGCACTTTGGCTGCGATGGAACAGGTTCACATAGGACTTATCTTCGCGAACGGCAGAAAATGTGGGGTTGATCAAAAATCGGTTGAATTTCAACAAATTTTGGAAAGGGACATCATAGCTCACATACGGATTGCTTTCCTGGGCCGTCATGGTATGGGCCAGAAACACGAAGAGCAGCATCGGGAACAATGCTTTTTTAGCACATTGGCAGGGTAACTTTTTGAAAAAATGTAGTAGTCTTATCTCCATAGCCGATTGGATTAAGTAGGTTAATTTGCCTTTTTGGGATAGGCGGATATTGGTTGTTCGTTCTCATTAGCAAGATTTGGGACTTGTAAGAGTTTTATTACTAAATGTAATACAATATTAATTAAAATATCGGCCATGAGCCAATTTTTTCGTTGAACGGTCACCTATTTTCCCAATTTAACACATTCATCATGTGATATTTGGGTCAAACCTTCCAAAATAGGATTAATTTTGATATGCTAAACCCGATTGAACTGTTATGTCAGAAACCGTTACCGTCATCCCATATTCGGATAAATACCAAGATGATTTTAGGCGATTGAATGAAGAATGGATCACCAAATTCTTCAAAATGGAAGAAATGGACCGTATTTCACTCCATCATCCGAAAGAATACATCTTGGACAAGGGTGGTTACATTGCCGTGGCCTTGATGGGTGATTTACCAGTTGGGGTTTGTGCCCTTATCCCTAGTAAAAAGGACGGGTACGAATTTGAATTGGCCAAAATGGGAGTTTCACCTGTTGCCCAAGGAAAGGGTATAGGAAAACTATTAGGACAACACATCATTCAAAAAGCCAAAGCGCTCGGGGCCAAAAAATTATTCCTTGAAAGCAACCGAATACTAACGCCTGCCCTTTCCCTTTATGAGAAACTGGGATTTGTGGAAATGGTCGGGGCCACATCGCCTTATGAACGCAGCGACATTCAGATGGAGCTGATTCTAACTGATTGACGGGCAAACCTACTAATCTTTACTTATCACATAAAGAACGTTTTCTTCTTCATTGTACTCCAACGTGTTACCATTGTTATAAAAGTCCAGAATATCCTGTAGGTCGACCACAATAGTCTCTTTTACAGAACCTATGGAAGTACCCGGGAAAGGATTGGTGACATCCTTTATTTTTTTTACAACACAGTTTTGAAGTGGTTTCACTTTGGTATATCCTAACCAGCCTATCTCCATGGTTTGGTTTGTAATGTTATGGTGTAAAGTGACTTCATAGTGCTGTACCTGTTCCCCTTTCACCTTGGTGTTTTCAATTTGACTGCCAAAGGAGTATAGGTTCCGCATTCCTTGGAGCACATATCCATCAAAACTGGGTTCTTTTTGATCGTATAGGATATAATCATCAGCAATCAAGTGCACCAAACTTTCCAATTGGTTAGGATCCATATAATAGGTCCCATCCTCTTCTATCAAATTGAAGGACTTGTGAAAGATAGGCTTTGTGTTTTGTCTTAAGGCTTCTTCCAAAATGTTCCTGTTTGCAGGAAAGGGCATCAGATACACTTTGTCATTTTTTTTCAATCCGATCAAAACCGACTTTCCTTCTAGATGACCTCCAATAAAAAAATAATAGAACACGGAGGCCATCATCATAAAAACAATACCCCAAATGATCTTGACCTTGAGCATGGGTGTACTTTTCATCATCGCTCCCTTTAGTTGCATTCAAAAACCAGAACGCTAAAATGGAACATCTGATTCACAACTTTAGTCCACAATTCACGAATGCATGTTTTCAGTTGACCTAGAGAGATATGTGCAAATCAAAATAAATCTGGAATTCCACCACCACTTTAATTTTTATATCCAATTAAAAATGAGTAATTTAAAAGCATCAATCTAAAATCCGAGAAACATGGGCACAGTAAAAAACCTGAACAAGTGGGCCAATGCCCACACCTATTATCCACTGGATTTATTACGAATCTTTCTCGGAGTATTTCTTTTCATCAAAGGCGTCGAATTTATCACCAATTATGAGGAAATGGCAGAAATAGCCAGACCCTTTCAAGACCTTCCGGGCGGTATGATCATCCTTCATTATATTGCGCCAGCCCATTTTGTAGGGGGTGTGTTGATCGTTGTTGGATTGCTTACCCGTTGGGCATCCATTGCCCAACTACCCATACTTGTAGGTGCCATTTTGACGAATTTCTTTGGGACCATGAATACGGCCAATCTTACATTGGCAATCCTCATGTTCGCAGCGTGCGTCTTTTTCATTGTTTACGGATCGGGAAAACATTCTGTTGACTACTACCTTAAAATGCAGCAATAACTACAGGTTATCCAACTGATTGCTTTTCTTGTCGGAACTGATGGTCCAAAAGAAGCCCACAAAGAAGAAACTGTCCGCCGGAGGGGTTATGGCCCTTCTATTGTAAACTCCGTCCATATTGGGCGCATCGGCATATTGATAATTGCTTACATTATTGAATCCCAACATATTGCTGACCGAAAAGTATAGAATCTTCTGCTGGTCTATCAAATAGGCCCAATTAAAGCTCAAGTTATTGTACGACTTCGTCTTTTCTCCCATAAAAGTGGAAGTATTGGGATTGTTATATGGCCTTCCCGATCCATAGGAATAGGAAAAACCTACCTGCGATCGCAGTTTATCCACCCAATATTTGGTCACTACCGAAAGATTGTGCTTGGATGCGAAATTGGGAGTGGCACTGGTCGGAAAGCTGGCATAGTCCCTTTCGGTATCCAAATAAGAATAGGAAACCCAATAATCCAAATGCTCAATACTCTTGTTATCTCTCCAGAAAAGGTCCAACCCCGTAGCATACCCGTCACCAGAATTGGAATATAGGGAACCAAACTCGGGCATTTCCGTGTTATACTTCACGAATTGATCATAGTCCTTGAAATACGCTTCTGCACGAAAAGTCTTCCCTTTACCCACATACTGATAGTTCAAAATATAGTGGGAGGCTTTTTCAAATTGCAGGTTGTTTTCAAATTTTACAATATCGGAATTGGGCCTTTGGTAAAAATCGCCATAAGCCAACGAAAACTGCCCAAATTCACCTGGTTTGTAGGCCAAGGCCATTCTTGGGGAAATGTTGAATTCATCCAGAAGGGTGCTCTGTTCTGCCCTGACCCCCAACTTCAAGGCAAATTTGTTGCTCAAGAAAATATCGGATTCCATAAAACCGGCCCAAAGGTTTTCGTCGTATTCGGTGTTAAAATTAGTTCCTTCAAAATCGGTATATCCTTGATCGTATTTCGACATAAATACCTCTGCACCAAAATTAAAATCAAACCTGTTACTGAAGTTTTTCCTAGCTTTTATTTTGATATGCGAAGCAGTCTCCTTTGTATCTACTTTATCACTTTCAATACCGATATCATTGGTATCCCAAGCGATACTGGCACCACTGGTCAAGCTCCAGTCGTTTTGAAAAAAATACTTGTAGGAAGAGTTAAAGTAAAGGTTATTATTGGTCAATTGAAAACGAACATAATCAGTATAATTGATATCTTCCTGTTCTATGACCAAATTGGAATGGTTAAAACCTGTATACAGCTTGAACATACTCTTTTCACCCTTACTTCGGAAAACCGCCTCCCCAGAAAAAGATTCGTAAGGGCTCTTCCAATGAACACCGTTGTTAGATGGCAACAAGGCTTCATAAGGCGCGAGGTTGATGTACGAAGTGTTCAAACTCAGGGATTGGTCTCCCCAAATTTCGGTATGGCCCAAACCGGCACCGACAGACATAATGGAAATATCGGTTTTTTCCTGGTCGGGTACATCGGAGGTGTTCAACAACAGCACACTGGAAAGCGCTTGTCCATATTCCGCGGAATACCCTCCTGTGCTAAAGGTGATGCCTTTAAAAAGAAATGGGGAAAACCTTCCACGCGTGGGCGTATTATTGGCGGTGGCACTGAACGGTTGGAACACGCGGAGGCCATCAATAAACACCTGGGTCTCGTTGGCCGATCCACCACGCACGAACAAACGTCCATCCTCATTAACCGTAGTGGTTCCTGGCAAGGTTTGTAGTGCAGCCACAAAGTCGCCCGCAGCTCCTGCAGTGGTTACAATATCCAGTGGTTTTAAAACGGAAACCTTGGAATTGTCCCCCGCCTCAAAAGTTCCAGCAGTCAAAGTAACCCCGGAAAGGGAATTGATGGCTTCCACCAGTTGGATCTTTAAATCCTTAAAGTAAGTTACGTCACCGATCTCGTAATGAGGCTCGTAGGACAACATGGAAATTACCAAAGTTTGGGTTCCGGTCTCCTCTGTTTCAAAAGAAAATTTACCATCCTTATCGGTTGAAGCTCCATCATAGGTGCCCTCCAAATATACATTGGCACCCTCAATGGGGATTTTCTTATTATCGGTAACGGTACCCGACACAATGGTCTGGGCCGATAAAAATCCAGTGGTAAAAAGAATTGTAAAAAGAATAATGATGTTTTTCATGACTGTTTATTTGATTGTTGCCACAAAATTGACCAGACTCCAATTGCCAAGCCAATAGGATATACCCAACTGTTGATTTTCAATGATGAATTGGAATGTCATTTTTCCCATTACAGTTCATACCCAAAATTTGACAATTCGGTAGATTGTAATTTTTAACGAAGGGATGACATACGAGATTTGTGGCAACAAAACATCAAAAACAAACCCTATGAAAACTGTTACACTAGCATTAAGTTTTTTATTCGTTAGCCTTGTTGCCATGGCACAGGAAAGTACCGGCACCAAAATCACCGTAACCATTGACAACATCAACAACGACCAAGGAAAAGTATTGGCGGGCCTACACACCGTGGATACCTTTATGAAAGGACCCGGAATCCAGAATCTTGAAAGTAAAATTGAAAACGGAAAGGTTGTATTGACCTTCACCGGTGTTGCCCCAGGAGCCTATGCCATTATGGCTTTGCACGATGCAAATGAAAACAACCGCATGGACTACGAATCCAACGGTATGCCCAAAGAAAGCTATGGTATGTCCGGGAACGACATGTCGTTTGGCCCACCCAGTTTTTCAGCTTCCAAATTTGAAGTAGGCAGTGAGGATTTGGAACTGACTATCCGATTTTAAAACAGAAAACATCATCAATCAACAACGTTAAGCCTGCTCGGAGCAGGCTTTTTTTTATTTTGGAAAATTGTTTCATTATAGATTATCCTGATGGTTTTTTATACTTTTATATCCCATATTTATCATAAGGATGACCATTACCCAACTTCAATATGTGCTGGCCGTTGCCGAACACAAGAACTTTACCCTTGCCGCCGAAAAGAGCTTTGTTACCCAACCTACCCTGAGTATGCAGGTGCAAAAACTGGAGGATGAGCTGGGCGTGCTCATTTTTGATCGGAGCAAAAAGCCCATTTCCATTACCGAAGTGGGGAAGAAAATTGTGGCCCAGGCCAAAAATATTGTAGCCGAAGCAGAACGCATTAAGGATATTGTGGATCAGGACAAGGGATTTATTGGTGGCGATTATACTTTGGGGATCATTCCTACCGTAATGCCGACTTTGTTACCGATGTTCCTGAATACCTTCATTAAAAAATACCCGAAAGTAAACCTGATCATTAAGGAACAGTCCACTGACAGTCTAATCAAAAACATTTTGGATGGCCATTTGGATGCCGGTATCGCCGCCACCCCATTGGAAATCGAGTTTATTAAGGAAAGACCTTTATATTATGAACCTTTTGTAGGCTACGTCCCCAAAAGCCATCGGTTATCTTCCGAGACACAGTTGACCACGGACCACTTGGATGTAAGCGATATATTATTGTTACAGGATGGGCATTGTTTTAGGGATGGGGTCATCAATCTTTGCAAAGCATCCAAAAACATGAACGGGGAGCAGTTTAAAATTGAGAGCGGTAGTTTTGAGACGTTGGTGAGTTTGGCAGATGAGGGAATGGGAATGACGTTATTGCCTTACCTGAACACCCTCCATCTAGAATCTAAAAAGGTTGAAAATCTAAAACCCTTTAAAAGTCCGTCACCGGCTAGGGAAATTAGTTTGATCTACCATAAAAGCGAATTGAAAATACAGATCACTGAAGCCCTTCGCGATGTGATTTCCAGCATTGTTAGAGGAGCAATAGCCTTTCAGGACGTGAAGATTATCAGTCCGTTGGCAAAAAATTAAAGGGCCGCGTTTGCGGCCCTTGTGGTTATTTTAAGTTTTTAACAATACTAATGTCGGTTCCAACTCCGGTTTATCCACAATAAAAAAGTGTAACCAGATTTTAAGTTCTTCAATTTCACTGGGCAATAAGGTCGAAATTGCCTTTCTCAATTCCCGAGTGAAGAGTTTTACATCAAAACTAACCTTCTGAAGGATGATTTTGGTGTAATCTAACATAGCTCCGGCCATAGAAATTTGATTAGATTGAATAATTGGTTGTCCATCTAAATTAGGTAAAAACCCAAACACATAACTTAAAACCCAGTTAAAAATTGAATAACTTCGTGTTAAATTCGATAAATGACCAAAATGCCCTTAATTTGTTGCAGGATTAGCAAATATCTGATAATCAATTTGTTCATTTTGTCAATTTTGCTCGGAGGGTGCTCCCCTACCCGTAAAATTGCCCGATCCAACCTTAAAAACACGGCTCTTCAGAACTCTTTTCATGGATTGGTGGTCATGGATGCGAAGACCCAAAAGATACTCTTCAACACGAACGGTGACCGCTATTTTACCCCTGCAAGTAATACGAAGATCGTGACCTTTTATACGGGTATCAAACTGCTTCCAAAAAACATTCCTACCCTAACTTATACTATTGCCAACGATACCGTTTTTGTTAAGGGAACTGGTGACCCTTCTTGGTTACACCCCCATCTGCATGATAGTACGGCCATAAATTGGCTCAAAAAACAAGGCAATATTGTACTCTACACCCAAAATACCGACGAACTTCGGTTTGGTCCCGGTTGGGCATGGGAAGATTTTGACACCTATTTTTCTCCGGAACGTACAACCATTCCCCTTTATGGCAATGTGGTGGCCGTTTCCAACAATCAAGGGTTGGAGGTTTCCCCTTCCTATTTTTATAATGAAACTCAGGTGGCCGAACATCCTTTTAAACGGGATGAACTTGCCAACCATTTCTATATTGCACCTTCCGAGCAGGATACTTTGGAAATTCCTTTTATGGCCGGTGACAGTCTCACCAAACAACTTTTGGAATCGGGATTGGAGAAGAAAATCAGTATGGTAAATCATTTTCCAGAGGGACCCGTTGGAACCCTTTACGGCATGGAAACGGATTCCATTTATAAGCAGATGCTGTTTAAAAGCGATAATTTTTTAGCGGAGCAATTGTTGATGACGGCTTCTTCCATGATTTCGGATACCATCGGCACGAAAAGGGCCATTGCCTATATGTTGGAAAACGATTTGAAGGATTTGGAGCAACAACCCCGATGGGTAGATGGTTCAGGGCTTTCGCGATATAATTTGTTTACACCCAAATCCTTTGTTCAAATCCTCAGTAAACTCTACAATGAAGTTCCTGAAGATCGTTTATTCACCCTTTTTCCCATGTGGGGACCCGATAGCACCGTAAAGGAATGGGAAGATCCCGATACTGAACCCTTTTTATTTGCAAAATCGGGGTCATTTGGAAACAACTATAACTTGAGCGGATATGTCAGGACGAAATCTGGCAAAGTGCTCATTTTCAGTTTTATGAACAATCATTTCAAGGTGCCATCCATCGAAATACGAAAAACCATGTATGCCACCTTAAAGGAATTGTACGAGCGTTATTGATGGAGCAAACCTTGTAATTGAGCGTATTGCAGTAGTATAATGGTCTTGGCATCCCTGATTTCCCCTGTTTTCACCATTTCCAATGCTTTGGGAAACGACAGTTCCAACACTTCAATGTTTTCCGTCTCATCATCGGCACCACCGCCATCACTGATTTTCATGGATTCTTCATATTGCCCAATGAAAAAATAAAGGATTTCTGTCACGGATCCGGGCGACATATAGGCCTCCAACACTTTTTGCACTTTTTCAATTTTATAACCGGTCTCCTCTTCCACCTCCATTTTGATGGTTTCCTCCGCGTTGCCCTTTTCCAACAGACCTGCACAGGCTTCCACCATCATCCCGTTTTCATTTCCGTTCAAAAAAGTGGGCATCCGAAATTGACGCGTTAGCACAACCGTGTTTTTCTTCGCATTGTACAGCAAAATAACCGCCCCGTTTCCTCGATCATATGCTTCGCGTGTTTGCTTTTCCCAAACGCCATCATCACGCAGGTATTCAAATGAAACTTTTTCAAGCGTGTACCAATTGTCCGAGAGCAATTCCCGCTTCATGTTCCTTATTCTATTGTTTTCCAAAGCGTTTGATTTTGAAGTTAAAGGTAACGGATTTCATTGCAATCATGAGCCAATTTGAAAATTCTTGGATCCCTTTGTTTATTGTATCTTTCAGATTCCAAACCAACAAACCCAATCTCATGCGCAAAATAGTTCCCTTTCTATTTTTAGTGACCCTTTTATTAAGTTGCAAACAGGAACCTGAAAAAAAACTGCCCCGAATTGCTATTGCGGGCTTGGGAATTGAATCCAGTACCTTTTCCCCTGCATTGACCCAAGAAGAGGCATTCCATGCCAAAATTGGGGATTCCATTTTTGAACGCTATCCGTTTATGGCGATGGATTCTACTTTGAGAAAACGCGCAGACTGGGTTCCTACTTTAGTAGGAAAATCGTTGCCTGGTGGTACGGTAACCCATGAAGCCTATGAATCCTTGGTGGCGCAAACACTGAAAATGCTAGAAGAAAACAAACCGTATGATGGACTTTTCTTTGATATTCACGGCGCTATGAGCGTGGTTGGGCTGGATGACCCCGAAGGCGATTTGATCAAAAGAATACGGGAAGTGGTGGGCACCGAGGTGTTGGTCTCTACCTCAATGGACCTGCACGGCAATGTTTCCGTAAGACTCGCCGAACATAGCGACTTGATTACTTGTTACCGGATGGCGCCTCATGAAGATGCCACGGAATCCAGAAAACGGGCCGTGCAAAATCTAGTTGAACGTTTGGAGAATGGCAAGGGCAAGCCCAAGTATAAGGCTTGGATTCCCGTGCCGATTCTATTACCTGGAGAAAAGACGAGTACCCGAGTGGAACCAGGGAAAAGCCTGTATGCGCAAGTGCCCGGAGTGGCCAACCAAGAAGGTGTGGTAGACGCTGCTATTTGGATCGGGTATGCATGGGCCGATGAACCCCGAAACCATGCCGTAGTCATGGTCACGGGCGATGATAAAGAAAAGGTAGTTGCCGGTGCCGAAAAATTGGCCGAGAGTTTCTGGGATGTTCGCAAGGAATTTGAGTTTGTGGCTCCGACTAAATCCTATGAAGAAGCCTTGAAACTTGCTTTGGCAAGTGATAAAAAGCCCTTTATGTTGAGTGATATGGGTGACAACCCTACTGCCGGAGGCGCTGGGGATGTAACCTGGACCTTAACAGAACTTTTAAAACAAGATGAATTCCACAAACCTGGGGGCAAATCGTTGATCTATGCCTCCATTCCTGGACCAGAATTAGTGGAACAGGCCCTTAAAGTCAGTGTGGGTGGCAAGGTCAGTGCCTTGGTAGGAGCCGCAATTGATGACCGATTTGCCCCACCGCTATTATTGACTGGAGAGGTGACCGCCATAAAACAAGGGGATGTTCATGCAGAAACCGAAGTGGTGGTGAAAGTGGGGAATGCTAGTGTTATTGTGACCAAAAAAAGAAAGCCATACCACAACGAATCCGATTTTACGGAGTTGGACCTCGACCCAAGAAACACGGATATTGTCGTGGTAAAAATTGGTTATCTAGTACCTGAATTGTACAACATGAGAGGCGATTGGATCATGGCCTTGACCCCTGGCGGTGTAGATCAGGATTTAGAGCGATTGGGTCATAAACGAATCATCCGCCCCATGTTTCCATTGGATGCCGATATGGAGCACCCCGATCTGTCCGCACGCCTGTTGCGTGCTTCGGACCAACTGGATTGATGGCTAAACGGTAACCGTTCGGTTCAAATATTGACGGAAGGGAAGCATTTCTTGGTACACTTTCACGATTTTTTCCTTGAAATTGGGTTGAAGCACTTCCTTTTGGGTCATTTCATGCACCACAGCGAAGGTCTTGTTCTTCAATAGGTCGATGTGGGGATGATCATTGGAAAACCCTTTCGGGGCATTGGTCAATTTTTCATCCTCATACAGATTACCGAACGTTTTTTGGAACGAAGGCTTGTCCAATATTTCCTGTAGCACCTCGCCATCATAATCAATGCCTTCCCGAATGCTGCGAAGGGTTTTGGGGTCGGGACGCCAAAAGCCACCAGCCAGCAAACAGTTTTTCAGGCCGATTTCAATATAAAAATCAGCTGTTTGCGGAGCTTTGTCCAATCCCGCACCAAAATGGTCCTTATACACCGGTTTATTGGGATGGAACATGAGATTATTGTTGATGCGGTTGATACCCTTTTTGCCTGGAGTCGGGTAATAATCATCGTGCAATTGGGCCATGGTCAAGTCCAAATCGTCCAACCAAACCGTAAAATCATGTCGAAGGGAGCGGTACCATTTGCGGTTCGCATCCATCCATTCTTTATTGTTGTTTTGTTGTAGTTCTTCCAGAAAACGGAATAGGTCTTTGAAATCCATAGGCTACAAATGAACAGAAAATTCTAAAGGGATGATTAGATTTTTAGAGTTTTGGAGAGATTCTTCACTTCCTCAAGGATAATCAGGGACATAGGTAACATTGTCAATTGATAATTGCTCATTGATTATTGAAAAAAGGATAGCTGAGATTTTTCATCCCGATAGCAATCGGGACGTTCAGCATGACGTTGAAACGGCCAAACTTCTAACCACTAACTCCTAAAACCTATTATCCCCATCCAACAAATTACCGAGTCCTCCTAGGATACTGCCTTCGCCTTTATCTTTTCCACCAGCTTGTGGTGCAGCCGCCCAAACGCGACCTGCCAATCGGCTAAAGGGCAAGGATTGAATATAAACGGTGCCAGGACCACGAAGGGTTGCAAAGAATAAACCTTCCCCACCGAAAACGGTGTTTTTGATACCCCCAACAAATTCAATATCATAATCCACGGTTTGGGAAAAGCCTACGATACAGCCCGTATCCACTTTTAATACTTCTCCGGGCGCCAGTACTTTTTTGGCCATGGTACCCCCCGCATGAACGAACGCCAAACCATCCCCTTCCAGTTTTTGCATGATAAAGCCCTCCCCACCAAAAAGTCCACGCCCCAAACGTTTGGAAAACTCGATACCGATGGAAACGCCTTTAGCAGCACACAAAAAGGCATCTTTTTGGCAAATAAACTTCCCTCCTTTTTCCGAAAGGTCGATGGGAATGATCTTACCAGGATAAGGAGAAGCAAAGCTTACCTGTTTTTTGCCCTGGCCCACATTCAGGAATGCGGTCATAAACAGACTCTCACCTGTAAGCAAGCGCTTGCCCGCAGAGAACAGTTTTCCAAGTACCCCGGTTTCTTGATTGGAGCCATCGCCAAAGATGGTATCCATTTTAATATCGGTGTCCATCATCATAAAACTACCAGCTTCGGCTACAACAGCCTCTTGGGGATCCAGTTCGATCTCCACATATTGCATTTCCTCTCCGTAAATGTGATAGTCTATTTCGTGTGCGTTCATCTTTTGATTGTTTAAATGTTGTTTTGTTTATATGTTGATTTGTTTTGGGTTTTGTTACAATTACTACAAGCACATTTCCAATGCTCTTTTTATTTCAATTTCAAAATTCTCCTCTTTAACAGGAAGTTCCAGAATGATTGGGGGTCCCTCATATCTATATCCTCTATTGGGACCAGTTGAACCACCATTAATGGATGGCTGAATTTTAATTAGTCCTTTATTTCTAGATATTGATATCATTTTCGCATCCTTCATTTGATCTTTAATTGACTTTCTTCCAGTAATCTTTGCAATTTTATTTAATGCTTTATACCTATCATATGTGTCAACTCCCCATTTTGATTTGTCCAAGTGTTGCAAGACAATCGGTGCAAGCTGAAATTGCACATTATTATCCTTATTAATTTTACTTATCAATTCAGTATGGATACCTCCTCCACTTTTTAGAGTATGCAATGTGATTACTAAAAAACAATCTGGATACTCAATTACATCTACTTGTTCCCATTTAGGCAAACCCTTGATTTTGAATTTTAATTTGAGTTTGAGATTTCTAAAAAATTGATTAATTCGAATTTTATAAATAATTCTGCGAGTCTTCCAATCCATTTTCCTTAACCCTTAACCTTAACCGTCCACTCAAAATGAAAGGTAGAAACCTCTACCCCATCCGCATTTACCCCCACGGACGTCATCCAACAAGTTTGTCCCTCTCCGGTTTCCATGGTTTTTTTGATGGCATCTGCAATCAAGGGCCCATCTTCACAAGTAAATGAAATACGCCCCGTAGCTTTTTTGGTAAAGGTGGCCTTGTTATTGGCCACGAGCATGGAGATTTTCTTTCCACTTTTTTGGATCTCGTTCATCACCAACGCACCCGTACTCAGCTCGGCAGCCATCCCCTGTACGGCCCAAAACATGGATTTGAACGGATTTTGATTCACCCATTTGTGCTTTACGGAGGTAACGGCCTTCTGCTCATCGATATATTTGAGACGAATGCCGCACCACCAAGCAGAAGGGAGTTTTAGGAACGTGAATGTATTGATTTTACTGGGTGTGAGTGCCATAATGGTATATTCTTTGGCTTAAAAATAGACAAAATACTGCTATTTCAAACTGTTAAAAATATGTTAATATATGGTACTTTGTTTTGCATAGTACCATCCTTTGGATATATATTTGCATCGTAAGCTAATAGGTTTACCCATTTATACATCAAAATCATCAATCAAAAATGGCAACTACATTAACCAAACACGAACGAAATTTATCCGCGATCATCCACGCATCTACGTTCTCGAAGTACTTTATCCCCTTCGGTAATTTTATCATGCCCTTGATCCTTTGGATGTCCAACAAAAAGCAGTACGACTTTGTAGATTATAATGGCAAACAGGCATTGAACTTTCAGATCAGTATGTTGTTGTACGCCATTGTAGCCGGTTTGATCACCATTCCATTCTTTATCGGCTTTATGCCGGACCTTTTCGACTGGGATGTTTTCGGTTTTCACCGATTGAGCAACCTGAACAACCTGAACATCCACGTCAGCAGTGACGACTTTAAATTTGGTCGCCTTTTTTGGCCGGCCAGCATAACAGGTCTGTTGCAGGTAGGTTTAGCCGTTGTAAACATCGTTTTCACCATTTTGGCCACTGTACGCACCAATGAAGGGCAACAATTCAAATATCCGTTCACCATTAAATTCATCAAGTAATGTACCGAACAAGAAACATAATGGCCCTTGCCCTGATCGGAATGACCGCTATGGCCAATGCCCAAGTTGGGGAGGATACCGAGCTTTATAAAACCTTGAAAACGAAGGATAGCTTGTTGTTCGATGCTGCTTTCAATCGATGCGACACCGATACCATGGCATCTTTGTTCACTGAAGATTTTGAATTCTATCACGATCGTGGCGGTTTTACCGATGGCCGCGAGGAATTCCTTAGACCAACGCGTGAAAACTGTGAAAAGAGGGATCCCAACGCTCCACAATATTCCAAAAGAATCCTGATTGAAGGAAGTTTGGAAGTGTATCCCTTGAACAAGGACGGCCAGCTTTATGGAGCCATACAGCATGGGGTACACCGATTTGAATTCTTGAACGATAAAAACGAATATCAAAAAGGTGACATCGCAAAATTTACCCATGTGTGGATGTTGGTGAACGGGGAATGGAAAATAAAGCGGGAACTGAGTTATGACCATCATTAAAAAATAAATAAAATCATCAATCAAAAAAAAGGAGTTCATTCATCAATCAAAAAACGAAATCATCAATCAAAAAAAGTGTTTCCACTCCCCTGCTCATCACAGGGGAATGGAGTGGAAACGGAACCAGACCTAGTTTGGTAAATCAAAAACGAACAGTTAATTTAATAGAACCATGAAGTTATGAACATAGAAAACACAAAAGCACAGATGCGCAAAGGGGTTCTAGAATACTGCATTCTGTCCATCTTAAAAGACGAGGACAAGTATGCCTCCGAGATTCTGGACGCCTTAAAGGACGCTAAGATGTTAGTAGTGGAAGGTACCATATACCCATTGCTCACAAGGCTAAAAAATGCTGGATTGCTCAACTACCGTTGGGAAGAATCCACATCGGGACCTCCCCGCAAATATTACGCCCTTACCGAAACAGGCCGGTTGTTCCTAAAAGAATTGAACGGCACCTGGGATGAACTTAGAAATGCAGTAAATCTGGTAACCAACACAAAATAAGAATCAAAAAATGAACAAGACAGTAAACATAAATTTGGCAAATACGCTCTTCCACATAGATGACGATGCGTATAACAAGCTGAGGCGGTACCTGGAGTCCATTAAACGGTCCTTTGCCGGTACCACTGGGAGCGATGAGATCATAGCCGACATTGAGGCAAGGATTGCCGAACTCTTTTTGGAGAAAATGGAGAACGAAAGACAGGTGATCACCCATAAAGAAGTGGATCAGGTTATCAGTGTAATGGGTCAACCAGAGGACTACATGGTGGATGAGGACATCTTTGAGGACGAACCCAAAAAGTCGCACACCCAAGCGGAACCAAAGTCCAAAAAACTATACCGCGACATTGACCACAAGTATATCGGCGGTGTATGCGCCGGATTGGAATACTATTTAGGTATAGATGCGCTTTGGATCCGTTTGATTTTTATCCTTTTGGCCGTTTTCACCAGCGGATTTGGATTGATTGCCTATATCCTACTTTGGATCTTGGTTCCCGAGGCCGTTACCACTTCGCAAAAATTGGACATGCGGGGAGAGCCTATCAACATCAGCAATATAGAACGCAAAGTTAAAGAGGGGTTTGATGATGTTGCCGACAAGGTAAAAAGTGTTGACTATGAAAAAATGGGCAACAAGGTCAAAAGCAGCTCCAAGACCTTTTTTGATACGATCGGGGACATTATCCTGTTCCTGTTCAAGGTATTCGGTAAGTTCATCGGCATCTTGTTGATCATTATTGGCGCGGCCACTTTGATCGGCCTGTTCTTCGGACTGTTCACCGTGGGCATGTTCGATGCGGTACATTTTCCAGGAGTGGATTTTTATGAGATCGTGAACACCACCGGTGCACCGGTCTGGTTGGTATCCATCCTGTTGTTCTTTGCCGTGGGTATTCCATTCTTCTTCCTTTTGTATCTAGGTTTGAAGATATTGGTGACCAACCTGAAATCCATCGGAAACATAGCCAAATTCTCCCTTTTGGGCCTTTGGTTGATATCCATTGGTGTGTTGATCGCCCTTGGCATCCGTCAAGCTGCGGAATTCTCCAATACCGGAAGCGTGCATGAACGCAACCAATTGGCAATGGAAAATGTGTCTGACACCTTGGTCATCAAAATGAAGAACCCAGGGTATGAATACACTAGGGATGATGTGCACTTCCGTCGCATGTCGTTTGCCTATGATCAAAATGATAAAAGGATACTCATTTCGGATGAAGTGGAAATCCGTGTAAGAAAATCAGAGGACAGTTTGGTGAACATCACCGTTCGTAAAGATGCCAATGGTAGTTCATCTCTAGCAGCACGCGACAGGGCCAAAAACATTGAATTTGGCTACGAACTGGTTGGCAACCAAATCATTTTGGATGAGTATTTGACCACGGATACTTCCAATAAGGCAAGAAACCAAGAAGTTTCAGTAACGATCCATGTACCCGAAGGCATGATGGTCCGTTTTGAACCATCAACCAAGTACCACATAGCCCGGGGCATTGAAAACGATAGGGATTATTACAGAAGTGGCATTGTTGGCTTTCTGTGGAAGATGGACAATGATGGCGAATTAAAGTGTCAGGACTGTCCCGAAGTAGACGAAAATGATGATGAAAATGGAAACAACAAGATCATCATCAACGAGGATGGCATTGATATCGACATCAAGGACAACAGCGATTCCTTTCAAATGAAAATAGACGAGGATGGCATCAAAATGAAGGCAGGGCAGAAAAATAACGGTTGAGCTGCCATTTTCGACAGTTGGGTCAGATAAACTTCATTACGCAATCATTTAAAAGCACATTTACACTGAATTTAAATTCAGCATCAATCAAAAAACACCTAAATCAATCAAAAACAAAGGCCCAGCAAAGCTGAGCATCAAAAAACAACAATCATGACAACACTAGCAAAATTAGCAATCGCAGTACTTCTTTCGTTGTTCGCATCGTCCTGTATGATGGATGTGAACTTCGGACACGGCAAGACCGGCAACGGACAGGTGGTAGAGGAAACCCGCAACATTCCAGAGGAATTCACCGAGGTTTTGGCCTCGGAAGGTATCGATGTATTCGTGACCCAAGACTCGGAGTTCAAAATCAGGGTAGAAGGTGATGAAAACATCATCGATTTGATCGGAACCGATGTAAGGGATGGCAAATTAAAGATCCATGCCATTGAAAACATTGGTAGGGCTACAAAGAATGTTTACGTATCCCTTCCAACCATTACCGCGTTGAAAAGCTCAAGTGGCGCAGACCTGATCGTTCAAAATGTTGTTGAGGCTGAAAGCATTGAATTGGATGCCAGTAGCGGCTCCGACCTAACCGTAGAACTTTCTGCAACAGAAGTGACCGCAGATGCGAGCAGCGGTGCCGATATTAAGGTTTCTGGCAGGGCCGATATGTTGTATGCCGACGCCAGTAGTGGATCGGACATCAAAGCCCGCGATCTTTTGGTGAAACGTTGCAATGCAGATGCCAGTAGTGGTGCCGATATTACGGTAAACGTAACCGAATCCTTGGTAGCCGATGCAAGCAGTGGCGCCGATATTTCCTATACCGGCGAAGCCAGTGTACAGACCAAAAAATCGGTATCGGGCAGTGTTCACAAATACTGAAACCAAAACCAATCAAAAAATGAAGGGCCCATTGAAATTTCAATGGGCCTTTGTATTTATAAAACATGGTTGAAACATTATCTTAGCATCTTAATAAAGTTCCACTTGATGCAGATAGAAATTAAAAAATATACCCTTCAGTTAGCCCATACTTTTACCATTTCCCGCGAATCGCATGATACCCAGGATACCATGATTGTTGGGCTTTCGTTGAATGGAAAAACCGGTTATGGTGAAGCAACCTCCAATCCGTATTACAATAGCACCGTGGAAAGCATGACGGCAGAAATTGAAGCGGTTAGGGAAGCCATTGAAAGTTATGATTTTGATACTCCCGAAGATTTCGATAAACATTTACAATCCCTAGGACTCGGCAACTTTACCCTTTGCGCCTTGGATTTGGCTGCCAATGATTTATATGGAAAATTGGAAGAAAAACCATTGTATGAAATTTGGGGAACCAATACAAACTACTACCCTACCACCAATTACACCATTGGTATCGATACCATTGAAAAAATGGTAGAAAAACTGAAAGAAAAGCCTTGGCCGGTATACAAAATTAAATTGGGCACCAAGGATGACGTGGCCATTGTTAGGGAACTTCGCAAACATACCGATAGCATTTTCCGTATTGATGCCAACTGTGCCTGGACGGCCGAGGAAACCATAAAAAATGCTCCATTCCTCAAGGATCTTGGGGTGGAGTTTTTGGAACAACCCCTGAAGGCCGATTATTGGGAGGGCATGGAAAAAGTAAAGGCATCCTGCGTACTACCAGTCATTGCAGATGAAAGTTGTATTGTGGAAAGTGATGTGGAAAAATGCGGATCTTATTTTGATGGCATTAACATTAAATTGACCAAATGTGGTGGGTTGACCCCCGCCAGAAGGATGATCGCAAAAGGCAAGGAACTGGGCTTAAAAATAATGGTGGGATGCATGACGGAATCCACGGTTGGCATTTCAGCCATTGCCCAATTATTACCCCAACTGGACTTTGTGGACATGGATGGAGCCATGCTTTTGAAAGGTGATATTGCCACCGGAGTCAAAATCCTTGAGGGTGGTAAAGTTATCTTTCCTGAACTACCCGGCAGCGGCATAGCATTACTGTAATGGCCTTTTCCCTTCCACGAATACCGGACCGATCAATCCAGGCCAATGGCAGGGAATATCTCTATTTTGGAGGGACTGCCTATTTGGGACTCCAAGCCTATGCGCCATTTACCGATATTTTTTTAAAAAATGTAGCGCGATATGGCATGCATTATGGGGCATCACGTCGCTCCAATGTTGCCTTGGACATCTATCAACAAGCCGAAGCGCATTTGGCCGGTTGGGTAGGTAGTAAGGCTTGTTTGACCATGTCCTCGGGTTATCTGGCTGCACAATTGGTCATTCAGCATTTATTGGAGCAAAGACATAAATTATTTGCAGCACCGAATGCCCATACCGCTATGCTCATGAATGGCGTTAACAAAACGAACAGTTTTGAAGAGCTGGACTTGGCATTGCGAAATGCGATTTCCGATGATGGACCCCTACCCGTTCTCCTTTTTGACACCATTGATTTTACTACCAAACAGTTTCCCCATTTTGATGCCTTGCAGCAACTTCCATTGGATAAAATGATTTTGGTGGGCGATGATTCACACGGAATTGGTATTGTTGGCGCTCATGGAACAGGTTGTTATGGCATTCTGAAGAAATTAAACCCAGCCCAACTGTTGGTCTGTTGTTCGTTAGGCAAAGGTTTAGGAATACAAGCTGGGGCGGTTTTTGGCGATAATGAACTTATAACATCATTGAAGGCCACTCCTTTTTATGGTGGGGCAAGTCCGGCGTTACCAGCTTTCATGGGAACTTTAATCGATGCTTCAACCGTTTATGAGGCCCGTAGACAAACTTTGATGGAAAACTATCAATTGTTCTTGGACTCTTTAGATAAACCCAAATATTTCCAACATATGAAGGGGCATCCCACTTTCGAATTTGAAAATGCCACGTTGGCCCAAGAATTGGAAGAACAGGGCTTTATCGTCACCAACTTTAACTATCCGGATGCCAACGGCCCTTTGGTCAGTAGAATTGTCTTGAGCGCCTATCATAAAAAAGAGGATGTTCAGCAATTGACCAACTGCTTGAACACCCTCTTGACTTAAGGATTGTATTTTACTTTTTATTCATCCCACCAAACTGGTGTTACCGGAGTTTGTTGATTGGCCAATACATTGGCTTCGTTTCTGGTAAGTTCGGTATCGGGGTAATTGGCCCTTCGGAACCATTGTCCAGGAAACTCGGTATCTGCACTTTCAACTTCACTTCTAATTTCCAATCCAGTGAACACATCATCAGAAAAATCATATCTGCGGTAGTCCACAAAGGTTTCTGGATTCAGGAAGTTATGGATATACTTTTCCTTCATGATGTGGTGCAAGCTCAATGCTCCCTCGCCAACGGCTATGGCACCATCGGCCAAGTAATCCGCTCCATCAACACCGTACATATCCATACTGGCGGCAACACCATCCATATATGCGGTATAGGCAGTGGCACTGGAACCTACACTGGTTTCCGTACCCCCGTTTGCCAAGAAAGCAGCTTCTGCCTTAATGAACAATACTTCGGCATAGGTTATCAGCATTAAAGGAGAATCTACACTGGTATAGAAGCCATCTTCCCTAAAACGGGTGTTGGCATCTGTACCGTCCGGTGCTATGCCCCCTCCACCGCTAACGAAACCTTTATACTCGGCTTCATCATTATTTTCGGCGAATAAAGGCAATCTCGGGTCTATCTCAACCAATCCTCCAAGGAACGGATAATAATCGCCATTCATGGAACTCACTATTTGGCTGGCAATGTCCTTACTCAGGTTACCGGTGCGTCTTGCCAAGATTTCTTCGGAATACCATGGATTGATATTCTTTTCATCATAGTACATGGCAAAGTTGTCAGCATTGGAAGTAAAACCATTTTCAACGGTTGCCAATACTTCGGCGGGGGTAACGATTCCTTTATTCACCAAGTGCAATTGATATCTTGCCTTTAATGAATAGGCCGCTCTTAGCCACTTATCGGTATCACCTCCATAGATCAGATCCGATGAACCCAAACTAAACCCTGAGTTATCCGCTGCGCTCAATTTGGCAATGGCATCATCCAACAGACCAAATACTTCGGTATAGATCTGTTCTTGGGTGTCAAAGGCCGCAAAATTGTTATCGGGGCCTTGGGCTGCTTCCGAATAAGGAATATTGTCCCATGAATCCGTGGCAATGCCTATATTGGCGGCAATCAGGATATCGGCAATGGCATCAATATGCGTTGCACCTGTTTCGGCAGCCTTTACTTTAACAGCTTCCAAGTTTGGCAACACATACAGATATACCTGAGTCCAAAGTCCGCTAGCGGATGTTTGACCCGCAGCGCCACCTCCCGTGGTCACAAAGTTCTGCACATAATTACCGAAAGAAAGTTCCGCGGAACGCTGTCCTTCCAAAGTACTGTGCATTACAGGCGCAATTAAGTCCTGCATGCGCAAATCTTCTAACGGAGCCGTATTGGAAGGCGTGTTTACATCAAAATAATCCTCACTACATCCTATGGTAAATACCGTTAGGGAACATAGTAGGAACGATTTAATTATATCTATTTTTTTCATAGTTCTTTTTTAAAATGCAATGTTCAATCCAAAGGAATAGCTTCTAGCCAACGGAATGTTCAATCCGGTAAACCCATACACGTTACTTCCCGCACTGTATTGGTTACCCTCTGGGTCATAACCTTCGTAAGGGGTCCAAATAAGAATATTGTTGGCACTTGCCGAGATACTCACTTTTTCCAAGCTCAAGTCTTTGATGATCTTGGAAGGCAAATCATAGGAAAGGGAAATATTCCTAAGTTTTACCCAAGAGGCATCCTGCACCAAAACTTCGGCTGCACGGTTGTACACATTGGAATTCCTATAATAGTTTTCATCAATAAAGAAAGATGTGGTGTTTGGCACAAAACCTCCGCTACCATCGTCCATTACACCATCCAAAACTATATCCGTATACCTTTCAATAGTACTTTGAGGCGTTCCGTTACGTATGGCATTACGGATACCTGCATCATAAAGATCACCTCCTTTTTTCCATTCCAACAAGAAGTTAAGACCAATGCCCTTATAATGGAAGTTACTACCGATGGATGAAATAAAATCCGGGAATGCATTTCCAACAACTACTCTTTCATCCAAATTAATGACAGGCAGACCATTGGCATCAATATAGCGTTCCCCATTTTCGTATACCCATTTGTAACCGTATAGATTACCCATCTTGTCCCCAGCACGAACTTCGGATGTTATCCCTGTAAATCCTGAGTCGGCAAAAACAACTGCCTCAATATCATCTGGAATTTCCAAGACGTTACCTTCACTGGTGGACCAGTTTAGAATCACTTCCCATCTAAAATCCTGGTTTCTGATAATGTCCGCGCTCAACAAAAATTCATGTCCGAACACCTCAAAATCACCTGCATTCCTGGTAATTCCGGAAAGTCCTGAAGAATAAGCGGTACCTACGGTAAAAATTTGGTCTTTCACCCTGGTATTGTAGTAGGCATAATCCAGGCGGATGCGATCGTTCAAGAATCTAAGGTCCGCACCAAATTCCGTGGATTGGTTCTTTTCTGGCACAATGTTCATGTCACCCAAAAGCGTACTTCTGCGATATCCTCCCACTCCACCGAATGGAAAATCCCCATCGACTAAAAAGTATTGACCAACATCCCCGAACCCAGGTCCTTTTCCTACTTCGGCCCAAGAAGCCCTAAGTTTTCCAAATGTAAAGATGTCATTGTCACCAAACAGATCAGATACATCATAGGCCAAACTCACCGATGGGTAAAAGAACGATCTATTTTCCTTTGGCAAGGTTGACACCCAGTCGTTTCTTCCCGTGATGGAGAGGAACAATTTGTCCTTATAACCCATTTTCAGTTCGCCGAAAACACCCACGTTCCTCAACTGCACGATATCCTTGTTGATGAAATAGTTGGTGGTGTTACCAATTTCATTGATACCTGGCACGTTCAACCCTTCACCCCTTGCTTCAAGATAAGTTCTTTTGGAATCTGACAATTGGTGCCCCAAGGTCAAATCTGTCGTAAAATCCTCTGACCAATCCTTGTTCAATGCCACCAAGAAATTGGACTCCAAGCCGGTAAAATTGATGTTCTGTTCCAAAACAAATCCACCCACTTGTGATCCACCGTCCAAATCCGGCCCCATGTATCGGTTCCTAGAATCAGAATAATTGTCTATTTGAGCAGCATAAGTAACCGTTACCCAGTCTTTGGGCGACCAAGTTAGGGTCGTATTTCCGATCCAACGGTTTACATCATCCTCAAGATTACTGGTTTCCAGCAGATAACGAGGGTTATCTATGATTCCAAAGGAATAATCCCTTTCACTACCATCGGCATTTTTATAATCGTTTATTGGGAAAGTTCCTGAGAAATAATACAGGGCACTCATCACTGATTTATCACCACCGTTGGCCCTTTTTCCTCCAGAATTGGTGAAGGCTACCGACCCATCCACAGTGAAATTGTCCGTTACCTTGTAACCGGCTTTTAACCTAAAGTTGGTCTTTTTGTAATCGGTATTGGGCAGTACCCCTTGCTCGCTATTGTTCCCCATAGAGAAATAGTAATTCAACCTATCGCTTGCTCCACTAAGGCCCAGGTTCAATTGCGTGTTGAAGCCAGTTCTAAAGATATCATACGGGCTGTAGAACCTATCATCTGAAAGGTCCACTATGTTACCACCACCCAAGTCATAGGAATCCAACGCATACTCCGGACCCCAAGAATAAAATGAAGTAGAGTTTTGAACGCGGTTGAATCCGGTTTCGGAAGTAGGATCGTACAAGGTTCTTGGAGCTCCAGCAAATCCCTCACGGTATTTAGTTTGCAGATCGGGAGTAGTTTTAACATCCCTAAAGGTGGTGGAGGCCGTTAAATTGATCTTGGCCTTCCCTTGCTTTCCTTTTTTGGTAGTAATGACGATGGCGCCATTGGATGCCCTTACACCATACAATGCAGTGGCCGCAGCACCTTTCAACACGTTGAAGCTCTCAATATCCTCGGGGTTCAAGTCCATTGCCCTATTGGAAAAGGCAAATTGCTCCGAACTACTTGGAGAGTTTGATCCAGAGCTTGGTCTAACCTCACCCGCAAAGGTATCGTTGTTCAAGGCCAGACCATCCACAATAATCAAGGGTTGGTTGCTTCGGTTTGGATTAACCGAGGTTACACCCCGAATCAATATATCCACACCACCTCCAGAGGTACCCGATGAACGGTTGATCTGTACTCCGGCCACCCTACCCTGAAGGCTCTCGATTGGGTTAGCCTGACCTGCAAGGTTTAGGTCTTCGGTGTTTACCTTGGTCACAGAATATCCAAGTGATTTCTGCTTCTGCTCCACACCAAAGGCAGTTACCACTACTTCATCAAGTTGGGTGGAATCTTCTTCCAACACCACATTGATGGTGGTTGCAAAACCTACGGTAATGTCTTTTGTCTGCATTCCTAAATAGGAAAATCTCAGCACTTGCCCATTTGAGGCGTTGATGGTATAATTACCATCAAAATCGGTTGTTGTACCATTGTTTGTACCACTGACTACAATGGTCACACCAGGCAAAGGAGTACCCGATACATCGGATACGGTCCCTGTAATGGTCTGACCAAAGGCTGTAATACAAGAAAACACTGCAACGAATGTCAAAAAAATGTTTCTCATTACTTAATTTTGTGTTAATAACCCTGAAATTTGTTCAAAAAAATTTAGAAATCAAACATTTTGAGTCACAAATGTTTATTTCATAAAAATTTATACAGTTTTCAACATTTTCCTCAACCACTTCACCGATCTGTTGAAAATGACATTTCCATTATTATGTTACTTAAACTTCAACAATAATTATCCCAAAAACCTCGATTGAGTATCTGCTAATTTTTTAAGGTTTTAAATTTAATTTTATCATAATTTTTTGTTATCTTTTGTATAATCTTTAATCACCATTAAGTCATACGGTATGAAAAAATCAATTTTACTTATTGCATGTTTTGTTGTGTTCTTAATGGCCGGAAGCTTTAAGGGGCACGAGGTTACCAGTCCGTCAATTGAGGGAACTTGGGAACTCCAAAGTTTTTATAATTATGATGGGGAGAATGTAACGGACACCATGCCTAAATCTGATGGGTACAGACAGGTTAAAATGTATTCCAAGGAAAAAATCATGTGGACCCGTTATGTTCCTGACGACCCCAATGGCCGATTTGGTTATGGATCCTATCGCATTACAGATGACCAATTGATCGAGGTCATTGAATATGGTGATGATGAAATGATGAAAGCGTTGGACACCATGAGGAATTTCACATTCGAGCTGATCTTGAATGAGGATACCTTTAGCCAGATTTCGGTAGATGCCGATGGCAACCGAACTTTTTCAGAAAACTACAGACGGATTGATTGAGTTAGCATTCCACAAAAAAGGCACTGAAATTCAGTGCCTTTTTTAATTTGTTTTCCTAAAAATTTTAGGACGCTATCATTTCCTTACTTTCCACTGCAGCCAAGTATCTTTCGGCATCCAATGCCGCCATACATCCCGTGCCGGCTGCCGTAACAGCTTGCCTGTAGATTTTATCCTGTGCATCGCCACTGGCAAATACCCCAGGTTTATTGGTTTTGGTGGATTTGGCCTGGGTGATGATGTAACCGGTTTCATCCAAGTCCAACTGACCTTTGAATATATCGGTGTTGGGTTTGTGTCCAATAGCAATGAACAAACCTGTAATGGCGATCTCTTCTTTCTCGCCAGTCTCATTGTTCACAATTCTAAGTCCTTCAACTACTTGGTCGCCCAATACTTCGTCCACTTCCGAATTATACTTCACCTCAATATTGGCAATACTATTTACCCTATGCTGCATGGCTTTGGAAGCCCTCATATGGTCTTTGCGAACCAACATGGTCACTTTTTTACAGATATTCGCCAAATAGGAGGCCTCCTCGGCAGCGGTATCCCCAGCCCCAACGATGGCCACTTCCTGACCTCTGTAAAAAAATCCATCACACACGGCACATGCAGAAACACCGCCGCCACGCAAACGCTGCTCACTTGGAATGTTCAAATATTTGGCAGAGGCACCAGTAGAAATAATGACCGTTTCAGCCTCTATCAATTTTGAATCGTCTACAGTAATCTTGTGCAAACCGCCAACTTCATCACTAAAATCAACTGCGGTCACCATCCCGATCCTTACGTCGGTACCGAAGCGTTCCGCTTGTTGTTGTAATTGCATCATCATGGTCGGGCCATCAATTCCTTCGGGGTAACCGGGAAAGTTATCCACCTCGGTAGTGGTAGTCAATTGCCCACCTGGTTCCAAACCGGTATACATCACGGGTTTCAAGTCTGCCCTTGAAGCATATATAGCAGCCGTGTACCCAGCTGGTCCGGACCCGATAATCAATGTTTTTATTCTTTCAACTTGTTCTGACATAACAAAAATTCCTCAAATCATTATCTTACAAAAGTAGGTTTTTTGTGCAAAAACTTACAGTAGGGCGGTTCCACGATTTCTTAAAAGATGTGAACAATTTCCGTGAATAACATCAATGGGAATCCAAAGGAAAGAAAAACAAAAGGAGCCATTTCCATAGCTCCTTTTCAAATAAAGTAGGTCAAATTTATGGGAAACATACATTTGATCTTAAAAAACGTTGCAACCAAGGGGGCTCAACCTCAAAAACCCCCATTGGCGCAACGTAAACCTCGTTCATGATAAGATTTGGGGGCAAAAGAACTTATGTTCCCTACAAATACCCCGTCCTATTTTTAGGAGGCTTTGCGTTAACTGGAACAAACATACTATGGCCATTAGATATGGAAAGGCATGAATTAACAAAAGGGGCATCTGCTTTAACGGATGCCCCTTTTGAATTTATAAGCCTAAAAAGAGTAGACTGTGTAGGAAATTAATTGCTAAAAATGCAATTGACTGACTAAAAATAAGTTAGTCAAAAATTCATGTTCTATTGACTGTACTTCAACTTTCTTTCAATGGTCTCGATCATGACATTGGCAATATCCATGCCCGTGGTGTTTTCTATCCCTTCCAGGCCTGGGGATGAGTTCACCTCCAACAAAAGGGGTCCACGATTGGAACGGATGATGTCCACCCCGGCCACGTCCAAATTCAGTACTTTGGCCGATTTGATGGCCAGTTTGCGCTCTTCCGAAGTAATTTTTATAAGGGATGCGGCTCCACCTTGGTGAATATTGGCCCTGAACTCCCCTTTTTGCGCCTGGCGTTGCATGGAGGCCACCACCTTGCCGTTGACCACAAAACAACGAATGTCCTGGCCGTTGGCTTCTTTGATGAACTCCTGCACCAAAATGTTGGTCTGCACACTCTTAAACGCATTGATCACACTCTCCGCGGCTTTGTTCGTTTCAGCCAATACAACTCCTTTGCCTTGTGTACTTTCCAATAACTTGATGATCAAAGGCGCCCCGTTTACCATACGGATCAAATCCTTGGTATCCATCGGTGATTTGGCAAAACCAGTTATAGGGATGTGAATATCATGCTTGGAAAACAATTGGGAGGCAAACAGTTTGTCCCTTGACTTACTGATGGAATCTGCCGAGTTCAAGCAATAAACCCCTAAAGTATCGAACTGCCTAAGTAGCGCACAACCGTAAAAAGTAACAGATGGTTTAATCCTTGGGATAACCGCATCGAATTTATCCAATATATTCCCACCACGATATCTGATCTCTGGGGATGTGGCATCAAGCTTCATGTAAACGTTCTCCACGTTCAAAAAAACCACCTTATGGCCACGCATTTCACCGGCTTCAATAATCCTTTTGTTACTGTACAATTCAGGATTACTGGCCAAAAGCCCTATGCTAAGTCCGGTTTTATCGGATTGATAAGGACGGTATTTATGGGACAAATCGTCATCGGAAATTTCTCCTAGATTAAAACTTTTGGAAGGATCCACCAAATACCTTCCATTCAAGGCTTCGCGACCAAGCAACATCCTATATTCCATCGTATCACGATTGGCAAGGGTAAGCTCAATTTCAAAAACGGTATTGCCAATTTTCACTGGTGTCTTGATGACGGGTCTTTCTTCAGAAATCCCCTGGGAGCTTTTCACACTCCTGACATCTACCAATTTAGCTTGACATAAAATGGAAATGCTCCTGTTGTCTTGCAAGGGATTCACTTCAAAACGAACCCATTCTTCCAAGCCTTTGGTGAAAATTTTGATCTTGTTGGCCTGGATGGACGAAGTTTTCGCCCCGGAATCTACCCTTGCCTTAATGGCCGGTATTCCCAACTCCTCAAATCGGCACCATTCCTCACTGCCCAATACGTTATTTTCTTTCAAAACAAATTGATGTTAATTGATTATTCTCATGATGAAAAGATCTACGACCTCCACCAAGATCAGTATAATAATGATCCACTCCAATCTACTACTTTCCCGATGATCCATGATGTCTTTAAAAAGGCTTAAATTTTCTTTGATGATATAGCCCTGTTCCTTTATCGTTCGGTATCGTTCCTTTAGATCGAATATTTGTTTCAGGTTTTTGTCCAGTTTATCCAAATACTCATCTTCCCAAGCTACTTCAGGGGAATCAAAAATATAGAGGTTTTCGGAAATCTGGTTGTTGATGTTCAAAACCCTTGCAATGTATTTCTTCAGTTTTTTCCCGCCCAAGTCCAATTTCCCATTGTGTTCCAAATAGTTGGTATGCAATCGGGTTTCGTTCATGATCTGATCGGACAATCCTTCAAAATAATCCAACGCTACCGATTGTGATAGGTGCAACAAGGCAAAGCGAATCCCTTCCACATTGGATTCAGGCAACAAAATCTTGTTGTTGGTCACTCTGGAGGCCTGTTCGCTGGAAACCCATTCAATCTCGATTTCCTCTGTAAGTTCTGACCGGCGCCATTCTACACAAAAGGGTTGGATATCAGCAAAAATTTCGGAAACGGTGGTATCGGGCAATCCATAGTAGGAAACAATCCCATACTTGAAAATATACAGGTAGCCAGACTCCCCATCCGAATAGAACAATTCATCCCTATCGCCATACAAAAGATCCTTATCAATGGCCCGTCGGCAACCAGCTATATCGATGCTCTCGGCTACATGTAAGGCTATGGCTTTTGAATCCATGTTCTACGTTGCAAAAATATCCTTGGGCTCTTTAAAGCTTTTGAATTCCACCATATATCCGTTGGGATCCTGTACGAAGAAAGACAGATGCTCCCCGATCTTATCCTGCATGAAGGTGGTTTCCGTAGTAATCTCAAGATCCATCTGGAACAATCTGGAATACAGTTCGCCCCATGCCTCCACGGATACGATTACCCCAAAATGGAAGGACGGTAAAATATAATCTTCCAAACGGTAGTTCTTGAAATCGAAATTGAAACTCCCCGATTGGGTAAAGGTCAATTGGTTACCAAAGAGGTCGATGTCCAGCCAGTGCTCTGCCTGTCTACCCAGACCCGCTTTGATCACATCCAAATAAAAAGTCCTTGTTTCTGCAATATCCTTACATGGCAAGGCGAGGTGGAACTTTGTATCCATCTGAATTTTGTTTGTTTAATTTTCTACCCAAACTTTTGAAATATGACCTTACGGCCATTCGATCCATTTTGTCCATAAAAGGCAAGGCTTCCTTCCACTCCAACCACAAAGCCTCTTCAAATTTGTGCTTTTCCTTCACCTTTATCGGATTTGGCTTTAACTGTACCACATAATAGTTTTTCAGCACTGTTTGGAACTTGCCCTTTTTAATATGGGAGAGATAAAACTGCAATTGCTTATCCGTAAGCTTCAGTTTTACTTCTTCCGCAACTTCCCTTATCAAGGTTTCGGATTCCGTCTCCTTTTTCTTCTTAACCCCGCCTGGCAAAGTATACCTAAGCGGTCGGGCCACTTTTTTCAGCACCAGGACTTTGTCCTTGTGAACGGCAATAAGCCGAGATTTGATTATTTTTTTCATAATGGGCCCTTTTGATTTTTGTTTTACTCCTCATCGGAGTCCTCCAAACCATCTGTGTCCAATGATGTTTCTTCATCGTTGTCAGAAATATTTTCCGATTCGTCATAATCCTCCATCGCCATTACCAATCGCTTGCTCACGCGAACCAAATAAGCAGTGTCCTCGGTACGTACCTCAATACATTCCACCACTTCATTATTGGCATTGCGGTACGTCACGATATCGGCGTCGTCATATCCTTCGGGATATTTCTCCACCAAAAGGTTGAGGATATGATTGTCCAACTTTTTGTAATCCACGATTACCCGCTTTAAAGCTACCGTTTGTCTATTCCTCATCATTACATATCCAAAAGGTAGGCAAAAATCAGAGGCGCCACAATGGTAGCGTCTGATTCTACAATAAATTTAGGGGTGTCTATATCCAACTTACCCCAAGTGATCTTTTCATTTGGTACGGCTCCGGAATAGGATCCATAACTGGTTGTTGAATCACTGATCTGACAGAAATAGCTCCAGAAAGGGGTTTCGGTCTGCTCCAAATCTTGGTACAACATGGGCACCACACAAATAGGGAAATCCCCAGCAATACCTCCACCAATCTGGAAGAAACCTATTCCTTTCTCCGAGTTTTTCTGGTACCAATCGGCCAAAAAGGCCATGTATTCAATACCGGATTTCATAGTGCTTGCCTTCAATTCACCTTTAATCACATAGCTGGCAAAAATGTTACCCATGGTGCTGTCTTCCCAACCTGGAACCACAATGGGCAGGTTCTTCTGGGCTGCGGCATACATCCAAGAATCTTTGATATCTATCTCATAATATTGCTCCAAAACTCCGGAAAGCAACAATTTGTACATGAACTCATGCGGAAAATAACGCTCTCCTTTGTCCTCTGCATCTTTCCAAATCTGATAAATGTGCTTTTGTAGTCTCCTAAAAGCCTCTTCTTCAGGGATACAGGTATCGGTCACACGATTGAGACCCTGCTCCAAAAGGTCCCATTCTTCTTTGGGGGTCAAATCCCTATAATTGGGAACCCTTTTGTAATGCGAATGCGCCACGAGGTTCATCAAATCCTCTTCCAAGTTGGCACCGGTACAGGACACGATGTGTACCTTATCGGTTCTAATAATTTCGGCAAAGATCTTTCCTAGTTCCGCGGTACTCATGGCACCGGCCAAGGATACCAACATTTTGGAACCTTGGTTCAACTGATCTTCATAACCTTTGGCGGCATCCACCAAGGCGGCTGCATTAAAATGCAAATAATACTTCTGAATAAATTGTGATATTGCTCCTTTATTGCTCATTGTAATTGTTTATCGGGTTTGGATCATCTCAAAATTCATTTTCATCCTCCACCCTATGTTCATTCTTATTTAATTTCTTTAATTTTTGCTTAGCACTGGCAAGGCTTTGGACTTCACCAATGAACCCGATTCTTTTTTGGTTCCATACCCTAAAATGGATAGGAATTGTTGCGCCGTCTGTTGTTCTGCGAACACCGATGTCTGCATATTTCCTTCTTCGTCCTTATCGATAAGAACGTGCTTGGGGTGCGGAATCAAGCAGTGCTGCAACCCACCGAAACCACCAATGGTCTCTTGGTAGGCCCCAGTATTGAAAAATCCGATATAAAGTGGCCTATCTCTCCGGTATTTTGGAAGATAGATGGCGTTCATGTGCTGTTCAGAATTGTAATAATCGTCACTATCGCAAGTCAATCCGCCCAGTAGTACACGTTCATACTCATCGTTCCAACGGTTGATAGAAAGGGTAATGAACCTTTTGCTAATCGCCCAAGAGTCAGGCATGGTGGTAATGAAAGATGAATTGATCATATTCCATTTTTCCCTGTCGTTCTGTTGCTTTTGATACAATACCTCATAAATGGTACCACCACTTTCCCCAACAGTGAAACTTCCGAATTCGGTAAAGATATTGGGCACATCTACCCCAGCTTCATCACAAGCTTGCTTGATCTGATGGATGATCTCATCCACCATATACTCATAATCATATTCGAAAGCCAAGGAATTCTTGATGGGGAATCCACCACCAATGTTCAAACTATCCAAAGTGGGACATACCCTTTTTAGGCTGATGTATACCTTAAGACATTTCAAAAGTTCGTTCCAATAGTAGGCCGTGTCCCTGATACCTGTATTGATAAAGAAGTGAAGCATCTTCAACTCCACTTTATTGTTGGTTTTGATGGACTGATTGTAAAAAGGCACAATGTTCTTATACCCAATCCCTAAACGAGATGTATAGAACTCAAATTTTGGCTCTTCTTCGGATGCGATCCTGATACCCACTTTAAAGTTATCCTCAATCGCATCGCTCAAAAGTTCTATTTCCTCATAATTATCAATAATCGGAATACAGTTCTTATGGCCATTGTTGATCAACCCAGCAATGTTCTGGATGTACTGATCCCTTTTGAAACCATTACAGATCACATAGGTATTCTTGGCAATTTTACCGGCTTTCATCAAATGCTGCACAATATCGATATCGAAAGCCGAAGAGGTTTCAATATGGATGTCATTTTTCAGGGCTTCGTTCAGTACGTGCTCAAAATGGGAGCTTTTGGTACAATAGCAATAATGATAGGTTCCCGCATATTTGTGCTTTTTCATAGCACTCTTGAACCACTTTTTGGCCCTTTGGATGTTATCCGAAATTTTAGGCAAATAAGTGAACTTGAGTGGGGTACCATATTGTTGGATCAAACCGTAAAGATCTATGCCGTGGAATTGCAGTTTGTTGTCTTCCAACTGAAATTCTTCTTGGGGAAAATCATAGGTCTGTTCGATCAAATCGATATATTTCGTTTTCATTCTAATTTCGTATTGAGGATTAATTGATACAATAAAACATTAAAAGCCAGAACAATGACTGGTTCTCAGATACGAAATTCAAAAACGGTGTATGGAACAAAGTTAGGGGTCCGTGAAATATCACGGATTAAGGAGTGTTTTTCGGAAGTCAGCCCTAAGATTCGGTGTCTTATCCCTAAGACGGCTTGGGGGATCGACTTCCTTTTTCCCAAAAGCCCGAACATGAAAAAAAATTTCAACGCTAATAGGCAAATGCGTCCAAAAATTAAGGACCCATTCATGGATCAAACATAAACAAAAAACAGACACCGCAACTTTTTTGCCGAAAAATAATTTTCAACATTAAATTGCTGTAATTCAATAATTTACATACACGAAAATCCAAGAACGTCGCTATTGAACATAGCCTTATCCCCTAAAGATACGACTGCTAACGGAAATATTCCCAAGTTTTATGTAGAAATCCTGTTTTCTATCCCACTAAAGGTGGCCTATCGTTGATGAAAGGTTGGCTGTAATGTCTTCTCCCGGTTGCTTTGTACAAGGCATTTGCCAAGGCTCCCACAATAGGTGGCAAAGAAGGTTCTCCCAATCCTGTTGGGTCGATTCCATTATCCACAAAGAAGGTTTCCACTTCCTTGGGTGCCTCTGTATTTCTAATCAACCTGTAGGTATCAAAATTGCTTTGGTTCGGCTTCCCATCAGTAAAGGTCATGGCACTAAAAGTAGCATGTCCTATACCGTCCACAATACCGCCTTCCACTTGGTTTTTGGCACTCAATGGGTTGATAACGATTCCGCAATCCACAGCACACCATACCTTACCTACTCTTGGGGTTCCACTTCCTTCTTCCAGATCCAATACCTGGGCCACATAGGAATCATGACAGAAATAGGCCGATACCCCTCTTGCTTTACCATTGCCCGTACCGTTCCAATTGGATTTTTCCTTGACGAGTTTCAATACCCCAGCATAACGTTCGGGATCATAATCGTTCTGTTTAGGATCCCCAACTGGATTGTTGATGGCACGATCGAACAACTCCAATCTGAACTCGATTGGATCTTTACCTGAAGCCTCTGCTACCTCATCCATAAAAGCCTGTTCAGCACCAGCAATGAAGTTGGAGCTAGGTGCACGCCACGCTCCTGTGGTCACATTGGTGGCCAATTCGTGTTTTTCCGCAAGGTAATTGTCCACAGCACCTGCTGGGAATCGATGTTCAAAAACAAGATCATCATTGGTACCAGCACCCCGTACATGCCAAGCGATCAAATTTCCGTTTTCATCCAAACCTGCTTTGTATTTTACCCTGTACGATGGTCGGTACGTTCCTTGGGTCATGTCATCTTCCCTGGAATACACCAATTTGATCGGTGCGTTCATTTTTTGGGATATGGCCGCGGCTTCTACTGCAAAAGCTCCATAGAGACGACGACCAAAGCCACCTCCCATACGGGTCATCATGATATCAATTTTCTCCGCTGGCATTCCCAATCGGGACACCAAGGTTCTTTCCAAAAATTCAGGAGTTTGGATAGGGCCCAGCAGTTCCGCTTTTTCAGACGTAACATGCGCGAAAAAGTTCATGGGTTCCATGGTATTGTGTGCCAGATATGGCGCGGAATAGGTACTTTCCACAATTTTGGCCGCTTTTTTAAAAGCAGCTTCCACATCCCCATCCTTTCTGGCGGGTTGCTCTGTGGGCTTATCCATAAGGGCGGCCAATGCTTCATCATGGTAAGCAGTACTCTCCAATTTTAAGACCTCCTCCCATTCTATTTGAAGGGCTTTCTTGGCCTGCATGCACTCCCAAGTACTATTACCTACAATGGCCACCAATTCAGGGATTCCCCCACCATCGGACCACTGTTTTTCTACTGTTTCAGGATACACTTCAAAATGGAACACATCTTTGATACCAGGCATGGATTTCACCGATTCGGCGTTCATGCTTTTATACTTCATCCCAAATGCGGGGGGATGCACGATCATGGCGGTGAGCATCCCTTCCCTTTGAATATCCAAACCGTATAAGGGTTGACCTGTAACAATTTTAGGTCCGTCCACATTTTTCTTATCGGTCCCGATGATACTGAAGGTATTGATATCCTTTAGTTCCACTTCTTCCGGTACTTCAATGGCAGTGGCGGCCGATGCCATTTCACCATAACCTGCAGATTTACCACTGGCCTCATGCATCAACTGGCCTTCCTTGGTGGTAATCTCACCAGCAGGAACCTCCCAAGCTTTGGCCGCAGCTTCCTTCAACATATGCCTTGCCGTGGCCCCCGCCATGCGAAGGCTCTCCCACCCTTGACGGATGGACTGGCTACCACCGGCCAACTGGCGGGTAAATATATCGGTGTTCAACGGTGCCTGTTCCACGATGACATCTTTCCAGGCCACGTCCAACTCTTCAGCAATGATCATGGGCATTGCCGTTTTTACGTTTTGTCCAATCTCTGGATTAGGCGACATGATGGTTACCAACCCGTTATCCCCTACTTTGAGGAAACCGTTCAGGTTAAACCATTCCTTGGGCAAACTGCTCACCTGTTCAGGTGTCATTTTACAAGAGGCCAGCCAATTGAAACCCAATACCAGTCCTCCACCGGCAAGCCCGGTGTTTCTGATAAAGGCACGTCTTCCTATTTTTGTTTTAACGAGTGTCATGTTTTCTAGGTTTTCAGGTGAGTTGGATTATGAATTGGCTGCCATTTTTACGGCTTTCCTAATACGTAGATAGGTTCCACATCTGCAGATGTTGCCGTTCATGGCCATCTCGATTTCTTCCTCCGTTGGATTTGGATTTTTTTCCAAGAATGCCGCTGCGGTCATAATCTGACCGGCCTGACAGTATCCACATTGGGGAACATCCACTTCCAACCATGCTTTTTGAACAGGATGATCTCCATTTTCAGACAAGCCTTCAATGGTGGTTATGGCCTGGTTGCCCACTGCCGAAACAGGAAGCATACAGGCGCGTGTTGCAGTGCCTTCCAAATGGATGGTACATGCACCGCATTGCGCGATCCCACAACCATATTTTGTTCCGACCAAATTCAAATGGTCCCTTAAAACCCAGAGCATTGGCGTGGTTGGATCCACATCCACCTCTTGTTTCTTTCCGTTGATGTTTAGTGTAAATAGTGCCATGATATCAAAAATTCCCTTGAAGTTATGGATTTATTTTAAAAAGCTTTTATTTCAAGTCGGCATCCTAAAAATAATTAACATTTTTTTAAGGATTCTCAAAGCCCTGTTGAACGCTCCATTTGTTCCGTGTACCGGTCACCCAATATTTGGATTTTGGCCGATGCCTGTTCCATGGCCTGAAGTTCAGATTTGGAAAACTCAATCTTTACCGCACCAAGATTCTCGTCTAATCGATGGGTTTTGGTGGTACCCGGAATGGGAACGATCCATGGTTTTTGGGCCATAACCCAAGCCAAGGCAATTTGCGCAGGAGTCGCTTCTTTTTGCATGGCAAATCCATTGATCATATCCAAAAGTTCCTTGTTGGCCACCCTTGCCTCTTCTGTGTAGCGGGGCAATACATTTCTAATATCGCCTTCGGCAAACTGGGTCTTCTCATCAATTTTTCCGGTTAAATATCCTTTACCCAATGGACTATAGGCTACCAGACCGATGCCCAGTTCTTCAATGGTTGGAATTATTTCAGCTTCATGCTTTCGTGTCCATAGGGAATATTCGCTTTGCAAGGCGGTTATAGGTTGTTCAGCATGGGCTTTCCTTATGGTCGTTGCCCCTGCTTCCGATAGGCCAAAATGCTTCACTTTTCCTTCTCTGATCAGGTCTTTAACGGTGCCTGCCACCTCTTCAATAGGCACGTTTGGGTCCACACGATGCTGATAAAACAAATCCAAAACCTCTACCCGCAATCTTTTCAAGGATTCTTGGGCCACTTTACGGATGTTTTCCGGACGACTGTTGACCCCGATCATTTTCCCATCCTGAATATTGAAACCAAATTTGGTAGCGATCACCACGTCATTTTTATAGGGTTCCAACGCTTCACCGACCAATAATTCATTGGTGAAGGGCCCGTATACCTCAGCGGTGTCAAAAAAGGTCACCCCAAGCTCAACTGCATGATGAATCAATGTAATCATCTCCGTGGTATCTTTGGCCGGACCGTATCCAAAGCTCATCCCCATACACCCCAATCCCAAGGCCGAAACCTCCAACTGATTGCCCAAAATTCTTTTTTTCATAATGCTCCTATTTTATTTTGAAAATAACTGTGTTCTTTTTATTGAAGTAAAATTCAAACATTCTTACCTCAATAACATACCCTTTTCAAACCGATGCTTATGAAATTCAAACAATAAGTGGAATCATGCTCTTCTAAATTGGGTCGGACTCAGCTTTGCGTGTTTTTTAAAGAAATTGCTGAAATGGGTAGCTTCCTTGAAGTCTAAAGAATAGGCGATCTCTGCAATGTCCCAATCGCTATGTCGAAGCAATATCTTTGACTCTTTCAATAATCGCTCTGTGATAATCTCCGTAGTGGTTTTTTGCATGTTTTCCTTCACGGCCCGGTTCAAGTGGTTGACATGCACATTGAGTTGGTCCGCAAAATCCGAAGCAGATCGTAACTCAATTTGTCGATGGTCCTCATCAATTGGAAACTGCCGCTCCAACAACTCCATGAACATGGTAGAAATGCGCTGCGAAGCGTTCATTTCCTGCTTTTCAAAATAAGTGGCCGGCTGCATCTTCATCGCAAAATGAACCAACTCGAACACTAAATTCCGAAGCACGTCGTATTTATGGGTATAGTCCGATTGGATTTCCTTCAACATTTTGGAATACACTCCTTCCACCACCTTGACCTGGTCATCCGACAATTCAAAAATGTGTTCACCTTGCGGTTGGAAAACGGAATAATCGTTCACCGAGCCGAAGTCTTTGAAAAAGTGTCTGTCGAAAATACAGTATACCCCTCCCGAAATATCCTCTGTATGTTCCCATTTGTAGGGAATTTGCGGATTTGAGAAAGAAAGCGCTTGTTTTTTCACCTCAATGATTCGGTCCGCATAATGCACACGCCCGCCTCCCAACACTAACATTACTTTGTAAAAATCCCTCCTTTTATAGGGAACTGGCCTTGCATTTTTGCCTGTAAAAGGTTCCAATTTGAATATGTTAAAGTGACCGATCTCATTTTTGAGATTGTCGGGAATCCAATCAAATTTGCGCTTATAAAAATCTTCTAAACTTTCCACTGCTTGCATGATTAAAAGGTACAAAAATTAAATCGTCTACCGTATCCTATAGTTCAAGGACACATTCCAGGTAAAATCCTTTTCGGGCTGGATCCTGGTATCTATTGCCTTATTGAGGATAGATGAAACCGAGAGGGGAAATCCTTCCTTGGACAAGGTAAAAAAGGCCACCGCGTAAAAGCCATCAATATCATCCTGTTTTAGATAATAGGCTTGTGGTGAAAACGAAAGGTGGAATTGTTCCGTTAAATTGATTTTGGAAAAGGAAATACTGGCCACTATAAAATGGTTGTTCTTTGCGCTATTGTCCAGACCATATGAATACAAGTAGTAAAGCCCCACACCTACATTTTTCCCAATCTGATAGCTAGGCGCAATTTCACTCGCCAAAAAACGTCGGGATTCCAGGATATCCTCATCCGCTCCATTTCTATTAATGGAAATCGTCCTGAAATTTAGAGCAGGATGCACGCCCAATCGCAAGGAAAATTTTTCATGCTGAACCGCCTTATACCGGAACCAGAATAAAAAGGACCAGGGTTTTCCCTCAAGAGCAAAACGCATATCGGGCTCAAAGCTAAACCGTCCTTTTGTGAATTTTAAATCGAATAGCGCTGCAGGATCGCCCAATGAAAAGGATGGTATCAGGGAAATACCGTTATGGGTCACACTGACCGTTCCACGAAAATCATCCAAAAAAGGTTTGGCTTCATTTACTTGTTGCGCGTTGACCCCTTGAAGGGCCACAAGAAAAAAAATTGCCCAGAAACAATTGGCAAGCCATAAATTCTTCATAACTGACTGGCATTTAGGATTTACACGGCAAATGTAAACTCCCAATCAGGCAGAAAATAACGAATATCAAATCGAAACCTACAAAATTCAAACAACTATAATTTTAAGGTTTCTTCTGAAAGTGCTTAGGGATTTACAAACTTCACCTTAGCAAATACAGGTAGATGATCAGATGGGTATCTACAGTCCTTCGAATCGCTTAAAATGGCACTTTTTAGCACCTCAATAGTGTTAGGAGAAACAAAAATGTAGTCGATCCTTCGTTCCACAGGTTTATTGAACTCAAATCCATTGAAAGTGCCATCGGGGCCAAAGGCATTTTTACCGGCAGCCACATGGGTATCCGTCATTTCTCCCAAAATCACTTGCACCCCAGAACTGTCGCTTTCCAAATTGAAATCCCCGGTTAAAATCACAGGCAAACCATCAGGGTTCAACTCGTTCATTTTCTTCAGGATGAGTTTAGAGCTTTCTGCCCTTGCCATTACCCCCACATGGTCAAAATGTGTGTTAAAGACCATGAACTTGCTTCCATCAGCTTTGTTTTCAAAAAGTCCGTACGTGCAGATTCGAGGCAAGGCCGCATCCCATCCTTTGGATGGCACATCCGGGGTTTCGGACAGCCAAAAAGTGGCTTGCTCCAACAGGTTGATTTTCTTAGTGTTGTAGAAAAGAGCCGAAAACTCGCCACGGTCATCACCGTGATCACGCCCAATACCAACATAGGAGTAGTCTTCAAGCCCTTGATCAATATCCTTTAGTTGATGCACCAACCCCTCTTGGGTCCCAAAAACATCTGGGGCATAAAATTGCAGTTGGGAAATCAGAAATTCCTTTCGGTTATCCCAGTTGTTCGGTTTATCATTGGGATTGTCATAACGGATATTATAGGTGATCACATCAATGGTCTGGGCATAAGTGTCGACCATCAACACAAAAAGAAATAGGGCAATTAAATATTTTTTCATTGGATAGGTGTTCCTCTCAATTTTTTAAAAACCTCATAGGATTTATCGACTTTTTCCTTTGGAGTGGTCTCAAATTCCTTTTCGGTCACTTTGTAAACAGCTTGCAAGCTATCCAATTTTTGGTGCATGGAGGTTATGATATCTTTATATTCTTCATCATTTATGGCATTGTGTACCTCGTGGGGATCCTTTTGAAGGTCATAGAACTCCCATGCATCAATGTCATCATAAAAATGAATGAGTTTATAGCGATCTGTTCGTACCCCATATTGCTTTTTCACCATGTGGAATGCCGGAAAATCATAATAGTGGTAATACACGGCATTCTTGAAATCGTGTTGGGTTCCATCCAATACATGTATAAAGGATTGACCTTGCATTTCCGATGCATATTGGGTCCCGCCTGCCAAATCCAAGAAAGTAGGGGCAAAATCCAAATTCTGTACCATAGCATCGATCTCCGTTCCCGGTTTGATAACCCCCGGCAACTGCATCAACAAGGGCATTTTCATGGATTCCTCATACATAAACCTCTTGTCGAACCAGCCGTGTTCTCCCAGATAAAATCCTTGGTCCGAAGTGTACACCACCAAGGTGTTCTTATCCAACCCTGTTTTTTCCAAATAGTCCAAAATCCTACCAACTCCCTCATCCACAGCCTTTATGGTAGCCAAATATTCTTGAAGGAACCTTTGTCCTTTCCATTCGGCCAGTTCCTTGCCATGCAGGTTGGCTTCCCAAAAGGCATTGTTTTTGGACAAATAAGCTTCGTCCCAAATTTTACGCTGCTCGGGTGTCATTCGATCAAAATCAATAGTCCACGGATTTTGGGCCAATTCAGTACTTCCTGGGCCTTTGCTCATTCTTAAATCGTGCCCTTCGTACATGTCCGTATAAATGGTTTGCAATTGTTCCGAAGCCGCCTGTTGGTTCACAAACTCTGGGAAATATGTTTCCGGCAATGGAAAGGTAACCGTATCATAGGCGTTCAAATGACGCAAAGCCGGCATCCAATTCCTATGTGGTGCCTTATGATGCACCATCAAATAAAAAGGTTGGGTACTGTCTCTGTGTCGCAACCAATCCAGACTTTTATCGGTGATCAAATCCGTGGCATAGCCTTCAACAATTGTGGTATCTCCTCCGGAAATGAATTCGGGATTGTAATAATTTCCCTGATCGTTCAGAATATCCCAATAGTCAAATCCTGTGGGTGCACCATGCAAATGCCATTTCCCTATAATCCCTGTTTGATAGCCCAGTTCTTTCAAATATTTGGGCAAGGTTGGTTGGTTGCCATCAAACCGTTCCCCGTTCATGCGAAAACCGTTGACGTGGCTCAATTTTCCCGTTAGGATCACCGCCCTGCTGGGCCCGCATAAAGAATTGGTACAGAAATTATTCCTGAAAAGGGTACCATTTTTTGCAATGCGATCTATGTTGGGCGTAGGGGCCAATTTTCCCAATTCATGTCCATACGCACTGATAGCCTGAAAGGCATGGTCATCGGACATGATGAAAATGATGTTTGGTGGACCAGCTACCACCTCTTCCTTTGGTTTTTCCCGTTGCTTACAGGCTGAAATCAACACTAGCAGCAGTATGGTTCTTATCCAATTCATTTTTCTAGGATTTGGTTGATATGAAAAAAGTTCCAAAAGGAACTTTTTCTTCATTATTTTAATTCGAAGGATTGTGAAAGTTGGGCATCGGAGTTGGTTCCCACAAAAATTTGAAACGCTCCTGGCTCAGACACAAAATCCAATTGACTGTTGTAAAATTTCAAATCGTCCGGAGACAAAGTGATGGTCACTTCCTTGCTCTCCCCTTTTTTCAACAATACCTTTTGGAAACCTTTCAGTTCACGTTTTGGAGGGGTAATGCTTCGTACCTCATCCTTCAAATAGAGTTGCACCACTTCTTCCCCTTCAAAATTCCCTGTATTGATCACCGTAACTGTTGCAGAAATCGATTCTCCCTGCCCGATAGTTGTTTTGTCTAATTTTAGATTGGAATATTCAAAGTTTGTATAGCTCAATCCATATCCAAAAGGCAATAAAGGGGAGTTGGGGGAATCCAAATAATTGGACCTGAACTTTTGAAACTCATCGCTTTCAGGAGCTGGTCTACCTGTATTCTTGGCGCTGTAATAGATGGGGATTTGCCCCACATTTCTTGGCCAGGTCACCGTTAATTTCCCGGATGGATTGTAATCCCCAAAAACCACATCGGCGATGGCATTACCAGCCTCTACTCCTGGGTGCCAAACTTGCAGAATGGCCACTGGCAATCCCAATTCATCGGGAATTGTCAAAGGGCGACCGCTCATCAACACCAAGGCAACAGGTTTTCCGGTCGCAACCAAGGCACGGATCAATATTTTCTGGCTTTCAGGAATGGAAATATCGGTTCGGCTTGCCGCTTCCCCTGTCATTTCCGTAGCCTCTCCCACAACGGCCACAACCACATCGGAGTTTTTGGCCAATGCCACTGCTTCGGCCACCATCATTTCTGGAGAACGCTTATCAATTTCTATCCTTGGACCGAATACGTTCACATGTTCAGCAAATACAGGGTCGTCAGAAATATTGGCCCCTTTAGCATATTGAATGGTTGCATTTGGAGCCACATTTTTGAACCCTTCCAATATGGTTACGGCTAAACTCACATCACCTGTTGGAGCCCAGGTTCCGAGCATATTATTTCGGCTATCGGCCAATGGACCTACCAAGGCAATCTTGGTATTCTTTTGAAGGGGTAAAATTTGATTTTCATTTTTCAACAGCACAAAGGAATGGGCCGCCAAAGTACGAGCCAATGCCCTGTTTTCCTTGGTCAAAATATCCTTTGCCGGACGTTTGCTATCCAAATAACGATAAGGGTCATCGAAAAGCCCAGAAACGTATTTGGCCTCCAAAATTCTTCGGCAGGCGGTGGTGATCGCTTCTTCAGTTACCTTGCCTTCTTCCAAGGATTTTTTCAAGGTGGTGAGGAAACCTTCGCCAACCATATCCATATCCAAACCTGCATTCAGAGCCAATGCAGAAACCGCTTGCAAATCACCTAAACCATGAGGAATCATTTCGTTGAGCGAGGTGTAGTCGGACACCACAAATCCATTGAAACCCCATTTATCTCGAAGTAAATCGGTCAACAACCATTTATTTCCCGTGGCAGGAATTCCATCCACATCGTTAAAAGAGCTCATCACGCTGGCCACACCTGCATCCACAGCCGCTTTGTAAGGGGGCAAGTATTGATTGAACATCTTGATCTTGCTCATGTCTACGGAATGATAATCCCTTCCTGCTTCCGCTGCACCATATAGGGCGAAATGCTTCACACAGGCCAACACGGTATGGGCCGCGGCCAAATCATCGCCTTGATATCCTTTTATGGATGCTTCGGCAATCCTGGAACCCAAATAAGGGTCCTCTCCGGCACCTTCGGCAATCCTTCCCCAACGCGGGTCACGTGCAATATCCACCATGGGCGAAAAGTTCCAATTGATACCATCTGCAGTGGCCTCCTTTGCTGCCATTTGAGCCGCTTGTCGTACCAAATCCATATCCCAGCTAGATGCCAATCCCAAAGGTATCGGATACGTGGTCTTGTAGCCGTGGATGACATCGGAACCGATAAGCAATGGAATCCCCAATCGGCTATTTTTAACCGCCAATTCTTGGGCCACCCTTACCTTGTCCGGGCCGGTTACCCCAAAAAGTCCACCTACTTCACCAGCCTTTATCTTGGCTTCCACATTTTTGCTCACCACCTCACCGGTGGCCACTCCTCCGCCAGGGGTTAGGAGGTTCAACTGACCTATTTTTTCTTCCAAGGTCATTTTTTGCAAGAGAGCCTCAACCTCGGGTATCCTTTGTTGGGCCTTGGCGGTACCCAAAGTGACCGCCAAGAGGGCGAAAAGTAATTTTTTATAGTACATGATCAGGTTGTTTTGTAGTCGTGATTATTCTGATTTCAGAATGGGCGTCCGTTCTGAAATTCCATTGTTATTAAATGCTTCTATCTGAAAATAATAGGCATCCGTTCGGTCCATACCGGAAAAGTAATATTCGTTTTTCCCATAGACCATGATATTGCCGTACAGCTTATCCGGAGACTTTCCGAAATAAATGACGTACCCATCGGCCAAATCGTTTTGTTTCCAGCGCAGCCATGAATTTCTGCGTTCGCCAAATTTTTTGGGATCGGTTCGCAGCACGATGAAATCTTCAACAGGGTTTGGTTTTTCACCAGCTCCCTTACCAAAGACCCTAAAGCCACTCAAAGCAAACTTTCCTGTTGGCATTTTGATGTTTTCCATTTTCAGGAACCGTGCCTTGGCAGGATTTTTTAGTTCGATGTAGTCGTGGGGGACATCGGTTTGGTTCTTGCTTTTATCGAGCAATACGGTCCATTTTTTACCGTCGAGGGAACTGTAAATCTTATATTGATGCGAAACGCCGGATGATTTTCCCATGAAATCCACATCTTGGTCCGCATAATTGATCTGGATGGCATTGATACTGGAAACATCACCCAGATCGGTTTGGAACCATTCCCCTTTGTTTCCCGTTTTGGCACTCCAGTAGGTCTTCATGTCCTCATCCACTGCATAATTGGATGTATAACCTCCCAAAGTTGAAGAAGTTTGGACGGGTTTGTTATAGTTCAGCACCATCCAACCCGTGAAGAGTCCTTGAATGTGATCTGCATTTTCCTGAGGAAGATAGGTTGGGTAATCGCCATAAGCGGTATTGCAGTACATGACATCATCTTGATCAAAGCCGGCTGGCCAGATACCAATGCGGCGTTCAAAATTGTTCTTTTGGTTCAAAATGATGGTAGACACATGCCACCAGTTTCCATAGGTATCCTGATAGGTTGCCCCATGACCTGCCCCCCTTGCAAAACCGCCAGGTTTGTAGGCAAAAGGGTTATGGGATTGATATTCGAACCGATCCAAGGGCATATCACTGACATAAACCCCATCGGCATAGCCGCTGAATTCCGTTCCCGGACCTCCGTATTGCAAATAGTACTTGCCGTTGTGTTTGGTCACCCAAGCCCCTTCCATAAAAGGTTGCAAAAAAGTATTGTCGTTATACTCCCCAAAACGTTCCCAGCCATGATCTTCAGGCACTAAGGAAATCAAGGGCTTTACATACCCTTCAGATTGCATGGTCTTGGTATTGATTTCGGTTCCCAAAATGGGGAATACGTTACTGGACCCCCAATACATGTAAAGTTTGTCAGTATCATCTTCATATAAAAATCCAGGGTCCCATGCGCCAGCCTTAAGTGAATCCACAGCGATTTCCCAATTATCCGTGGTAGGATCTTTGCTTTTCCACATGGAAAAAGCAGGTCCGTGGGTTGACCCGATCAAGTACAGCTCATCTTTCATTACAAAAGCTGCAGGGGCACAAAGTTCATCATAGGTTACGTTGCGTTCCCTCAAAAATTTTCGTGGAACAAAGTTCCAATCGTACATATCATCACTATACCAATACCCCCATTGGTTGGTAGAGAATAAGTAGTACTTCCCCTTGAAGGTTACAATGACAGGATCTGCGGTGGCCCGGTGCTTCCCATGAGTGGCCAAATTAGGAATTGGCGTGTACCCATAATCTATGTTGATGGGATTACAATAGGTTTGCTGTTGTGCTTCAACCAGTGATGGCGACATGGTCAAAAACACAGCAAAAATTAAAATCAAAAGTGTTCTTGACCCCATGGCTTATTGATTTTGTTTTTTATGTGAAAATAGCCAAGGTAAAAAGTCGGGTTCTGCGAACGCTGGATCCCAACTATTGTGATTGGCAAAATCGTAAACCGTGAATTTTGGATAAACCCCGGCCTTCAACAAGGCAGAAACCATCTCCATGGACTGCAATGGGTTTACCACATTGTCCTGTGCCCCATGAAATACCCACAATGGCGTATTCTTGGCATAAACCGAAACTGAATTGGGGTCACCTCCCCCACATATGGGGATGGCGGCAGCAAATGTATCCGGCTTTCTGCTCAACAATTCAAAAGTACCCATACCACCCATGGAAAGTCCCATCAAATAAATTTGATTGTCATCGGAATAGGGTTGTTGAATGGTACTGTCCAACAAATCCATTACCATTTTTAAAGGTGTAGTCGGTCCTTGGTCGTATTTGAATTTTAGATGGATAGGATAGGTGCTGCGATCTACATCCACATTGGACCAATAACTTTCTTTAGGACATTGTGGAAAAATGACAATGGCCGGATATCTTTCTTGAAGGTAATCCGTTGCGAACAATTTCCCTCCGTGAACCAGTTGACTTTGGTTGTCATTACCTCTTTCCCCAGCACCATGCAAAAACAAAATGACCGGGTATTTTTCCGTTTCCTGGAAATTTTTGGGATACATGATGCGATACCTTAAAGTATCATTCCCTTGTATCAACATTTTTTCTTCATACTTGGATTGCCATTGGGCATTTCCAAAGGCATAAACCAATACTACCAGTGAAAATAATAGGTTGTTCTTCATATCAAAATCCGAGTTTTGTTAGTCCTGCTTTTACATCTTCGTTGCCCATGAACAAGCTCCAAAGTAAACCAGATCGGTAATTTTCGATCATAATGATCTGTGGTCCTTGGTCGATAGCCAAATAGGCTTCGGCAACCCAATAATTATATTCCGGACTGAAGGCATCGTAAAATCCGGCCGGACCTAAGAGCTTATCCTTGTTCTTATAAAAATAATGCATTGCCTTCAAAGATTCCTGAGGTGTATACGGAATGGAACTAATAGCGGCTGTTGGAGAAATCACCCCAGTGTCATTGGCCGGACTATGGGCGTTATACCCAATTCCTCCATCATTGTTCCGTGTGTAGCTGGCTGTCAATCCCCAGCAATCTTCCCCATAATCTTCAAATCCTTTTGGATTGGTTACGCAATAGGTGTAGTTGATCTTTGAATGGTTCACATTCACATCCCAATAATCCACATAATCATCTGAAAGAGTCTTGGGATTAAGGCCTAAATAAGAGTAATGGGCCCAGAATAGAGGTCCTCCAAATTGTTCATTTCCGTTATGTTTCACCAAAAGGGGAAAACCATATTGAGTATTGGCAGATTTAATCCCTCCACCAGATGCCCAACCATTGGTGTATACTGGCTTTTCAATACTGAAATCGGGTGATGCTGCTGCCAAAATATAGGTTATCAACACCTCGTTATAGCCTTTTAGTTGTAGGTTGATGTCGAACCCAAAATTTGGGCTCCAATGCCAATACAATACGTTTTGGTTTTGAGTGTACCAGTTCCACTCTACCCCTTTCCAAAGATCATCGGCCTGTTGGGCCAATGCTTTTTCTGCATCGGAACCATTTTTGAAATATTCCTTTACACAGATCAATCCTTGAGTCAGAAATGCAGTTTCCACTAGGTCCCCACCGTTATCCATACCACTAAATGGGATAACCGCCCCGGTTGAGCCATTGATCCAATGGGACCATGCTCCATGAAAGCGATCAGCATTTTCCAAAAAATCCAGAAGCGTGGTCAATCTTTCCACAGCTTGACTTCGGGTAATGAATCCACGTTCAATACCCACCAAAATGGCCATGAGACCAAAACCTGTTCCGCCGGATGTTACCACCTCGGCATTCAGCCCAGGATCATTAGGATGGTATCTTTCCTTTGCACCTCTCGAATTGGTTTCGGCAAAATCCCAGAAGTATTTAAAGGTTTCCTCCTGGACCAAGTCCATCAAATCGCTATCACTAATGGTAGGCTCCTCATTGGACCCATCATCTGGAATTGTCGGTGTTGTGGGAATATAGGTATAATCGTCTCCCCCACCGCATGCTATAAATAGCATGAGCAAGGTTGACAGGTATAAAGTTTTTTTAATCATCTTGTTTTAAAAAGGGTGATTGAAACCCTAACTTTTTAAGTCCGTTTTGGACATCTTCATTTTCCATGAACAGGTTCCAAAGTAAACCGGTTCGGTAGTTTTCGATCATCACAGGAATAGGCCCTTGATCTATGGCCAAATATCTTGGCAAATACCAATTGTGCTGTTCGCTAAACGCATCATAAGGCCCGTATTTCCCTATCAAAGTATCTTGCTGGGTATACAAATGTCTTAAAAATTGTTTGCTTTCCTCCGGAGTATATGGCATGGATGACAAAGCTGCTGTTGGCGAAATGACCCCAAGATCTTCCCCTGGTCTGTGACCAGCATAGCCGTTAATAGAGTAACTGGAAGTCAACCCCCAATTATCCTTGCCATACCCTTTAAATCCCATTGGATTTTCAAGTGCATATTTGTAATGGATCATGGCATGGTTCACGTTCAATTTCCAGTAATCGGCAAATTGATCGGTCAATCCTTTTGGATCTAAGCCCAAATAGGAATAATGGGCCCAGAATAGAGGTCCAACTGGAGTATTGTCATGCTCATAATGGTTCAATTCAGTTTCCAGACCGTAGTAGACGGTATCCTTTGCAATTTCACCATTAAGTGCCCACCCTTTTTCGTACACCGATTTTTTAATAGGATGGGTCGGCGATGCAGCTGCCAAAACATACATGATCAAACATTCATTGTACCCTCCAACAGGAAAATTCATTTCCCATTGATATTCAGGACTCCAATGCCAATACAATACATCTTGACCGCCTTTGGTATACCAATCCCACTCTACGCCTTCCCAAAGTTTTTGGATTTTTTGGGCAAGTGCCTGTTCCCTTTCGTTGCCATCCTTAAAATATTCCTTGACGGCCAAAAGTCCTTGAACCAAAAATGCGGTTTCCACCAAATCCCCTCCGTTATCCTTTTTACTGAACGGAGTTACCTTTCCTGTAGACAACATCCAATGCGGCCATGCCCCATGAAAGCGGTCTGCCTTTTCCAAGAAATCAACAATTTTCTCGTAACGTTCCAAGGCCTGTTCACGAGTGATGAACTTGCGTTCCACACCCACTAAAATGGCCATTAGACCAAATCCAGAACCTCCAGTGGTGATGATATCCTTGTCGTGATAAGGATAATCATTGTCCATATGAAGCCGTTCCCTTGCCAAACCTGACACGGGTTCCGCCCCATCCCAAAAATATTCAAATGTCTGATGCTGAACGGAATCCAGCAGTGCTTCGTCTGAATAGGCAATGGTATCGTTACTTGTTGGTGTTGCTTCTTCTGCTTTTTCAGTTTTATGGCCATTGCACCCTATCAGCATGGATGCAACGGCCATTGGAATTAAAACTAACCTCATAAAACTAACTAACTCGAAAAGTTTGTGCTTGCTATGCGAAGCTTATTTATTCATGATTTCTTGAATCTCTTCTTGTGTCAAAGCTCTATCGAATAGATATAGATCATCGATGTAGCTCAAGTCCGATAGGTGGTTCCAACCAATAAAGTTGGGTGCTCCCGATCCTACGGATAGGATGGAACAATTTGCCCAACTGATGGTCTTACCGGTCATATCGCCCATATTGGCCACAGGTTCCCCGTTGAAATAAATTTGGGTAGCCGTATCGGTCACGGTAAAGGCAATGTGTACCCACTCACCAGCGGTTACATCGATTACATCACCATCATTCCAAACATCACCTCCATCACTTCCTACGTGAAGTTTAATGCGTTGCTCTGTGGCACTACCTTCACGGAAAAGACGGAAACCAGCTGAAAGATCATTATCTGCACCATTCATTGGAGGGCTGACAGTTAGGATACCAGCCCTATCTGGGTCAGCATCTACCTTGTACCAGAAAGCACCACTGAACTGATTGGCAAACAGTCCGTCAATAGGGAAGGTCAAATAGGAATCCGTGGCACCTGCATAGGCATTTGTTCCTACTTGGCTTTCACCAGCAAATCCTGGAGCACCTTCAACGGTAGGAGCCAAATTGTTGTTTGCATCTATATTACTTCCATCAAATGGCAAATACAGAGTAGATCCAAAGTTTTTAGGAACTACTTCTCCTCCGTAAATTTCTGCAACTTCTCCTGAAGTCAAAGCCTTACTGAAGAAGCGAAGGTCATCAATGGTACTGTAATCGGATAAGTGGTTCCAGTATGAGAAAGTTGGCCCACCAGCACCTATGGTGAAGGTATCACAACCTGTCCAATCAATTGGAGCAGACATGGCTGAACTTAACACTTCGGCACCGTTGAAATAAATGGTACTCTTATCACTTGCAATGGTAAAGGCCACATGTACCCACTCTCCGGCGGTTACATCGATCACACCTCCATCGTTCCAGCTTTCGCCTCCACCGGTACCAACGTTCAACTTGATACGTTGTTCTGTCGCACTTCCTTCACGGAACAATCGGAATCCTTGGAATCTATCCACTTCATCATCACCAATAGTGATAATACCTGCCCTATCCGGACTAGCATCTACTTTGTACCAGAACGATCCACTGAATTCAGTTGTCATCAATCCCGCAGCAGGATAGTTGATGTAAGAATCCAATGCACCCATATAGGCTTGATCACCAATGTAGCTTTCATCAGTAAAACCTGGTGAACCAATTTGGGAAGCGGCCTTGCTTCCGATCAAATCGATATAATCCCCATCAAATGGCATGTACAAAGACTCCCCATCGTATTGTGGTACATATGGATTTGCTGCATTGATCATGATCTGTACATCGCTCTGCGTCAATGCTTTGTTGAAAATGCGCAATTCATCCATTTCACTATTATCAGATAGGTGGTTCCAGTAGGAGAAGGTAGGTCCACCTGCACCGATCACCAATTCTTCACAACCTGTCCAATCTATTGGAGCGGAAAGGTTTGCACTCAACATTTCAATACCATTAAAATAGATGGTACTCTGTGTTTGAGAGATTGAAATGGCCACGTGTACCCATTCACCAGCGGTAACATCGATCACACCACCGTCATTCCAGCTTTCACCAGATCCGGTACCAACATTCAACTTAAGGCGTTGTTCTGTTGCACTTCCTTCGCGGAACAAACGGAAACCTTGGTTCCTGTCGGTTTCATCATCACCAACTACCAAAATACCTGCCCTATCCGGAGTAGCATTGACTTTGTACCAGAATGCGGCACTGAATTCGGTGCTCTTTAGGTTATCCATTGGGAAAGTAAGGTAGGCATCTGTAGCCCCCATATAGGCATCTGCCCCTAGGAAACCGCCTCCTGCAAAACCAGGATTGCCCACTTCCCCAGCTTCCTCAAAGCTGATAAAATCCATATAATCGCCATTGAACGGCATGTAGAATACCTCACCATCAAATTGGGCGCTATACGGAGCAAGTTTGGCAAAATTGACCTCTTGTGTAGTGGTCTTTCCTTCCAAATCGGTCGCCGTAACGGCCACTACGTGGTCGCCATTACCCAATCCATTATAGGTCACTTCTTCCAAAACAATTCGATAGTCAGTAAATGAGCTATAGGAGGCAATTTGGGTTCCATCCATGGAGACTTTTACATTGGTCACCTCAATATCATCTTCAACCTCAAATTTTATGGTAATGGATGTCTCTTCCTCGAATGGCATCAATTCCACTCCTTCGGTAGGATAGGTGATGGTAACCTGGGGAGCCGTTGCGTCCACTCCGGCATCAACGGCCGTTATTGGATCGATTCCTTCATTACAGGACACCACTAGAAGTGCCAAAAGGAACCATATGGATTTAACTATGTATTTCATCTTGTGCGGTTTATTTAGTTTATGTTAATCGGAACTTCCGGATAAAGTTGGAAGTGCATCCACCTGTGCTTGTGGGTAAGGCAGCAACTGCTTGTCCGCAGTAAACGACCTACCATCGTAGCTCAACTCGGAGAAATTATCCAAACGGATCATGTCGAAGTAACGAATACCCCATTCCATGCCCAATTCGGCATATTTTTCGTCCATTACATCGTCTGAAGAAACCCCTGAAACGGAAGGCATATCTGCCCTTGCCCTGATAAGGTTCACAGCTTGATCCGCCGTCATTCCAGAACCAGTTGCTCCACGGGTCAACGCTTCTGCATACATCAACAAAACTTCGGCATAACGGATAACGATAAAGTTTTTACCTCCACCATAATCATTTCTACCAGCGGTAATCTGAACAGAGGGCAAATAGTGTTTGCCACTGGCGAACAAGGCTCTTGCATAATCGTTGAACACATCTCCATCCCTTGTAGTATTATTCACAAATGATGGTAGCGTTGCATAATTGGGGTCTGTTTGAAGTTCTGTGATACCTCTATCGGTAAAGATGACACTGGTTTCCAACCTCTCGGTTTCACCTCTGTCCAACATAAACTTGATGAATTTCATACTAGGCTCATAGAATCCCCATCCACCAGAGGCATTGGCCCTAGCCGGAGTCCAAGTTTGTGGACCGAACGGAGCATACAGGTGATAAAAAGTGTCCCCTGTGCTAGATCCATAATCAGAGAATTGCAACTCCATCAAGCTTTCATCGCTCAATTCTCCTGGTTTTTTGAACAAACTGTAATAATCTGGATACAAGGAGAATTTGTTGGAACTGATAATGGCTCCTGCTGCATCAGCAACTCCTTGGTAATCTTCCATTTCCAAATGAGCCATTGCCTTAAGGGCATAGGCAGTGTAACGGGTTACCCCACCAGGAATGTCGGTTCTTTCATTGGGCCTCATGTTAGGCAACAATGGAATCACTTCATCCATTTGATCGGAAATGAACTGCATTACCTCATTTTTGGAAGCTGTTCCGTCTGCAATCTCCGCATCGGGCTGGTTGGTCTGGATGATGAATACATCGCCCCAAACCCTTGCCAGGTTGAAGTGCAACCAAGCCCTCATTACCTTAATCTCGGCGATATATTGGTCTCCTTTTGCTACATCTGTTTCAGTTGCAAAAGCTTGGAAATTCTCGATAAGACTGATCTCGGTGTTCAAACTTACGATATCCCCATAGTGAAGGTTCCAAAGGGAATTGTACATCCAATACCCTTGATCGTAAACGAAGTTATCCGTATCGGCAAAGGGTTGTTGGTCTCCCAAACCTCCTGCATTCACATCATCACCACGAACAGAAAGTAGCAAAGGCTCTTCCCAACCGCGGGTTGCGAAAATATTATAGGCTCCCACCAACGCTTGAACCATGTCCTCGGTTGCTGAGTAATCCAGGTCATCTGCATTCAGCTGACCTTCAATGTCATTGAACTTGTCATCGCACGACTGCACAAAAAGCATGGCCATCATGACAAATACCAATTTATATACTGGGTTCATACTATTTTTCATTTCAATTTTTTTACAGTTTAACATTAACACCTACTGTGTAGATAGCTGGCACTGGATAGGTTTGACGGTCCACACCATCGGAAACCTCAGGGTTGAATCCGTTATAATTGAACAAGGTCAATGGTCTCTCCGCTGTAAGGGTAAACTTGATATCGGGAGCATTACCTTTCAATTTTTCACCTCTTAAAGTATAGGCCAATTGAATGTTCTGGATACGGAAGAAATCTCCATCCTCTACCCAAAAATTGCTGAGTTTTTGGTTCCAACTGTCCCTTAGACCTGCAGAAGAAGGATAGCTGTTGCTGGTCCCTTCACCATGCCAACGGTTTTTGGCCAAATCGGCATCCATGTTTGTGTCATTGGTAAAGATGATCTCTCCCCGCTTTCTGTTCAAGATTTTGTTGCCACTTTGTCCGTAGAAGTTTAAAGTGAATCCAAAATCCTTATAGTTAATTCCGACATTTCCCCCATAAGTGAACTTGGGCAAGAACGATCCCAATACGGTCCTATCATCATCGGTAATGGATCCATCACCGTTTCTGTCCCTATAGATTAAATAACCAGGTTCAATATCCTGACCATTCGCGATAGCGTTTTGCGCAACCGGATCGGCATCTATCTGGGCTTGGTTTTGGTAAACACCTGTGGTTTCATATCCAAAGAAGGCATATAAAGGCTCGCCTACTATGGTTCTTTGGCGAAACTCAGCCGAACCTGAATCAATATAACCTCTTTCATCCTCAATTTCCATGGTTTCATTCTTCACGGTGGTGAAGTTGGCCCCTACGGTATAATTGAAATCAGGAGTAATGTCATTGGTCCAGTTCAGGGCAACCTCCACACCGGAGTTTCGAATCACTCCAGAGTTTCTGCTCACCGTTACGTTCGCAATCGGGATATAGACCGGCATAATGGCATTCTTGGTATCCCTGATATAGTAATCGGCTTCCAAGGTCAATCTGTTGTTGAAAGTTCTCATGTTGATACCAAAATCGGTCTCTTCCACCAGCTCCCAAGTCAAATCGGTATAGGTACTGGTTGCGGTGATACCGGTAACTGGAGTATCGCCTAAATCCACGGTAGTGTTGGTAATCGTATTGGCACCTGCACTGGCAGCTACGTTATCGTTACCCAAACGACCCCAAGCGGCTCTTAGTTTCAAGAAATCAAAGATATTGTTGTCCTTCATAAACGGCTCTTGGGAAATAACCCAACCCGCACCAACAGATGGGAAATAACCCCATTGGTCTTGTGTAAATTTGGAAGATCTATCTGCCCTGAAGGTTCCGTACAACAAGTACTTGTCCTTGTAATTATAGGACAATCTACTAAAGTAGGATTGACCATATATCCTACTATTTGCTTCTTCCACATTATTGTTGAAAGAAAGGGGATCGGCAAAATCAAGGTACCAAGAAGTCTCATAATCGATTCCCACAATATCACTACCGGTGGCCTCAAATCGATTGGCCGCTTCATCCCTGTAAGACGCACCTGCCATTACGGTCACATTGTGATCATCGGCAAATGTATCGTTGTAGGTCAGAATGTTATCCCAAATTTGGTTGTAATAATTGTTCTGCTTCCTGTTGATGGAAGAAATACGCTGGTCGCCAAATCCCATATTGTAAGGAAGGTTGGTATAACGCTCTTCCAATGCGGAAAAATCAACATTGTAGGTTGTCTTGAAGGTCAACTTATCCTTGATCAAATCGGTTTGAAGATAGATATTGGCCAACAATTTTCTGATTTTCAGCCTATTATCGTTATATTTCATGTCAGGGAACGGGTTTTGTGTTCCCCTATATCCTAAAGCTTGTGCATTTGCATACCGTATTGGGGTAGCGTCAGTATTTAAATCATCGTATACTGGTAGAATGGGCACCGCAAAATACGCTTTGAACCAAGCTGAATCTTCAGGGGTGTATTGGGTAGCGTTACTGAACACCGTATTTACACCTACCTTAACATTATCCATAACATCCACATCCAATTTAGATCGGATGTTGAACCTTTCGTATTCGTTCTTCATGTCGAGTAATCCTTCTTGGGCAAAGTAGTTGGTACCCAAGGAATAGGAAACATTATCCGTCCCCCCAGTCACGCTCAAGCTGTGGTTTTGGATCAGGCCATCCCTGATGATCTCATCATACCAGTCTGTGTTCACATTAGGCACATTAGGATTCACCCTGCTCCTACCATAACGTTGCATGGCATTCAAAACAAATTGCACATCAGCAGTGGAACCTGATTCCACAGCCATTGTTACAAACTGCTCGGCATTGGCCATTTTCAATACATTCTGAGCACGCTGCACCCCTGTGTATCCATTGTACTCAATCTGTGGTTTTCTGTTCTTAGCGCCCGATTTGGTTTCTATAATGATAACCCCGTTGGCAGCACGAACCCCGTAAATAGCTGAAGATGAAGCATCTTTCAACACGTTCATCGATTTAATGTCGTTTGGGTTCAAAAAGTCGATGTTGCTGTAGAACATCCCATCCACCACATATAAGATATTGGTGGCATCGGAATAGGTTCCCAAACCACGAACCCTTACCGTTGGGGAAGCACCGGGAGAACCTGTTGTTACAATTTGTACCCCAGCCACTTTACCTTGTAGAGATTGAACAGGGTTGGCTGCTGGTGTTTTTTCAATTTGCTCCGAATTTACGGTTACAATGGAACCGGTAAGGTCCGCTTTCTTCTGTGTACCATACCCAACGACCACCACTTCGTCCAGACTTTGTGTGTCCAGCCTCATGTTTACTTCCATGATCGTTCGATTGTTCACAGGTACTTCCTGGGTTGTAAATCCGATGTAACTAAACACCAGAATTCCATCCCCAGGCACATTGTCCAATGTGAAGTTTCCATCAAAATCGGTTTGGATACCTGTAGTAGTACCCTTTAACACGACGTTGGCGCCAGGCAAAGGCTGACCCTGATCATCAAACACCGTTCCCGAAATCGTTGTATTGTTTTGTGCGAAAAGTCCCACTTGAAACAACAAAAACGAGATTAGCAATAGTTTGCTTTTAATTTTCATAATTGTGCAAAAATAGAGTTAGATTTTTACTAAATTAATAAAGGGTCAGGTATCTGAGTTACAGAGGCATTACATAATAAATACATCATTTAAATATCTCCCAAAACCCCTTATTTCACCGTATTTGCAGTAGTATGGAGTTAAAAGATGTAAAAAAAATTAACATAGTGATGTAGTAATGATGTAATCGTATGGGAGCCCGCTTTAACAGTTGACGGGGACTTTCTCAACCTAAAAAGTGATCAGAAAGTTGGAAAGATTATCAGAACTGTCGATTTCCAGCTTTTTTCTTAAACGATAACGATGTATTTCTACTCCTCTGACCGAAATAGCCATAAGCGGTGCGATTTCCTTTGTGGAAAGATTCATTTTAAGATATGCACACAATTTAAGATCCTTTGGGGTCAATGAAGGGTAGGCTTTTAGAAGTCGTTCGAAGAAATCCTCATGAAGTTCCTTGAAATTTACCTCAAACCGTTTCCAATCTTCGGTATCCTCAATGGAATTGTTCAATTTTTTGATGAATGCCCTATACCGTTGTGAATTGGAGAATTTGTCCTTGTTCACCAATAGCATATTCTTGAGTTCCAAAATCATTTCGTTCTTTTTGGCAATGTTCAAGGTAGTACTGGCCAATTCATTCTGTTTTAACCTTACCTCCTTGGCCAATTCCTCTTTTTCAAGTTTTGCCATTCGTTCCCGCTGCTCCTTCTCCATTTGCTCTTGGAGTTCCAAATGTTTCCGCAATAATTTCCTACGGTTGTAGTGTCTCACCAAATAGATCGCCAACACAACAATTGCTGCATAAAGCACTAAACTGGCCCAGGAAAAATACCAAGGGGGAGCTATTGAAAATTCAAGGGTACTGGCCTCTGACAATTCGTTGTCCATACCTACCGTATACACCTTAAATGCATAGTCCCCAAAGGGCAGGTTCTGGAAATTGATGAAACCGTTCTCCGAATACTCGGAATACTGCTTTGGGCCGTTCAATTCGTAATAAAAATGTGGCGAGATATAAAGCGGCGATGCCACTTCTATAGTAAGGGATTGCGACCATCTGTTTGGCACTTTAATCTCTTGTGCCGTTGCGGGATAAATATTTTTTTGGTCTTTTAATACAATGATGTCGGGAGCTGGCAATGCCACTCCAGTATATTGTTTCCCTAGCTTTTCATTGTTGATCTTGGCAAAACCGTCCGTTAAGGTAATATAGGAAGTGCTGTCATTGATCTTGACCACATTTTGGGAGTCAGGTGCCAGCCTTTCCCTTAAAGGAACATCTGCAATGACCAAACTATCACCCTTCAAATCGGTATGGATGATGGCCTTCTCATTGTCCGAATCCACAAACCAATAATAATCCTCATCAAAGAACAAAAGCTCCTTGTTCTTATAGTATTTGAATTCCTCAAAAGGAACAATGGTATCCCCTATTGGGTTGTATCGGTACCAATTGCCTTCACTATTGAGTACAATATGGTTTTTAATATTGAAAATCTTCACATTATATGGACTTGGGGCACCTTCTTCATCAAATTGCTGAATAGAGCTGACGCGTTCATACCCATCATCCAAATGGACGCGATAAAATCCCTTATAAGGGTGGGCCGCCCATAAAATTTTCGGGGTTTCAAAACACAATTGTTTCACAGGGAAATCAAGCCCTTGTATTTTTTGGATATGCCACTCCCCATTGTCCAGTTTTTCAAACTTTGCCAAACCGTTGTAGGTTCCTTGTACATAGGTAGCTTCGTGATCCGGCACTTTGATGATCTCATACCCTCCCGCAACTGTACTCAATTGCTGAAAACCATTTTCGGTAACCTTATAAGTGCCTGTATTGTGACCGCAGATCAGATCGCCTTCCAATTCCACCAAATCCCACACGTGATCCTGGGAGCCGTTCACAAAACGCAAAATACCGCCGTCAAAATAAAATACCCCGGTATTGCTCCCCAAGAAAAGTTTACCGTTGTAGCTGGCCACATCGTATACCATGCCCAAGGTACCTGAGTAATCCGTATAATAGGTAATGGGATTGTGGAGCTTTACACGAGCAATACCGTTATCAAGCCCCAACCATAATTGATCGTTGAACTGCAAGATGGAAAGGACCGTATTGTTTTCCAGTCCTGTTTCACGATTAAGGACCTGATATCTTTTTGTGGCAATATCATAGATATAAATTCCATTTTTAATGGACCCAAAACCCATTTGACCTTGCCCTAATATGGCCATTTTGTTCAGTTGGTGCTGTTTGAGTTCATTGTTGATTTTATCTTCCCAAGGCTGCATTTTTTGACCATCGAACAGATAACAGCCGTTCAATTTGGTCCCCACAAGCAACTTCCCCTGAAAAACCACCATATCGGTCACCGTTTTACCTAAAAGGGAATCTTGGTTGGGCAATGGTACCAGTTCTTTATCCTTTACCTCAAAAAGTCCAAGGGAACCACCGGCCACAATCAATTTATCATTGTACTCAATAATATCCGTAACCACATGGGGCGGATCTACCACTACTATCTTATCCCCCTTGTAGCAATAGATGGCGGAGAAGGAACGGAAAAGCACATTCCCATCCTTGGAAGGGTAGATTTCCCAAAATTCTTCACTGGTAAACGTATGATCCTTGATCATTTGAGTGAGTGAGGTATATTCCAACTCCCCTATTTCATTCTTGGTCCAATAGCCAAACTCTTCATAGGATCCTGTATAGACCCTATCACCAATACATTCAACCGAACGTATAATGGTATTGTTGGGCAATTTGTTCAGGGTCCATTGTTCCCCATTAAAATGAAGCAATCCTTTATTATTTGCCACGAACAATTCTCCGTTGGCATTGGCCGAAACATCCCAATTCTTGCTCGCCCCCTTGTATTCTGACAACCGATAGTTATAAATGGGAGGCAACAGGTTTTGGCCAAAAATGTAAATGGGAACTAAAAAAAGTACAATCCTAAGAAGATTTTTGAGCATTGAGTTTTGTTTAGCCAGAGATCAAAGGTCTTTTGTTTCCTGTAAATTACAAAACTATCCATTTTCTTGACCATCAGAAACTAAAAGTATTCCGGTGCCTGGGGCAACTCTTCACATAAAAAGTTATACCGGGTTTGGCTTTCGTTAATCCAATTTGATGACGATCATCAGGAAATTTACTTTTCCATAATCCTTTTTAATCGTTGGACAACCTGTTTGTCTTTTCCATAATGCTTCTTGGCCTAACCTTAATCGCAAGTGATTTTACATGATACTATTTTAGCCCCGAATGATTTATCACACAAACTAAAAATTCCCTCAAAAAACTGATAATTAAATACTTGTAAATCACAACCGAACTTTAACATGACATTTCAAAAATTATTTCGCCACGGGTGCCCTCGGCACAAAAAAAAGATGGCCCCAACTTTATGTGCCTTGCTTTTGGGATTGACCTATATGGTTTTGCCCAATTCCCTCGTAGCACAGACCCCTTCTGATGGTTTGATGATGCCATCCAAAAATATTTGCGTACTTTTTTCCTACGATATGGGATCTTTTGATAGGTATTGGGAAGGTACCAAACTCCGGTCCAACGAAACCATTGCTACGGTAGATCAGAACATGATCATGCCCATGGCCGCCATTGGCATTTTGGACAACCTTAATTTTTACATCAGCCTACCCTATGTCAGTACAGAATCCTCTGAACCCAACGGAGGTAAATTCACAGGGGCACGGGGGTTTCAGGATATAGGTTTTGCGGTAAAATACAGGCCCTTTCGGGAAGAAGTGGGAAATGGCAGGCTTTCAGCCCTTGTAACAGCTGGTTTTTCCACACCCATATCCAACTACCTATCCGATTACAGACCTTATAGTATTGGTTCGGGTGCGCCAGAATTTTTATTGCGTGGGATTGGCCAGTACCAATGGAACAATGGCTTTTATATTCGAGCCGCATTGGCTCATCTTTGGAGAGGCTATACCGAAGCGGAACGCGATTACTACTACAACAATGGAAGCTATTACACCGCTTGGATGGATGTGCCCAATGCCGTGACCTATGAAGGAATCTTTGGTAAATGGTTATTCGACAACTCCTTGAAACTGGAACTGAGTTACTTTAGCCTGAATTCGACCAGCGGGGATGATATCAGGGCCTACAATGCCGCTCAACCTACCAACAAGGTTGAATTTGATCGAGTCGGATTTTCCGCCCAATACTTTTTTAAATCGATAAAGGGATTGGGAGTAGTGGCCTACCACAATCGAATTGTGGATGGACGAAATGCACCAAAAATGAGCAATACCGGATTTGGGATCACCTACCAATTCAACGTAATCAAAAAACAAACCGATGAACAAGATGCGCAATAAAATACTAACCCTTATCTCGGCCTTCGGCCTTGTCGTTTTAGTCTCTTGCGAAAAGGACATGCCAAGATATTTGCCCTATGAAGGATACAGTTTTACCGAACTCAATGAAAATGGTGGGGATTGGACCCCTGTTTTGGAGGATTCAGGAGCTGCCATTGCCGTGGATGCGCCCGATGCTTCGGATTCACAAGCCTATCAAGATGAGCTTGCTGAAGTGAAAGAAGCCATGGCCAATATGACCGACGAGCAGAAAAAAGCTATAAAATATTGGACGAATAATCCAGCCATCCGCTGGAATGAGATTGCATTGGAGCTTATTGCCAAATACAATCTGATTCCTGGCCCCAATGACGATGGCACCTATACGTTGCCCAATCCTGCCAACCCTGAAGGCCCACCAGCTTTTCCTTTTGCGCACCCACCTTATGCGTGCAGGGCACTTGCCTACATGTCCGTGGCCCAATTTGATGGACTCATTACAGCTTGGCATTATAAATACGAGTATAACAGGGCCGCTCCTTACCAATTGGATGAGGATATTGAGTATGCCTATGAGGAAAACAACATTCCCTCCTACCCATCCGATGGAGCCGTGATTGCAAGGGCCTCACGAAAAATTTTAACGGCCATGTTTCCTCTTGAAGCGGAATATCTCCAAGAAATGGAAGATGAAAACTTGGAAAGTCTCTTGCTTTCTGGAGGATATGTGTCGAGTGACATTGATGCTGGACTTGTCATCGGAGATGCCGTTTCTGCCACTGGATTGGCAAGGGCTTCCAATGATGGCATGAAAAATGCCCAGACACCAAAAGCAGTATCCGATTCCATTAAACAAGCTGCATATGAGCGATTTGGTTGGGCATGGGACAATTTGGAAATCCCGACTCGTCCTGTAGGCCTGACGCCTCTCTTCGGAAAAGTGACCATGTGGAGCATTGATGATGTGGAAAGCGTTCGCCCCATTCCACCACCACAGTTGGATTCCCAAGAATTTTTGGATGATGTTGAACTACTCAAGGATTATGCACGAAACATGACCGATGAACACCGTAGAATTGCCAATTTTTGGCAAGACGGATTGGGCACCTATACCCCACCTGGGCATTGGAACCGCATTGCTAACGAAATGATCGTGGAACACAAACTCAACCCACTACAGACTACAAGAACGTTGGCCTACATGAATATGGCCATCATGGATTCCGGGATCAGTTGTTGGGATGCCAAATACTATTATCATTATCCCAGACCTATACAAATGATCGAAAATTTTGAGACCATTGCAGGCACACCGAACTTTCCGAGTTATACCTCTGGGCACAGTGTGTTCTCTGCCGCAGCCTCAGAGGTATTGGCCTATATTTTCCCCGATGAAGCGGCCAAAGTACGTGGATGGGCAGAAGAAGCAGCCATTTCTAGAGTGTATGGTGGCATACATTGGAGTTTTGATGCTTTTATAGGAACAGAACAAGGAAGAGAGGTTTCACAATACACCATTGATCGCGCCAAAGCAGACGGGGCAGACAATTAAAATCTAAACTCAATGACTATTTATGGCCCTAAAGGTGAGATTCACCCTTGGGGCCTTTATCATTTTGGTAGGGGGCAAGCGGTGTAACCAGTAGGTTTGGGTAGTACCTTTCATCACCAAAAGACTCCCATGTTCCAAAACCAAACCCACTTTCTCATGTGTCTGTTTGTGTTTGAATGCAAATTTCCGTTCCGCACCAAAACTCAATGAGGCAATGGCCCCATTTTTCTTGAGTTCCTTTTCGGCATCACTGTGCCATGCCATGCCTTCTTCCCCAGAATGATACAAATTCAACAAACAGGAATTAAATGTTTCTCCAGTGAGTTTTTCTGATAATGTTTTCAATTCCAAAAGTTCCTTGGTCCAAGGCAATGCTTTCTTGGTATTGTTGGAATAGGTGTAATCGAAAGGCTGGTCGGCATACCAAGCCACTTTCCGTTTGGTCACGATGCGTTTACCGAAAATTACGGCCACGTCGTTCTCCCAGGCAATGGTTTCCATCAATTGTTGGTAATAGGCATTGGCCTCCTCAAAATCCATAATGGTGCCATAGTAGTTTACCGTACCATCCTTTGGCAACCAATTGTAATTGTGGTCCACCTCATTGCTGAACAAATCCATTCTTCCATTTTTTATATAATCCTTTCATACAATGCCCGCAGGGTCGATACCCAAAGCTAATAGCTTCTTTTTCCGAAGAAAAGAAAATGCGGTTTTCTCTTTTCATCCGTTTGCCCGATTTACATTTCAAGGTACCATAAATCTTCAACTTGCTGTTGCCTCCAAATTGGATTTCCCCATACCTGATCTTACTTCTAACTTCATCATCACTTAAATCTGCATGATGTATCATCTCAACTGATGGCATCATGAAAAATGATTCCCAAAGTGTAACGCTCCCCCCAATGAAGCTCACTGACTCCATGCTTCATGTTCACACGGTAATACCCAGTTTTCCCTTGAACCGGTCTAAAGTTCGTGGTAAAAAGCAGCACATCCCCTTTTTTAGGTTGCAACACTATGGCTTTGGATTGCGCCCTGGGCGTCTGTTGAGTCAACACAAACTCTCCACCAGTATAATCCACAGTAGGTTCACTCAAAAATAGCACGGCCTGCATGGGAAAATAAACATCACCATATAAATCTTGGTGCAAGGTGTTGAATCCACCTGCTCCGTATTTCAAAATCAAGGGTGTTGGCTTGGTTTGATGGTTTTGCCAGCAATCTTTCAATAAATGTTGATGGGTACTGGGAAATTGATTATCCATTTTCAAGGCTTTCATCCAAAGATTGGCCATTGGTGCCAAATGAGGATATAGTTCCGTCCGCAACGTTTGAATGATCTCCGGCAAGGGATAATCAAAATACTTGTATTCTCCCAACCCAAAGCGGTACCGCTCCATGACCACCGTTTTACGATAGCCATCCGGTTTAACATACAGCTTTTTCAATCCTTCCGATTCTTCATCGGACAATAGATTGGAAATCAAACCATACCCTTTGTTGTGCAAACTTTCCCCAATAATGTCCCAATCCAGTTGCTTGATGCGCTCTGAAATCTTTTCCATGACCAATAAGATTTATCTCTGTATTACGCTTCGGGATGAGTATCCGTTTGTGCTGCTTCCCAACCTATGATGGCCGTTTTACGGGTGTTGCCCCACATATAGCCTCCAATTTTTCCAGTGGATTGGATCACACGATGGCAGGGAATCAAGAATGCAACGGGATTATTCCCAATGGCTGTCCCCACTGCTCTTGAAGCATTCGGTTTCTCAATCTTTTGGGCAATGTCACCATAGGTGACCAAACTTCCCATTGGAATTTTGAGCAAGGTTTCCCAAACTTTCAATTGGAAAGGAGTGCCGTTCAAATGCAGTTTGATCTGGTCCAGTTTGCTCCAATCGTGCTGAAAGATGAACAGTCCATCTTGCTGATGTTTGTCCAACAATTGCTGGTATTGGGCATTGGGGAATCTAGATTTCAGTTCGTTGAAGGCGAGCTGTGCATCCTCCATGAAAGACATGTGACAAATACCTTTTTCGGTGGAGGCCACTATCATTTTACCAAATGGGCTTTCGGCAAAGCTATAATTGATATGTAGATTTTCACCTCCATTTTTGAACTCCCCTGGGGTCATCCCCTCAATGCCCACAAAAAGATCGTGCAACCTGCCCGTACCGGAAAATCCCGTTTCCCATGCGGCATCGGCCAAGGTGGTCCCTTTTTGTTTCAATAGTTGTTTGGCGTGTTCCACACTGATGTACTGCATGAACTTTTTAGGACTCACCCCTGCCCATTCCGTGAACAAACGTTGAAAATGATACGGACTTACATGAATGGTCTCCGCAATCTCTCCTAAAGAGGGTTGCTCCTGAAAATGCTCCTGAATAAACGCAATTGCCTTGGCAATCCGGTTGTAGTTGAATTCTGCTTGACTTGTCATCATCTATATTGTTTGGAGCAAATGTAGGAGCATATCCTAGGGCTCAAAACCCGAATCTTGCGAACCTAATTCACCTCATCAACCCAACAATCTTTCCTGGCTTTTCTGAAGGATATCCGACACCCTTTGTTTGAGGGCTTCGGGTTCCAGAATGGTAGCATAATCGGCAAACATGAGGTACCAGCGGGCAAAACCGTTGTTCATATCCATGGACATAAAGGTCATCTCCACCCCTTTATCCGTGGCTTTTTCAGAAACAAATCCGTAATACTTTTTTCCATTGCGGATGTATTTGGCCACGGTCTTATCCACCAAGATTTTCACCTTGGTCTTTTGCACATTTTCCCTTTTCTCCCGGTGTTCATCCAACGTTCCATGCTCCAGGGCAAAAGGTTCCTGTGTCCGTTTGATCCGATGTATCCTGTCCGTTCTAAAATGACGGTAATCCATTCGGAGGTGGCAATACCCTAAAATATACCAATAGCCGTTCTCATGGAAAAGGCCCACCGGTTCTATTTTCCTTTCCGAAGGATCGTCTTCCCGAAGGGATTCATATCGTAAAAAGACCTGCTTTCGTTCCGCAATACTTTCAAACAAAATTTCAAGGGCATCAGGCACTTCCTTATTGAATAATTCCTGCCCTGGCACTATGGAAACTTGGTTTTCCAAGGCTTCCACCCAATCTTTTTCACTGCCTCGGAGCACGGATTTCAATTTGAACATGGCCGATTCATAATACGCCCCGAGTGATTTATCGGTGAATTTTTGCATCAACTTTTCGGCAGCCACAAAACTACCTGCTTCTTCACGCGTGAACATCACCGGGGGCAATCGGTACCCTTCCATGATAGAATACCCGATTCCTGCTTCGCTTGCAATGGGTACTCCGGAAGCCTCCAACGTTCTGATATCCCTATAAATGGTGCGAAGGCTAACTTCAAAACGGTCGGCCAGTTCCTGGGCCTTTACAATCTTTTTGGATTGTAACTGAATCAAGATGGCGACAATCCTATCAAAACGTTTAACGGTATCCATTCCCATAATTGCGTAGGCTATCTCCCAAAGATAGGACTTAAGCCCAAAGCCATGAGATGATTTCCTTTTCATTTTTCATTGATTTAAACAGGACAACGCTATGTATGTCCTTTATTTTCAAGCAATATTACCTATGGACAGTGACAACTGTTTGTCAATATTATTTTTTTTCGACCTCATTTTTTTCTACTGACACAGGGCTGTCACACCCCCCTTCTACCTTTGATTCAAATTCTAAAATCCTTTAAATACAACATCATGGAAAAAACAGCAACAACACAGCAAACAATGGATCAAGTTATTTCACCTGCCCAACTTTTGGAACACTGGCAAGGACACCGAGGACTGACCCGACGTGTGATCGAAGCTTTCCCAGAAAAGGAGTTCTTCAACCATAGCATTGGAGGTATGAGGCCATTTTCTGAAATAGTTTCCGAACTTTTGGCGATTGCCGTACCTGGACTTAGGGAAATTGCAGGTGGAAAAACCAATGCCTTGGATGAAAAAATTGATTTTGGCAATGATAAATCCAAAGTATTACAGCTTTGGGACGAATCCACGGAAGAAATCAACCAGCTTTGGAACCAATTGAGCTTGGAGCGTTTTCAGGAGAACATTAAACTTTTCGGACAGTATGAAGGAACCGTTCAATCATCCATTTTCTATTTCATCGACAATGAGATCCACCACAGGGGACAAGCCTATGTTTACCTGCGTTCCTTGAACATTGAACCTCCATTTTTCTACGAAAGATAAAAAGTAAGAGAATGAAGACCGTTTTAGTTTTTAAGACCTCGGTTTTGGGCAAGGGTCATGTTAGAACCCTGAAGCCTTTATTGAACCAATTGATCGACAAAAACGGACACTGGAATTTTGACCTGGAGGATTGTGATAACATTCTCCGGGTCGAAACCCAGCATGTACGGGCGCAAAATATATCAACCTTATTGGAAAAAAATGGCTTTAGTTGTGAGGAACTCCACTGAAAATGCTACCCAAACCACAGATAATGAAAAAGAAAACGGCCAAAACCACCGATTAAGGGATTTTGACCGCGCACTTCGTTTTTGGACGATCAGACCCAACCTTCAAAAAAAGTCGGCATCATGATCTTATGGGTCAGATGCCCGCTTTTTGTTTCAATTCCGTAAACTGACCTAATAGCTCGGAATATCTATCCTTTTCTTCTTGGCCAGGTTCCTTGTCGGTTCCCGATAAAATATAATAGAGATACGAAATTTGCCCTACCATCATAGGTTGTGGATAGGCACCTTCCTCGTTTTTCAATTGCTTTAATATGGATTTGTAGTGATCGAGTTTAGCATCTCCAATTTTGGATTTTTCAAGCTCCTTGATTTTCTTCTCCAAATTATCCTGAAGCATTTTGGCATCGGACAACAAATCTATCACCTTGAAAACCAATTGCTGTTGTTCCAAAATGTTGTCCAAGGTCACCCCGTCATCTTGGAGTTTAGGGTCGATCAAAATTTCAAAAGGCTGTTCTAAAGTGGAATCGCCTACAGTTAGTTTTACCTTATACATCCCCGGAGGTACCACAGGACCGCCTTTAAACTTTCTATTCTTGTTTTTGTCCCAAGGTCCTTTTTGGCGCAGGTCCCAAGCGAATCGGTTGATACCCTTTTTGGTCTCCAATTTTTTATCGAGATACACAAAGGTCATGCTCAGACCCATGTCCTCTACTTCTTCCTTGGTTGATTTCAACTTTGTTGAATCGCTAACAATCGAAGCCACCACCTTGTTCTGAACATCGAGAATATCCAATTGTACCCCGCTTTTCATATCGCTGGGCAAATAGTAATCGATCAACACACTAGTAGATGGGTAATCAGGGAAATCGCCTCCTCTTGGACTATCATAACGGATAGTATTGGCAGGCTTGAACAACACTGCTGCATCTCCTAAACTGGTCATGTTTTGGTCTTCCAGTGAAGTGATATTGTCCACAATCCAGAAACCACGACCCATGGTGCTCAAAATCAAATCTCCACGGAACAAGATGATATCCGTAATCGGCACAACTGGAAGGTTTTGCTGGAATTTCTTCCAACTCTTTCCATCATCGAAGGAAACGAACATGCCGTATTCCGTACCTGCGTACAATAATCCTTCGCGAACAGAATCTTCCCGAAGTACAATGGCAAAATAATCAGAAGGAATTCCATTGGAATCCGTACTGATCAATTCCCAGCTTTCACCATAATTTTCCGTTTTATAGAAATAGGGGTTATTGTCTCCCAACAAATGTCGCTCCACGGCAATGTAGGCCTTTGCAGGGTTAAATTGAGAAGGTTCCACAGATTCCACCCTTCCTCCTTTGGGTAATTTTTTAGGTGTAACGTTCTTCCATGTTTTGCCACCATCCTTGGTTACGGAAATCACCCCGTCGTTGGAACCCGTCCAAATGGTGCCCTTGACAATCTTGGATTCTCTGATGGAATACAAAGTGCTGTAATATTCTTCACCCGTGATGTCCCTTGTGATCGGATTACCGGAAATAACCTGTTTATCAGGTTCGTTGGCAGTTAAGTCAGGAGAAATGATCTCCCAATTTTTACCCCCGTTGCTGGTCTTGTGCAGAAATTGGGACCCCATATACACCACTTCAGCATCGAATGGCGACACGTGGATGGGCGCCACCCTTTGAAAACGATATTTTAAATCCTTCGGATTGTGACCATAAATGTTGGAAGCCCCGATGGAGTATTCACGATCAATCCCTGTTTTTTTACTGTACACGCTAAAACGTCCTTTACAGTTGTTGTACACCATGTAGTGGTTGCCCGGCATCGGGATCACGGGGCCTGTTTCGCACCCACCCACATTCAACATGATAGGCGTTCCTGGGGTTGTGGTGGCGCTGGGAGCTTTGCTTGGAATGGCAATGGTGGTATTGTCCTGCTGTGCACCGTAGACCCAGTAGGGATATTGCTCATCCACTGCCACTTGATAAATTTCAGCCGTTGGTTGATTAAATTGGGTAGACCATGTTTTTCCTCCATTATGGGAAACATTGGCTCCCCCATCGTTACATTGAATCAACAGATCGGGATTATTGGGATTGAGCCAAATATCATGATTGTCACCATGGGGAACACTCATTTCTTTCCATGTTTTACCACCATCGGTAGATTTTATCAATGGGTTGGCATTGGAATAAATGATGTCGGGATTGGTAGGATCTAACTCTAGGTTGGTATAGTAAAATGGCCTGTTCACCAAATCTTCATTATCGGAAACATGAGTAAACGATTTGCCTTGATCAATGGATTTGTAAAGTCCTCTTTCCTTGTCAGGTGCTTCAATGACGGCGTATAGAATTCGAGAATCAACACGGGAAACAGCCAAATCTATCTTACCGATAAGTCCTTTTGGCAAACCTTCTTCCAATTTTACCCAATCTTTTCCACCGTTTACGGATTTGTAGATACCCCCATCCTTATTTTCACCACCTGAGTCAATGGTCCACGGTGTTCTGCGAGCCTTCCATGCTGCTGCATAGACCACGTTTGGGTTACCTGGAAGCAACTCCAAATCGGCAAAACCGACCTCATCGGAAACGAACAATACTTTTTCCCAAGTCTTGCCGCCATCAGACGTTTTAAAAATACCTCTTTCTGGATTGGATTTGAAAGCATTTCCAATGGCAGCTACCCATACGATGTTGCTGTTGGTAGGGTCAATTTCAACGGCACCAATTTGGCCCACGTTTTCCAGACCAATATGTTCCCAAGTTTTTCCGGCATCTATGGATTTGTACATCCCTTTTCCTGCAATGATATTGCTTCGGATACCATCAGAACCCGTGCCCACGTATACAATATTGGCATCGTTTTCCGCTATCTCGATAGCGCCAATGGACGGCGTTTCAAAAAACCCATCGGAAACATTGAACCACGAAGTGCCGTAATCCTCCGTTTTCCATACTCCTCCACCGGAAGCACCTAAATAAAAAGTACCAGGTTCCAAAGCCGTTCCCGTTACGGTGGTTACGCGACCTCCACGAGCCGGGCCAATGGTGCGGTATTGAAAAGCATCAAAATCCTGTGCAAATGTTATAGTGGTTAAAATAAAAGAAAAAAAGAATAGGGAAAAGCGGAAGTTGGTTTGCATGAGTCAGTAGAATAGTTTGGTTTTCCCAAATCTACTGAATACTGGGGTAAACTGAAGTATTACGGATATAGAATTATGGATTTAAAGAATTTTATTGGGGATTGGGGGAAAATTTTATGGGGACAGAAATCAACACTTAAAAATCCCGTATGAAAAATTGAGGCTTTTGTTATTGGAATCTAATCCACTTTCTCGTACTTATAGCTGCATCCTTCTATACAAATGATACTGGTTGGGGTAAGAAGGATCGTATTTTTGCCATAATCCAACGTATAGGTAATCAAGCCCTCTTCGTTTTCCGTGCCCGTCTCGAACCCCTCACAATCGTATTCAAGGGTAAGATTTCCTTCATCCACAGAAAAATTACCTGAAGTACATTCTGGATATCTGTCGGAAGAAAAACTTCCATTCCCTTGGAATTCAATTTCTTCCCCATTCTCAACATCTGTCCAGTATTGTGGGCCTCCGGCACTAATGTAGGCTGCGGTCAATTTCCAAGTGCCTTCAATGGGAAAAGCATCCTGATCAAATCCTTTAAGGTCGTCTTCATTGTCACAGGAATTGAAAACAAGGCATAATAGAAGGGCAACGAACAACTGTTTCATACGTTCTCTTTTTACGAATTAGATGTCACTTTCATATTTCGTTGCGTGATACGGGTATAAAAACTTATTGAACCCAGTCTATTTTTTCATTTTTATGACAATTACTCCATTTGCACCGCGAGTCCCATACAGTGAGGCATTTTCATCACGAATCACCTCAACGGAAGCCACATCCCTGGGCATGATATAATCTATGGAGCTTACCACTGTACCGTCTACAATCAATAAGGGTTCCTGCCCACTGTTCACTGAATTCAGTGCATTACCCCTTAATCGGATTTTGGTACCATTAACTTGGGCACCCGGAACTTCCGTGGCAATCAATTGATACATATCCAGGTATTTACTATAATCTTTCGGCTCTCTTTTACTCCGTGCTTTTCCTTTCGTATCGAACCCAAGTTCCGATAATTTATCCTCGGTGATAATAGGGCCGTCTTCAGGAAAAACAATCTGTATTTCTTCGCTTCCATCCAAATCAACGGATTGGATTCCATAAATCGGGGAAAATGCCATGATAACTTTGTCATCATTGTTCAAGTCAATTTCGAAACGGCCCTTTTTATCGGCTCTCATCCTGGTATTGACCGAGTCCAAATAGATAATGGCCTTTTTAACGGGATTATGCTCTGGGTCCAATACGGTACCGCTCACCCTAACCGATTTGGATTCAGCAGTTTGAGCTATGATTGAACCTATAAACACAAAATAGAGAATGATAAAATATGATCTTGGCTGTTTTGTTTTCATTTCCGATGAATCTTTAAAGGTTCTACATGGTCAAATTATATTTCCTATTTAAAATCCAAATGGTTTATTACATGCTATTTAATAGATTCTGGTCAAGGTTTACTTTATACATCTACACTTTAAAATAAACCCATATTATTATATTATTCTTGTAAGTAGATTCATTTCATACCCTGAAACAGAACCACAATTATCTTTATGAACAGCATCCATATCAAACCAATGGAGTCCTTGATTTTATAAAATCCTTAAATCCACTCACACGAACTCCTTAATTATAAACAAGATATCTATTTTAAACCAACAATTGGAAAATCGTCAATAAAATAGCTTGTTCCAAGAGCTAACAATCACAGGTTTTAACTGCCAGTAGCGCAAGGATATCAATCCAAAATTATGCAATGGGATTTTATCAATGGTTAAACACCCTTTTTAACAGCCATTCTTTTTTTGGTTTTTTATTTTAGGTAATAATAAAAAAGCCAAGCATATCGCTTGGCTTTTTGGTCGGGATGACTGGAAGAAAGAGGTATTTTCAACCACCTTATAGTCAGCACTTTATACAGTGTCCTAAAACTGATTAACCGAACTCTAAACTGTAATTAAAACAGTACATTCAGTGGCAAAACTTATGGATGTTTTACAACTCAAATTTAATAAAAACTATTCGTGTTTAAGCCTATTTAAAATTGGTTTATGAGATTACATTCAAAAGTGTAGTAAATTTTAAAATCGAGGATAGGATTGCCCAATCATTATGGAAAGTGAAGGTAGCATACTAACAAATGTACATTGTATTCGTCATAATCATATTCTTCCAATGATATGAAACCCATTGAATTTCTCTTTCTCGTCTTAATTCTATTCTGTTCCTGTAGAAAGGAGCCAAATTACCATTACCTTGAAATCCAAAATCGACAACAATATGTTCTTACAGCAGGTGAGGGAGAGCCAGTTGTCGTATTTCTTAATGGAGGAGGGAGTGACTTAAAAGATTTTAATGAAGTACAAAATGAAATTTCCAAAATCACCAAAACTATTTCCTACGACAGACTGGGAATAGGAAAATCAGAGCTCACTGATTCTCCTAGAACCCTCGAAAATGTGACCGAAGAACTAAGGGAATTGTTAGAAAAAGAAGGAATAATTGATATTCCAATGATTTTTGTAGGTCATTCCATGGGAGGTTATGTTGCTCGCTATTTTCTCTATACTTATCCAAAAAATGTGGCCGGACTTGTACTGATTGACCCTGGAAGTGAATTTCTTGAGCAGGAACTGAGAAAACTTCAAACCCAAGAAGAAATTATTATTGCGGATAGCACACTAAATGCACAACTTAAACTAATCCCGAAAGGATTTCAAATGGAGATCAAAGCTTATCCAGAACACGATTCCATTCTCAAAACCTTTTCAATAAATACAGATATACCGATTACTTTGCTAGAATCAAATAAGGTCGATGAAAATGACCCTTTCGAAGTAAAATTAATAGAAATCCAAAAAAAACTATATCGGGATTTTCAACGGCTAGTTCCTCAAACGAAAATAATTTCTACCGAAAAAAGTGGACATTTCATTCAGAAAGATGAACCCAATTTAGTAATAGATGCTATCCAAGAAATGCTAGTCAAAGTGCAATAAGTCTCAAACTTTTTGAATCCATATGATTGAGGGCACATTGATGACAGAACCATCCATATGATTGCTTTTTGTTGTAAACCAGAAAGAAGCACTACAATTCCATTCTCAACTAATTAAAACGGATTTATTTGCCTTCAGTAAAGAAAAATTTATGTGCTATTTTTATTTAAAGTATGAGTAAAAGTTTTGTTCATTAATTTATTACCCTCCCAAAACCGTACTCAATTTGAACATCGGCAAATACATGGATACCAAAATCACTCCAACAAAAATACCAATGACCACAATGATCAAGGGTTCCATTATTGTGGACAGCATTTTCGATTTTTGCTGTACTTCCATGGCATATTGTTGATGCAATTTATCAAAGATGTACTCTGTTTGGTTGGTCTCCTCGGCGACTTTGACCAGAGAGACTAACTTGTTGTCAAAAACCTTGTTCCCTTTCAGGCTTTCATGTAAAGAGACACCTTTCATTATTTTTAGCTCCATTGTACTAAGTGCCTCCTGTAACGGGACAAAGTCGATCATACGTTTGACCATCTGAACACTGTTCAACATAGGAACTTTTGAATAGGTCAACAATGCCACAGCTTGGGTAAATTGTGTCAAGTAAACAGAACGTATAAAATTGCCAAGGTAAGGTACCCTCAACAACAAATAATCCCTTCTTCGTTTTACACCTTCCCTCTTCAATAAGGGTTTCCTAAGTAATACCAATGTGGTTATCGCTAAAACTAAAAGTAGTCCATAACTTTTGATAAAGTTGGAAGCCGCGATGATCCATTGGGTTATTACAGGCAATTCCACACCGTTTTGTTTGAAAATGTCCTCGAACATGGGCACCACCATGCGGAGCATGAAAATGACAACCAATACCGCTGTGCTCAAAATGATCAAGGGGTATGTCAATGCATTGACCAAATTTCTACGTTGTTCGTTCTTTTGTTTGAAAAAAGAGGCCAGCTCGAAAAATATGGTAGGTAGGTTACCGCTCTCCTCCCCAATTTGTACCGAGTAGAACTCATACTCCGTAAATTCCTTTCTTGATTTTAGAAGCCCTGAAAAACTTGCACCCTTGTCAAGTTCCATGACCATTTGGCCATAAAATTCCTGGAATGTCTGCTTCTTCTGGTTTTCCTGTAGCAAGTTCAAAGCCTCTCGTAACTGGACACCGGCCTTCAATAAAATGGCCAGTTCACCATAAAATTCCTCCTTGTATTTGTTGTTGAAAAAGGAACCAAAAAGGGTTATCTCCCTTTTCAAAAGATTATCCAAACCCTTACCAATGGAAGAATCCGTCGGTTTTGTCTCCAAGGTATGTTCCAGTTTGAATCCCATCCTATTGGTTCATATATGTGGTTGTTGCGTTTCTTTTGAAAACGAATATTCGCTTATCCCCCAATTCCTTGGAAGTGTACAGATCCAGGGCATCGATTTCACCAAAACCTGTCATCTTTCCATTAAAGTATCTGTCCAAGGACGTTATCTTGACAGAGAAGGTATCCCTATCCTTGATCACTTCGTCTTCCTGAAAGAGATAAATTGTCTGCTTCAACTCATTTGCCATTACAAGTTCATTTTTGGAAGGATCGAACCAAATCCTATCGCATTGGTTGAAATCGACCCATAAGCTTTGTCTTAACAAGTTCAGTTCCGTGTTTCGCTCATAATTGCCCGAAATGCCCTGCATTTGTAGCTGTACCAACCGAAGAACACTATATGCCATACCAACCACCAAGCTGGTAATCAACAGGACCACGAGCATTTCGTTCAAAGTAAAAGCCTTTATTTTTTGGTCCATCCTGTTCATTTTACCAAACTAAAAGTGACTTCCTTTTTTATTGAAAGGTGTTCCGCTGAAAAGTTGATCTTCCCATTGGATTTCCATTCCTGTTCCTCTACTTTGATCTCCCAATTCCCTAGTTCATCAAAATAGGGAAGCTCCAATTGTCCATTCTCGTATTGATACTGCAAAAACAACAACTCTTGCGTCACTTCATTGGTATTGCTGGCAACCGTATTGGCAAACAATGAGTTCAATGTCATACTGGCCATCATAAAAACGATCACGATCAATACCGTGGCCACCAAGGTCTCCATCAAGGTAGATGCCTTTATCTTTTTCAATACAACCATTTCATCACTTGGTTTGCAGGTTTATCCTTAAATACAAGCCCACCATAGGCCAGGGGCAAGAGGCTTGCATCTATGTTCCCTCCGAACAAATGATTTTGATAGACATTCCCCTTTTCCAGGGCGGTGAACGATTTTGTGGTAACACTTCCGTATACATTTCCCTTGAGCTCCAGACTGCCCTGGCAATACACCTCCCCATTGACATTTGCATTTTCCTGGATCTGGATATTTGCACCATAGCCTTCCGAATCGTTTTCCTCCCAATAAAGTACGATCCCAGATAGACTGGAACCCTGTTCCATAATCAATGACGGCTCCTGTTGTTTGTTGGCGGACTTTTCAAATTTCCCCTTCTTTTCTACCGCCAAAACAGATGGATAATCCAGGCTACAATTACGGCCCACTTTTATCTGGTTACTCGCCAAAGCCTGAAAATTACCCTTGGTTCCAACGACAATGTTGATTTGTGGCGCAATCAATACCACATCCCTCAAATTGGCCGTGGGCTGCACAGTGATCTCATGGGATGCCCATACCATAATATTCCCCACCAATGATATGTTCTCCAATTCGATAACAGCACCTTGTATAATCTGGGTTTCTTCCTGAAAACTATTTTTGATGATTTCTCCTTTATTGAAGCTAATGGTATTGCCCTTGGTCAAACCGGTCAATTGACCCAGTTGCCGGACCACTTCTTGGTTCAATTCGGGTAAACGAGAACTGCTTTGTTGTCGCCTACCGTACACCAATTGTGGCTTTGTATATCCGAAACCCTGTATGTTTCCCATTTTTATGCCGCGTTCCGGCAAAAAGGCATCTCCAGAGATCTTTGCATCACCTGCAATGACCATGGGACGGTTGTTGTCCTCAAGGTAAAGGGCATATCGATTTTCCTCTCGGAGGCCCACCAACCCGATCTTGGTAAACTTCAATTTCCCTTTTTTTGAAGTCACCTCTCTTTTTTCCAAAAGCCCCCAATAGTCTTTTTGGACATTGGTTTCTATTCCCAACGGGTCGTGTTCGGGAAGCTCCCGTGTCTTTCCCACTTCGAAGGGTTGGTCAAAAGAGCCGTCCATGCCCTTATCAGTGGCCTGGATCACTGCTATGGTGATGTCTGTCTTCTTGTTAAAAAGGGTATGACTGTGGCTGATCATCACAAAGGCCATTAACAGTACGGCTATGATGGCCCCGATAAAGAGGATAAACTGAAGTGCCCCTGCCTTTATTTTTTTCAATTTGATCATTGGGCACGGGATATGGTTTCCGTGGTGCCATAATAACGGACCTTGATATTTTCCCCATTGCCCGACAGTAATTTTACCCCATCCACTTCCTCCTTCTGGGACATGATGTGCTGCTGTCCATCAATGGTCACAAAGAACATACTGTTCCCGGAATTTGATTGCGAGACCGATCCCGAATACACAATGTTGCGCTTTTGAACCAGTTGCTTTGCCACCTGTTTTTTTATAGGTTTTCTTTCCGTTTTGGGCAGCGTACCCAAAAAGGGATCCCTGTAATTGGCCATTAAACTAAAAGTATCTTTCTTGGTTGTGGGTTTGGGTGAAAAAACAACTGGTTTTAATTCTGGCATAGGCTCCTCTTCTGGCGACAGGGCCTTGACCACCTTGTATCCGATAAGGCCCCATATGATCAATACCAGGCCCAAAAGCACATATGTCCTTACATTTTTGCTCAATTCGCCACCGTTACATTAAACGTAGTGCTTGCACTGCTCTCATTGCCTGCGGCATCATAGGCCTTTACATACCAATAAAAGGTTCCTTCTGCCACTGTGGTGGAAAAGGTTTTGTTGGCGCCCAACGATTTGGTAACCAATGCACTCAAGCTTTCATCGGAATATATAAAGATGCTGTCCCGCTCCGCGGTCCCGGGAACATCTTCACGGGTCCATGAAAAATCCAGGGTCGTTTCCGTCTGTGAAGCCCCATTGGTCGGTGCCACCAACTGTGGGGTGTTGGGAGGGGTAAGGTCCAGGTCCTCGTCCCCGTTCACCTGAAAGGCATTCACGGTATAAGGTGTTTCGTAATCACTGTTGAAGGCCCTTATGCGCCACTCATAGTTGCCGTTGAAAAGGCTCTGTCCCATTCGGGTGGTCACATAGCCCAACGTATCCACTTCCATAATACTGTCCAGTACCAATTGGGTAGCGTTCCCAAAATTGGGCGTGGCAATCTGAATTTGGTACCCCGTGGCTTCCCCCACAGGTTCCCAATTGAAATTCACGGCGTTGTCCTCCAGTACGCTCCCTTCTATTGGGGCCAAAATCATTACAGTCTGGTCCGAAATATCAGGCACTTCCAAAATATCCTCGCAACTTGCCAAACCGACAAAGAGGATCATGGCAAAAAGGGTTGTTTTTATCTTCATAGCTTTAGATAGTCAGGTGTTTTGTCCAATTTCTTGGGATTGCCTTCAGTATCCCCGGGACAAGTACCCCCGTCCATAAGGATGTGGGCAATTTGCAACTTGCCCCTTTTGTCCTTTTTCCAACAGAAACCTGCCGTTTCAAAATCAAAGGTCTCTAATACCGATGCGCTGATTGGATAATCGGTCCGGGCATTCCCTGTCTGAAGCGCTAGGACCCCGTTCGTATCCGTGACCAAATACAAATGGTCCACCGATTCGATCCTTTGGGCTGTTTCGGTATCGGCCATAAAGGAAATCTGGGACAAGAGCACCAGATCCGAGTCCTCCTGAAGGTATTTTAACAGGACCTCGTTATCCACACTGTTCAAGGCTTTTGCCAGCCCGATCACATCTGTGATAGTCAACTCAAAATAGCGTAGCCTTTTGGTTTTGGTGGTATCCTTTTCCATGACCAAAGGTTGTAGCCCTTGGTTTTCACGGTACTTTGTATATTTTCCTAGCATACTCGAAGTAAAAGGGACCGATCGGACGGATATGGCAATGGCGGATGCCAGGATAGGTTCTCCCACTTTTTGAAAATCCTTTTTGAACAATCCGGATCGCTGTTTACCCATTGAACCGATCATGGGCAAAGGGGACTCCACTTTTTGCATTTGGTGCATGGGGCCACAGGCATGAAGTACCAATGCCAACAGCATCATGGTTAGTGTAGGTCTCATTCACTAAGATTCTGGTAAGTAGTTAACGTAAATTTCGGCTTCGTGTTGTATGAAAAACCTTAATTTTTATAATTTACCGACGTAGGGAAAAATGTCCGGTGTATGTTTTATCATTGTCATAAACATACTTGAACCAATAATCTGAGGAAGGCATAGGTTTTCCCAAAAAATTGCCATCCCAGCCAGAGGATAATGGTGAGAATTGGCCCAATAACTTACCGTACCGATCGTATATATATAACTGAGATTCTGGATACATCTCCCCTCCAATTATGTTCCATGTCTCATTAGCACCATCCCCATTTGGAGTAAAAAACTTCTGATATCCTATTGCCATTACTTCTTTACTCAATGTTCTACACCCTAAAGGATCCTTCACATAAACCATGTATTTCCCTGGCAATACTTTAAATTGATTGGAAGTTTGGTAGTCCAAACCATCAATTGAGTATTCAAAAGTTCCAGCTCCTATAACATCAATGGTCAAAATTATTTCATCTGATAGGCCATTTGTACTTACACTAAAACTCTCAGGTGCGCCAGAGGACAATACTTCAAAATCTATGGAATTTGCACAGGTGGTCCCGTACTGATTATCTGTCACTGTCAAGGTATAGTTTCCCAATTCTGTTACATTCAATGTCTGGGAATTTCCAACGACATTGCCATTTTGATCTTCCCATACATAACTTTCAAATATTCCAGCATCTAAAATCAATTCCGGACTATCTGGACAAATGACATAGTAATCTTTCAACGGAATTTCAGGGGGTGGCTTTACCATTACATTAAAATTGGTGATTGCATAGCATTCATTATTTTGATCGTTATATACCCTTACATAGATTGTGGCATTTTGTCCATTACTATTAAACTTGTGGGGCAATGGATTTTCATCGTCCAGCGCATCCAATTCATTGCCATAATACCTTACCTTAAAAACTGATGGATCTTGACCATTTAAAATCTCATTGTCCTTAATGGAAATAATAATATCATCATTCAAAAAATCACCTCCATCACAGTACACAATATCTGTTGGCCTGTTGGCCACGGGCATATCATTTATAATGATGTCCTTGGTAAGGATGTTGGTTCCATTGGTCGTGTTCACTGTTACGGTTACCATAAACTGTCCCGTTGTTGAATAGGTGTGTATGGGCATTTCATCACTAGAGATGTGACCATCACCAAAATCCCATAAAACGGAAACAATGGATTCTACATCACCCAGTTTAAATTCTGTAGGTTGTCCCAAACACACATTTCCGGAAAAAATCCTTCCTGAGTAAAAGTAAGATTGGATAAATGGTGGAAGACCAAAATAGCCCAATCGGTCCCCAAGATCAATTGCATTGTATTCGTACTGGCACCCTATTCCCAAAACATCTGGATCGTGAATCACGCTCAAATTATTTTCACCGTAATTGGTACAGTATATTTTACCATCGATCCCCAATTGAAGTGCCCCTGAATTTCTTTCATTTCCACTGATATTTATTTCGCTTGTGCGAATGTCAGCTGCATTTAAATCATATTGATATACATTGCCCCTTTCTTCAGAGACATAGAGCATTCGACCCGAAGGGGAAAATTCGGTTCCGTAGAACAATCTGTTTTCAGCGAGTAGTACCGGATTGCTGACTGTACCTGTTGCATTGTCAAAATCTAAGAGCTCTACTGAAACACTGTTATGGCAAATGGCCAGTTTTTTACCATCTGGAGAGGCCTTTAAATATCCTGTGGGGTCTTTTGTACTGGCCCCTGTGGACGAAAAGTCGGTTCCTATTATACTTGTCACTGGGTTCGCATCAACTCCGGCAGGGGTGACCCGCCATGCATAAAAGTGGTCGTTTCTATAACCATGACCAATCACCCAAATATCAGTTCCGTTGACGTGTTTCACCGCCGTAAGTTTTTCGGCCACAAATGTTGGAAGATTATTGACTATTGGCAGCAATGGGGAATTCTTGTCAACTACTACTCCCAATCCCCCATTGGCCATTATATCAACCTCGGAATAATTGATGCCGCTTGTTTGCCAACAAGTAAAAATATAATACCTGTCCGAGTCTTTTGGTTTGGGTACTATGATAGCGGATTGAGAGGAAGAAAAATGTCCATAGAGGCCAGTCCCATTGGGCATGACTGCATGGTTCTTGTTCCATACCGTTATGCCGTCCGTGTAAAAAATCAAACTGCCATTGGCATCCGATATGGTGGCACAGCCTTCTTTGGTATCCAACGCCCCATCGTACAGCACCTCGGGCGAGCCATTTCTAAAATCAAGTCCTGCATTTTTTCCAAAATACCAGATGGATGCCTCCAACTGGGCATTTGCACCAAAGGTGCATGTTAAAAACAAGGCGAGGGTACACAGTAATGGTCGTAGGTTCAAGGTATGGTTGATTGGTGTCGTATTTCGAAAATAAGATTTTTCTTTCAAGTTTAAAATCTTTTTCTATGAACCGTTCCATTTTAAGGCCACGATATGCATGTGGCTTATGATGGGCCTACTACCATAGTTGGTCATCCCCAAAAATATATCCTTAGATGTGCCACTAGATAGCTCTTGTTTTTTGAAAAACATATGGTTCTTCTAGCAAGTCGCTTAATATGGGTGCGCAGCGTTAGGTTGTTGCGTTCTATACGATTGGTTCCATATTTGGATCGACCGTGGATTTCCTTTGGAACCAAGCCAGGATAAATGTTCAATTTATCCGTATATATCCGGTTTGGATTTTGAAGGAGCAAGGTATTGATCAACGGCTGTATGTTTTCCTTGGTTTTCTTGCCCACAATAAAATCAACAACCCTTTTTGTCTCCCTTTCCAATGCGTAGGCGACCCAAACAACATTGGATTTGTTTCCAATAAAACTCCAAATCTCATCAACCTCGTACACACCTCCCCAATTGAAGGCCCGTGGAGGTCCAATGTCCTTGCTTATCTTCAACATCCTGGACTGCACGGTCTTGGTGGAAATACCCAAGATCCTGGCCATGCTCCTAACACCACAACCTTCCTTAAGAAGGGTCTTGATCCATGTGTCCATGTTCTTCCCATAGGCCCGGTATACATATTGTTGCTTAAAAAGCTTGAAACATTGCTTGCACTTATAGCGTTGCTTCCCATTTTGTTTGCCGTATTTTACGCACTGTCCATTGCACTTGGGGCATTTTTCTTCCATCAACCCATTTACTACATAAGGGTTCAAAGAAACTTTATTTTATGGTATCTCCCGGTCTTTAAGTGTTCATAGGATGGCCCATAACCATAAAAACCAGTAACAGCACATAGTGTAAGTTGCTGGTTTTTAATTGTTTACAGTCTAAAATTAAAAAATCAACTAGTTTACTACATTACCAATTTTTGGATGATGTACTTGGAAGAACCAACTCTCCTATTTTTATTAATCCAGGAAGGAATCCCAATGGCATTCTTTTCGCTGAATGGAAAAGTTTTATTTTAAATCATCTTGAAGGAATTTCACAAAGTGATTTTGATAAGTTCAATGAAACGGAGCATATTATTGTAGATGATCTAATTAGAAAAATCAATTCTATAAATTAATTATCCTACCATGAATCCCAAAAGAAACAAACGCTTCCAAATAACAACACTTAAAGGAATAAAGCTTGTAAAAACAAAACAGCAACCCAAAAAGAGTTGCTGTTGATTATTGTGCTTAGGTAAAACAATTATTTTGCTACATTACCTATTCTATTCTATTCTACAAAACTTACCCTTTCTAAGACTTAGTTCCTTGAAGTTCTTAACATATGACTGATAAGAAATGCAATCATCATCCAAGACTTCCAAAAGCTCTACAACAAGACCTCCATCAGAATTGATCATTCTCATTTCATCATTCAACACCATTTTAGTGTCATCAAACATGGAGATAAAGGAACATTCGCTTATCCATTCTATCGAATAATAGGTTTTATCTCCATATTCATTTGTTTCTATCTGACTGTCCAAATTCCTTATTACTGCAAAATCCGAAAGAGCATTTTCAGATACGATATTATAATTACCCTCTTTAAAATCTTTACAAGAAGGACTTTCATTACAACTCGCAAATAATAAACTGATTAAGACTATTAGCATTTGCCTTTTTTTGAAAACCATAGTTTTTGCAATTATCTCCACCAAGGTAAGTTATATCTAACAGAATATGCTGTGATAACTGCTAAACTTACAGTTATGATTATGTATAGAAGGCTTAGCACCTTTTTTACTTTATTCCTTCCATCATAATCTTTTAATATTCTTTTATACTTACTCCTAAAATATATATAGTTAAAAAGAATCAGGAGAGATAATACAATGGTAGTTTTATAATTTAGAAGAGAAACGCTTATTCCTTTTATTTGAAACAAATACACATCTCTTAAAGTAAGAAAATTAAGCCCCAACAGAACTGATATAACAAGAATGGCAGAAAGAAAGGGGGCTTTAGATTTGTCCCCTTTTGGAGTATTATCATAATATTTATAAAGAAAACCAAAAAAATAATTATACATAAACTTTACCAATTGGGTCTATCTTGAAATGTATTAAAATACCAGTTGCTCTCAACTATTGTCTTACCTATTCCTGTTCCAAGTGACCAAGCCCCGATATATAGAGCAGATGCCCCTTTACTTCCAAGAGCTGCTGCATCCACACCACCTATATATGCAGCACCAGCATTTGATAATTTGCCACTACTCCATTCTCCATAAGTGTCATAAAGACCATAGGCTCCTATAACCTTACCTCCAGCGTTCAACCATTTTGAAAAATTCTGAACATTAATTCGTTTCTCGGTATATTGGTTTCCATGGAAGTTATTTCCATATCTCTTTCCTTGACTTAGACTATACCACCCTTTTGAATTATTTAAAAACTTAGATGCATAATCCATGGCCTCACCACTCAACTCAAGTCCTGGAAATCCGCCTCCATTTTGATGCCAGCTACGTTCTCTAAAATAGCTGTAAGAATATGCCCAATGTTGACTTTCTCCAGTTCCCTGATTCCAAATATGAGAGCCATATTTTTCTGTTTGTTGATTTATATTATCCACCTGTCTTGCACTAAAACCAGCAGAGCGACCTACGCTATTGATAGTTACATTTTCATTGTCCAAAAGGATACTTCCATCACTTAGTCTTCCTCCAGACCCATGGAATTCTTCACCTATAAACGTATCAATCTGCGATATATCAGCCCCACCATAGAAATCGCTCTCAAATTGCAACATACTCATAAAACGTTCAATATCTTTTGTATCATTTGTTTGCCAAGCCCCTTTAGCGTTTCTCTCCCATAACCCTAAGGGGTCATTAAACGACATCGGACTATTAAATGCGAATCGATATGGTGTCCAGTTTCTTGCCACCTCTGCAGCAGGATCTATGACATTGAACCTTGCAATGGCAGGGTCATATTGTCTGAACGTCATTTCGGTTACGTTAAGATCAAACGCATCTTCGGTTTGCTGACCATTGTACTTCCACTTCTGCGCCAGATCGTTTCCTAAGGAAGAGGTAACCTCGTTGTACCCTTTGTACTTAAGGCCGAAAGGGTAGTAGTTGGATTCCTCCACGATTTCCAACGTGCCCGCATTGTCCACATAGCTCAAGCGTATGTTGCCCAAATGGTCCTTGTACTGGTACACATAGTCATAGTCGCCCATACCATCGGGGGTCACATACCCTTCGGGCTGGCTAAAGAACTGCAACGTACCGTTTTGGTAGATGTAGTTGCCCGCATAGGCTGTCACAGAACTTCCCACGGAGACCGTCTTTTTCAACTTGGTGCCCATGGCATCATAAACATACGAAATAGTTCCCGAAGCTGTACTGATCAATGTAGGAAGATTCAGATGGTTGTAGCTTATGGAGGTGATTTCCTTGTTGTCGTCCTTGGTCAGGTTACCATTGGTATCGTACCAAAAATCTTGGTCATCCACGGCACTGTCCTTAAAACCATAGGTATCGTTCCCATTATCCGTTACCTGCAACAATTTGTTGCCACTGTCGTAACCATAGACCAACACGTCCATATTGGGGTAATTACCATTCTGCCATCCATCCCTTGTGAGGGTCTTGATGTTCCCCATCTTGTCATACGTGATGTTGGACACATCATAATTCCCCGATATATCGGTGGCTGAAGTGATCCGGTTCAGGGCATCATAGGTATAGCGGTACCATTTCAGTGCATTATCCGTGTTGGCCGTACGCCATTCCGTTTCGGCAATGTTTCCGTTAAACAGTGCCGTACCGCCATGGGCAACCGAATTGTAGTTGATCCCAAAGGCAAACAGGTCCCCTCCCAATGTATTTGGATCGTTGATCTGTTTTAACCATCCCCGTATGTTGTAGACATAGTCCACCGTCTGCAAGGGATCTCCCAAGGTATTTCCCACATCCTTGGAAACCAACTGGCCCAGATTGTCATACCTGTTCAGGAAGAGGGTCTCGGTCTGTCCGCCCAAGGTCTGTTCCTGCAGTACCAAACGGCCCGTATGGTCATACGCAAAGGTATCCGTTACAGTGATGGTGGCATTACCGCTCATGGTATGTTCGCTCAGGCTCTGTTTGGCCTTGCCCACAAAGTCCAGTTCCATTTTCATTACTTCGGTGGTGCCCAAATAGGGGTTGTCTGTCTGTATCCAGATGGCCCTGCCCTTTTTATCGTACACCGTGAGGGAGGTGATCCAACTAGTGGTCCCTAGCACCCGCACCTTGGCAGCCGTGGGGAGTCCGGTAACGTTCGTGGCCTGATCTTGGTTCAATACTTGTCCCGTAGGTTTGGCAATGCCGTCCCTAGAGGTATTGTACCCATCGTAATAATTAATGGTATGCAGTTCCGTTACAGAGCCCAACGCCGGATACCCGTTAGTGTCATAGTACAGGGACACCCCGTCCACAGTGGTGGCGGTCGTGGCCTGCTCCGACCATGATATGGAAACATTGTTGGCCGCGGTCTGTTGTGCATCCCTGGCACCTCCGCTCACCATGCCCGTAAAAGCCACACGGCCTAGGGCGTCATACCTTGTGAACAACCATTTTCCTTGCGCGTTCAACAGGGCGTCCTGGGTCATGATGGGTTGGTCCAGTTGGTTGTACACGATATATTCCCATCCCTTGCCCGGGATCTTCTTCTCCACCAAACGGTTCCTTTCGTCATAGGTATACTGGTAGCAGAGTTCGGAGAGCTCTGCAGCCGAGACCCCATCGGAAGTATCCACCTTGGGCGGGAGCACATAGGTGAGGTTGCCAAAGTCATCGTACACATAATAGGTGTCATGGGCCTCCTCGGAACTATTCACTAGGGCATAGGTTCGCTTGAGCACTACCCTGCCATTCTTGTCCGTGAACTCCTCGGTGGTATGCAACTTGCTGGTGGTACCATCATGGTTTTCATCCTTGACCATGTTCTTGAGCAGTTCCCCCGCATTGTAATAAACAGTTCCTGAACCATCTACCAATGAAGGGTCATAGATACCGTTCACAACATTGGTGGTCACGCTGAGGAGCCTTACTTCATCGATACCATTCACGTCATAGTCAAATCCAATTTCATGGTTGCTCCCTAGTTGCCAGGCCTCTCCGGGCGCTGCTTGTTTGAGTATTCTGCTGAGCGGTGATGCCTCGAACTCCTTTTGTGAAAACGGATTGGGCGTAGTGCCCATTTCCGAACCATAGTTGGACACATAATAGGTATCCGTATCCGCTTCGGCACTTGATCGGTACGTGCCGATGGTGCCACTGGTGGCCATATAGGCCAACCATTCCTTCTCTGACCTTCCGTAGGCATCGTACCCCACATGGGTCACGATGTCCTTTCCAGTGGGCGACCCTTTGATGGCCAATTGCTGCATGGGGCGTCCCAGGCCATCATAATAAGCCACGCTTTCCAGCACATCGCTGTTTTGGTCTATATTGGCGGAACTGACCATGGCTTGCTGGTAGGTACGTGAGTAGACATAGTTCTCGTCGCTCAGGGAAACCGTGGTGTAGTCGCACCCGGTGGTCGGTCCATATTCGTAGGGACAGGCGTCGGTATTGTTGGACACATAACCCGAAGGCTGGGTGCATGACGCTATAGTACTGGAGGCATCCCCAAACCCATCACCATCGACATCGGCATACCATATCGGGGGTTCCGTTACCGTAACCTTTATCGTTGAGGTATACTTGGTCTGTGAACAGGAAGACACCTCCCTGCGGTACCAACGGTCTACCGTAAGCCCACTCGGTGGATCATACGTGGAGGAAGTGGCACCACTGATGTTGGTCCACCCACTACTGCCGTTGGCCGAATATTGCCACTGGTAGGTATAACTGCTATCCCCTCCGCTAGGCGATGTGGCATTGCCCAAGGTGGAAGGATTACCACTGTAGCAAATGGTCTGAGTCCCATTGATCACCCCTGCCACCAGATCGGGCCTTACCGTTACCTTAACAATGTTGGAATATTGGGTCTCGGAACAGACCTGTACACGCCTCCTGTAAAAGCGGATTTCTGTCAATCCTGCAGGAGGATTATAAGTAGACGAAGTGGCTCCACTGATGTTGGTCCAAACTCCCCCGTTATCGTATTGCCATTGGTAGGTGTAACTCCCATTTCCCCCGCTAGGCGAGGTAGCATTGCCCAAAGTGGATGGGTCACCTCCGTAGCAGATAGTCTGGGCCCCATTGATAGTTCCTGCGGAAAGGGCACTTCCCACGGTCACCTTTACAGTCCCTGTATATTTGGTCTGACCACAGGATGTGACCCTCCTTCGGTACCAGCGGCTGGCCGTTAGACCGCTTGGGGGATCATAGGTGGTGGCGGTGGCCCCACTGATACTGGTCCAGCCACTGCTACCATTGGCGGAATATTGCCATTGGTAAACGTAACTGCCATCCCCCCCACTGGCAGAAGAGGAACTCCCTAAGGTGGAAGGGTTTCCAGAAGAACAGATGGTCTGTGCCCCATTGATACCACCGGACACCAACGTAGCACAAACACTGACATTCTTAGCCAGCATGTAGATGTTGTTGTACTCATCCGCAACCTGACATCTAAGCTTTGACAGACCTGAATTGTTAAACGTATAGTCCGCAGTGGTAATGGTAACATTCGAGATGGTCTCACCATTCCAAGTATACCAATTTATATAGGCCACATCGTTGGCACTTATGTTGACAGAATAGGTATGGGTCTCCCCTTGTATAGCACTGGAAGAGCCACTGATGCTATACTGGCCAAATGCAGTGGAGATCGTGGCAAAGCACAATATCAAGAGTGCCATTGCCTTGCTTGGTTTCATCGGTATTGTCTTTTCAATCAAATCCATGTTATTGGTTTTTTGTAAAGTAAATGACTGGAAGGATGGGGCGTGCTTCTCCCTTGGCGGATTGTTGGACCACTAATTGGTCAGGGCCCAGGGAAACAACCAGTAGCGTCCATATGCTTCCACTTGCACTCTGAATATTTAAGGTCTGCCCCTGCAAAGACCATGTCCCTTCCAATGTTTTTCCAGATCTATCGGTCTGGCTAAACAGTCCATTTGATGAAAAAGTCAAAATTCGGTTCAGATAGCTCGTCTGTACGCTAGCCTTCAATTGGGGAGAGGACTCCATTAGTTCCCTGTCTTCTTGATCCATTGAGGAAAAAGAGGGTGCCTGGGCAAATATCCATGAGCCTATCAACAATGTTTCAGGCGAACTGGCACCTTGTGCACGACTGTTTACAGTAAAAAATAGCATTGTCGCAAGCACGGTTAGTAAAACTGGCTGTATTTTAATGGTTTTGCTGAAAATGTTCATTTTTGGCGTGTTTAGTTCTGTCCTTTAAAATGGTATTGGTATTCATTCAGTAGGTTGAGATCCTCATCCTTGGTGTTGATCAAGCGACTGAGCCCATCATATTCAAAGAAGGTGGTATACCCCTTGGTGTCCGTTATGGTCGTAACCCCAATTTGCGGATCGTAGGTATATGTGGTCATCAACACATTTGGTGGTAGATTGTTTCGTAGAACCTGAAGGTCGTCCAATAGGTCTTGTTCCGCACAACCGGTAGTGTGGCAACGGTCATCATCCAAATCAGAACTGGCCACGGCTGCATCAATATAGGTTTGGATGGTAGTCGTAATGTCGCCAGCTTCCATATTATCTATCTTGGCAATGGGATAGGTATCATCATAGCCCCATATGTAAAAGGTACTTGGGCCATTGGGTCGGTGTACTTCTTTAATATTTCCGCCTGCATAAAAATCAAGGTCGTACATGATTTCCTCACTTTCATCCGCCTTGGCCAGCTTCATCTCCGAAGGCAACACCGCACTGCCGAACACACCGTATGTTTTGGAATATTCCCGTAACTTTTCTTCATCAACCGTTCCTGGCTCCAACGTTTCAACGGTCCTGGTTACTTCCACCAAATTATTTTTGCTGACCAAGGCTTGGTCTCCAACAACTTGATTCTGATGGGGATAATTGTACTCCGTTTTAACGGTCTGCCCCATGCTGTTGGTAGTGGTTTTAGAGGCAGGCAGGTATTTGGTTCCTGTTGAATAATCGTCGTATTCGGTAATTTCTTCCGCAACAACCTTTTCAAGGCTGCCACTTCCGAACAGTTTTTCCCTTCTTACATAGTTTACTCCTCCATAAGCTCCATTGGCAAAGGTTTTTCTAATACTGAAGGGAGCATATTTTTTGTCCATAAAACCGTAGTAACCGTTGCCAACAGGATCCGCAATGTAGTCAGGTAGTTGACATAATCCCGGGTGGTCTGGGGTCGGTGGAGCATCACAATCAAAATTGGGCAAGTATTCCAAAGTCACATAATAGCCATTGTCATTATTCTCCTTTAAAAAAACCAATTTTTCATACCTATCCTGATCAGTACGAACCACGATTGAATTTATATTGATCGGCCTGACCACTGTTTCAAAGTAATTGGTACTGTCCCGCTCGAGAATCTGTAGATTATCGTCCAATACCTCTTTTTTTTGCAATTGGCCCGGCCTTAGATCGGGAAAAAAATTGTTCTCATAGGGAGGTGTTGTCATGGGTACCGAACCTTTGGTTCCCTCAAAAAAGGTATACTCCGTTTTTCCCAATTCCACCCCCGAACCATTTACTTGGGATTCGGTCACTTTGGAATAGACCACGTGTGGCTCGTCACCAGTAGCAAAAGTACCGTACCGCACTACTTGTTCTACCTTTTCCGTTTCAGTATCTGCTGCCCTAATTTCATAAACAGTAGGCTGGTAATTGGGGATACCTGTACTTTGGGAACCCCCATATCCGTATTCCTTCTTACTGGCCAGCACCCCCTGCTTGGAGTAATCGGAAATATTGGCGATCCGGTTGCCTCCCATATTTTTGTTGATCGGCGTATAGACAACCGTATCCTTGGTAACCGACAAATAGGCCGAATTGTACTGGTTGGTGTTGTCTTTGGCCAACAATAACAAGGCCCTGTACAGTTTCCCTGTTTCAAGATACACGGTATTGCTCGGGGCGTTTTCGACCCAAAGTGCGTTCTGATCATTGAAAAATTCACAGTAATTGGAATAATTTTCGGTACCTAAGGAGACATCCACAATATAGGCATCCACTTCACTGGAATTTCCAATCAGGTTTACATTGTAATTACCGGTTTGTGGGGCAAAAAACTTTTTGATAACTATTTTCGGATCCCGGCCTTCAAACTCATCATCACACAACTGCCCTTCGTCATTCCTGTATAGATCTGGATCTGTGGTACTACTTGCATTTAATGACAATTGCAAAGGTGTAAGGGTGGTATTGGATTCTTCTATGGTATAAACCGTATGGGGTTCGTAAACAAAATCCGTATACCCTCCGGTGGGGTAGGCTATTTTGGTCAATATCCCTACCCGACCACTGGCGGAATCGGGCTCCCTATCCCCCCCCTCAAAGGTTCTCCCTGATAATTCCAAGTGTGGAATCAAGGTCGTATTGGTATTGCTGCCATTGTAATATCCATAATAATCCTGGGCATAACTGAAACGTGATGGTAGATCGTCCGGACTCTGGTATTCAAGGGAGTACATTTGTGACAACAATCCTTGTGCACCTTTTACCTCGACACTGTCCAACTTCAAACGGATATCATAATACTCTTTTGTAGTATGGTTCGCCAATTGGGTGAGTGTTTGTCCGTCCCTGTTGAAATAATTATTGTTATGGAAAACCACGGAACGGATAGGATTGGCCAACCGATCTTGGATATTTATACTTGTCAATCTGGAATTCGAAGCTGTATCATCCAAATCATATCGGTCGCCATAGGCCAAAGTGGCGATGGTATTGCCATTGTGTTTGACCTGTGTAAGATATAAAGGTTGATTATTGGATCGAACCGCACTTACACTCCCTGTACCTGAATAATAATTATAGTAGGTTTGATTAGGGTCAATGGTAACAATATTGTTACCAAATGCTGTGGCAAATTGTTCAAAGGGACCATACCCCTCATTTTTATACAAGAATTCATAGGTATCCTTTTTATTGGACGATATGATCTTGGTAAGCAACCATGACGAAATATAGGTGACACTTGCATCCCCCATGGGATTACCAGCATCCACATCATTATTTTCACGATAGGTCAATTCTTCGGCTTCAAAATAATATTCCGTGCCATCCTCATCGGTCACTTTCCATGATTGGATATTACTACTGGCATAAGTGGTAGGTTCAATCTTTAACCTTGGATTGCTCAACGATTTGGGGACATGTTGCCCATTTACAAAGTCAAAAACAAAGGTATCGTTGAGGTTTCCGGCATTCACCTTAAAAACATCCCTTTGGGCGTCTATTTGGTTCAGATTGATATCATACATAAAATAAAGGAAGTTCTGTGCTTGTGCTATACTGGCAAATCTGGGACTATCTGAAAATATACCAGGAACGGAAAGATACAGGTCCATCGAATCCCTGACCCCTGAATTATTGAACAGTGTCTGATATGTACCCACGGTATAATCATCTGGGAGTCCATTCACCTGTCGGGTTATCCTTCCGCCAGGTTGCAAAGACCAAGATAGACCTACAGCACCGGCACTTTGTTCCACCTTGACTCCGCTTGCATCATAAGATAAAGCAAAATCCAAATTATATTCACGACCTTGATATGTGTACAAGGGCACCCCTATCTGGGGAGTTCCCGTATAGAGACTTACTTTGGTGTCGCCATACTTTGTAAAAGCAGCGGCTTCAGGCGAAGTTGGTATCTGGGTCATTCGATTGATTTCCCCTTGATACATATCCTCATCCGAGATTGTACCTTGACCATAAAGTTTTGCTGTCAAAACCGAGGTCAACAAAAAAGTGGGCACCAGTAACTTAGAGATTAAGTTACCCGTCTTTGTAAATGGTTTCATTATTTGTACGATATGAATTAATACTGTAATGGAATTGGGTATGCCTTTCCTGTGTAGACATAATTGAATAGTTGCGGGAATTTCAGCCTATGGATATTTACTGATTTCCTTATGCCCCTATCAAATACATCAATTGATTTCCTTTTTGTTCATCAACAAAAGGCCTCAATACATTGTTTGATTCAAATACAATTGCCGACAGAGGAATCTTTAAAAAAGATAAATACTCCATCAATGAGTGAAGAGTGTTGTGCATGGTATAGTAGGTTATTGTTTAATACGTAATTTCTGAACTTGGGGAGTTGATATTACATCGCAATTATATAAGCTTTATTTTAAATATTTTAGGGCTTTTTAAGATTTTCGATGAATTGCATTACTTTAATAAAAAGTATTATTTTTTTACATTATTTATATAATAATCTTTCTTTTTATTAGTTATCCTTAACACCAAATCATGATTGATGCTATATGGTACGACCTATACTTACCCGAAAAGTTAGCGCATTAAACCTACAGGAAACCCTTATAGTACTTGCCATCATCGGTATATTGCTCCTATTGGCATTACCTAATCTGATGCCCTTGATCTCCAAGGCAAAGAGTATAGAGGCACAGACCCAGTTAAAGGCCCTGTACAATGCCCAGACCACCTATCGGTATATGTACAGCAAGTTCACACCGGATGTCAACGAACTCGATTTTGTTCCCCCCAAGACCGTAAAGGAAAACGGGACCGCCAACTATATCTATGAAATATTATCCGCGGACAATGTTTCGTTCAAGGCCCGCGCGGAGGCCATAACGGATTTTGATGGGGACGGGGTCTTCAATGTTTGGGAAATCGATGAGAGTGGCAACCCAAAACAAATCATCAAGGATTGATATTGATCCTCCAAATACTTACACTGATGGCCTGTGGGGCCATGGTCTTCCAAGATTTGAAGGACCGTGAGGTGACCTGGTTCATTTTTCCCTTGATCGGGCTGCTCTTGGCCATGATTCATTTCTATAGGTCAACTATTTCCATATTTCTCATATCAGTATTGGGGAACTTCGTTTTGGTGAGCTGTGTCCTCCTGATTTTATGGACCACGACCAGGCTTGTGTTCCGAAAAAAATTCCTGGATGTCAGTTTTGGAACGGGAGATCTATTTTTCATGTATGCCATGGCCTTGGGATTTCCAACCCTAACCTTTATTTATGTGTTCGTGGGATCCGTCTGTTTTGCTTTGGCCGCCTTTTTAACAATGAACCTGTTCCATAAAATGGAAACCGTGCCCCTGGCAGGTTACATGGGCATGTTCCTTATAGTGGTCTTCCTTTTAACCTATTGGCCTACTACCCCATCACTATATACCTACTAAATGCAACACCCTTCCTTTAAAATACCACCCTTTTTACAACAGCGCATAACGGCGGACCAAGCGTTCCACTACAGGATCGTACCCATTTCACAGGATGAAAACGGCCTGCACCTGAAAACCGATAGCGATACCCTCAATGAGCTGTTGAACGAACTGAATATTGTATTGGATGCCAAAGTGGTATTGGAACCTTGTGAAAAAGCGGAACTGCAACAGTATCTGACTACAAACTATAGGCAGCGACAAGACGACCGGTCCTCCCAGTTCAACTATACCAGCGATTTTTTGGAGAAGATTCTACTGGAAGCCAAGGCGATAGGGAGCAGTGACATCCATTTTGAACCTTATGAAAACAAATCCCGGGTCCGGTTGCGCTTGGATGGAAAGCTCTTGGAATATTATGCGATCCCGATATCGGAGTATCCCACCATGGTCAACAAGATCAAGATACGGGCCAATCTGGACATTTCAGAAAAACGATTGCCTCAGGACGGCCGTATCACTATCGCCACGAAAGGGGAAGATTTCGACATACGGGTCTCCTCCCTACCGACCCTCCATGGGGAAAAACTGGTCCTTCGGATACTGAGCAGGGACACTGGCGACATTGAACTGGACGAACTGGGCCTTACCGACTTGGAGCTGCAGCGGTATCGGGAAGGTATCAAAAAACCTAACGGGATCATATTGATTTCAGGCCCCACCGGATCCGGGAAGACCACCACTCTGTACGCCACACTAAAAAAATTGAACGACGGGGCCACCAATATCTTGACCATCGAAGATCCCATTGAATATACCTTGGAAGGAATCAACCAAGTGCAGTTGAAAGAAAATATCGGGTTGGATTTTGCCAGTGCTTTAAGGACTTTTTTAAGGCAAGATCCCGACATCATCATGGTAGGCGAAATCCGAGATGTGAAAACGGCCAACATGGCCATCAGGGCCGCTTTAACAGGGCATCTGGTCCTGTCCACCATCCATACCAATTCAGCTTGGGCCACCGTTTCGAGGCTCATCGACATGGGGGTCCCACCTTTTTTGATTGCCAACACCCTGAACATGAGCGTCGCACAACGCTTGGTGAGGAAACTCTGCCCTCATTGCAAGGAACAAAGGCCCATTGAACCAAGTAATTTTCCGTTGGATTATAGCATTCCAAAGTCTTTGCAAATTCATCATGTCGCGGTAGGTTGCAATGAATGTCACCACACCGGCTACCAAGGGCGTAAGGCCATTTATGAGATTCTTCCAGTAGGCAAGGATCTGGAAGTTCCGATAAAGGACAATCAATTGGACATTGGACCATATCTCATGGAAAGGGACATTCCGACCCTTCAAACTAATGCCATTGCCCTAGTGGAACAAGGGATTACCTCAATCGATGAAATCTATTCCCTTTTAAGCAACTGACCAATGAAAAAAACCATATACATTGTACTTCTTCTATTCGCACAATGGGCAATTTCCCAATATAGCGGCGACAGGATTCAAAACATCAGGAACCATTTGGAGGTCTTATCTGTTGATTATCCAGCCTACAATGAAACCCTTAAGTTGGAGGTCAATGTGACCAACGTCTCCCTTCCCAACTTTTTGATTGCCGTTTCCAAGGTCCATAACCTCAATCTTAGCGTTGCCAATGATATCGCCAACATCAATATTGTCAACAATTTCTCCAATGTAACGGTTGCCGACCTGCTTGTTTTTCTCTGCAAGGAATACAACCTTACCATCGATTTCACCGGCAGTATACTATCCATCAAAAGATATGTCCCAGCACAGCCAGAACCGGAACAAAAATCATTTATAATAGAAATGGACCCTTCAAATCAGGCCATTTCCCTTGATGTCAACGATATTCCCTTGGAACAGGTCTTTAGAAAGATCATGGATATATCCAGCAAAAACCTATTATATGCCAACTCCCTAAAAAGTAGGCCCCTGAACATTTACTTGAACAATGTCGAGTTTGATCTGGCCATGGAAAAAATTGCGGATCTCAATGGCCTTGCCCATTCCAAATCAAGGGACGGTTTCTTTCTCTTCAGTGCCATGGACAGCAAAGATGGTGCAATCAACCCTAAATTGGGCCAAAAAGGGATGTATTATGAAGTACTGGACACAGTGAACATGATTCTGAACGTAGATTTCAATAAATCACCGATCGCCAATATCATCGGGGCTTTGGGACAGGATCTTCATCTGGACATCTATACGGCCACGCCTTTGGAGGAGGCCGGGACCGTTACCTTCAATGCCAAGCATATTTACTTTGACGATCTTTTGTCACTCATTTTCGAGGGACAGTTCAAAGGCAGCACTAACCTTGTATCTGACATTTCCCAAAATGGCAGGACCCGAACTGGTCCACAGAGCAATCCCAACTATGACGCCAATGCTATAGCAGGTACTGGTTTTACTTTCAAAAAAGAGAACAATATCTATTTTTTTGGCACCTCGGACCAACTCAGTGTCCGAAAAGTTGAAATCATCCAAATGATGCATCGTTCTGTGGAACTATTAAGCGACCCGTCCTCCTATTCCGGAGGATACAGGACCGCTGGAAGAACAACTGCAGGCAGCATCAATTATTATGGTAACGGACAGGGCAATGGATTGAACGGGGGACAAAACCTGAACAACCAAAGGACCATCAATACAAGAAATGAAGGGTTTGGCAATTATACGGATACGGCCGAGGCATTGGTCAGTATACTTCCTGATGAAATCAAATCGGAACTGGACATCCGTGTTGATTTTGAACTCAACAGTTTTTTTGTAAGTGGCCCTTCCGCCAATATCGAGAGGTTTAAAAGTTTCATCACCGAAATTGACAAACCGGTACCGGTCGTCCTGATCGAGGTCATGATCATCGAGGTACGTAGGTCATCCACCGTGGAAACGGGTATCAGTTGGGGCATCGGGGATGAACCGGCACAAACACAGGGCAGCCTATTCCCAGGAACCGATCTTACCTTGGGTGCAAAAACTGTCAATAAAGTGATTGGTGGGTTTGACGGTTTCGGATCCTTCAACATTGGAAAAGTGGTGCCCGAATTCTTTGCCACGATCAAAGCTCTCGAGGAGAACGGAAACATCAAAATTAGATCTACTCCCAAGCTCTCAACCCTTAACGGACATAGGGCCAATCTGTCTATTGGGGAGACCACCTATTACGTGATCACCAACCAGAATTTTTTCGGCTCCCAAGTACCTACCACCTCCGAGATCAGGAACTATGCGCCTATCGATGCTGAACTGGGTGTAAGTATCAAACCCTTGGTTTCCGGTAATGGCCAGGTAACCTTGGACATCAATGTAATCCAATCCGATTTCAGTGGGGAACGCATTGAGGAGGATGCACCGCCGGGATTGACATCTAGGGAATTCAGCTCCATCATCCGTATGCAGAACCAGGACCTTGCCATCTTGGGTGGATTGGAGGAAAAGATCAAAAATGATTCTGGAAGCGGTGTTCCCCTGTTGGCCAGGATACCGGTGATCAAATGGCTTTTTAGCCAACGTAAGCGTGAGGACACCAAACAAAAATTGACCATATTGATCAAACCCACCGTAATCTATTGATTTTGAAGAACTGGGTCAAAAATATCATGGAAGGCAATACTTATCAGGGATTGGAAATCTTTGAGGTAAATGGTCAGACCAACTTTGCCCTACTTCATTTACGGCGCAAAAAAGGTGAACTGGATATAATGTCCTCCAAGACATTTGTCTCATTCGAGGAGCTATCAAAGAGCATCGCAAAAAACTATGTACTTCAAGTTGTTCTGAATACTGGAAAGGTACTGACCAAAGCGGCTCCAATGGAAGCAACTGGAACTCCTGATCATTCGGTCCATCAGGCGTTTCCAAACTTGGATATGGAACTTTTTTACTATCAAGTATTCGATTCCCATTCCTTCCGGATGGTTTCCATAACAAAAAAGACCATTGTGGATACTCTTTTGGATGAACTTGAAGGATATGGAATATTTCCAACCCACGTTTCTTTGGGAATATCGGATATCGAGCTCGTTCTTCCCTTTCATGGCCTTCCCATTCAAGGGTCCAATTTCATTCTTGGAGAAGGTACCAATGAAAATCAACCGTTAAAACATATTGCAGTCCTTAACAAAGAGAAAATGGATGTTCAGGGCTTGGAGCTGCCAAAAGTGCACCTTTTAGGCTTTGCCAGTATTTTAAGGTTCCTTTTTCCCTCCAATGAAAAACATAACATGTCAGGGATCAATTCCATATTGGCGAATAGGTTTAAAAATGGGCGGTTCTATAAAATGGGGCTATGTTTGGGGCTTGGTTCCATCCTGACTATTTTGATCATTAATTTTCTGGTATTTTCCCATTACAGGTCACTAAGCACGGACCTACAAGGCCCCATTGATTTGGAACAACAGGCCGAACTTGTACAAAAAGTAAAGGCCAGGGTCTTGGATAAGGAAAAAAAACTGTCCTCCATTCTGGGATCTAACAACACACATGTAACCAAGTTCTTGGACCAAATCGGCAGTAGTATACCGGAAACGGTCCTGCTGGAAGTGTTGGACTACCAACCCTTGCTACGACCAATCCAGCAAAAAAAACCAATATCATTGGAAAAAGGTCAAATCTTGGTTTCCGGTTTCACAAAGGATAAAATGGCCTTTTCGGAATGGACGGCCAATCTAGAACAAATGGATGGAATCGGAGCTGTTGAAATCCAGGGATACGAGTATACCACTACAAATACGGACCATTTCCTCCTAAAAATTGCCCTAGATGCGACTGGACAATAGAAATAAAATACTGATACTGGGATTCATACTGACTTTGGTGGCTAGTTATTTCCTTGCCATAAGCAAGACATTTGAATTATGGAAAGACCAAAAAAATCAAGAAGAACAAAAGGTTTTGGCCCAAAACGTGTTCCACGAATTGGATCAGCTTTCCGAAAAAGAATCCTCCCTCGATTTGCAGTTCGAACAAATGGATCTTGAACCGACCATCCTCCAAAACAGTCTTTTACATTTCCTGAACCAACAAGGAATGGAACATCGAATCAAGATTTTGGATTTCAAAGTACCCCATATAATCATTGATGGTCCGATAACCACCAAGACCTACCAGTTTACATTGGAAGGTGGTTTTCCGGATATCCTCAAGGTAGCCCATGGCCTAGAGGGTCAGGGAAACTATGGTGTCATCTCACATATTTCCTTCGAAAAACAACAAGATCCCAAAAGTAGAAACACCTATTTACAGACCACCTTTCATTTGGAACAAATTGAATGAAACCGGTCCATGACTGCAAGCTTCCTTAGAACCGAACTGTTTAAAATTAGAAAAAAATAACCCCAAATCTTACCCTCAACTTTTGCGCATGGATCCTGTCGGGTTTTTGTAGTGTTCCGGTAGATAAGCGTATAGCAAAAACCCGATAGGGCGCAACCTACTTTTTGGTTTTCAGTAGCCCATGTCCTCACCTGCACCTCTGGCCTTATCAATGCCCCTTCCAAGAGCCTTGATGATCTTGGCCGCCATTTGCACTTTATTGGTCGGTAAACTTGGTGCTTTGACGCCCATCGTTTTAAGAAGTTTAAAGGCCATGTCCTTTTCCTTAGTGGGCAATCCCATCACCTTGGCAAAGAACTTCCCCGGTTCCTTGGCATGGGCCTTTCTCCCAACATAGGATTCCACATAGTTCCTCTTGAACCCTGTTGTCCTGTCAAAGGTCTTTTCTGCTGCTTGATAAAAGCTGTCCCTATCAAAACCTCTTTTGACGGTCTTTCCGTTCAGTTCCACTTCGGATGCCTTGTGCTTGGCCATAGGGGAAAGCGTATAGGTGTTAGTAATGTCCCTTCTGCTTACTATGATATGGATATGGGTCTGTGGCCCTTCCTTTTTCATCCCTGCGGCCACTAACTGTCCGTTCTGTTTGTGTGGGGCCAATCTTTCTTGCTCTACGATACTCTTTTCAAGCTCTTTGACATTGCCGATGGACTCTCCCCGCTCCACTTTCCGTATCTCGTTCCTGAGCCTAGCAATTTCACCTCTGTAAGGTGCATTCTCCTGAACCTGTTTGTCAAAGCCACGATAGGTGCGTTCATGTTCGATCTTGGCATAGTATTTCAAGTTCTCGGCCTTGACCTCTTGGTTCCTGTGGAAACTCTTGGCATAGTCCTCCATGAGCTTCCTTGTATATTCCCTGAGCATGTTTGGGTCATTGCCAATCGCCTTTAGTTCCCTTTTATTGGGACTGACCACAATGGAATAGAACTTCGGATCTTTCTGCCTTAGTTTGGCCGTATTGGCATCGATTTCCTCCATCACCTTTTCAGGGCTTACGCTGTCATTTTCTTGGTCAAAGAATTCTTCCCTTGGTTCGGGTAATCTATCCTCGTTTTCCTTTTCCAGATAGTCCACGTAGTTCCCTACACTGGAGTTGTAGGTACTGCCCATTTTCTGTGCTGAGATGGTAAGGTACATGGGCACTATTTTAATTGAGACTTCAAACTTTCAAAATCCCCGGTGCCCATATTGATCTTTAGATATGGCTTTCCCAACATCGGCTCCACCTTTTCCACATTGTTGAGGATTTTATTACAATGCTTTCTATATTCATTGAATTCTTGCAGCATTCTATCGTGCTCTGTTTTCGGAACGGTATTCCTTGGCTCCAAAAAGTCCATTCGTTCTTCCTGTATCTTGACGGGTTCCCGTCTCGGTTTCCTCCCATCCTTTACATAGGCCTCGTAAAGAATAAGTACCATTTCATAGGTGGGCCGGATACTTGTCTTTTCCATGTTCTTGATAATGGCGATGAGCCTATCAAATTTTTTCATCATCTGACGCTCCAGTTTTTTGATGCTTTCAAGGATAATCTTTGTTCCCTCTCCAAAAGGGTCAAGGTTGTTCTCCTTGAAGTATTGTATCATTCCATCCAATACCTCACTATGGGATTTGTTGAACTTTTTGGAATAGCTGCGAAAGCGTGTGGCCGTTTCTTTCTTTATGGTAATATTGGAATAACCACCGCTTCCTTTCTTTGTTCTACCGTTTGTTGATTGCTTTTCCATAGGTACGATTTTGTTTTTTAGTGAAATTGCGTCAATTTTTTCGTCAAAAATCTCCAGTGCTTACAGGGCTTCCCAAAGGGTTTACTGTAGATTTGGGAAAAGTCTACTGTAGCCCCTGTTTTTGCACAGTATTCCAAAACCCATTCAATTAACTGGTTTTCAACTTGTTGAAGACCCGAAAACAACCGTGATGGCGCAATCTGCGCATCACCCTCTTGCTATTCCTTCGTCCCGCAAGCGGGACCGAATAAATACAACCTGATCATCCTTCGGCTGCTTTTTTGGTCTGCATATGTTCTATAAGGTTTTGCATGTCCTCTCCTATCTTATGTTCCAATACTCTGGCATAGATTTGGGTAGTGGACAGTTTGGTATGGCCGAGCATTTTTGAAACGGTTTCTATCGGCACTCCATTGGAAAGGGTTACCGTTGTTGCAAAAGTGTGCCTGGCTGAATGAAAGGATATGGTCTTGTAAATACCACAGGCCTTGGCAATCTCTTTTAGATATTTGTTTGTCTTCTGGTTGGAGAGCACAGGTAGTATTTTAGTATCGGTCTCTGGACTGTCCCAATACTTTTCAATGATTTCTTTTGCTTTGGGCAATAGGGGAAGTTTTACACTTTCTGATGTTTTTTCCCTTTTGGTATAGATCCATTGGTTTCCATCAATACCAAGTACAAGTTGATTCTTTTCAAGTTCCCGGACATCGATATAGGATAGGCCAGTATAACAGGCGAAAAGGAATACATCTTTGACCTTTTCATAGCCTGCTCCAGTGAAGTCAGTTTCTTCAATGCGCCTAAGTTCCCTTTCAGTAAGATAACTTCGTTCAGTTTTATGAAATCTAAGCTTATAGTTAATGAAAGGGTCTTTGTCCAACCATTCCAACTTAACGCCCAGCTTGACCATTTTCATTAAACGCTCCAAGTGTTTCATAGCGCCATTATTGGTACATTTCTTTCCCTTTTGGAGTTGTGGGCCGTTCAATAGATAGTGTTCAAAATCCGTGATGAACTTATAGTTCAATTGTTTCAATCGGATGTCGGGGAGTTTGTATTTGGATTCCAAAAAACGTAGTAGATACTTTTTGGTCCCATAATAGTTCTTCATCGTTCCCGAGCGAAGTACACTCTTTTGGGTTTTATTATGGTACTCGATAAGTTCAAGTAGGGTATTATGTTGCTCGTCCTGTCCTAGATAGCGGGCCTTAATGGCTTGGGCTGTGATTACCTTTTCTTCTCGCAACAATACCTTGTGGGTGTCCATGATTGAGGCATACACCTCATCAAGATAGCTGTTCAATAAACGGGCCTTGTGGGTCAGGCCATGAAGCCTTCCTTTGTTTTCATCCCATTCATTCACTGAGGTATAACGTTTCAAACTGATTTCCGCCCTTTTCCCATTGACGGTAATACGGGCATAAATGGTCAACTTTTGGGGATTATTTGAAATGTCCCGCGTGAAGAGAAGTACTTTTAAAGTGTTGGAATTGCGCATAGTACATAATTTTCGGGTTTGACAAAACAGGTTTGCAAAACACCCATGAACAGCGTCAAACGCTATCTAAATTATGCACAATGAACGTACCGAACCATTCACCGAACTCTACACCTTTTATATGGTTTTAAATGAATTCAATTGAATGCAATAAAAACAAAAAGCACTGTCAATCAGTCAGTTGACAGTGCTTTGATACCACCTATTTAGTGGTTCGTCGGGATGACTGGATTCGAACCAGCGACCACACGCACCCCATGCGTGTACGCTACCAGACTGCGCCACATCCCGATTATTAAATTCGTTTTCTGATGATCGTGGCTTTTGAACTTGCCCAAGAATAACTGTAACCAGTGGTGCAGTTTATCCTGATCTTGCCGAAGGACCACATCCCGAAAACGGATTGCAAAAATAAAAATTTTGTTGAGATTTCTATCCAGACCTTTTAAAACTTTTGTCGCTTATGTAAGTTCAATCTTCTCCTCAAAAAAATCTTGGATTTGGAACTGGTCCAAAAAAATATGGCCCAATGAGCTAGCTCGTTGGGCCATTCAATAAATTTTTAAATTTCTATTTACCATAATTGATGCCTACCATATTAAAGAATAACGCTGGGGCGCCTATTTTCTCCCAACCTTTATCATTTACATTCGTTTCGTTTGTCTTATGGTTCATAATAATCAACCTCACCTATTCGGCTATAGAAACTCACCGGTTTCATCCATTTTCACCCGCAACACCTTGTCCCCGTTTTCCAATTTTAATTTGTATTTTTTAGTGACACCCTTCTTATCATAATACGTGGTGATGTAAGTGTCCTTGGTGATGGTCCAACCTGGGAATCTTTCCAAAATGGCCTCTTTTACAGAATTGGGCAGGTTAATGTTGTTGAATCTTTCGGCAGTACGGATAATTTTTCCGTCCTTGTCATATGCAGCTAGGATCTTACCTTCTGGAATGTAGAATTCGATATTATAAACATCGTAATCATCTTGATAATACCCAGATTCCTTAACATCAAAAGCTGCTACTTTACGTCTTAACATTTCCACAGGAATGGATGCCTCCTCCTTGGTATCAATATTGTTCAGATACTTGTAATTCGTGGCATACACAATTACCTCTGACAATTCCTCTGTCTTAATGATTTGAGATTGCATAGGCGCTACAATTCCCATCACAAAAAGAACTAACAATAGCTTTTTCATGATCTTTGTTTTTAAGTTAAATACTTACGAAAGGGAAATTAGAGCTCCATTATCCACAAGCAACCTAAACTACATCACAAATACCTGATATACTATGATTTAAATCAGTTTACAATGGCATTCTTGGCGCAAAAACGGTAAAAAATGACAACTGTCCTATCATAACTGCCTTCTATCAACGATACAAGGTGAAATGGCCCACAAATCTTTGCTTTTCCCTGTCGTTGGCATTTACCACATACCAGTAATCCCCAGTAGGCAAAGGTTTTCCATCATAATTACCATCCCATTTCTTCACTTGATCCAAACGCGCCACTACCCTGCCATAACGGTCATAGATAATCACATCGATATCTGGGAAATACTCCCTATTTCCTGGATACCAATAATCGTTAAGGTTGTCACCATCCGGGGTGAAGAACGGCGGCATTGTAGGCATCCCTTCAAAATTGAACGGCATAACCAGATTGGCCACACAACCATTTTGGTCTCGCACCATGATGCTGATATTGGAATCGACATTGATGTTGAACACGTTCACTTCTCCGTAGGATTCCCCTTGGAAGAAATACTCATAGCCTCCAAATCCACCCGTGGCCATGGCGGTCACCTCATTTGGCCCTGTTTTGATGGCTTCCAAAGTCAATGGTTCGTATGCATCAATGGAGAACTCCACAAACGTTACACATCCGTTGGCGTGATAAATGTAGACGGTATGTTCGCCAGCAGGAAGATCTCCAAACACGCGCTGATCGGTAGCCATTTCCACATCATCCACATCCAAAGAGAAGAGAAGATCTGAAAGTTGCGAACTATCCGCAATGTTGATGGTGGTGGTACTATTCGGGAAGATTCCTTCGCAGCCATATTCCACAACAGGTTCGGCCACAATATCCACACCAATGCCTATTTCGGCCACCACATTGGTCTGGCATCCATTGGCATCCCTTACAAAAATCACATAGGTTTCACCACCTTGAAGATTCTCGAAGAACATGGTATCGTTTTGCACAAAATCGGCATCCTCCGCAGAGTTAACACTAGTGTAATATGGCGCGGTTCCGCCTGACACCTGAAGGGTCATAGTTCCGTCACCATCGCCCATACAGGTTTCCGGAGTGGTGGAAATTACCCCTGCCAACAATTCCATGGGTTGGGTTATCTCAACGGTTCTGGTGATGGTACAGCCCAAATCATCTTGAATGATGATGTCATACGTTCTGGGAGCCAAATCGTTGAAGATTTTTCTATTGGGATTGTTCGGGTCGTTTCCTTCAAAAAACTCACTCAAATTATCAGAAATGGAATATCGGATGGCCCCAGTACCTCCACTGGCCTCAATAATAATCTGTCCGTTGGCATCACCGGCACACATTACAGGTACGGCTTCCAAATATTCCAATACCAAAGGTGGTTTTGGGTCGATGACGATTGGATCGGAAATTGCGGTACATCCTCCACTTTCTGCATATACATAATAGGTTCCTGGATTCAATTCCCTAAAAATACCTGAAGTTTGCGCTGGTCTGACAATGGTTGAGGCATTGGGTGGTAATGTGTTCGAATTCACCAAAGTATAAATGTAATTACCAATACCTCCAAAAGCTTCCGAACGGATGATACCTGTTGCTTCCCCGGCACAATTGATGGTCGCGTTGGTCAAATCCAAGGCAATGACCAAAGGTGCGGCAGGATCCAACGAAATCTGGTTGGATCTTTCAAAAGGACAACCGTTGGAATTTTGCACATCATATTGGAAAGGACCTGGATCCAACGTGATATCCGCAGCAATCTCCACGCTGGTCATTCCAGCCCCAAAGGGAATAAAGGAATCAGAAGTACCCGATCTGCGATAGAAGTAATCCACCCCTGGCTCCGGATTGGTAACCATAAGTTCCATTCTACCCAAATCCCCACAACCTGGAGGTTGAAGTTCCACCAATTCCGCAACCACAATTTCAGGATCCTGAACAGTGATCGGTACGGTGGTAAAACTACAGTTCCATCCATCAAAAATGGTAATGGTATAGTCCCCTGCCGACAAATTGGCAAATGTTGGGATAGTCTGAAGCCCACTATTGGTACCATCAGTAATTCGGTTCAACTGGTACAAATAATTGCCTGGACCTTGTCCTCCACCCACGTTATAGGCTTCAATGATACCGTTGTTATCATTGTTACAGGCCAATTGTTGCACGATTTGGATATCCGCAGCAATCGGTGTTGGCAATGGTAAATTGATGTTTGTAGAAGATTCACATCCCCTCAAATCCCTAACATTGATGGTATAGGTATCAGTCGACAAGTTTTCGAACACGGGATTGGTATTTGGATAATCGACCAATATATTCCCTACAGAATCCATCAATTGGTATTGATAGGTTCCCCAACCACCGTCACCAGCAACTGTAATCTCTCCATAACCAGGAACATTACAGGTTACCGGAGAAGTTTGGACAGCACTCACGGTCAATGCTCTGTCCGGAGATCTAACGGTTACCACATTACTGATCTCATCACAGAATGGTGATGCTACGGCTTCAATATGTACCACAAGGTTACCTGCGGGCACATTGGGGATTAATTCTGGTGTATTTATCGGCGCATTGGTATCAAAAGTACCCGTCACACCGGTAGAAGTTTCAACTCCTGAACTGTTTCTGCTGAATACCTCATAATTATAAACGCCACTATAATTGTTGATCTGCAAACTGATTACCCCGTCATTTCCGTTGAAACAGGTAACAGGTTGTACTTCAGCAATGATAGCCTCGATGTTGTTATATTCGGGCATGTTGATGGTTGTGGTCAAATAGGTACATCCGCCACTGCCCACATCGGTAACGGCAAAAATGTAATCCCCTGGGGTAGCGATATCCCAAGTAACGCGATCGGTACCACCGGAACTTCTTGCAGGTTCCGAGCCCAAAGGCAAGATTTCCACTTCGTAGTTTCCAGGACCTTCGTTGATGATGATATCGATGGAACCCGGGGCAACGCCGGTTCCCGAAGCATCACAGGTAATTTGGTTCACATTATAACTGAAAGTGATATCCGTCGGCGTGTTGATTGTCACCGTTGACGTTTCCTCACAACCATTTTGATCCCTTGCTGTTAAAATAATGGTCTGGTTGGTACCATTGTCAATGACTTCAAAGGTATTGCTCGTCTGGAAGTTGGTACCATCAAATTGTGGGGTACCATCATTCATACTATAGGTGTAAGGACCAGTTCCTGTAGCAGCTCCCGAGCCATCCCCATTAGTATCGGTATAAATGGTAATCGTAGCCGTACTGAATTGGTTACTGGACGGATTACAACTGAATTGGGTGTTCACGGCATTGGCCATCAACTCTGTTGGCTCATCAATCAAAATGTTACTTGAACGATCGGTACAACCCCTGTCCGATACCACCTCAACTTGATATATATTAGGAGGAAGGTCATCAAAAACCGGAGAACCTTGCGGTCCGGCCACGATAGTTGATGTAGACCCAACATACAAAATGTAGCTCAATGGGGTATCCGTATCGCTTCCTGGTTGCAATTCAACCGAAATGGTTCCATTATCCGCTCCAAAACAGGTTACATCGCTGCTTGGAGTTGCCGTGATCACAGGGCTGTTTACTGTGGATACATTTACAATGGCTTCATCGGAACACAAAGGGAAAGTATTGGAACTAAGGTCCGTAACCAAAATATTGTAATCCCCTGGCAATACACTATTGAAGATATTGGAGCTCTGTGCAGGCCCAATATTGGCCAAAGTACCGGCATCCCTAAGTTGAAACTCAAAATTGCCACTACCACCTGTGGTGTTCACGGTGATCACTCCATCCCCAGCATTACAGGTCGGGAAAGAAGTAGCATCTGCAGAAATGGCAAAGAAATCGAATACTTCGGCGGTGACCGTATTGGTACAACCATTACCATCCCTAACGGTGATCACATAGGTTCCAGGATTGGGTACTATAAAAGTGGTCCCTGTTTGGAATCCACTACCTATGTTGTACTGGAATGTTTCGTCGGGTAGCCCAGATCCGGTGGATAAGGGAGAAACCATATTAATTTGGTAACCACTGGTTGCGGTACACTGGTTTATCACATCGATGACGGGATTAGGTACACCTGCTTCCTGTGTCACGGTCAATGTGGTCAGCGCCGTACAACCGTTGGCATCTTGAACATAGAAATCATAATCCGTAGGGTAAGGACCGGGAATTTCAAAAGTGGTTGCTGCTGCAAAAACAGTCGGTGCAGGGCTTCCTGAAGGTACATAGGCATAATTGAAAGGTGCCGTTCCCCCGAATCCCCTTACGGTGACCAAAGCTCCTGCATTACAGGTTGCTTCCACAAAATTATCAATGGTGATGGATGGCGAGCTAAAGCTGATGAATACCAAGGTACTTCCGCTACAACCATTTACATCATCGCGGACCACTATTTGGTAATTACCTGGGGCCAATCCGTTAAAGGTTCCATTATATGGTATTGTTTCGCCAGTATAGCTAGTAGGTCCGGAAACAGTTGCGCCCGTGTCGGTATTTTGTAAAGTGAGCGTAAAATTCCCAGCTCCGGATATTCCACTAACTTCAAAATCGATGGAACCACTACCCGAAACATTACAGGATGCCGCTGTTGTGGTAGCAACCACCGCAACTGGATTGGATGGTCCAATAGGATCAATTTCTTCAATATAGGTGCAGCCATTGGCATCCCTCACTTCAACAAAATAGGTAACACCTGGAACCACCTGACCGGTAAAGTCATAGGTATCACCTCCTGAAGTAGCAGGATTAAAGGTTGGTTCACCAACCAATCTGAATTCGTACGGTGCCGTTCCTCCTGTTGCTTGTACACGGTAGGGGAAGGAAGTATCGGAACAAATGGAAGGATCTGGATCCAAAGGAATCAAATCCAACTGATTTTGATCGATGATCACTTCGTCACGATCCTCGCAACCTGAAGCATCAGTTGTCACTACGGTATAATTGCCCAAAGGAAGATTTGGAAAGTTCACCGTGGTACTTGCTGTTCCTGTGGAGGAAGCCACCAAATTACCGGCAACATCCAATAAAATATAATCAAACGGTGCTACTCCATTGTTGATGGTTGTAGAAATGGAACCGTTCACTGCCCCAGCAGAACAAATGGCATTGGTTGGGGTCGCAGTGGCATCCAAAGGATCACTGGCCCCGATGGTTACGGTATATTCTGGGCTCACACACCCTCTACTATCACGGATCACGAAACCACCATGGGTACCGGGTCCATAACCAGAAAAGAAGTTTTGACTTCCAAATGTGGCTCCGTTATCGTTACTAAATTCATAAGGAGGTACCCCTTGGGTGGTATCGGGTATCAATTGTACGATACCACTGGTATTATCCCCGCATTGGGTATCGATTCCTACAGCAGAACCGGCAATGGTCTCTGGCGGTGAAATGGTCACAATATTGGATTCCGTGGTACATCCGCGGCTATCCCTTACCATAAACTGGAATGTGGTGTCCGAAATAATGGAGCCATCATTGGGTATGCTGTACACAAAGGAGGTCCCTGTAATATTGTTATTGTCCGAAGTATACGGTGCCCCGTTGATACTTACTTCATAAATATCATAATTGCCACCAGAAGTATAGCCATTACTTATGTTCACCCGGATTTGTCCGGGAGGTCCCGCACAATCCAACTCTTGAATGGTAACAGCATTTGCAATAACCTGAGGTGCAATGGTAGCCGTAACCGTGTCCCTACAATCGTTGGCATCCACCACTTCAATCGTATAAGTACCTGGGGTTAATCCAGAAAAGCTATTGCTTGCTCCCAAAGCGCCGCCATTGATTCGGTATTGATAAGGCGCCAATCCACCTGAAGCATTGACTACTAAAGTAGAAGCCGTAAAATTGTCATAACAGAAATCCGAAGCTCCATTGTCAAGCGTCAAGGTTGGAGCATCCAAACGGGTCAAGGTAAAACTATCGGTAACCGTACATCCGTTGGCATCGGTTACACTAACTTGATAGGTTCCATCTTGTGAAAGATTGGAGAATGTGCTACCATTTTTAGGTCCACGCACGGAACTATCGGGTTGAATCAGGGTATAGCGATTACCTCCCCAGCCTCCAACGGTGCTGATGCGCACGGCACCAATATTTCCATTCTGGCAGCTCATGGCGGTAACATCCAAACTAGAAATGGCAAAAGCAGTTGAAGGTTCTTCGATGACCAAAGTAGCTGTATCGGTACAATTGGTTTCTTCATCGGTCACGGAAATGACATAACTACCCGCTGATAATCCAGTTAAAGGTACAATACCACTGCTTTGCCCTGAGAAAACTGGACCAGCATCGATGCTATAGCTGTAGGTTGAATTAAATCCATCCACCAAATATCGTCCTTCACCATCCGAATCACCAACACAGGTAACCACCTTGGTCTGTTGGGCGGCAACTCCAATGGAGCTGATATCGGTAATGGCATAATTTTCATCATAGGAGCAACCCACATTATCCGTTACCCTAAAGGTATAAGTGCCCAATCCCAATCCCGTAAAGGTACTGTTGTTCCCATTGTTGATGGCACTAGGCGCTGGAGCGATAATTTCATAAGTATAAGGTCCTGTTCCACCGGTTACCAAAACATCAACAGAAGCCGTGGTGGTGATACAGTTCAAACTAGAAATGCTAAAAGCAAGGTCCGTAGGCTTGTTCAAGGTATTGAACACCACATCAGGAAGGGTCTGTACACAACCATTGGCATCACGTACCATTGGCGTGTAGGTTCCCACACCCAAATTTGGAAATACCGGGTTGGTACCAAAACCGGAACCTATACTGTATTCATAAGGTGCCGTTCCACCGGATACCCCGGAAATAGTAATTTGTCCACCAGTTTCATTGGTACAGGAAGGAACTGTATTTGGAGTAGCTGTGGCCGTAATGGTAGAAGGTGTACCAATCGTTGCCGATTGGGGTGCAGTAGTACAGGTAAAAGAATCTTGTTCATACCTCAATACCACATTATAGGAACCTGGAGCCAAGTTGGAAAACACATTGCTTATCTGAAAAGTAGCCCCATTGTTGATACTATACTCAATTTCGTAGCCAAATCCATTGGTCACGTTAACGGTAACCCTACCATCATTGGCACCACCACAATTGGCATCTTGCTCCACAATATTGAAAACGGGCGGTGGAATATCCTGTACATCCACCGAAGCACTTCGTTGACAGCCGTTGGCATCTTCAACCAAAATAGAATAGGTTCCAGCCGAAGTTACAGAAAAGCTAGTGGTACCAGAATAAGTTGAACTAAAAGGAGCGCCATCCACACTAAAACGATAGGGTGCAGTTCCTCCAGAAGTAGTCAAATTCACATTCACAGAAGTGGCCCCACAACCAAAACTATCGGAAGCCGTAGCCGAAACCGCCAATGGGCTTATTCCTCCACCGATTACGATGGGATCACCATTAATATCATTGGTAACTGTTTCAGAACAATTGTTGGTTTCTACTCGAATGCTGTAAGTACCAGGACTCACATTGGCGAATGTATAGTTACTGGCACCATTTGGGCCAAAAGTATCCACGGTCACACCATTTTTTACCAATCGATAGGTATAGAAACCTGGAACGCCAGAAACCTGAACGCCGATACTACCTAATTCCCCGCTACATAAAATATCGTTTGCAGTAACATCCACATTGATATCCAAATCACCTACCGTTACCAAGTTGGATGGAAACACACAGGCACTGGCGGAAACATTTTTCAAACGGACATAAACGCGATAGTCCCCTGGGGAGGCAATGTCAAAATAAGGAGTATCTTGGTAAGGTCCAGATGGACTGTTCAAGCTGTATTCGTACCCAGCGGGTACGTTGGTGACCTCTACCCTACCTGGATTACCACAAATGATATCCTCCTTGATCAATTGTGGATCCAAGGGGTTCAATGAAGACTTGAAATAGTAATATTGCCCTGAATTGACCCTAACCCTGAACTCACCTGCCGTGGAAAGGTTATAGGTAGACCCGGTTCCGACAGTGTTCCATGTACAGGCTCCATTAATGGTAGGACAATCATCCACCACGGTAGCAGCACAAGTGTTGGGATCCAATTTCTGCCATTGGTAGGTACTTCCGGATTGGGATAGGGAAATGGTTCGGACATCACTGGTCCCGCACAAAAAGAATTTGGCCAAGGTGCTCCCATCGTTGGGGCACACCACCTCTTCATTGGCGCCAATAATGATCGTAGCAAACATGGTCGTGCTTGTAGTGAACACATCGTTACTGGTTTCCTTGGTGACTTCGGCAGCGATGACCGGAGCTTTTTCTTCTGCAACTGTTTCGGCGAAAGAGGACACCATTTTGGTCAGTATCCCGTTGACACCTGTTTTTGCTAATACCGTGGAACCGAAGATTGATATGAACACCAACAACACGACATATAGCAAATGCCTTGTTTTCTGTGGGAGCATAGGGTTAAGTCTTGTTAAGAGAATACTTCAGATTTGGGACCTTAATATTCTATAAAGTAATTATCTATTCTTATAAAAATCTCTTTATCTTGAACACACCCGATTACCATAAAGTAACCGTTTATCTATAAAATCTATTATTTCAACGTAAAACTATGAAAAAAAGTGTCTTATTTCCTTATTTTTTCGTTGTACTGCTCAGTACATCTTGTGCCCAACAACCCGATTTGGGCATAAATCTTCCGAAAACCCTTGATTTTACTGTGGAAACCGTAGTTGAAGGCATTCAGAACCCTTGGGGAATGGCTTTTCTTCCAGATGGTGGAATCCTGGTTTCCGAGAAATCAGGAAAACTGATCCTAAACAAATCCGGGAAGAACATCGAAATCGAGAATGTTCCTCCAGTTTATAATAGAGGCCAGGGCGGATTATTGGACATTGAATTGCATCCCAAATACAAAGAAAATGGCTGGATCTATTTCTCCTATGCCTCCAGTGATGGGGATGACAAGGGTGGGAATACGGCCATCATGAGGGCCAAACTTTCCAAAAACAGATTAGTGGACCAACAGGTATTGTACAAAGCTGTTCCCAACAGCACCCGCGGGCAACATTTTGGATCCAGATTGGAGTTTGATCGAAAAGGCTATCTTTTCTTTTCCATTGGTGAACGTGGCGACCGGGATGTAAATCCACAGGACACTAAACGGGATGGCGGAAAAATTTACAGGATAAATGACGATGGTAGTATTCCAAAGGACAATCCTTTCGTCGGAACCAAGGGTGCCAAAACGGCCATTTACAGTTATGGGCATCGGAACCCGCAGGGATTGACCCTGCATCCGGAAACGGGAGAACTTTGGGAGCATGAGCACGGTCCACGAGGAGGGGATGAAATCAATATCATCCAAAAAGGAAAAAACTATGGATGGCCGGTCATCACCTACGGAATCAATTATAGTGGCACCAAGATTACGGATGCAACTTCTAAACCCGGAATGGAACAACCCATCTATCAGTGGACACCTTCCATTGCCCCTTCTGGAATGACATTTGTGTCTTCAAGCAAATATCCCAAATGGAAAGGGAACTTGCTCGTGGGCTCGCTTTCCTTTCAATATTTGGAACGACTGGAAATCCAAAACAACAAAGTTGTATATCGTGAAAAGTTATTGGATGGCATGGGTCGAGTCAGAAATGTACGCCAAGCCCCAGATGGTTACATTTATGTAGGTATTGAAGGCAAAGGGATTGTTAAACTGGTTCCTAAATAGTTCAAAAACTATTTTAAGGCGTCCACGGCCAGTTTAACGGAGCCGTACTTTTTAAGGGCTTGTTCTGCTTCCTCGTAGTTGAGCCCCAACTCCTCCATAATATAGCGGGTACCACGATCCACCAATTTGGTGTTGCTCAATTGCATGTTCACCATTTTATTCCCCTTTACTCTACCAATACGAATCATGAGGGCCGTGGAAATCATATTCAGCACCAACTTTTGACTGGTACCGCTTTTCATTCGGGTGCTCCCTGTCAAAAATTCAGGACCTACGTTCACTTCAATGGGAATATCTGTATTGGAAGCCAAAGGCGACCCAGGGTTATTGGTAATCCCCACTGTCAGGATCCCATGTGCCTTGGCATCTGCGATGCCGCCCAACACATAAGGCGTGGTTCCTGATGCGGCAATCCCTACCAGGACGTCATTATCATTGATGTTGTACTTCTGAAGGTCTTTCCAAGCTTGCTTTGTATCATCTTCGGCAAATTCCACTGCTTTTCTGATTGCTGAATCGCCACCGGCGATAAGTCCGATCACACGATCATGAGGCATTCCAAAAGTGGGCGGAATCTCAGAAGCATCCAAAATACCCAACCTTCCGCTAGTCCCGGCACCAATATAGAACAGTCGACCTCCTTTATCAAAGCGTTTGGCCGTCTCTTCTACTACCAAGGCCACCTTGGGCAACACCTGCTCCACGGCTTGGGCCACTTTTTTATCCTCATTATTGATGTTGGCCACGATTTCCAACGCGTCCATTTCCTCCAGTTGATCGTACAAAGACGGTTTTTCCGTGATTTTAATATGCTTTTCCACCTCTCTTACAATAATTGTATGTTCATATTTTTGAATGCATCGAGTTTCTTGTCCCAAGCTTCCAGTTCCGTCACCATGGTACTGATCACATTCAGATCACAAGTTTTAAAACGATGCTGCGAATTCAGTTTTTCCGATATGCACAAAAGTACCGTTTTCTTGGAAGCATTGATCACCGCTTTCTTTGTCTGTACCACTTCCCAGTCAAACTCGGTCAGCCCAAACGCTGCATCTACATACCCGGTCCCGATGAAACTATAATCTACTTTAATCTGGGTCAAGGCATTAATAGTGGTGGAACCCACGGCAATTTGCGAATCCTTGGAAAGTGTCCCTCCAATAAAAATGGTTTCCACGTTGGGTTTTGCCAGCAATTCCATGGCCACCGGAAGACTAAGGGTAAAACAAGTCAGCTTTATATTGGTCGGCAACAATCTGGCCAATTCCAAACAGGTGGTGCCTCCATCGATTAAAATCACGCTGTTGTTGCGCAATAATGTTACCGCCTTTTTTGCAATACTCACTTTTTTGTCGAGTGCATAAACATTGCTTCGGGCAGGGTTTTGGTTGACAAAACCCAACGAAACAGCACCACCATGCACTTTGGTCAACATATTTTCCGAATCCAATTCTTTAACATCCCTACGGACAGTATCAATGGAAACATCCAATTTTTCGGCCAAATCTGTCAAAAGTACCCTATTATGGAGTTCCACTTCATTAAGAATGGCCCGATGTCGTTCTTCCTTGAGCATTACCGTCATATTTGGATTCAAAATCAAAAGTAGAAAACTATTATAGATTATGCCGTTTAACATTAAGGCAAAGTAAATATTGTATTAAAAAAGCAAAAAACAGCAAATTTACCGCAAATAACAGCAAAATATTTTATATTTGTTCAGTTTTAAATCCTTAATAGCATCAAAACATGCAAGAATTGGTCAAAAAATCCATGAAACTCGAACCTCTTGACACTGAAACCGTCAAATTCGAAAAAATCAACACCCACATTTATGAAGACTCCGAAAGCGCTTCGTGGTATGTGGCCAACGAAATTGCCGGGCTGATCAATCAGAAGCAGCAAGAGGGCAAAAAAGCCGTACTAGGTTTGGCTACAGGTTCTACCCCAACCAAAGTGTACGATTACTTGGTACAGTTCTACAAAGAAGGTCGCTTGAGTTTTAAAAACGTGGTCACGTTCAACTTGGACGAATATTTCCCGATGGACCCTACCTCCATTCACAGTTACAAGCGTTTCATGAACGAGCATTTGTTCGACCATATTGATATTGAACCTTACAACGTCCATATTCCCGATGGTAGCCTTTCCAAAGACGAAATCAGGAAATACTGCATGGATTATGAGGAGAAAATTCAAAATGTAGGCGGTATCGACATCCAAATTCTTGGAATTGGTAGAACGGGGCATATCGGGTTCAACGAACCTGGATCTTCCTTAAATTCAAAAACGCGTTTGGTGCGCTTGGACAGGGTTACCCGTTTGGATGCTGCCAGTGATTTCTTCGGGGAAGAAAATGTACCCAAAAGAGCCATCACCATGGGCGTTGGAACCATCATGGGAGCCAAAAAGATCATATTGATGGCTTGGGGTGAAGGAAAATCGAACATCATTTACCAAGCCGTGGAAGGGAAAATCAAGGAGTCCGTGCCGGCCACCTTCCTACAACACCATGAAAATTGTGATTTTGTAGTGGATAGCGCAGCTGCTTCCAATTTGACCAGGATAAAAACACCATGGTTGGTTACCGAATGTGAGTGGAACGACAAATTGATCAAGAAGGCAGCCATCTGGCTTTCGGAAACATTGGGCAAAGCCATTTTGAAATTGACCAACGAAGATTACAATGAATACGGAATGGGGAACCTTATTGCCGAAATTGGTTCTGCCGAACAAATCAACCTTAATGTTTTCAATGAGTTACAACATACCATTACAGGTTGGCCCGGTGGAAAACCCAATGCGGATGACAGTCAAAGGCCAGAGCGTGCGGAACCATTCCCAAAAACTTCGCTTATTTTCAGTCCGCACCCTGATGATGACGTAATTTCGATGGGTGGCACCTTGTTACGACTTGTGGATCAAGGCCATCACGTGCACGTGGCTTATCAAACTTCTGGTAACATTGCCGTTTTTGATGATGAGGTCATCCGATTTTTGGATTTCGCTACCGACATTCAACAAGAAAACAAAGAACTTAAAAAGAAATTCAAGGAAGTCCGGAAGTTTTTGGCCAACAAGAAACCCGGTGAAGTGGACAGCCCTGAAGTACAACAGTTTAAAGGACTGATCAGAAAAGGAGAAGCCTTGGCCGCCTGTAGGTATTGTGGGGTTAAAGAAGAAAACGCACACTTCCTCAACCTTCCTTTCTACGAAACAGGAGCGGTCAGGAAAAAACCGCTCTCCGACGAGGACATCCAAATTACTTACGATTTGTTGAACAGACTGAAGCCCCATCAAATTTTTGCCGCAGGTGACCTTTCCGACCCCCATGGCACACACAGGGTGTGCTTGGATAGTGTTTTTAGGGCCTTGCAAAAACTGAAGGATGACCGAGTGGACTGGATCAGAAATTGCTATGTATGGTTATATAGAGGAGCTTGGCAGGAATGGGACATTGCGGATATGGAAATGGCCATTCCTATTGGCCCCAAGGACATGGCACGAAAGAAAAATGCCATCTTCAAACACCAATCCCAAAAGGATAGCGCCATGTTCCCTGGTAATGACGAAAGGGAGTTTTGGCAACGTGCGGAGCAAAGGAACAAGGATACCGCCAATAGATACAACGCCTTGGGAATGGCTGAATACGAAGCTATGGAAGGCTTTGTAAGATATCATTTCTAAACGTTCAATATTATTAGACTTAATTTAAAAAGGCCTACATTTAGTATATCGTAGGCCTTTTTTATTCGCCTTTATGAGAAGAATCCTTTATTTTATTCCTTTTATTTTACTCCTATCCTGTGCCGTAACCAAAGCACCCAAAGAAGAATTCAGGGGTGTTTGGATTGCTACCGTGGCCAATATTGACTGGCCTAAACACCCAGAAGATGATGTTGAGAAGAAAAAAAAGGACTTCATTGCCATACTGGATTTTTATAAGAAACTAAATTTCAACGCAGCTATCGTTCAGGTGCGAACGGCCGGAGATGCTTTATATGAAACCGATTTGGCCCCTTGGTCCAAATATCTTTCCGGTAAAGAAGGTGAAGCCCCAAAAGGATTTGACCATCCTTTAAAATGGATGATTGAAGAGACCCACAAACGAGGTATGGAATTCCATGCTTGGCTGAATCCCTACCGGGCCTCGGTAAATTTGGATACTACAGCCTTGGCTAAGTCCCATGATTTTTATCAACATCGAGATTGGATGGTAAAATATGGGGGGAAATACTACTACAACCCAGGAATTCCCGAAGTACGGGACAAATTCAACCAAATCATAAAGGAACTGGTTTCGAATTATGAGGTAGATGCTATCCATTTTGATGACTACTTTTATCCCTATAAAGTGGAAGGGGAAGTTTTTGAAGATGCTTCCTCCTTTGCTGAATATGGTTTACCCAACCAAACTTTGGAGGATTGGAGAAGAAGCAATGTAGACTCGCTAGTTAGTGATGTACACAAAACTATAAAAACAAACAAACCTTGGGTGCAGTTCGGGATTAGTCCATTTGGGGTATGGAAAAACAAAAGCACAGACCCAAGAGGTTCCGATACCCAAGCGGGACAGACCACTTTTGAGGACTTGTATGCCGACCCCCTACTTTGGGTACAAAAAGGGTGGTTAGATTATTTGGCACCTCAAGTATATTGGAGCCTGAATTTCCCCTTGGCTTCGCATAAAAAAATCACTTCGTGGTGGAACCAAGCCACCCCAAACACCCATCTGTACATAGGCAATGGCGTTTACAAAATCAAAAACAACAGCGACGAAGCTTGGAACAAGGATAACGAAATTCCCAAACAGCTTAAATTCTCAAGGAAATTGGAGCATGTGAACGGCAACATTTTTTTCAGCGCCAAATCCTTGATGGGAAACCATGAAAAAGTGAACCAAAAACTGGAACGGAAGTTTTATCAATTACCGGCCAAAAATCCAGGCCCTTTGAACCAGGTTAAAAGCAACATTCAATCGCCCAACATTGAATCTATCAAAAAGGATAATGGACAATTGGAGCTTTGTGTCTCGTACTCGGACAGTGTTCCTCGTTTCATCAATCTATACCTAATTAAAGGAAAGCAACGTCAACTATTGATTAAAGAATATTTTTCCGAAAACAATGACCGACACTGTTTTCTGGCAGAATTAGCATCAAAATATGCAAATAAGAATCTGGCGATCACTATCATCGATGCTTACGGGAATGAGAGTGACATGCAAGTGCTCAACCTTAAAACCAAATAAAAGTCCAAAATGAATATAGCTCCGAAAGATAAAAATGCCTGGCTATGGATTCCCTTCCTGTATTTCACACAAGGTATCCCCTATATTTTGGTGGTGACCGTTTCCGTGATCATGTACAAACGTTTAGGCATTGGAAACGCTGAAATTGGACTATATACGAGTTGGTTGTACCTACCTTGGGTCATCAAACCTTTGTGGAGCCCCATTGTAGATTTAAAGGGAACCAAACGCAAATGGTTTTTGATGATGCAATTGGTCATTTCACTGGCATTTTTAGGTATTGGATTCTTTGTTTCCTCCAACTCATTTTTCATCATCACCCTTGCCTTTTTTTGGATGGCAGCATTTGCTTCGGCCACTAACGATATTGCTTCCGATGGTTATTACATGATCGGACTTACCCAGAAAAAACAATCCTTTTTTATTGGGCTACGGAGCACATTTTACCGATTGGCCATGATTACAGGGCAAGGACTCCTGGTTATTTTTGCAGGATATCTGGAGAACAAATACGGAGACAACACCAAAGCATGGTCCCTAACCATGATCAGTGCCTCAGTTTTGATGCTAGCTTTGACGATTTCCAATTTTTTTGCCACGCCAAAATATGAGGAAAGTTCAATTGAAAAGGAAACCAAACCAACAGGGTTTTTAGAAGTATTCGCTTCCTTTTTCCAAAAAAAGCAGATTGGCTGGGTATTGTTGTTCATTCTAACCTATCGTTTGGGCGAATCGCAATTGGTTAAAATGGCGTCCCCTTTTCTTTTGGACAAATTGGAGGTTGGCGGGCTAGGCTTTTCCACCGAAGCAGTAGGCACTATTTATGGCACTGTCGGGGTAATCATGCTTTCCTTAGGAGGAATTGCAGGCGGTATTTTAATTTCCCGTGATGGACTTAAAAAATGGATGCTCCCCATGCTTTTGGCGCTCAATCTGCCCAATGCTTTGTACGCTGTCTTGGCTGTTACCCAGAGCACCAGTATTTATGCCGTTGTGGGAACCGTGATCATTGAGCAATTTGGATATGGATTCGGTTTTGCCGCATTTTTGATGTACCTGATTTATGTGGCCGATGGAGCTTCCAAAACCTCTCATTACGCCATTGCCACTGGTTTTATGGCGTTGGGCATGATGCTCCCCGGAATGCTCAGCGGATATATTCAGGAATGGTTGGGGTATGATGGATTCTTCATTTGGGTGGTCATTGCCGCGATTCCGGCGTTCCTTGTATTGCGTTATTTGGATTACCCTGCCGATTATGGTAAAAAAACCGTGGAAATTGATGAATAAGCTTCATTTACCACCCAAAGATCAGGTTACACTATCCCAGAAAGTGGGCCAACTGTTCATGCCTGCTGTTTTTATCAACGATACTGAGGAAGAAGTCCAGAAAATGGAACAACTGATCACAGAACACCATATCGGGTCGCTTTGTTTCTTCCATAGCCGTGCCAGTGCCGCAACCAATTTTGAAGGCAAGAAACAGATTGTCCACAATGAAAAAAGTTATGACCGCTTGGTGGAACTCATTGACCGCTATCAAAAAGCAGCTAAAATCCCGCTTTTAATTGCCATTGATGCAGAATGGGGACTGGCTATGCGTATTGAAAATACCCCACAATATCCGTATGCGATCACTTTAGGTGCATTACAAAATGGAGAGGACCTAATTTACCAAACTGGGAAAGCTATTGGGCAGGACTGCCTCAGTGCAGGTATCCATTGGAACTTGGCTCCCGTGGTAGACATCAACAACAATCCTGAAAATCCAGTGATCGGTTATCGTTCTTTTGGGGATGACAAGCAACAAGTATTTTCCAAGTCTGATGCCTATATCCAGGGCATGTCAGAAGCTGGAATTTTAAATTCTCTCAAACATTTTCCAGGTCATGGGGATACTGCAACCGATTCCCATTTAGGTTTGCCCGTAATCGACAAATCTTCGAGGGAGTTGCAAAACAATGAACTTTACCCCTTTCAACAATTGATCCAAAAAGGAGTGGATTCGGTTATGGTCGGACATTTGTTACTTCCACAGTTGGACAGCGAAGGCCCTTCGACCACTTCACACAAGATCATTACGGGTCTGTTGCGAAATCAAATGGGGTTTGACGGTGTCATCATTTCCGATGCCCTGAACATGCACGCTGTATCCAAGACCTTTCCGGAAAAAGGAACGTTGGAAGCGAAGTCTTTTTCCGCTGGAATGGATGTCCTCTGTTTTAGTGAAAATATCAAAGAAGGTATTGACATCATTCTTCAAAATGAAAGCCAAAACCGAATTGAAGCCAGTTTTGAACGGATTTGGAAACTGAAGGAAAAAGCGTTTTCCAATACAAATAAATCAGATGGGTTGGACTGGGAAACAGCCTCCAAAATCAATAGCGAGATTGCCCAGAACTGTCTAACCGAATGGTTTGGCCAAAAAGATATACTTGAAGAAATCAGATTTTCAAATTTCCTGAATTTAGCGATAAGTAATAGTAAAACCAACCTTTTCTCCAAAGGGTTGGAGGAAGCTTTTGGCAGCCCAGTTTTGAACATTCCTTCGGACCAAGGGATCATCCAGCAAAAACTTGATGAAACGCAAACTGTAGTTTTGTCCATTTTCCCACCAGCCGTTAAACCCAAGGATCAATTTGGTTTTGATGAAGTTGTTTTGCAATCCATTAAATCCATAATCAACAGCAAGAAAGTGCTGCTTTATCTATTCGGCAATCCCTATGTTTTGGATATTTTAGGTGTTCTTCCCGAGACAAATGTGGTCATTGTTTATCAAGATTTTCCTGAATTTCAAGAAGAGGCCCTTCAACATTTTCTGGGCAAGACCAAAGCCAAAGGTTTGCTTCCCGTCCAACTTAAAACTTTTAGTCTATGAGCAAATACAAAGTTTTGGGATTAATGTCAGGCACCTCTTTGGATGGATTGGACATGGCCTACTGCCATATTTGGGAAGAAAACGGGCATTGGAACTTTCAAATAAAGCAGACCAAGGATATCCCCTATTCTGATGAAATGAGGGATTACCTCAAAAATGCCATCTATCTTTCAGAAGCTGATCATGCCCAATTACACCAAGATTATGGCAAATGGTTAGGGGAACAATCCGAACAGTTCATAAATGAGTTGGAGGATGAAGTTGATTTTATCGCCAGCCATGGACATACCTCGCACCATCGTCCTGAAGATGGGATTACCTTTCAATTGGGCGATGGACAACTCTTGGCAAACACTAGCGGCAAACAAGTGGTTTGCGATTTCCGCACCAAAGATGTTTCACTTAAGGGACAAGGAGCCCCCTTGGTCCCCATTGGTGACCGACTATTGTTTCATGAATTCGATTTTTGTTTGAATTTAGGCGGCATCAGTAATATCTCCTTTGAAAAAAATGGGGAGCGAATCGCTTATGACATTGGCATGGCCAACATGCCCTTGAACTATATTACCCACCAGTTGGGACTTTCCTACGATGAAAATGGAAAATTGGCCCGTTCGGGAAGTTTGGATCACAACTTGCTGAGAAAGTTGAACAGTCTGGAGTATTACAATCTGCCCTATCCAAAATCAACAGGATATGAATGGTTTACCAGTGAGGTGGTGCCATTGATAGATGCATCATCAGGTAGCCATGCCGATAAATTATACACCTTGATCCACCACAATTGTGAGCAGATTGCCTTTGTTGTACATAAACATAGCAGTAAACCCAAAAACAAGATGCTTGCTACGGGAGGTGGAGCCTTAAATCAATTTTATATGGACACCCTTCAAGAAAAGTTGGGTCCTAATATTGAATTGACAATACCAGAAAAAATCTTGATTGCATACAAAGAGGCTCTGGTTTTTGCCTTGATGGGGGTACTTCGACTTGAAGGAAAAACAAATGTGTTGCGCTCCGTTACCGGGGCCACCTCAGATTCCTGCAGTGGGGAAGTTTTCTTTCCAATAGAGGGTTGATCAAGCTGTCACAATCTTTTTCTTGGGTCTATGGACCAACAAGAAAATTGCCAGTGAGCATAATCCACAAATGGCCAATCCAGCAAATAATGGCCAAACGCTGTTCTTCACAAACTCACCGATAAAGGTAGCAATGGGAATAGAAAGGATTGTGGATACAAACCCGTTGATGGCGGCACCAATCCCAGCAATATGACCAATGGGTTCCATAGCGATGGATCGGAAATTACCCCACATGAACCCAAGACAAAAGAATTGAACGGATAGAAAGCCCACCAAAACATAAATACTGGGGTTGGGTGAATTCAAAAATACCACGGAATAGATCAAGGCTACCAAACAAAATACGATGGTGGCCATTAGGGACAATTTTCGCATCCCGAAACGCATTACCAAAGTACCATTCAAGAAAGTGGAAAGCCCTATGGAAACAGCCAGTCCGGCAAAGATGTATGGGAACACTTCTTTCAATGCATATTGGTCCTCAAAAATATGTTGGGCGGAACTCAAATACACCAAAAAAGCACCGGTGACCAATCCGGAAGTAATGGTGAAGGCCACAGTTTCCTTGTATTTTACGAACTCCTTCACACCATCAACAAACACATGGCTAGAGAACGGAATCTTGTATTCCGGATGTAGGGTTTCAGGCTGTCTTTTCCAAAACCAGAGTGACACCACAAAAACAAAAAACATCTGGACATAAAAAATGGCCTGCCAGCCTGCGGCATCCAAAATCAATTTTCCAATCGCCGGAGCCACTACCGGAATCAAGATGAAGAATGCTACAACAAACGACATCACCTTTGCCATGTAATCGCCTTCATAGGTATCCCTGATGATGGAAATGGCCATGGTGCGGGGTGCTGAAAGTCCGATTCCCTGAAAAATTCTTCCGACCACCATAATCTCTAAGGAAGGTGCTACCAAACAAATGATACTGGCCACCAAAAAAATGGTAAATCCCACATAAACCACAGGCTTTCTACCAAAACTGTCCGAAATGGGCCCAAAAAACAACTGTCCTACCCCAAGACCCAGAAAAATCATGGTAACCAACAATTGGTTATCGGTGGAATCGTAACTTTTAATGGCTTCCCCAATATTGGATATAGCCGGTAGAATGGCATCTATGGCCAAGGCTACGATCGACATCAATGCGGCCATCATGGCCACAAATTCAAAGTTGGGTTTTTGGGTTGTTTTTTTCATGGTGCAAAAATAGGGATACCCGTTGTACCAATAAAGCTTTTGTGAAAGGTTTAATGAAATGGAAACATAACCCCCTAGAAAATCAACGAAAATGTAAAAAAAGTGATGTTCTATATCCAATTCGCACGGAACAAGCTCTTAAAAACCTATAGTAACCTTATCTTTAAGTCATAATCAAATAAAAATGGGAAAACTAAAAACTTTGGTGGTAGGTTGTGGCAATATGGGAACTTCCCATGCCCGGGCTTATTACAAATTGGAAGGATTTGAAATTGTAGGATTGGTCAGTCGTGGTGAAAAAAGTAGGGAGCAACTTTCCGAGGAACTCGGAGGCGTTGCCACTTTTTCAGATTATGCACAGGCTTTGGAAATTACCCAACCGGATGTGGTTTCTATCAACACCTATCCCGACACTCATTTTGATTATGTAAAAAAGGCCTTGGAGGCAAATGCCCATGTTTTTGTGGAAAAACCGCTCGCCTTAACTGTGGAAGAAGCCCAAACCTTGGTGGATCTATCCGAAAAAATGGGCAAGAAAATGGTGGTGGGCTATATTTTACGGGTACATCCTACTTGGGCCAAGTTTACCGAAATTGCCCAGACTCTGGGAAAACCTTTGGTGATGCGGATGAATTTGAACCAGCAAAGTTCAGGAAGCCATTGGTATACGCACAAACAACTCATGAAATCCATGTCACCTATTGTGGATTGTGGGGTACATTATGTTGATGTCATGTGTTCCATGACACGGTCCAAGCCAGTTAGTGTTTCAGCCATTGGAGCCAGATTATCCAATGAGATCGCTACCGACATGTACAATTATGGGCAGTTACAAGTGCGATTTGAAGACGGTTCTGTTGGTTGGTACGAAGCTGCGTGGGGGCCCATGGTAAGTGAAACGGCTTTTTTCATTAAAGATGTAATGGGGCCAAACGGCTGTGTTTCCATTAGTGATCTTAATAAAGGGGCTTCGGATGATGTTGAAGGACATACCAAGACCGGTAGCTTAAAACTACACCATGGCTCTTTGGACAATGAAGGTAATTTCAGTAAAAAGGACGAAATCATCAGTACTGAAGATGAACCCGACCATGATGGCCTGTGTTTGTTGGAACAAGAGTATTTTCTAAACGCCATTTTGAATAATGTGGACCTAACCCACCACTTGAACGATGCGATCAATAGCCTACAAATTGTTTTGGCCGCAGATGAATCTGTCAGGACAGGAAAGACTGTTGATTTGTAAGAAGTTTGTCAGGTCGAGCGCAGTCGAGACCCAATTATAAAAACTTCATTATGTTTGGTGTCAGGTCGAGCGCAGTCGAGACCTTCATACAATCATGAAATTTTATCACGTATACATTCTTCTTTGTGCCGACGGCCTGACCTACACTGGCATTACTGATGATATAAACCGTAGGTTTAAAGAACATCAAGAAGGTTTGAATAACCGTGCATTTACTTTTCGAAGAAGACCTTTACAACTCATTTTTCAACAAGAATTCAATGATGTATTGCAAGCTATTTATTTTGAAAAGAAAATTAAAAAATGGAGTGCAAAAAAGAAATTGGCTTTGGCAAATGGAAACTTTGATTTAATACAGATATTGGCCGAATGTAGGAATGCATCACACTACAAGTATCATTCTGACCAAGACTGAGGGTCTCGACTGCGCTCGACCTGACAACACAAAGTCAATCTTTATAAACTATTCGCGGGAATTAGTGACATTCGTGTCAAACCCTGTTACCTTTTATACATTAAAGAGATTCTTCGCTACGCTCAGAATGACAAAAGTGAATTGGACCCTTACTACAAAGGAATATTCCCATGCTTCCGTTTTGGAGGATCAACATGTTTTTTCTCCAGCATGGCAAAAGCCTTCAAAAGTTTACGTCTGGTTTCTTGCGGTAGAATGACTTCATCAATAAAACCGCGTCTTGCCGCCCGATACGGATTGGCAAATTTCTCCGCATATTCGGTTTCCTTCTCCTTCAACTTGGCCTCAGGGTCTTCTGCTTCGGCTATTTCGCGTCTAAAAATAATCTCACTCGCACCTTTTGCACCCATCACTGCAATCTCAGCACTGGGCCATGCAAAGTTAAAGTCGGCGCCAATGTGTTTGGAGTTCATCACATCATAAGCTCCGCCATAGGCTTTACGAGTAATCACGGTGACCCTTGGTACGGTAGCTTCGCTTAAGGCATATAGCAACTTGGCCCCATGCATGATGATTCCACTCCACTCCTGATCGGTACCTGGCAAGAACCCTGGCACATCCACCAAAACCAACAAAGGAATGTTGAACGCATCACAGAAACGGGTAAAACGTGCCGCCTTTCTGGAACTTTTCACCCCCAAAACCCCTGCCAAGAACATAGGCTGGTTGGCAATAATCCCGACACTTCTACCTCCCAATCGGGCAAAACCGGTAATGATGTTCTCCGCATAATCTTTATGGATCTCATAAAACGAATCCGAATCGATGATGCCCTTGATCACATCGTGCATATCATAAGGCTTGTTCGGATTATCCGGAACAATGCCACAAAGTTCATCGCGAATTTCATCTCCCAAAACATAAGGTTTCAGTTCGGGGAGTTGGGTATTGTTCTGTGGAAGGTAATCCAGCAATTTTTTAATATCATCCAAACATGCGGCATCGTTAGCAGAAGTCTTGTGCGCCACTCCAGATTTGATGGCATGCGTGCTGGCTCCACCCAATTCCTCCGAAGTCACTTCTTCATTGGTAACTGTTTTTACCACGTTGGGACCGGTCACGAACATATAACTGGTTTCTTCCACCATGATGATAAAATCCGTCATGGCTGGGGAATACACGGCTCCACCAGCACAAGGGCCCATAATGGCAGAAATCTGTGGGATTACACCAGAGGCTTGCACGTTTCGGTAAAAAATATCGGCATAACCGCCCAACGAACGTACCCCTTCCTGAATCCTGGCCCCACCGGAATCATTCAATCCGATAACAGGTGCTCCCACCTTCATAGCCAAATCCATCACCTTACAGATTTTCTCGGCGTGGGTTTCAGAGAGGGCACCACCAAACACGGTAAAATCCTGTGCATACACATAGACCAGTCTTCCGCTTACGGTTCCATATCCGGTCACCACCCCATCGCCATAATAGATTTCTTTGTCCATACCAAAATCCTTGGTACGGTGTGTCACCAAAATGCCCATTTCTTCAAAGGAACCTTCATCCAACAAATAGAGCACCCGTTCCCGAGCGGTCAATTTTTTCTTTTCGTGCTGCTTTTCTATCCTCTTGATGCCACCACCCAAATGGGCCTCGGCAATTTTGTCCTGTAGTGTTTTTATCTTGGAATCCATAGGGTTCAATTTGAAGGTAATCTCACTATATTTTTATCTTCCAAATACTGTTGAAGGGCCACTAACGCAGCAACTTCGGCATGCTTGGAGTTTTCTTCATGAATCTTGTCCGGGGAATAATAATTTTTCACAAAGTGGGTATCAAAATTTCCGGAACGGAAGGCTTCATGGGCAAAAACAAAACTACCGAAGGGCAAAGTTGTCTGTACCCCTTTTACTTTGTAATTGTTGATGGCGTCCAACATCAATTCAATGGCCTCTTCACGGGTCTTGCCATAGGCAATCAACTTGGACAACATGGGATCATAATAGATCGGAATGTCCATACCTTCCTCAAAACCATTGTCTACCCGAACACCTTCACCTGTTGGAAGTTTATACGTTTCCAGATTCCCAACACTGGGCAAAAAGTCATTTAAAGGATCTTCTGCATACACACGGAGTTCCACCGCGTGACCATGAATGGAAAGGCCTTCCTGTTTCATGGGAAGAGCTTCTCCCCTAGCGATCTTGATCTGCAGTTCCACTAAATCCACTCCCGTAATCATTTCGGTAACAGGATGTTCCACCTGCAAACGGGTGTTCATTTCCAAAAAGTAATAGTTGTGGTCGGCATCCATCAAAAACTCCACGGTTCCTGCTCCAATATAGTCACAGGCTTGAGCCACCTTGGTAGCTGCAATGCCCATTTCCTTTCTTTTTTCCGGAGTCAAAATAGAGGATGGCGCTTCTTCCACTACTTTTTGGTGGCGACGTTGCACACTGCATTCCCTTTCAAAAAAATGGAGCACATTCCCGTGGGTATCGGCCATCACCTGCACCTCGATATGCCTTGGGGATTTTACATATTTTTCCACAAAAACGGAACCGTCCCCAAAAGCTGAAGTTGCTTCACTGATGGCACGTTTCATCCCAGATTCCAAGTCTTCTTCGCGCTCCACAATTCGCATACCCTTACCACCACCTCCGGCAGAGGCTTTGATTAAAATAGGATAACCCACTTCCTTGGCAATCTCATGGGCCTTTGCCACATCGGTAATGGCTTCATCAATACCCGGCACCATGGGAATGTTGTAGGCTTTTACGGCTTCCTTGGCTGCCAATTTGCTACCCATCATGCGGATGGCCTTGCTTTTGGGACCGATAAAAGTGATTCCACTCTTTTCAACGGCTTCGGCAAAAGCAGCATTTTCACTCAAGAAACCATATCCTGGGTGGATGCCATCCACTTTGAGTTGTTTGGCCACTTCAATAATCTTGTCGCCTCGCAAATAGGACTGATTGGATGGAGCTTCGCCGATACAAACAGCTTCGTCCGCAAATTGCACATGGGGAGCATTCCTGTCCACGGTGGAATAGACCGCCACAGTTCGGATTCCCATTTTTTTTGCGGTCTTCATCACGCGTACCGCAATTTCGCCACGATTGGCAATCAATATTTTTTTCATGATATCTTATTGAAATTCAATCAACAACTGTTTTTTGTCAACTGCATCTCCCTTCTTGACCGCTATTTTTTTGATGACCCCATTACGAGGCGAGGTAATGATATTTTCCATCTTCATGGCCTCCAAGATCACCAACTGTTCTTCCTCTTTCACCTCTTGTCCTTCACCTACCAAAATATCCAGGATCAATCCGGGCATAGGCGCCTCAATGGAATCGATGTTCTTGTTTGAATTGGTGGCAAACCCCATTTTCTCGATAAGTTCGTCCAACGGAGTACTGATAACAGCCTGATGCTCTCGGCCATTGATGCCAATGGTATAAGTCCCGGCAATAAAATCTGCATTCAAGATTTCGATGTGGTAAGACACGCCATCCTTCAACAGATGATAGGCATTTGTACCTGTTTTAATCAAATCCAAGGAGGAAATTTGGTCTTTGGAAAGTTTAAAGTCAAAGTCGGCATCAACCTTGACCGAATAAGAATTATCCATAAATAGTGTTTCCATAGGTTACCCTGATAAAGATAAGATTAATGAGTAAGAATGTCACAAAGCTAGCACCATTAACTTTGGAAGGTTATGACATCGGTCATCATTTATTTGATAAATGGTAAGTAATTATGTAAAGTTTTAAACCAAGGGCAGATCTAATCAATTGCTTATTTTTGGTACCAAAATTAAAAGTATGCTGATCTTAGGGATTGCCGGGGGCACTGGTTGTGGTAAAACCACCGTGGTCAACCAAATAGTTGACCAACTTCCTAAAAATGAAGTGGGGGTCATATCACAGGATTCCTATTATAACGACCTATCCCATTTGGATCGGCAGGAAAGGGCAAAGATCAATTTTGATCACCCAAATTCCATTGATTTTGACCTGCTCATTGATCATATGGAACAGTTGAGACAAGGGAAGACCATTGAAACCCCCATTTATTCCTTTGTGGAAGAAACTCGGTTGCAGGAGACCATTTCCAACCCACCTCGAAAAGTGATGATCGTGGAAGGTATTTTGGTTCTGAGCAATCCGAAATTGAGGGATATGTTCGATATCAAGATCTTTGTGCATGCCGATTCCGATGAGCGATTGATCAGAAGGTTACAAAGGGACATCAGGGAACGTGGCCATGACCTGGAAAAAGTTTTGACCCGCTATCAAACAGCAGTAAAACCAATGCATGAGCAGTTCATTGAACCGTCAAAGGAGTTTGCGGACATCATCATACCGAACAACCATTACAACACGGTGGCGGTGGATATTGTACGAACCATCATCAACAATAAACTGTCATAGTTATGGGTCTCAAGGAACTCAAACAGAAAAAATGGTTCAAGTGGATGACTAACACGTACATCTTGGTGTTGACCATATTTGTGATCTGGATGGCCTTTTTTGATACCAATTCCCTGTTGATCCATTTGGAACTAAGGGGTGAAATCAAAAAACTGGAAAAGCAGAAGGAGTTTTTAAAAGGAGAAATTGCGAAGGACCAGGAAATTCTGGAAAAGATGTCGGATGAAAAGGAAATAGAAAAGCTGGCCCGGGAAAAATATTACATGAAAAAAGATAAGGAAGAAATCTTTTTGATCGAATACGAAGACAGCATAAAGAACAAACACGATGAGTAACACTGGCCTATTTGACGGTTTTCCTGAAGTTTCCGCCAAACAATGGAAACAAAAGATCCAATACGACCTAAAGGGTGCCGACTATAACGAAGCCTTGGTATGGGAATCGTTGGAAGGAATCAAGGTAAAGCCTTTTTATAACGAAGAGGACGTTGAGGGTATTCCTAGCTTTTCCATTGGTAAGGATCATCCGTGGAACATTGCCCAAACCATCTACGCAGGCGATGCCAAAAAAGCCAATGCCAAGGCTCGTGAAATCCTTCAAAAGGGAGTGGAAAGTTTGATTTTTACCCTTCCAAACGAAGAAATCGATTTTAATGTGCTGCTTTCCGAAATCGATTTAGCCAATGTCTCAATCCATTTTCATTTTGAATTTTTGGCATTGGAGCCGATCCAAAAATTATTGGCCATCACAAAAGGTAGTCAAGCCAACATTCATCTGCATATCGACTTAATCGGTCATCTGGCCAAAGATGGCAACTGGTTCCATAATTTGGAGACCGACCACCAAATATTGGATGGGATTTTTAAACTGACCCAATCTGAAGCAAAAGTATCCGTACTGGGTGTGGACCTATCGCTATTTCAAAATGCTGGGGCCAATATGGTTCAACAATTGGCCTATGGGTTGGCCCACGCCCACGAATACCTGAATCATTTTGCAAATGTCACTTCGAGCGCAGTCGAGAAGACATTTCCCATCACCTTCAAAGTGGCGGTTGGTAGCAACTATTTCTTTGAAATAGCCAAATTGAGGGCTTTGCGATGGCTTTGGAAGACCTTAGCAACGGAATATGGAATTGAAAACGGTTGTCACATTTTGACCGTACCATCCAAGCGCAACAAAACACTGTACGATTACAATGTGAACATGTTACGCACCACTTCGGAATGCATGTCGGCCATTTTGGGAGGAGCGGATACGGTTTGCAACCTTCCTTATGATACTATCTATCACAAAGACAATGCTTTTGGAGAGCGTATCGCCAGAAACCAATTGTTGTTATTGAAGGAAGAAGGATATTTCAACGGTGCAGCTGAAATTTCGGAAGGCACCTATTACATTGAATCGTTGACGAAGCAATTGGCGGAAAAAGCCTTGACACTTTTCAAACACCTAGAAGCATCTGGAGGATTTTTGGACGCCTTGAAAAAAGGGACCATCCAACAAAAAATCAAGGAGAGTGCTGCCAAAGAGCAAGAACTGTTTGACGAAGGCAAGATTATTTCGCTGGGAACCAATAAATATCAAAATCCACAGGATAGAATGAAGGATGACTTAGAGTTATATCCCTTCGTAAAGACCCAACCCAGAAAGACCATCATCGTGCCCATTATTGAAAAGCGATTGGCCGAAACTTCGGAACAAAAAAGATTGGACCATGAGTAGAAAAAATCTTCAAAACCTAGAATTGGCTGTCGGGTCGAGCAGAGTCGAGACACAGAGCCTTGGACACGAAAATTTTGCTGCTGGAATTTCGCCTTTCCTTCGGGGGCCCTACTCCACCATGTATGTGCAACGGCCATGGACCATTCGCCAATATGCCGGATTTTCCACTGCCGAGGAAAGTAATGCCTTCTACCGCAGAAATTTAGCCGCGGGTCAAAAAGGGCTTTCAGTGGCCTTCGATCTGCCCACTCACCGTGGATATGATTCGGACAATGACCGAGTTGTGGGCGATGTGGGAAAAGCCGGAGTAGCTATCGATTCCGTTGAGGATATGAAAATCCTATTTGATGGCATTCCATTGGACGAAATGTCCGTTTCCATGACCATGAACGGTGCCGTTATCCCAATTATGGCTTTTTACATAGTGGCAGCCGAAGAACAGGGTGTGCCCATGGAAAAATTGGCAGGGACCATCCAAAATGACATTCTGAAGGAATTCATGGTGCGGAATACCTACATCTATCCGCCCACTCCGTCCATGCAGATAGTGGCTGATATTTTTGAATTTACCAGCAAAAAGATGCCCAAGTTCAACAGTATCAGTATTTCGGGCTACCACATGCACGAAGCAGGTGCGCCAGCTGCCATGGAACTGGCTTATACACTGGCCGATGGCATTGAATATATTCGAACCGGAATTAAAGCAGGTTTAAAAATTGACGAATTCGCTCCACGACTTTCCTTTTTCTGGGGAATTGGGATGAACCATTTTTCTGAAATTGCCAAAATGAGGGCGGGCCGGATGCTCTGGGCTAAATTGGTGGAACAGTTCCAACCCAAAAGTGACAAATCGCTGATGCTGCGCACCCACAGTCAGACCAGTGGATGGAGTTTAACGGAGCAAGATCCCTTTAACAATGTGGCCAGGACCACCATTGAGGCCATGGCTGCTGCATTTGGAGGAACGCAAAGTCTGCACACCAATGCCTTGGATGAGGCCATTGCCTTACCCACGGATTTTTCGGCTAGGATTGCGCGCAATACACAGATTTACTTGCAGTTAGAAACTCACATTACCAAAACCGTTGATCCATGGGCCGGTAGTCATAAGGTAGAAAAACTGACATACAATATTGCCGAGGAAGCTTGGAAACTGATTCAGGAAGTGGAAAAATTGGGCGGCATGACCAAGGCGATAGAAGCTGGAATCCCCAAAATGCGTATTGAAGAAGCAGCGGCCAAAAAACAGGCCCGAATCGATAGTGGACAAGATGTTATCGTGGGCGTGAACAAATACCAACTGGAAAACGAAGATGATCTTCAGATCTTGGAAGTGGACAATGCCAAAGTGCGCAAACAGCAGATGGCAAGTCTGGACCAGATCAAGTCCAAACGAAATACCGAAGCAGTGGAAGCTGCCTTGGAACGGATTCGCATAGCAGCCAAAAAAGCCACAGAACAGGCCGGAGACCGTGAAAATTTGCTAGCTTTAGCGGTGCAAGCCGCCAAAGAACGTGCTACCCTTGGTGAAATCAGCGATGCCATGGAAAGTGCCTTTGGTAGGTACAAAGCTAAAATTCAATCCTTTACAGGCGTGTATTCCAAAGAAATCAAAAACGATGAAAGTTTTGAAAAAGCCCGAAAAATGGCCGATGAATTTGCGCTTCAGGAAGGGCGAAGACCTCGGATCATGGTGGCCAAAATGGGTCAGGACGGACACGATCGCGGTGCCAAGGTAGTGGCTACTGGGTATGCCGATCTAGGTTTTGATGTAGATATTGGCCCCTTATTCCAAACCCCTGCGGAAGTGGCCAAACAAGCCGTGGAAAATGATGTGCACATTTTGGGCATTTCTTCCTTGGCCGGTGGACACAAAACTCTGGTCCCAGAAGTGGTTCAAGAACTCAAAAAACTTGGTCGGGAAGATGTTATGGTCATCGTTGGTGGCGTAATTCCCAAACAGGATTACAAACACTTATTGGACCATGGAGCAGTGGCTGTTTTTGGACCTGGTACCAAAATTGCGGATGCCGCCATAGAAATCTTGAACATTTTGATGGATTGAACCCTCTTAAATGGCTTATAAATACAACTTTAACTTTCTTTAACGCAGAATAGCGGGTTTATTCACCCACTGTTAACAATTTACATTTTCTAGCATCTTAAATAATCGTATTTTTAGCACCTAACTTACTATGAAATGGGCAAGATTATTGCTATTGCGAACCAAAAGGGCGGTGTGGGAAAAACGACCACTACGGTCAACCTAGCGGCCTCTCTTGGTGTACTGGAAAAGAAAGTTTTATTGATCGATGCCGACCCCCAAGCCAATGCTACATCTGGCTTAGGCATTGATGTGGATTCTGTTGAACAAGGTACCTATCAATTGCTGGAACATACCATGGGCGTGGATGATGTGATCATCTCCACCGATTCTCCCAACGTAGACCTTATCCCCGCACATATCGACTTGGTTGCCATCGAGATAGAACTCGTGGACAAGGACAACAGGGAGTACATGTTGAAGGAAGCCTTAAAAGCCCTTGGAGATCGCTATGATTATGTGCTGATCGATTGTGCACCGTCTTTAGGTCTATTGACATTGAACGCCCTAACCGCTGCCGATTCTGTGATGATCCCGATCCAATGTGAATATTTTGCTTTGGAAGGTTTGGGCAAACTGTTGAATACGGTAAAAAGCGTCCAAAAAATACACAACAACGACCTGGACATCGAAGGGATGCTATTGACGATGTACGATTCAAGGCTACGCTTGTCCAACCAAGTTGTTGAAGAAGTGAAAAAGCACTTCGCGGATATGGTTTTCGATACCATCATCCAAAGAAACGTAAGGCTGAGTGAAGCACCAAGTTATGGGGAAAGCATCATTAAATATGATGCCAGCAGTAAGGGTGCCTCGAATTATCTTAACTTGGCCAACGAAATTTTGAAGAAAAACAAGGAGAAAGTTTAAATGGCGAAAGCAACTAAAAAACAGGCTTTGGGTAGAGGCCTGTCCGCTCTTTTGAAAGACCCCGAGAACGATATTCAATCTGTTTCGGACAAAAATGCGGACAAGGTTATCGGGAATGTAGTGGAATTGGATATCGAATCCATTGAGATGAACCCCTTTCAGCCGCGTTCCAATTTTAACGACGAAGCCCTTGAAGAACTGGCCAGTTCCATCCGTGAATTGGGCATTATTCAGCCCATAACCGTTCGTAAACTCGATTTCAACAAATTTCAGTTGGTTTCGGGTGAACGCAGGTACCGTGCCTCCAAGTTGGTGGGACTTGCTACCATTCCAGCCTACATCCGAATTGCCAACGACCAGGAATCTTTGGAAATGGCCTTGGTCGAGAACATTCAAAGGCAGGACCTTGACCCCATTGAAATTGCGCTTTCCTATCAACGCTTGATCGATGAAATCCAGATTACCCAAGAAAAATTGAGCGATCGGGTAGGTAAAAAGCGTTCTACCATCACCAATTACCTTAGGCTGTTGAAACTGCACCCCATCATTCAAACCGGAATGCGAGATGGATTCATCAGTATGGGTCATGGCAGGGCTTTGATCAACATCGACAAGAAAAAGGACCAAATCGCCATTTACGAAAAAATTGTTTCCGATGGCCTTTCCGTTCGCGATACCGAAAGGATCGTGAAGGATTATAAGGAGCCTTCAGACAATCCTGCGGTAGAAAAAAGCAAGAATGGCAAACCCGCACAAGTGCCCAGTTTCGTCTCCAATGGCATTGATGCCCTAAAAGATTATCTTTCTGCAAAAGTAGATGTCACGACATCCAGCAACGGCAAAGGTAAGATTGTGATTCCCTTCCATTCCGAGGAAGAGTTCAAGCGTATAAAAAAACTATTGACTGGTGAGTAAAAACCTTCTTTTTTGGTTCTTTTCCCTATTGTTCCTTCAAATTGGCTTTTCCCAGGAAAAACAAGAAACCGAGGAAAAAGAACAACCTCAAACCAAAGAAGCGGATTCCTTGTCCCAAGGGTTGAACGGCAAGGGCATTACCTTTGAGGAAGTAAGCAAAAGGGAGAATGTAAATCCCTTGGCTCCAAGTAAGGCGGCCTTTTACTCTGCCATTGTGCCCGGCCTTGGACAGATTTACAACAAACGGTATTGGAAGGCCCCGATTGTGTGGGGTGCCATGGGAACGGCCATTTATGCCTATTCTTACAACAACACCCAATATAGAATGGCCCGGAATGCTTTCAAACGTAGGTTGGCAGGTTTCACGGATGATGAGTTCTACGACATCAACGGTGATGGAAGTGGCCCCGATGTATCGGACGATGCCCTTCAGGAAGCCCAAGAAAGCACCCAACGAGACCGTGACCTTTCCTTGGTAATCACTATTGCACTGTACGCCCTGAACATCATCGATGCCAACGTGGATGCCCATTTGAAACAATACAACGTGGACGATAACCTGTCGTTCGATATTAAACCTTATTTGGATTTGAACCCCCTGACCAACCAACCCAATTACGGGATGGCCCTGGTCGTAAAATTTTAAACTATGAAGATTGGTCTTTTTGGATATGGCAAAATGGGCAAAATGATCGAGCAGATCGCTGTGGATAGAGGCCATACCATTGTAGCCAAGATTGATGCCGGTGCAACGGATATTGATTTTAAGTCCATGGATGTAGCCATCGATTTCAGCACTCCCGATGCAGCTTTTGAAAACATCACCAACTGCTTTAAAAATAGTGTCCCCGTAATCAGCGGAACTACCGGTTGGTTAGCCAACTATGCCGATGCCGTGGAACTGTGCAAACAACATAGCGGAGCATTTATTTATGCATCCAACTTTAGTCTTGGAGTCAATATATTTTTTGAACTCAACGCACATTTGGCAAAAATGATGGCCGGATTGGAGCAATACAAGGTTTCCATGGAAGAAATCCATCATACCCAAAAATTGGATGCGCCAAGTGGTACCGCCATTACCTTAGCCGAGGGAATCATTCAGAACTCCACATATGAAAATTGGAAATTGCATGAAACTGCGGACAAGACCATTACCATAAATTCGGTACGTGAAGGCATGGTAGCTGGTACGCACAGCATTTCTTACGAAAGTGCGGTGGACAAAATTGAAATTAAACACGAGGCACACAACAGGGAAGGTTTTGCACTTGGAGCCGTGATCGCATCCGAATGGATTTATGGCAAGACAGGCGTTTTCACCATGAAGGATGTGTTAAACCTAAGCTAAAAAACGTAACAACCAATTAGACCTTGAGTCTAACTAAGAAACTTTTATATGGACGGAACACAATGGATCATTTTTATCTTGATCATTCAAGTCATCCACTTTTTAGGGACCTGGAAACTGTATGTAAAAGCAGGTAGAAAAGCATGGGAAGCCGCTATTCCGGTTTATAATGGTGTTGTTTTGATGAAAATCATCAATAGACCTTGGTGGTGGGTGTTGTTGCTCTTCATTCCTATCATTAACTTATTGATGTTCCCTGTGGTTTGGGTGGAAACCATCCGAAGCTTTGGCAAGCATTCCCTTTTGGATACCTGGTTGGTCATCCTTACCCTTGGTTTTTACATTTACTACATCAACTATGTTGAAGATGTATCCTATATAGAGGATAGAAGCTTAAAACCACGCACCGGACTTGGAGAATGGGTAAGTTCCATTGTATTTGCCATTGTGGCCGCCACTTTGGTCCACACCTATTTTATTCAACCGTATGTGATTCCTACTGGATCTTTGGAACGCACGTTACGGATTGGCGACTTTTTGTTCGTGAGCAAGTTTCATTACGGGGCCAGGGTTCCCATGACCACATTGGCCGCACCCATGGTACACGATACCCTGCCCGTACTCAAAACCCGCTCCTACTTGGCCGATGTAGATCCCGAGACCTACAAAACATCTTGGATCAACAAATTGCAATTGCCCTACATGCGTTTGCCCGGTTTTGAAAGCGTAAAGAAAAATGATATTGTAGTTTTCAGTTTACCTGCGGATACCTTATATCAATTCTTTAAGGCACAAAAGGCTGTAATGAAGCCGGTTGACAAAAAATCGAACTATGTAAAAAGATGTGTGGGCACCCCCGGCGATTCTTTGCAGGTGATTGATGGTTATGTTTATATCAACGGGGAAAAACTAAAACTTTCCGATAGGGCAAAACCCATGTACGATTACGAAGTTTATGCCCAAAACGGTGTATCTAGTCGCTATTTGGAAGATGTGGACGCAGCGGATTATCTTCGAAAATACATCGCCACCAATGTTAGCGAAAGTCAGATCAATGCCCTTTCCCCATATATTTTGGGAGGAAACCGCACTGCTGACGGTAAAATTGAACTGATTACGAAGGAGAAAGGCATCCCAACAGAGGTGATCCGTCAATTAAGACTTTCATTGACCGAAGAAAAACCTAGGGTACGCGTGGCCAATATGACAGATGAAATGGTAGCCCAACTTCGTGCAAATTCGGCCATTGATTCCGTGGTAAAGACCGAGGAACCCAAAGGTGAATACGGCGGAGCTTTCCCACAAAAACCAAATCTGTATCCTTGGAACAACGATTACTTTGGCCCCATCTATATTCCACAAGCAGGTGCAACGGTTGCCATCAATGCCAAGACCATTCCCCTGTACAAAAAAATCATCCGTGATTACGAACACAATGATGTAAAAATCACAGGGAACACCGTTTACATCAATGGACAAGAGGCGGATTCCTATACCTTTAAGCAAGATTACTATTGGATGATGGGTGACAACCGCGATCATTCCGAGGATAGTCGCACTTGGGGATATGTTCCCGCCGATCACATTGTGGGCAAGCCTGTATTCCTCTGGATGAGTTTCGACAATTTCCAACAAGGCATAGCCAGTTGGAGACCGCGCTGGGACCGAGTTTTCACCACCGTAGGCGGAAGCGGGGAGCCCGTATCTTATCGATGGTATTTTGTGGCCGCAATTGCAGCTTGGTTTGTTTTTGATTTCTTCCGGAAACGTAAAAAGAAGCAAAACGGTTAAATTCGTTGATTTGACTATTTGATATGTACACCTACTCTTTTGAAAAACTGGACGTTTGGAACGAAGCCAAAGATTTTACAAAAGAAATTTATACGGTTGCCTCAAAATTTCCGGATAACGAAAAATTTGGTATAACCTCGCAAATGAGGAGGGCTTCCGTGTCAATTTGTTCTAATATTGCCGAAGGTTCAGCAAGAAGGTCAAATAAGGAAAAAGCTCATTTTACAACAATTTCGTTTGGTTCGGCCGTTGAAGTGCTCAACCAATTGATTTTAGCGGTTGAATTGGGGTTCATCACCCATGAAAACTATCAAAAATTAAGGGCCAGTTTAGAAAGTATAACAAATAAACTCAATGCCCTAAGAAACCATCAAGTCAAATAGTCCATTAAAGATTCAACTATCAAATCCACAGATAAACACATATTACTACATCCCACCTATTTCCCAAATATTGCCACTTTTGCGGCTTTGGTTCAGAATGAAGTGGTTTGGGAGGTAAAGGACAATTTCCAGAAGCAGACCTATCGAAATCGTTGTTATATCTGTACCGACAAAGGCAGGCATATGCTCAATATTCCCATTAAACACGTTGGAGGTGATGAAGGCAGACAAAAGTATGCCGATGTAGAAATGGAAAATAGCTATCCATGGAAAAAACAACATTGGCGTACCTTGGAAACCGCGTACCGCACCTCTCCTTTTTTTGAGTTTTACGAGGATGATATCAGGCCGTTGTTTGAAGGAAATGACACCTTTCTACTCGACTTTAATTTGAAAGCGATTAAAGCGGTCGGAAATTGTTTAGGTGTAGCGTTCGGTGATGAAAAGACCAAAATATTTGAATTGAAACCAAGTAATGGATTCGATGCGCGTTTTTTAGCTGAGGCAAAAAAAGAAAGGGAAATGGATCTGGAACCTTATCCACAGGTATTTGAAGATCGACATGGATTTCTTCCCAATCTGAGCATTTTGGATCTCCTTTTTAATGAAGGCACCAATGCTTTGGACTACCTAAAGTCACAACCTTTGGATTTTTAAAATGGCAAGGCATCTCATCCATTATGGTATTCATTTTTTAGTGCCAGTCCTTATTGCTTTTTACTTTTTCAAGGATAACCGAATACGAGTATTGTTGATTTTGTGGGCCGGTATTCTTATTGATGTGGATCATTTGTGGGCCAACCCATTGTTTGACCCCAACCGCTGTAGTATCGGTTTTCATCCCTTACATAGCTATTGGGCCATATTGGGATATGGAATTCTCCCATGGTTCAAAGCTACCCGTTTGATTGGTCTTGCTTTGCTCATCCACATTTTTGCGGATATGACGGATTGTTTATTAATCTGAACTTAATCGGAGGGTTGCCATGACCGGAAAATGGTCGGAAAGTTTTTGGTTGAAATTTTGATGGGAAAGCACCTCAAATTCGGGGTCGGATAGAATGTAATCAATTCGTATCGGGAATTTCAACAGATCATACGTCCTGCCAAAACCTTTCCCTTTTTCAAAATAGGAATCGTTCATATCCCCTTTTATAATCTGATATACGTTTGAATATTGGGTATTATTGAAGTCGCCCACCACTATTCTTTTATAATGGGTCTGCTCCATATTTTTTCTAATGAGATTGGCCTGTTCGTATTGTTTGAGCATCACCTTCTTAGATCTGGCAAACAATTTGGAAGATTCCTCGTTTTTAATTGTAGTTAACCCAGGTATAATTCTAAATGACTGAAGATGAATGTTGTACACTCTTACAGTGTCTTTTAGGAATAAAATATCGGCATAAATGGCATTATTGGCGCTCCCCGGAAAACTAATAGAGTCTATATTAATAATTGGATACTTGGAATAAATGGATTGAATCACCTTTCCCCTATGCTTACCATAAATAAAATCAACAAATTTATATTTGTACTGGCCTAAAGCATTATTTGCCTTCATGCCATAAAACGTTTCCTGAAAACATACAATATCAGGATCTTTTTGGGTTACAAAATTGTAAATGAGACTATCTACATTTTCAATATCCATTTGTCTTAGATCATTAAAACTTCTAGCATTAAACGACATAATGGAAAGAGCCCCATCTCCCTTTGGATTTGCTTGTGGCCCGTTGGAAAACTTATAAAAAGAACCTAAAAATAAGTACCAAAGAATCAGCAAGAACGCAGACAGTAAAAAGTTTCTTTTTCTTCGCAATAACCAATACAAGACAAAAATGGCATTGACCAGTACCGATATGGGTACAACTAAGCTCAAAACTGAAAGTGAGGAAATGTATTTGGTGGGCACATAGGGCACCAACAATGAAATGGCCAACACCAAGGCGAACAAGGTGTTCAGCAAAAAGATGATCTTATCAAAAAAAGAGAGGTTCTTCACAAATCAATCTTCCTTACCGGCTTTAAATAAAAAATCCTTTTCTTCCTTGGACAGGCTTTCGTAACCAGACTTACTGATTTTGTCCAAAATAGCATCTATTTTTTTCTGCCTTGCTTGCCTATCATAATCCGCTTGACTATTGGCAGCTGTGTTCTTTTTATAGACCGTTTTCATGGGAGCTTTTTTCTCCCTGGGTTTAAAAAGATCGGCAATGGCATCCCTCAATTTGGTGAATCCTGATCCTATATCATTCCCTTTAAAAAGCTGACGGGCATATAGATATCCAAGGAAAGCACCTCCCAAATGCGCCAATCTACCACCAATATTACCGCCGTAGGGAATTTGGATCAAATCCATCAACACAAAAAATGCCCCAACATACCATAATTTGATATTGAAGAAAAATACCCTTACTTCTTGATTTGGAATGTAGGTACACACAAATATCAGTACCGCAGTTACACCGGCCGAAGCGCCTATCAATGCCGTGTTGGTGTGCAACAAAGTCGGAAAAACATTATAGCTCAACAAAAAAACCAATCCACCTATAATGACCCCCAAGAAATATACATTGATGAATTTTTTGGCATCAAATAGGTTGAGGAAGATGCGGCCCGCAAAATAGAGCATGATCATGTTCCAAAAAATATGCGCGAACCCGGCATGAAAAAAGGAATAGGTGACCAAGGACCATGGCTGCCCAATAAACTCCAAAAAATCTTTGGGCAATTGAAACCAAACTGAAAGAGAGTGTCCCATCAAGGCTTTGGAGAGTCCATCCAGCAGAAAAACCAACACATTGAGTGCAATCAACTTTTCTGCAATGTTCAGCCTAGCTATTTGGTATTGAATTCCTCCGTTCGACATAGATTAATTCCAACGGTTATTGTTGAACTGGTTCTTTTTCCAGTACCACATCATGATAAATCCGATCAACGCGCCCCCGATATGGGCAAAATGTGCCACTCCTGTATTTACGCCGCTAATGCCAAAAATCAAATCGCCCGCAATCAAAATGGGGACAAAATACTTGGCCTTAATGGGCACCGGTAAAAAGATGAGCATTAGTTTTGCCTCGGAATACATAAAGGCAAAGGCCACCAAAATACCATAAATAGCTCCTGAAGCTCCTACTGCTGGGGTATTAAACGCCGTCAACATATTATCTATGGTAGCTTTTGAGGCGATGTCGTACCAACCTGGACTATACTGTCCATTGGCCAAAATATCCAAAATCTGTGTTTTGGCCATGCCAGCCCCTTCCAATGCATTGATTCCTTCAGTGAAAAGGAAATAATTGACGCCAGTATGCAAAGCTGCAGAACCCAATCCTGCCGAAAAATAGAAGAAAAGGAACTTGTTCCTGCCCCAAATTTGTTCCAATGGTGTACCAAAGGCCCAAAGTGCATACATGTTAAAAACTATATGCATAAGGTTCCCGTGCATGAACATGTGTGTGACTACCTGCCACCACTCAAAATTGGAGTTCTTGGGAAACCAAAGCGACATCCATTGGTACATCTGGTCCCCATATAATTGTGTGGCAAAAAACATAATCACATTAATGATCAACAAATGTTTTACTGCCTCTGTCATTCTACCCATCTAGCTGAATTTTTTATCAATATCTCCTTCGGAGATTATGGTATACGTTACTTTTTGAAACGGACTCAATGAAGGCTCCTTGCACGCGAACAAATTGTTCACCAAGGCCAATTGTGACTCTTGGTCCAACACATCGCCTGTTTTAATGGCCAAATTTTTAGATAGTGCCTTGGCCAACATTTCTGCCTGCGAGAGCGACCCGCTATCAAATCCTTCCATATAATCTGCAATCAGGCGGTCCAATACCGTGCCAATCCCGCTTTCCGGGACCATCAGCGGCACTCCTGTCACTTTTACAGTCTCGTGCTCCAAACTTTCAAAGGCAAATCCAATATTTGTCAGGCTTTCCTTGATTTCGTTCAAAACCGTCAATTCGTTTTTGCTAAAGGTCAATTCCAAGGGAAAAAGCAACTGTTGGCTCACCCCTTCCTTTACGGTGATCTCCCCTAAAAATTTTTCGAATAGAATACGTTCATGGGCCCTATTCTGATGGATAACCAATAAACCGGATCGCACAGTGCTCATCACATATTTTCTGCGCAATTGAAATGTTGCGGCCAAGTGCTCCTCCACTTCCCCATCTGCATACAGACTACCTTGCACCTCACTTTCGGATTCGATCACCACACTACTGAATTCCTCAACATCAATGTCCCGGTCCAATCCTTCGAACATACTCTCCCAACCTTTTGCACTGGTCTTTTGAAAGGAACTGCCCATAGCCCTTCCTCCTGTTTTCTCAATAAAAGGATTGAAGGATGCATCCACCGTTACCTTTGGTAAAATGGCGTCCCTTTCTTTATAGGCATAAGGTGTATCCAAATTGGGATCGTGGTCAAAATCCAGAATGGGCGCCACGTTGAATTGTCCCAAACTGTGTTTTATCGTGGAACGCAAAATGGCATACAAGGTGTTTTCATCATCAAATTTCACTTCCGTTTTAGTAGGGTGAATGTTGATATCGATGGATGAAGGATCCACTTCCAAATACAGAAAATACCCAGGGAACATATCCGCTTTGATAAGTCCTTCAAAAGCGGCCGCCACAGCATGATGCAGGTAAGGACTCTTGATGAATCGGTCGTTGGCAAAGAAAAACTGCTCACCCCTGCTCTTTTTGGAGAATTCGGGTTTGCAAACGAAGCCTGAAATCTTCACTACCTCGGTTTCTTCGTTTACGGGCACCAATCGGTCCTCCATCCGGTTGCCAAAAATATGGGCAATTCGCTGGCGATGTTTTGCTTTGGGCAGATTGAAAATTTCCGACCCATTGTTGTAAAAATGAAATTCGATATTGGGATGTACCAAGGCCACGCGATGGAACTCATCGGTGATATGCCTTAGTTCCACTTGGTGCGACTTTAAAAAATTTCTTCTTGCTGGTATGTTGAAAAACAGGTTTTTCACAGAAATAGAGGTACCCTTCGGGGTGGCCACCACTTCTTGGGAAACGATCTTACTGCCTTCGATCTTGATCTGCACGCCTACCTCACTGTCCTCTTTTCTGGTTTGCATGTCCACATGGGCAATAGCGGCTATGGAAGCCAAGGCCTCACCGCGGAATCCTTTGGTATGCAAATTGAAAAGATCTTGGGCGGAAGTGATCTTGGAAGTAGCATGGCGCTCAAATGACAATCGGGCATCGGTCTCGCTCATTCCCATACCGTCATCCACAACCTGTATCAACGTCTTACCACCATCCTTGATGATCAACTTAATGGTACTGGCACCGGCATCAATGGCATTTTCCATCAACTCCTTCACTACGGAAGCAGGACGTTGAACCACCTCCCCTGCCGCAATCTGATTGGCAACATGGTCCGGTAAAAGTTTAATGATGTCCGCCATTAGGAAGTCCAGAATATCGATAAATCGAAGTCTATGATGATGAGGAACAATAAGACCAAGATGGCCACTATCACAAGAAGTCGAAGTTTCAAATTCTTGTCCCCTTCATTTTTCAGGTCATCCAAGGCAGAGCTGAATTTGTTCTTCAGCCCGCGATTGGTTTGTACCGTACTTCGGAATTTATCCAGTTTGTGTTCTATCTTATAAGGATTACCCTCCCCCTTGTAGTATCGCGGTGCATACTCAAAGCTCCTATTTTTCCTAAGTTTCAGGGGGTTTCGCATGATATCCTTTTCCTATAAGCCCAAAGGTACTCAAAATAGAAAAAAGGGCTCGGAGACCCTTCCTAAAAAATGTTAACAACCGAACCGCGGATTTTTGGATTGTAAGATTACTGGATTGTTGGTTTTCAGGAAAAACAGAATCCTTTAGTTTGAACTTGATTCTTGAACTTGAACTTGATTCTTGAACTTGAACTTACTCTTATTTCCCCAATACCGCCATCTGAATGGCCGCTATTGCTGCTTCGGTTCCTTTGTTACCGTGTTTGCCGCCGCTCCTGTCCAAGGACTGTTGCATATTATCGTCGGTAAGCACACAAAAGATGACCGGGACATCGTAAGCAACATTCAAGTCCTTGATGCCTTGGGCTGTTGCACTACAGACAAAATCGAAATGGCTAGTTTCCCCCCTGATCACACTTCCAATGGCGATAACGGCATCCACCTTTTGGGTGTTGATCATTTTTTTGCTGCCAAAGGTTAGCTCAAAGCTACCGGGCACGTTCCAACGAATAATATTCATTGGCAATGCCCCGCAATCCAGAAGGGCCTCTTGGGCACCTTGGAAAAGGGCTTCGGTAATCTGTCCGTTCCATTCCGAAACAACAATCCCAAACCGAAGATCCTTCGCGTTTGGGATTTTATTTTTATCGTAAACGGATAAGTTTTTGTTCTCTGTGGCCATGTTTTAGTTTTGGGCCATCCCGATCAAGGCATCGATACCGATTCCTTCTTGGGAGTCAGGATATTTTTCTTTGATCTGTTCAAAATAACCCAAAGCCTTTTCCTTTTGTCCAAGTTCAATGGCAACCACTCCAGCTTTGTACAAAAACCTAGGGGTCGTGAATTCATTTTCACTATGGGCAATAGCTTTTTGATAGAAATCCAAGGCATCTTCAGGCTGGTTCAATTGGGAAAAAGCATCCCCGATACCTCCTTTTGCCATGGCACCCATGATATCGTCATCAGATGAAAAGCTTTCCAATTGGGAGATGGCATCTTGGTATTGCTGAAGGTTCAAATAGGTCATCCCTGCAGAATATTTGGCAAGGTTGGCAGCTTTTGTCCCGCTGTATTCCTCAATAATGTCCAAGAAACCATATTTACCTTCGGCCCCGTTCAAGGCCAAGGTGAACAAAGAATCCCTTTCGGTTTCGCTGTTCAAGGCTTGGTCAAAATATTGTTGTGGATAAAAAAGTTCGTTGGCGGCTGTTGCCTCCTTTGGTTTTTGGATGAACTGATGGTAACCCAAATAGGCCAAAACCCCGATGGCAACGGCTCCAATAACGCCCAAAATATAATTTTGGTTCTTTTGTACCCATGCTTCGGTGCGCGATGCACTTTCATCCAACGTGTGGAATACTTCCGCTGTTGTGCTTTCGTGATCGTCTAATTGAGCTTCCTCTTCCTTAGTTTGTGGTTTGAAGCCTCTCTTCTTGTATGTTGCCATCCGTCATAAAATTGGTCGCGCAAAAATAAAGTTTTTATCCAAAACCAAAAGGTAATTTATTCGTTATTTTTGGAATCGCAAATTTGGGTACCAACCTGCGTAAACCCCAATGTTTCTCAAAAGCCGTATGTTTTTAAGACATTTATCTTTAGTCAATTACAAAAATTTTGATTCCAAGGACCTGGAATTCGACCCGGTGATCAATTGTTTGGTTGGCGGTAACGGCGTTGGCAAGACGAACATTCTGGATGCCATTTACCACCTTTGTTTTGGTAAAAGTTATTTTAATCCGGTCTCCACCCAAAACATTAAACATGACACTGAATTTTTTGTGGTGGATGGGGAATTTGAGAAGGAAGGCAGGAGCGAAAAGATCATCTGCAGTTTTAAAAAAGGAACCAAAAAAGTGATCAAACGCAACGGCAAACCGTATGAAAAGTTTTCGGAACACATCGGTTTTTTGCCCCTTGTGATCATTTCACCGGCGGACCGCGATTTGATCCTGGAAGGAAGCGACACCCGAAGAAAATTCATGGACGGGGTTATTTCACAATCGGACAAGACCTATCTCAACAACTTGATCAAGTACAATAAGGTGTTGACGCAGAGGAACTCCCTTTTAAAATACTTTGTAGCCAACCATACTTTTGAACGAGGTACCCTCTCCATCTATAACGAACAATTGCATGCCTTGGGAACCGCAATACATAAAAAACGGGTGGAATTCATTTCCGCTTTCGTGCCTATTTTCAAGGAACAGTACCAATACATTTCGGATAAGGAAGAGCAAATCATGTTGTCGTATGAAAGTCAACTTGATGAAGGAAGTCTGCTTAATCTTCTGGAAGCGAACATCGACAAGGACAGGGCACTGCAATATACCTCAGTGGGCATTCACAAAGACGACCTCAACTTTACCATTGCCGAACATCCCATCAAAAAATTTGGAAGTCAGGGGCAGCAGAAATCCTTCCTGATTGCCTTGAAATTGGCCCAGTTCCATTTTATAAAGGAACAGGCCAGCACCACGCCCATTCTTTTACTGGATGATATTTTTGACAAGTTGGATGAGAGTAGGGTCTCCCATATTGTGGGATTGGTGAAGAATGACAATTTTGGTCAGATCTTTATCAGCGACACCCATGCGGAACGCACCGAAAATGTGGTGAAAAATATTCATCAGAGCTATAAAATCTTTACCTTGTAGTATCATGAAAAAAATCCTTTTTGCCATAATTACCCTATTGATTTTTGCTTGCGAGAGCACCTCCGTCAAGGAAGCAGACCTTCATTATTTAAATGGCTATTGGGAGATTTCAGAAGTGGTTTTCCCCGATGGCTCCATCAAGGAATACGGTGTAAACCCCAGTATCGATTTTATTCAATTTGAAGACGGCAAAGGATACCGAAAAAAAATGCAGCCCAAATTTGACGGTTCTTATGATACATCCAACGACGTGGAAACTTTCACCATAACTCCTGGCAATCAAACTTTTGTTCTTCAGTACAAAAACGAGTTCAGTGAGTGGGAGGAAAATTTGGTCGCAGTGGATTCCATGGGTTTCTCTGTCACCAACACAGAAGGCATCCAATACACCTACAAGCGCTTCGAACCCATAAAAATTCCCAAATAATGGCCAAAAGAAACAACGACCATATGGCTTTGGGTGATGCTTTGAGCGAATTCATCAAGGAAAACAACCTTCAAAAAGGCATGGATAAAGTAGATGCCCGCGAAGCGTGGTCCAACCTGATGGGCAATGGCGTGAACAATTATACCACATCAGTAGAACTGAAAAATGAAACGCTTTACGTTTCGCTCTCCTCTTCGGTTTTACGTGAGGAACTCAGTTTGGGGAAATCCAAGATCATCACCATGATCAATGAGGAACTGGGCAGGGAACTGGTCAAAAAGTTGGTGCTGCGATGATTTTCACACACCATCAACCATGAAAGTCATTCTCTTCACCGAACGGCTCGTCATTTCAGAAGCGGGACTTTCCGATTCAACCTTTATCCTGGAATTGCTCAATAGTCCGTCATGGTTACAATTCATCGGGGACAAGGGGATAAGAACAGAGGAAGATGCCAAAAACTATATCCGCAATAGTCTCTTAAACTCCTATAAAGCCAATGGTTTTGGACTTTATAAATTAGTCTTCAAGGAATCCATGGCACCCTTGGGCCTTTGTGGTTTTTTGAAACGGGATTATCTTGAAAAACCAGATATTGGATTTGCCCTTTTACCAGAATTTGAAGGAATGGGGCTCATGTTCGAGGCTAGTCACGCATTGATTGAATATGCTAGATCGACTTTGGATTTTGATGAAATTTTGGCCATTGTAACGCCTGCAAACAAAAGATCCTGTCAACTGCTCGAAAAACTAGGATTTGCGAGGAAGAACCAAATCTTACCTCCCGGCGGCAAGGAAGAATTGCTTTTGTATTCCAACAAAAAAAGCCACTCTTTTGGAGCGGCTTCTTCTTGATATTTTATTGCTTTTAGAAAATTTCCCTTCCAGAAAAGTGGAAAGCACCTTCAATGGCAGCATTTTCATCACTATCGGAACCGTGGACGGCATTTTCACCGATACTGGCAGCATACAACTTACGGATGGTGCCTTCGGCAGCATCGGCAGGGTTGGTTGCCCCAATCAAGGCACGAAAATCATCAACAGCATTGTCTTTTTCCAAAATAGCGGCCACAATGGGGCCTCTGGTCATAAAATCGACCAATTCACCAAAGAATGGACGCTCTTTGTGGATGGCATAGAATTCCCCGGCATCCCTTCTGCTCAATTGTGTGTACTTCATGGCCACGATCTTGAACCCAGCAGCCGTTATTTTTTCCAAAATCGCACCGATGTACCCGTTTTCAACGGCATCAGGCTTGATCATGGTAAACGTTCTATTTCCCGTCATTTTCTTTAAATTTTGCGCAAAAGTACAGTTTTTCGAATAACGGACAAGGTTTAATAGGTTTGTTTTAACTCCTGAAGTACCGCCCCATTATCCCCCATAATTTTCATATCGGCTTCTTTGGCCTTAAAATTTAGGTTGATGATGCCATAACTTTTATCAGAAACCACATCCCCTACTCTATATTTGTTTGGTTCCCCGCTATAACTAAAATAGGAATGGGTCAGTCCACTGCTCGTAAAATCTACCAAGGGATAAGCCAATCCCGGAAGATCTGTTTTTGAGAATTCCGAAATGTGCCTGTCTCCCGACAAAATAATCACTCCTTTCGCCCCGGACTGCACAATCATATTTTCCATTTTTTCTACTTCCTTTGGAAAGTTGCCCCAAGATTCAAAACCATGCTCCCCCGATAAAAATTGGATACTGGACATAATCAAGTTAAAGTCGGCATCGGAATGGGTCAACTCATTTTTCAGCCACGCCCACTGGGTATCACCCAAAACAGTGGCATCATCAGCCATGTTAGGTTTGTACCGTCTATTGGGGTCTTCATCCTTCACCAAATCACTTCTAAAATATCTCGTGTCAAGAATGATGATTTTAAGCTTTCCTTCCTCAGTTTGATAATCATGGGAAGCATAAACACCTTCACGTGTCCTTCTTTCACTATCTTGAGGAACCCCCATAAAATCAAGGAACACTTGTTGACTTTCCTTTTTCACTGCAAAGCTGGCACCACCATCGTTGATCCCAAAATCGTGGTCGTCCCATGTACCGATAATCGGCACTTCAGTCTTTAATTTGGCATAATCGGATACCGTATCCTGCATGGCATAAATGGAACGTAACCTATCTATATCTTCGGTATCGGCATAGACAATATCCCCGCCCCAGATCCATACATCGGGTTGTTCTGCCAAAATATCGTCCCAAAAAGGATTGGGTTCCTGCGGCATGTTGCAAGACCCGAATGCAACGATGAAATCCGGCTTCACTTCTTCTTGTATTACGGTTGGTTTTTCTTCCTTCTTCTTGCAGCCCAAGGTCAGGGCTATCAAAAGGAACAATACACTAAAGTGTTTCATGGTCGGAATTTAGGTCTTCAAAAATAAGGATTATGCAAGTTAGCTCTATGTTATATTATTGTATATTTGGCCGCATGAATGCAGAGGACATCACTACAGTAAAGTCGATACTTTCCCAACCTCAAAAAATTGCGATCATTCCCCATAAAAACCCAGATGGAGATGCCATGGGCTCTTGTTTGGCACTATATGGTTTCCTAAAGGAAATGGGGCAAACTGCGCATGTAATAGCCCCGAATGATTATCCCAAATTCCTGAAATGGATGCCGGAAAACGACTCGGTCATCAATTTTGAAAGGGAAAATCCGAAAGCATTGCGACTGTTGGAAGAAGCCACGGTTATCTTCACGTTGGATTTCAACGACCTCTCACGCGTTGGGCAAATGGAGACCGCCTTAAAAGCTGCCACGGCCGATTTTATCATGATCGACCACCATCAGCAACCCAACGATTATGCCGTGGTTACTTATTCCGATGTTTCCATGAGTTCCACTTGCGAAATGGTCTATAATTTCATCCGATTTTTGGGAGAAACCGATACCATAACCAAAGATATCGCGACCAATCTTTACACGGGCATCATGACCGATACCGGATCTTTCAAATACCGGTCTACCTCCAGCAAAACCCATCGTGTGGTGGCAGAGCTTATTGACAGAGGCGCGGAAAACATGGAAATCCACCGTCAGGTTTTCGATACCAATTCGCCATCCAGATTGCATTTGTTGGGAGTGGCCCTGAGCAATATGGTCATTTTGCAAGAATACAGCACAGCCTACATCACCCTTACTCAGGAAGAATTGGATGCCTACGATTACAATAAAGGGGATACTGAAGGTTTTGTGAACTACGGACTTACCTTGGAAGGGATTATTTTTGCCTTGATCTTTATTGAAAACAAGGAAGAGGGAATCATTAAAATATCGCTTCGTTCCACGGGTGATTTTTCGGTGAACGACTTTGCCCGCAACCATTTTGAAGGTGGTGGCCATATCAATGCCGCTGGTGGCCGAAGTGAATTGAGCATGGAAGAAACCGTGGCCCGTTTTAATGAAATCCTGAAATCCTATAAAAGCGAATTGAACCCATGAGAATTGCTTTTGTTTTTTTGTTGGCCCTATTGTGCATCAATTGCAGTGGACCGGAACCCAGAAAACCTGTGGAGGTAAAAACAGGTAGTTTTTACAAGGAATCCATTGAGCGAAATAAAAAATTGTTGGCCAAAGAGGAAGCTGCCATCCTAGAAATCATCAAAAAAGATACGGCTCACGCGTATGAGACCAGCCCCAATGGTTTTTGGTATTATTTTGAAACCAAGAACGATACGGCCGTTTATCTACCAAAAACCAATGATCAGATTTTGTTCTCCTACAATTTAATGACGTTGAACAACGACACCATCTATACGGCAGAGTCCATCGGTCCCATTTCTCATGTGGTGGACAAACAACAATTATTCCCTGGTTTGCAAAATGCGGTAAAATTGCTCAAGGTAAGCGAAAAGGCCACTTTCATTTTCCCATCGTTACAAGCGTATGGTTACCAAGGCGACAATAATGCCATTGGCCCCAGGACCCCGGTAAAATCTTCGGTGGAATTACACACCATCATCATAAACAAAGACAGTTTAAACTAAATCTTAAAATTCAATGAAAAAATCCCTTTATATCCTAACCCTGATCACCACGGTATTCCTTGGATGCAAAACCAGCAAGTATGCCGAATTGGGCGACGGTATCTTTGCCGATATCCAAACCACCCAAGGCGATATCATCATTAAATTGGAGTATCAAAAAACACCGGTAACGGTTGCCAATTTCGTTTCACTGGCCGAAGGCACAAATCCATATCTGAATGAGGAGTTCAAGAATAAAAAATTCTATGATGGGGTTATTTTTCATCGCGTGATCAAAGATTTTATGATCCAAGGTGGCGATCCAACCGGAAGCGGAAGCGGCAACATCGGCTATACTTTCAAGGATGAAATCAACGATTCCCTTCGTCACTCCAAAAAAGGAATGATCTCTATGGCCAACCGTGGCCCAAAAACCAACAGCAGCCAATTCTTCATTACGCACAAAGAAACACCTTGGCTGGATGGCAAACACACTGTTTTTGGTGAAGTGGTAAAAGGTTTGGACGTTGTGGATTCCATTGCCAATACTAAAACAGGACCTGGTGACAAACCTATGACAAATGTTGTCATGAACCACGTAGAAATTGTGAGGAATGGCAAAGAGGCCAAAAACTTTGATGCCCTAAAGATCTTGGCCGATTATTTTGAAGAGGAAAAAGCAGTTTCTGCGGCATTCATCAAAATGAAGTCGGACCTAGTTGCAGAATTCGCCGAGCAGATGGCCACCGCGCAAGAAACACCTTCCGGCCTTAAGATTTTGAAGTTGAAAGAAGGTGATGGCGTGCAACCAGAAATTGGTCAAATGGCATTGGTAAACTATGCCGGTTGGTTGATGAACGGGGATTTGTTCGATAGTAACATTGGAGAAATCGCACTACAATTCAACCAATTCAGCGCAGGAAGAAGAGATCAAGGTGGTTATGCCCCATTCCCGATGAAATATAGCCCAGACGCCCAATTGGCAGCTGGATTCAGGGAAGCCTTGTTGACCATGAAGGTGGGGGATAAACTTCGTGTCTTCATTCCACCGCATTTGGGTTATGGCGATTACGATTACGGACCCATTCCAGGCGGATCTACTTTGGTATTCGATTTGGAAGTAGTGGGAGTAGAAGAATAGACATCCACATAAAAAACAAAAAAGCCGTACTTTTCCGTGCGGCTTTTTTTATGCCGACATTTTTTCAAAGCTTTCATTTGTATTGATGGGACAAAAGACCAAAACGATTCTAGTCATCCTTTTTCCGATCCAGATTTTTTTGGTGGGTATGTTGGCTAGGCATCCCGATTGGGTGGAGGAATATTACAGCAACGGCATCTACCTCTATATTTCCCGTTTTTTAAGGATCTTGTTCGGTTGGCTTCCCTTTTCCTTTGGTGATATTTTGTACACTGCCTTATTCATTTTGGCTGGAAGATACCTATACAAACAATGGAAGAAAATCAATGCCAAGCCCCTTTACTTTGTAAAAGATGTGGTTGTGGTGCTCTCCATCGCCTATTTTGCCTTCCACCTATTATGGGGCATGAACTATTATCGCCAACCCATTACCTGGAAACTGAACATTGATCGGCAATACACTGTGGAAGAATTAGTTCGGTTTACAGAATTTGTTGCCCAAAAAACGAATGAATATCAAGAGCAAATAACCCATGATAGTTTGGCTCCGGTCCACATCCCCTATTCCAAGCGGGAAATCTATCAAAAGACTGAAGGTGCATATACCTTATTGAAAGACCAATTTCCGGAATTCGAATACAAAAACCCGAGTTTAAAATCATCCATCTACAGTCTACCCCTAACCATAATGGGTTATGGTGGTTACCTCAATCCCTTCACCAACGAGGCACAGGTAAATGGGATTACCCCCGCTTTCCGATTACCCATGGTCAGTGGCCATGAAGTGGGCCATCAGCTTGGTTATTCCGCTGAGGATGCCACCAATTTCATCGGTTATTTGGTTACTTCGAACAGCAATGATGTTTATTTCAAATATGCATCCTACCATCATGCCTTGGGGTATTGCCTTGCGGATCTGTTTTACAAGGATGAAACCCAGTACAAACGGATTTTGACTACCCTACATCCTGGTGTTCGGGAAAATTTTAAGGAATTGAACGATTTTTGGAAAAAATATGAGAACCCTTTGGAACCCATGTTCAAATCCGTATTCAACACTTTTTTAAAGGTGAACAACCAAAAGGAAGGCATCAAAAGTTACAACGGGGTGGTCGGGCTTATGATCAACTACGAAAATAGCCGCCACACAGCATTTTGAAACTTGTGGGGTACATACACTTAGGTTATATTTAAGCCTACTAATTCAATATTAACCTTATGAAATTTAAACTCTTGGCGCTGTCTCTCTTCTTGGGCAGTGTTTCTTTGTTTGCACAAGATTATTTTCCCATAAATGATGGTGTTAAGGCAAAGAAGAACAACAATTACACGGCATTTACCAATGCCAAGATCTACATTACCCCTACTCAGGTAATTGAAAAAGGTACCTTGTTGATCCAAAACGGAAAAGTGGTGCAGGTTGGAAAATCTGTAAGCATCCCAAAAAATGCCGTTGTGGAGGATTTGGCAGGGAAATCCATCTATCCATCCTTCGTGGACATCTTCTCCGATTTCGGAGTGAAAAAACCGGATCGTGATAGTGGTGGCGGCCGTTCTGCGCAATATGAGCCAGAAAGGGAAGGCTTTTACTGGAACGATCATATCATGCCCGAAAACAATGCCGTCAACAGTTTTAAATACGACTCCAAAAAGGCAGAGGAACTGAGAAAAGCTGGTTTCGGAACCGTAAATGCCCATATTGAAGACGGTATTGCTAGAGGTACTGGTATGCTTGTAGCCCTAAACGATGGTGGAAGTGAAGCCCAACGCATCCTTTCCGATAAATCGGCACAGTATTTTTCATTTACGAAAAGCGTGGCCAAAAGGCAATCTTACCCAAGTTCCTTGATGGGATCCATGGCTTTGATGCGCCAATTGTATTACGATATGGATTGGTACAGCAAGGGCAATGTAGATACCAAAGACCGTTCTTTGGAAGCATTGATCGCCAACAAAGGGTTGACCCAGATTTTTGATGCAGGCGACAATGGAAATGTATTGCGTGCCGATAAAATCGGTGACCTTTTCGGAATCCAATACGTTATTTTGGCCGGTGGCGATGAATATGAGCGCATTGAAGACATCAAAGCTACCAACGCCAAGTTGATCTTGCCCCTTAATTTCCCCGATGCGTTCGACGTATCCAACCCTTATCAGGCACAGTACATTTCGCTTAGCGATATGAGACACTGGAACTTGGCACCATCCAACCCAAAGGTATTGGATGACAATGGTGTAGAGTTCACTATTACCCTTCATGGACTGAAATCACCTTCAGACTTAAAGGAAAAATTGATGAAGGCCATTGAATATGGGTTATCCAAAACAACTGCTCTTGAAGCGTTGACCACCATTCCAGCTGGAATTTTGGGCAAATCAGGACAGATTGGATCACTTCAAGCTGGAAGTCAGGCCAATTTCTTGATCACTTCCGGAGAAATCTTTGACAAGAACACCATCCTATATGAAAACTGGGTACAGGGGAGTAAGAACATTATCCAATCCATGGACATTGTTGACATCCGTGGCGACTACAATCTTTCCGTTGGTGCCAACACTTTTGCTGTTTCCATGACTGGTTCAGTGGATAAACCTAAAGCCGACGTTAAAAAAGGCGAAGAAGCTTTGGAATCCAAGTTCACTTACGATGCCGATTGGTTAAACCTTGCCTTCTCCGAAGATGGCATCGGTTCGTACAGAATGGTGGCCCATGTAATGCTAGGTTCGGAAACCATCAAGGGCACAGTAGTGCTTCCAAATGGGGATGAGACCACGGCAACCTTGACCAAAACCAAGGCATTTGAGGAAAAATCCACTACAGAGGAAACCGAAAAACCTGAATTGGTGGCCCTTACCTATCCTAATGCAGGTTATGGCTATACCACCAAACCGAAGCAGGAAACCATGCTTTTCAAAAATGCTACTGTTTGGACAGGTGACAGCATTTTGGAAAACACCGATGTACTGGTCAAAAATGGTAAAATTGCCAAAGTCGGCAAAGATCTTAAAGCCAGTGGTGCCACGGTTATTGATGCAACAGGTAAGCATTTGACAGCCGGAATCATTGACGAGCACTCGCATATTGCCGCCTTGGCCATCAACGAAGGAGGACACAATTCTTCCGCCGAGGTACGTATGAAGGATGTAATAGATCCCAAGGATATGGGCATTTACCGTGATCTTGCTGGAGGTGTTACCACCATTCAATTACTGCACGGTTCCGCCAACCCGATCGGTGGGCGTTCTGCCATTTTAAGATTGAAATGGGGCGAAAATGCCGATGGGCTTATTTTCCCTAACTCCCCCAAATTCATCAAGTTTGCCTTGGGTGAAAACGTAAAACAATCCAACTGGGGCAGTACTTCCCGTTTTCCGCAGACCAGGATGGGTGTAGAGCAAGTGTATACCGATTACTTCCAAAGAGCCCGGGAATATGATACCAAGAAAAAAAGTGGACAGCCTTACCGATATGATGAGGAAATGGAAACCTTGGCCGAGATTCTGAACGGCGAACGATTCATTACCTGTCACTCCTATGTGCAGAGTGAAATCAACATGATGATGAAGGTTGCCGAGAAATTCAACTTCCGATTGAACACATTTACCCACATCTTGGAAGGCTACAAATTGGCCGACAAAATGGCCAAACATGGCGTAGGAGGTTCCACTTTTAGTGATTGGTGGGCCTACAAATACGAGGTAAACGATGCCATTCCATATAACGCTGCCATCATGGCCAGCCAGGGAGTAACCGTAGCCATCAACAGTGATGACGCTGAAATGTCGAGACGATTGAACCAAGAAGCCGGTAAAACGGTTAAATATGGTGGCGTTTCAGAAATTGAAGCTTGGAAGATGGTAACCCTTAATCCTGCCAAATTGTTGCACTTGGATGACCGAGTGGGCAGTATTGCAGAAGGTAAGGATGCCGATATCGTCCTTTGGACGGACCATCCACTATCGGTTTATGCAAAAGCAGAGAAAACGATCATTGAAGGAACGGTTTATTTCGATCTGGAAAAAGACAAAATGATGCGTGAAACCGTGAAAAAGGAAAGGAACCGACTCATTGGAATGATGCTCAACGAGAAGAAAAAAGGCGGTAAGACCAGAACTCCGGTCCAAAGCAAAAAAGAACTATTTGATTGTGATACCCTATAAACCATACACCATGAAAAAGATATTTTTAATCATAGCCATTGTTTTTGGGGTTTCATTGAACGCACAGCAGACCCCTGCACCCACACAAACCGAACAAGTTGCCATTTTTGGTGCCACGGCCCACATCGGCAACGGGGAGGTCATTGAAAACTGTACCATCATTTTTAAGGATGGAAAAATCACCGCAATTGGTGCCGACCTTATGGCCCCTACCATTGGAACCATGATCGATGCCAAGGGAAAACACGTGTATCCTGGGTTTATAGCGCCAGCCAAACCTTTAGGATTGGTGGAAGTGGACGCCGTAAGGGCCAGTGACGACCAAGATGAAATAGGTGACATGATTCCCCACGTAAGGAGTATCATTGCCTACAATGCCGAATCGAAGGTAGTTGAGAGCATGAGGCCCAATGGAGTGCTTTTGGGACAGGTGACCCCACAGGGTGGAACCATTTCTGGAACTTCCAGCATTGTACAATTTGATGCTTGGAACTGGGAAGATGCAGCCGTTAAGAGCGATGATGGCATCCACATGAACTGGCCGAACTTCTTTAGAAGAGGAAGATGGTGGATGGGCGAAGACCGTGGTTTTGTACCCAACAAGGACTACGGAGACCAAACGGACAACATTAAAATGTTCTTCTTGAATTCTAGTGCTTACGGACAAGCTACAGAAAAGGAAAAAAATCTTCCATTTGCAGCCATGGAAGGACTTTTTGATGGTTCCAAGCGTTTGTACATCCATGCCGATGGCGAAAAAGAAATGACCGATGCCGTGAACATGGCCAAGGAAGTTGGCGTGAAACACATTGTGATCGTTGGTGGATACCGCGCCAATAAAATTGCCGGTTTCCTTAAGGAAAACAACGTTGCTGTTTTGGTTGGAGTGACCCACGCGCTACCAGAATACGACGATGACGATTATGACCTTCCCTACAAATTGCCAAAGCTTTTGGTAGATGCAGGTCTTTTGGTCGGATTACAGAATGAGGAGTCTGCCAATTTCCAAGCCAGGAACATGGCCTTTTATGCCGGCCAGACTGTTGGACAAGGGTTGGACAAGGAAAAAGCCTTACAACTTTTAACCAGTAACACGTCTAAAATATTGGGTATCGATGATCAATACGGAACGTTGGAAGTTGGCAAGAGTGCCACTTTGTTCATCTCTGAAGGCGACGCACTTGATATGCGCACCAACCAACTTTCCAAAGCATATATTGATGGTAGGGACGTATCCCTGGAAACCCATCAGACCAAACTTTGGCACCGCTATATGGGCAAGTTTGAAAGAGAAAAAGCAGGACAATAATTTCCTCAGAAAAAGCAAGCGGCGTTCAAATGAACGCCGCTTTTTTTTAACTCTTTTTGATTTCGACAAATTCCCCGTCTTCCGGTTTTTCATAAAAACTATAAGGTTTGGGTTCATTGCTCAAAAAGGCTTCATCAAAAGTCACGGTATTTCGGGCATCAAGAATGTTCCTTCCTTCGTAATTGTGCCACGTAATGGCTTTCGGGAGCAATACGCCATTTAAGGATTGCCAATCCCCATAATGGATCCACCTAAAATTATCGGAACTCTCTCCAGTCCTATAAGTCACGGTATAACCCAACCAAGCCATTTGATGTGTTTCCGGATCATAGTGGATAAAGTATTCATCTTTGGAAGAAGCTCCCACACCAACATTATAGGATATTTTAATTCCAGGATAATGTTTTCCTTCAAAAACCAAATCTTCCGCATGGCCATAAACAATACCTTCATCGGCCAAAACGAAGGGCATTCCATAAAAATAGAACATGAGATTATGGTAAAAGGCGGCATCCCCTTTGTAGTTTTTATCGGGATCGGAGAGCCAAGCTTTTTCTCCATCAAACCCCATGGAATACTTTTCCGTATCCACTCTGTCCTTCCTTGACCAAAGGTCTACTGTATGTGTTTCAGGGGCATCGGGGTTGGGTAGTACAAAAGAGAGGGTACGCATGGATTTCCAAAGTTCCAATCCGCCATGGGCTTCAAAAACTTTGGTCAAATTTTCTGGATAATTGGTTTTGTTAGTGACTTCTTCAACAGGTTGTGGCACTTCAACTTGTTCTTTTTTCGGGGAAGGTTTACAGGCTACAAATGCCAAAAAGCTCAATAGGATGGTTGTTTGTTTCATGGATTATATTTTGACAATTGGTCGAAAACAGCTTTTTTAGATTACAAGAAATGCTATTTTTACTCCGTGATGGAAGCCAAATCGATCAGCAGTGTCCATAATCCATTGGTAAAACAAATACTGCTACTTAAGGAAAAATCCCGTGAAAGGAAAAAGAGCGGGCTTTTTGTGGTGGAGGGACAGCGCGAGTTGGAACTAGCCCAAAAAGGAGGCTATACCCTTTCTACATTTTTGTACTGCCCTGAAATCTGGTCCGAACAACACTTGAAGCAGGTCCTCGGAAATTCCAAACCTGAAATCATCCAGATTACCCGACCCGTTTATGAAAAATTGGCACACCGGGGTACCACAGAAGGTGTTCTGGGCATCCTAAAAGCCAAGGAGCACGTTCTGGAAAACATTCAATTTAAAAATGAACAACCTTTGGTTCTTGTAGCCGAAGCTCCAGAAAAACCGGGCAATATTGGAGCATTACTCCGAACTGCGGATGCAGCGGCTGTAGATGCTGTTTTGATCGCGAACCCTAAATCGGACCTTTATAACCCAAACATAATCCGCTCCAGTGTGGGCTGTGTATTCACCAATCAAGTTGGGATGGGTTCCACAGAAGAAATAATCCAGTTCCTTCAAAATAACCAAATTAAGATATACTGTGCGGCCTTGACCGCCTCCGTAAATTATGTGGATTGCGATTTTACGGGTGCATCTGCCTTGGTGATGGGTACCGAAGCCACAGGATTAACGCAGGATTGGCTCCAAAATTCCAACCAAAATATCATTATCCCGATGCAAGGTGAAATCGATTCCATGAACGTTTCGGTATCAGCGGCAATACTTATCTTTGAAGCGAAGCGACAACGCGGATTTTAGCCTATGGAAAAAACATTACTCTTTTATGTAATTCTCATAATCCTTGTTGTCCAATATTTGGCCCACCAATTGTTGGAATACCTCAATGCGCAACGGTTCAAATCCACTTTACCTCCTGAATTATCGGATGTTTTTGACGAAAAGGAATACCAAAAATCGCAGGAGTACAAACAGGCCAATTACCGCTTCGGTTTGCTCTCCGATGGATTTTCCTTGGTGCTGACCCTTTGCTTTTTATGGTTCGGGGGATTTGAATGGATAGACCAATTAACGTGGTCAATTAGCAAGAATACGATTCCCATGGCATTGCTATTCTTCGGGTTGATCACTTTTGGAAGTGCCGTTTTGGGCTTACCGTTTTCCTATTACCGCACTTTTGTGATCGAAGAAAAATACGGCTTCAACAAGACCACCAAAAAATTGTTCTTTTTAGATAAGATCAAGGGCGGCATCTTGACGGCTATTTTGGGAGGAGGAATTTTATCACTATTTATTTGGTTTTATCAATGGACCGGTCCCAAATTTTGGATTTACACCTGGATCATGGTCAGCGTGGTTATTTTGTTCATCAATTTATTCTACAGTCGATTGATTGTGCCCATGTTCAATAAACAGACGCCACTCAAGGATGGAACCTTAAAAAATGCCATAGAAGGGTATGCCCAAAAAGTGGGATTTGAGCTCAAGAACATTTTTGTAATCGATGGCTCCAAACGCTCCACCAAGGCCAATGCCTACTTTTCCGGATTTGGTAAAGAAAAACGGATTACGCTTTTTGATACCTTGATCCATGACCTGGATGAAGAGGAAATTGTGGCCGTTTTGGCGCACGAGGTCGGTCATTACAAGCGGAATCACATCATTTTCAATTTGGTTTTGTCTTTGGCGGTCACCGGATTTACCCTGTATATTTTATCACTGTTCATCAACCATCCGGAAATATCTTTGGCCATCGGCGTAAGCACGCCCAGTTTTCACGCTGCCTTGGTCGGCTTTGCCTTGTTATACAGTCCTATTTCTGAAATCACAGGTTTGGCCATGAATTATCTCTCTAGAAAATTCGAGTTTCAGGCTGATGATTATGCCAAGAACACCTTTGCCGCCACTCCATTGGTCACTTCTTTGAAAAAGTTGTCCAAGAACAGCTTGAGCAACCTCACCCCCCACCCTGCTTACGTTTTCGTGCACTATTCCCATCCACCTTTGGTGGAACGCATCCGAAACCTAAAGGCCTAGATTTTGTTGCCCACATAATAAGTTTGTAGTAATTTTAGTATACTATGACAGCCGCTGCTATTGAAAAAGAAAACAAGGAGATTGCCAAGCAATACAAGGAATTGCTTCGCATCAGCTATCAAACCTTGACCGATGAGGACAAGAAGTTGATACGCTCTGCTTTTGATGTAGCGGTAGATGCCCATAAAGATCAACGGCGAAAATCTGGCGAAGCTTATATTTTTCACCCCATTGCAGTAGCCAAGATCGTTGCCTCTAAAATTGGATTGGATGCTGTTTCCATTGCAGCCGCGCTCTTGCATGATGTAGTCGAGGATACCCCTTACACCCTTGCCGATATTGAACGGATGTTCGGGGAAACCGTGGCGAAGATTGTGGACGGACTCACCAAGATTGCCCACCTTAAAAAGGACATGGACATCAGTCAACAGGCTGAGAATTTCAGAAAAATGCTGTTGACGCTCCATGATGATGTACGGGTGATCATCATCAAAATTGCAGATCGCTACCACAACATGCTCACCATGGATTCCATGCCAGAGCATAAACAGGTAAAAATTGCATCTGAAACACTATATATCTATGCCCCGTTGGCGCATAGGATAGGGCTTTACAATATCAAGACTCATCTTGAGGACCTTGCTTTAAAATACACCGAGCCAGACGTTTACAATGACATTCGCGCCAAAATTGAGGATACGGAGGAGGAGAACTTAGCCTACATTGAGGCTTTTTCCGATGTGATCCGTAACTCATTGGACAAGGAAGGCCTCAATTATTACATCAAGGGCCGAATGAAGTCCATCTTCTCCATCCGAAGAAAGATGAAGGCCCAAAATGTTTCTTTTGATGAGGTGTATGACAAGTTCGCCATCCGAATCATTTACAAATCCGACAGAAAGAACGAAAAGTTCCTGGCCTGGAAAATCTATTCCATTGTAACGGACCACTTCACTCCTAATCCGGTCAGATTACGCGATTGGATTACCTCTCCAAAATCTACTGGATATGAAGCCCTTCACATTACCGTTATGGGCCCGAAAGGAAAATGGGTAGAAGTACAGATTCGAAGCGAACGGATGCATGAAATTGCGGAAAAGGGGTATGCCGCCCACTTTAAATACAAACACGGAGACCAAAAAGAACAGGGTATTGAGGAATGGTTGAACAAATTACAGGAAGCCCTTGAAAGTGCCAATGGTAATGCCGTTGATTTTGTGGAGGAATTTAAACTGAACCTCTACGCCAAGGAAATCTTTGTGTTTACGCCTAAGGGAGATTTAAAATCCATGCCCAAAGGTGCCACCGCGCTGGATTTTGCATTCAACATCCATACCGAGGTAGGCATGAAAACCCGTGGGGCCAAGGTTAATGGAAAGTTGGTTCCGTTGGGCACACAATTGCGCAGTGGCGATCAGGTAGAGATCATGACTTCGGAAACGGCAAAACCTAGTCAAAGTTGGTTGGATTACGCCAATACGGCAAGGGCCCGTGCCAAGATCAAATCCTCATTGATGGAGGAGAAGAAGGAAGTAGCCGAAGAAGGCAAGGAAATCCTTCGCAGAAAGTTGAAATCCCAAAAAATTCAGCTTAACGAGGATACCGTAAACAAGTTGGTGAACTTTTTCAAGTTGAAAACTAGTTTAGATCTATTCTATAGGGTTGGCATTGGGGTTATAGACAATGAAAAGTTGAAGGATTTTGCCTCATCGTACCATAATTCCTTTATCAATTTCTTCAAGAACAAGATTCGTAAGACCCCAGTTCCCAAGGACATAGACAAGGACGAAATCACCGTCAAATACGACATGCTCGTTTTCGGCAAGGAAGAAGAGCGTCTCAACTATAAATTATCACAATGTTGCAACCCAATCCCAGGTGATGATGTATTTGGTTTTGTGAGTGTGAACGATGGTATCAAAGTGCATAAAAAGAACTGCCCCAATGCCATTGCGTTGCAATCCAATTACGCCTACCGCATCATCAGTGCCAAATGGATAGATTCCACCCAGGAAGAATTCTCCGTGGATATTGAAATTACAGGTATCGACAACCTAGGCCTGGTGAAAGACATTACCAAGATCATCTCGGAAAACATGCACGTGAACATGCGAAACCTGAATTTTTCTGCCGATGGTGGCACGTTTAAAGGGAAAATTACCTTGGTGGTAAAAAACAACACCATCCTGAAAAAACTTATTGACAATTTAAAGCAGGTTGAAGGGATCGACAAAGTGTCCAGAATTTAATTTTTAGCTGTACCTTTGTACATTAGCTTAGGTAGAAAGCCATGAATAACAACAAAAATCAGGAAATTGTAAAAAATGTGTTCACCGCATTCCTTGAGGAAAAGGGACACCGCAAGACTCCTGAACGCTACGCCATACTACAGGAAATTTACGAAAGTGACGACCATTTTGATGTGGAATCCCTCTACATCAAAATGAAGACCAAGAACTACAGGGTTAGTCGTGCAACACTATACAATACCATTGAATTGTTGTTGGAATGCAAATTGGTCCGCAAGCACCAGTTTGGTAAAAATCAGGCCCAATACGAGAAATCCTATTTCGACCGTCAACATGATCACGTGATCTTGACCGACACCGGCGAAGTGGTTGAATTTTGCGATCCACGCATCCAATCCATTAAAAAAACAATCGAAGAGGTTTTTGACATCAAGATCAATAACCATTCTTTATATTTCTACGGAACCCGTAACAAAAAAGAAGAAAACCTAACCGAATAACCCACATTTTACATGGTAGATTTATTGCTTGGACTCCAATGGGGAGACGAAGGAAAAGGAAAAATTGTTGATGTACTGACCAAGGAATACGATATCATCGCCAGGTTTCAAGGAGGTCCAAATGCTGGTCACACCTTGGAATTTGATGGTATAAAACATGTACTGCACACTATTCCGTCTGGAATATTCCATAAAAATGCCATCAATATTGTTGGGAACGGTGTGGTGATCGACCCCGTCATCTTTAAAAGGGAATTGGACAACCTCGGTAAGTTCAATATCGATTTTGTATCCAAACTCCTTATTTCCCGAAAGGCCCATTTGATCTTGCCAACCCACCGATTATTGGATGCCGCTTCGGAAGCTTCCAAAGGAAAAGCCAAGATCGGTTCCACGTTAAAAGGTATCGGGCCGACGTATATGGACAAAACCGGCCGAAATGGAATGCGTGTTGGGGATCTTGAATTTGACGATTGGAAGACCAAATACAGAGCCTTGGCAGATAAGCACGAGGCTATGATCGACTTCTATAATGCCGAAATTGAATACAACCTTGCCGAATTGGAAGCAGAATTCTGCGTAGGTGTGGAAGCATTGAAAAAATTGACCTTTATCGATAGTGAGGAATATATCTTCAAGGCCCAGGCCGAAGGCAAAAAAATTCTCGCCGAAGGAGCTCAGGGTTCCTTGTTGGATATCGATTTTGGAACGTATCCCTATGTAACTTCATCCAACACCACTGCGGCCGGTGCCTGTACCGGTTTGGGTGTGGCTCCAAACAGCATTGACCGCGTTATTGGCATTTTCAAGGCGTACACCACGCGTGTAGGCAGCGGTCCCTTCCCTACCGAGCTTTTTGATGAGGATGGCGCTACCATGGGTCGCGTAGGAAACGAATTTGGTGCAACAACCGGAAGACCCAGACGTTGTGGCTGGTTAGACCTTGTTGCCCTTAAATATGCCGTACAGATCAATGGTGTCACCGAGTTGATGATGATGAAAGCTGACGTTTTGAGTGGATTCAAGACCATCAAGGTCTGTACTGCTTATGACTACAAAGGCAAAAAAATACAACATTTACCATACAGTATTGAAAGTGAATATGTTACACCTGTCTATACTGAAATGAAAGGATGGGCACAGGACCTTACCAAAATGTCTTCCTCAACAGACCTTCCCGCTACGTTGAACGATTACATTGCGTTTTTGGAAGAGCAGTTGCAAGTGCCGATCAAAATAGTATCCGTAGGTCCCGACAGAACCCAAACTATCCACAGGTAAGCTTCGGTTTTTAGCGCATTTTTAGTAACTTTAAGGATAATTTCCTGCAAAGGAGTTCGGCTTGTTTCTAACTGTTCCACACATAAGAATTTGTCCAAAAGCTACTGAAATGAACAAACTATTGACCCTCCTTTTTTTGGTCGGGACACTGATTTCCTGTACTGAAAAACAAACAGCCTTATTAGTATCATCCCCCAGTGGGAAGAATTCCATCCAGTTTCAACTTTCTGCAGATGGAACACCTCAATATTGGGTAAACCATGGCGAAAAGATGGTAATCGACACCTCTACCATGGGATTTGATTTTAAAGACCAAGCTTCGCTCAAAGACCACCTCAAAATCATTGGAAACTCCACCAACACGGTGAACGAAACCTGGGAAATGCCCTGGGGCGAACAAAAAAATGTGGTGAACCATTACAACGAACTGAAGGTGGAACTGGAAGAGACCCAGGCACCCAACCGAAAGATCAATGTGTATTTTAGGGCCTATGATGATGGCATCGGTTTTCGATACGAGTTTTTGCCCCAACAAGGCATCGATAGCATCATCATCATGGATGAAAATACCACTTTTCAACTGACGAAGGACTACACCACATTTTGGATTCCGGGGGATTGGGATATTTATGAGCACCTGTACAATACCTCCAAAGTTTCTGAAGTGGATGCCATTGCCAAAAGGAACAATGCCGATTTGGCCCAGAGCAACATTCCTGAAAATGCCGTGAACACCCCGGTGACCATGCGTTCAGATTCTGGGTTGCACCTTAGTTTCCATGAGGCCAACCTCACCGATTATGCAGGCATGACGTTAAAAGTGGATACTGAAACCCTTGAATTGACCAGCGAATTGGTGGGTTCTGACCGATTGGGTTACAAGGTGAAACGTGCCCTCCCCTTTAAAACTCCATGGCGGACCATTCAAATCGCGGACAAGGCCACGGAGCTTATCGATTCAAAACTCATCGTCAATTTGAACGAACCCAATAAGATTGGAGACGTAAGCTGGTTCAAACCGAAAAAATATGTAGGCATTTGGTGGGAGATGCACATTGGCAAATCCACATGGGATTATGCCGCTTCGCAGGACATGAATTCCTTTACCACCGATGCCAAACCACATGGAAAACATGGAGCCACAACGGAAAACACTAAACATTATATCGACTTTGCTGCCAAAAACAACATTACAGGTGTTTTGGTAGAAGGCTGGAACACTGGTTGGGAACATTGGATCGGCTTTGAAGACCGCGAGGGCGTCTTTGATTTCATCACCCCCTACCCCGATTATGACCTAGAGGAAGTGACCCGCTACGGAAAGGAAAAGGGAGTGGAACTGATCATGCACCACGAAACTTCCGCAGCCCCGCGCACATATGAACAACAATTGGACACAGCCTACCAACTCATGCACAAATTGGGTATCCACTCCGTAAAAACTGGGTATGTGGGTAAAATTATTCCGAAAGGCGAATATCACCATGGACAATGGATGGTGAACCACTACAGAAAAGTAGTGGAAATGGGAGCCAAGTACCAAGTGGCCGTAAATGCCCACGAACCCATCAAGGCAACTGGCCTCCGACGTACCTACCCTAACGTGATTGCACGGGAAGGACTTCGTGGACAAGAATTCAATGCTTGGGCATCGGATGGTGGAAATCCCCCGGAACACTTGCCTATTGTTGCTTTTACAAGAATGTTGGCTGGCCCAATAGATTTCACACCTGGTGTGTTTGATATTGCGTTGCCCACCAAACCCAACAACCAGATCAATACTACCTTGGCACAGCAATTGGCATTGTATGTGGTCATTTACAGCCCCATTCAAATGGCTTGTGATCTACCTGAAAATTATGAAGGCCAACCTGCCTTCCAGTTTATCCGGGATGTAGGTGTGGATTGGGATGAAACTGTGGTATTGAATGGTGAGGTAGGCGATTTTGTGACCATCGCTCGAAAGGAAAGGGAAACAGGCAACTGGTTCGTGGGTGGAATTACGGACGAACAGGCGCGAGACCTCGTAATCAATTTTGATTTTTTGGATGATGGAATAACATATGACGCCATTATTTACAAAGATGCCGAGGGTGCCCATTACAAAGACAACCCTACGGCCATTTCCATAGAAAAAATTGAAGTGAATAAAGGATCCAACCTATCCGTACACTTGGCCGAAGGAGGTGGTTTTGCTATAAGTTTGATGAAAAAATCAGAACTATAAATGGATGTTTAGTGTGACCTAGGTCACTGCACAAAATTGGGACGCAGGTTATCTTTAGACCCACAAATAGTAACATTGAAAAAACATTATCATGACAAGTCAACTCAATCGCATAGGCCTTGATCAAAAAGCATCCATCACTCTTTCTGAAAAATTGAACGAATTGCTGGCCAATTATCAAATTTTCTACATGAATGCCCGTGGTTTCCATTGGAACATTAAAGGAGAAAAGTTTTTTGAACTTCATTTAAAGTTTGAGGAATTGTACAACGATTCCTTAATCAAAATTGATGAAATCGCAGAACGCATATTGACTTTGGGATCTACTCCCTTACATACTTATGCTGATTATTCGTCCCTTTCTAAAATAAAGGCCGCCAAAAATGTTTCGAATGGCAAAGAAGCCATTCAAAAAATACTGGAAGGTTATGAGGTATTGCTTCCTTTGGAGCGTGAACTTCTGGAAATGTCCGGTGATTCCAATGATGAAGGTACCAATGCCCTCATGAGCGATTACATCCGGGAACAGGAAAAATTGATTTGGATGTATTCGGCCTATCTGAACCAATAGGTCAAAATAGTACGGTTTCCCTGTAATTCACAAACCTTTCTAAAGGATTGATGCCACTTTGCCCAAAAACCCTACTTTTGGGCAAAATTTCATGGATTTGAAAAGAATTTCTTTTTTGATACTGGTCCTTTCCTTTTTGGGAACCATGGCCCAGCAAAAAGAACCAAAAACCGAAGGTAGACAGATCAACATCGTCTATGGGGCCAATTTCACCAAGGATGAGGCCCAATTTCCGGGTGCATCCATATTTAGCCGTGATGATGACCGTCAGGTACAGTTTGAACACCAAGGTGCCGACCTTTGGTGCGATATTGCCATTTTTTATACCGAAGAGAACAAACTAAAGGCCATTGGGAACATCCGTATGCAACAGGGTGATTCCATAGAAATGAACAGTGGCAAGATGGATTATGACGGGAATTCTAAATTGGCAAAGGCTTGGGAAAAAGTAGATCTGACCAACGGCCAGATGACCTTGACCACGGACACCCTTTATTTTGACCGTGAAAACCAAAAAGCCTATTACAATTCAGGAGGAAAAGTGGTGGATTCCGCCAACGTCCTGACCAGTAAGGTGGGGACCTATTTTATGACCCCTAAAAAATACCAGTTCCAAAGGAACGTGCACATAGACAATCCTGATTACACTATTGATTCGGAGCAACTGGATTATTATACCACTTCCAAAAATGCCTACATGTACGGTCCATCCACCATAGTTGGCAAAGACTACAAGATTTATTGCGAACGGGGCTTTTACGACACCAAGATCGAGCAGGGATATGGCATAAAAAATACCCGCATCGATTACGACAACAAAATCATTCAGGGCGATAGTCTCTATTTTGATAAAATCACGGAGTTTGCTTCGGCCACCAACAACATCAAGATTACGGACACCATCAACGATGGGGTGATCAAAGCCCATTATGCGGAGGTACATAAGGCCAAGGATTCCGTTTTTGCCACCAAAAGGGCAGTTTCCATCAGTCTGGTTCAAAAAGATTCCCTGTATATGCATGGCGATACCTTAATGGTCACAGGAAAAGAAAAACAAAGGATCTTGAGGGCCTTTAGGAATGCAAAATTCTACAAGACCGATTTGAGCGGTAAATGTGATTCCATCCATTTTGATGAATCCACAGGAGTTACCCAATTGATCAAAAACCCAATTCTTTGGAACGTGGACAACCAGATTACTGGAGATAGTATCCATTTGATCTCGGATATGGAGACGGAAAAACTGGACTCCTTAAAAGTCATCGAGAACGCCTTTATCATTTCCCTCGACACCATTAGTGGCACTGGGTATAATCAAGCAAAAGGAAAGGACCTATTCGGCAAGTTCATTGAAAATGAATTGAAGATCATTGATTTGGTCCGGAATACCGAAGTGATCTATTACGTGTACAACGATGACCAGGAATTAATCGGGATCGATAAGACCATTTGCAGTAAAATCCGGTTATTAATGGCAGACAACGATATTGAGGATATTACCTTTTTCGTTAATCCGGATGGGGATATTTTCCCGGAAACCGATTTACCAGTGGAAAGTAGAAAACTGAAAGGTTTTGTCTGGCGCGGCGATGAACGAATCATGTCCAAGGAGGAAATATTTGACGAGGATGATAACAACATCCAATTGGTGAAGATTCGAGGCATAGACAACCCCATCGATATTGATGCGGAGGAAGAAGAACGACAGAGCAACGAGAACGATCCCGTCAACACCAAGGCGAACACTCAAGCAACAAGACCCAAGCCGCAATTGGTCAAAAAGAAGGCTCAGACCCCATAAATGCAAAAAGAAGATTTTTTCACATACCAGGCACAGACTTCACCACACCCCTTGGGATTAGAGGTTTCCCGAGCCAAGGGAAGTTATATCTATGACCAAGACGGCAATCCTCATTTGGATTTTGTGGCCGGGGTATCCGCTTGTGGATTGGGTCATTGCCACCCTCGGGTGGTAGAAGCCATAAAAACCCAAGTAGACCAATATATGCATGTAATGGTCTATGGGGAGTATGTGCAACAACCTGCAGTGGAGTTTGCCAAATTATTGGCCTCCCACCTTCCCAAAAAGCTGGAGACCACCTATTTGGTCAATTCGGGTACGGAAGCCATGGAAGGGGCCTTAAAATTGGCCAGAAGGCATACGGGACGATCTCAGATCATTGCCGCAAACCGAGCGTATCACGGGAACACCACAGGAAGTTTAAGTTTAATGGGGTTTGAAGAACGAAAAAGTGCCTTCAGGCCGTTGATGCCAGATATTCGGTTTATCGATTTCAACTCGGAGGAAGATCTGCAAAAGATTACCGAAAAGACTGCTGGCGTTGTTTTGGAGACCATCCAAGGGGGTGCAGGATTCATCCTTCCCCAAAATGGCTATCTGGAAAAGGTAAGAAAACGTTGCGACGAGGTTGGGGCCATGCTTATTTTGGATGAGATCCAACCCGGCTTTGGTAGAACGGGCAAACTTTTTGCTTTTCAACACTTTAATTGCGTACCCGACATATTGGTAATCGGCAAGGGAATGGCCTCCGGATTGCCCGTTGGCGCCTTTGTGGCCAGTAAGGAAATGATGGCGGACCTACAGGACCATCCCAAGTTTGGGCATATTACTACTTTTGGCGGCAATCCTGTCATAGCGGCTGCCAGTTTGGCAACTTTACGTGAATTAACGGAAACGGAGCTCATTCCACAGACACTGGAGAAGGAAAAACACTTTCGAAAACTTTTGGTACATCCTTTGATTAAGGAGATTCGAGGCAAAGGATTAATGCTTGCCCCGATTATGGAAAGCAAGGAAGTAACCGACTATTTGGTACTTGAGGCAGCCAAAAAAGGATTAATCTTATTTTGGTTGTTGTTTGAGTCGAAAGCGGTGCGAATTTCACCTCCATTGACCATTTCCATGAAAGAAATTGAGGAAGGTTGCGACAAAATACTAGCCATTTTAAACAGCTATAAACCCGGCGCTGTTAACTAATTTGTTGATAACATACCCAAATCTCGGACTTAATAAGGTAGGCAAAGGGTTAATTTTAAGTCCATAGTTAAACCAAAAACGTTCCTATGGCGTTAGATTCTAACGAATATCCTGACAAATCCATTAGCAAATTCGAGTCCATGCTGAAGACGGATGACGTCTATTTCTTTGACGCGGAGGACTTTGAAGAGATCATTCACCACTACCTGAACAACGGTAAAATCTCCTTGGGAAAAAAGGCCATTCAGATTGGTTTGGAACAACACCCCAATTCCCTTGAACTAAAATTATTACAGGTAGAGGTTTTGGCCTTTGAGGACAAATTCGAGGCTGCCGAAAAGCTTTTGGACGAAATCCAGAACATTGATGCCCATAATGAAGAAATCTACATTCAACGGGCCAATATCCATTCCAAACAAGACAACCACCAAGAGGCCGTAAACCTGTTGTTGGAAGCCTTGCAATTAACGGACGATACTTTTGACATCCACTCCCTATTGGGCATGGAGTATCTGTTCATGGACGATTACGAAAGGGCCAAGACCAGTTTTATGAAATGTGTGGAGTTTGATGACAGTGATTATTCCTCCCTGTACAATGTGATTTATTGCTTTGAGTTCTTGGAAGAGTTTGATGGTGCCATTCATTACTTGAACGAATATTTGGAACGTAACCCCTATTCCGAGGTGGCCTGGCATCAGTTGGGCAAAATGTATTATGCCATGGACATGTTCCAAGAAGCGCTGACCGCTTTTGATTTTGCCGTGATTTCTGACGACACCTTTATTGGGGCCTATTTTGAGAAGGGCAAAGTATTGGAGAAATTGGGCAGATATAACGAGGCCATCGAAAATTACGAATCAACAATATCCATAGAAGACCCTACCTCCCATGCTTTCCTTAGACTTGGAAAATGTCACGAAAAATTGGGGAACTATGATCTGGCCAAATATTATTTCTACCAGACTGTTCATGAAGACCCATTGTTGGACAAGGGATGGCTGGCCATTACCGATTTTCACTATAAACAGAAAAATTACGAGAAGGCATTGTACTACATCAACAAGGCCATTAATATTGACGGAGAAAACGCCTCCTACTGGAAAAAGGCAGCCAAAATCTATTTTGCCATGAACAACTTGGATGAGGCCGATTTTGGGTACAAACAAGCGGTGGATTTAGGGAATTATGAATTGGAAACCTGGAAAAACTGGTCAGAAGTACTGAAACAGATCGGTGATTTTGATTCTTCTATCCAAGTATTGGTACAAGGATTGGAGTTTTACCCGGACAGTGCCGTGCTTTCCTATAAATTGGCAGGGATGTACCTTAAGAACAATGACGTCACAGAAGCCAAAAAAATCTTGGTGGAGGCCATGGAACTGGATTTGACCAAACTTCAGTTGTTCGATGAGGAATTTCCAGAATTCAGCGAAGTAAAATGGGTAAAGGCCTTGGTTTCCAAAATCAAGAAAACTGCAAAATAGGGCAACCCATTTGCTTATATTTGCCGCATGAAGTCACGCCGATTACTGGATTATATTTTTGTTACCCTTAAGGGTATGGCCATGGGCGCCGCTGATGTGGTCCCAGGAGTTTCGGGAGGCACCATTGCCTTTATCTCCGGAATTTATGAGGAATTGATCACCTCCATCAATAGCATCGATTTTTCTTTGATTACCGTTTTGCGAAAGGAAGGCATTAAAGCCGCTTGGAACAAAATCAATGGCAACTTTTTGATTTCCCTGTTCCTTGGTATTTTTATCAGTGTGCTATCCTTGGCGAAATTTTTAAGCTGGTTGTTAGAGAACGAACCTGTACTCCTTTGGTCCTTTTTCTTTGGCTTGGTGCTGGCAAGTATCATTTTTGTTGGAAAGGAAATCACCAAATGGAACTTAGGTACGGTCAGCGTGTTTATTATCGGGGCACTTTTGGCCTACTTTATAACAGAACTGCCTGTTGGCGATAACAGCGACAGCCTCCCTTACCTATTCATGTCAGGAGCTTTGGCCATTTGCGCCATGATCCTTCCCGGGATTTCAGGCGCCTTTATTTTGGTACTTTTAGGTTCCTACAAAACCATTCTGGATGCTGTTCACGAAAGGGATATCAAGATTGTGGCCACTGTTGCCTTAGGTGCCATTTTTGGGTTGCTGAGCTTTTCCCGATTGCTCAAATGGATGTTCAACCATTACAAGAACATTACTTTGGCCCTGCTTACTGGTTTTATCTTGGGCTCGCTCAACAAAATATGGCCTTGGAAAAAAGTGTTGGAGACCAAAGTGTTTGGGGACAAGGTAATTGTTGTGGATGATATGAACGTTTGGCCAAGTGCCTTTGAAGGCGACAGTAAATTAATGCTGGCCATTATCCTAGCCATCATCGGTTTTTCCCTTATTTTTATCCTGGAGAAGGCAGCTTCCAAAAAATAGGATAAACATCACCTGGCCTATGCATCAGCCAAGATCATTTCTGGACAATTTCTTTTTGGTCATCAAAGGGCTCTGCATGGGCGCAGCCAATAAAGTTCCAGGGGTTTCGGGAGGCATCGTGGCATTTGTAGGTGGCTTTTATGAGGAATTCATCTATTCCCTCCAAAAACTCAATTCCAAGGCCCTAAAATTACTTTTCAACGGCCGATTCAAAAGTTTTTACCAATATACCAACGCCCAATTCTTGGTGCTATTGATTTTTGGTATGCTGGTCAGTTATTTTAGTGTATCCCGCATATTGGATTATTTCTTGGATCATAATGAAACCTTGGTTTGGGCCTCCTTTTTTGGCATGGTGGTCGGTTCCATTTACCACATTGGAAAAGATTTTGATTCTTGGAACAAAAACACCATTCCTGCTGGAGTTTTAGGATTGGTGATTGGTATTTCCATCAGTTTTTTAAGTCCTGCCAAGGAAAATGACAATTTGATCTTCATTTTTTTCTGCGGTATCATCAGTGTTTCCGGAATGACACTGCCAGGCCTTTCAGGATCGTTCATTTTGATTCTATTGGGCAATTATGTATTGCTTTTGGTGGATTCCGTAAACGCCTTGTACGACACCTTTTCCGATATTTTTTCAGGCAACTTTGGGTTTTACAAGAATGCGGAACGCATGCAGACCTTGAAGATTTTAGCCATTTTCACTTTGGGCTCTGCTACGGGTTTGGTCACCTTTTCCCATTTGCTCAGTTATGTACTCAAACATTATAAGGCCACTACCACAGCGGTGATCCTTGGTTTTATTACAGGGTCGCTTGGTGTAATCTGGCCTTGGAAACGAACCATCTTCAAATTGGACGGGGCTGGAATTCCCATAATGGATTCCAACGGGGATAAAATCATCCTCAACTATCAAAGGTACCTCCCAAATATGGGCAATCCCGAAACTTGGTGGGCCATCCTTTTTATTATCCTCGGGATTTTGGTATTATTGGTGTTGGATTGGTATGGAAAGAACAGAAAAGCAAACAAACAGGTTCGGGCTACTCGGTAGGAATATCTCTTATTCCTTCTCCCAGGGTTATTTCACCCAAAAATTCAAGGATTTGGGATTATCAAACTATTCCTATGAAAACTTTGACATTCAGAAGATTGAGGAAATAGTAGACATTCTTTCACAAGAACATTTAAGGGGATTCAACGTAACCATTCCCTACAAAGAAGAAATAATCCCCTATTTGGGTGAATTGGACGCCAAAGCAGAAAAAATAGGGGCCGTGAATACCATCAAGATAGCCGAAAACAGTTTGAAGGGCTTCAACACAGATGCTTTTGGTTTTCAGAAATCATTGGAACCTTTCCTAAAACCCCATCATACCAAAGCCTTGATTTTAGGCACTGGTGGTGCTTCCAAGGCCGTTCGATTTGTTTTGGATGAATTGGGAATAACCAACATCTATGTTTCCAGACAGAAAAAACAGGGTCAACTTACTTATGAGGATCTCAGTCAATCCATAGTGGAAGAACACACTGTGATCATCAATTGCACGCCTTTGGGCACGCACCCTAACATTTCCAATAAACCTGATATCCCCTATTCATTCCTGAATGAGAATCACTTGTTGTACGACTTGATCTACAACCCAGACAAAACTACCTTTTTGGCCTTGGGCGAAGCACAAGGTGCCCATATTTGCAATGGACTTCAAATGTTAAAGTTGCAAGCAGAAAAGGCTTGGGAAATCTGGAATACCCCCTGAAAAGCACGATTGATAAAGGGATTGGCCCAATCCGTACATCCCAATTACGCTGCAAAAGAAGAATCGATACTTTTGCAATTAGACGGTTTAATTTTGTTAAATTGGCTAAAGAATACCATCAATCAACAGGAAAAGAGACTACTAATGCAGGAAAATGAACGCAAACTTCAGCAAGCTGAAGGTGGGAAGGAGCAGACATCGGACAATTTAAACACACATTTGGAGGAAAGCCCCAATTCCGAACCAATTGTGTCCGAAGATGCCTTGCCTGAACAAAATGAAAATACAACATCTGAAACGGCAGAAAGCAAGGAGACAAAATCCGAAGCAACCTCCAGTAATCCACCTGAACCGAACAAGGAATCAGACGATGCCATTGATGAAATAGACGAGTCCAATGCAGAGGATGCGGAGGATGCCGAAAATGAAAAACGACATTACATCCCCATGCTGGACTACCACTCCATGCCTCTTGAAAACTTGGTTGGGGAACTTCAGCGATTGGTCAAAAACGAAAAAGTACAGGCCATTGGCAGACACGTTAGTGGCATAAAATATGAGTTCGATCAAAAGTTTCAAGAGTTTATCGAACACAAAAAAGAAGAATTTGTTGCTAACGGTGGTAACGAAATCGATTTCAGATACAACTCGGTCGCCAAACGACAGTTTAACGAGGTGTATTCAGAATACCGCGAAAAACGTGACCACTACTACAAGCAATTGGAACAAAACCTCAAGAACAATCTGCACAACAGGTTGCAGATCATTGAGGAATTGAAGGGACTGATCGATGTTGAAGAGGATATCAACACCACCTACAACAATTTTAAGGATCTTCAGGAACGTTGGAAAAATGCAGGGCCCATTCCCCGTACCAACTATAACGATGTTTGGCGCACCTACCACCATCACATGGAAATCTTCTATGATTTTCTCCATTTGAACCGGGAACTCCGCGACCTCGATTTCAAACACAATCTGGAAGAAAAACAAAAGTTGGTGGACCGTGCAGAGGCTTTGGCCAATGAGCCGGATTTGAGCAAAGCGTTCCGCGAACTTCAGACCTTGCACAAAATCTGGAAAGAGGACATTGGGCCTGTGGACAAAGAGCATAGGGAAGAAATCTGGGAACGATTCAGCAATGCCACCAAGGCCATGCACCAGCGCAGGCAGGAGCATTTTATGGAGCTGGAAAAGGATTTTGAAAAGAACCTGGAGAAAAAACTGGAAATCATTGCCAAGATTGCCAACATTGCCGAGCATGTAGCTGAAAACCACCGAGGTATCCAAAAACAGATCAAAGACGTTGAGGAATTGAGGGATGCTTTTTTCAAAGCTGGAAAAGTTCCGCAAAAAGTGAACGAGGAAACCTGGAGCCACTTTAAAGAAGCCGTTCGCAAATTCAACAGAAGCAAGAACTCCTTCTACAAAGGACAGAAAAAAGATCAACAAACCAATCTTGAAAAGAAAAAGGAATTGTTGGACCGCGCCCTTGCCCTAAAGGACAGTGACGACTATGCAATGGCCACTCCCGAAATGAAACGCATCCAAAACGAATGGAAAAAAATTGGCCATGTGCCCCGAAAATATTCAGACAAGATCTGGAACGAGTTCAAGGAAGCGTGCAACCATTATTTTGATCGTTTGCATTCCGACAAGAACGACGCCCAAAAGGAGGAATACGAGAACTTCGATAAGAAAAATGCTTGTTTGGAGCGCTTGAAAGAATTTCAGCTAAGTGGGGACAAGAAGAAAGACCTAGAGGCCATCAAAGAATTTTTGTCCGAGTGGAAACAATACGGCAGGATTCCCTACAACAAAAAGCACATCAACGGAAAGTTTAATAAAATTGTGGATGCCCTCCTTAAAAAACTTGGAGTAGGCAGACATGAGTCCGAACTGCTTAAATATGGCAACAAGGTACAGGAGCTGGCCAAAACCGAAGACAACTATGCCATAGGCAACGAAAGGGTCTTCATCAAGCGTAAAATTGATGAGAGCAAATCCGAAATCCGTCAGTTGGAGAACAACCTACAATTTTTCTCAGGGGATTCAGAGGACAATCCTTTGGTAAAAGAAGTGATCAAAAACATCGATAGGCAAAAAGAAGCTTTGCAGACCTGGAAAGAAAAGCTGAAAAAACTCAACATCCTTGAGCATAAATTGAACAAGGAAGCCGAAGAAGAGGAAGATAGCAGCGAAGAGGAATAACAATCCAACTTTTTCCGTTCAAACTTTGACCTTTTTTAATCTTGAAACAGGATAGGTCTCTCGAACCCAATTTGAGACCGGTTATCCTATTTGTACAATTTTAAAAGATACTTGATCAGATCCGTTGTGGTCACAATACCCACAAGTTTTCCATCATCCACAATGGGCAAAGCATGAAATTCCTTTGTGGCCAATAGTTTGGCCACATCTTTAATGCTAGTATCCGAAGATACACTTACCACATCATTGGCCATAACTTGAGGAATGGAGAACATGTTGTACACAATGGTATCCACATATTCTTCATGCTCATCAATGGCATCCGCGAAACTGATCCGCAAAAGATCGGTATAGCTCAACATCCCTTTGATGGAATCTCCTTTCACCACAGGGATATGCCTGATGTGATGCTTTTTGAACAACCGCTCTGCCGTGACCAAGTCATCGGTGGTCTTTAAAGTGACCAATTTTTTGGTCATAATTTCGGAAACAGGAACATCATTTTTCATCTTCGCTGCATTTAAAATCCATCTATGAAGTTACCTTGATTACCTTAGGTAAAGTATGATAATTGTCATCTGCAAGCACGGCAAACATGTCAAAATGAAACTTGAGATTTCCCTTTTCTCAACAGCCATGTATAAAAAAAGCATATACACGCACTATTTTTAACAATACACCCCATTTTTTTGTCTAACTCTGTTAAAAAAATCAATTTTGAATACCAAATAACCAACCAAGTACCCCCGATTATGAAAAACATCATTTTACTTTTCGTATTCCTAAGTAGCTCCTTGCTCGTGAGAGCCCAAGAATACTATGAAACCAGTTGGATCAGTGGGGAAGTGAAATATACGGCACTCGTTATCTTTTATGAAGAAGACCAGGCCATTGTACGAGTGAAATATTATGCCAATGGAGCGGATAAATTGGCCGGTTTTTTATGTAAGTATGAAAACTTCACCAAGGCCGATGGCACTCAGGACGAATACTTGAACGGCAGTGAGGCATTCATTGTAAGGGGCCCAGAGGGTTCCAGCTATTCCGCTGACAATTTCTACGTAAAGATTTTGGGCAATAACAACTTTGAAGCTTATACTGTGGATGACAATGGCTTAGGAGGGAATGACATTACCCTATACATGAAACCCATGTTGTATTGGGTCAAGTTGAATCCTGATGCGCTTACCAAAGGATACCTGGACGATTACTATAATGAAGATGAACTTTTGTTCAAACTGTTGACATACATTAACAAGGGTGAAGTGGAATATACCACCAGCAATACAGCTGTTACCTCCATAGCCATGGGCATGGACCAAGAGTACGACACCCCACTTTGGTCGGTTGCAATGAGTTACTTGGGAACCAAGGCCTATTCGGAACAAAAAATAAAGGAATCTACCATCTACCCTAATGATTGGATCAAGGCACAATGGGATTTGGGTTATTTTATTACTGCCGTGGAGTACAACACCTACAAAAGCACCTTTATAGTGGTCATGAGCAAGGCCTATGGAATGGGGCCGCAATCTTGGCAAAAGTCCGATGTTTTCCCCAAGGATTGGGTCACCACCAAATGGAACGATTATTACTACATTACCGAAATTGCCTGCGGTGGCGGCAATTGGTATGTGGTCATGGATAAAAATATTGGATACACGGCCCAAAGGTGGAAAACCAGCTATGACATTCCCAAGGATTGGATTACCGAAAACTGGAACGAAGGCTACTCCATCACCTCTGTGGCCTATGGCAATGGGTTGTGGGCCTTGAGCATGAGCGCTGGTTCCAACTTAGGATTACAAACCTGGAAGACCCAGTACGAGTACCCAATTGATTGGATCAGGGAACAATCCGACAAAGGTTATAAAATCACTACAGTAGCTTATGGTAACGATATGTGGTTCGTGGTCATGTCAGATGGATCAAGCCATGAATCAAACCGATCAAAAAGCAACTATACTGATATTCCCCTGGATTGGATCATTGACAATGCCAATTAAGAAATCCCTTATTTGGCTACGTTTACGGCCCTGGTCTCACGAATAACGGTTACCTTGACCTGTCCAGGATAAGTCATATCCGTTTGAATTTTTTGGGAAATTTCAAAGGATAGTTCAGCTGCTTTGTCGTCGCTTACCTTTTCGCTTTCCACTATCACACGAAGTTCCCTACCCGCTTGGATAGCGTATGCTTTTTGTACACCGTGGAACCCGAAGGCAATATCTTCCAAATCTTTCAAACGTTGGATATAGGAATCCAAAACCTGTCTTCTTGCTCCTGGACGCGCACCACTAATGGCATCACATACTTGAACGATCGGGGCAAGCAGGGTAGACATTTCAATTTCATCGTGGTGGGCACCAATGGCGTTGCAAACTTCTTTCTTCTCACCGAATTTTTCAGCCCATTGCATACCCAAGATGGCGTGCGGGGTTTCCACTTCCACTTCGGCCATAGGTACTTTACCAATATCATGCAACAGTCCAGCACGTTTGGCCAGTTTAGGATTAAGTCCCAATTCGGCAGCCATTACGCCGCAAAGCTTTGCAACCTCCCTAGAGTGCTGCAACAAGTTTTGTCCGTATGAGGAACGATACTTCATTCGGCCTACGGCTTTGATCAATTCTGGGTGCAGTCCATGAATCCCCAAATCAATTACGGTACGTTTACCAATTTCCGCAATCTCCTCGTTGATCTGCTTTTCGGTCTTTTTCACCACTTCTTCAATTCGGGCAGGGTGAATACGACCGTCGGTCACCAATCTGTGCAATGAAAGACGGGCTACTTCTCTTCTAACCGAATCAAAACAAGAAAGGATAATAGCCTCAGGGGTATCATCCACAATGATTTCCACACCGGTTGCCGCTTCCAGGGCACGGATGTTCCTACCTTCTCGACCGATGATGCGTCCTTTCACGTCATCCGATTCCAAGTTGAAAACTGACACGCAGTTCTCCACTGCCTCTTCGGTACCGATACGTTGGATGGTATTGATTACAATTTTTCTGGCCTCCTGTTGTGCGGTAAGCTTTGCTTCTTCCAAAGTGTTCTGCAAGTAGGTCATGGCATCCGACTTTGCAGTTTCTTTCAGGGATTCCAACAACTGGCTTTTGGCCTCTTCGGCGGAAAGTCCGGAAATTACCTCTAACTGTTGCACCTGGCTTTTGTGCAGTTTTTCGAGTTCGGATTGTTTCTTGTCAAGGATCTCGCTTTTATAATCCACTTCCTTGATCTGTTCTTGAAGTTGATCGCTCAGCTTTTTGTTCTTGGCCAATTCGCTGCTTACTTGCGATTCTTTGTCACGGGTACGCTTTTCGGCCTCCGCTATTTTTTTATCCTTGTGGATGATGACCTTTTCATGCTCTGCCTTCAGTTCCAAAAACTTTTCCTTAGCCTGAAAAATCTTATCCTTTTTAATGGTCTCCCCTTCTTTATTGGCTTCTTTGATGATATCCGCCGCCTCTTTTTTGGCGTTGGCTATGGTTTTGGATGCTTTGCCCTTCTCCATCATCTTGGCAATTGCGAATCCTATCGCCAGCCCTACAACAGCTGCTACGATTATAAATATGATAGTATCCATGTTTGATAGTGTTTAGTTAAAAAAAAAAGCCCACATTGACCGAAGTTTTGTACAAACTCCATATTACAGGTTTAGGGCTACCAGGCTGATCAAGGATCCCTATGCAAGTAGGGCCTGCTTTTACAACCCAAACTCACCCTCTTGAATTATAATAGCGTTGAGTTTGTCAAAAAATATTTACCAATGTGGGCAGTAACAATATTTTATTTAAAAGAACTTATTCCCCCAATTTTGAATATACCAGTTCGTCCAATGCTTTGAGTCGCTGTAGGGCGGCCTCGTTATTTTCAGAACTTTCTATTCCACCTTGCTCAATTTTAGAAGCAAATTGCAAGGCACACATGGCCAAAACATCTTGTTTGTCCCTGACGGCATAGTTCTGTTCGAACTTTTTCACCAGGTTTTCAATGTTTTTGGCGGCCTTACGCAAACCTTCTTCCTGCCTGGGGTCTATCGTTAACGGATATACCCTATCTGCAATGGAAAGCTTTATTTTGAGCTTCTCGTCCATAATTCTGGCACAAGTTAATCCGCTAATTTGGCAATGCAAACATCCAGTTCGCGGATCAGTGTATTTATTTTGAGCTTAGCCTCAGTTTTACTAGCATTACTACCCAGCATTGTGTTCGCCATCTTCAGGGAATTATACTTTTCTTCCCATTCTGCAAGAGCTTCTTCCTTGAGCTTGCTTTCTTCCCTAACCAGGTCCAATTCTTCTTTCAACTTGGTGTTTGACTTGTGCAATAGCTCCATTTTGTGCAGCAATTTGCTCACCTTGTTCTCCAAAGAATCCACAATCTCAACAAGTTCGCTCATAGATGCAAACAACAATACGTATTACACAAAGTTAACGATCCTAGGATAACCTCGCAATACTTTTTAGATTAATTCTTAAAGCAATGCTTTAAGTCCAAACCAAGGCAAATCCTTTTTCTTAAAACAAAACATTGGTTATTTTCGTATGTAATTAGAAAAGACACTATGCGCTTCCACATATTAACCGTTCTGTTACTATCTTTTAATATTATTGCTGCCCAAGATAATTACCCTCAGGATGCCTTTCAGTCACCTTTGGAAATTCCTTTGATCTTAGCTGGAACTTTTGGTGAATTGCGTTCGGATCATTTTCATTCGGGGATCGATATCAAGACCCAACAAAGGGAAGGCCTACCGGTTTTAGCCGTGGCCGATGGCACCGTGGTTCGGATTCAGGTTTCCCATTGGGGTTATGGCAAGGTCATCTATGTGGCGCATCCCAATGGATATACTTCGGTGTACGGTCACCTTAAAAAATTCGGCCCTGAGCTGGAAGAGTATGTAAAAAAAGTACAATACAGCAAACAATCGTACGAGGTGGAGATGTTCCCCGATTATGGCGAATTGAAGGTGACCAAAGGCAGTGTAATTGCCTATTCAGGGAATACTGGTGGTTCAGCCGGACCTCACCTACACTTCGAAATCCGCAGTAGTGTGACCGAAAGACCCACCAATCCGTTGCTCTATGGATATGAAGTGCGTGACGCTACAAATCCCACCGTATTGGGACTCTTTGGATATCCCTTGTCCGAAGGTGCATTGATCAATCAAAGTGCCAAAACAGTGCAGATCAATTTCACCAAACAACCCGATGGATCTTTACTAGCCGACAAAGTTTCCGCTCTGGGAACCATAGGTTTTGGCATCAACAGTTTTGACCGTCAGGATTTGGCCGCCAACCAAAACGGAGTGTATTCGGTTAAACAGACGGTCAATGGCCGGGTCTATTCCGAATTTGATTTTGAAACCTTTTCATTTGCTGAAACGAGATATATCAACACCTTGATCGATTATCCGTATTTCTACAAAAACAGGCAACGCATCCAAAAATGCTTCAAGGAACCTTACAACCATCTTGACATTTACAAATCGCTCTATAACAATGGTAAGATCGATGTTGAAGAAGGCATGTCCTATCAAGTGGAACTGCTCATTTCTGACATTGAAGGTAATTTGACCAAGTTGGTCATCCCCGTGGAAGGCAAGCAAGAAATGGAAAAAGTGGCCAAAGAGGATGATCGTACTGAAGATTTCATTTTGGCCGACAAGCCCAACAATTTTGATTTAGGGGCAGCTAAAGTCTATTTTCCGGCCAATACCTTTTACGAGGATTTTTACATCGACCTGAAAAAAGGGAACGATACCATTACCATTCACGATAACAGCGTGTCGGCGCATCGAAATTTCACCATCAGCTTTGATCCCTCCAAATATCCGTTGGAAGACAGAAAGCAATTGTTCATTGCACGTTTGGACGACAAGAATCGCCCCTCTTATTCCAAAACCTATAAAAGGGATGGATCATTTACCACCCGTACCCGAAGTTTGGGCACCTATACCCTAGTGAAGGACAGTGTTGCGCCTACCATACGCCCAAAAAATTTCAAGGAAAAGCAATGGTTGAGCAATTACAGCTATTTGAGTTTGATCATCAACGACGACCTAAGCGGCGTAGATACCTACAGTGCCACTTTGAACGGCGAGTGGATCTTGATGGAATACGAACCGAAGACCAACACGATCACCTATAATTTTGACGATAAGATATTGAACACCAACGAATGTGAACTAAAAGTAACCGTTACGGACAACGTGGGGAACTCCACCACCTTTACCAGCACTTTTTTCAGGAAATAACCGTACTTTTGCCATCGCTTATCAATCAACCAAACAGTTATTAAAAACCAATTGGACCAACTATTTGGTCATGATTAGTTTAATACATTTTAGATGAAAAAAATTGTCTTCGTCTTTGTTCTATTGGCCAGCGTGATGGTTTCGGCACAAAAGAACATTTATGAGAACACCAAGTTTGACGAGCTTACCGAGGACCATGAAATATTGGCCATCATTCCATTTATTGCACACCTTGAACTAAAACAAACGGTTGACCATGACGAATTGAAAGTCTTGGCCAAAAAAGAAGGGTATGCCGTTCAAAATGCATTGGAAACCTATTTTGCCCGTCGCAAAAAGAGGAAAAAATTCAATGTGGACTTTCAGAACATCCACAACACCAATGCCATCTTGGCCCAAAACGGAATAGACTACAACAACATTGACACGTATACTACCCAAGAACTTTGTAAGCTATTGGAAGTGGATGGTATCATCAGTGGCAACTTGAACCTGAACATTTTGCTTTCCGAAGGAGTTCCTACCGACTTCAGTTTTATGGATTATTTCAGTGGAGATGCCAATTACGGTAGAATCGGACTCAAGATCAGTGATGGCAATACCGGTAAGCTTCTTTGGAAATACGAAAACGGCATCACCAAAAAGACAGGCAAGAACACCAACGAACTCATTGATAGAATGATGAGGACGGCTTCACGTAAATTCCCTTACGACAAGGAAAAGAAAAAGAAGAACAAGGACTGATCAGGAATTGGCGTATTCCTTTAACACTTGTACCGTATAATCCAATTCTTCCTTGGTATTGTACATGGAAAACGAGAACCGCAAAGAAGGTTTATCCATTTCTTCCGGTGATAAAATCTCAGCCAGTACATGGGATCCCTGATCACTTCCTGATTGGCAAGCACTTCCTTTGGAACAGGCAATTCCTTTCATATCCAAATGAAAAAGCAGCATCAAACCTTTTTGTTTGTCAAAAGGCAATCTGACATTGGCCAAAGTATAGGTACTTTTATCCAGGTCGCCAGACAAACCGTTAAAAATGGCTCCGGGAATTTCCTGTTGTACCTTTTCAACAAAATAGCGTTTCAGCTCCTTAACGGTATTGGTCTCTTCTTCCAAATGCTCATAGGCCTTCACAAAAGATTCTTCCAAACCAACAATGTTGTGGAAAGGCTCCGTTCCGGCCCTAAATCCCCTTTCTTGGGCACCACCAACGATCAAGGGTTTCAAACCTGAATTTTTCTTGATAAAGGCAAAACCGATACCCTTTGGGCCGTGGAACTTGTGGGCGGCAGCCGTCATAAAATCGATATGCACCGATTGCACATCCCAAGGATAGTGCCCAATGGATTGCACTGTATCGGAATGGAACAATGCTCCATATTGCTGGCAAAGTTTCCCGACAGCGGCAATATCTGTAATGTTCCCGATCTCATTGTTCACATGCATTAAACTGACCAACTTCTTGGAACCGTCTTTTTGTAAAAGGGTTTCCAAATGACCCATATCCGGGTTACCATCGGCATCAAGATCAACATACCAAACCGCAATTCCGTATTCCTTTTCCAATTCTTCCACCGTATGCAACACGGCATGGTGCTCAATTTTGGAAGTGATAATGGTCTGCACCCCCAAATCCCTCACTGCACAACGCAGAATCATGTTGTCGGCTTCCGTTCCACCAGAAGTAAAAATGATCTCCGAAGGTTGGGCATTCAAGGTTTTGGCAATGGTTTTCCTAGCTTGTTCCACCGCGGTTTTTGCAGTCCGCCCAAAACTATGTGTAGAAGATGGGTTGCCATAATGTACAGCCAGGGCCTCTTGCATCCTTGAAATCACCTCATCCCTTACCTGCGTAGTCGCCGCATTGTCCAGGTATACTTTTTGCATGGTCAAGTCGTCAAATTTAACGGTGCAAAAATACGGGAAATAAAGTTAATTTCCTTTAAAGTCAACCTTACGATTGGGCCAATCAAATGGAATTGCTTTAAATTTGGAGCATGGGAAAATATTTCTTTTTGGCCTTGTGCGCTTTGGCCCTTTTTTCTTGCAGTGATGGTGACCTTCAGATAGAGACCATCGATTTCGATAGTGTTTCACTCCAGTATTGTTCCGCCCCTGTTGCGACCACCAAGAACGTTTTGTTCAAGATCAATGGTACCGAAGCCCTTATCCTGGAATTACAAAGTGGCGTTTTGAACAAAGGGGTGGTAGGCGACACGATTGTTACGCAAAGTACGGTTTCCAGCCAATCCCAGGTGACCTATCGGATTTTCAATGACGATGTGGACAATGATTATTTCTGTGATGATATTCCAACCGCTGACCCTGTGGTCCTAGAAGAAGTTGAGGCTGAAGACGGATTGGTCATTATTGAAACATATGCAGATACGGATGGGACCAACTTTGTGCACAACATCAGTTTGAGCGGCATCTCCTTTGTGACCGGTAATGGCGAAAGAATCACCAATTTGACCATTAGCGAATTTGGGGAAGTAACCACCGCTATTCCTTAGGGATTATTCTGGAAAATATAGACTTCCGTGGCTCCCAGACCATATTTTTGGTAGTCGGCATCGTAGTATTTTAGGTTATCGTACTTATTGAAAAGATACTGCAACTCGTCCTTTAGGACACCTTCGCCCACTCCATGGATAAAGACCACTTTTTGGATACGCTTTTGGATGGCAAAGTCCAATTGTCGCTTGGCGGTTTCCATTTGTATGTTGAGCATATCAAAATTGGTTAGTCCCCTGGTGGATTTCACCAAATGATGAATGTGCAGGTCTACTTCCATTTTGGGTAGGTTACGCTCCTTGGGTTTGATGTTGGACGTCTTTCTTCTTTTCGGAATCTCCTTTTCTTCCTTGATTTGGGAAACTTCAAAATTGGAGACCGAAATTTTACCGTGAACCTTCACCAAGTCCTTGACATGGTATTTCATTGGGAAACCGTCTTTTGTGATCAACGTCACCATATCGCCATCAACGTCTTGCACGACGCCTTTTATGGCCTCATCCAGCACCTCTACTCTATCTCCTATTGAAAATTTGCCCATATCCCTTAATTGGTCAAAAAAATGACCACAAAGTTAAACCAGTAAACAAAAATAATAGTATTTTTCGCCTATTACTGACTAAGATGCCATTACAACCAACCATATTCGCCCTCAGTTTGAAGGATTATATGTTGCCCTGCCTTAACAAACAATTGTTCGGGTTGGACTGTCCAGGTTGTGGTATGCAGCGCTCGGTAGATCTTTTGTTTCACGGGGAATTTTTGGCCGCTTTCCAAATGTATCCTGCCATTTATCCCATCATCATGTTGCTCTTTTTTTTGAGCACCACCTTTTTCGTGAAACTCAAATATGCGCAACAAATAAAAATGGTTCTGATGCTACTTGTAGCAGGGACCATCATTGTCAGCTATATCCTAAAAATGAATAACCTTTTTAATTAAAACTTTAAATTATGGAACAACAAAAACTTCCAAATGCTACCCTGATAATGGTCTTCGGCATTATCTCGATCGTAACCTGCTGTTGTTATGGGGTACTTGGTTTAATCTTCGGTGTGATTGCATTGGTCTTGGCCAACAAGGCTATGAAACTCCACGCCGAAAACCCTGATATGTATGAAGGCTTATCAACCGTAAAAACTGGCAGGATCTTGGCCATCATTGGTATTGTTTTGAACATTTTAACCATTGCATACATGATTTGGGCCGTTTCCTTCTTTGGATGGGAAACCTTACAAGATCCACAAAGAATGCAAGAAATTCTTGAACAATATCAACAATAGAAATATATGAGCCAACAACCCTTACCCGGGGCAAGTACCGTGCTGACCATGGGAATCATTTCCATAGTCGGCACCTTGGTATGTTGCGGTCCCTTCGGTGTTATTTTTAGCATCATCGCCTTAGTGAAAGCGAAGACCGCCAATCAATTATACTTACAAAGTCCGGAAAGTTATACGGATTACAGCAACGTAAAAACAGGGAAGATTCTAGCCTATATCGGTTTGGCCTTGGCCTTGGTCTACTTAGTGCTGTTTATCCTTTATTTTGGATTTATCATTGCCATGATTACGGCAGGTGAGTGGAGTGGCAACTATTAGTTTGCCACTTCACTTATAAATTTGAGTCGGTACAATCGGAGTTCCTCATCGTCATAGCTGCCATCAAATTCCTCAATGGCCTTTGATATGGAATCCGAATCGGCTTCCAAAAAGTAGTCGTGGATTTCTTCTTGCTGGTCCTCATCCAAAATTTCATCGATCCAGTAACCAATGTTCAATTTGGTTCCACTGAAAACGATCTGTTCCATTTCCTTGATGAGTTCAGAAAGCTCCAATCCCTTGGCAGAGGCAATATCATCCAACGCCAATTTTCTGTCAATACTTTGGATGACGTATAATTTCAGGGCCGAATTGGCGCCTGTACTTTTTACCACAAGATCATCCGGTCTGATGATATCGTTCTCCTCTACATATTTGGCAATGAGATCAATGAATGGCTTTCCGTATTTCTTGGCCTTACCCTCACCTACTCCTTGAATGTTCAAAAGCTCATCCATGGTGATCGGATATTTCAGGGACATATCTTCCAACGAAGGATCTTGGAAAACCACAAAAGGTGGCACTTCCCTTTTTCTGGCCTCATTTTTACGGAGGTCTTTCAACAATTTCAACAAGTTGTCGTCCGCTGACATTCCAACAGCCTTACCCATCTGGTTGGCGGCATCGGTGGTTTCCTCGGTATAAATATGATCCTTGGTCATCATGAACGACTCCGGATTTTCTAGGTACTGATCCCCCGCATCGGTCAAATGCAAAATGCCGTAGCGTTCTATTTCCTTTTTGAGCAACCCCGCAACAAGCACTTGTCGCACCAAGGCCATCCAGTACAATTTGTCCTTTTCGGCCCCGATTCCAAAAAACTCCTTTTCATCGGTCTTATGAGAGGATATCATCGCATTGGTCTTACCCACCAAAATCCTGACGATTTCCTTGGTCTTGAATTTTTCCTTGGTATCCCGAACTACGCTGAGCAGTTTTACCACTTCGTTCTTGGCCTCTTCCTTCGGTTTCGGGTTTCTGGAATTGTCGTCCATATCGGCTCCTTCGCCATTTACCTCATCAAATTCTTCCCCAAAATAATGGAGGATGAATTTTCTTCGTGACATGGATGTTTCGGCATAGGCCACAATTTCCTGCAAAAGGGCATTACCTATTTCTTGTTCTGCCACGGGTTTACCGGACATGAACTTTTCCAGCTTTTCAACATCTTTATAGGAATAGAAGGCCAAACAATGTCCTTCACCGCCATCACGGCCGGCACGACCGGTTTCCTGATAATAGCTTTCTATACTTTTTGGAATATCGTGATGGATGACAAAGCGGACATCCGGTTTATCGATTCCCATACCAAAAGCAATGGTAGCAATCACCACATCCACCTCTTCCATCAGGAACATGTCCTGATATTTGGCCCTAGTCTTGGCATCAAATCCGGCATGGTACGGAACGGCACTCACGCCATTCACCTGTAAAACCTGTGCAAGTTCCTCTACCCGTTTTCTGCTCAAACAATATATGATACCCGATTTGCCTTGGTTCTGTTTTACAAATCGGATGATATCGGCATCTACATTCTGGGTCTTGGGCCGTACTTCATAATAGAGGTTGGGCCTGTTAAACGAAGCCTTGTACACCAAGGCATCGCTCATCCCTAAATTTTTAATGATATCTTCCTGTACTTTTGGCGTGGCCGTTGCGGTTAGACCAATGATAGGAATTCCTTCTCCCAATCGGTTGATGATACCCTTGAGGTTTCGGTATTCCGGTCTAAAGTCATGTCCCCATTCCGAGATGCAATGCGCTTCGTCCACCGCAACAAAGGAAAGTTTCACGCTTCTCAAAAAATCCACATACTCTTCCTTGGTCAGGGATTCCGGTGCTACGTACAACAATTTGGTAATCCCGCTGGATATATCCTCCATCACCTGTTTCACCTCGGTCTTGGTGAGCGAGGAATTCAGCACGTGCGCTATGCCATTCTGTTCGGAAATGCCTCTTATGGCATCAACTTGGTTTTTCATCAGGGCAATCAAAGGGGAAACCACAATGGCAGTACCTTCCTTCATAATGGCAGGCAACTGGTAGCACAGGGATTTTCCACCCCCAGTGGGCATGATTACAAAAGTATCTTTGTCGTCCAGTACGTTCTGGATCACATCTTCTTGGAGCCCCTTAAATTTTGAGAAACCAAAATATTTTTTGAGTGAGGAATGCAAATCGGTATTGGTTAGGCTCATTTCCGCATTTTTCAATTAATAACAAGCAACCTGAAAGGCCATTGAAACAATCATTTTAATCAATCTTCAAAAGTAGGAAGTATTCTATCTCCCATAATGGTCTGTAAAAGATAGTTTGATTAGTTTTGTAATCTTAAAGATAAGATATTCTTTTAGGAATACAATTAGATAATCCGTTATTTACTTTGAGCGACATTCAGTCAATTTTATCCATCGCAAAGCGGACACTTGAAATTGAAAGCAAGGCAATCTCCAATTTGATCGAACTGCTTGATGACCAGTTCGCCCATGCCGTACAATTCATTTTAGAATCGCAGGGAAGAGTGGTGGTTTCCGGGGTAGGAAAGAGTGCCATTGTGGCTTCCAAAATTGTGGCCACCCTCAATTCTACTGGCACTCCCGCCATTTTTATGCATGCTGCGGATGCCATTCACGGCGACTTGGGCACCATTCAGGAGAATGATGTGGTCATATGCCTTTCCAAAAGTGGGAATACGCCCGAGATCAAAGCTTTGCTTCCCCTCATCAAAATAGGGAAGAACAAACTTATCGGCATTACTGGTAACATGGATTCCGTTTTGGCGAAACAAGCCGATTTTGTCCTGAACACCTTTGTGGAAAAAGAAGCCTGCCCGAACAATCTTGCCCCAACAACGAGTACTTCGGCCCAAATGGCCATGGGAGATGCCCTCGCCATTTGCCTTTTGGAACTCAAAGGATTCAGCAGTGCCGATTTTGCAAAGTATCATCCTGGGGGAGCCTTGGGCAAAAAGCTGTATTTACGGGTGGCCGATATTGTGGTGAACAACGAAAAACCACAAGTGGACATCAACACCAGTGTAAAGGAAGTGATCGTTGAAATATCTTCCAAAATGTTGGGGGTCACCGCCGTGATGGAAAATAACGAGGTAGTGGGCATTGTAACGGATGGTGACATTCGGCGAATGCTCAGCAAATATGACAATATCAGTGGACTAACCGCCAAGGACATCATGACTTCCAACCCAAAATCAGTGGATGTGGAGACTTTGGCCATCAATGCCTTGAAACTGCTCCAAGAAAAGAGCATTTCACAGCTATTGGCTTTTGATGGCGACACCTACGCGGGCGTGGTCCATATCCATAACCTTATAAACGAGGGAATCCTATAATGGCAAAAACACAGAAAAAAAATCCGGATGAGATGTCCTTTTTGGACCATTTGGAAGAATTACGCTGGCATTTGATACGCTCCACCCTGGCGGTGGTCATCATTGCCTGCTTCGCATTTATTTTTAAGGGGTTCATTTTTGACACCATCCTATTTGGTCCCAAGAATATGGATTTCCCAACCTACAAGTTCTTTTGTAACATCGCCACCTTTTTTGGGGTAACATCGGAATTTTGTAGTGAATCCTTGCCCTTCACCATTCAGAGTAGATTGATGGCCGGGCAATTTTCTGCCCACATCTGGACATCCATTTGGGCGGGTGTGATCATTGGCTTCCCCTATATTCTATATGAGTTGTGGAGATTTATCAGTCCTGGACTTTATGAAAAAGAGCGCAAGCACTCCAGAGGATTTATCCTTACGGCTTCCGCCTTGTTCTTTTTGGGTGTGCTCTTCGGATATTATGTAGTGGCCCCATTGTCCATCAACTTTTTGGGATCTTATCAGGTCAGTAAAGAAGTTTTGAACGAGATCGACCTAGCCTCTTATGTATCAACCGTTAGGGCCTCGGTCATTGCTTGTGGGATCATGTTCGAGCTCCCGATAGTCATCTATTTCTTGACCAAGGTTGGTTTGGTAACCCCAGAATTCTTGAAGAAGTACAGAAAGATTGCATTGGTGATCGTTTTGATCCTATCTGCCATCATCACCCCTCCAGATATTACCAGTCAAATCGTTGTGGCCATTCCAGTACTTATTTTGTACCAGATCAGTATCTACATTTCTGCCTGGGTAGTGAGAAGAGAGAAGAAAAAAGAAAAAGCACAGAAAAATGCCAAATAAAGTAGAAGAGTTCAATGCCTATCGTTCCAAAATGAACGAAAAGTTGTTGGCCGACAACAACAAGTTGATCAAACGCATCTTTAATCTGGACACCAACGCTTATATGGCCGGCGCCCTGGATGTTAAGACAAAGGAACTTTTGGGATTGGTCGCCTCTGCGGTTCTGCGTTGCGACGATTGTGTAAAATACCATTTGGAAAGCTCCAAAAAAGCTGGCGCCAACAAGGAAGAAGTAATGGAAACTCTTGGTATTGCCACTTTGGTGGGTGGTACCATTGTTGTCCCACACTTGCGCAGGGCCTATGAATTTTGGGAAGATCTAGAAGCAACCGATGCTTAAAAAAAACCAAAAGACACCATCCCAGAAGAAGAATATGTTTAGTTTTGGCACGTTCCTATGAAGCTACGCGCAGAAAATATCATGAAGGCCTACCGTGGCCGAAAAGTTGTTAGGGGTATTTCCCTTGAAGTGAATCAAGGTGAAATCGTAGGGCTTTTGGGTCCTAACGGTGCCGGTAAGACCACTTCGTTCTATATGATTGTAGGCTTAATAAAGCCGAATGGCGGCAACATTTACCTGGATAGTACTGACATCACCGCTTTTCCCATGTACAAGAGGGCGCAGCACGGAATCGGCTATTTGGCGCAAGAAGCTTCCGTATTTCGAAAACTGAGCATTGAGAAAAATATCCTGAGCGTACTACAACTCACCAATTTGAGCAAAAAGGAGCAACACATGAAAATGGAGTCGCTCATTGATGAATTTGGTTTGGGACATATCCGTAAAAACCGTGGCGACTTGCTTTCAGGAGGGGAACGCCGACGTACTGAAATCGCCAGGGCCTTGGCTACTGACCCAAAATTCATTTTGTTAGATGAACCCTTTGCCGGGGTGGATCCCGTTGCTGTAGAGGATATCCAGCGTATCGTAGCCCAATTGAAGAACAAGAACATCGGTATTTTGATCACCGACCACAATGTTCAGGAAACCTTGGCCATTACGGAACGTTCTTACCTCATGTTTGAAGGTGGCATTCTAAAAGCAGGTGTTCCAGAGGAATTGGCAGTGGACGAAATGGTCCGAAAGGTATATTTGGGTCAGAACTTCGAGCTTAGAAAAAAGAAACTCGATTTCTAGATTTACTTTCCGGAAGGCGTCAACAACGAGGCCAGAATATAGAACACAATGATCAAGGGGATGGCCAAAAACCTCAGGGTCAACAACATCACCAAGCTCCCTATCAAGAACAAATAGCGTATTCCATTATCCTTAAAACTCCAATTTTTGAATTTTAAGGCAAAAAGTTCAATTGGTGAATTCAACAAATAGGCACTAAAAATCGTTAACCCAATCAAAAACCAGGGATTGAGGATGATTCCGTTGAGCACTTCATTGTTGTGGTACAATAAGATCAAGGGCAACGAAATGATCAAAAGTGTGTTGGCCGGTGTGGGCAAGCCCACAAATGACGAAACCTGATTTTCATCCACATTGAATTTGGCCAAACGATAGGCAGACGCCAAGGTGATCACAAATCCCAAAAATGGCATTACGGAGAGTTCCATATCGTGACCGAAGCCGAGGTTCCACCCTCCTCTTTCGGCCATATTCAGCAATTGATACATGAAAATTCCGGGTACCAAACCACTGGTGATCACATCAGCAAGGGAATCCAGTTGCACCCCAATTTCGCTTTGCACATTTAGGGCTCGTGCCGCTAAACCATCAAAAAAGTCAAAGAATATCCCTATAAAAACAAACAACGCTGCCCACTCCAAATGGTTCAATACCGCAAAAACCGTAGCAATGCAACCACTAAAAACATTCAAAAGCGTTAAAAAGTTGGGAATATAGGACTTCATATGTATTGATTTCCGTAAAAATAAGGGAAAAATCAAACTGTTACGGAATCCTATTTCTTGGAGCCGTAATTATTCTGATATTTGCGCTGATGAAATTCGGAATGAAACCAAAATCCCTATTGCTGATCTTGTTCCTTTTGGTAGGGAAGACCTTGTTTTCCCAAGTTCCAGAACTTTCCGAAAAATCCCAGATCAGTTTATTGACCTGTGCCGCCGGTGATGAAGTCTATACCGCTTTTGGCCACAGCGCATTTCGGGTGCAGGATTCTGTTTTGGGGATTGATGTGGTCTATAATTATGGAACTTTTGACTTCAACAAGCCCAATTTCTATCTCAATTTTGCTAAAGGGCGCTTGATCTATTCCCTTTCCCGAAGCACTTTTGACAATTTTTTGTACTCCTATGAACTGGAAAAAAGATGGATCAAGGAACAGATTTTGGACCTGACTTTGGAACAGCGCAATCAAATGCTGCAATTTTTAGAGAACAACTATCTCCCACAAAACCGGGATTACCTGTACGATCCATTGCTGAACAATTGTTCCAGCATTACAGGTACCATTTTAAAGGACCAGTTTGGGGACAAAGTTGTATTTGATGGCTCTTATCTGGATAAACAATATACCTTCAGGCAGTTGGTACGCCAATACCTAAGTGTTAATACTTGGTCCATGTTCGGTATTGACCTGGCATTTGGGTCTCCAGTGGATCGCAAGGCAACCGTTCAGGAACATATGTTCATGCCGTACTACGCTATGGAACAGATCAAGCGCACCACCTTGGATGGCAAACCCATCATGAAACGGGAACGCACCGTACTGGATTATGATGAACACATGCGCCAATCGTTCTTTCCGTTGACACCCTTGTTTTGGTTCATGCTTTTGTTGGCTTTTACCGGGGTAATTACCTATTTTGATTATCGCCACCAAACCAGAAGTCGTTGGCTGGACTTTTCTTTACTATTGATCACCGGGCTTATAGGCACCGTTCTGTTTCTCCTTTGGGTGGCCACTGACCATACCTCAACACCAAGAAATTATAACGTACTTTGGGCCTTCCCGTTGAATATGGTGGTAGCCTTTGTATTTGCCTTTCAGGAAAAATTGCCCGAATGGTCATCCAAATTTTTTTGGACCGCTTTAGGTTTGATCGGGTTGATGTTACTTCTATGGATATTCAAGTTGCAGATTTTTTCACCCGTGCTTATTCCCTTACTTTTGACCCTGGCAATCCGATACGTGTACCTCATCAGGTATTCCAAGTTGTAAGCTTGAAGATTTTATAGCATCCCATGAATTTATTGACGGTAGAAAACATATCGAAATCCTATGGGGAACTGGTTTTGTTCTCCGATATTTCTTTTGGCATCAACAAAGACCAAAAAATAGCGCTCATTGCCAAAAATGGTAGTGGTAAGACATCGATATTGAACATTATGTCCGGTAAGGACACCTCGGAAACGGGCCAAGTGAATGTTAGAAAAGGAATCAAGATTTCCTATTTGGAACAAGAACCCAATTTGGACCCTAATCTCACCGTTGAAGAAACCATTTTCGCTACCGACAACGAGATTTTAAAAATCATTGCAGCCTACGAAAAGGCCGTTGAAAATCCTGATGATGCAGAGCGCTATCAAAAAGCGTTTGAGGCCATGGAACGTCATCAAGCTTGGGATTTTGAAACGCAGTACAAGCAAATCCTCTTCAAACTGCAATTGACAAAACTCGATGCCAAGGTATCGTCATTGTCAGGTGGTCAGAAAAAACGGTTGGCCCTGGCAAATGCTCTTCTCAACAAGCCCGACCTTCTTATTTTGGACGAGCCCACCAACCACTTGGACCTTGAAATGATCGAGTGGCTGGAAGCCTATTTTGCCAAGGAAAATATTACACTTTTCATGGTTACCCACGACCGATATTTCCTGGACCGGGTCTGTAACGAAATCATTGAATTGGACAACAACCAACTCTATACCTACAAGGGCAATTACTCCTACTACCTGAATGAAAAAGAGGGTCGTATGGAACGGGAAGCCGTGGAACAGCAAAAGTCCAAAATGCTCTACAAAAAGGAGTTGGAATGGATCAGAAGGCAACCTAAGGCCAGGACGACAAAATCCAAATCTCGGATCGACGATTTTAACGAGATCAAGCAAAGGGCCCATCAACGCAGAAAGGAGCATGAGGTACAACTGGAGCTCAACATGGAACGCTTGGGCAGCAAAATTTTGGAACTCCATAACATCTCCAAATCGTATGGGGACAAAGTGATCCTGAACAAGTTCGATTATAATTTCACCAAAGGGGAACGCATTGGGATTATCGGGCAAAACGGTACCGGCAAATCTACCTTTTTGAACATCATCACCCAACAGGAAAAAGTGGATGGTGGAAAAGTGGTGGTTGGTGATACGCTTAAATTTGGTTACTACACCCAAAAAGGGATTCCGGATAAGGAAGGCCAAAAAGTGATCGATGTGATCCGAGAATTTGGGGATTACATTCCCTTGCAAAAAGGAAGACAGATCTCCGCACAGCAACTTTTGGAGCGTTTTCTCTTCGACAGAAAAAAGCAATACGACTTTGTTGAAAAATTGAGTGGCGGTGAGCGCAAACGCCTTTATCTGTGTACGGTACTCATTCAAAACCCCAATTTTTTAATCCTGGATGAGCCCACCAACGATCTGGATATCGTGACCCTCAATGTGCTGGAAAACTTTCTGTTGGACTTTCCGGGTTGCTTGATCGTGGTTTCGCACGACCGCTATTTTATGGACAAGATTGTGGATCACCTATTTGTTTTCAGGGGAAATGGGATTATTGAGGATTTTCCGGGCAACTATACCGATTACCGCGTTTACGACAGTAGCAAGGTTGAGGAAGAAAGGGAAAACAAGTCCACCGTTGTAGAGAAACAGGAAAAAAACTGGCGGGATACCAGTGGCGGCAAACTTTCGTACAACGAGCAAAAAGAGTACAAGCAATTGGAAAAGGACATCCAAAAACTTGAAGAACAAAAAGAGACGCTGCAGCACCGCTTTACCGACCCTGACTTAACAGGCGATCAAATCAATCAATTGTCGGTGCAACTTAAGGAGGTTTCGGATGCCATCGAGACCAAAACGGAACGCTGGTTTGAGCTTTCCTCAATTCTTGAAGGGTAATCATGTGGTTTAAAATCACCTCCTTTCTTGTATTTCTTTTGAAGTCCACCAACGAACACGGGGTGCATTCGCCCTTCGTCTTCAACTTTGTAACCAAATGCCTTTACAACAAGAAGAAGTATCACTCAGACAAAAGTTGGAACGTGCTGCTCAAGAGCATTGAATATTTTAATGTTCAGCATACTGCTATTCAAAACCCGCAAATTAAAAAACTGGTAAACGAAAAATTTCCAGAAGTTCAATTCGGACAACAAATGTTGGATTTGCTTTTTGTGGAAAACCTCGGCATATCGGAATTCAATTTATTGTTAGATGATGAAAGACTTCATAACAACAGTATGCTTTTCATCAATGGCATTTATACGGACAAAAAGAAACTTACGGAATGGAAACGCCTCGCTACACTTCCAGAGATCACCGTCAGCATGGACCTGTACCATTGTGGCATCCTCTTTATCCGAAGGGAGCAGGTGAAGGAACATTTCACCATTCGGATTTAATGAAGTATTTTTAGGTATGGAAAATGTTGCAACAGATAACACCATTTGGTACGTACTTGGGATATTGGGCCTACTCTATCTGATCATTTTATCCCGAAACAAACGATCCACCAAACGCAGGAAATCACGCCGGTTCATGGATGGCAAACGACAACACGAACGGGACAATTAACAATTTACAATGAACAATTAACAATGCATAAACCGATCATTCAACAACTATTAATTGATTATTGTTTATTGAACATTGACAATTGAAACCATGAAGATATACACCAAGACAGGCGATAAAGGCACCACGGCACTTTTTACGGGCAAAAGGGTTCCCAAACACCATATTCGGATTGAGAGTTATGGCACTATCGATGAACTCAATTCACACTTAGGGCTGCTTCGGGATCAGGAAATGGATACTCACTCCAAAAGCATGTTGGTGCTGATTCAAGAAAAGCTTTTTACGGTAGGATCTATTTTGGCCACGGAACCTGATAAGGACCAACGCCTCAAAATTCCAAGAATCAATGAGGATGATATATTGCTTTTGGAGAAGGAAATGGACCAAATGAATGAAAATCTTCCTGAAATGACACATTTTATCCTCCCTGGAGGGCACACCACCGTGTCATACTGTCATGTTGCCAGAACGGTTTGTCGCAGGGCAGAACGCATGATTACCTATTTACATGAAAATGAACCTGTTCCAGAAACAGTACTTTCCTACATCAACCGACTTTCTGATTATCTTTTTGTTTTGGCCAGGAAATTATCGTATGACCTGAAAGCCACTGAAATTAAGTGGGTTCCAGAGAAAATGGACTGATAAAATCGCTTTTTTAACCCTTTAGTTTTATCAACAATAAAATAATTTTTAAATAATCCAGTTTTTACTTGACAAATTGGGTTTAAAAATTATTTTTGCAAAAAATTTAAAATCAAACCGTTACTATGTACTGGACGTTAGAACTAGCCTCATATTTAAGTGATGCACCTTGGCCAGCCACCAAAGACGAACTGATAGATTATGCGATTCGTACGGGAGCACCGTTGGAAGTAGTTGAAAATTTGCAATCCATGGAAGAAGAGGGCGGCGAGATATACGAATCCATCGAAGAGATCTGGCCTGATTATCCCACCGAGGAAGATTACCTCTGGAATGAGGATGAATATTAAATTCATAAAGCACAAAGCACGTTAAAAAGTCTCATCTGAGGCTTTTTTTTATGTAATTTTGACAGCCCAGCAAAAGATTTCCATCGCAATCCCATCCTTGGAACAGCTTTTGCCATTCAAACGAAAAATTATTCCATGAGTTTAATTAATTCCGTACTGAAGGTTTTCGTAGGAGACAAATCGGAGAAAGATGTAAAAGCGCTCCAACCTTTGGTAAAAGAAATAAAATCCTTCGAGCAGCAGTTGGAAGGATTGTCACACGATGAACTGAGACAAAAAACCGTTGCTTTCAAGGCCAAGATTGCCGAAGACTGCAAGGAAATCCACGATAAAATAGCCGCCCTCGAAGCTGAAGTCGAAGCCTCTACGGATATCGACCGAAACGAAGAGATCTATTCCGAAATAGATAAATTGAACGAGGAGGCCTATAAAATTTCAGAAAACACCCTGAACACCATTTTGCCCGAAGCTTTTGCAGTGGTGAAAGAAACTGCAAAACGTTTCGCCGCAAACGAAACCTTATCGGTCACCGCAACTGAATTCGACAGAAAACTTTCCGGGGACAGGGACTACGTAAGCCTAGAAGGTGACAAGGCCGTTTGGCAAAACTCATGGGACGCTGCCGGAAAAGAGGTGACTTGGGACATGGTCCACTACGATGTGCAGTTGATCGGTGGTATTGCACTGCATCAAGGTAAAATTGCAGAAATGCAAACAGGTGAAGGTAAAACCCTTGTGGCCACCCTACCACTCTATTTGAACGCATTGGCAGGTAAGGGAGCGCACTTGGTAACCGTTAACGACTACCTCGCCAAAAGGGATAGTGCCTGGATGGCCCCCTTGTTTGAGTTCCATGGCCTTTCCGTGGATTGTATAGATAAGCACAGACCCAATTCCGATGGAAGAAGGGCCGCCTATAATGCCGATATCACCTACGGAACCAACAACGAGTTCGGTTTTGACTACCTGCGTGACAACATGGCGCATACGCCAGATGATCTGGTACAACGCCCGCACCACTACGCCATTGTGGATGAGGTGGATTCCGTTTTGATCGATGATGCCCGAACTCCATTGATCATTTCCGGGCCAGTGCCCGAAGGTGATCGACACGAGTTCAACGAATTGAAACCTAAGGTTTCCGATATCGTTCAAAAACAAAGACAATACTTGACCGGAGTTTTGGCAGAGGCCAAACGTTTGATCAAGGAAGGGGACACCAAAGAAGGTGGTTTCCAATTGCTACGCGTACACCGTGGTCTTCCGAAGAACAAGGCACTCATCAAATTCTTGAGTGAGGAAGGTGTGAAGCAGTTGCTACAAAAGACCGAGAACTACTACATGCAGGACAACAACAGGGAAATGCCCAAAGTGGATGAGGAACTGTTGTTCGTAATCGATGAAAAAAACAACCAGATAGAACTGACCGACAAAGGGGTTGAATACATCTCCGGTGATCAGGATAAGGACTTTTTTGTACTTCCAGATATCGGTAGCGAGATTGCCAAAATCGAGAACCAAGATTTGGAAATTGAGCAAGAAGCCGAACTCAAGGAAGACCTTTTCAAGGATTTTGCCATCAAAAGTGAGAGGATTCACACCCTAACCCAGTTGTTGAAAGCCTATACCCTCTTTGAAAAAGACGTAGAGTATGTGGTAATCGATAACAAAGTGCTGATCGTGGATGAGCAAACCGGCCGTATCATGGACGGTAGACGGTATTCAGACGGTCTTCACCAAGCCATTGAAGCGAAGGAAAGCGTGAAGATCGAGGCCATGACCCAAACCTTTGCCACCATCACCCTTCAGAACTATTTTAGAATGTACAACAAGCTATCGGGTATGACGGGTACTGCCGTTACCGAAGCCGGGGAGTTCTGGGAAATCTATAAGTTGGATGTGATGGAAATCCCGACCAACAGACCCATCGCAAGAAATGACAGACATGACTTGATCTACAAGACCAAGCGCGAAAAATACAATGCCATAATTGAAGAAGTGACCCAACTGGCCACTGCAGGCCGACCTGTGTTGATCGGTACCACTTCCGTTGAGATTTCGGAATTGCTGTCCAAATTGTTGAGCGTTCGTAAAATCCAACATAACGTTTTGAACGCCAAACTGCACAAAAAAGAAGCAGATATCGTTGCCGAAGCAGGTAATTCTGGCGTGGTGACCATTGCCACCAACATGGCAGGTAGGGGTACCGACATCAAATTGACCCCCGACGTGAAAAAAGCGGGTGGTTTGGCCATTATCGGTACGGAACGTCACGATTCCAGACGTGTGGACAGGCAGTTGAGAGGTCGTTCCGGTAGACAGGGAGATCCAGGTAGTTCACAATTTTACGTTTCGTTGGAAGATAACCTGATGCGTTTGTTCGGATCGGACCGTGTGGCCAAGATGATGGACCGCATGGGATTGGAAGAAGGAGAAGTGATCCAACACTCCATGATGACCAAATCCATTGAACGTGCCCAGAAAAAAGTTGAAGAGAACAACTTCGGTATCCGTAAACGTTTGTTGGAATATGATGATGTCATGAATGCCCAAAGGGAGGTGGTCTACAAAAGAAGGAGACACGCCCTTCAAGGGGAACGTTTGAAAGTGGATATTGCCAACATGATCTATGACACCTGCGAAGTGGTGGCAGAGACCAACAAAATGGCGGATGACTTCAAAAATTTCGAATTTGAACTGATCAAATATTTTTCGATCACATCCCCTATTTCTGAGGAAGAATTCAAAAAAATGGGCTTCCAAGAAATTGCCAGCACAGTGTACAAGGCTACCTATGGCCACTATCAGCAAAAGATGGAACGCAGTGCCACCGTGGCTTTCCAAGTAATCAAAAAGGTATACGAGGACGACTCCAACAAGTTTGAGCGCATCGTGGTTCCGTTCACCGACGGCATCAAAACCCTTAACGTGGTCACCAATTTGGAAAAGGCCTATAAAACGGACGGGAAACAATTGATCACCGATTTTGAAAAGAACATCACCCTGGCCATTATCGATGATTCGTGGAAAACCCATTTGCGCAAAATGGACGAATTGAAACAGTCCGTTCAATTGGCGGTGCACGAGCAAAAAGACCCTTTGTTGATCTATAAGTTCGAAGCGTTTGAACTTTTCAAAAGCATGATCGATAAGGTAAACAAAGAAGTGATTTCCTTCCTTTTCAAAGGGGAATTGCCTTCTGAGAATACCAACCAGATCCAAGAAGCCAGAACAGTTCGAAAACCCAAGGAAAACCTTCAGACTTCCAAGGAAGAAATCCCGAATAGTGATGAACTTGCGGCCCAAAATAGGGCAGCTGGCCAAACACAAGGGCAAAGACCCCATATTACCGAAACCATTGTAAGGGAAAAACCGAAAATTGGTCGTAATGACAAGGTCACCATAAAAAATGTAATGTCGGGAGAGAGCAAGTCCATGAAGTTTAAGCAGGCAGAGCCCTTACTTGACAAAGGAGAGTGGGTATTGGTGGAAGAGTAAATCTCCGTCATCCAAATAAAACAAGAGTGGCAGTTATTTATAGCTGCCACTTTTTTTATATCAAAAACATAGTTAGATTTACACCCTGAAACACCCCATTAAGTTTCTTTACTGCCCCAATTATCAACCTTTTGGCAGTAGAGGGTACAATCTCGTGCAGCATATGAAAGTTCCTGGTGAGGATAAATATCGATTACAAGATAAGATTGATTTGATACTAAAGGTTAACTATAGTTCTTCCATATTTGCCGCCGTTTTTGGGTTGATCTGCTTTTTTCTTTTGGACATAAGAGGGGTTATTCCATATGTTTTTCTGTCCTATGCCTTTATCAACCTGATCAACACCTTATTGTACCAACAACATAACAATCTGGTACTTACCTACAACCTTACCTCTATCCTTTCCATGGTTGGGGCCATCGTTATTACCATTTATAGCGGAGGCATACAGAGCCCGTTTATATTTGTGCTTGCCATTGTGGTGTTTGCAGGTTATGTAACCACCAAGGTTTTTGGACAGTTGTATTTGATCATCAATTTGGCGGTGCTTACCATATTGTTCCTTTACGATACCGGTGACTTTAAGATATCAGAAAATACAATTCCACAGGAATCCAGGAACTGGTTCGCATTTTTGAGTGCCGTGTTCGCCGTGTACCTTTTGGGTGGTGTTTTTGGCAAAAACCTGCTCAGGGCCCATCATAAACTGTACAAATCCAGGAACGAGATCCAAGATCGTATCGAGGAAAAAGAAACGCTTCTCAAAGAAGTGCATCACCGGGTAAAGAACAACCTTCAGACCGTATCCAGTCTTTTGAGCCTGCAATCGAGGGCCATTGCCGATGAAAAGATCAGCAACATCATCAAAAGCAGTCAAAACCGGGTAGTTTCCATGGCTATGGTGCACGAAATGCTCTACAAAAGGGACGACTATCTTTCTAAAATAGAACTTAAACCTTACGTAAAGGAACTGTGCGACTATCTGGTACGTTCCGTGAAGGGCACCAGTAATAGCGTTAAGGTAGATTTGGACATCGACGACCACAAGCTAAGTATTGATACGGTTATCCCTTTGGGACTGATCATCAATGAAACGATTACCAATGCCCTTAAATATGGTATTACCGAAGGTCACGAAGGGGAAGTTCATGTTGCGGTACATAAAATCGGTGACAATCGTTTTGAAATGTATCTAGGCGATAACGGAATCGGATACCCAGAAGATATCAACCCTAAAACTTCCAATTCCTTGGGGCTAAAATTGATCTACAACCTGGCAAGACAGCTAAGGGGTACCATCAGCAGGGACTACGACAAAAAAGGAACCTATTACCGAATAGAGTTTGAAGAGATCGTGGAAGAATTCAATTCCGTGGATTGATCTAACCACAAAAAATAAAGAAGGCCGGTTTAAAACCGGCCTTCTTCAGTTATGAAATATACTACTGCACCCTATATTTAAATTCTTTGAAATTTTCTTTCCCTAAGCGAAAAAGCTATAGAAGCGATTACGAAAGCCAAGCTTAAAAACAAGGCAAAAGGAATCAACAAACCTAAGATCATGATTAAGCCAATTTAGCGGTGTTCTTTTTAGTGGTAAAAGAAAGCTCCTTTTTAACCCTAGAGTTTTTGAATTTGTACAACCTGGCAACTTCCCTGTTTTTCTTAACAGAAGTATGAAGGTCGATGTTCAATTCAACTCCCACAGTAATGGTGTTTACCTTAACTTCTTTGGAACCTTGGTTAGCCATGGCTACTGTTCCGAAAAAAACTACTGCGATGAAGGTTAAAATTGTTTTCATGATTTGGGTTTTTATTACGAAGTAAAATTACCCCCGCACCCACCCTAGATCAGATTTGTGTCGCTTAACGGACCAAAATTTTCGGTATAAAAACTTTTCATGGTTAAAGTGCATTTTATCGACGACGAACGTTTTTGGGGTCAAAAACACCATACCGACGGCATGTGCATTTCATCGATCATGAAAATGTAGGGTGCTTTGTAAGTTGCTGATAATGAATAATATATTTGTAGGAAAAAGATTATATTTTCATTGTTTCATGTAGGAAAATGTAAGATTTCAAGTTGTAGGGCAAATTTTAGTCTAAGAGGGAAACGAAGTCAATTCACAAATTTTAACACCCTTTCATGTAATTCTTGGTATCTTAAAGCAACTAAGCAAAAAAGAACATGAACATCGTGAGAATTACACTTTTTACCCTTCTGATTTTGGTTTCGACCAGTTGTCGACCCAAGGAGAAATCCTCCCAACCCGAAATGGCCCAAAAAGAGTCCATGGAAAACTTGGAATCTCCCAAATTGACCCCTTCGGAATTGCAGCAATATGAAACGGCCTATTTTGCCAGCGGATGTTTTTGGTGCGTGGAAGCGATCTTTGAAAGTGTAAAAGGCGTTAAGGAAGTGGTTTCCGGGTATTCAGGCGGCACCGAAATAAATCCTACCTATGAACAAGTCTCCTATGGAAAAACCCACCATGCAGAATCCGTGGAAGTGTATTATGACCCAAAGGTGGTTTCCTTCTCCCAATTGGTTAAGGTATTCTTTGGTTCGCACGATCCCACTACTTTAAACCGTCAAGGGCCGGACAGAGGCGCCCAATACCGTTCCATTGCCTTTTATAAGAACGAAGAGCAAAAGAAAATCATTACCGATTATATTGCCAAATTGGAAGCGGATCATGTGTATGGAAGTCCAATTGTGACCGAGGTGAAGAAATTCGACAAATTTTATGTGGCAGAGGACTACCATCAAGACTATGAAAAGCTGCACCCGAACAATAGCTACATCCAAAATGTGTCCATTCCTAGGTTGAATCGTTTTAAAAAGAATTTCAAATCCTTCCTAAAGGAAGATGTGCATTAAGTCGAAGTTTTTTGAAAGAAGAAGCGGATATCGCTTGAAGTAGAATTGGCCTAGTAGAGAGGTAGGCCGAAAGTAGGTGGCTCTTGGGGAATGGAGGTCTTATTTATTCTTTAGAACCACCTCGCTGTACTTGGAACTGATTTTGATGGATTTACCATCGGTATTGTTGATGTGGTACCCTTTATATACATTGGCACCTTTGCTTTTGGTAGATTCCAGTTTCAACGCTTGCGGATATGTAAAACCGGAAGTGGTCTCATTAACAGAAATGGCAAACGGAGCGGCAGGAAGTTTACAATCCAGCTCCCCATTCTCCACTGAAATATCCAAGGTATTAAATCCATCCGAAACCGAATTGATGCTCAAATTGCCAAAGTTATTGGTAACCAATGCCCTGCTGGTTAATTTACCAATCACTACATTGGATGATACGGAATTCAATTTCAACTCCTTTACTTCTTTCAGGCTTACATCATCGGAATAATTGGTTCTTAAGGTACCATAGTTCCAACGTTGCACCACAACTGGAGTGTAGGAAGCCCTGATCTCGGTCTTGTCCCCATCAATGGTAGAGGCAAGCAAGCTTGCATAGGACAAGCTTGCATTGATGTTCCTGGTATTGGCGGCGAGTTTTACCTCGCCGTGCCTCACGTTCAAGTTTAGTTTAAGGTATTTTGGCATTTTAATGATGATATGCTTCTTCACCTTGTATTCCTTGTTCTTCCCATCTGATGAAAAGTAGAACACATTGGGCGAAACACGCATAGCCCTGGTCTCTTCCAATTGTTGCCTTCTCACCTCTTCCCTTTGGTTTCGGAGTTCCTCGTGCTGTGCCTGTAATTCTTCGCGCATTTCTTGGCGCATTCTTTCACGATCGGCCCTCATTTCTTCACGCTGCTTTTTCATCTCTTCCATTTGCTCTTCACGCACCTTGGACATTTCCTCCATCTGCTTGCTCCACTCCTCAAAGTGCTTTTTATAATCCTTGTCAAAGTTTTTGTCGAACTTATCCTTCCACTCTTTCATATATTTATCCCTATCCTTTTTATAGGCATCATAATCGAACTCAATGTTAGGTATCGGAGGCATAGGAGGCATGATGGCTAGTTCCGGCAATACAGCTATCTCAGGCATTTCGGGAATCTCCATGCTTTCTAGGATATGGGCCACGGAAGGGATTTCTGGAATGTTGACGTCAATACTTCTGAAATCATAAGCATAGGGTCCAGTCCCTTCGGTACTCACTTCAATTTCCTTGCTGTTGCCCATAATCTTGACCAAATCTTTGTTCAGGAACGATTTGGCATCCTCTTCGGGTACCCCGTCCAATTCAATGGTTGCAGTAATTTCCACTTGGTCCTTGTCCCAGGTCACAAACTCAATATCCGCATAACTGGTATTGATGTTGAGTTCGGTTTCCTTGTCCACATTATAGGTTTCCTTGTAGGTCTTCGATTTCTCCTGTGCATGGCAGGTAAACCCTGCCAGCACAGCGAGTAATCCACTAAACAATATTTGACGATTCCTGTTCATTTTTTGATGATTTTAATTGATTCAACTTGGTTTTTAATTTTTGCAATAACTGTAGCCTAAGCTGTAGATTCTTGATCAAGGCCTCTATGGTCTGGTCGTTCGGACCAAATTCATTCAGTTCGGCGTTCAACTTGTGATACTCGTCATTAAGTTCCGCCAAGCGGTCCATATAACTGTCCATGAGCTCCTTGTTGTCCGGATCCATTTCAAGGTCGGAAAGCTGGAGGTTGATATTGGTCGTATAATAGGTCTCTATTTTCTTCAGATCCGGGGAAAGATCACCTAGGGAAATGCTTTGGGTCTCCCCGGTTGGGTTTTCCCGATCTACCACGGTTATCTTTTCATCTGGTTCGATTTTATTGTCGGAACTAGTAAAAAAATACACGGACAATCCCAAAACCACCACTACCGAAGCAGCAACCTGTAACCACCAAGTAAACACCTTCTTTTTGGGAGGGGATGAGGGCAACTGCTCATCCAACTTGGCCAAGAACCGCGCCTCATGCCCTTTTTTTAAGTTGTAGTGCTTTTGCTCCCTTTCCTTCTCGAACAAATCCCTTAGATCATGTGCCATAAACCAAATCCTTTAATTTTTCCTGCAATTGTGCCTTGCCCCTCAACAATCTTGTGCGTGAGGCCGTTTCCGAGATGTTCAGGATTTCTGAAATCTCGCTGTGGTCATACCCTTCAACCAAAAACAGCTGTACCACATATCTATATTTTTCCGGAAGTTCCTCAATGGCAGATTTTACCTGTTCCAAGGAAATCCCTTCCTCTACGGTCCAAACATCATCATCCGTAACATGCAAATGGTTTTCACTGAGTTCCACCGTTTGTTGGTGTTTCGATTTCAAAAAATCGATACTACCGTTCACCACTATTCTTTTCAACCAAGCCCCAAAAGTTACCTCTCCCTTAAATTGATGGATACGCTGGAAGGCCTTGATGAACGATTCCTGTAGCACATCCTCCGCATCATCCGTATTTTTAAGGAACCGCATGGCCACACCGAACATACCATCACAGTACTGATGGTACAGTTTAAGCTGTGCCTGGCGATCGTTCGCTTTGCACCGCTCCACTAATTCAATATGGAACACGCTCGGTTCTATGTTTGGTTTTTTAGTTGTTCATCTTAAGGACGAGACAAAAATGGCCTCGTTGCAAATTAGTACGATTTTGAATGATTTTTAACAAAAAAATCCCGAAGAGGTATCTCAACGGGATTCTTAATCAATGGGTTAACCCAATTATTCGTCCAACAATAAATTTAAGTGAACCGTGATATTGTCACGTGTAGCTTTGCTATATGGACAGATTTCATGTGCAGCATTGATCAAATCTTCCCCTGTTTCCTGATCTACGGTAGGCAAATAGGCATCTAAAGTGGCCTCAAGGTAAAAACCTTCATCTTCTTTATTGAATTCTATGGTGGCGGTCACACTAAAATCGCCCAAATCTTCAATGCCTTGTTCCTTTGCAACGGCTTGCAAAGCCCCTGCAAAGCAGGTGGAATAAGCTGCCGCGAACAATTCTTCGGGATTGGTGGACTTTGGATCGGGTTTTCCTTTGGAATTTGGCATGGAAATATCAAAATCCAAAACGCCATCCTCACTCTCTACATGTCCGGCCCTGCCTCCTGTATTGGTTGCCTTTGCTTCAAAAATTGTCTTCATTGTCAAAGTTTTTTGGGTTCATATTCACCGGAAGACCATTGTCTCCGGTCTATAATTGGAAAAGTTAGCAATTTGTGGAAGGAACTCCGCTATCCCCGTTATTAAATTTATGCTAAATGGACGTCAATAGAACTACATGCAATTTGAAATGGATACCATCCCACAAAATCTTGCTATTTTAGTGGTGAAATACCTGATCAATTCCCTTGGCGAACAAAAAGAACACACCAATCAATACCATTACCAAAATCAAGGCGCTCCGCAAACAGGAAATTTCCGTGGACACCTTGACGCAGGGCATCTTTGATGGTAGCCAAACTCTTTTGGCCAAGGCAATAACTCTTTTGGAAAGTACCCAACCACTCCATTATGAGAAGGCAAATGCCGTAATTGAAAAATGCTTGGCCAAACCCAATAATAGTATTCGATTGGGGATAACAGGTGTCCCTGGGGTGGGAAAAAGTTCTTTTATCGAAACTTTGGGAAGCTACTTAACTGCTAACGGTAAAAAAGTAGCGGTTTTAGCCGTGGACCCAACAAGTTCATTGAGCAAGGGTAGTATTTTGGGTGACAAGACCCGTATGCAGGAACTTTCAAAAGATCCAAACGCGTTTATCCGTCCCTCTCCTTCCGGCAGTTCTTTGGGTGGAGTGGCACAAAAAACAAGGGAAAGTATCATTTTATGTGAAGCTGCGGGATACGATATAATCTTGGTGGAAACCGTTGGGGTGGGCCAAAGTGAGATTGCCGTGCACAGTATGGTAGACTTTTTTCTTTTGCTGAAGTTATCAGGTGCCGGGGATGAGCTACAGGGCATCAAAAGGGGAATTATGGAAATGGCCGATGCCATCGCCATCAATAAAGCGGATGGCAGCAATTTGGAAAAGGCCGAATTGGCCGCCACCGAATTTTCCAGGGCCTTGCATCTTTATGCTCCAAAGGCAAATGGATGGGTTCCAAAGGTTTTGAAATGTTCTGCCACGGAAAATACAGGCATCAAGGAAATATGGGACGTGGTGGAAGATTTTGTACTGAGCAATCGGGAGAACGGTTTTTTTGAGAAAAATAGGAAGGTCCAAAACAAGAATTGGTTCCTTCAAACTGTGGATGAATATATTAAACAGTTTTTTCATCAAAAGGAATCCTTCAAAAATGCACAAATGACCTTATTGAAAGATATTGACGACAACAAAATTTCCCCGTTTTATGCGGCCAAGCTCCTATTGGATCAGATAACCAAGGAACTTTAAATAAAAGCGATAAATTTGCACAGATTTTATACTGAATGAGCACCGTTACCGATTCCCTTTTATCCATAGTGGTTCCTTTGTACAACGAGGAGGACAACGTTGTCCTGTTGACCCAGAAAATCCATGAAAGTCTTCCGGGCTACAATTACCAGATTGTCTATATCGATGATTTTTCTACGGACAGAACCCGCCAGAAGGTAAAGGAAATGGATGATGATAAGGTCCATTTGATAGAGTTGAAGAAGAATTATGGACAGAGTCTTGCTTTGGCCGCTGGTCTAGATTATGCCGAAGGCGAATACATCATCACCATGGATGGCGACCTTCAGAACGACCCATCGGACATTCCGCACATGTTGGAATATGCCGTAAGTGGCGAATATGATGTGGTCACGGGTATCCGTCAAAAAAGGAAGGATTCCCTGGTCAAAAAAATACCATCCAAGATTGCCAATTTTATGGTGAGAAGGGTGACCAAACTGGATATTAAGGATAACGGTTGTGCCTTAAAGGTTTTCACCAAAGACATAGCCAAAGGCTTGAACCTGTATGGTGAAATGCACCGTTTCATTACGTTGTTGGCCTTTTTGGAAGGTGCCCAGATCAAACAGGTTCCTGTAAAACATCATGCACGGCATGCCGGGGTTTCCAAATATGGTTTGGAGCGGGTTTTCAAGGTCGTAGCTGATATGATGTTGCTCCTCTTTATCCGAAAGTATTTCCAACGCCCCATTCACCTTTTTGGAATTTTGGGCGTATTGTTAGTCATATTGGGTGTTTTCATCAATATTTACTTGTTGATCGTAAAACTGGGCCTTGGGGAAGATATCGGAAGCAGGCCTTTGCTCATTTTCGGGATGATGTTCATTTTGGGAGGTATACAGTTGTTTACCATCGGTATTGTGATGGAACTCTTGATCCGCACCTACTACGAGTCCCAACAAAAACGCCCATATCGCATTAAAAAAATCACGATAGGTGACGGAAAAGCTGCGTAAAAAGCTCATCACTGCCTTAAAACTAGTTGTAAGTGCAGCCCTGATCTACTTTATCTTCACGAAAATAGATCTGAAGGACGTTTTGGAAACCCTGAAGAAAAGCAACCCCCTGTTCCTTTTCTTGGCCTTGGTGTTTTTTGTGCTTTCTAAGGCTATTGCTGCATTTCGGTTGAACGAATACTTCCATCAAATTGGGGCCAAAGTCTCGCATCGCAGTAATTTAAAGCTCTATTTGTTGGGCATGTTCTACAATCTTTTTTTACCCGGAGGAATTGGCGGTGATGCATACAAGGGATATGTGGTGCAAAAAGCATTTCAACCTGGGACCAAAAAAGTGGTTTCCAGTTTGTTGTTGGACCGATTGAGCGGGATGTTACTGCTTTTTATATATGCTTGCTTTTTGGGAACACTATCCAAAAATCCATTTTTTAATGGCTTTGACTGGTTGTTGATTTTGCTGATACCATTGAGCTTGGTGGTATTTTGGTTCATGAACAAGCTGTTCTTCACCACAACCCTACCCGTTTTTTGGAAATCTTTCGGGTATTCCGCACTTGTGCAATTGGCGCAATTGGTCTGTGTAATTTTCATTTTGAAGGCACTGTCCATTTCCACAGAATCCATCGAATATCTTTTTGTGTTTTTGGTATCGTCCATCGTGTCGGTTATTCCATTGACCATTGGAGGCATTGGAAGCAGGGAGGTCACTTTTTTGTATGGAGCCGAATGGCTGGGTTTAGATGCCAGCACCTCCATCGGCATCAGCTTCACTTTCTTTCTGATTACGGCACTCACTTCCCTGGTTGGGATTGTATACCATTTCAAAAAACCGGAATTGGAATCGGCAGCCTAATTTAAATGCACCAAATGCATTTTGTTGAGCTTTTCTTTACGGGTATTCGGATTCAGGAACTTAAACTGTAAACGGGTAATCCGAAACTGATCTACCGTAATCTGATCATCCCATTGAATTCCTTCATTGGTAAGTTGGGCCAATTCCCCATCGGTGGCATACACCCAAACATCCTTTTTTGATTTTAGTTCCGGTACAGAAATTATGTTGACAGGATCTTGATCATAGAAATCCAAAGCCCAAGTATGTTGTTCGGAAACCTTGTAGATTTTGTCCACCGGAATATGCTGCTCTTTTACCTTTTCAGCCATGGCGGACCCGCCTTGGTATTCCAATAATCTTGGATAGAACTGGGCATTCATCAAACCGTTCAACAATACCGAACTGAAAAGTGCTACAGTCAAAATTTTAGAAGCTACATTTTCCTTCTTCCATATAAAATATCCTGTCAGTGCTAGAGCAGCAATTAAAAAGACATTTCTATACCAGTGTTTCAATGGGAACACGTGTAAACTAACCAGCAAGACAAACACCACAACCAATCCCAATATAAAATATTGAAAGCCTAAGATCACTTTGGCTATTTTAGCTTTTTCCTGTTGAAATAAAGTAAAGAGAAATGCTGCCGATAGAATTGCGTATAACGGCATTAAAATGTTCATGTAGTGAGGTAGCTTGAACTGCGCAAAACTGATGACAAAAAACAAAATCGAAATGCCGCCCAAGGTCAAAAACTCTAGATTGGGCCGGTAAGCGAATTTCACCTGCCAAAATGTTTTCAATTGGTTCCAGTAGCCAATCAAGGCCAAAACCGTCCATGGCAGGAACACCCACAAAAAAGTATGGAAGAAAAAGAAGAAATCACTACTGTTCTTCCCTACCCCTTCACCACTCATGCGTTCAAAACTCTGTTCCCAAAAAATAAAGAAGATGCCACTGCGATGGTCTTTTCCACGAATCACTTTTTCGGGATGGAGATCAAACTGATGGTAATACGCATACAGCATCGGGGCAATGGTCAACCCGAATACCAAAACGGCCACCAGCAATTTCCAATTGAGCAATCGGAACCATTTACGAGTATAGGCCAAATGGCACAATACCGAAATGCCAATAACGACAAGCGCAATCTGCCCTTTGGTGGAAAAGGCCATACCGGCCCCAAACGCACCCAAGACAATATTTTTTAGTGAATTCTTTTCAATATAGGCCACCAACTGCCAAATGGAAAAGATGGCAAAACCGGTAAGGACAGCATCGGTTCTGACATCGATATTGGCCAAAACCATGGTCTGGGCCGTCATGAAGATCAAGGAGGCATATCGACCTACATCTTTGTTATACAGCAATTTTCCAAGACCGCAACAGCTATAGGCACCCAAAAAGGTGGACAAAATACCTGGAATTCGGTATGCCCAATCGTGAATGCCAAAAATCTTATAGGAAAGGGCCGCCAACCAATAGTGCATGTGGGGTTTATCCAGATATTCTTCAGGGCCCTTAAAAAGACTGAGAAAATCATTTTCTTGGACCATTCGCATGGCCATTACCGCAAATTGGGCGGAATCATTTTCGAATAAGGTCACGAACATCCCGATGAGGTACACCAGTACTATCAAGGCGATAAAAAACCAATACCGGGCGGTAGAAATCATGTCCCTATTTTTTGGAATGCAAATATAGCCAACTTGGCAAACAACCATCCGAAGAGCGACCCAATGAAAGCGCCCGTGATCACATCCAAGGGATAATGCACCCCGATATAGATCCTACTATACGCCACGATACAGGCCCAAAACAACAAAACCCAACTGATGTATTTCACCTTTTGATGGAACATCACAATAAAAAAAACGGCTGGTCCGAAGGAATTGGCCGCGTGGGCCGAAAAATACCCGTACTGTCCACCACAATAACTTTTTACCAAGCGCATGACGCTGCTCACTTCAGGATTATGGCAGGGGCGTAAGCGACCCACACCATACTTGAAAAAATTGGAAAGCTGATCGGTGCAAGTAATCAACAAGGCTATGGATATTAAGACAACAATGGTATTCTTCCAACCGAAATGTTTGTACGTAAGATAAAGCAACAGCAGATAAAGGGGTGCGGAATTTCGGGTGGTGGTCATAAACATCCAGAAACCATCCCAAGTTTCCGTTCCCAAACCATTGAGGAATAGGAAGAGGTCTTTATCGTACTGTAGGATTTGTTCGAGCATTATGCGTCGTATCTTGCCACTTCACGATCATAAAAAGCAGTAGCCGCCTCGATCAGACTTTCTGCTTCTTCCATCAGATCCGCTTCATCTTCTTCCGAAAATTCTTCGAGCCATTCCACTTCATCATTTTCCAAATTGATGATAAAACGAGGGTATTCGGTATGGACGATGAAAATGGCCTCTGGAAAATCTGTGTTGTCGGCCAATAAAAATTTAGGTAGTTCCATGTATCAAAAATATAATTCCAAATTCTGAAATATTGTTAATCAAATAATTAGTTATTGATGCGTCATGTTGAACTTGTTTCAACATCACATTCAAATCAACATTTTGTAATGAGACCCTGAGACACGCTCAGGGTAACGGCTAAATTGAAGATTTGACCAATTTATTTTTAGATTTCTATTAATTTTTGGGTCAAATACTTAAACCGAAGATACAACATTACGGCCGATGCCGTAAGTCCCAAAAGCAATCCGATCCAAATCCCGGTACTGGTCAAATCCGTATACAATCCTAAATAAAATGAAACCGGAAACCCAATGAGCCAATAGGCTACAAATGTGATGAACATGGGAACCTTTACGTCCTGAAGTCCACGAAGGGCACCCAAAACCGCTACTTGCAGTCCGTCCGAAATTTGAAAGAATGCCGCTACCAACAATAATTTGGCTGCAATAATGATCACTTCGGTGTTGTCCGCCTGGTTTACCAAATCATCCACATCCAAATAAATGGTGGGGAACCAATGTCTACCCACTAAAAAGAGCGTGGCGAAAACAATTTCCAAGATAAGTGTCAAGAAAAATATGGATTCGGCGATGCGTTTCAATTCCCTGAAATTTTGGAGGCCTTTTTGGTTGCCCACACGGATCATGGCCGCCACACTGAGCCCCATACCCACCATAAAGGTCATACTGCTCAGGTTAAGGGCAATCTGGTTTGCTGCTTGTGCATTTTTCCCCAACACCCCACTCAACCAAATGGCAGCCGTAAATATGGCCACCTCGAAAAACATCTGCATAGAGGAGGGAAAACCAAGACTGATGATTTTGTTGATCATTTTCTTTTCGATATTCTTGAAATTGAAATGCGTTACGTAGGGTTTGAATTTATCCTTACGGTTCAATACATACCAAATGAACAGCACCATCATCACCCGTGAAGCCAGTGTACCAATAGCCGCACCTACAACACCCAGTTTGGGAAAACCGAAAGTACCGAAAATGAAGAGATAGTTTAAGGTGATATTCACCACATTTGCCAAAATGGTGGCATACATGGGATATTTGGTCTGCGAAAGTCCTTCGGAAAACTGTTTGAACGCCTGAAAAATGATCAAAGGCACCAATGAAAAGGCCACCAACTCCAAATAAGGAACGGCCAGTTCCACAACCTCAGGTGGTTGTTCCATATGGTGCAACAAGGGTTTGCAAAGCAAAATGACACCAAATAGGGAAAGTCCCAAAAAGGTACAGAGTACCAATCCATGTTTTAGGGCATTCTTGCCCGAATCTTGTTCCCCTGCCCCGTCGGCTTCGGCCACCAAAGGTGTTATAGCCGTGGAAAAACCGATTCCCAAAGACATGGCAATGAACACAAAACTGTTGCCTAAAGAAACCGCCGCCAACTCCGTAGGTCCCAATTGGCCCACCATAATATTATCAGCAAAGGCCACGAAAGTATGCCCCAACATTCCCAAAATAACAGGGAAGGACAACTTTAGGTTATAGGAAAATTCTTTGGTATACTGCTTAAACAAAACGGAAGTATTGAAAAGTTGGCAAATATAGCTAGTTTGACACAACAATGGGGTCAAACCAACATGAGCTAAAGGATAAATTTAGGACATCACAGCCCTTTGGCCTGCTCCCAATACACATCCATTTCAGCCAGGGTCATGTCCTTTAAACTTTTGCCAGTAGCTTTGGCCTTTTCTTCCAAATATTGAAAACGCTTGATGAATTTTTTATTGGTCCGTTCCAGAGCGTTTTCAGGGTTGATCTTTAAAAACCGGGCATAATTGACCATGGAAAACAACACATCGCCAAACTCGGACTCCATTTTATCGGCATCATTGGCCTTTATTTCCTCCTGAAGCTCCCCTAATTCTTCCTTCAATTTTTCAAAAACCTGTTCAGGATGTTCCCAATCAAAACCAACACCGGCCACCTTTTCCTGAATCCTGTTGGCCTTCACCAAGGCTGGCAAACTATTGGGCACACCTTCCAGCACACTCTTTTTTCCTTCTTTTAGTTTGATGTTCTCCCAATTCTGTTTCACCTCCTCTTCGTTCTCCACCTTTACATCACCATAAATGTGAGGGTGACGGTTGATCAACTTTTCACAGATGCCGTTGGCCACATCGGCAATATCAAAATCATTCGTCTCCGAACCGATCTTAGCATAAAAGATGATGTGGAGCAACAAATCTCCCAACTCCTTTTTCACTTCTTCAAGGTCATTGTCCAATATGGCATCCCCAAGTTCGTAGGTTTCTTCTATGGTCAAATGCCGAAGCGTTTGCATGGTCTGTTTTCTGTCCCATGGACACTGCTCACGCAACTCGTCCATGATGTTCAACAGTCGTTCCAATGCCTTTAGCTGCTCTGATCTTGCGTTCATCTATAAAATTTTAGTCAAAAGTACAAATCCCATATTTTAGGACATGCTGGATTTTAGGCATATTTAAATGATTTTTCAATACTTTTCAAAAAGGAGGCGATTGAAATCAAAGAATAGTCAATGTCCCATCACTTAAATTGTATTTTTGGGAAAACATTTCATTCATGAAAAAACTTCTTTTTGCATTTTTGTTGGTTTCCACATTGGGATTTTCCCAGACCAAACCCTTTGAAAATGAGGTGAAAACCATTGAAATCAAGAACGATAGTATTTGGGATGCTGCCAAGTCGACCATTGTTTTCACAGGAAGCTCCAGCATTCGGTTTTGGAAGGATGTACAAGAGCGTTTTCCACAGAAACAAGTGTTGAATACAGGTTTCGGGGGATCTCAATTTTCAGATTTGGAACTGTATCTGAATGAGTTGATCTTGGATTACAATCCAGTAAAGGTGTTCATTTATGAAGGAGACAACGATATTTCCGCCAAGAAAAAAACAAAGGACATTTTAAAAACTGCCGAAGGCATCTTGATGAAACTTCAGCAAAGCAATCCTGGATTGGAAATTGTCCTTATTTCAGCAAAACCCAGTATTTCGCGATGGCACTATCGCGCAAAATACCGAAGGTTGAACCGAAAGTTGAGCAAATTGGCCGATGAAATGCAGGGAGTAGATTTTGTGGATGTTTGGTATCCCATGTTGGACAAAAGAAAAGTGAAACAGGACATCTTTGTGGAAGATGGATTGCATATGAACAAAAAGGGATACGACATCTGGTACGAGACCCTGAAAGACTACGTAGACTAAAACTGAACAAACGTGATTAAAAAAACCATTTTGCTGTTCGCAGCAGTAATTTGCCTGGCAGCTTGCCAAACTGAAAAAAAGGAAATCATCTTCCCGACTACCGATCTGGCCAGTGCCCCTCTAATTCCAAAACCTATCAAAACCATCGCCACCAATTCGGCCTTTGGGTTGGATAGTGCCACGGTCATTTATACCAGTACAATTGACCCTCAGTTTGAAAAAGTGGGAAAATTTCTCTCTGAAAAAATAAAGGGAAAAACAGGGTTGGACCTAGCGGTAAATTCCTCCCTTGATGGAACCACTGGGCGGATGATCTACATCAACCAATCCGATAGCACGGATCTGGAAACGCCTGAATCCTACCAACTTTACATTAAAAAAGATTCCATTTTACTGAATGCCAAAACTGCCGCCGGAGCTTTTAGAGGGATTCAAACCTTACGTCAATTGATTCCAGAAAAAAGTAACGACACTTTGACCGATCATCCTTTATGGGTAATTCCTTCCGGCAAAATAATCGATGCCCCTAAATTTGCACACCGTGGTGCCATGTTGGATGTTGCCAGACATTTCTTTACCTTGGATGAAGTAAAAAAATATACGGACATCCTAGCGTACTACAAGTTCAATACCTTGCACTTACACCTTTCGGATGACCAAGGATGGCGAATCGAAATCAAATCTTGGCCCAAACTCACGGAAGTCGGTGGTGCTACCGAAGTAGGTGGTGGTGAAGGTGGTTTTTACACCCAAGAAGAATACAAGGAACTGGTGCAATATGCCGCCGACAGACACATCACCATCATTCCCGAAATTGATATGCCAGGCCATACCAATGCGGCCTCGTTCAGTTATCCTTTCTTGAACGGGAACGGCAAAAAATTGGAGGCCTACACCGGCACCCATGTTGGTTTCAGTACGTTTGATGCTCAAAAGGATACGGTATATGCCTTTTTGGATGATGTGATCCGTGAAATTTCGGAGATTACTCCTGGGCCGTACTTCCATATTGGAGGGGACGAAAGCCATGCCACCAAAAAAAGTGATTACATCCACTTTGTGGAAAAGGTGGAAAAAATTGTACAAAAACATGGCAAGACCATGATTGGTTGGAATGAGATCGCTCAGGCCAAAATGGATCCATCCTCCATTGCACAACTTTGGAACGAACCTCACAATGCCATCAGAGCCGCTGAAAATGGATCCAAAATTATTCTATCCCCTGCAGTTAAGGTCTATTTGGATATGCAATATGACACCCTGACCAAATTAGGTTTGCACTGGGCGGCATATATTCCTGTGGATGAAAGTTACAATTGGAATCCCGAAACCTATGTGGGAGGACTCCCAAAAGAAAGTATATTGGGTATTGAAGCCCCGCTTTGGTCCGAGACCATAACAAATGGGTCCGAATTGGAATACTTGGCATTCCCAAGAATCATCGGGGTAGCCGAATTGGGCTGGTCAACCAGTGAGCACTTAAGCTGGGAAGATTACAAGGTACGCCTGGCGCAACAGGTTCCTTACCTGAAGGCCATGGACGTTAATTACTATCCAACCAAATTGGTGGATTGGGCAAAAGAATGATTATTCCTCTTCGCTAGAGGCATCAACCGCAGTCGGTTCCTCGACATCCTTCTCTTCAACAAAGTCAGTAATGTTGTTGTCTAGAAGGATGTTGTACCACTGCACGATTTTCTTGATATCGCTAGCGTACACTCTGTCCTCATCATAGTTGGGAAGGATTTCGAAGAAGTATTCCTCCAACTCGATTTTATCGGCCTTGTGACTGATAGATGTTTTCTTGCCACCTTCTTTTTCCTTTATCTTTTGGAACACTTCCCTTAGGGGAACTTCTTCTTCCAAAGTATAGATGGCAATTTCTGAAAGTACACTTACATTGCTGCGGATGCCAACGGTAACGCGTTTACCATCCAAAAGGGATTCCCCAACAAAACCACTTCTTGTTTGGGTAAGCAATTTGTAAAGTCCAGGTTTTCCACCTATAGATAAAATCTTGTCTAGGGCCATGTAGTATAATTTATTGCGGGCAAAAATATGTTTTTATCGCAAACTGCGATTTTTTTAACGTCCTTTTTTGATATTGGGAAACTTCATTTTGTATTCCACATCGATCTTTCCTTTGGAAATTTTATCCAGACGATTTTTCAACAAACGTTTTTTAAGGGATGAAAGTTTGTCCGTAAAGAGGATTCCTTCGATATGATCATACTCATGCTGGATCACCCTTGCCAAAAGTCCATCATAAGTTTCGGAATGTGGATTGAAATTTTCATCCAAGTATTGAATGGTGATCTCTGGTTTACGCTTCACTTCTTCACGGATATCGGGAATGCTTAGGCATCCTTCATTAAAATCCCATTCTTTGCCGGTTTCGGTCTCTATTTTGGCATTGATGAACACTTTTTTGAATCCGTTCAATGCATCCTGCTCTTCTTTTGTAAGGTCTTCATCATCAGAAAAAGGGGTAGTATCAACCACAAAAAGTCGGATGGGCAGACCAATCTGGGGTGCGGCCAATCCCACACCATGGGCATTGTACATGGTATCCCACATGTTGGTGATCAATTCTTCAAGTTTTGGATATTCCTGTGTGATATCCTTTGCCACTTTACGTAACACGGGGTCGCCGTACGCCACAATGGGTAAAATCATAAACTAAAATCTGTTAAGGTATGCCTGCAATATGAGCGTGGCACTTATTTCATCAACCAAGGCCTTGTCCCTTCGCTTGCTCTTTTTCAACCCGCTATCCAACATGGATTGGAACGCCAATTTGGAGGTAAACCGCTCATCTTGTCGTTCCACGGGTATCGCTGGGAACCTGGCTATCAAATTCTTCAAAAAATCTTGGATCAATGCTTCGGACTCCGATGGGGTATTGTCCATTTGTTTGGGTTCCCCGATCACAAAACGTTCTACTGACTCTTCCTTGAGATACTTCTCCAAAAAGGGAATCAGCTCCTTGGTCTCCACTGTGGTAAGTCCAGATGCGATCAATTGCAGCTCATCGGTCACCGCAATTCCTGTTCTAACCTTACCATAATCCAAAGCCAAAATTCTTGCCAAGTCAATTTTTTGGCAAAAATAACCCTAAAAATGTTATGCCCTTAAAAATGACGGTCATTATTCTGGGGAGGGCCGTATCTTTGCGAAAATTTTAAGAAAAATGACCAATTTAAGGACGCTTATTGAAGAAGCATGGGACAATAGAGCATTGTTGGAAGACGAAAGGACCAAAGTGGCCATACGCGAAGTGATCGACCTCATCGACATGGGGGAATTGCGCTGCGCGGAACCTACCAAGGATGGATGGCAGATCAACGAATGGGTAAAAAAGGCCGTGGTTCTATACTTCCCAATCCAAAAAATGGAGGTCCTGGAAGCGGGCATTTTTGAATACCACGATAAAATTCCGCTTAAAAGAGGTTATCAGGAAAAAGGGGTTCGAGTAGTTCCCCACGCAGTGGCTAGACACGGTGCTTACATTTCAAAAGGAACCATTCTAATGCCCAGCTATGTAAACATTGGGGCTTATGTAGATGAAGGAACTATGGTGGATACTTGGGCCACTGTGGGTAGTTGCGCCCAAATTGGCAAGAACGTTCACTTGAGTGGTGGTGTTGGTATCGGAGGTGTTCTGGAACCATTGCAAGCTGCTCCGGTTATCATTGAAGATAATGCCTTCATTGGATCACGTTGTATTGTGGTTGAAGGTGTTCGCGTTGAAAAAGAAGCGGTTTTGGGCGCCAATGTAGTGTTGACGGCTTCTACCAAAATTATAGATGTTACGGGTGATGAACCTATTGAACTAAAGGGAAGGGTGCCCGCACGTTCGGTTGTCATCCCTGGTAGTTATACCAAAAAATTCCCTGCTGGGGAATTTCAAGTGCCTTGTGCCTTGATCATAGGCAAACGAAAAGAAAGTACAGATAAGAAAACATCGTTGAACAATGCCTTAAGAGAGCATGATGTAGCAGTATAAACATATTAATTGCTTCTCCAAAAGGAACAGAAGATAGTAGGGTTGTTTTTTTCTAAAAAGAAAAGCAACCCTATTTCTTTTTTGGCCTCTACTAGAAAAGGATCGTCCCAAAATTTGGATTTTAACAAAAAATCGGTAGGGAAAATGAAGATCTGATTGTTGTAAGAAAAATAAAGCAATAAACAATTTTTGACCCTTTTTTTTGTTATAGATTTGTAAAATACCTAAACACTACACCAATAAATATGGCTGGATTGAGCACCTCAAAGCAAAAATTATCAGCGTTGATCATCACTTACAATGAAATGGGTTACATTGAAAAATGTATCGATTCCGTTTCCTTTGCTGATGAAATTATTGTAGTAGATTCCTTCAGCACCGATGGCACCTACGAATATTTAAAGAACCATCCCAAAGTGAGGATAATCCAAAATCCTTTCGAGAATTTCACGTCTCAAAAAACCTTCACCTTAAAACAGGCTGCCAACGATTGGGTCTTGTTTTTGGATGCCGATGAAGTAGTGACCGAGGCCCTTCAAAAAGAAATCATTGCTACCATTAACAATCCCGAAGCCGATCAGGCCTATTGGTTTTATAGAAAATTCATGTTCCAAAACCAGCCTCTCAACTTTAGTGGCTGGCAAACCGATAAGAACCACAGACTTTTCAGAAAAAGCAAGGCTTGTTTTACCGACAAGAAAATTGTACATGAAACCTTGGAAGTCGATGGAAAATCAGGAATCCTAAAAGAAAAACTGATCCACTATTGCTACAAGGATTACGAGGATTACAAAAGTAAAATGCTCAAATATGGTCAGTTAAAGGCCAAAGAGGATTTTTATAAAGAAAAGCATTTCAATTATCTTATGATGGTGGTAAAACCAGCTTGGAAGTTTTTCAATCACTACATCATCCGCCTAGGTTTTTTGGATGGAAAAAAAGGTATGACCATCTGCTATCTGAATGCCCTTGGGGTTTTGGAAAGATTCAAGGAACGCAAAAGATTGGAAAAAAAGAACGAGCTAGCCTATTACTTGGTGATGCCGTAGTGGGTCCAAACCATCTTTTGTGACCTGGTCTCTTTTCTTATCGATTGATTTTTAGCAATGGATTCCGGGGTTTTGTACCCTCGCTTATGATCCAGATGAACACAAACGGCACTGTACCTCAATTGTTTGGATTTGATGCCGAAGTTGAACAATCGCTCCCCCAATTCTCGATCCTGACCGCCATATTGCATACGTTCGTCAAAACCGTTCACGTTGCAGATATCCTTTTTCCAGCCTGATGAATTGTGACCGTTCCAACTGGCATTGGTTGGGGTGAACGTATTTAAAAACTTGGACACAAACCCTTTGGCCGTAAGCTTGTTGTTTTTAAAGGTCTGTGGAATCCCCATTTCCTTTAACCAATGAATGTTGAAACAATTCTGTTTCTCAATGTCTTCCAAAGTAATCAATTTGGAAATGTTCATCGGCAACATATAGTATCCACCTGAGATGAAATAACCCGGTTCTTTATTGATATAGTGCACCTCCACAAAATCTTCCCTAGGTATGCAATCCCCGTCGGTCATGATAATATAATCGGCATTACAGGCCTCTACCGCTTTGTTCAATATCCTTGATTTTTGAAAACCATCATCCTCTTGCCAAACATGGATGATCGGGTAAAATACCTGCTGGGAAAGTTCCTCCAACAACGCTTTGGTCTTGGGACCGGAGCCGTCATCGGCCACCACCACTTCAAAATTCTTGAAAATTTGGCAATTGAAACCCCAAAGCACCTTCCTTAACCACTCCTCGGCATTGTAGGTACTCACGATCACTGAAATTTTTGGTGCTTCTTGTTCCATCGGGTTCATTCAAGCAAAAATAGCAAAGTCTGTAATTTAAAGAATAACTTTGCAAAAAGTACTTTTCTTTTTAACCATCATAAATGAAAAAAGTCGCTCTAATTGAGTTCAACTCCTATCACGACGAATGTCTATATTCTCAAATAAAGTTTCTTAAACATGCAGAATATGAAGTCACATTGGTCGTCAGTCAAGAGATTTTCGAAAGAGCCACTGAATATTTATCCGAGGTAGACCACACCATTTTCTATTCCAAAATTTCACAAAAAAACCTATTAAACCGGATTGTCTTCCTTGCACGGTTGTATCGAAAGCTCAGAAAGAAAGGGATTCGGACAGCCATTTTCAACACGGCCAGTTCTAGGTTGGAGGTTATCCTTCTGAGTCATTTGTTAAAAAGGAAAGTTGCACTTTTCGGCATTTTGCACAATTTAAAAAAGGTCAACAACAGTTTCTCCCAAAAGTTGATCAACAAGGCAATAAAGCATTTTTTTGTGTTGAATGACTTTTTAATGGATTCCGTTACACTGCAAGACAACTCAATCAAAATCAAAAGTTTTTACCCAATTTTTTTTCCAGAATATGAAAATCCACTTCCCGTAAAACCCAAAGATGAAGTTTGGATAAGCATCCCCGGAAAATTGGATTTTGGCAGGAGGGATTATTATTTGGTGGCCGAAGCTCTTGAAAGCATGCCCATCAAGGACAATTTGAAGATTCTTATTTTAGGCAGCACCTATCTGAAAGAACAAAAAAACAATGAATTTTTAGAATACCTGAAGGAACGCAATCTTTTAAACTGTTTCATCACTTTTGAGGATTTTTTGGAAAACGATGCCTTTCATGGATATCTTAAAAACTCCGATTATATATTGATTCCATTACGTTCAGTTGGAGACAACTATGCAAAATTCAAAATCATGGGATCCTACAACCTAGCTTTCGGTTACGGGATAAACCTCATTTCTCCCCAAGGCCTTGAACATATTCAGGACATGGCTTCACATTCCCTATTTTATGAAAATGCCAACGAATTATCAGAGATCTTTACAAAAATTTCAAATGGGGAGATTGGCAAAAAAGACTACGTTTCGGATAAATGGACATTTAAGGAACAAAAAAACAGATATATCAACTTCCTAGAAAACAAAGAGTAACGCAACAGCATGACTGAAGAAATAAACAACTGTATCAAAATATTGAAGGAGGGCGGACTCATCCTCTATCCTACCGACACGGTCTGGGGAATTGGTTGCGACGCCACCGACCCTGAAGCCGTTAAAAAAGTGTATGCCCTAAAAAAACGGGAAGACAGTAAGGCACTTATTTGTTTGGTGGGCAACCAAGGCATGTTGGAACGCCATGTAAAGCAAGTACCTGACGTGGCCTACGACATTATAGACCTTTCCACCAAACCCACCACCATCGTGTTTGATGAACCCAAGGGAGTTGCAGAAAACCTCGTGGCTGAAGACAATACCTTAGGCATCAGAGTGGCATCGGATAAATTCTGCCAATACCTGATCAACAAATTTGGAAAACCCATTGTTTCCACCTCGGCCAACATCTCCGGGGAACCCACCCCAAAACAATTCAAGGATATCGCCCCTGAAATTTTAAAAGGAGTGGACTATGTGGTAAATTTGCCGGACGTAAATAAAAATGCCGTTCCCTCTTCCATCATCAAATTGAGTAATGATGGCCAGGTAAAGGTAATCCGCGAATAAATGACGAAGGAGTTGCACACAGAAGCCCTAAAACATCCCATTTTTAAACTGATCGGCGAAGCCTCGGACGAACTTGGCGTTGATTCCTATGTGATCGGTGGATTTGTGAGGGATTATCTTTTGAAACGGGGCACTCCAAAAGACATCGACATTGTTGCCATTGGCAGCGGTATTGAACTGGCCAAAAAAGTGGCTTCCAAACTCAAAGGAAAACCAGAAATTTCCGTGTTCAAGAATTTCGGCACGGCCATGATCAAACATCTCGACTTAGAGTTAGAGTTTGTAGGCGCACGCAAAGAAAGTTACCATCATGACAGCAGAAAACCTGTTGTGGAAGATGGCTCTTTGCAAGACGATCAAAATCGACGCGATTTCACTATCAACGCCTTGGCACTGGCCTTGAACAAGGACAACTTCGGCACTCTGTTGGACCCCTTCAACGGATTGTCCGATCTGGACCAAAAAATATTACGCACGCCACTTGAACCGGGGATTACCTATTCCGATGATCCCTTGCGCATGATGCGTGCCATTCGATTTGCCACACAACTGCATTTTACCATTGAACTGAAATCGCTTCAGGCCATCTCGGAAAACAAGGAACGGATAGAAATTGTTTCCAAGGAACGTATTGTGGACGAGATGAACAAAATCTTGATGAGTCCCAAACCCTCAATTGGTTTTAAATTGATGCACCAAACGGGTTTGCTTCCATTAATCCTCCCAGAACTGACAGCTTTGCAAGGCATTGAGGAAGTGGAAGGACAGCGACACAAGGACAATTTTTGGCACACATTGGAAGTGGTGGACAATATCTCGGAAACTACCGACAACCTTTGGTTGCGTTGGGCCGCTCTGCTGCATGATATTGGCAAGGCACCCACTAAAAAATTCCATAATAAAATCGGGTGGACTTTCCACGGTCACGAATTTGTGGGTTCCAAAATGGTGTACAAATTGTTCAAAAGGCTTCGGATGCCGCTGAACGAAAAAATGAAGTTCGTTCAAAAAATGGTATTGATGAGCTCTAGGCCCATCATCCTGTCCGAAGATCATGTCACGGATTCCGCAGTACGCCGATTGGTCTTTGATGCCGGAGATTTTGTGGACGACTTGATGACGTTGTGCGAAGCCGACATCACCACAAAAAATCCGAAGAAACAGAAGAAATACAAGAACAATTTTCAGATTGTTCGTCAAAAAATAGTGGAGGTCGAAGAGCGGGACCACGTCCGAAACTTTCAACCTCCGGTCTCTGGGGAAGAGATCATGGAAACCTTCAACCTAAAACCTTCCAAGGAGATAGGCATCATCAAAGATGCTATCAAAGAAGCCATTTTGGAAGGTGAAATCCCGAACGAATACGAAGCCGCCTATCAATTTATGTTGGAAAAAGGCAAATCATTGAACCTAAAAGTCCACTCGAAATGAAAAAGAACAAATACGTAGTGTATTGGTTGTTAACGGGTTGTGTACTCATTTTTATCATGGTTTTGGTAGGGGGAATTACCCGCCTTACCCATTCCGGATTATCCATTTCAGACTATAAATTGATTCAAGGTACCCTCCCTCCCATGAACGAACAGGAATGGAAGGAAGCTTTTGAACTGTACCAACAATACCCAGAATACCAAAAGTTGAACAGTCATTTTAGTCTGGAGGATTTTAAGGACATCTATTTTTGGGAATGGCTGCATCGGTTCATTGGTCGCTTTATTGGTATCGTTTTCATTTTGCCATTCCTATTCTTTTTGGTTACCAAAAAATTGGACAGAGCCACAACAAAAAAGGCGATTATCCTGTTGATTATGGGCGGATTTCAAGGATTCTTGGGTTGGTACATGGTAAAAAGCGGATTGGTGGATCGTCCTGATGTGTCCCACTTTAGGTTGGCCGCGCATTTAACCACGGCCTTCCTCACCTTTGCCTACAGCCTTTGGGTTGCTTTGGATTTGATCTATCCCGATAAAAAAGCAGTCAATACCAAGATCAGGAACCTAATTCGTTTCGCTTTGGTCGTGCTTCTCCCCCAAATTATTTGGGGTGCTTTTGTGGCCGGTTTGGATGCAGGTTTCATCCACAACCATTGGCCGTTGATGAGCGAAGGAAAACTGATTCATGAAACCGTCTATATTGAACAACAACCCGTAATCAAGAACTTTTTTGAAGGCAAAAGCGGTGTACAGTTTGTGCATCGGTATCTGGCCTATGTGGTGGTCGGATTCATTTTGGCAATTTGGTTCAAGACACGCAAAATAGAGCGCACCTTCTTGCAGGAAAAGGGACTAAAAATACTTTTGGCCATGGTGTTCGTACAATTTATATTGGGAGTACTCACCTTGATCTACGCCGTTCCCCTGTGGCTGGGAATTGCACATCAGATCGGGGCATTTATTCTATTGGCCACCATGACTTTTACCTTACACCGGTTCACCAAATAAGGTCTATTTATTGTAACTTTGTGCCCACTTTAAAAATTTTTGGATGATTTATAAAATCAGGATAATACTTGATGCTGAGGAAGATATCTTCAGGGATATCGAGATTGAGGACAACAATACTTTAGAAGAATTACACAATGCCATAACCCAGGCCTTTGGTTTTGAAGGTGGAGAAATGGCTTCTTTTTACACCTGTGACGAAGAATGGAACCAAGATGAGGAAATAGCCCTTTTTGACATGAGCGACAGTGGTTCCGAAGTGCGGTTGATGAACGAGACCGGTTTGGATGACGTGCTTACCGAACAGACACCAAAATTGATCTATGTGTACGATTTTTTCAGCATGTGGACCTTTTTTGTGGAGTTGGCAGATATCGTAGAAAAAGAAGACGGTGCTGTTTACCCACGTTTATTGTTCAGTTTTGGGGAATTGCCCGATTCGCCGCCTGAGAAAAATTTTGAGGCTGAGGAAGGCGAGTTGGAAGACAACTTTGATGAAGATGACGACTTTCTCGACAGTTACGATGATATGGATTTTGATGAAAATTGGAATTAAATCAATCGCAACCTTTCACCATAAACCCTTTCACCATAAACCCTTAATTCTTTACCCAAAAAATGCTAAACCTATATACTGCCCAAATCGAAAGTCTTTCACTCCACCGAGTAGGAAACAAAAGCAAGAACGAAGCTGCGTTTTTATCCTCGGAACCCTTCACTTTGAACGATGAAATGGCGGGCTTGCTCAAAGAATATTTTTTCAGGCCGTTCAGGGAAAAAGAGGAGAACTATTACAGATTTGCCAATGATGTGGACGTGGAGTTCAACGATGTGTTCACCGCTGTATCCGGCATATTCGAGAACCCGGCCAACGGACACGAACTTTCCAAAAAGATTACCCAATACCTTTATGATCAATCCAACCATCCGCATATCAAAAGTGGAGAGGTGTACGTGGTTCATTTTTCGGATGTGGTCATCGACAACAAGAAAACAGATGCTGTAGGTATTTTTAAAAGTGAGTTGAAACACGATTTTCTTCAGTTCAAGGAAACGGAACAAAATCTGGAAATATTGATCAAACAAGGCATCAATGTCAACAAACTTGATAAGGGCTGTATTGTCTTCAATGTGGAAAAAGAGGAAGGTTACAAAGTGTTGTCAGTGGACAGTAACCGCTACGACGCCAAATATTGGTTGGAAAACTTTTTGGGATTGATTCCCTTGACCGATGAGAATTTCTACACCAAAAACTACCTGAAATTCTGCCAGAACTTTGCCAAGGATGTGGTTTTACCTGCCGAGGACAAACAACAGGAAGTTTTGTTCATGAACCGAGCGGTGAACCATTTTGCTAAAAACGACGCGTTTGAGGAAACTGCCTTTTTGAACGACGTGATGGAAAACCCGGAATTGATCCCCGAGTTCAAACATTACAAAGTGGAAAAAGGACCGAAATACAGCATTGAGGATGTTTCCAACTTCGATATTGCCAATAAAGCGGTGAGCGACGCCAGAAGAAAGATCAAGAATGTCATCAATTTGGATACCAATATCCAAATTAAACTGGATTTCATCAACCCGGAATCTGCGGAAAAATTTGTGGAAAAAGGTTGGGACGAAGAACGCCAAATGTACTATTACCTGGTGTATTTCAACAAAGAACAGAAGAGTTAGAACTTCTTCTCTATGATCTGTTTCATGCTCACGTCTTGGTAGTTTCGTTTCACAAAATCCAGCGCAAGTGCCAACACCTCACCCATAGTGGAACTTCTTTTAAATTCCATGTCTTTGGTAAGGTCGTAAATTTCAAGCTTCAACTTTTCTATGTTCTCGGGCAGTGAAATGGTGTCCGGTTTTACAGCGGATAACAATCGTCGAATACGGTTTCCTGAGCTCAAAATACGTTTGGCCACTATGGAGCGTTCCTCTATTTTGTATTGATCTACTGAATCTTTTTGCAATTTGGCCCGAACCAATTCGACCATTTTATAGTTTTCCTTGAAAAATTGGGGGCGGTACACCTTCAATTTCCCTTCAAACGACTGCTGGTCAAAGTCGATGGCCCTGATCTTATACACCACATGATCAAAATCGTGAACCGGGACAATCACATAATTATAGGAACGCATGTCTCCCAATAGACGAATCATACAACGCTCATTGAATTTTACGAACTCCTTGGCCAGTTGTGCCTTTTCCGATTCGGAGCACTTGGGGAGTATATCCCGTATAAAAACATCTCCGGGGATGCCGGCAATATGCTCTTCTATAAGGGTGTCCTTGTAGACCAAAAAATTCAGGTTGTACGGTGACAGCATATGCTCCAGTTCCAAACCATAGATGCGGGAAGCATCGGTCTTTTTCACATAGAAATACGTATAGTTGTCATTCAAGATGTTCCTAACCTTGATCCGAAACGGTTTGGAGTTTCCAAAAGTGCAGAAATCCACTGCATCCACATTCAAATATTCCAAAATACGATCGCTACCATCGGAGTGTAAAATGGAATATACTTGCTTCAAACTCAAATCGATTTCCTTTCGATCAAAATCCGAATAGTAGACCCGAATCCAAAGCGTATCCTCACCATCCGCATCATAAACCACAACAGAACCGGCAAAACGGAGAAGGTCATCATAGAAAATAGGAATCTCTATCTTCCTATTGTACCGATGCAGGTATGAATCCAATTTTTTATGGACCGGGTAGGCTGGTTTTTTCTTGGACATCAATTTTTCTTCGGACATTGTAATGGGCTATTTTGTAACAAATTTCGATAAACATCGTCAAGTTAGTATAAACCATTCAAAAAACGTTAGCAACCTTTGGAAACAATTCTGACCGTTAACCATCTCACCAAGAAATTCGGTTACCTGACTGCCGTGAACGACCTTTCCTTCACTATTGAAAAGGGAAATGTGTATGGCATTTTGGGGCCCAACGGAAGTGGTAAGTCCACAACTTTAGGCATTATTTTGAACGTGGTCAACCGAACTTCCGGCGAATTCAGTTGGTTTGATGGCAATACCACCACCCACGAAGCATTGAAAAAAGTAGGGGCCATTATTGAGCGACCCAACTTTTACCCTTATATGACTGCCATCCAAAACCTTCAACTGGTCTGTAAAATCAAGGAAGTACCCGAAACCAAGATCCAGGAAAAATTGGAACTGGTCGGGCTTTGGGAAAGAAAGGACAGCAAATTCAAGACGTATTCTCTGGGGATGAAGCAACGTTTGGCCATTGCCTCTGCCCTACTGAACGATCCTGAGATATTGATCTTGGATGAACCTACCAACGGCTTGGATCCGCAAGGAATCCATCAAATTAGGGAAATCATTAAAACCATTGCCAGTCAAGGAACCACTATTCTACTGGCTTCGCATTTGTTGGACGAAGTGGAAAAGGTGTGCTCACATGTGGTCATTTTGAGAAGGGGTGAAAACCTATATTCAGGTCCTGTGGACAGCATGTTGGCCAGCCATGGCTTTTTTGAACTTCGATGTGTGCAGATGGATAAACTACAGGATTTGCTCGAAAAAAATGCCAGTTTTGGAAAAATTGAAAGTTTCAATGGTACCCTTACCGCTTATTTGAAGGAAGAAATGGACGCCGAATCCCTGAACAAAATGCTGTTTGATAAAGGTATCGTCCTGTCCCATTTGGTAAAACGAAAAGAAAGCCTTGAAGAACAATTTTTAACCTTGACCAAAAACAACTAATCAAAAAACGAATGTTACGTCTACTCCAAATAGAATTCATAAAATTGTGGAACAATAGGGCCAGCAAGGTCTTAATCATCTCCTATTTTGTGCTTTTGACCTCCATCGCCCTGATTGCGGCCATAAAGTTCGATATAGGTCCTGTACAGTTCCACTTGGCCGACCAAGGCATCTTCAACTTCCCGTACATCTGGCACTTTAACACCTTTGTCACGGCACTTTTTAAGTTGTTCCTGGCCATCGTAATTGTTTCCATGATGTCCAACGAATACAGCAACAAGACCATCAAACAAAACTTGATCGACGGGCTTTCAAAGAAAGAATTCATCCTTTCCAAATTATTGACCGTCATTTCATTTGCCCTCATTTCCACCGTATTCGTATTTGTGGTATCCATGATTTTGGGATTAGCTTATTCGGATTACAATGAGATGTCCATCATATTTTCAGATTTGGAATTCTTGTTTGCCTTTTTTGTAAAACTGGTTGCCTTTTTCTCCTTCTGTCTGTTTTTGGGCATTTTGGTAAAACGTTCGGCCTTCGCCTTGGGTTTTTTGATTCTGTGGAGCATTTTGGAACAGGTGGTCTTTGGACTTTTGGGTTGGAAAGTAATGAGCTGGGATTCGGCAAGGTTGGTAAAGGACTTTTTTCCACTACAATCCATGTCCAATTTAATCAAGGAACCCTTTACCCGTCTTTCAGCCGTCCAAAATATTGGGCAACAAATCGGGGAAGACATGAAATTCGATTACCATACGTATTGGTATGAGTTCCTGATTGCAATCGTTTGGGCCTCTATTTTTATCTATTTGTCCTATGTTCTATTGAAAAAGCGCGATTTGTAGTATCTTGGGAGGTGCACAAATCTCGTGAATGCTGAACAAGCTTTTCTACATAGGCATGCTTATCCTGTTAGGGCATTGGGCGCATGCCCAAGAATGTCCCAACATTGTATATCCCACTAATGGGGCTACGGGAATACCCCTCGATGCCACCATTGATTGGGATACCGTGGACGGGGTTCCTAGTTACAATATTGCTTTGGGAACTACACCAGGCGGAATTGATATTATGTCTCCTGCGTATGCTCCTAGTAGTGCTTATAAACCTCCATTAGGCTTGCCTCCGAACACGACTATTTATGCAACCATTACTTTATTCTTTTTTAACGCACCCAATATCACCTGTCCGAGCTTTGTCTTTACCACGGAGTCATTGTCAGGTGTGCCCAATTGCACCCAGATGACCAGTCCTTTGGATATGGCGATAGATGTAAACCCTAGTACCAACATTTCGTGGGGTTATCAATATGGGGCATCGGGGTATACGGTAAGCATCGGAACATCTGCTGGCGGTGGGGATATTCTTTCCAATTATGACGCCGGCAATACTTTGAGTTTTAATCCACCTGTCGACTTGCCTACCGAAACTACCATTTTCGTCACAATCGTACCCTACAATGCGTTGGGCACTGCAGTAGGATGTACCTCACAGCAATTCACTACACGGGCCGAATCGGAAATTCCGGATTGTACTTCTATCGTATATCCGGCCGATGGGGAAAGTAATGTGCCGCTGTCCCCAGTTTTGGAATGGGTTGCGGTTCCAGATGCTACTGGCTATATTGTTACCATCGGCACAACCCCGGATGGCTCGGATATTCTCAACAGTTCAACTTTTTACAACAATTCAACCCCAGTTGTCAATTTTGAACCGAACAAGACCTTTTTTATCACCATAGTCCCGTTTAACGATGCCGGACAAGCCGAAGGTTGTACGCAAACCAGTTTTACCACTTTGCTCGGTTGCGGTCCTTATCTGGATTTTGATACGGGGGAATACGTGACCATAAATCCTGAAATTGATATAGCCGATTCCTTTTCGACCTGTGAAAATGAAGGTCCTTTGGTCATTTCTTCCACTGACATAGCCGAAGGCTACCGATGGTATAGAGTAGATCAGTTTGGTGATGAGACCCTGTTATCCTCTACTTCTGAAGTTTCCATTACCGAAAATGGGATGTACCGATACGAGGCATATAATACCGTCAGTCAATTTGGGATAACCCTGGAATGCCCGTCCACTAAAATGTTCGAGGTGCTTTCTTCCGAATTGGCATCCATTGATGACCTTCGTGTTCAAAATACGGGCACCACAATTCAGGTTACGGTCATCGCAACCGGGAATGGCACCTATGAATATGCCATCGATAATGAAAATGGACCATACTCCGATAACAACATTTTCAGCAACGTGGAACCTGGGGACCATACCTTTTATGTCCGGGACAAAAATGGATGTGGCGTGGCCCAAAGGGTGTTTACGCAGGACCTTACGGTTGAAGGTTTTCCAAAATTCTTTACCCCAAATGGAGATACGATCAACGATTATTGGCAATTTATTCAACCACAGAATTCATCGACCATTGTGCTCAAGAGCATTCGGATTTTTGACCGATACGGGAAATTTTTAAAGCAGATTTCACAAAATTCGCAAGGTTGGGACGGCATGATCGCTGGCAGACCTTTACCTTCAGGAGACTATTGGTTTGTGGCCGTAAATGAGGAAAACAAGGAAATCAAGGGCCATTTTTCGTTGAAAAGATAATCTCACCGAATCGCTTCGGAATCGCATTATCCTTTATTATTTTTATCACATGAAATTTCAGGTAGTCTCAGATTTTAAACCCACTGGGGACCAACCCGAAGCCATACGACAATTGGTGGAGGGCATTGAAGGAAATGTGCGCCATCAAACCTTGCTTGGCGTTACGGGTTCCGGTAAAACCTTCACTGTGGCCAATGTGGTGGAATCGGTGCAAAAACCTACTTTGGTATTGGCCCACAACAAGACTTTGGCGGCACAGTTGTATTCGGAGTTCAAGCAATTTTTTCCGAACAATGCCGTGGAATACTTTGTATCCTACTACGATTACTACCAACCTGAAGCCTATATTCCGACCAGCGGACTTTATATTGAAAAGGATCTTTCCATCAACGAGGATATAGAGAAATTGCGTTTGAGTGCCACTTCTTCCCTTCTTTCGGGACGAAGGGATGTGATCGTGGTGGCATCGGTATCCTGTTTATATGGTATCGGTAACCCGATAGAGTTCCAAAAAAATGTGGTCACCATCCATCGTGACCAAGTAATTTCCCGTACCAAATTCCTGAAGCAATTGGTACAAAGCCTTTATTCCAGGACCACTGCGGATTTCAGGAACGGAAATTTCCGGGTAAAGGGCGATGTGGTGGATGTGTTCCCCGGCTATGCGGACCACGCGTTCCGCGTCCATTTTTTTGGGGATGAGATTGAAGAAATCGAGGCTTTGGACCCTTTCAATAACAACGTCATCGAAATCTACGATTCGCTCAATATTTACCCTGCTAACATGTTCGTGACCTCACCGGACATCTTACAAAATGCCATTCGTCAAATTCAGGATGATTTGGTGAAACAGGTGGACTATTTCAAAGAAATAGGCAGACCCTTGGAAGCCAAACGACTGGACGAGCGCACCAATTTTGATCTTGAAATGATCCGGGAATTGGGATATTGCTCCGGAATTGAGAACTATTCCCGCTACTTGGATGGTAGGGAACCCGGCACACGGCCTTTCTGCTTGCTGGATTATTTCCCTGATGATTATTTGATGGTCATTGATGAAAGCCACGTAACCATTCCACAAGTGCATGCCATGTACGGCGGCGACCGTTCCCGCAAGGAGAACTTGGTGGAATATGGATTCCGATTGCCCGCGGCTATGGACAACCGTCCATTGAAGTTCGAAGAGTTCGAAACCCTGCAAAACCAAGTGATCTATGTAAGTGCCACTCCTGCAGACTATGAATTGGAGTTGAGCCAAGGAGTTTATGTGGAGCAGGTGATACGCCCAACGGGATTATTGGACCCGGTAATAGAGGTGCGACCCAGCGCCAATCAAATTGATGATTTGATAGAAGAAATCCAGCAACGTGTAGAATTGGACGAACGCACCTTGGTGACCACTTTGACCAAGAGAATGGCCGAAGAATTGACTAAATACCTGACCAGAATCGATATTCGTTGCCGATATATCCATAGCGATGTGGATACCTTGGAACGTGTAGAGATCATGCAAGATCTGCGGAAAGGAATTTTTGATGTGCTCATCGGTGTAAACCTGCTTCGGGAAGGTTTGGATTTACCTGAAGTTTCCTTGGTTGCAATTTTGGATGCAGACAAAGAAGGTTTCCTCCGAAGCAACCGCTCCCTTACCCAGACCGTTGGTCGAGCAGCCCGAAACCTGAACGGCAAGGCCATCATGTATGCGGATAAAATCACGGACAGCATGCAAATGACTATTGACGAGACCAATTACCGTCGGGATAAACAAATGAACTACAACAGGGAGCATAACATCACCCCAAAAGCCTTGAAGAAAAACCTGGACAACGCCTTGGCCAAGAATTCTGTTTCCACCTATCATTTTCAAAAGGAAGAACTACGTGCAGCAGAACCTGATCTGGAATATTTGACCGGAGATCAAAAAGAAAAATTGATTCGGGAAAAACGCAAGGCCATGGAAAAAGCGGCCAAGGAACTGAACTTTATGGAAGCGGCCAAGTTGCGTGATGAAATCAAAATGCTCCAGGAAAAAGAATAAACGAAAGCGCGCCTCGAACATTGCTGCAGGGGCGCGCCAACAAACTAACCAACTAATCCAACCATCATGAAACACCTTTAGTTGGTGCCTTCAATTTCTTAAGCAATCTCAATCAATCGTTTTGGTTTTGGTAATGCTTCTTGCTTTTTGGGCAAGGTCAATTTCAATATTCCATCTTCGTATTTGGCATCGATTTTAGAGCCATCAACAGTTTCTGGCAAAGTAAAGGCCCTTCTAAAGGAGGAGAATGAAAACTCTTTTCTGGTGTAATTTTCCTTGCTTTCCTCATTTTCAGTTTGAACTTCACTGGCAATGGTCAACACATCGTTATCGATTTCTACGGTGAAATCGTCCTTTTTCATACCTGGAACAGCCAATTCCAATTCAAAACTTTCAGTATTCTCCTTTATGTTCACAGCGGGAACGGAAGCATTCCACTTCTCTGTTCCACCAAACCAATCAGGACCCATAAAATCATTCATTAGGGATGGAAAAAACAGGTTGTTTCTTTTTACTATACTCATGGTGATTCAATTTTAATTGTTAAACATTTAAATCACCTAGTACTGGGCAAATGGTGTACCAATGCCCAAAATGTGCCGTTATGGCATTATTTAACAGAAATAGAATGTCAAAATGACATTAATTGTAGTGTGCCTTGAAGATATCGATTAGCACATTTGGCGGAACTACATTGTCAGGGTAGCGATGCATGACCTCCAAAACCTGACCGATGGCCACGGGAGGCAGTCCCATTTTAAGTCCAATATTGTATAGCGTATTGACCTCGCTTTTGTGTTGTTCGCGATCAACGTTCATTAAAAGCAACAACCTGTGGAACTGAACGATACGTTCCGCTTGTGACTTCAGGGTTATTTTAGGGGAGCGATGTTTTAAAAGCCCATCGAAGGTTTCCTTGTCCACACCCAAATTGGAAGCCACCTTGAGCAAGAACTCGTATTCGGAACGCTTCATGGAATGATCCACCCTGGCAAAGGCAATCATCTCCGAAAGGATGCTCAGTTTTTCTTCGTAGGTACCCATTTGGTTTGGTTTTGGGGCTTTCTTCCAAATACATAACTCAAAAAGAGTAATTTTAGTACATAAAAAAAGCCTTGATGTGATCAAGGCTTTCCAACTAACTCAAACAATCTCCGTCAATTATGCGGTAATTCTTACTGATACGGTGTAGATCTTGCCCTCTACAGGATTTCCAGATTCTACTTTTTGATAGTTCAATCTGCTTTTTACAAATTTTTCCAAAACCTCATTTTTGGTCGCTACGGAAAGTACCACCATTTCACCTTTTTCATTGAAGGTAAAACGAACGTCGGCCGTCATCTCATCATATTGAAGCTCGAACGAGTTCTGCTTCAACATTTCATAAATTTGGGTGGACAAGCTCTTTTCTGGAACCTCGTTGTTTCCTTTGTTAGCGAATGCGCCCAAAGTGGCGAACAACATAAAAGCTACGGATGCAATTTTAATTTTTCTCATGATTTTTGTTTTTTGATGTGTTGATGAATGATTTGTGTTTTGTCAAAAAGGACACCCTTTTTTAATGACATCACAAAAATAAGACGATGGAAAATGTAAAATGTTACACTATTTTTAGATTTAACCTATGTTTAACTTGTGTAACGCGGAAATAATATTCCGGATTTTGAAGAAAAACCAAACAACCTTGAAAAGTCTGCAACCAATTTTCAAAAGGACAAATAACCTTGCAAACCTTTTCTGAAAACGAATCAAAAATGATATATGCGACTTATGGAAAGTTGAAAAACAAAAAAGGGCAACGTTTTGTTAACGTTGCCCTTTTCTATATCGATTTTTGGGTTGTTACGCCAAAACTTGCTTCACTTTATCAGCAGCTTCTTGGAACTGTACCGCAGAATGTACGGCCAATCCAGAGTTGTCGATGATTTCCTTGGCCAATTCGGCATTGGTACCTTGCAAACGCACAATGATCGGCACTTTTATGGAATCACCCATATTTTTATAGGCATCCACAACACCTTGCGCAACACGGTCACAACGAACGATTCCACCAAAGATATTGATCAAGATAGCCTTTACATTGGGATCTTTCAAGATGATACGGAAGGCCTCCTCTACCCTTTTGGCATCGGCTGTACCGCCCACATCCAAAAAGTTGGCTGGTTCACCACCTGCCATTTTGATCAAGTCCATGGTAGCCATGGCCAAACCGGCACCGTTTACCATACAACCTACGTTTCCATCCAAATCCACATAGTTCAGACCTACTTCCCTAGCTTCCACCTCAATTGGGTTTTCCTCTCTAAGGTCGCGCATTTCGGCATAGGCCTTTCTTCTATACAATGCATTATCGTCGATGGTTACCTTGGCATCTACCGCCATGATCTTGTCATCCGAAGTTTTTAGCACAGGATTAATCTCAAAAAGACTGGCATCACTTTGCTCGTATGCCTTGTACAAGGAAGAAACAAATTTCACCATTTCCTTGAAAGCGTTTCCGGACAAACCTAGGTTGAAGGCAATCCTTCTTGCTTGGAAAGGCAACAATCCCAATCCTGGATCAATTTCTTCGGTGAAAATCAAATGTGGGGTCTTTTCGGCCACTTCCTCAATGTCCATACCTCCCTCAGTAGAGTACATCACCATGTTTCTACCGGTTCCCCTGTTCAACAACACGGACATGTAGAATTCGCTTGTTGGGCTATCGCCAGGATAATACACATCCTCTGCAATCAAAACCTGGTGTACCTTTTTACCTTCAGCAGATGTTTGTGGGGTGATCAGGTTCATCCCGATGATGCTTCCTGCCAATTCTTCCACTTCCTTCAAGTTTTTGGCAAGTTTTACACCGCCGCCCTTACCACGACCACCAGCATGCACCTGAGCTTTGATCACGTGCCATCCTGTACCGGTTTCTTGTGTAAGTTGTTTCGCGGCCTCTACCGCTTCCTTGGCGTTGCGGGCAACTATACCTCGCTGGATCCTGACCCCAAAACTGGCCAAAATCTCCTTTCCTTGATATTCGTGAAGATTCATCTGTGAATTTTACTTTTGTTTCGCCGACAAAAATAGAAAACACTACTGAGAAATTGAAGGCAATATGGAATTATTGCCAATTATTCCACCATAATTAAGTGCTTTTGCAATTTCTGGACCTAAGGCTTAAAATCCTGAAAGTCCAATGGGTCGAAATTTTTGAAATGTCCGTTCATTTCGATGACCGTTTTGGTGCGGTTGACCTCACTGAGAATATTGGTGGTCGATTCCAAATGGGCTTTGATGAACTGCAATCGGTCCGTTTCCTTGGTCATCAAAAGGAGTTCGTATTCCTGTTCAAAGGAAAGCCCCATTTTGTGTGCCAATGAATAGCTGTTGAACTGTTTGGGCGATGTTTGGGTGAAGGGGACATCCATTAGATCGTACAAGGTTTCCACCTTTTGGATCACTTCTTTCCGAAGGTCATCGTTGGCGTCGTTCTCCATTTCGAGAAACTCCACATCCCCACCGGCGTATAGTTTTCCATGCAATTGCTTTTCAAAACTCAAAATCTTGAAGACTTGCCTGGCCACACAGACCACATCCATTTCCCCCGAATTATAGGTAGTGACCACCTCAACCAGTTGCACCTCTGTACCATACGAAATGGAATTATTGATAAAAACCGGAATACCAAAGGTAAGGGCCTCCTTTCTACAATCTTGAATCAATTGCTTGTACCGTTCCTCGAAAATATGAAGGGGTACAGTTTCACCAGGGTAGAATACGGACTGTAACGGGAATAAAGGTAGTTTCATGGTTGTGGTTTGCCTAAAAGTACAATGTCATAAGGAAAGCCACAAACGGTTCTTAAAAATGATTGATGTTAAAATTCAAACATTTTGTTATAAATATATAAAATATGCTCAAAGGTCTTGTGTAACCCACGGACTTACTGTAGATTTGCCCTTCTAAAGAAGGTTATAGCATGAATTCCAAGGATCTATTAAAATTAGTTGACCAATACGGTGCCCCACTCTATGTTTACGATGCAGATAAAATTGCATCACAGTTCAACAGGCTTACCAATGCTTTTAAGGAAGTACCAAGTCTAAGACTGAACTATGCGGCCAAGGCATTGTCCAACATCAGCATCCTAAGGTTCATGAACAGTTTGGGCAGTGGTTTGGACACGGTTTCCATCCAAGAGGTGAAATTAGGTCTTTTGGCCGGTTTCAAGCCTGAGTCCATCATCTTTACTCCCAATGGCGTTTCTTTGGAAGAAATTGAAGCTGCCGCCTCCTTGGGCGTTCAAGTAAATATTGATAACCTTTCCATTTTGGAACAGTTCGGTAGCAAACACCCTGATATTCCGGTTTGTATCCGTATCAATCCACACGTGATGGCAGGGGGCAACTCCAAAATCTCCGTGGGCCATATCGATTCCAAATTCGGTATCAGTATTCACCAAATTCCGCATTTGTTACGTATTGTGGATCTGACCAAGATGAACATCAACGGTATCCACATGCATACCGGCAGTGACATTTTGGACATCGATGTATTTCTATATGCCTCCGAAATTCTTTTTGAAACCGCTAAAAACTTCAAGGATCTTGAATTCATCGATTTTGGAAGCGGATTTAAAGTGCCCTACAAGCAAGGAGATATTGAGACAAACATTGAGGAATTGGGCAAAAAATTATCGGCAAGGTTCAATGAATTCTGCAAAAATTACGGCAGGGATTTGACATTGGCCTTTGAACCCGGTAAGTTTTTGGTGAGCGAAGCAGGTTCTTTCTTGGCCAAGGTAAATGTGGTAAAACAGACCACTTCAACAGTTTTCGCCAGTGTGGATTCCGGTTTCAACCACTTGATCCGCCCTATGTTGTACGGTTCCAGTCACGAGATCATCAATATTTCCAACCCAAATGGTAGGGAACGTTATTATTCCGTTGTAGGCTATATCTGTGAAACGGACACTTTTGGCAGCAACAGACGTATCAACGAAATCTCAGAAGGTGATATTCTTTGCTTTAACAATGCAGGAGCCTATTGTTTTACCATGGCCAGCAATTACAACTCCAGGTACCGCCCTGCTGAAGTTTTGTGGTACAAAGGCAAAGGTCATTTGATTCGCGAGCGCGAAACCTTTGACGACATTTTAAGGAACCAAGTGGATGTTAAATCACTTTTTGAAGCTCCCAAGAAAGAAGCGGTAAACTAGTATGGGCACCATTGCCTTACTACTTTCAATTATTTTCATTTTTCTGGCAGGACTCCATTTTTATTGGGCACTTTTCGGCATAAAAGACCCATCAATGGTGTTGCCGACCAAAGAAAACGGCGATTTTCTGTTTCGTCCGGGTAAATTCGGAACGGTGATCGTGGGATTGCTTCTCAGCATTTTTGCGTTGGTCTATCTCAACAAAGCCCTTAACTTCAATACCGAAATGGAGTTCCGTTTTGTTTCCATAGCGATTGGAATCGTCTTTCTTTTAAGGGCTATTGGCGATTTCAACTATCTGGGTTTCTTCAAAAAAAACAGGTCGACCAAATTTGCTAAAATGGACAGTCGATATTACGCCCCGTTGGCCCTATTGGTGACCCTCTTAATTTTTGTTTTGGAGCTCTGGCCCTGAATACTTTTTTGGCACAATTTTCGTTAGCTTTGTACAGATAGAACGACAATTCGTTCATAATTAAGAGATCATGCGCAGCACATTTACCCAAATCAGTTTGTTTTTTCTTTTGCTGGCAGGCCTTCAAGCCAACGCCCAAGATATAAAATGGTTAAGCTGGGAAAAAGCCGTAAAGCTTTCCGAGACCGATGCCAAACCCAAGAAAATGTTCGTCGATGTGTATACCGACTGGTGCGGATGGTGCAAAAAAATGGACAAGGACACGTTCCAAAACCCTGAAGTATCCAAATACATGCAGGCCAACTTTTACATGGTGAAATTGGATGCAGAAGGCAAAGCTCCAATTGAATATAAAGGCAAGACCTTTAAATTCGTACCTTCCGGAAGAAATGGTTACCACGAATTGGCAGCTGCCCTTTTGCAAGGACAGCTGAGTTATCCAACGGTTGTATTTTTAGATGAGGAAATGAACATGCTTTCCCCTGTGCCTGGGTACCAAAAAGTGGAACCTTTTATGCAGATTGCCAAGTACTTTGGTGAAAACATCTACAAAGACAAGGACTGGCAGACTTATGCTGGGAAATAATATTCCTTTTTTTTACCTACTATAATTCGGGCTTTCCTTGGTAATGGTCACATTATGTGGATGGCTTTCATGGATACCACTGGAAGTGATTTTCACAAATCGACCGGTTTCCTTTAAAGTGGCTATATCCTTAGCTCCACAATAACCCATACCAGCCCTAAGTCCACCGATAAATTGGTGCATACTTTCATATAGATCGCCTTTGTATGGCACTCGACCCACGATTCCTTCAGGAACCAATTTCTTGATATCATCTTCCACATCTTGGAAATAGCGATCCTTACTTCCTTCTTTCATGGCCTCTACGGAACCCATCCCGCGGTAGGATTTGAATTTCCTTCCTTCGTAGATAATGGTTTCCCCTGGGGATTCCTTCGTTCCTGCCAATAGTGATCCCAACATTACGGTATCGGCACCAGCTGCAATCGCTTTTGGAATATCGCCCGTATAGCGAATCCCGCCATCAGCAATTACAGGAACACCACTACCTTTAATGGCAGCGGCTACTTCCAATACAGCCGAAAACTGCGGAAAACCTACACCGGCCACCACACGTGTGGTACAGATAGAACCGGGACCGATTCCGACCTTAACGGCATCAGCACCAGCCTCTACCAAATATTTGGCAGCTTCGGCAGTGGCAATGTTGCCTACAACTACTTCCAACTGAGGGTAGGCTTTTTTTACTTCTTTCAAAATACCAACTACACCTTTGGTGTGACCGTGGGCCGTATCAATGATAATGGCATCCACACCCGCCTCAACCAGAGCTCCCGCTCTTTTAACAGCATCGGCAGTTACACCTATGGCAGCAGCAACACGCAGCCTACCATATTGGTCCTTATTGGCTATAGGTTTTTGGGTAAGTTTAGTGATATCCCTGAAAGTGATCAACCCGATCAATTCATTCTTGTCGTTGACCACAGGAAGTTTTTCAATCTTATTTTCTTGCAAAATGACTTCGGCCTGTTCCAAAGAAGTTCCTTCGCCAACTGTCACCAAATTTTCAGAGGTCATTACTTCGGTGATCGGGCGATCATCGTCTTTTTCAAAGCGAAGATCACGGTTGGTCACGATCCCGACCAATTTTTTATTGCAATCCACGATCGGGATTCCCCCAATGCTAAATTCCTTCATACTGGCCTTGGCATCCCTTACCTTGGAATCTAAAGGAAGGGTAACAGGATCCATGATCATACCGCTTTCCGCACGTTTTACCTTACGGACTTTTAGAGCCTGTTGCTCAATGGTCATATTCTTGTGCAACACCCCGATACCTCCTTCTTGGGCCATGGCAATGGCCATACGGGATTCGGTCACAGTATCCATCGCTGCGGAAACAATGGGCACGTTTATAGTGATGTTTCTAGTAAATTTCGATTGTATGTTAACTTCTCTGGGAAGAATTTCGGAATATGCGGGCACAAGAAGAACGTCATCATAAGTAAGTCCTTCGCCAACAATTTTGTTTAGGTGGGCTTCCATTGCAATTACGGATTAATTGCGTGCAAATATACCACTATTTTTATTGAAATCAGCCTGCAATCCAAATAGAGATTTTCTATGGGGCGATTCCATATTTTTTAGTCTTTATTTAGAATCATTCTAATTTATTTTTATCTTTAAGGCACAAAACCGTATTATGTGTCAATCCTTGAACATTCTCAACCGATCCAAAAATGGAGTTTTAACCTTTTGCAACCACACCAAACTGTTCCAACTGTTATTCAATAACCTCTGCTTTGAATTGTATGAGTGGGAGCTGGATGCCTTGAAGGAATATATTGGGCAATTGGATCTTAATTATTGGGAAAACCACTTGAAACATTGGGCACACCACAGAAAAATCCCCATTTCTGTCGGCAAAAAACACTTTATCATTTTGGTCAACCGGGAAGAAGTTCAGGAATTATTGGGATTACTTTCCTTTGAAGAGTCAGGGATTGCCTATTTGAATTTTCAGGATATCGATTATCAATTCATTGAGAATTAAGAAAAATCAATTCCCCACTTTTTTCGGTCTGGCGCATTGCCACAAGACCAAACTGGCGGCTCCCATAAAGCAAACCGTCATCAGTATTCCTGAAACGATTACTACATATTTGAACCAACCGATTCCTGACCACATCAAATAAATTCCACCAAAGGTGAGGATGACAGAAATAAAGGGCTCAATCGTCAAAAAGAGTTTCCATTTTTTTGGAGCGTGGGTCATCCACACCAATCCACCCAACAAAAAGAAAATGAACGACATGGACAAAATATGGGTATGCACTGTGGTGAGCATTTCCCTGTCCCCTTTCTTGAACTTCATTACGTTTGCCTCTTCATCTTCTTCATTACCCAAGTAATTTTCCTCAATACCATTTGGTGATGTGGCTTCAGTATGTTGTATGAATAGCAACCCGGTAAAATATCCGATGGAAAGAATTACCACAAAAGTGGCAATAAAGAGTCTGATCTCTTTGGGAAAAGTGGTCAATAGCCCGTTGTACGTCATCCTTGAAACTTTTTAAGTCCCAAAGATATTAATTTAGAATCAATATAAATAAATTGGATCGTTATCTCCTAAATCAGTGATAGACGGAAAACAATTCGGTGGCTTTATTGTAGGCAGCCTCAAAAACCATCCAGTTTACACCAGTATCCGCTTTTTGGGAGGTGAAATACGAAAGCATTTTTTCGGTGGGCATATTTCCCGTGAGTTCATCCTTGGCCATAGGACAACCGCCAAAACCTTGCACCGCACCATCAAACCGTCGGCAACCTGCCTTATAGGCAGCATCCACTTTTTCATGCCATTTGGTAGGCGTAGTGTGCAAATGCGCTCCAAACTCTATTTCAGGGTACTTGGGAATTAAATTGGAAAAAAGATAGTCGATCACTTCCGGAGTAGAAGTTCCAATGGTATCAGAAAGCGAAAGGATATGGGTGCCCATCTCGGCCAATTTTTCGGTCCACTCCCCCACAATCTCCACATTCCAAGGGTCACCATACGGGTTCCCAAAACCCATTGAAATATATGTGACCACTTTCTTATCATGGGCATGTGCCAAATCCAAAATCCCTTTCAGGGTTTCCACAGATTGGGCAATGGTCTTGTGGGTGTTCCTCATCTGAAAGTTCTCCGAAATGGAAAATGGGAAGCCCAAATAATCAATGGCCTTGTGCTCACAGGCTTCTTCCGCGCCTCGAATATTGGCTACGATGGCCAACAGTTTGCTTTTGGTTCGGGATAGGTCTAATTGGGCCAAAACTTCGGCGGTATCCTGCATTTGAGGGATGGCCTTGGGCGACACAAAACTACCAAAGTCAATCGTATCAAAACCACAACCCAACAAGGCCTGGATATAGCGGACTTTATCCTCAGTGGGGATAAAGGTCTTTATTCCCTGCATGGCGTCCCGCGGACATTCTATGAGTTTGATCTTTGACATAGGCAAAGGTAAAAATAGCACTATTTATCCGATAAGATCAGATAAATGGCGATGCCCACAAAAACTACGATCTGCACCCATTTCAAGTAGAAACCTGCCTTGTTATGGGTCGTCAAATATTTGGAAATACTTCCCGCCAAAACGGCAAGAAGGCTGAATACGATCAAGGCACAAAGCATAAACAGCAATCCCAAAACATAAAATTGCAGTACATTATTTAAGGTATCACTGAACAAAAATCCTGGAAAAAAGGCCAAGAAAAAGATGGTGACCTTCGGGTTGAGCACGTTCATGGTAAAACCCGTCATGAACAATTTTTTGGCTGATTTTGAAGGGGTCATTTCCTTGTTCAAAAGGATGGTATCATCACTTCGAAATACTTTATAGGCCAAGAACAACAGATACAAAGCCCCAAAAAGTTTGATGGCAAAGAATAAGGTATCACTCCGTTTAATGACCTCCGAAACGCCAAAAGCCAACAACGTGGTGTGTACCAAACAACCTGAAACCAGTCCATAAACTGTGGCCAATCCAGATTTTACCCCATTGGAAATACTTTGGGTAAGCACAAAAATGTTGTCTGGTCCAGGGGAAAGGGCCAACGCCAAAGAAGATACCACAAACCCGATCAGAATAGGGTAATGTATGGTTTCCTCAGTGTACAAAAACAAGCTGTGCATATGCTATTGCGCCCGTTCCAAAATGGCTTTATTGATTTTTTTGATAAGTGCCGGGCCTTCGTAGATAAACCCAGTGTAGAGCTGGACCAAATCCGCTCCGGCATCCAATTTTTCTAGTGCATCCTCAGCCGAATGGATTCCGCCTACACCTATGATTGGGAAGGCTTTATTGCTCTTTTCGGACAAAAACCGAATGACTTCCGTGCTTCTTTTGGTCAAGGGTTTACCACTCAAACCACCCTTTTCCTCCGTAACGATCAAATGGGTCTTTAAGTCCTTGCGTTCAATGGTGGTATTGGTAGCAATGATCCCATCAATTATTGTATCCTTAACGATATCGATGATATCCATAAGTTGATCGTCCGTTAAGTCCGGAGCGATCTTTAACAAGATAGGTTTCTCCTTCAGTTTGAGTTTTTTGGACAGCTTGGTATTCTGACTTTTCAGTTTTTTCAACAGATTGGTCAAAGGTTCCTTATCCTGAAGTTCCCTCAGCCCAGGGGTATTGGGCGAACTCACATTCACCACAAAATAATCCACATGTTCAAACAAGGCTTCAAAGCAAATAAGATAATCCTTGATGGCATCTGCGTTGGGCGTAACCTTATTCTTCCCGATGTTTCCCCCGATCAACACCCTATGCTTTTTCTTCAATTGCTCCACCGCTTCAAAAACCCCTTTGTTGTTAAAGCCCATGCGGTTGATGATGGCCTTGTCCTGCACTAAGCGGAACAATCTTTTCTTGGGATTTCCCGGCTGTGGTTTTGGGGTTACCGTCCCAATTTCCACAAATCCGAAGCCAAAGTCCGAGAACTCATTATACAATTTCGCATCCTTGTCAAATCCGGCCGCAAGACCTACAGGATTCTTGAATTTCAATCCAAAAAGTTCCTTTTGCAACTTGGGATCATTCACCACAAAAGTCTTTCGGAAAACAAATCCCAGACCCAATTTTGACATAATCCTGATAGCCCAAAATGAAAAGTGGTGTGCTGTTTCTGGATCGAACAAAAAAAGGATTGGGCGGATGAGGATTTTGTACATCAAAAAGATTTTGGGCAAAAATAAAAACTCTTGCTACAGATTATCGCAATTCGTTCAATTTTCGTCAACAGACTTATTTACGTAGATGGGACGCATGGTCATTTGGTTGCACAATTTGGAATAACGTTCATATTGTGTCTCGGAGAAGGTACCCAAAAGGCGTTTGTCCATCATCCGAATATTCTGTTTCATACTGTCCAAAATCACCTGATATTCCACAGAAACGGTGACCAAAACTTCTGGGGAACTCTCCTCGTTCTTCTTCATTAGGTATTGTGCCTTTTCCCTTAACAGGTCATTTCTCACCTTAAGTTCTGCACTCCAGTTTTTCAGGTTTTCCTGTTGTTCTTCGGTGAGTTCAAAAACCTTCGTAATGGTCTCGTTGTCCTTTCCACCCACACCCAACATACATTCCATTTGGGCATTGGCCGAAATACACAGCAATAGGAAAGAAATCAAACAAATTGGCTTCAATGTAAGTTGATTTAAATGATAGGGAAAGATACTTTTTTAATCCGTTCGAAATTCAAAATGTGCCCGATTAAGCCTTATTTTTGATGAAACGCCCAACATGGAAAAACTACTGCCCCGTTTTCTGGACTATGTGACGACCGATACCCAGAGTGACCCTTATTCCAAATCGACCCCAAGTACCGAAAAGCAATGGAACTTGGCCAAAAAGCTGGTGATGGAGTTACATCAAATTGGTTTACAAGAGGTTTCCATTGATGAAAATGCCTATATCATGGCCACTTTGCCCAGTAACATGGACAAAAAAGTGCCCACCATCGGTTTCATTTCGCATATGGATACGTCACCCGATTTTTCTGGGAAAAATGTAAGGCCCCAGATCATTGAAAACTACGGCGGCAATGACATTGTGTTGAACAAGTCAAAGAACATTGTGTTGTCTCCCAATTACTTTGAAGACCTTTTGCAATACAAGGGCCAAACCTTGATCACCACCGATGGAACTACCCTTTTGGGCGCCGATGACAAGGCAGGGGTAGCAGAAATTGTTACCGCCATGGAATATTTGGTGCAACATCCCGAGATCAAACACGGCAAGATCCGTATTGCCTTTACCCCTGATGAAGAAATTGGCCGAGGGGCCCATAAGTTTGATGTGAAAAAATTTGGGGCCGATTGGGCCTATACCATGGATGGCAGCCAAATTGGGGAACTGGAATACGAAAACTTCAATGCAGCCAAGGCCAACCTCACCTTTACGGGGAAAAGTGTACACCCTGGTTATGCCAAGAACAAAATGGTGAACGCCATAGGCATTGCCAATGAATTTTTAAGTCTGCTCCCACCAAGGGAAGTTCCTGAACATACCACAGGCATGGAAGGCTTTTTCCATGTGCACAAGATCAAGGGTGAAATTGAAAAAGCCGAGATCGAGCTCATCATCCGGGACCATGATGCCGTTCATTTTGAGGCCAGAAAAGAGTTGTTGCAAGACATTGTAGCCAAACTCAACCAAAAGTACGGGGACTATGCCAGTTTGGTCATTGAGGACCAGTACCGCAACATGCGCGAAAAAGTGGAACCCGTTTTCCATATTGTGGAAATTGCCGAAGAAGCCATGAAGTCATTGGGCATTGAACCCATCATTAAACCCATTCGGGGCGGTACCGACGGCTCGCAATTGAGTTTTATGGGTCTGCCCTGCCCCAATATCTTTGCAGGCGGACATAATTTCCACGGAAAATATGAGTATATTCCTTTGGAAAGCATGCAAAAAGCGGTGGAGGTCATTGTGAAAATCTGTGAACTGACCGCCAGTCAAATCAAGTAAGATGGAAAGATCGGAAAAACTAGAAGCCTTTTATGAAAAAGAACATCCCTTTAAGGACGGAATTGCACTCTTGCGCGAGTTGGCCCTCCAAACGGATTGCCAGGAGGATTTTAAATGGAGTTTTCCGGTGTACACCGTAAATGGTAAAAACGTTTTTGGCATTAGTAAATTCAAAGGCTATTTTGGTGTCTGGTTTTTTAATGGAGCCCTAATGAGCGATCCGAAAAAAGTGCTAGAAAATGCCCAAGAAGGCAAGACGAAGGGCATGCGACACTGGAAATTCTTTTCGTTGGACGAGGTGGATAAAAAAGGTGTAACAGCTTACATGCAAGAGGCCATCCAAAACCAAAAAAAGGGAATTGAACTAGCCCCTGCCAAACCCACAAAAGCCGTAATCCCAGAAATTCTCCAAACCAAATTAGCCGAAAACGCAAGTTTAAAAAGTGCTTTTGACGCCTTTGCCCCCTACAAACAGAAAGAGTTCTGTGAATATATTACCGAAGCCAAACAAGAAGCCACCAAATTGCGTAGGCTGGATAAAATCCTTCCTATGATAGAAAAAGGGGTTGGTTTGAATGATGGATATCGGTAGGGCAATGTATTATGAACAGTTACGCAATTCCTCCATATATTTTAACTAGAAAACCAACTTCACTTACCTGTGCTGAACTTGATTCAGTATCGGTCGATATAATTAACTTGTGCTGAGCGAAGACGAAGTATTAAAAACGATTCATATCTAATAACGTTATGCACAATTTGATAAAGTAAAGCATCGCACTGAAATAGAATGACATTATGAAAAAAAAACAGATAAAACGAATACTAAAAATCGCATTTATTATTGCTAGCATAAGCTCCTTATATTTCGTGCCATGGATTTTGGTACGAGCATGGATAATGCCACTGCCTGATACGGTTCAAGAACAACTCAACGAAGGAATTAATTATGGATTTGATGGAATGATTGTTTATGTGGACGAAGCGGGAAAGCCGCCAGAGTTTTATGCCTCAGGCTTGCATGACCGAAAAAAGAAAATACCTGCCTACCCGCAAGCCTTATTCAAAATTGCGAGTATTACAAAGTTATATATCGCTGTTGCTACCACAAAATTAGTAAATGAAGGGAGTTTGTCATTGGATAAAACACTTGCTGAATACTTTCCAGAACTTGCGGAAAGAATTGAATATTCAGACAAGATAACCTTGAGAATGATGGTACAGCATCGAAGTGGCATTCCCAATTTTGTTGACCATCCTGATTATTGGATAAATCCGCCAAAAAACAGACTAGAAACACTTGAGTACGCCCTTGATTTGCCAGCCGACTTTGAACCAGGTGAAGATTATGGTTATTCAAACACCAATTATATGCTGATTGAGGACCTTATTGACAAAACGTTGGGCTATCCTCACCAGCAATACATCAAGGAGAGAATATTAACTCCACTTGGGCTGAAACACACTTTTGGTTCTATTAGTGAAGTAAACATCGACGATGTAATGAGCGGCTATTATGTTGGCCTTGAAACCGATTTCAAATATGAAGTTACAGGCTTAATGCTGGCTACAGCAGAAGATGTGGGTATATTCTTGAGGGCGTTAAACGATGGTTCGGTGTTTAATAAAGGTGAACGGGAAATTTATTCTTCAATTTACGTTTATGAACATACAGGGCTGATCCCCGGATATCAAAGCATTGCAAAATACTACAAAGACATGGACATGGTTGTTATCCAGTTCAATAATACAACTAATTTTAATGGATATGACTGGAATTTAGCGGAAATCATTTATGGCCGAATTGTCAAAATATTAAAGAAAAAAAGCTCATAACAATATATATACAAAATTGGCGCGCCATTAGTAAAATCAAGGGCTGTGACCAGCTTTAAATTTTGACGGTTTGATAGATTTGAAGCCTGCAATCGCCTATTTGCAAATACTCACCGATAAATGCAATATAACCCTGAAACATAACAAGTCGAAACTTACCCCATCTTCGGGAACTTCCAGCCGTTATGGTATTCGTTCATCAGTAAGGCATCGGCTTTTGGATTATTGAACTTTTTGTTTTCCGCATCCCAGAACAAGCGTTCGCCTGTTTTATAGGCAATATTGCCCAAGTGGCTCACCATTGCGGCATCATACCCCACTTTTATGGGTGCTTTTAGTATTGATGCATCTCTTGTTTTAACGGCCTCCAAGAAATTTTTGGTATGTAGTCCCAAACCTTGGCCAATTCCTTTTTGTAGGGGAACCGGTTCTATTTTGGGTCCCAAATCTTTGCTCCAATGCGGACGGTCATGTTCGGGGATTACTTCCCAACCGCCACGGTCCAGCACCAAGGTACCGTTGTTCCCGATAAATGCCACACCATGGTTTCGGCCATAATTTCCGCCATCAATGCCCGTAGCATGTTCCCAAAGGAGGGAAAAATCACCAAAATCATAAACGGTCTGCAAGGTATCCGGTGTTTCGGCCGCATCATCAGGGTACGCAAATTTACCACCCATGGCCATCACCGATTTGGGGTCGGAAGCTTTCATACCAAAAAGGGCATAATCGATCATATGCACACCCCAATCGGTCATTAAACCGCCTGCGTAGTCCCAATACCATCTAAAGTTAAAATGGAACCGGTTTGCATTGAAAGGTCTGCTTTCTGCTGGGCCCAACCACATGGCATAATCTACTCCGGAAGGTACAGGACTGTTGGGCAACACAGGAATGGATTGCATCCACCCTTGATAGGCCCACGCCTTTACCAAACGTATTTGTCCCAATTTCCCTGAATGCACATAGCTGATGGCATCCACAAAATGGGGCTCGCTGCGTTGCCACTGTCCTATTTGCACCATTCGGTCACTGGAGTTCACCTTGGCCAACATGGCCTCGCTTTCGGCCACAGAATTGGCTATCGGCTTTTCGCAGTACACATCCTTTCCGGCATCTACGGCATCCGTAAGTTGCAGGCAATGCCAATGGTCCGGCGTTCCAATGATGGCAATGTCGATATCCTTATCTTCCAACATTTTGCGGTAATCGGTGTACCATTTTGGCTTTTTGATACCTCCCTTTTCCAGTTCGGCTGTTTTTTCACGTAGTACATTTTCATCCACATCGCAAAGGGCCACCACTTCCACTTCGCTGTTCTGCAACATGGAGCTCAAATCGGAAAACCCCATCCCGTTACAACCAATAAGTCCCACTTGGATCCTATCATTGGGACTGATGGTCCTGCGGATAGAGGCCAACATTTCGGTCGGGAACATAAAACTGGCGCCTAGTCCAGCCATTCCCAAAGAGCTTCTTTTTACAAATTGCCTACGTGTGTTCATGCGTTTTAAATTTGGAATAAGATACAAAAAAAACGTCCCTTGGAACATTGCGTTTCAAGGGACGTTTTAGATAAAACTATTTGTACACTATTTACTTTCTTCAGTAGTGTTCAATTTTTTGCTCATCTCCATGGAAATGGCAGAACGATCGAACTTTAAACGGCCGGCCATGGTTTCGATGACACAGGAAAAATCCTTGTCGTTCAATTCCACTATCTTACCGTGAAGACCACTTTTAGTGATGATGCGATCTCCTTTTTTCAATTCTGAAGTAAATTTTTTCTCATCCTTCTGACGTTTCATCTGCGGACGTATCATAAAAAAATACGCCACGGCAAAAATCATGATCAGAGGTAAAAAATTCCCGAGGTTTTCCATTTAAATCTCCTCCTTAATTAACAGGGCCAGCTGGCATGGCCTCAGGGGCATTAACAAAAGCCTTGATCCTCAAGATTTCGGAACCTTTGGCGGTATTGGCCGTTACGGTGATGGTCTTGGTCACCTGGTTTTGTCCAGATCCGTTGAACTTTACCAAAAGCTCACCGGTTTCTCCTGGAGCGATCGGAGTGTTCTTTGGATATTCTGGCACAGTACAGCCACAACTGCTTTTTGCATCGGTAATGATCAAAGGAGCATCACCTGTATTGGTAAACTTGAATACGGTTTCTTGTGGGGTACCTCTTTGAATAGTACCGAAATCGTGCTCTGCTGTTTCAAAGGTCATTACTGGAAGTTTCTTCTGTGCTTCGTCCCTGGTGGTAGCGCTTTCAACATTGTCGGCAACTATTTTCTCAGAAGCTTTGTCCTTGCAGGAAATGCTCATCAAAGCAACCGCTGCAATCAAACTAAAAACTGTTGTGATTCTTTTCATGATTAAAATTTGTTTTCCCAAAATTAAACAAATATTGTTTATTGGAGGCCTCTTCCTATTTTTTGCAACCTTCCTGATGTTTTATACTCTTTCGCAAGCTTGTCCAAAACCCCATTGATAAAGATGCTGCTCTTGGGTGTGGAGTACTCCTTTGCTATCTCCAAATACTCGTTCAGGGTCACCTTTTCCGGTATGGAGGGGAAGTTGAGCAACTCGCAAATGGCCATTTTCAAAATGATGGAATCAATCTCGGCGATACGGTCATTGTCCCAGTTGGGGGTCTTGCCCTCAATTTCCTTTTCCCACTTGGCGTCGTTCAACAAAGTCTTGGTCAACAGTTCGTTGGCATAATCCATATCCTGTTGGTCCTTCAGCAAGGCCGGAAGAAAGAATCGGTCCGCAGACGTTTCATTGGCCTTTTTCAATCTTTTGATGATATAAGTGTTCACGATCGGAAAATCGTCTACCCAGGTCAATTTTTCATCCTCGAAATAATCGTAGACCTTATCATTTGGAGCAATGATCTCACGGAAAAGTTGCAACACCACGTCACGGTCTTCCTCATAACTGCTCTTGCCACTGGTCATGTATGCCTTGTAGATGTCACTACCGGTAACCTCCTTATATAGGATTTTGATGTACTCCTCATTCAGATACCAATTGTTCAACTTCCTTTTGGAAAGTTCATTCTGCAAGGCTTCGTTGTTGGCGATTTGAAGCAACAAACGGTTCTTGACAAACTTTTCGCGGTCGGGGAAATTGTCCTCTTCTGTGGCGAGGTATTTTTTATTGGCGTGGTTGACGTGCATTTCGGCCATCCGATGGAGTTCGGCCAAAAGGCTCAACATTAGGAGATAGAGCACATACATGTTTTCTATACTCACTCTTAGGAATTTTTCCTGTTTCACCAAGGAATCGTCCTTGGACTGGATCAATGCATAAATGCACTGCATCACTTTTACTCTGATATGCCTGCGGGTAAGCATTTGTAAGAACTTTTAAAGTCGTTGATTGGCTTTCACCCCGCAAAAGTAATCTTATATTTCAATCTTACCTATCAAAGTTGTTTTCTTATCAGTTTTATAACATTTAGTTTGTGCCCAATGGCATATATTTGCTGGATTGTCTTTAGACACAGACACTCAAAAAACTGCCTTTCCCTTTTATGAAGGAATTAAAACACCTCAATAAATACTTTAAAAAATACTGGTTAAAACTGCTGATTGGTATTTTGATCACCATCATTGCACGTATCTTTTCATTGGTACTGCCTTCGTATGTAAACAAGTCCATTCAGGCCGTGGAAGACTTTTTGGCTGAGACCATTACCCTAACGGATGCCAAGGAATTGTTGTTACAATACATCCTGATCATTGTGGGTACTGCCATTTTATCCGGACTTTTCACCTACTGGATGCGCCAGACAATCATCAACGTATCGCGTTATATTGAATACGACCTTAAGAATGAGGTATTCGACCATTACCAATTGTTGAGCCTTAATTTTTACAAAAAACACAGGATCGGGGATTTGATGAACCGGATTAGTGAAGACGTGAACGAAGTTCGTATGTATGCCGGTCCGGCCATTATGTATGGCATCCAAACCTTAACGCTATTTGCCTTTTTGATTCCGCTTATGTTCATCAAGGCGCCAACATTGGCTGCCTACACTTTGCTGCCCTTGCCTATTCTATCGGTATTGATCTATCAGATCAGCAAGGTGATCCACAAAAGAAGTACCAAGGTGCAGGAGTTCCTTTCCAATTTGTCCACCTTTACCCAGGAATCATTTTCAGGTATTTCGGTGATCAAGGCCTATAGTATTGAACCTAGGATCAATGCGGAATTGCGCGATTTGGCGAATGACGGAAAGGATACGAGTATGGCTCTGGCCCGTGTAAATGCATGGTTTTTCCCTTTGATGATCTTGTTGATCGGTATCAGTAACATATTTGTCATCTATATTGGGGGGAGCCAATACATCAACGGTGAAATTGAATCCGTTGGGATCATTGCGGAATTCATCCTCTATGTGAACATGCTCACTTGGCCCGTGGCCATCGTAGGCTGGTTAACATCCATCATCCAAAGAGCCGAAGCATCCCAAAAAAGGATCAATGAATTTTTAAAGCAAGAACCAGCGATTCAAAATAATGTACTTAAACCGACTCCTATCCAAGGAGATATCGAGTTCAAGAACGTAACCTTTACCTATGAGGATACCAATATCACGGCCTTGAACAATATTTCGTTCACCGTAAAGGCAGGGGAAACCATTGCCATATTGGGAAAAACCGGGGCCGGTAAATCCACCATCCTCGATTTGGTGGCACGTTTGTACGATCCTACTTCTGGCGAGGTTTTAGTGGATGGTGTTTCGGTCCAGAAACTCAATTTGGACAGCTTGCGTGGTGCCATTGGAGCGGTACCACAGGATGCTTTCCTCTTTTCGGACACGATTCAGAACAACATCCGATTCGGGAATGAAAACGCTTCTTTTGATGAAATTGTGAAAGTGGCCAAACAGGCGGTGGTGCACAAAAACATTGAAGGATTTGCCAAAAAATACGACACTATTCTGGGCGAAAGAGGTATTACCCTAAGTGGTGGACAAAAACAACGGGTATCCATTGCAAGGGCCTTGTTGAAAGATCCTAAAATCTATCTGTTTGATGACTGTTTATCCGCCGTGGATACCGAAACGGAGGAAGAAATCCTGAACAACCTGAAAAAAGTTTCGGCCAGCAAGACCACGTTGATCGTTAGTCACCGGGTATCTTCTGCCAAAAATGCGGACAAGATCCTTGTGATGGACAACGGCAAGATCATACAGGAAGGCACCCATGAGGAGTTGAACAACGTGGATGGCTATTACAAAGAGCTTTACATCAACCAACTCTCTGGCAAAGAATCATAAAAAAGTTGCTGAATTAGCATTTTTTTTACATTTTTGGTAACATAATTCAACATAGTACCAAATACACTATACCATATGGGCGAGAAAGAATTAATGGATCAAGAGGAGATATACTCGAAAGTCCTAAGGGCAGGAAGAAGAACTTACTTTTTTGACGTTAGAAGCACCAAAGCAGGGGACTATTACCTAACCATTACCGAAAGCAAAAAGTTTACCCATGACGATGGTTCTTTCCACTACAAAAAACATAAAATCTATTTGTACAAGGAAGATTTCACGGCTTTTAAGGAAATCATGGAGGAAATGATGGACTACATCATTGATGAAAGAGGTCAGGAAGTGATTTCTGAGCGTCACCAAAAAGATTTCAAAAAAGAGGACGAAGACGAAGAAACCAGCTTTAGCGAAAATGGTTCTGCAACCGGTAGTTTTACCGATGTGGACTTTGACGACATCTAGGATTTCTTTCCGAAAACATACTGAACGGCCTGCTATTTTGCAGGCCGTTTTTTATTTTTGAATTGACAAAACATTACCATGGCAAGAACACCCAGCAACATGCTCGCCCTAGGCACAAAGGCTCCACATTTTGAATTGTTGGATACCGTTTCCAATACCCTGCTTTCATTGGAACAAGTGACGGGCAAAAAAGGCACGGTGATCATGTTTATCTGCAATCATTGCCCTTTTGTGATTCATGTGAACCCGATGATTTCCAAATTGGCCAAGGTGTATGAACCGTTGGGCATTGGTTTTGTAGCCATTTCCAGTAACGATGTGGACAATTATCCCCAAGACGCGCCGGATCTGATGAAAATCAAGGCCAAGGAGGAAGACTACAGCTTTCCCTATTTATATGATGAAACCCAAGAAGTGGCCCAGGCTTACGATGCTGCCTGCACCCCTGATTTTTATCTATTTGATGAGAATGAATTACTGATCTATCGCGGTCAGTTGGACAATTCGAGGCCGGGCAACGGCATTCCACTAACGGGAACCGACCTTAAAAATGCCATGGATGCACTTTTGGTCGGAAAGGAAATCGATCCAGATCAAAAACCAAGTTTAGGCTGTAACATTAAATGGAAGCAAGCCTAGTATGCAAACATCGTCACAAACACAGGTCCTTCAGATGATTCCAGTTGACCCATCGAATTTGGACATCTATACCTCCGTAGGTACCCGATCGTATCGGGAACATTATTTGCATTTATGGGAAAATGAAGACCCCACACCTTACATTACCCATGGTTTGACCAAGGAGGCCGTACAGCGTGAACTGGAAGACAAAAACAACCAACATTTTTTGATCCAATATGATGGGGCAACTGTGGGCATCCTTAAATTGGTAACCGATTGTGGTATTGATGAAATTCCTAAAGAGACCGCGTTAAAAGCCGAAAAAATCTACCTACTCCAAGAATATTCCGGCAAAGGATTGGGCAAAAAGGTGCTTCAATTTATTGAAGATTATGCCCGTTCCATTGGTAAGAAAAAAGTTTGGTTGGATACCATGCAAAAAGGGAATCCCGTCTTCTTCTATCAAAAAAATGGATATGTGATCAAAAGGGAAAGCGAAGTCACCCTACTTGGAGCCAAGACTTCTGAAAAACCGATGTGGATCCTGACCAAAAATCTTTAGACTACCAGCCTTCCCGCAGGATCAAATTGGCAATATGGGCATAGTGATGGTTGCTGTGCCAAGCGTATCTGCCAACATTTTCATCCAAACTAGTAGGCAAATTGCCGTCCGGATGGATAAATTGCTTCTTAAAATCTTCTTTGGAAAGTCCCTTCAACAGATAGACCAACTTGGCGTGTACGGCCCTTAAATGATCTAGCGACATTTGAATGGGTGCTGTTCGGGTATCAAAAAGTTCGGCCCAAGCTTTTTCATCATAAGCTTTGATAACCGGGTCATTCTCCGTTAACGCCCATTTAAAACGGATATAACTGTTGTGGTGACTATCGGAAATGTGGTGCACCACTTGCCTAACTGTCCACCCGCCTGGCCGGTATGGGGTTTCTAATTGTGATTCGTTCAATGGTTTTACCAAGTCTTCCAATCGCTGGGGCAAATGTTCCAAAACGGAAATCCATTCGTGTAAAAGGTCTTCTGTAATGATTGAGGGTTTTTCAAATTTCCCGATGGGATAGCGGAGTTGTTCCAAAGTTGTGTTTTCCATAATTCAAAAGTAACAAAGTTTAAATCGAGACAGCTTATCCATTCATCATATGCAGGGCAAAGATTTTTAATACACTTTTAACCTAAAATAATCCACGGTCCCGATTTATCTACTAAATTTGTAGGATAATGATTTTTCAACACTAAAAACAATATATATGGCAACTCTTAGATTGGGTGATACCGCTCCCGATTTTACAGCGGTAACCTCTGAAGGAACCCTGAATTTTTATGATTATTTGGGTGATGGTTGGGGAATTCTGTTCTCCCACCCTGCCGATTTTACACCGGTCTGTACCACCGAATTGGGTACTGCGGCCAAGTTTAAAGGGGAATTTGACAAAAGAAACGTGAAAATGATGGCCTTGAGCGTGGACGGTGCCGAATCGCACAAAGAATGGATCAAGGATATCAACGAGACCCAACACACCACCGTAAACTTTCCGATCATTGCCGATGAGGATAGAAAGGTTTCCGACCTGTACGACATGATCCACCCGAATGCCAATGACACCTTTACCGTGCGCTCGGTATTCATCATCGGCCCGGATAAAAAAGTAAAATTGATCTTGACCTATCCTGCTTCAACAGGTCGTAACTTTTATGAATTGTTGCGTGTTGTGGATTCTTTGCAATTGACCGCCAACCATAAAGTAGCGACTCCTGCCAACTGGGAACACGGTGAAAAAGTAGTGGTAAGCCCCGCAATACCTACCGAAACGGCCAAGGAAATGTTCGTAAAAGGAGTGGAAGAAATCAAACCGTATCTGCGTTTGACACCCGATCCAACGGCATAACAATTATTTAATCAATAAAAATACCTAATTATCAATAAATTAAATGTACATTCGCGGCTCATTTAATTTTTTTAATTTTTATTATGGCTAAAGGAACAGTAAAATTCTTCAACGATTCTAAGGGCTACGGCTTTATCACCGAAGATGGTTCAAAAAAAGATCACTTTGTACATGTCTCAGGTTTGGTAGACGAAATTAGAGAAGGTGATGTTGTAGAATTCGAACTACAACAAGGTAAAAAAGGAATGAACGCCGTTAATGTACAAGTAATAGATTAAGGTATCAACACACTTTTTTATATGTAAAGCCTGGGCAAATGTCCGGGCTTTATTTTTTATTGCATTTTTTACGCAACCTATTTCATATTCACAATCTACTTTATACAAACAAGTTTTGTTCCCCCCAAAACCATTAACCCTATAACTGCATGAACACTTTTTTTGGAGTACTCTCGTTTCTTTTGCTCATTAACGTTCTTTTGCTCTTTTTGAGCGTGAATGGGTCCAAAAAATAACGAAAAACAGCAATCTATACATTTTGAGCAATAGGTAGGGTATTTTTTCGTTGGATTGTTATACGAAAAAACACACACAACCATGAATACCTTTTTTAGCGTTTTGCTTTGCCTATTGGCCTTAAACCTTTGTTTGCTCCTTTTGAGTGTGAACCGATCCAAATAAAAAAGCTCCCATTTCTGGAAGCTTTTCCTTATTCTGTAAGTGAGGTAAACTACTTCACTTTCATCAATTCTACATCAAAGATCAAGGTTGCATTGGGGGGAATTACACCACCTGCTCCTGCACTACCGTAAGCCAAGTGTGACGGAATCACAAACCTCGCCTTATCACCCACTTGCAATAAGCCGATACCTTCGTCCCAACCTGGGATAACTTGACCGATTCCCAATGTAAAATCTATGGGTTGGTTTCTTTTAAAGGAAGAATCGAAAACCTTTCCGTTCGGTAATGCGCCTTCATAGTGTACTGAAACCGTTTTGCCTCTTTCGGCTTTGGGTCCGTTCCCCTTTTGAATGATTTTATATCGAAGGCCACTGTCAGTTTTATCAAAACCAGCTGCCAACTTTTCCATTTCGGCTTCTGCTTGTGCCTTGGCCTCTGCAATACGTTTGGCTCTTGCTCCTTCAAAAACCCTAAATGCCTCAATAGCGTTCCAATTTTGGGCTTCGTCCCCTACCCTTACAATTTCCAAACTATCGATGGTATCACCCTGAGAAATAGCATCCACTACATCTTGGCCTTCCACCACATGTCCAAAAACGGTATGTTTTTTATCCAACCATGGGGTGGCCACATGGGTGATGAAAAACTGGCTTCCGTTGGTACCAGGTCCGGCATTGGCCATGGACAGAACCCCTGGAGTATCGTGCATTAGATCGGGATGGAACTCATCATCGAACTTATAACCTGGATCTCCTGTACCTGTTCCGAGCGGACATCCACCTTGGATCATAAAGTCGGCAATCACCCTATGAAATTTCAACCCATCGTAATAAGGTTTTCCTTGAGGTTTTGCCTCATTCTCCATATTTCCTTCTGCCAGTGCAACAAAGTTACCAACTGTTCCTGGGGTTTTATCATGGGTAAGTTTTACCAATATTTCCCCTTTTTTGGTATTGAACTTAGCATAAATTCCGTCTTGCATTTTTTTATTTTTAATAGGATTATTCGATTTCTCGACCTTGGATTTTTCCAAGGTTGCAAAGGTAAGGGTTTTATGGTGCAATACCTTGAAATGGGCTGGATTAAAGTACATCTAAAACTTTATTTTTGAGAACGGTTTTAGTGCCAGAGTTTGCAAAACCCAGATTGAAAATATGACTCATTTCCTTTTTAAAAAAGTGGTACATTTAAATCTTGATGTGTTGGACAACAAGTATTTTCAAAAACACTTCAACCAATAATTAACTCATTTCCATGTCACCAAAACCCTTTACTTTGACCCTTCACATGGTAGCTAGTCTTGATGGTTTCATTGCCAAAAAAGACAACAGTATGGGTTGGTTCGATACATCGGACAGTTATGAAAAAGGTGTGTCCGGACAAGACCCGGAAGCTTTCCTGAAGACCATTGATTGTTATGTGATGGGCTCCAAAACCTATGAACTAGCCCTTGAACTTTCCAAAAATTATGGATGGGTCTATGGGGACAAACCCACCATTGTGATTACCAATAGGGAACTGACCGATGAAAGACCCAATATTGAATTCTATTCGGGTGATCTTATCAAATTGGTTGAAGAACATTTAAAACCAAAGTACAAGAATGTTTGGATTGTGGGTGGTGCCCAACTTGCCAAAGACTTCATCAATCTGAAATTAGTGGATGAAATTCGTATGGGCATCCTGCCCATTCTTCTTGGGAACGGATTGCCCTTTTTTGACCAGCTTGGCCAGGAACTTCCCTTGCACCTAAAAGATACCACAGCCTACAAAAATGGCATGGTGGAACTTTGTTACGAGATTAAAAAGTAATTCATCTTCGGAATGAAAGTGGCAAACTGAAGGGTAATGGAAAAAGAGTTTCACGAATTGGCTTTTTATACCTTATCGCACAAAAGCGAGGCATTTATCCATCAACATATTGTGGATGCCTATGCAGCTCAGACCGCCGATCTTCATACAAAACCTATCACTGTTGTATTTGCACTAGTTGGTCTATTTCTGCATTTGGAAAAAGGTTTTACAGGAAAAGAAGTGCAACTTTTCCATATGAAAATGGCGGATAACAAAAGAAATTGGCCCAACATATCGCTTCCCGATAATAGAGGTGCAATTCAAATTTCCAATGTTTTGGCAGTTCCTCCGGGACCAAAACGGGACGAAATAATCCATAGTTGGTGCTTATCCGTTTGGGATGCTTACATAGAAAGCAAATCGGTCATTATAGCATTAGTGGAATCGTATTTAATATCTGGCGGTCCATAAGCTTGATGACGTGATTTTATGGTACTCGCTATCCAATTTTTCCGATTATCCATTAAATTAGAAGGCTAAAGTCAGATTCACATCTAAAACCAACATGAACTATCAAACCTACCAAAACCCTAACCAAATGGTAAAAACGATACTATCCATTTTTCTTTTATTGGCCACCACAAGCCTTTTTGCTTCTACCGTGGACACGGTTGCCATTTACAGTCCATCCATGCAGAAAAACATCAAATGTGTCGTAATAAAACCGGACAATTATTCGGATTCGGATAAAAAATATCCGGTGGTCTATTTGTTGCATGGGCATAGTGGATCGTATTCCTCTTGGTTGGAAATTGCCCCAAACCTGAAGGATTATGCAGATGAACACCAAATGATCTTGGTCTGCCCTGATGGTGGTTACAACAGTTGGTATTATGATAGCCCCATCGACCCAAAGCGCAAATATGAAACCCATGTGAGCAAGGAGGTTGTTGCCTATGTTGATGATCACTACCGAACTATTGCCGACCGAAACCATCGTGCCATTACCGGCTTGAGCATGGGAGGACATGGCGGTTTTTACTTGGGATTACGCCACCCCGATGTTTTTGGGACTATGGGCAGTACAAGTGGCGGGGTAGATATCACCCCTTTTAAGAAAAATTGGGAGATTTCGGAACAGATCGGAGACACGATTAATTACAAAGACAATTGGAAGAACATGACGGTCATCAACATGCTCGATGTTTATCCTACCGATAGCCTTTCCATCATTTTTGACTGTGGCACCGACGATTTCTTTTACGAAGTGAACAAGGCCTTGCACAATAAGATGTTGGAGATGAAAATTCCACATGATTATATTGAACGACCAGGAGAACACAATTGGCCGTATTGGAAAAATTCCATTGAGTACCAGCTCGTTTTCTTTAAAAACTATTTTGAAAAAAACGGTTCTTAAAAATAACCCTCCAGCAATCAGTTGTAACACATTAAAATTGAAAACATGATTAGGATAATCTTAGGCATTTTTGTTGGATACGCGTTTTTTGTGTTCACCTCACTTCTATTCTTTAACCTAAGTGGACAAAATCCGCACGGATATCCTACTATTGGATTTGCCTTATTGACCGCATTGTATGGCGCTGCAACTTCGTTCATATCCGGACTTTTGGCCTGTTGGATTGCCAACAAGAAGAATTTACGCACCAATTATATTTTGGCCGGGATCATAGCCGGATTCGCAACTTTTTCCCTATTTAAATCGGAGGGCAACCATTGGACACAGATCATTGCCATTTTCATTTTTGCCCCGGTTTCCATTTTGGGCGGGTGGTTTTTAATGAAGAAATCCAAAAGAGCATAATTGATGAAATTCAACAGTAGAAAGGATATTTTATTCAGTTCCATTATTGCTGTCGTTATCTTGTTGATAATGGCACCATTGGTAATCGACATTTTTTCCAATAAAATGAATTCCATCAACTACTTTTCACTTGCAATTGTTTTAGGAGTTACCTTCTTTTTACTCTGGATGTATTTTGGCACCCGATACGAACTTGCGCCCGATGGACTGGTGTATCAATGTGGACCGATGAGAGGAAAAATCAGCTATGACCGTATCAGGGAAATTGAGAAAGGAAAAACCTTGTGGGTTGGATTAAAACCTGCCACTGCCAGAAAGGGCCTCATCGTAAAGTTTGATAGGTTTGATGAAATCTATATCAGCCCGGATACCAACGAAAGTTTCATTGAAAAGATATTGGAAAAAAACCCTGATATCAAAATTTCAGAATAATTGAGATTTTGGAAAAACTTCGCTCTACCTTGGATTTCAGGTTAATCTTTCCCTAAATTCTTTTAAAACCCTTTTGTCTACCGTACCTAAAATAATTTAGCCATGCTTTCAACGAAACGACCACTGACCATATTGGGAACTGTTGCCCTGCTTTTACTGATTCCCTTGGTTGCCATGCAGTTTACGAGTGACGTAAATTGGTCGTTGAACGATTTTGTTGTGGCGGGTATTCTTCTGGTGGGTGTTGGGTTTGCCGTGGACCTGATCCTTAGAAAAGGAAGAACACCGAACAAGAAATTGTTATGGATCTCGGCCATCATTGTTCTCTTTCTACTAATTTGGGCCGAATTGGCCGTTGGGGTTTTCGGTTCTCCTTTAGCTGGAAGTTAAACACCCTTTCTTCAAATGGAATAGGTCAACCATAGTACGGATGACCAAGTGTTAATCCTTTGTCCGTTGCTTTAGCCTTTCACATATTTTGATGATCTTTAGGCTTCAACCAAACAAGAATGGGCAAACGGACACAACAGGCCAAAATACTTCGGATTTTTAGAAAAATACACAGAACCACCGGAGCTTTATTATTCATCTTCTTTTTTTTCATTTCAATAACCGGGCTCATTTTGGGTTGGAAAAAAAATTCCAATGGTATCATACTTCCCGAAACCCAAAAAGGCACCACGGCAGAATTAAAAGATTGGCTTCCTGTGGACAGCCTCCACACCATAGCCTGTGCCGCCTTGCATGATTTGGTTTCGCCCGACCTTTCTTTGGAGTTGGACCGTATCGATATGCGAAAACAAAAAGGTTCCGTAAAGTTCTTATTTGTGGATGCCTATTATGAAGTACAGTTGGATGGCGCAACAGGAAAAGTACTTTCCGTAGCACAAAGAAAATCGGATTTCTTGGAAAATGTGCATGATGGTTCCATTTTGGACCGATACCTGGGCACGGATGGATATATCAAACTAGTCTATACTACGGTGATGGGCATTAGTCTGTTACTCTTTACCATAACCGGATTTTGGCTATGGTACGGCCCGAAACGAATGCGACAAGCTGGTAAGACCAAACCAGAGAATTTACCTAAACAACCCAATTATCAACCTTTAAACTGAACATTATGACCAAGGGAAGAATGGAAGCTTTTAGTGATGGGGTGCTGGCCATCATCATCACCATTATGGTCCTAGAAATCAAGGTACCCCACGGAAACAGTTTTAACGACCTGCTGCCCCTTTTGCCCATTTTTTTAAGTTATGTACTCAGTTTTATTTACTTGGGCATTTATTGGAACAACCATCATCACATGTTGCATACCGTAAAAAAGGTGAGTGGTAAAATCCTGTGGGCAAATCTGCATCTTTTATTTTGGTTGTCCTTGGTACCCTTTGTTACCGGTTGGATGGGTGAAAACCATTTCGCAGCGGAAACGATGGCCTTGTACGGTTTCATCATGTTGATGGCCGCCATTGCCTATTTTTTTCTTCAAAATTCCATTATCCATTCACAAGGTGAAGGTTCCCTACTTAAACATGCCGTAGGAAACGATTTGAAAGGAAAACTTTCCCCAGTGCTCTACATCATCGGAATTGCAATGGCCTGGGTAAACGAATGGATTTCTGGAGCCATGTTCGTTTTGGTGGCCATCATTTGGTTGGTACCCGATAAACGAATCGAGAAAATCCTAAAAAGTGAAGGGGAATAATCCCTACTACCCTTTTATTTTTTAGTTGGGAACAGTACCGTATTTATCAATAAGATATACCAGACTGGCCATAGTCGCTGCACCCAGTTCCAATTCGCGCTTGTTCACGTGTTCAAAAGTGTCGTTTTCGGCATGGTGATAATCAAAATAGCGCTGGGTATCAGGTCTCAATCCAGCCAGTACAATACCATCATCCTTCAAAGGCCCAATATCCGCACCGCTTCCTCCTTTTTGAAATACATGGATCAAATACGGCGCAAACAAATCTCTCCAGCCTTGTATCTGTTCAATATTTTCATCGGAGGCATCTATGGAAAATCCCCTTGGGGTAAAACCACCTGAATCACTTTCCAAGGCAAAAACATGTTGTTCATTGTTGTTACGGGCCACTTCGGCATATTTATTACCACCACGCATGCCGTTTTCCTCGTTCATAAATAAAACCACACGTAGGGTACGCTTGGGTTTGTATCCGGTTTCTTTCAACAAGCGCAAAACATCCATACTTTGCACGCACCCTGCACCATCGTCATGGGAGCCATCACCTAAATCCCAAGAATCCAGATGACCACCAACCACCATAACTTCTTTAGGGTAAGTGCTTCCGGTAATTTCCCCGATCACATTGTAAGACTGTACATCTTCATACTGTTTGCAGTTCTGTTTGAAATAAAACTTAGTATTGGGATTCAATTTTAAGGTAGCGCTCAACAATTCCGCCGCATTGGTACTAATGGCAGCGGCAGGTATCCTTTGATTTACAGGAGTATCCCCATAACGCATGGATCCTGTATGCGGATAATCGTCCAACCTGAGGTTCATGGAACGAACAATGACACCCAAAGCCCCGAATTTGGCAGCTTCCACCGCACCCGAAGCCCGTTGGTCCACACAACCGGAATAGGCTTCAAATGTGTTGATGAGAGTGGGATCCATCGGTCTGTTGTAAAAAACGATCTTGCCTTCAATCTTGGCCCTACCCAACTTTTCCAGTTCATCCAATCCCTTCACCTCAACAATATTGGCCTTTAGGCCACCATCCGGTGTAGCCACTGAACCTCCCAAAGCGCAAATGGGCACATTGGTGGTAAGTCCAGGGGAAGTTTCAAAATAAGCAAATTCAGGAATTCCCCTCACCCACTTGGGCACCATTACGGGCTGGAGCCATACCTTATCCAACCCAAGAGCATCCAATTGGGTTTTGGTATAGTCCACTGCGTGTTGGGCCTGTACGGAACCTGAAAGTCGGCCACCAATTTGATTGGACAAATAGTTGAGCCAATCATAGGCCTTTCCTTTGGTCAACGCCATATCGTAAATGGCCTTGAGCTGTTTTTCGTCTTCAGTCTGTGAAAAAAAGGGGGTACTGGCCAATAATACGGCCAATAGGAGAACTTTTCTCATTAGGATTCTTTTTCCAATTCTTGCTTAAAGATTTCTAAATTAGCTTTTATTTCATCATCCAACTCGGGTTCCTCTATATCTTTGTATTTTTTTAACGCTTCCAGCATAATGGCGGCCACAATGACCCTTGCCCCCTTCTTACTGTCGGCTGGGATCACGTACCAAGGCGCATGTTCGGTAGATGTTTTGTTGATGGCTTCCTCATAACATTCCTGATACTTTTCCCAAAGTTTTCGTTCCGCAAGATCGCCCGGTGAAAATTTCCAGTTTTTTTGTTTCAGTTCAATCCGCCTTAATAGCCGATGGCGTTGTTGGTCTTTGGATAGGTTCAGGAAAAATTTGAAAATGATCGTTCCGTTCTCCGCTACATGTTGCTCAAATTCATTGATTTGCTGGTAACGTTTCTCCCAAAATTCGGCATCTATATCCGCAACAGATTCAACCCCCGGCAAACTCTCGCCCAAAATATATTCAGGGTGCACCTTGGTCACCAGCACATTTTCATAATGGGTACGATTGAACACTGAGAATTTGCCACGTTCAGGTAAGGCAATGTAATGTCGCCATAAGTAATCGTGCTTTCTTTCTAGGGAAGTAGGCACCTTGAAACTGTGCACCACAACACCTCGCACATTGAAATCCTTGAAAACTTCCCGAACAAGGCTGTCCTTTCCCGCAGTGTCCATCCCTTGCAAACAGACCAGTACACCATATTTTCCATGGGCGTATAGGGTATCTTGAAACTCACCCAATTTCTTTCGTATATCCTTTAATTCCTCCTTCAGTTCCTTTTTGGTGGCACCAAGATCATCAAAGGTGGGTTCATTGGCCAGTTTCACTGCATCCTGCACCAAAAACCTTTGTGTGTTTATTTTTTCCATAGGAATGAATATAAGTCTTTTTCAGCATTCGCTCAACTACCCAACAAAGGTGTTGTTCATCGATTTATTTACCACTCGTGGGTATAGATGGCATTTTATCGATTTTTTAATCTTTGACAGAATTTACCCACGTAACTTAGTGATAATCAAACACGCATTGTCCCAAATCAAGAAGCGTTATGAAAGCAAGGAAAATAATCCTACTTATTGCCTTTGCCCTTGGGCTACTAGGCTTTTGGCTGATGACCGCCTTTTCTACCAGGAATGCCTGCGAGTATGCCAACTCCAATTTGATCTATATCAAAAATAAGATTGAGGACGCTGTCCTGGCCGAAAATATCGATATGGCCAAATACCACGCCTACAAGGCTTTGAATGGTATTGAAAAGACCCGAAGCAACTTTTTGGATTGTGGTTGTGATGGCGCCATAGAAAGTTTGGAGGGTGCTTTGATGGAATTGAAATTTGCAACCAAAACCGAATCATTGAAGGCCTCCAAATTGGCCTTGCACAAAGCTTTGGAAAATACCATGATCGGTATTAAGGTCCTGAAAGTGTTTGAACAGGAAAACGCAAGTAATTATAACGATGATATCTTGGTAATGAACACCAAGGAAGTTTTAGATCATGACAATGCTTTGTTTTTGACCCAAAATAGCTCGGTGAAGGAGCAGGTACATAGCTGTCTACTAGGTTTTGAAACTTCTTTGGAAAAAGTGGTTACCGATGTGGATTGTGAAGACGCTCATCGTTTTATCACCAATATTTATGAAGAATCGCGATTGATCCTCTTAAATACGAAGTTATCCCCACACAAAAAAGAATATCATCAAAGGGTGATGACGCTATCCAGTGAAGCCCTTGAAAAATTGGGGAATTGTAAATAAGAATTTATTTGCTGGCGAAGAGTTTTACATCTTCTTCGGATACTTCCTTGCCTCCCAGAATGATCAATCGTTCCACCACGTTGCGAAGTTCCCGCACGTTTCCGGTCCAATCGTACCCTTTAAGCAAATCAATGGCTTTTTTGGAAAATGCTTTTTGGGCAGATCCTTGCTCCGAAGCTATCTTTTGGGAAAAATGGTCTATCAGTAGCGGAATATCGTCCCTTCGGTCGTTCAATGCGGGTACTTTTATCAAGATTACCGCCAATCGATGGTAAAGGTCTTCCCTGAACTTCCCTTCTTCTATTTCCTTTTTTAGGTCTTTATTGGTGGCTGCGAGTACACGAACGTCAACTTTAATGTCTTTATCGGAACCCACACGATAAATCTTGTTCTCTTGTAGGGCCCTCAAAACTTTCGCTTGGGCGGAAAGACTCATATCACCAATCTCATCCAAGAAAATGGTTCCTTGGTTGGCAGCTTCAAATTTACCTGCACGATCCTTTACAGCAGAGGTAAAGGCTCCTTTCACATGTCCGAACAATTCACTTTCTATCAATTCTGAAGGAATTGCGGCACAGTTCACTTCAATAAAAGGGGCGGCGGAGCGTGGACTTTTTTGGTGCAGCCAGTGTGCCACCAACTCTTTCCCTGTACCGTTCGAGCCTGTGATCAATACCCGAGCATCGGTTGGGGCTACCTTTTCGATCATTTCCTTTATGGTCCCAATTTCTTCACTGTCCCCGATCATTTCATAATTCTTGGAGACTTTTTTCTTTAAGATCTTGTTTTCGGCGACAAGCTCCTTTTTGTCAAGTGCATTTCTAACCGTAGTCAACAATCGGTTCAAATCGGGTGGTTTGGAGATATAATCAAAGGCTCCTAAGCGCATGGTGTTCACTGCGGTATCCAAATCCCCATGGCCTGAAATCATAATAAAGGGGATTTCGGGTTTGATTTTTTTAGCGGCTTCCAACACTTCCACCCCATCCATTTTGGGCATTTTGATATCGCAAAGCACTAAGTCAAAGTCTTCCTTTTTAATGGTCTCGATTCCTTGAAGGCCATCCTCGGCTTCCATTACTTGGTAGCTATCACTTTCTTCGGCCAATATTTTAACCAAAACCCTTCTGATCGCTGATTCGTCCTCTATCACCAATATCTTTGACATACCTTATCTTTTAAAAAATTCCAATCTTGAAGCCAGTCCTAATATAAAGATTTGACTCGTCATTCAACAAAAATACATTCCCTTGCTCATCGTTCCTCAATTTGCCTTCTTGTACCAATGATCTACCTACCATGGCAAAAAGTGCCATGCGTTTTGAAACATTGTATTGATACCCCACAGTGCCCAGCAACGAGGTGAGCGAAATTTTTGAGGCCAACTGGCCATCCTCCAAAAGAATGTTGTTCTGGAGATTTATAAAATACCCATCCAAGAATAGTGCCATTTCAAAAACATGTTTTTTGGATGCGTAATATTTCAGATCGGAACGCGGAATTCCAAGGGTAAAGGCCCAATCGGGATGAAATCTCCTGTAATAGTTAATCAAGGGCAATGGTACCGGAAGACCCGTGGTACTGTTATAGGTTAGACCTAAAACGATGCGATAGGGTTTTTCGGCATTTGGTTTTTCCTTCCAGAAGGTTGCCGTGGCATTCAAAAAAAAGTCATCGGTGGTGGTTCCGTTGATAAAATTGGATGCCATTCGAGGGGTAAGAATGGCCACAATGTTCCAGTTTTCGTTCCATTTGGTGATATAACCAAAGTTCATATCAATGAGATGGAACCTGATCAACTCTTTTTTATCAAAGGGGTAGTTTTCCGTGTAACCCATATCAAAACGATTGTATTCCAATCCCGTGATGAGATAATCATTTTTTGCATTGATTTTTATGGGTAAATTGAAAAGTGCCTTGTAGCGCTGGGTTTTTATACCCGTATCGTTTGGGGGCATATTCAGGTATTCTACCCGAAGAACATCGGTGCTCTGGGAGAAAACCAGACTGCTGCAAAACAGTACTAGGAAGGCCAACAGCCCCCAATTAGCACTATGGTGAAATGAGGTTTTTATATCTTTTAAGATTTTGGCTGAATAATATGTACATCGCGTTGTGGGAAAGGGATGCTTATGTTGTTCTCCTTGAACTTGGCGTTGATCTTGTACCGCAGTTCGCTTTTTATCCTGGGATCCCTAAAACTGTCGTTGGTGAAAAAGTTAATAGAGAACATCAGTGCCGAATCCCCAAAATCATCAAAAAGGACAAAGGGTTTCGGGTTTTTCAATATTTGCTTTTGAGATGCGGCCACTTGCTCCAATAATTGGGTCACTAAAACCACATCACTTCCATAGGCTACACCAATAGTGACCTTTTCCCGTGTTGTTTTATGGTTTTGGGTATAGTTGTAAACAATATCACTGATGAACTTGTGGTTGGGCAAGATCAACACCTTATCATCCCGGGTAATGGCACGTGTGGTGCGTAGCTTTATTTCAAAAACTTTTCCAACCTTACCATCCACTTCCACAACATCACCCACTTGCAGGGATTTATCAATAATGATGAAAATTCCTCCCAACACATCCTTGAACAATTCCTGAAGGGCCAGACCCAAACCAACAAACAAGGCCGCTGATGCGGTGATCACCAAGGTAATATCGATCCCGGCGGCGCTGAGGGTAACCAGAACGGCCACGATATATATGACATAGTTGGTGAACTTAAAAACACTGGTGAATTTTTGCTGGTCCTCCACTTCCATTTTTCGGGTAAGGAGATACCGAAGCCATTTTAAAAGAAACTTGGTGGCCACCAAGGCAAGCGTAAGTAGTAAAAGAAGTCCAATGGTCAAATTGATGGATTTTTCACCTTGACCAAGATGAATACCCATATCCAGAAACTCCTTAATGGTCCCCCAGATATCTTCCTTTATAATTTCCTTTATTTCCTCCTTACCTTCTTGCATAGTGCGCTAATATCTCAACCATTTCACCAATTCCTTGTAAGTAGGTTTTTTACCATACATTAAAATACCGACCCTATAGATTTTGGCAGCCAACGAAACAATCCCTAAAAAGGTAATGATCAAAAGGAAAATGGACAACAAAAATTGCCACAAAGGCACTCCTCCTTCGCCTATTCCTCCCGGTAATCGCATTAACATAACAATAGGCGATGTAAGTGGAAAAAGTGAAAAACCAACGGCAATGGGTCCATGCGGGTTACTGAACACAGAAAAGAATCCTACATAAATGGCCAACATCAAGGGCAAAATGATAGGGAAAATAAATTGTTGTGTGTCCGTTTCATTGTCCACTGCCGCACCTATGGCCGCATAAATGGAGCTGTAAATCAGATAGCCCAATACAAAATAGATAAAGAACGAGATGATCAATATTCCCCATGGAATATCAAAAATCTCCTTGGTGTACATCATCATTTCACTATCCATTGGAGCTAATTGCGACATGCCTCCCATTGGGCCGGCAGGTATATTGGAATCTCCGGACAAGGCACTGAGATCAATCCCCAATACCATCACCACCAGTGACAGTAGTACCGACGCGGAAATGATCCAAATGGTGAATTGGGTCAACCCTGCAAGGGAATTACCCACAATCTTACCCAACATCAACTGGAAGGGCTTTACTGAGGAGATGATGACTTCAATAATCCTGCTGGTTTTTTCCTCTATAACACTACGCATTACAAACCCACCATAAATGATGATAAACATCATAATGGCATATCCGAATCCACCACCAATAAAAGCCTTGATCTCATTGATTCCCTTGATACTTCGTTCTCCATCAAAAGTGGCCAGATTGATTTCGAATGGGGCTTCCACATTGGAAAACTGATCGGAAGACACCCCAAGTTTTTTTAGCCGGTCTTGGCGCAATTGTCTCTGGAAAATGGATTCCAACTTTTGGGTAACCCCAGAATTAGGATTGTCCTTGGTGAACAAATATGTAGCGCGGGCCACTTCTTCCACAGTATCGCCTTCAGGAATATGCAACAACCCATAATATTCCAATGCATTGGTGGAATCCTTGGCCTGCTCAAGGGTAAGGTTGTCCAATTGCACAAAGGACAAACTCTTGGTCGGTTTAAATTCCTCTTGAAAAAAGGAACTCTCGTTCAAAACAGAGATGACCCGGGTCTCGTTGTCATTGATCTTTGCCAAATAGGCGATCAACACGATCATACCCACGATCAACAGCGGGCTCAATATGGTCATTACAATAAAAGAACGGTTCCTGACCTTGGCCAAATACTCCCGTTTTATAATCAATCCGAGCTTACTTGCCATTTTCCTTATTGTTTACAGTTTGAATAAAAATGTCGTTGGCCGAAGGAATGGTTTCATCAAAACGGTAGAGGTTACCAATCGTGGACAATTCCCTTAAAATTTCACCCGTATGGGATGAAGGCAACTGAACTTTAAAGTCCAAATGACCTTCTTGCTTTTGCAGGTTGGATGAAAGGATATTGAATTTTTCTGCCAAGGAATGCATCAGGGCCTCGCCATTTGCTTCCACTTGAAGGCCAACATCAAAAATGTTGTTCTTGTAGGCGTTTTTAATATCCGCCAATTTCCCGTCCAAAATCTTTTCTGATTTATGGATCAAGGCGATGTATTCACACAATTCTTCCACGGATTCCATGCGGTGCGTGGAAAAAATAATGGAAGTTCCCTGTTCCTTCAATTTAAGGATCTCATCTTTTATGATATTGGCATTGATGGGATCAAAACCACTGAAAGGTTCATCAAAGATCAACAGTTTGGGTTCATGGAGTACCGTAACAATGAACTGAATCTTTTGCGCCATTCCTTTGGAAAGCTCTTGTATCTTCTTGTTCCACCAATCGCCAATATTCAATCGTTCAAACCAAAACTTAAGTCGTTCCTTGGCATCGTGTTTGGACAATCCTTTAAGCTGGGCAAGATAAAGGGCTTGTTCCCCTACCTTCATACTTTTGTACAATCCCCTTTCCTCGGGCAAATAACCGATTAGGGCAATGTGCTTTGGAGACAAATGTTCCCCATTGAAAAAAATCTCCCCAGTATCTTGGTGTGTGATCTGGTTGATGATGCGTATAAAAGAGGTCTTCCCCGCCCCATTAGGGCCTAAAAGTCCATAAATACAATTTTTAGGAATCTCAAGAGATATGTTGCTCAACGCTGTATAGTTTCCATAGGTTTTGGAAACATTTTTGGCAACAAGGATATGATCCATGCAAACAATTTTTTCAAAGATATGTAATTGCCCAATACCTGATATCCCTTAAAAACAAAAACCCACCCTTAAAAAATTCAAGGATGGGAAAAAAATTGCTATGAAAAAGAAAATTAGATATCGGTCACCCAACATCAGTTTCAAATATACGTTTTTTATTTAAACAGAACGTTTTTTTATGCCTAAGAGAACATATCTTTCACTTTTTCAAAGAAAGATTTATCGGATTTTTCCGGTTTTGGTGTAAAATTCTCATCATTTTGCATGCGTTCAAAAAACTCTTTCTGCTCTTTGTTCACTTCTTTTGGTGTCCATACGTTCACATGAACCAAAAGGTCCCCGCTACCGTATCCGTTCAAGCTCGTTATACCCTTACCCCTCAATCTCAATATTTTACCGGATTGGATTCCAGCCTCGAGTTTAATGCGCACTTTTCCTCCAATGGCATCAATTTCTTTGGAACTGCCTAACACAGCCTCTGAAAAGCTAATGTAAAGATCATAATGCAGGTTGTCCCCTTCCCTTTTCAAGGTTTCGTGCTCTACGGTCTCAATGGCCACCAATAAATCTCCAGGAACCCCATTTCCAGGAGCGGAATTTCCTTTTCCGGCCACTTTTAGTTGCATTCCATCCTCCACCCCTGGCGGAATTTTGATGGAAACCGTCTCCTCTTCCATAATAAGTCCTTGCGCATCGGCACCAGCAGGTCTTTTATCAATGGTCTGCCCAGAACCGCCACAGGTACTGCAGGCGGTAGCGGTCTGCATTCGCCCTAAAATGGTATTGGTGATCTTGGTAATCTGTCCGGTTCCGTTACAGGTGGGGCAGGTTTTATAGGTGACCCCATTTGCCTGTACCTTTCTACGGACCTTTACTTTCTTTTCGACCCCGTGGGCCACTTCCTCCAGATTCAGTTTTACACGGATGCGAAGGTTGCTCCCCTTCACTCTGCGTTGTCCACCTCCAAAGCCACCGAATCCACTAAATCCGCCGCCAAAGGCACCACCGAAAATATCCCCAAACTGGCTGAAGATATCATCCATGTTCATACCTCCACCGCCAAAGCCACCACTTCCATCGAAAGCGGCATGACCAAACTGGTCATATTTGGCCCGTTTGTCCGGATCACCAAGTACTTCGTATGCTTCTGCAGCCTTTTTGAACATGTCCTCGGCTTTGGCATCTCCTGGATTTTTGTCAGGATGGTACTCAATGGCCTTCTTTCGATAGGCTTTTTTTATCTCCGCTGCGGATGCTCCTTTGGAGACTCCCAATATTTCGTAAAAATCCTCCTTCATATAGTACTAGTTACCTACCACAACTTTTGGGTGTCTAATGATTCTATCTCCAAGCTTGAAGCCCTTTTCCACCACATCGATGATCTTGCCTTTTAGCTTTTTATCGGGGGCCGGAATTTGGGTGATGGCATCGTGCACATCGGCATCAAAGGCATCACCTGGTTTTGCCTCAACTTCTTCCAGACCTTTATTTTTTAGGGTCTCCTTGAATTTATTGCTGATGAGCTCTACCCCTGTGAACATTTCCTTATCCTCGGATTTGGCAAGTTCTTTCAGGGCACGGTCAAAATCGTCCATAACCGGCAATAGGGCCACCATGACTTCTTGTCCTGCCGTTTTGAACAGGTCCATACGTTCCTTTGAGGTTCTTTTCTTGAAATTCTCAAATTCGGCAAAAAGTCTTAGGAATTTATCCTTTTCCTGGGCCAAATCTTTCCGCAATTGATCCTCTACAGAAACGGTTTCTTCCTGTCCATCATTTTGGTCCATACCCCTATTTTCTTCGTTCAGCTCAGTACTATCGGTCGTTTGGCCATTGTTTAGCTCGTCTTCCATTTCCTCAACCTTACTGTTATTGCTCATTTTATGATTGTTTTGTTTCCGATTTGAAATGGCAAAAGTACTGCCAATTGTCCAAAAATGTCAAAATGTCACCACAAATCACAAAAAAATCCGCCTAGGCGGATTGTTAATCGTATCGTATTGAACCTTTTAAATCAGACGAGCTCATTTTTAGCGGCCTCCAATGGGGAGGTCTCCTCCTTCCTTTCACCAGAGAACAAATCCGTCAGAGCTGTACAAATATTGGTATACTGAAAGGTAAATCCCTTCTTTTCAATCTTTTTGCTGCTTACCCTTTGACTGGCCAACACCAAGGTCGACATTTTGCCCAATACTGCTCTCAATGCAAATTTGGGCACATGAGGCATCCACAAAGGACGTTCCAAAATTCGAGCCACTTCCTTGGTCATTTTGGTATTGGTCACTGGGTTGGGCGCTACCCCATTGTAAACTCCTTTCAGGTTATTTTCTACAATAAAGACGAAAAGTTGCGCTAAATCTTCAATGTGGATCCAAGATTGCCATTGGTCACCACTACCTAGCGGTGCACCTATAAAATTTTTGATGGGCATGGACAGCTTGGGCAATGCACCACCTTCCGTGGATAAAACGACCCCAATACGGACTTTGGCCACATTGATGTCAAGCTCTTTGAACGTATCAGCCTCGGCTTCCCATTTTTTGACCACTTTTCCCAAAAATCCGTTATCCAAGTTTTGCTCATCCTCTTCATAATAATGGGAAAGGGAATCTGGGTAAACACCAATGGCCGATGCGGAAACCAAACATTCCACATCATTATCGACTGCTTGTTGCAATCCTTTTTTTAGGGTCTTTAAACTTTTTACCCTACTGGAGATTACCTTTTTCTTGTGGATAGGAGTCCATCTTTTGGCAATAGTGGTACCTGCCAAGTTAATGATGGCCTGTACATTTTCAAAACAGTCCACATCTATTTCACCTTTGGATGGATTCCAATAAAAACCTTGAAAATCTTCCGATTTGGTGATTTTATCTTTGCTTGTTGTTAAATAGTTCACGGGAATGCCTTTGGAATGTAAGACATTGGTGATTACTTGGCCCACCAGACCCGTTGCCCCTGTTATCAACACCCTCATACTATCATTTTGAGATAAATTTAATGGTTTAAATGGCTGTTTATGAGACGTTAATTTAGGTTTAACACTATTGTTCAAACTTTAAAACTTTTTAAGAGAATATTGGACTCAAGCTTTAACAGTATGTTAGCAAGCCTTAGTTTTTGGTGGCTCGTAGCATCTCCCTTTTGCCTGGAGGGCCAGGCAACCGTTCAACAGTAAACCCAACTGCCTGCATGGCCCTGCGTACACTGCCCTTGGCTGCGTAAGTAACCAAAATTCCTCTCTTTGCCATAGCATCATGCATGATCTGGAAGATATCCTCCGTCCACAGGTCGGGTTGTACCCTTGCACCAAAAGCATCAAAATAAATCAAGTTGAACAGATTCTGTTCCTTTATTTCCCTAAAATCTTTCTTTTGTTTGAGCAGATGGAAAGAATCGGTTACGGGAACAACTTCTTCCCAATTGGATTGATGCATCAACTGGAACAGTTTTTCCGAACTTGTTGCATTTAATTGATGACAATAATCCAAATGTTCCACTTCTTCCATGGTAACGGGATAGGCTTCCACCCCAACATAACGGATTTTAAGATGTTGCTTTGGAGCTTCCAATAACGTGATGAGGGCATTGAGACCTGTTCCTAATCCGATTTCCAGAATATGAATCTCATCATTTTGGAACAGTCGCAGGCCGTGTTCAATAAAAACATGATACGCTTCTTGAATGGCACCGTGCTTGGAATGATACTGTTCGTCCCAGTCTTCAATTTGGATGGTTTTGGATCCATCCCCGGTAACAATGATCTTTCTTTTCAAGATTTATTTGGCAATCAATACGCCATCAGCTTCAAACCGAAGTGTCTTTTTGGGAGCGGCGATCAAAGCAATCTCATCTTCTGACGCACCTTCGTCCTCGGCAAAATGTTTTTGATCATCCACGGACATTTCCTCAAAAAAAGCGGCACCGTTCATCACTACAGTTTTGCCTGCAGCATCCTTGGGAACAAAGAATCCATAGTCTTTAAAACGAACAAAAACCTCATTGTCGGAATCCAACTTTACCTTCATCCAACAACCTTTGGCCTGACACACTTCGGTGATTTCCCCAATCATCTGGGTCTGAAGGGAATCCTTTGCCTCGATACCCTCATAAGGAGCGGAAGTTTTGACGGCTTTGCCCGAAACTTCGAATTCCTGACCGAAATAATCACCTTTAATGGTCTTCTGCTTGCATGAGGAAACTCCCAAAATCAGTAATAATACAATAGAGATAGTGTTAAAAACCTTCATTTTTGACAAGTTTTAAAAGTTTGTAGATCAAGTATGACATTTAGATTTGTATACTGTTCAAAACTAACAATAAATAGCTAATTTTAACATTGCAAATGTAAGTGATATGGAAACAATGGTTAACAACATAGCTATAGAGAAAGCTAAGACCTCCAAAATCCACGAGGTGGATTTTGATAATTTGTCCTTTGGAAGCGTTTATACCGACCACATGCTGGTCTGCGATTATAAAAATGGTGAATGGGAAGCTCCAAAGATTGTTCCCTATCAGCCCATTACCCTGGATCCTTCGGCCAAGATCTTTCATTACGGACAATCCATTTTTGAAGGCATGAAAGCCTACAAGGATGAGGATGGCAAGGTATTTTTGTTCCGTCCTTTGGAAAATTTCAAGCGTCTGAACAAGTCAGCGGAACGGTTGGCCATTCCACAATTGCCAGAATCCTTTTTTATGGATGGCCTACATGCACTGATCCAATTGGAAAGTGATTGGATCCCAACCAATGCAGGCAGTTCCTTATATATTAGGCCGTTTATTTTTGCGTCAGGGAACGGTTTCCATGCCTCCCCGGCCAACGAATATAAATTTATCATCGCCTGTGCGCCCTCTGGTTCCTATTTTTCAGGAAAAGTGAAAGTGTTGATAGAAGAAACCTATTCCCGTGCTGCCAATGGCGGTGTAGGATATGCCAAAGCAGGTGGAAACTATGCCGGTCAGTTCTACCCTACTAAATTGGCTGCGGACAAAGGATACCAGCAAGTGATCTGGACAGACGACAATGCACACGAATACATTGAAGAGGCTGGCGCCATGAATGTTTTTGTGCGTATTAACGATACCTTGATGACCGCCCCGACCAATGATCGCATCCTGGACGGTATTACCCGAAAAAGCATTTTGGACATTGCCAAGGATGAAGGCATTAAAACTGAAGTGAGAAAGATTTCCGTTCATGAATTGGTGGAAGCTGCCAAAAATGGCTCTCTAAAGGAGATGTTCGGAGCCGGTACCGCAGCAGTGGTATCACCCATCTCTGGTTTTGGGTATCACGGTGAAGATTACACCCTTCCGGAACTGACCAACAGCTATGCATCCATGTTGAAAAAACGGATAACCGATATACAATACAACCGGGCCGAAGACAAATTCGGATGGCGATATCCCGTTCAATAATAAAATAAAAAAGCACCTTTAAAAGGTGCTTTTTTTTATTTGTCCATAATGGCTTGAATGTCCGGTTTAAAATAGTTGGGACCTTTCAACACCTTGCCGTCTTCCCGATAGATAGGTTTACCATCGGCACCCAGTTTGCTCATATTGCTTCTTTGGATTTCCTCAAAGACTTCTTCAATTTTATACTGCATTCCATGTTCCAGAATGGTTCCACAAAGAATGTATAACATATCGCCCAAGGCATCGGCCACTTCTGCCATATCCCCATTATTGGCAGCTTCCAGGTACTCTTTGTTCTCCTCGTCCATCAAATTGAACCTCAACATATTTTTCTCTCTTCCTAGATTTGCCACCGGCTCATGCAACACCCCAAGTCCGAAGGAATTGTGAAAAAGTTCCACTGCCTTTATTTTACTTTCCATTGCTCTCGATTTGATTTAGATTTGCATAAAAGTAAAAAATATGTTCAGCACGGGACAGCTAATTTTCGCCATTCTTTTTTTTGTGGCATTTGTAGTAATCGTCACCCTATCCTATAAAAAGGACAAAAAGCTTCATCGAAAAAATTACAAAGGCGTTATCTGGATCCTTGTTTCCTTTATAACTTTTATAATAATCCTATTCCTTATCAAATACTTTCTTAAAAATTAACACCTGTATTGAGTTTACCACAAAAATGCTCATTTACACAACATTAAAATGGGTTTGATTCGTATACTATAGGAAAAGACGTACTTTTGTTTAACATTAATTTGGCAGAAAAAATGACGTTATTCCTTAGCATCCTTTTCATTTTGCTCGCTATTAATGCAATACTGTTGATCTTTAGTGTCAACGGGGCAGGCGAAAGATTAAGAAAACCGATTCAAAGAATTTCGGAGACCTCATTACCAAGACTCTTCCCCCGAGAGGCATCCGAAACCGAATACAAGGAAGCGGTATAGTTTGTACCTTTAGGGCATGAAACAGGCCTTTCTTGTTTTTTTGGGTGGGGGATTTGGCAGCGTATTGCGCTACCTGATTTCCAAACCCCTAAATCCTTTACTCCAAAATTTTTTCCTGGGCACCTTTCTTGTCAATATTTTAGGCTGTTTGCTCATTGGACTTGTTTTAGGACTGTCCGCAAGGGGAAATATTCTTACCTATAATAGTACTCTGTTCTTCGCCACAGGTTTTTGTGGCGGATTCACCACTTTCTCCGCCTTCGCATTCGAAAAACACTCCCTATTACGGAACGGCGACCTACTCAATCTGGGCATTTATATGGTCGCCAGTATCTGTTTTGGTGTTCTTGCCGTAGTGTTGGGCCTTTGGTTGGCCAAACAACTAGGCTAGTTACAAATTACATTTTTATAGTTAATTTTTGTTAAAACTTGAACATTAATACCCCTATTATTGGTGTTTAATGACAAAAATTAATTTCCAAAGGGCGAATGTTAAAAAAAAATCAACAAATAAATAACAAAAGTTTATTTAAAATTAGATACCCCTAAAATATTAGGGGTATTTTTTTTATACCCATAAAAATCAACGGATAACCCTCCCTTTTTTAATAGTCTTATGTGAATTACTATATATTTGAGACATCAATTAACTACTTAATTATGAAAAAAGTCGAGGCAATTATTAGAAAATCGAAGTTTGATGAAGTGAAAAAAGCACTGCATCAGATCGAGGTCAATTTCTTTAGTTACTGGGATGTAACGGGAGTTGGCAATGAAAAACAAGGACATGTGTATCGTGGCATTTCTTACAGCACCAGCGATATACAGAGGAGGTATTTGGTTATCGTGGTATCCGATGACTTTCTGGAAAGAACCGTTAACGTTTTATTGGACACTGCAAGCACCGGCAACGTGGGAGATGGAAAAATCTTCGTTTCCGACATGATCGAGGCCTACAGGATCCGAACCAAAGAAAGCGGTAGCGCCGGAATCAATTAAAAGTATAACCAAAAACAACTCAAAAAATTAGATTATGATTCTACAAGAACAAGAAGCGATAGATAAAGCTGTAGAAGCCATCACCGGCGACATGGGCGCCCTATGGATCACCATTGCAGCTGTTTTAGTGTTTTTTATGCAGGCAGGTTTTACCTTAGTAGAGGTAGGCTTTACCCGCAGCAAGAACTCAGGTAACATTATAATGAAGAACTTTATGGACCTTGCCATTGGCTCGGTCATGTTCTGGGCCGTAGGTTATGCCTTTATGTATGGTAGTGATCTTGTGGCAGGAGGATTTTTTAGGACCAGTCCATCTGATCAAGGATATTTCATGTTCAGTGCCACGGATTGGTATAACTTATTCTTCCAAACCGTATTCTGTGCAACCGCTGCCACGATTGTATCAGGTGCCATAGCTGGAAGGACCAAGTTTTCCACCTACCTTATTTTCTCTGCTGTGATGACCACATTGATCTACCCTATTTCCGGTAGCTGGTACTGGCCATTTGATGATGATGCTTGGTTGAACACAGCTGGATTCATTGATTTTGCCGGTTCATCCGTTGTACACGCCGTGGGTGGTGGTGCCGCTTTGGTAGCCGCAATCATGGTTGGTCCACGTATCGGAAAATACGTAGATGGAAAAGCGCAGGCCATTCCAGGTCACAACATGATGTACGGTGCCCTAGGGGTATTGATCCTTTGGTTGGGATGGTTCGGATTTAACGGAGGTTCCCAGTTGGCCTGGGGTGGTGACGATACCATTGCTGCTACCAGCGTGATCATCAACACCAACTTGGCTGCTGCCATGGGTGCCATCGCCGCATTGCTTTTAACTTGGATCCGTTACGGAAAAGCTGATATCTCCATGACCCTGAACGGTGCATTGGCCGGATTGGTGGGTATTACCGCTGGTTGTGGTGCCGTTAGCGCCGTAGGAAGTCTTGCTATTGGCCTCATTTGTGGATTGGCCGTGGTATTCTCCATTGAGATTATCGACAAAAAGTTCAAAATCGATGACCCGGTTGGTGCTATTTCCGTACACGGGGTTTGTGGATTCCTAGGAACCGTTTTGATCGGATTGTTCGCTTTGGATGGTGGTTTGCTATACGGAGGAAGTGCCAAACTTCTTTGGGTTCAGACTTACGGATCTTTGTCTTATATCGCCTGGGCAGCCCTTGGCACTTTTGTGATCCTTTTCATCTTGAAGAAAACTATCGGTCTTCGCGTATCAGAACAAGAAGAAATCGAAGGTCTCGATATTCACGAGCACGGTGTGGAAGCTTATCCAGAGCATATTTCCTCACAGAACAAATAAAAACTCACAACATCAAGAAAAGAAAACGGAGCGTTCTGCCAAACGCTCCGTTGATAACCTTTTCAATCAAAAACTCACAATTTAAACAACAATTTGTCCCAATGGGACAACTCAAAATGATTATGATATGAAAGCGATTATAAATACAAATTTCGTAAAAAATTTGGCCTTTGCCATACTTTCTCTGGTATCAATTTCTGCTTTTGCACAAGAAGAAGAGGAAGAAAAACCAAAATTCAGCTTCAGCGGTTCGGTAGATGCCTATTACAGAGCCAACATGACCGCTCCAAATGACGAGGATGCCATTGCTCCAGGTTCCTCTTTTGCCAACTTGCCAGGATTTTCCTTGGGCATGGCCAACCTGGTTGCCGCTTATGAAGGTGAAAAAGTAGGTTTTGTGGCCGATTTGGTATTTGGCCCACGTGGTACGGATGCCGTTTTTGCTTCTCCCATGTATTCTGCAACCGGTGACATTGTGAACCAATTGTATGTATACTGGAATGTTAGTGACAAGGTAACCCTTACCTTTGGTAACTTCAACACTTTCTTGGGATACGAAGTGATTTCTCCTGTAGCCAACTTTAACTACAGTACTTCTTACCTATTCTCTTATGGACCTTTTAGCCATACCGGTTTGAAAGCTGATTTTGATCTTGGTAGCGATTGGTCAGCCATGTTGGCCGTGATGAACCCAACCGACCTTACCGAGTTCAACCCAACCGGGGATTATGCCGTTGGTGCCCAATTGGGATATTCCGGTCAGTTCTTGAACTTTGTTTACAGCCAAAGCAGCTATGAAATCGACTTCACCGGTGGATTCGATCTTTCCGAGGATTTCTACTTGGGATTGAACGCGGCCCACTTCTCTATTGAAGACAATGGTGGTTCTTTCACAGGTGTAGCCCTTTATCCACAATATGCGGTATCCGAAACCTTCAGCCTAGGGCTACGGGGTGAATATTTCATGGAAACAGACGAATTCGGTGCCATTGGTGATGTATTTGACGCTGATGGAGATGCAAGTGTTCTAGCTTTGACCCTTACTGGTAGTGCAACCATCGGGAATTTAATCTTAAAGCCCGAAATCAGATTGGATAGTGCATCGGAAGATACCTTTATCGACAATGATTTGGCTCCAACCAAAAGCTTGGCTTCTGTACTATTCGCAGCCATCTATTCTTTCTAGAAACAAAGCATATGTAAAAACTAAAGAGCCTTATTCCGTTGGTCTAAGGCTTTTTTAGTCTTTATGAAAGTCTTTAACTCCTGCTCTCACCTTAGTTCTCAAATAGTTTTGCCTTGGCACTAGAGGGCAGGAGTACTTTTTATTATAGGTACAATAAGGATTATAAGCCTTATTGAAATCGATCACCAACGTATCCCCATCAGGAATGGACAAATCGATGTAACGACCCCCGCCATATGTTTCTTCCCCATTGGTGGCATCATTAAAAGGTAAAAACAAATAATCTTTGTACTGTTCCTGTTGGATCAAGTCCAGACTTTGATAAATTTCCAATTGGCGTTCTTCGCCGTTTAAGGTAAAATGGGCAATACCATATAAAACCTCATGGGTTTTCCTATCCGTCGTGGTGGGCATAAAAAAAGGTTCAGCATCTGGGGTGCGCACCAACTTTGCCTTTACCACATAGGTAGTGTCGGGTTCAAAATAGTCCAACCCCTCAAAATCCTTTTTATATTTATCCGGTAGCGGGGATTCCTCTGGATCTTTAAAACTGGCATCCAATTCTTCCTGAAACTTTAAAATATCGGCGATTAGGGCAGATTTTGGTGTTTCGGTGGATTCTTCATGATATCTTTTTCCCTGTCCGCAAGAGAATAGGAACAAAAGGCAAAACAGACTTACATATTTCATCTGAAGGATTTTACGCAAAGGTAAGCGGAAAATCAATTTTCATCGATTTCATATAGAGCATCCTTCAAATATTTGGATACCAAGTCATTAAACTCAGGGGTAATACGGAATAAGGCCGTACCCTCCAAGTTGTACAGCTTTTCCTTGTCCTTGAACCCTTTTTTAAAGGCTTCTTCCAAATAGAACAACGAAGTACCAAAATCCTCGTTTTTGGCACTCAAGGAAATGGTTTTCAGATAGTACTCAAAATTATCGGGTTCCAAAATGGTCTTCAACATGTACAGAAATGCTAGGGCATCCTCATCGATTACATCGTTGTTTTGTATCAAATCGATGTTATCCTCGGCCAGGGCATTAACAAATCCCAACAACCGATGGCCCATTTCCTTTTCAAAAGGATCCGTTGCATTCTTATATTTTTGAATTTCCCCCATTTGATGGTTCCACCAACCCAAATTATTGAAATTGTGGGTGTACAAATCTTCTTCCATATAATATTGGAAGTCTTCTTTCAACAAGGACTCCTTGAGAAATGCCGAATTTTCATTTCGACTCATAACCCTGAACTGCTTATCCTTTCTCAATTCCTTCTGGACCAATCTAAGGGAATCCAAATTTTTGTGGGCCCCGTAAATGGACATCATTTCGGTCATATACTGTTCCGCCCAAAGTAAATCCCCTATACTTTGAAGATGGTTTACCTTGGCCAAATCTTCCTTGTATGCATTGTTTATATAGCTGGAATCCTTGGGAATCAGGTTACGCCCCATGGCATCCAAGGTGAAAAGTTGCATTCCTTTTTCCAGATATTCAACACCGGGCCAATCCTTAGTTCCATCAAACAGTAACATTTGGTTCGGAAACTTCATCTTATCCAGTAATTTGGTATCGGTCAACATCGATATGTATTCAAAATTATCCTTACTGACCATCCCGATGAAATGAAAAGGACTCTTGATATTCAACAACTCCCTGTTCGCCAGCGACGATCCAATAGAAATGGCTCCTTTTACCCCTGGAATAAAAATAGGCACCAAGGTTGCAAATCGGCCACCTGAAGATTCACCAGCAGCATAGACCCTACCTTTTCTTATCGGTAAAATATTCACCACCTCTTCAATGGTCTTCCCCGTTAAAAGCATGTTGTTGGTCAGCGAAAGTGTATCTAACATCTTTGGGGCGGCCAAAACGTAGCCTTCCTTTTCGGCGGCCAGAACAAACATGGACAATGCCTGTTTTTCCTTTCCATGCACATCAAAAACCATCAGCAAGGGCCATTGGGCATCCGTGTTGAAATTAGTGGGCAAGTAAAGGGAAAATGTGCTTTTTAGGGAGTCATTGACCATCAGGTTCTCAATGATTTCACCCTTTTTTAAAACCATTTTTTGGGCGTAGATGAAAGGTCCTAAAATGGCGAACAGAATGGCGGTAAAATAAATTTTCTTCATAGCAATTGTTGTACAAAAATCTAGCCAAAACCATTTGGCCTTTAATTTTTTGACGAAACCTATTTTGAGACCTTACCCTTTTTAATGGGAGCATGGGCCACAACATTGGATAATACAATGTGGGTCCTACATTCCCCATAAACAATAAGCTCATCAATGAATTTTTCCAGATGCGATTGGTCACGCAATACCACTTCCATTATGATATTCTCGTTACCCGTGATCCTATAACAATTGACCACTTCTTGAAAGGATTTCACCTTGTCCAAAAAGGGTTTAAGTTTCCCCATAAAGGCCCTTAACATGATGATAGCCTTTAATTGATGACCGGCCTCCACGTAACTGATATTGGCCCTGTACCCTTCAATAATTCCAATATCTTCCATCTTCTTTACACGCTCCGCTACCGCAGGGGAAGTAAGTCCTACCTTACGGCCAATATTGGCGAAAGACTCCCTTGCATTGCGCTGCAGGTGCCCAAGGATTTGCCAGTTCAGATCATCTATCTTCATTTGAAAAGAAAATAAGGCGATAAATTTTGCTTTTTAAAGCCAAATGAAATCATTACTTAAAAAACAAAAGTAAGAATTTTTCAATCGTCCGTAATTTTATGGTACAAAATTGCTTTTGAAAAGATGGAGAGAAGTTCTCTAAATACCCTGCTTGTATACCGTAAATCCTTGGCTCTACGCGATTTGAGCGAAGCGGTTGCCTCCTATTTTGCACATAATAGGGAAATGCTGTCTTTTCGTCAAATAGACAGTTTTCGTGACGACATCACCAAATCCTTGGTGACCGATGCCCTTTTGATCACACAGGAAGTGGAACAGGCTGCATTGAGCAACTCCTATTCCGTTCGTATGAGGAGTCTTTCCTTTGTCAACATCATGACCCGTAACATTTTGGCCTACTGCAATGGTCTTGAAAGGGATGGTGTAAAAGAAAAAGAATATTTGAACCTTCTGCGTAGGGAAATCAAAACCTTCCGAATCACTTTTAAAAAGTGGAGAAAGTCACTATCCAACTAACTCCATTCATTTTTCCTTACATATTTCGTCGATACTGACCCCCGACCTGGAACAAAGCTTCGGTAATCTGTCCCAGTGAACAACTTTTGGCCACCTCCATCAGTTTTTCAAAAATATTACCATTGTTGGTGGCCACATCTTGCAATTCTTTCAGTTGTTTGGCTGAACGATCGCTTTCCCTTTCGTGAAGATGTTGCAAAGTCTTGATCTGGTTTTGCTTTTCCTCTTCAGTGGCGCGAATCACTTCGGCAGGCAAAATAGTTGGAGACCCCTTGGAACTCAAAAAGGTATTTACCCCAATAATGGGGTACTCTCCAGAATGTTTCAACGTTTCGTAATGAAGGCTCTCCTCCTGAATCTTTGATCTTTGGTACATGGTTTCCATGGCACCCAACACTCCCCCACGTTCCGTAATCCTGTCGAATTCCATTAAGACAGCTTCCTCGACCAAATCAGTGAGCTCCTCAATGATGAACGATCCCTGTAATGGGTTTTCATTTTTGGCCAATCCCAATTCCTTGTTAATAATCAATTGGATGGCCATGGCCCTGCGCACGGATTCTTCGGTAGGGGTGGTAATGGCTTCATCATAGGCGTTGGTATGTAGGGAATTGCAATTATCATATATGGCGTACAATGCTTGCAATGTGGTACGAATATCATTAAAATCAATTTCTTGGGCATGAAGGCTCCTTCCTGAAGTCTGGATATGGTATTTCAACATCTGGGCCCTTGGATCGGCCCCATATTTTTCTTTGAGTGCTTTGGACCAAATTCTTCTGGCCACTCTTCCGATAACAGCATATTCAGGATCTACCCCATTGGAAAAGAAGAAAGACAGATTGGGACCAAACTTGTTGATGTCCATCCCCCTACTTAAATAATATTCCACATAGGTAAATCCATTGGAAAGCGTAAACGCCAATTGGGTAATGGGGTTGGCCCCAGCCTCGGCAATATGATACCCTGAAATGGAAACCGAATAAAAGTTACGTACGTTGTGGTCAATAAAATATTCCTGAACGTCTCCCATCAATTTAAGGGCAAACTCAGTAGAAAATATGCAAGTGTTCTGCGCTTGATCCTCCTTTAAGATATCCGCTTGTACAGTTCCCCTAACCTGTTCCAAGGTTTCCAATTTGATCCTCTCATATACTTCCTTTGGAAGTACCTGGTCACCGGTAACGCCAAGCAATAGTAATCCCAAACCATTCCCTTCTGGGAGTTGTCCAAAATAAGTAGGGCGTTCGGCATTTTTATACATTTCCTTGATGCGCTGCTCCACATCCTTTTCCAGTCCATTTTCACGGATGTATTTTTCGCAATTCTGGTCAATGGCCGCATTCATAAAAAATGCCAACAACATAGGCGCTGGGCCATTAATGGTCATACTTACCGAAGTCATCGGGTCACTTAGGTCAAATCCAGAATACAATTTCTTCGCATCATCCAAACAACAAATGGAAACCCCTGCGTTCCCGATTTTTCCATAGATATCAGGACGATGATCGGGATCGTTTCCGTACAAAGTTACCGAATCAAAGGCTGTGGAAAGGCGCTTTGCCGGCATATCCATACTCACATAATGGAAACGTCTGTTCGTTCGCTCCGGACCACCTTCTCCCGCAAACATTCGGGTGGGGTCCTCCCCTTCCCGTTTGAAAGGGTATAGCCCTGCCGTGTATGGAAATTCACCAGGAACATTTTCTTGTAAAATCCATTGAAGGTTATCGCCCCAAGCCTTGTATTTGGGCAATACCACTTTCGGAATCAGACTATGGGAAAGGGATTCTGTATGGGTCTTGATCTTCACTTCCTTATCCCTAACCTTGAATTTGTAATATTCAGATTTATAACGACTTATCTTGTCGTTCCATTTTAAAAGGGTATCCCAATGTTGGGGCACCAACTGCATTTTCACCTTATCAAATTCCTTGATCAACAAACCTACCAGTTCCTTAGTTGATTGATTGGAAGTCTGTTTATGGATTTCCATTTCATTCAACCCGGACTTATCCAACAAAAGTGCTTCTGCATTATCGGTTTCCAATCCCAAAGCAGAGGCTAGGGTCAGGAAAATACCGTACAGTTTTTGTGCTATCTCGGATTGTTGCTTGGCTTTAATATCATAAGAACGGTTGTTTTCGGCTATCTCTGAAAGGTATCGGGTTCTGGCTGGTGGGATCACATATATTTTTTCAGCCATTTCCCCAGATACTTCAAAAGTTGAATCCAAAGGAGCGCCTGCTTTTGCCACCAGGGTATCCATCACCTTTTTATACAGGCTGTTCATCCCCGGATCATTGAATTGGGAGGCAATGGTACCAAAAATGGGAAGTTCATCTTCCTTGGCATGCCACAACCCGTGATTTCGGGCGTATTGTTTTTTTACATCACGAAGCGCATCCAAAGCACCACGTTTATCAAACTTGTTGATGGCCACGATATCCGCAAAATCGAGCATGTCAATTTTCTCCAATTGGGTAGCCGCTCCAAATTCGGGAGTCATCACATATAAGGAAACATCACTGTGCTCCAAAATCTCCGTATCGGATTGGCCAATTCCTGAAGTTTCTAAAATAATCAGGTCGAAATGAGCCGCCTTGAGCACTTGTACCGCTTCAGATACATGTTTGGAGAGGGCCAAATTGGATTGACGGGTAGCCAGGGAACGCATATAAACCCTTTCGTTGTTGATTGCATTCATCCGGATGCGATCGCCCAAAAGGGCTCCACCCGTTTTTCTTTTTGAAGGGTCCACTGAAATGATCCCTATATGTTTCTCTGGAAAGTCAATCAAAAATCGGCGCACCAATTCATCCACTAAACTCGATTTACCAGCACCACCAGTACCCGTTATTCCAAGCACCGGAACGTTCCTTTCCTTTTTTTCTATTTCAGGTTGGTATTGCTCAAATGCATCATGTCTATTTTCTGCCAAGGAAATCAGCCTTGCCAGCGTATTCGGATTTCGTTGATCCAACAACGACGCCAAGCTTGTTCCTTTTGGGATAAATAAGTCAGGGACAGCCGAATCGCAACGTTGTACCAAATCATTGATCATCCCCTGTAGCCCCATTTCCCTACCATCATCGGGCGAGTAGATGCGTTCGATACCATAATCCATCAATTCTTTAATTTCTTCAGGAAGGATAACACCACCCCCACCACCAAAAATTTTGATGTGACCAGCACCTCTTTCCTTCAGCAAATCGAACATATACCTAAAGTATTCATTGTGCCCTCCTTGGTAGGAAGTCATGGCAATGGCATTGGCATCTTCCTGAATGGCACAATCCACAACTTCGGCCACACTCCTATCATGCCCCAAGTGAATCACCTCAACCCCAGTAGCTTGTATGATCCTCCTCATGATATTGATGGCCGCATCATGCCCATCGAAGAGCGATGCCGCGGTCACAATCCTAATCTTGTTCTTGGGTTTGTAGGGCGTTGTTTGTTCCATCTGCAATAAAAGGTCTGAATTTGCCCTGCAATTTACAGAAAATGCAAATCAAAATGTATTTTGATTAGGATTTTACAAAAACCGCTGAAGGTTTAGGCTTCACTTTCTGAAACCTATAATTTTACCCGGTCAAATATTGGACATGAAGCTTACCATTCTTATACATTGTCCCGATCAAGCAGGTATCATCCGATCGGTGACCACCTTTATTCATCAGCAGGAAGGAAACATTGTTTATCTGGACCAACATGTGGACAAGCAGGCAGGAGTATTTTTTATGCGCCTGCAAAGTGAGTTTGAAAAAGAGTTGCCTTTGGATACATTCAAAAAAGAGTTCCAAAACGAATTGGCCGATCAATTCAAAATGGAATGGGAGGTGTATTTGGATGGATACAAACCTAAAATGGCGATTTTCGTTTCCAAATACAACCACTGTCTCTACGATTTATTGAGCCGATACAACTCTGGAGAGCTTTCGGTGGATATTCCCTTTATTTTGAGCAATCATAAAGATTTGGAATACGTTGCGGAGCAGTTCAACATACCTTTTTACCATATTCCTGTTACCAAACAGAACAAGACCGAGGCGGAGAATCAACAATTGTCGTTATTGAAACAACATCAAGTGGATTTTATAGTCCTTGCCCGTTATATGCAGATCGTTTCTCCAAAGGTGATTGATGTGTATCCTCAAAAAATCATCAATATCCACCACTCCTTCCTACCCGCCTTTATGGGTGCCAAACCCTATCATGCAGCTTTTGAACGTGGGGTAAAAATCATTGGGGCCACCAGCCATTATGTTACTGCGGATTTGGACGCGGGGCCCATCATAGAACAGGATGTAACCACGGTTTCCCATACGCATTCCGTTAACGATTTTATTGCCAAAGGAAGGGATTTGGAACGCATTGTGCTCTCACGAGCCGTTCAGCTTCATGTGGCAAGAAAGACCATGGTCTACAATAACAAAACTGTCATCTTTTCATAAAAAAATAGGGACAAAAGCCCCTATTTTCCTAACTACAAACCTCAAAAACCAATTTCCATAGACCTTATGGATTGGTCCTGAACTCAAAAATTTCGGATTGGGAGCTGTTGCCCGACGTATCGGAACTGACAACTCTCCAATAGTAAATGGTGTTCGTGTTTAGTGTGGTCGTATAGCTATTATCGTTTGTTTCACCAAGCAAAGTAATCGGCGGTGTTGCTGTATCCAAATAAATGGCATAGGACAAAGTATCCCCATCAAGGTCCGATCCAGACCATTTCAAGGTCATACTCCCTGAATCTACTGACAGTCCCATTGCCGGTGTAGGGTCATACGCTGGGAATGGTGCATAATTTTGCACTGCTGCCCCAGCATTGTAAAAACGCCAGGTATCACTCTCCGCCGTAGTGGAAGTTCCCGTGGCTTTGGAGACCACGGACCAAGAATAGGCATTACCCCTTTTTAAAGTCACCTGCAAAGTGGTATTGGTCGTATTGGAGGAACTTTTGGTACCAGATTCCAAATCCTTCAACTTTAAGGTGTAGGAATCTGTGTTTGTAGAGGCGTTCCACTGAAATGTCACCTGACTTTCCGTATCCGAAAGGATACTGCCCTCCGTACACTCCTCATTATTATCAGGATAGATCAACGTAGTTGCCGAGGGTGCTGGCACCTCCGGTTCTGGATCCGGATCATCACTTCCCCCACCACATGAAATAAATGGCAATACAAGTATTAGAAAAAGATATCTATATAATGTCTTCATTGTTTTATGATTTTGAATTCATGGGCAACATCCCTACCAAATACTTTCACCAAATACATCCCATTGGAATAAGGTGATAGGTCAACATCAAGCTTTCCATATAAAACATCCCTTTGGGATGAATACAAAAGCCTACCACTCAAATTGAACACTTGAACGGTCATGGGCGCTTCAACTTCCTTACCCAAATCCAAGGACACCATTCCCGAATTAACAATAGGGTTAGGATAGGCAGATGCCCTGTCCGAAAGCAAAAAAGTTTCTTCAAACTTGTCCTGGCAATCGACATCGGTACTGACCGATATTTTATTCACGGATTGGTCCAGTTTTAGTTCGATGGAACTGTTATCCGTCAAAAAAGATTGATCGTTGAGCTGAACTTTATAAAAAGTACCTCCATTGAGTTCCAAAGTGAGCAAATTGGTACTGTTATCCAGACTCGAGTACACCGAAAGCGCCTCAGGTTCCGTTATGGTCAGGTCAAAACACTGTTCGTAATCTGCTTGTCCGGCCACCGTAATGCAAAGCTCATAAGTGCCTGCAGAAAGATTTTCAAATATGGTGGACTGACTGAACTCCACCGAAGTTCCCGATAAAGATGCGGTATAGCTCAATGCTTCCAATGCCGTTACTTCAATGCTTCCGTTATTGCTGCCCCTGCAAGTTTCACTACTGGCAATCACGGTAAAATTATCTTCCGGAAGGGAAAACACCTCGCACCCATCTACGTTAACGGTAGCTCCTAAAGTGGTGCCTGGACAGATATCGTTGGCATCCACTACGCCATCGGAATCTTCATCTGGTGGATTATCATTAGGAAAAAGACTGGAAGGATTATTCCCAAAAATGCGATATTCCCCAGGCGCAAGCGTTATCACTTTGTTCACATCGGTCACTACGTATTTAAGGTTGTTCTCCAAAAACTCGTACCAAACCCCTGTTTCTTGAAATGCTGGGTTGATTTGTTGGGTTTCCACACCAAAATTTCCAATAATGGTGACATACCCAACTTCATCGGTTCCCGCGGATGTATCCGTGAGATGGATGGCCTTCAAACCTGAGGAATTGCCAACATCCAATGTAAAGTCCGATGTTTCAAAAATATTCTCACCAACTGACAACACAATGAGATCTTTCCAAGTGTCGTAAAGTGCTTTTCGGTCGGCATCATCAAAATATTCCCAAAGAATGGGTTTGTTGCCCGTACGGCCATTGTATTCAATGGAATAATCATAGCCCAATTCACCAAATTGCCAAATCATTTTTGGCCCGGGAACCGTAAAATAGAATGCACCTGCCAAGGCCATACGGTCCAAGGCCGTTGAAAGAGTTTGGATGTCATAGTCCCCTGAGGCATTTCCATAATTCAGGTTTTTGTACATCAACCGTTCCTCATCATGGCTTTCCATATAGGCAATATTGGATGGTGTAGTCCAGTTGTGCTCCAAATAAGATACTTGGGAAAAATCGGAACTGTCGTTCCAACCCATGGTCGCCTCGTTGTAGACACCGTTCAGATTGTTCCAGAGCATGATTCCTTTCCCTTCATCCAAGCGATATTCCGCCCATTCGGTCTCTTCCTCATTGGTGCCTAAATGTTCAAAAATCACATAAAAATCGGGATCGGCTTCCCATTGGTAATCGGCATAAAGCTTCAAGACCTCAACCCGATCGGCCTGATAACTCCCTGTACAACTCTCATCGGAAGAGGTACAGTTTTGGGTAAACCCTTTGGTAAGGTCCCATCGGAATCCATCCACATGGAACTCATCAATCCAATATTGGGAAGTACGTTTCACATAGTCGCGGGTGGCCTGTTGGCTATGGTCAAAATCGTTGAAAACACTATAGGTATGTGTGGCCACTGGATTGAAGAATGGGCTATCATCGGCGGCTTGTCCACCATACCCCCCGTTATCCGTATTCCAAAGGCGATAGTATGGGTTCTGCCCTGAGGCATGATTGTACACCACGTCCAAGAAAACGGCCATACCCCTACCGTGGCATTCGTCTATCAATTGTTTTAAAGCATCGGGGGTCCCATAATATTTGTCCAAAGCCATATGGAAGGATGGATTGTAGCCCCAACTTTCATTGCCATCAAATTCTGAAACCGGCATCAGTTCGATGGCATTTATGCCCAAGGTCTGCAGATAATCCAATCGGGCACGGATGGCATCAAAACTATGTAGCACATCAAAATCACGTACCAATAGCTCATAGATGACTAAGTCCGTTTTGGCCGGGGACACAAAACCATTATTTGTCCATACATATTCAGGGTCTCCTGTTCGTAAAACGGTAACGGCATGGTTGGTATCGCCGCTTGGGTATGCAGGCATATCCGGAAAAGTGACATCGTCAATATAAACGTCATTGTTCTCATCCAAAATCAGGGTGGAATAAGGATCGGCAATGGTTATTGACCCATCCACCACGTACTGATACATGTGGTTGTATTGAGGAGTCAATCCTGTGAGCTCGATCCAGAACCGATTTTGGGCACTATCTTTTTTTAAAAGGTAATTGTCGTCCAAGGTCCAATTGTTGAAATCCCCGATCAGATGTACCACCTCTTTACCAGTGGCATATAACACCAACGTGGCGTGAGTGTCATCCAAGGGGTCTAGGTTGATGCCATCCAGCATTCCGTTCGGCACCGCTTCTTCCACCACATTGACCACCACCATGAAATCCCGGGATAAGATATCTGTCCCATTAGTAGCAGTCAAGGTATATTGGGTATTTTCTGTAATGTTGGTATGGTTGAAGGAATAGGAGGTAATCCCATTGGCACTGTCCAACAAACTGCCGTTTGCAGTCAAGGTAAAATCTGCAGCCAACGATGAAGTTGCCGAAATGGACAAACTTTCTCCTGGTGATAAAAGAGTAAGATTCTCAGTTGGGTTGTTCAGTGTCAATTGAAAAGTACCGACATCAAAAAAGAAATCGGAGCAGCCATTGTCCTTGAATTCCTGTGTTCCCGATTCATTACGGAACACCATACCCATTCTGGCGGCCTGTTGTGCTTCCGTAGTAGTTAAGCCGTAATAATCCTCAGGCACAAAAGTGATGCTCCAGGTTCCATCGCCATTACTGGTCATTTGCCCAATACCATCATCCTGACCCCAATTACCCACTACAGCCAATCCCCATGCATCTGAAATGGTTCCTATACCTGAATGAAGGTACACTTTTGAAGGGTTCGAAAATCCATTACAATCGGTATCGGTACTATTGGCATCCACAGTGACAGTGATTTCTTCACTTACCGAAAAAGGAAAGGGCGTAATAGTTACTTGGGACCATGCAGTACATGTCCAAACAATAAGCCCTAATATCAAGTAGAATTTCTTCATAGTATCTATTAACAAATAGAGGGAAACGGCGTAGCCGTTTCCCTCCACAATTATTTATTTTAGCATTTTCTACCTTGCATTGATAGTATAGGTTGGAGATGATTCATCTGTAAGATCCATGAATATGATGTAATTTCCGGCAGTAACAGCAATGTTGTCACCTCCATTGTCCAGAATTCCATCCACTCCTGTATCACCATAATTGGTTCCCCAATCTTCATTGACCCTAAATTTGATCTCACCATCTAGCAATGTCACATTTTCAGCAACCCAAATACCTGGATTTACTTCCGTCAAGATAAAATCGGGAGTTGCCCCCCAATCATTGTAACCTGAACCAACAATACCCCAAAGGTTGGCTTCCTCCATGGTATAGGTATTGGTATTAAAATCCAATGTGATCATATAGAAGCCGGCAGTAACCACAATATTATCACCACCATTATCCAAAGTTCCATCAACTCCAGTATCACCATAATTGGTTCCCCAATCGTTGTTCAACCTGAATTTTATTTCTCCGTCTATCAATTTAACGCCCACCTTAAAAGTATCAGTAGTATAGTCGTAGAAGAACTTGGCATCAGGACCTGCTCCGCCCCAATCATTATATCCAGATCCAACAACTCCCCAAGTAAAGGCATCGATGGAATAGGTGTTGTCGTTCAAATTCAAAGTGATTTTGTAGTCTCCTGCTGTTACCACGATATTATCCCCGCCTGCATCCAGGGTACCATCTACTCCGGTATCACCAAAATTATTGGTCCAATCATTGTTTTCCCGGAACTTGATTTCACCATCCAACAGATTTACATAGGCAATATATACACCATCTGTGTTAGTTGTATAAAAAGGTGCATCCGCAAAGGCACCCCAATTGTTATATCCTGATCCCACAACACCCCAACTGGATATTTGAATGCCAGAACTACCTTCATCTGATTTTTCAACCAAAGTGATGGTCAATTGTTCAACATCCGAAGTAGTGGACATAGCATCCGTACCCTCTCCACTTCCTGCGAAGGCAGTTACCCTGAAATATACCGTACCGGTATTGTTTGGATTGCCATCATCATCTGTAGTAGATGGGTCATCATCCAATCCCAATCCTGCAGCCATGGCCAAAAGATTTTTAATGGTTACGGATGCATTGGTCTCAGAAAGGGTCCCTGAATCGTATTGATAATCCGATTCAGCATCAAAGTTTTCTGATATGGAACCCTCCAATTGATAGGAAATCTGGGTCTGAACCCCAAAATCTACCTGATTCCAGACAAAACGCTCAGCAATGTTGTTTGCAGTTTCACCTGAGAGCAGGTATTCTTCCAAAAAGGTATTTTGAAAGGCCACATTTTCAGAGGCAGCCTGCAATGTAAATTCTGGCACGAGGTCATCATTCTCACATGCAGTGAAAAATGCCAGGGTCGTTACTAACCCTAAGACCTGAACAATAAATGATTTTATATTTTTCATGAGAGTCGTTTTAATTAGAATCCTGGGTTTTGAGTTAAGTTTTCATTGGCCTCCAAAGCGGTCAATGGTATTGGAAATAATTTATAGGTATCCGGAATGGAAGTACCATTCAAGGTATTCCCTTTCCATGGCCATAAATAGCTGCTTCCCGTGAACTTGCCAAAGCGAATCAAATCGCTCCTGCGGTGTCCTTCCAGATTCAGTTCCCTTCCCCTTTCATCCATAATGAAATCGAGGGTTAGATCAGATTGGGCAACTGAAACAGCACCGGAACGGGTTCTTACCGCGTTCACATATCCCAAAGCGGTTGACAAGGTTGTACCAGCTGCACCACGAACAGCGCATTCCGCATACATCAGATAGGCATCTGCCAATCGGAACAAAGGAAAATCGGTGCTGGAAAAATAAGTGGGACTGGAAGCACTATGGAAATAAGTATTCCTAAACTTGATGGAAGGATAGCCGTCGGTCCATTTTTTGTAATCCGTCATTTCATAGCTATGTCCTTCGGTCCAGAAAAGTGCTGCACGATCATCGGTACTGTTGGCCAAATCGCCATTGTTGAACAGTCCGTACCAAGCTTTAGTGGCCCTGTGTCCGCTCCATCCATCCTCGGCACCATAATCACTCAATACCATGGTCTCGGTACCCAAACTACCGTTTACAATATAAGTAGTGTTACCATAACTTTGGCTAGTCTGTGAATCGGCCAACAATGGAAAAATGATTTCGTTGGAAAGGTTGTTGTCTCCAGAGAACAAGCCCACAAAATCGGCATCCAACGAATAGCCTCCTTCATCAATAACCTTGATTATGTAGGTTGCGGCATCATCAAAACGTTCTGTTCCGGTGTAGACCCCGGCATTCATATAAAGTTTGGCAAGAAGCATTCGGCCCACACTTTTATTTGCCCTGCCATATTCGTTTGTATCTGGCAGCAACGCTTCAGCAGCCAACAATTCATTTTCCACATAAGTGAAAAGCTCTTGCCTATCGACTTCTGGCAATGGTTCTGATGTACCGTAATTTTCCTCGGTAGCCAATACCCCTTTTCCAAAACAATCGATTAGGTAATAGTAGGCCAATGCCCTGATGAACCTTACCTCTCCTTCAATCTGATCCTTGTTATCCAGATCCACGGCACCCAAGACCAAAAGTAGGTTATTCGCTTGTGGAATGGTATAATAGATTCGGTTATAGAGGTAGCGGAAAAACTTATTGTTCTCATCCCAATTGGATGTGGTGGTCAACTGATCAAGACCATCATCCCCCCATCGGTTTTTCATGGCATCCGCCGTAAAATCTTGAAGGTTCACAATCCCTCTAAGGAATGGGGATTCCCCGGCGTCATCGTCAATATCGGAGCTTCCGGCACCATCCGGCCCAGAAAGGGCAAATGAGGCATATAATCTGGAAAGGATTCCGTTCACGGCATCTGGATCTTGGTCCAACAATTCATCCAAGGTAAGTTCTACCTGGGGTTCTGTGTCCAGATCACTGGTACATCCCTGAATCAGAAATATCAGGGACAGTATGAGATATATCGGTATTATTTTTTTCATGTCGAATAGCTTAAAAATCCACATTCACCCCAATGGTAAAAGACCTTGGCCTAGGGTAGAAATTATTATCGATTGCATTGAAATTTTCAGGATCCTGTCCATCATATTTGGTAATGATGAACGGGTTGTTCAAAGCTCCATAAAAACGCATGGATACATTTGGAATGGCGTCGTTCAAACGATAGCCCAACACAATGTTCTCACATCTTAGGAAAGTTGCATCTTCCAAGAAGTAATCAGAAAAAGGCACATTGCCCTGTACATCAACAAAGTTGAAGTTGGCCGCCCCATTGTAAAAATCAAGAACATTGGACAAACTGTTTGAATTGTTGGGAATAGCCTTATCAACCCACCCCGAAGTCAATCTTCGGGAGTTATAGACCTGTCCCCCTATTTGCCCTCTGAAGCTGGAGCTCAAATCAAAATTCTTGTAGTTGTAATTGAATCCGAAACCGAAAGTCCAGTTAGGACGAAGGGTTTTGTAATACCTGTCATCGTTGTCCACGATGCCATCGCCATTAAAATCAGCAAAAGCACCATGAATAGGATTGCCTTGGGCATCATACAATTGTCTGAATACCCAAGCAGAATAGGGTTGATATCCCACAGCGTGATAGGCGAGCCTTACACCTGTGCCGGTCGGAATACCCGATTCGCTGGCACTGATTCGGCTTACATCCTGGAGATCGGTCACTTCTGCCCTGCTATATGAGGTGTTTCCATAAAACTCTAATGACATGTTATCTTGGCTGAGCGCCTTAACGTTGAAATTCACCTCAAAACCTTTGCTCTCTGTCTCGCCAACATTCTTCACAAAGGATGAAGTAAGTGCTTGACCAGGCGCTACGGGAACAGTAGCCAACAAATCCTTGGTGGTTCTGTAGTACACGTCAAAGGATCCACTAAGGACATTGTTCTGAAAAAATCCAAAATCAAGACCCGCGTTGAACGTTTCCGCTTTTTCCCAAGTAAGGTCGGAGTTATATGGTTTTGCAGAATAAAGGGCATAGCCACTCAAATATTGACTGGTAGCGGAACCGGCCTCGAACAACGGAAGTGAAGGATAGAAGCCTACGGCACCGGTAATGTCCTGTTGACCTGTTCTACCCCAACCTAAACGCAGCTTTAAATTGTTCACCACATCCACATCTTTCAAAAAGCTTTCCTCTTTCACCTTCCAGGCCAATGCCGCTGCTGGGAAGTATCCCCAACGGTTTTCTTTGGAGAATAGGGAAGATGCATCGGCCCGAAAGGATATCGTAAGTAAATATTTATCGTAAAAATTGATGTTGCTACGACCGAAGAACGACTGTAGATTGAGCTCGTTATAATACCTGTTGGTAGGATTTTGGGCATCTATTATCAATTCCCTGATACCCGTTTCCTCATTATATTGGTATTCTTCCTTGTTTCCATCGTTCTTAAAATTTTGATAGGAGTAACCTGCCTGCACATCAAAATTTTTGATGGCACCACCCAAATCTTTCGCATAGGACAGATAACCCTCCATGGTACGGTTTACGATGTCTTGGTTTTCCCTATAATTTACACCGGGGTTGAACCGGTAATTATTGGCTGGGTCGGTAGCGGTATCATCTTGCTTATAGGTCGCCAAAGAATTGTCGGTATAGGTTTCCTTAACCTTTGCTTTGGAAGCTTCTATACCCACATTGGCCACAGCACGCAGTTCGGGCAAAAAGTGCATTTTATAGTCGAGCTCCACATTGGCCAATACCTTGCTCACTCTTTCCGGACGGTAACGTTGCATTAAAATGGCAACAGGATTCCACTGTCCATCTAGCTTTACAAAATCCCCATCCAAAACGGTGTTTTGATAGTATCCGCCAAATCGATTATCTGAGGAAGTGTCGTATATGGGTTTGGTAGGGTCCATGTTGACGGCTCCGCCCAAAGCACCACCTTCATCAATGGCATTCTTTTTGGACATGATGCCCTTGGCATTGAGATCAATTTTTAGGTGATCGTCGAGTAAACGTGGGGTCAATTTCAAAGATCCGGTGATACGTTCGTAATCACTGGTCTTTACCAAACCCTGACTTTCCGTATATCCCAATGACATACGAATAGGCACCATTTTTAAAATACTTCCCCGTGCGCTCAAGTTATGATCAAAGGAGATGGCGGTCCTATAAATGGCATCTTGCCAATCGGTGTCGGATAAAATCCGGCCTTCAACTGTATCGGTGCTCAAATCGTCAACGGCATCGGTTGTTGGATCATCGATTCCTAAAAAATTGGTGAAATCGGGATGATACTCTTGGATAAACCTTGTGAAGGCATTACCATCCATCATTTCAATTTTTTTACCCACTCTGCTCACCGTAGTGTTTGAGGCAAAATTAAACTTGAACTCCCCTGACATCCCTTTTTTCGTCGTAATAATGATTACACCGTTAGAGGCCCTTGAGCCATAAATGGCAGTGGCGGAGGCATCTTTCAATATGGAAAAGCTTTCAACATCATTTGGGTTGATCAGTGTCAATGGGTTGTTTACCCCGGCAGGATTTGTATTGTCCACTGGGATACCATCAATAACGATCAATGGATTGTTGTTCGCGGTCAGCGAAGATCCTCCACGAATCCTAATGTTTGGAGCAGAATCAGGCTGTCCACCATTGTTTGTAATACGGACACCTGCAGTTTTACCCGTCAACAATTGATCGGTACTTACAATAGCGCCCTTGTTAAAATCTTCCGTTGTAACAGAGGCCACAGAACCTGTGGCATCCTTTACCGTAGTGGTACCATAACCGATGATGACCACCTCATCCAGGGCAGTGGTATCTTCCAATAGGACAACATTCATTGAACTACCTGATACGACCACTTCCTTACTTTGAAATCCGATGTACGAGAAAACCAAGGTATCGCCCATATTGGCTTGAAGAATATAATTTCCATCAAAATCCGTGGCGGTCCCCTGTGTTGTTCCCTTAAGTAGAATACTTACACCGGGCAATGGCTCCTGAGTCGTCGCGTCTGTCACGACACCCTGAACAGTTATTTGGGCAAACTGTAGGAAAGGAACCAGAAACATGCACCAGAAAAGGTGCATCCGTCTAATTTTCATATTAAAGTTTGTTAGAGTTAATTTTTAAGATTTTGTTATATTTCACTTCCCTTTTGCTAAAATATGTAAATTGAGACCTCCTTTTTTTTGACATTTATCATGTTTGGGCACTTATAACGTTTTCAGGTTGACAAATTTTTAGTGTACTGTAACGATCAAAGTATATTTAGTTCTTAATTGACACAAAACTGGCCGCCCCACCAGAAATCCATTACAGTATGAAGCCAAAAATGACACTTAAGAAGATTGCTTCCGAACTTGGGCTCTCCATTTCAACTGTATCCAAGGCCTTGAAAGACGACAAGGATATCAGTAGGGAAAATCGCGATAAGGTCCAGGCTTTCGCCAAATTTTATAACTATCGCCCCAATAGTGTTGCCCTTAGCCTTAAGAACAAAAAAACCAAGACCATAGGGGTGATCATACCTGAGATCGTTCACCATTTCTTTGCGAAAGTGATTTCGGGGATCGAAGAAGTGGCGAATTCAAAGGAATACAATGTTATCATTGGGGTTACCAATGAATCCTTGGACAAAGAGGCCATAAACATGGAGATGCTTATAGATGGAAGCATTGACGGTTTTATCATTTCGCTATCCAAGGAAACCTTGTTGAAACATAACTTTATCCATCTTCAAGAAATCCAGAACAGAAATATCCCTATTGTCATGTTTGACCGTGTAGTGGACGATATCGATTGTGACAAGATTATTATTGACGATCGTGAAGCCGGGCAAATGGCAGTTCAAAAGCTCATTCAGATAGGGTGCAAAAGAATATTACTGTTGACCACCATGGACTACCTCACTATTGGTCGCTTGCGTACCGAAGGCTACAAGGATGCACTTCAATGGAACAACCTGGAATATGATGAGGGGCTGGTAATCAAAATTGGGGAACTTGGTGATTCCGATCAGGAACAAAGAAGTTTGGAAGATCGGATCAACAAGGTTTTTGATGAAAATCCGGATATCGATGGTATTTTTGGAGTGAACGAAATTTACGCTGTTACTGCTTTGAATGTGGCCCGAACGAGAGGATTGAATGTTCCCGAAGCACTCTCCGTGATAGGTTTTTCCGATGGTATCCTTTCCAAATATGCCAGACCACATTTAACCACGGTCAACCAACATGGATTTCAGATTGGGGAACTTGCTGCCCAAACCCTGATTGACAGACTTGAAAAGGAAGAGGACACACCGTTTACCACACAATTGGTCAAAACCGAATTGATTATACGGGACTCTACGAGACCTGGCTCCATCCAAATCAAAAACAACTGAAAAACAAGCTAGTATTTTGTGAATGGTTTCCAAATAGTGTGAAGTGAATCCCTTTTTCAAAAAAAACATATCTTTGGTTTTATCAGCGCTTATATTTTACTTTCCCTAAAAGTTAAATAGGCGGTCTAACAACCGTAAAATTGTTGATCCAATAGAAAATCACAATGTTTGAAAAGCGTCGACTAAGTTTTTGGCAAATTTGGAACCTAAGTTTCGGGTTCCTTGGCATTCAAATGGGCTTTGCCCTTCAAAATGCCAACGCAAGTAGAATTCTACAGATTTTTGGGGCAGACATCCATGAACTTTCTTGGTTCTGGATCGTGGCTCCCCTCACCGGTCTCATTGTACAACCCATCGTAGGTCATTATAGCGATAGGACCTGGAACCGTTTAGGGCGAAGGCGACCTTATTTCCTCACTGGAGCCTTGCTGGCCTCTTTGGGCCTTGTTTTAATGCCCAATGCAGATATGTTCACAGCCTTTATGCCCGCTCTTTGGGTGGGGGCCGGAATGCTCATGATTATGGATGCATCCTTTAACGTGGCCATGGAACCTTTTCGGGCCTTGATCGCAGATATTTTACCATCTGACCAGCGTACCTTGGGTTATAGCCTCCAAACCGTACTTATCGGAATTGGGGCCGTTGTGGGTTCATGGCTTCCTTATGTTTTGACGAATTGGATCGGATTGGAAAATACCGCTGGTGTTGGCGAAGTTCCCGTTAACCTTTTGCTTTCGTTTGTAATTGGAGCCATTGTGCTCATTACCAGTGTTTTGGTAACAGTATTCACGACAAAGGAATACAACCCAGAAGAAATGGCCCAATTGCACCAAGCGGAAGGTGCCGCGAATTTGGAGGAATCTCCCGGCAAACTCAGTGATATTTTTACCGATTTCCAGAAAATGCCACGAACGATGCGACAATTGAGTTGGGTACAGTTTTTTTCTTGGTTTGGGCTTTTTGGACTCTGGGTCTTTGCCCTTCCCGCCATTGCGCAGCACATTTACGGTCTAGATCCCAATGATAACCAGAGTATGGCCTATCAAAATGCAGGAGATTGGCTAGGTATTCTTTTCGGGATCTATAATGGCGTTTCGGCCATTTTTGCCTTCTTTCTCCCAGCTATTGCCAAAAAGGTAGGACGTAAAAAAACACATGCCATCTCCTTAGTTATTGGTGCTCTCGGGTTTTTGTCTATTTACATCATGCCGGATGAAAATTGGCTTATCCTCTCCATGATCGGAATCGGGGTGGCATGGGCCAGTATTTTGGCCATGCCCTACGCTATTCTTGCAGGGTCCATTCCTCCACAAAAAATGGGTGTTTATATGGGTATTTTCAATTTCTTCATTGTGATTCCCCAAATCATAAATGCTTTGATCGGAGGCCCCATGGTAAAATACCTGTACAACGAACAACCCATTTTTGCCCTCGTAACAAGTGGAATTTCCTTTTTGATCGCCGCACTATTGGTGGCAAGGGTGGATGACAAAGATGACGAAGTCGTAACCATTTAATTGGGATTTATCCCCTATTCAAAAATTATTACCCTAGAAAATTGATCCTTTTCAAACTTGAAATTGGCTCATAAAATATTCAAACGCATGAAATACAACATTTTACTATTGATGTTGATGGTCTTGACCAGCAGCATGGGCCAAGTGCAACGTGTAGAACCCCCTTATTGGTGGACCGACATGAAGAACTCTGAACTCCAATTGTTGGTACATGGAAACCAAATCAGTGAACTTCAACCTGAATTCACTCCTGAAATTACCGTCAAAAAAATTGAAAAGACCGAAAACCCGAACTACCTTTTTATTACGCTGGACACCAAGAATGTGCAACCAGGCAACTACAAAATCAAGTTCAAAAAGGGAAAGCGAACCATCTCATCCATAGATTACCAATTCTTGGAGCGAAGGGAAGGCTCTGCAGACCGAAAAGGTTTTGACTCTTCCGATGTGATCTATCTTTTAATGCCAGATAGGTTTGCCAACGGAAACCCTTCAAATGACAGCCATTCCAAAACCATCGAACTCGCCAATCGCGGTGAACAAGGTGGAAGGCACGGGGGAGATATCCAAGGAATCATTGACCATCTGGATTATATTGATGAACTCGGGGCCACCACCCTTTGGAGCACTCCACTTACCTTGGATAATGAAAAGACCTATTCCTATCACGGATATGCTTGTAGTGATCTTTATCAAATGGATCCGCGTTATGGCAGCAACAAGGATTTTGTCCGACTGACCGAGGAATTGCATCAACGGGGCATGAAACATATCATGGATTACGTACCCAACCATTGGGGATTAAGCCATTGGTTGATTCAAGACTTGCCCGCCCAAGATTGGTTGCATTATTGGGAGGGTGGTGAAAACGGTTTCAAGCGAAGTAATTACATCCAAACAAGCCAAATGGATCCGTATGCATCAACATATGATGCCGAAGGCTGCATGGACGGTTGGTTCGACTATACCATGCCCGATATGAATGAAAGCAACCCGATGGTCATCAATTATTTAGTGCAGAATGCCATATGGTGGATCGAGAGTGCCCATTTGGATGGCATGCGGGTAGATACCTATCCCTACAATGATAAAGAAGGCATTACCGAATGGGTTACTCGGGTGATGGAAGAATACCCCAACTTGAACATTGTAGGAGAAATTTTCATGCACGAAACACCACATATCGCCTTTTGGCAGAAAGACAGCGCCATTGGCGCAATCCAAGGATTCAATTCCAATTTACCTTCGGTGATGGATTTTCCTCTTCACGATATTTTCCCTGAAGTATTTAATCAATCAGAACAGAATTGGGGAGATGGCCTTTTTAAGGTTTATGATCACTTGACACAGGATTTTCTCTATCCGAACATTAATAACCTCTTGATCATGATGGGCAATCATGATGTAAATCGCATCAATCAGGCTTTTGATGGGGATGTGGACAAGTACAAGCTGGCCATCACCTTACTGGCTACTTTGAGGGGCATTCCCCAAATCTATTATGGAGACGAGATTGGGATGTTAGGTGAAAAAAGTAAAGGAGATGGGGATATCCGAAGGGATTTTCCTGGCGGATGGTCTGGTGATCCGCAAAATGCCTTTTTGGAATCTGGAAGGACAGAAAATCAAAAAGCGTATTTCGATTACACCAAAAAACTGCTGAACTGGCGTAAAAGTAAATCGGTGATCCACAAAGGAAAGACCCTTCACTTTTCTCCAGTGGACAATGTGTACGTCTACTTCAGGTATTTTCCCGAAAATCCGAAAGATGCGGTCATGGTAGTTTTGAACAATTCCCTTAAAGACCAACAAATTGACCTCACACGGTTTAAAGAGGGAATTCAGAATCATCAGAATGGAAAAAACGCGATTACTGATGAAACAGTTTCACTAGGCACTATGTTGGAAATCAAAGCAAAATCGAGTCTGGTATTGGAATTGAATTAACTCCTCGTATCCATTCAAAAGTCCAGTTCATCAAAAATGATAAGCGTGATTTTATCTAAAAAACAGAAGAACGAAGTCGTCCTTTGATGGTTTCGCAGTAATTTCACCTTAACCAAAAAGATTTATCATGAAACGAATACTAGCCTTTATTCTATTTTTCCAATTGGTAGGATGTGCCGAACTACAACAGGTTGTAAACCAATTGCCCCAAGGAACTGGAATTGGCAATGCCGAAATTGCCCAAGGATTGCGAGAAGCCTTGAACATGGGCATTGAAAAACAAGTGAACAAATTGGCCCTTGAAAACGGATTCTTCAAAAATGAATTGGTTAAAATCTTGTTGCCTGAAGAGCTTCAAAAAGTAGATAAGACCTTACGGGATATTGGATTGTCTAGCCTTGCGGACGAAGGTCTAAAAATTCTTAACCGTGCAGCCGAGGATGCAGTGGGCGAAGCCACTCCCATTTTTGTGGATGCAGTAAAGGGAATTACCTTCAACGATGCCAAGCAGATTTTGCTGGGAAACGATAATGCGGCCACCCAATATTTACAACAAGCCACCAAGACACAGTTGTACAATAAATTCAACCCCATCATCAAGAATTCGTTCCAAAAAGTAGGTGCGGATAAGATTTGGACCAACATCATCACCAAGTACAACAACCTACCCCTTACCAATGACGTTAATCCAGATCTGACCGATTATACTACCAACGAAGCCTTGGCAGGGGTATACACCATGATCGCAGTGGAAGAGAAGGAAATTAGGACAAAGGTTTCGTCCCGTACAACAGATTTGTTAAAAAAAGTATTTGCCTTACAAGATTAATTATAATTTTTTTAGAATTACGCAATAAGTTGAAAATATGTCCGTTATATACTCAATGAAATGAAATAATTATAACAAAAACCTAAAGTTAAGTTAACCTTGACATGAAGGTTTAAAGAGAATTTTGTAACGAGTTATCTGAGTTAGCATTTTTTTGAGTTAGTTAGTTAAAAAGCCAGTGTTCCCACTGGCTTTTTTTATTTCCTTCTTCCCCAATCCCCTTTTTGGAGAAACTTCCACACTAACCCACCTGCCTTTCATTGGTTGATATTAGGCAATTGGACTTCGTTAATTTTATCCTAACCCTTTGTAAGAATACCTCTCATTTTGGGCCTCATACGTTAAATTTTAGATAAAAGACCTGATTTCTAGATGTATACCCATCCAGGCCATAATCCATGGGCAGCATTTCAACGTATCTTTGATATTAACAAATCTTGGAAATCATGAACAATCAATATTGCAGAGTCGGAACAGTAACCCCGATCACCAGTGGAAGTGAGGCAATTTCCGTTTTGGAAGTTATGTATAACAATTTTATGGAGAAAGCCTCCGAGGTTGCCCACGTAGATACACGCTTGGGTGAATTCTTCAAAAGAAAAGCTCAAGGAATTAAAAAAGTATTGGAAAGTCTATCCTAAGATTGGAAATACCTTTCCAACTCGTGTTCCATTTCCTTTTGAACTTCTTCCGCTTTAACAGCAGCTATTTGCGCAAAATCGCTTCCCGTGGAGGCGTACAATATGCCGCGCGAAGAATTGACCAACAACCCGATGTTTTTGGTCATGCCGTATTTGCACACGTCCTGCAAACTGCCCCCTTGCGCCCCTACACCAGGCACCAGTAAAAAGCTATCTGGGATTATTTCCCTTATTTCCTGCAAATAAGTGGCCTTGGTTGCCCCTACCACATACATCAACCGTTCAGAGCCCTTGTAGGTCTTGGAAGTCTTTAAAACCTTTTTATAGAGTTCTTCCCCTTCCAGTTTTTTGGTTTGAAAATCGAAGGCACCTTCATTGGATGTCAATGTCAACAAAATGGTGTGCCTATCCTCAAATTCCAAAAACGGTTCCACTGAATCCTTACCCATGTATGGTGCAATGGTGATGGAATCAAAATTCATGGTTTCAAAAAAGGCTTTTGCGTAACGGGTGGAAGTGTTCCCGATATCGCCCCGTTTGGCATCTGCAATGGTAAAAACTTCAGGATAGTTGGTATTCAAATAATCCATGCTACGCTCCAAGGATTTCCATCCGGGCAAACCATATGCCTCATAAAAGGCAATATTGGGTTTGTAAGCCACACAATACTCATGGGTAGCATCAATGATCGCCTTATTGAACGCAAAAATGGGATCTTCTTCTTTTAGGAGATGTTCCGGAATCTTTTCCAAGTCCGTGTCCAATCCCACACATAGGAAAGATTTCTTTTTTCGTATTTCGGCAATAAGGTGTTCTATCTTCATGCTAAACGGTTCTCAAATTGACTCGTTCCAACAAATCTATTTCACAAAACAAAGACTTAGAAAATCTCCGAAGCCTCTTTTAGTTTTTCGGTATTGTCCACCAACATCAACTCGTCGATGATTTTTTGGATATCCCCGTTCATGATGTTTTGCAGATCATAAAGGGTCAAGCCAATCCTATGATCAGTAACCCTACCTTGGGGATAATTATAGGTACGGATCTTGGCTGAACGGTCGCCACTGCTTACTTGCGAATTCCGTTTTGCCGCATCCTCGGCCTGTCTTTTGGCCAACTCCATATCGTACAACCTGGCTCGCAGTACCCTAAAGGCTTTATCCTTGTTTTTGTGCTGCGATTTTTCATCCTGACATTGGGCCACAATCCCCGTTGGAAGGTGGGTCAAACGTACCGCGGAGTAGGTGGTGTTCACCGACTGTCCTCCAGGTCCTGATGAACAGAAGAAATCGATTCGGACATCCTTGGGTTCAATATGCACATCAAATTCCTCCGCTTCCGGAATTACCATTACGGTTGCGGCACTGGTATGCACCCTTCCTTGCGTTTCTGTTTGCGGAACACGTTGTACGCGGTGCACCCCTGCTTCAAATTTTAAAGTTCCATACACATCCTCACCGGAAACCTCAAAATGGATTTCCTTGTAACCACCACTGGTTCCTTCATTAAGGTCGATGACATTGGTACGCCAGCCTTTGGATTCGCAATATTTGGTATACATACGGAAGAGATCCCCTGCAAAAATACTGGCCTCATCCCCACCCGTTCCGGCGCGGATTTCCATCACTACATCCTTGGCATCTTCGGGGTCTTTCGGAATCAATAAATATTTGATTTCTTCCTCCAATTTGGGCAAGGCACTTTTGGCCTCGTCCATCTGCATTTTGGCCATCTCCACCATTTCCGGATCACTTCCATCAGAAATGATCTCCTCCGCTTCCTGTAAGTTATTGGTAAGTGTTACATATTCATCGCGTTTTGCGGCCAAGACTTTTAAATCCTTGTATTCCTTGTTCAACTTGATGTATCGTTGCTGATCGGCAATCACATCGGGCTGAATGATTAAATCGGAAACCTCGTCAAAACGTTGCTTTACGATATTCAGTTTGTCTAGCATAAACCTGTCCTCCTTAAGACTGCGAATTTACGATTTTTTAGTTGGATTGTTTTCTAAGAAAATTTGGTCAGTTGCCCACAAAAGTGGTTCCCAATGTGATGATGAACGCATTGAGGCCATCACTACGATCATACTGGCTAAAACGCAAGTCGATGGTCTTCAAACCAAAATTGAGTACTCGTGCCGTAGTGAAAATATCACGGTACTGTACACCCATACCATATTGATGGGAACTGTAATCCGACAGGTCGTAGTCCGAAGTGTAAAAGGAGTAAGAAGAAAGCGCAACTTCCTTCGGATAAAAATAATCCGCCGCGGTCTGGGTATAGTAGCGATAAGTTGGGTACAAGGTGAATTTATCGGTCATTTTGAAGGGCACTTCCAAACTTGCGGTATGGGAGGTTATGCCCCAATCGTCCCAATAGTAGCGATAATAGGTACGCAATACGATCAAATCGTTCAGGTAATAGTTCAATCGTCCCCCAAATGGAACCTTCAACCTAGTATCCGGCAATTGCTCCACATTGTCCGCTAACTGAAAATCATCGATATAAAAATCCTCAAAATCAGCAAAATAAACCCTTTGAAAAGGCGTACTGAGCAAGCCATTCTGGGAAACCAAATCCAAAAAAAGTGCTCCTTGCAGTTTTTCCGTCAATATTTGGGAAAAGCTCAAGGACAAGGAATAGGAGTTTCTAGTTTCCTTATCGAATTCAGAAAAAATAGGATTATAGGTTCCATTTCCCGTGATGCGATTATCAAAAAATCCATCCCGAAGTTCAATGGGGTAAATGGCATTCCACTTATCCAAAAACACCTTACCGCTCAACGTAATTTCCGTATTCTTCTCGTTGAACAATTTGGTATAGCTACCGCCAAAACCGATGGAAAAATAATCGTATTCAGATGACACATAGGCATTGGCACTCCAAATGGTGTTTCGGTCTTCAGAACTGTGGGAATACGTTGGGTTGATATAAGCCAACAAATCCTTTCTGGATTCCCCAGAAGAAGCATCAAAAGGAGTTACATTAATTCCGCCATCCAACGGATTGATATTACTGGAAGATGCCGAAGTATAGGCCGAAAGCCCTACATCTATGGTCAACACATCATTCTCGTTCATGGGCATGCGCAACACAATGGTTGAAGTGGCATCGGTCAGTTCCTCAGTGCCCTCACCACCTGTAACGGCCGCGTGGGTTCCATTTTGATTGTAATAACTGAACAACAAATCCACCTCACTGGTCTCCAACACCCGTTTTTGGTAAGAGGTATCATTTTGTTGGGCAAAAACGATGGATCCCATCAACATGAAAACCATGAACAGAACATTTCCTAAAAAGAATATGCTTTTGATTTGTTGTGGCTTGCTCTTCATGATTATTGAGTTAGTTACAGCCACAACCGCCACCAGTTTTTCCTCCATTGGCACCAGAAGATGCCTCCCTATAAATATGGAAATTGGTTTCAAAACGTTCGTTGGCCCTAGCCCCCAATTGCATTTCCACATCGTTCAAATATACCTTGTCATATTCCCGAACGGCGACGCAAGAGCTTGAAAAAATCAAGAGGAGCAGTAAAAATAGAGGTTTTCGCATGTTGTAAATTTACGGATTCACTTCGAACATAATACCTGTGGTCTTGTGAATTTTATTGTCCGAGTCTATCACAACTGCCTCAACCCCATCAATTTGGTTGATCATGTGTAGGCCAACGTCCCTTCCCATGATGAAAACAGCAGTGGCGAGGGCATCACAAAGTTCCGCCTGTTTGGCGAAAATGGAAACACTACTGATTCCTGTAGTGGGATAACCAGTCCGTGGGTCGATAATATGGGAATATTTTTTACCGTTAAGGGTCACGAACTTTTCATAATTGCCTGAAGTGGCCACGGAGGATTCAATGATCGGCAACCAACTAAAAACCTTATCCTTGCTTAAAGGATTGGCGATACCCACCAACCATTTTTCACCAGTTGCCTTGGTTCCCCATGTGGTCAAATCCCCTGATGCATTGATAATTCCCCCTTTCACATCCTTGGAAACCAAAAGTTCCTTGGCGCGATCAGCAGCGTATCCTTTTCCGATGGCACCAAAAGCGATGCGCATGCCAGGTTCGGGCAAAAACACGGTTTCCTTTTCAGCATCCAGAACAATTTTTTGATAGCCGATCTTGGCGATGGATTTCTGGATTTCTTCTTTGGTTGGAAGGGTGGTCATGGAACCATCAAACTTCCAAATATTGTCCATGGAGGCATAGGTAATATCGAAAGCTCCATCGGTAATTTCAGAGATTTTCATGGAACGCTCTATCAATCCAAAAAGTTCAGGACACACCTTTACGGGTTTTATACCTGCATTTTTATTGATCAAGGAAGTTTCAGAGTTCTCATCCCAAGATGAGATGATTTTTTCAATGCGTTCAATTTCAGAAACGGCCAAATCTATATTGATGTACCCGATTTCCTCATTGGGGGCCACCACGGTAATCTCGAACCGGGTTCCCATCAACTTCAGCACTTTCCGAACGGTCACATCTTTTTGTAGCATCTGCCCTTGGGACAGCATACAGAAGAGGCTGAACAAAAGAGCAAATAGCTTTTTCATTTGATGAACTTGTTGAGGGTCGCAATATATTTTTCCGGGGTAGAACGGGCCACAAAACCTGTTTCTCCCAATACTTTTTCATTTTTATCCAAAACCACCACCAACGGAAAATAACCCTTTGGGTTATACCTCTCAATCAAGGATTTATTCATGGTCATCAAGGGTTCAGGCAGTTGGTTCTGCTTCTTTCTAGGGAAGTCTGCATTGTACAGCACATAGTGTTCCTTAGCATAATCCTTAAACGCCTCACTATCAAAAATATGCTTCTTCAATCGGATACAGGGCGCACACCAATCCGACCCGGAAAACACCAAAACAACGGGTTTGTCCTCTTCAGCGGCTTTGGAAACGGCATCAGAAAAACTAGGCTGCCATTCTTGGGCCTGAAGTACAGTGCCACAGATAAAAAGTAGTAGGAACAATATCTTTTTCATGAATTCGGGACAAAAAGGTTTACTCAAAAATCCGCAGAATGGAACCGTTCAATTCGGTATTGTATACTTTGATGGCCTTTGCAGGAGCACTATCCACTTGGTTCAAAGGGGTTCCATCTTGGTCAAAGCGGGAACCATGCACATCACAATAAAATATACCCCCATTCTGGTTCACAAATCGAACTTGATCATAGGATTGATGGCTACACACTTGGCTTGCGGCAATAAATTCGCCTTCCAAGTTTTTGGCGATCACCACCAAATTTTTTAAGATAAAACCACCATTATTGGCAAGGTTTGCCGATTCGGCAGAATTAAGGTCGACTGTAAAATCAACGCCCGTAGGTTCTTCCACAATATTCCCATCGACTTCGTCCTTGGAGCATCCTTGCAGACAGGGAAAAATTAGGGCGAAAGCTGCACCGGCACCCAAACTCCTCAAAAATTCCTTTCTTTCCATAGCGTGAGGTTTATAATAAAACGCTATTTCAGGGAGATTCGTATGCTAATATTCAAACTTACCGTACTCGCTTTGGATGGTTAATTTTTTGGTTTCGGAGGATTCCACCCTACCAATGATCTGGGCATCTACGCCAAAACTCTTTGAAATGGAGATAATATCCTCAGCAACCTGCTCATTCACATAGATTTCCATGCGATGACCACAGTTGAAAACTTGGTACATTTCCTTCCAATCGGTACCGGATTGCTCCTGTATCAATTTGAACAGTGGAGGTATCGGGAACATATTGTCCTTGATGATGTGGAAACGATCTACAAAGTGCAGGATCTTGGTCTGGGCACCGCCACTGCAATGCACCATTCCATGGATATCTTTGGAAGTGTATTTTGATAAGATTTTCTTGATGATCGGAGCGTAGGTCCTAGTCGGAGACAATACCAATTTTCCCGCATCCAAAGGAGCATTGGGAACCGAATCCGTCAATTTTGTGTTTCCAGAATAAACCAATTCTTCGGGGACCGAAGCATCATAACTTTCGGGGTATTTTTTGGCCAGATATTTTCCGAAAACATCATGGCGGGCAGAGGTAAGTCCATTACTCCCCATACCACCATTATAACCGCTTTCGTAAGTTGCCTGTCCATAAGAAGCCAAGCCAACGATTACGTCTCCAACATTGATATTGGCATTATCGATGACCTCGCTGCGTTTCATACGTGCTGTAACCGTGGAGTCCACAATGATGGTGCGGACCAGATCACCCACATCGGCCGTTTCACCCCCTGTGGAATGGATGGTAATGCCGTGTTTGTCCAAATCGGAAATCAATTCTTCGGTACCGTTGATGATGGCAGAAATCACTTCCCCAGGCACCAAATTTTTATTTCTACCTATGGTAGAGGACAGCATGATATTATCCGTGGCACCTACACAGATCAGGTCGTCCACGTTCATGATCAAAGCATCCTGAGCTATTCCCTTCCAAACTGAAATGTCCCCAGTTTCCTTCCAATACATATAAGCCAAGGAAGATTTTGTGCCTGCACCATCGGCATGCATGACCAAGCAATGGTCTTCGCTACCGGTGAGAAAATCGGGCACTATTTTGCAGAAAGCCTTGGGAAAAAGACCTTTATCAATGTTCTTAATGGCATTGTGCACATCTTCCTTAGAGGCAGAAACACCTCGTTGCGCATATCTTTTACTGGAGTCGGACGACATAAATTAGGTTTGGGCAAAAATAACGGAAACCCTTCAAATTATGGATACGGAACCTCTTCTTTTCAACTAAAAGTATTATTTGGAAAAGAGCATTTCCCTATACTTGGTGAACGGCCAGAATTCATCGGCAATCAATTTCTCCAAGGTATCGGACTGTTCCCGTATCGAATCAAAATAAGGTTTAACGTTGTTGCAATAGGCCTGCGCCTTTTTGTTCCGCATGGACATGCCATTGGCCCGTCTTCTGGCATCGGTCATTTCATCGGTAAGCTTTTTGATCTCGATGATGTGTTCCCCGATCTGCTCCAAAATGTTGAGTTGGGCCTCGGCCACCTTTTTATGGGCAGCTCCATACACTTCTCGTAGTCCGTTGATGTTTTCCAACAATAGATTTTGGTATTTAACTGCAGCCGGTATAATGTGATTGTACACCATTTCACCCAAAACACGGCCTTCTATCTGAATATGAAAGATATAGGCACCAAGTTCCACATCTTGATGGGCGGTAAGCTCCACCTCGTTCATCACATCCATTTCCTTAAATAGGGTCACGCTTTCCTTAGCAGTGATTACCTGTAGGGCCTCAGGCGTATTTTTGTTGATGCTCAACTTACGTCGGCGTGCCTCCTCCTGCCACTCCATTCCGTAGCCATCCCCTTCAAACCGTATACGCTTGGAAGTTTTGATATATTCACGCAGCACATTGAAAACAGCCTCGTCCTTTTTCAACTTTTTCTTGTCGATCAACGCATCCACTTCCTTTTTAAAGTCGGTAAGCTGTTTGGCCACAATGGTGTTGAGAATGGTCATGGGTTTGGCGCAGTTCATTTTGGAACCCACTCCCCTCATTTCAAATTTATTCCCAGTAAAGGCAAAGGGCGAAGTACGGTTTCTATCCGTATTATCCAGCAAAATTTCCGGAATCTTGCCTACCACGTTCAGTTTGAGTTCGGTTTTTTCCTCAGGGGAAAGTTTTCCTTTGGAAACACCTTCCAATTCATCAAGCACATCATTCAATTGCTTTCCTATAAATATGGAAATAATGGGCGGAGGCGCCTCATTGGCTCCTAATCGGTGATCATTACTGGCGGATGCAATGGAGGCTCGCAACAATTCCTCATAGGTATCCACCGCCTTGATGGTATTCACGAAAAAGGTCAAAAACTGAAGATTTTTCATGGGTGTGGTCCCAGGACTGAGCAGGTTCACCCCAGTATCGGTAGCCAATGACCAGTTATTGTGTTTGCCCGACCCATTGATGCCCGCGAAGGGTTTTTCATGAAAAAGCACAGAGAAATTATGACGGTCCGCAATTTCTTCCATCACGTCCATCAATAATAAATTATGGTCTACGGAAAGGTTGGCCTCCTCAAAGACGGGAGCCAACTCAAACTGGTTGGGAGCCACCTCGTTATGTCTGGTTTTTACAGGTATCCCCAATTGGGTACATTCCTTTTCCAGGTCGCTCATAAAGCTCAACACCCTTGGTGGAATCACCCCAAAATAGTGATCGTCCAATTGTTGTCCCTTGGCGGAAAAACTCCCAACCAATGTTCTACCCGTAGTGGAAAGATCAATACGGGATTTGGCCAAGGCCTTATCGATCAAGAAATATTCCTGCTCCCACCCCAAAGTAGCATAGACCTTCCGTACGTTCTTATCAAAATATTGTGCCACTCCTGTAGCTGCTTGGTCAATGGCGTGCAATGCCCTTAGCAATGGAGCTTTGTTATCCAATGCCTCACCCGTATAGGCCACAAAAATGGTGGGAATACAGAGCGTTGTCTTGTATATAAATGCTGGTGAAGTCGGGTCCCAAGCGGTATAACCACGGGCCTCAAATGTGTTTCGGATACCACCGCTTGGAAAGCTGGAAGCATCCGGCTCCTGTTGCACCAATTGGGCCCCTCCAAACTTTTCCATGGCACGACCATTTGGGAGAATATCAAAAAAAGCATCATGCTTTTCCGCAGTAGCTCCTGTCAGTGGCTGAAACCAGTGGGTATAATGGGTTGCCCCCATGGACAAGGCCCAAGCCTTCATGCCCTCGGCCACTTGATCGGCTATTTTTCTATCGATCTTGTTGCCTTGAAAAATGGCAGATTTTACGTTTTCGAAAGCATCCCTAGTCAGAAACTGGAGCATTTTCTCTTCATTGAAAACATATTTACCAAACAGTTCCGACCTTTTCCCTGTTTCACTTATAACGGTATGCTCCCTTTTTCGGCTCTCTTCCAAAGCTTGAAATCTGATCTTCGGCATTTCTAAATGTTTTAAACTCCAAAACTACAATTAACAATTTAATAATATAAAGAGTAAAATTTACTTTTTTTTCATTGATCCCCACTTAAAACAGGGGTAATATAAATAATAAAGATAAGTTTGTGATTTTACCCCCTTAAAACATTGATAATTAAATGAAAAATTTATTTTTGTGGCTCATTACTTTTGAGAACAATTAACTACCAGAATTATGAGCAAATCAAAATTAGAGTATATCTGGTTGGACGGTTATCAACCTACCGCCAACATGAGGAGCAAAACAAAGATTGAAGATAATTTCAGCGGAAAGTTGGAAGATTGTCCAATTTGGTCATTCGACGGAAGTTCCACTGAACAAGCAGAGGGAGGTTCTTCAGATTGCTTGCTTAAGCCTGTTGCCATTTTCCCAGATCCAGGAAGGATCAATGGGTATTTGGTAATCGCCGAGGTTTTGAACCCAGACGGGACCCCACACGAGACCAACTCTAGGGCTACCATCGATGATGAAAATGATGATTTCTGGTTCGGATTCGAGCAAGAATACTTCATCATGGACACTAGAACCCAATTGCCACTTGGTTTCCCCATCAATGGGTACCCAGGCCCCCAAGGTTTATACTATTGCTCCGTAGGTGGTAAAAATACACACGGAAGGGATTTGGTTGAGCGCCATGCCGATATGTGCCTTGAAGCTGGAATCAACTTTGAAGGTATCAACCAAGAAGTTGCCTGTGGACAGTGGGAATTCCAGATTTTTGCTAAAGGTGGTAAATCTGCTGGTGACCAAGTTTGGGCCGCCCGTTATCTTTTGGACAGATTGACCGAAGATTATGGTTTCTACATTGAATACCACCCAAAACCTATCAAAGGGGATTGGAACGGTTCCGGTATGCACGCCAACTTCTCCAACACTACTTTGAGAACTTGTGGTTCCAAAGAAACATATGAGAAAATTTGTGAGGCATTCAGACCTGTTACCGCTGAGCACATTGCCGTTTACGGCGCCTATAACGATCAGCGTTTGACCGGAAGACACGAAACCGCTTCCATCAAAGATTTCAAATACGGTGTTTCCGACAGGGGTGCTTCTATCAGGATTCCTATCATGACCGTTGAAAAAGGATGGAAAGGTTGGTTGGAAGACAGAAGACCTGCTTCTAACGCCGATCCATACAAAGTTGCGGCCCGTATCATCAAAACGGTAAAATCCGCCAAAGTATAAGTTGTAAATAAATTAGTTGTTGATTATAGATGAAAACCGTCCCGCTCACTGGGGCGGTTTTTATTTTAGGGTCATATAGACGAAAACGGCATAGACCGCCAACAAAAATATCCCATCCCTCCAACCCAAACGAAGTCCCTTCGGAAAGAATACCAAAGGTAAAATCAGGAAGGAAATCCCAAGCATCCAGAAAATATCACTGGTCAATAACCCTTGATCCATTACAGTAATGGGTGTGATGATGGAGGTAATACCCAAAACAGCCAGCAAATTGAAGATGTTGGAACCTATCAGGTTCCCAAGCGAAATGGCTTTTTCCTTTTTCAACACGGCAATAACGGAAGCAGCCAACTCTGGTATACTGGTGCCGACCGAAACCACGGTAATTCCAATGACCCGATCGCTGACACCAAAGGTAGAGGCCATGCCAACCGCTCCTTTAATGAGTAATTCGGAGCCTCCCCAAAGCGCTACCCCTCCCACTCCCAAAAACAAGGCAATCTTATACAAAGGCAGGATTACATCGTCTTCTGGCATTTCATCCACAACAGCTGGCTTTTGATACCTTAATAAATAAACCAGGAAAACAAACAACAAAGCCACCATGATGATGCCTTCATAGCGTTGCAGAACACCATCAAAATAAATAAAGCCAAAAAACAGGAAGGAAGAAACCATCATCATGGGCCAGTCCGTGGCATAGAATCCCTTCCGAACATCAATACTTCCCATAATCACCGTTATGGACAGCACCAACCCTAAATTGGCAATATTGGAGCCTACTACGTTGCCCAAGGCCAGATCAGGAAAACCGTCCAGCGCAGCCTTCACACTTACAATAAGTTCAGGGGCAGAGGTGGCAAAGGAAACCACCGTCATACCAATCACGATTTTGGGTATGGCCAGTCTCAGGGACAGGGCCACAGCTGATTTCAACAACCAATTGCCCCCAAAAATCAGGAGTGCAAGGCCCAAAACAATAAATAGTAGATTTCCCAAAGAATATAACTTGGCACAAAGATAACGGAAGATTACCGTCTAAAAAAAGGACCATTTCACAATGAAAACTATAAAAATAGTTAACAAACTACAAAAATAGTTGTTTAACTATGTTATTAGTACTATGTTTGGGTCATCAAATTGTTGAACATGCAAAAATTGACCAACAAGGAAGAGGAGGTAATGAAGATTCTTTGGAAGATGAAAAAAGCCTTCGTAAAAGAAATCCTTGAAGAAATTGAAGGGGAAAAGCCCCATTACAACACCCTTTCCACTATTGTAAGGAACCTACAGGAAAAAGGGTTTGTAGGGTATGAGGCTTTTGGAAACACCCATCGCTACTTTCCAACCGTTACCAAGGAAAACTATCGGAAAAAGTATGTGAACGCCGCCATTGCCGATTATTATGACGATTCCTATAAAAGTTTGGTATCCTATTTTGCCAACGAGGAAAAAATTTCGGTAGAAGAACTGAAAGAAATCATTGATTTAATCGAAAAGAAGAAGTAATGGAGTCCATATTTACCTATTTAGCGCAGTCAGTCTTGATTTCCGGTGGATTTTTGGCCATTTATCATCTGTTCCTGAAGCGGGATACCTTTTTTACTGAAAACAGGCTGTTCCTTCTGTCCGGTTTGGTGTTATCCTTGATTTTTCCCTTGATTAAGATCCAACGAACCATTGTTGCCACTAAACCTTTGATCATCAATGCTTCAACAGGAAATCAAACCAACACATTGGCAAACCCTGTGGAAACTGCTTTCACACTTGAAAATATTTTGCTCGGCATCTACCTTTTGGTCTGTTTGGTACTTTTGGTTCGTTTTCTTTTACAGTTGAGCTCCTTAAAAAAACTGGCAGCCCAAGCCAAAATGTGGCGGGAACATCCATATCTACATGTAGAAACAGAGAAAAAGATTACCCCTTTTTCATTCTTCAACTACTTGTTTTATAATCCGAAGTTATTCAGTCCAACAGAATTGAATACGGTGTTGGCCCATGAAAAAGTACATGCCAGACAATTCCACACTTTAGATATTCTTTTGTTGGAACTATTAAAGATCGTATTCTGGTTCAACCCGGTATTATGGCTCTACAAACCGGCCATTAAACAAAATCTGGAGTTTTTAGCGGATAAGCACACGCTTGAAAATGCTGCCGACAAAAAGGACTACCAGTACCTCATGTTGAAACAGGCTGTGGACCATCAAAATTTTAGGCTTACCAATTCATTCTATAATTCATTAATCAAAAAACGAATAGTCATGTTAAATCAAAATCAATCAAAAAGAATCAGTGTCTTTAAAACTTTATTGGTGCTACCCTTGTTGGGACTTTTCCTTGTCAGTTTCAGTATAGAAAACGTATACCAGTACACCAACGAGGACGGCATTGAAAGTGCGTTGGAGGACAAATCAGTGGAACTTACCATTGATAAGGATACCTCCAATGACGAGTTGGACAAAATCAAAAGCGACCTGGCCAAGGATGGTATAGACTTTAGCTACACCGCAGTTAGGAACGACAACAAGGAAATTGTGGAACTTTCGTTGCAACTAAGCGGTAAGAACGGCAAAGGGGAGAAATTCAGTGGCAACTATACCACCAATTCTGATGGCCCTATTGATCCTGTGGCTGTTTTGTACGATGATGATGCCAATCTGGTGTCCTTTGGCAGCATGGCACATAAGAAAATTAAAATCCACAAAATGGACGGGGACAAAATCCATTGGACCACTGATGATGAAAAAGATATTATCATTAAAAAAGTGGATGGTACCAAAAAAATCATAGTCAATGGTAAAGAGGTCAGCCCTGAAGAATTTGAAGAAATGGAAATTAATGTGGATGTTGACGAATTTGGGGAAGATGAAAACGGAATTATAATCCATTCAAAAGATGGTCATGTAAAAAAGAAAGTTGAAATCCAGATTGAGGAAGATGGTGATGGGAAAAATTTCATGGTGATCAGGGATACGGATAAAAAAAGTGTGGTTAAAAAAGGAAAGCATGTTTTTATCGTAAAAGACTCCGATGACGAGGATGACATTGAAGTTATGGGAAATAACGGTAGTTTCTTTTTTATTAATACTGATGATGGTGAAGAACCTCTTTATTATTTGGATGGCAAAAAAGTGAAAGCTGAGGAAATAAGAAAACTTTCCCCCGATACCATTAAAAGCATGGAAGTTTTCAAAGGAGATGAAGCTATCAAAAAATATGGTAAAAAAGCCAAGGATGGTGTTGTGGTGATCACGACCAAAAAAGGCAACTAAACTTGATTTAAACGACCCAAAATTTGAGTTGGAACCGTCAGAAATCTGGCGGTTTTTTTGTGTCTCAAAAAAACGGAAAGGCCAAAAATGCCCCATTTTTAAACGAAACGTCCCTTGGTTTTTAAATTGACCCCTAAAACACTCCTACAAATGTATCAATCTGTAATAGATATTACATTTTAAAATTATATTTTATAACTTTTTACAAGGAATAACATTACTATCGTAGGAGCTAAGTGTTTTTTTAACTACAATCTTGTATGCAATTGTATAGATTTTGGCCTAAATGTTTGGAAGCTTGACTTTTATCATTATATCTTCAAAAAATATAACCGGTTTATAGTTGTTTTTTTAACCATTAAATCAATCAAACCATGATCGCAATTGTTAAGTTTTTTGTTATGATTCTCATCCACATCATAGCCATTATTTTCATTTAAACCTCCCTATATATGTCAAGCTTTGGGCCAACCATTTTTTGGATTATCGGAACCGGCGGACAGTGTTTGGGACCATTAGGATCATCCTGACTATATTTGTAGTCTAGTTTGGATACTATGCTCTACAAGACACTGGCTAAGATCAATAAGGCGATACTGCCTTCCTATTCCAAAAAGGGGTTGGACCTATCCAAGGCGACCAAAATGCAATTGGCCATTATAGGTTGGCGTTATTTTGTGACCACAAAGGCCTTGGACGAACGTTAATATTGCAGTAATGCCTTAATAGGGAAACCGTTCAGTTTTTCGGCTCCTTTCAAAAAGGTAAGCTCTATCAAAAAATTGCACTGTACCACTTCCCCACCTAATTTTTCTACCAATTTACAAACGGCACTGGCGGTTCCGCCGGTTGCCAAAACATCATCATGGACCAACACCTTTTCTCCCTTCTGGATGGCATCGGTATGCATTTCCAAGGTATCCTCACCATATTCCAAGGCGTAGGTTTCGGACAAGGTCTTAAAGGGGAGTTTGCCCGATTTGCGTACAGGAACGAAACCTGCGCCCAAACGTGTAGCCAATAGAGGCGCAAAAATGAAACCTCTACTATCTACCCCTACCACTTTATCGATCTTCATGTTAGAGGTTAATCCCAACAAAGCTTCGCCTGCTTTTTGGAACACCTGTGGATCTTTGAGCAAAGGCGTAATGTCCTTAAAAACAACACCAGGCTTTGGAAAGTCTTCTATATCACGAATGTATGAGGCAAAATCCATTTTTTTGTACGCTAAGGTTTTGTGATAAAGTTAAAAAGAAATATATTTGCAGCCCATTAAAAAGGCCTCGTGGCGCAACTGAATAGCGCATCTGATTACGGCTCAGAAGGTTGCAGGTTTGAATCCTGCCGAGGTCACAAGACATAAGTCACTAAAAAGTAGAAAACCTTGCCATTCCATGAATGTGCAAGGTTTTTTATTTTGTTGTATAAATTACTTAGTAAGATAGGCTGTTGTATCCATTGGCCTGCAACTGTAGCATCCGAATGGAAGCCGTTGGCACCGGAATCAATCCTTTGAACAATTGGTCCGCAGAAACATTCAATTTCTTCATGGCCATACTACAGACACTTACGCGAACTTTACCTTGATATTTTTCAAAAAAGGTTTCCAACTCGGATCCCTTGACCAATTCAGACACAATTTTACCCTTCACCACAATCTCGAAAGCCTCAATTTCCACACCATTTTCCACCAAGGTGTCATACATTCCCAAAACACCCCTAAAATGAAAATCATCGGTGACCCCAAAAGCATATTTTGGTGTTTTTTGCAGGTCCGACACGACGGAAGCATCCAACTTTTGCTGGGCGAAGGTCGTGGTGGTGATTCCTATCATCAAACTAAAAACGAGAACGCGAAAGGGATTTTTCATGATGTTATTTTTAATAATGGTTGAGTATATACCAAAGATAGGTTATTGACTTTCATCCCGTACCGAAATACTTTTATAAACGGTTATGGGCTTGCCATAGGTGGTAAATCCGTCCAAGATGACATCAAAATCCCCAGTAAGGTCCGAAGTGTAAAATCCGAACTCCAAAGTATCACCTTCCAGTTCCACATGGGGTTCCCAAAACAATAAGGAACGGTAATCCGGGATTTTTTGATATCCAGCATCGACACCATCATAATTTTGGCGATAATAGTTCTTCTTGGGCAAGGGTTTTCCGACAGGAACATTTATTCCAAATTCAGGCGCGTAAGTTTCGTAAAAATTGCCATCGAAGGTGGTGACCTCCATCATTCCCTGATAGTCCTTTCCCGAAAGCCTAAACTTGTCCCTGATCAAACTGATGGATTTGATCAAACGGGCATCAAAAGTTTTAATTCTTTCGTGGTTTGGAATAAAAACCCCATCTATCAATACAATGGCAGGGTATTGGTCATATTCCTTTTGGTACCCTTTCACATCTTGATTAATGTGGATATAATCTGCCCCTTTTCCATTGTTTCGGTATCCAACATAGCCCAATATTTCCACCAATGTTTCCTGTAACGTCGGGAAACGGGTATAATCATCCAAAGATATCACTTCGGGTATGGCGCCCCCAAAAGGATCTATGGGATCACCCAGCAATACGGAATCGGGTTTTACGGAAAAAAAATGGTTCTCTATCTGATTGTAAATGCTCCTTTCCTTAATGGCACTTACGTATTCCGGTTTTAGCCTAAAGTGGTCAAAAGTGACCCCTGAAACATTCAACTTGGGCACCGTGTCCAATTCCAATTCCAAACCCGGACTGTCTTCCATAAACTGTACAATTACTCTGGGCTCCTTATATTCTTCCCGAACATAGGTGTAGAAACTACCACTATTATCGGTTACTGTGGACTTGAGTATGAACTCATCCCCTGGAATGGACATTGCCAGGCTAACATCTTCCACAGGTTTTCCAGAAACCCTTTCCATAGCCTTTCCATAAAAAAGTTCCCCCCTTTGCTCAGGAAGAAACAAGCTATCGCCCACTTCTTTGTCTATCTGTTTGTCCACATTAAAATAAGCAGTTCCATATTCCATGGCATTCATGGCCGAAGCAGTTGGTATGGTTGCCTTTTTTTGAACTCTAACGGTGTAGTTGCCATTCCCTAACTGACCTTTATAATTTTTTACCGCTAAATGAATTTTCTCCCTTGTTCCATAGTTCTTCTTATCAAAGTGCAACTGGACTATGGAGCTATCACTGGGTTTTTCCATTTCTTTATTGGATATCCCGGTTTCCTCTCCTTGCGAATTGCCCTCCAAGAGCTTGCTTTGATCTACCTGATAGGGATTGATGACCACAATATCACCTTTAAAAACTTGCTGAACACCATTGTTCTTCATCCATTGGGTATATCCAAGGAGTTTGTAATTTCCCGAAGGGACATCGGTTTTGATAAAGAAATCTCCTTGGGACAGGCCTTTGTCCAACCTTATCTTTTGTTCCAAAATATATTTTCCTTCTTCGCTCACCAAAGCCACATACCCTACAACACTTATATTGGTAGGCCTACTGGTCTGCGCGTTGAAACAATAAAATGCATAGTGTAGATATTCCCCAGCAAATACTAAGGGACCTGTATGATGGACATACACCTTTTCTTGGGCAAGTTTTTTCAAGTCAATCAATTCGCCAACATCTTTGATAACATATTGGGACCTGACCGCCATGGTCGCCCCTATCAAGGCCAAAAATAAAATCAGTTGTTTTTTCATATTTGTTCTTTATTCAACCCAAAAATCTGGAACCACATTCTTCCCTAAATAGGTACAATCACCACATGGAGGTACTGTAAAGGCGTAGGGGCCAATACAAAAGGGAACAGGCACTATCCCATCATCATACGGTGCATAATACGTTATAAGACCTTGATCCACCCCTTCAACCACTGAAGGAGGGCAGTCACTTGCATCTCCCCCGCATGGAGGTGGCGGTTCAAGCGCGGAATACGGGCCACAATTATAAGGATATGGGGGAAGTTCTTCAGCAGGGAACAGGTCTGTAAAATTGAAGAACAAACGCCGCTCCGATACCGCTGTAGCCTCCACATATCCAAAAATTTCCTCGGTCGCCCCGTCCTTTCTATGCATATTGGCATATAGGGCGCCTGGCTGTATCTGTGAAAAAAGTCCTTCTGACTGTGAAAAACTCTTTAATATTTCGTAGTGGGAATAGGCCGCAGCAGATTGCACATGTTGTTTAACCAAAATGCTATACCTATGGGAAATAATATAGTTGTCTTTTCCAATAAAGCGCACCATCTGTTTAGAAACATTGATACCGGAATTACCCACTGTGCTGTTCTGTACAATACCATTGGATGTCACCGTATTATAGCAAACCTGATTCTGTACCTCACGGGGTACCACCTCAAGATCATAGGTGGGGGGACTGGAACAAGGAACATAATTGGTGAGCTTAAACTCCCAAGGTGACCAATAAGGCGCCACAATTTTATAGGTTTCATCATAGGTGTACCGATAGTATTTCGTTTCACCGGAATCTGGCTTACTATCTATATATATGGCCACACCGTCCACTCCCAATTCGCTTTTCGTTCGCTCTGCATAGATATTGGTAATATCCGAAGTCCCCGACACCGCAACATTGTCCGAAACGTAGGATACCCCAGAAGCCAAGGTCACTTCCAAGGTATAATCAGTCCCTTTTTGTAGAGCAAAGGGTTCATCTGAATAATAGCTTCCCTCACGGCCCTCGGTAAAATTAAAGTCCTGGCCATTGCTTCCAAGGACCCTTACCATGGCTCCAGATTCTACATTGACCGAATCGTAGGGCCTTATGCCTATTGGGATATTACGGTCAAAAATGGTGTCCGTTTCCAAATCCAACCTACTATCCGTTCTACTCAGGAACACCTCTTGGGTCTTCAGTTCATTGGTAAGCACAGCTTCCACCACGAGCATTCTGTTAGCACCATCATCGGCCAAAGTCTCTATATCCAATTCATCCAAGCAGGCACTCATTACCGTAACCATCATTAGCCCCAGGACAAATCTGTACATTACACTTCGTAATCCTATCTCTACTTTGGCGAATGTCATTATTGTTTCAATCCGTTAATCATTCTTATTCTTCCCAAAATTCCGGAACCACATTGGCACCCAACAAGGTGCAATCCCCACAAACCCGTGTAACAAAAACATAAGGGCCTGGGCAGGAACTGTTCGGCACAAGTGATTCGCTATACGGCGCATAATAGCTTATGAGTCCTTGGTCCACTCTTTCAATAACCGACGGAGGGCAATCCTCTGGTAGGCCCTCGCCTGCATAACAATATGACAGATGGGACTCGCGAGCGGTTTCAAGGCCACAACCATATGGGTATGGTGGAAGTTCCTCTCCCGGGAACAAATCCTCAAAATTGAAGAACAAGCGCTTCTCGGTAACACCCACAGCTTCCACATATCCCAATACATTCTCATCCTTGCCATCCTTTCGACTTACATTGGCATATAGGGCACCGGGCTGTACCTGTGAAAAAATATCCTCGGATTGCGATAAACTCTTCAATGTTTCATAATAGGAATAGGCATCGGCCGATTGCACCAATTGCTTTACCAGGATACTATATCTGTGTGAAATGATAAAATTGTCCCTACCAATAAACCGAACCATCTGTTTGGAGACCTTAGAGCCCGGATTTCCGGCAGTACTTGCCAATTCTATAGTATTGGAGGATACCGTATTATAGCAAACTTGATTCTGGACTTCCCTAGGAACGATTTCCAAATCATAGGTGGGTTCTGGTAGCGCACATGGATCGTAATTGGTTAGTTTGAAATCGACAGGGCTCCACATCGGTGCCACAATCTTATAGGTTTCATCGTATGTATACCTATAATATTCCGAAGCGCCCAGCCCAGGCTCACTGTCGATATAGATGGCCACACCATCTACACCACTATTGCTTGTGGCTCTTTCTGCATACACATTAGTGATTTCCGAGGTACCTTTTACCCCTACTTTTTCAGAGGTATAAGTCGTTCCTGAATTGGTCGTTATTTCCAAAGAGTAGTCCACACCCATCTCAAGGGCAAAAGGGGCATTGGAAAAATAGCTACCCCCTTGACCTTCAGTGAAAACAAATTCCGTACCGTTACCCCCCAATACCTTTACCGAGGCCCCTGTCTCAACCACCACGGAATCATATGCCCGGGTACCCACAGGAATATATTTATTATAGGTTGTATCGGTTTCCAAATCCAATCGGTCATCACTCCTACTCAAATACACTGCTTGGGTCTTCATCTCGTTGGTGAACACAGCCTCCACAACGAGCATCCCATCAGCATCGTCCCCTCCAAGGGTTTCAATGTCCAGCTCATCAATACAAGCTCCCAAAGCCGTTAAAAGGGTAAGACCGAAAATTATTCTATATATGGTTCTCCTTGCTTTCATCAGAACTTGAAATTGTAGGTTATGGAAGGAATTGGCACACCAAAAATGGAACTTTGCAATGCTTTGACCTCCCCATCTTCAGTTACAAAAAATACAGAATAAGGGTTGTTTCTGCCCAGCACATTGTATACCTGTATGGTGACAAAACTGTGGGCCAATTTGTTCTTTTTGTGATTGCCTTCAATGTTCACTCCCAAATCTAATCGGTAGTAATCAGGAATCCGATACTTGTTCCGATCACTAAAAATGACATAGTCTGCATTATTGAATCGGTAGGTTCCCACAGGATAGGTAATAGGTCTTCCGGTTTGATAGGCAAAGTTCATGGAAAAGCTGAACCTCCTTGTCAATTTGTAGTTGGCAATCAAGCTTACATCATGGGGTTTATCAAAATTGGATGGGAAAAATTTCCCATCGTTGATGCGCTCCTCAGGGTATTCCCCATCAAATTTGTACAATGACCTGGAATAGGTGTAACTGAGCCACCCATTGAAATCTCCTTTGTTCTTCTTCAACAAAAATTCCACTCCATAAGCTTTTCCCTCCCCTTGCAATACTTCTGTCTCCACATTCTCGTTCAACAATAGATCGGCCCCGGTCTTAAAGTCGAGCACATCATCCATCATCTTATAATACCCTTCTAGGCTTAGCTCGAACATATTGTCCTGAAAGTTTTTATAGAATCCCAAAGTGGCCTGATACCCTTTTTGAGGTTTTATGTTCAAATCCGATAATTTCCAGGTATCAATCGGGGAAACTGTTGTATTGTTAGAAAGGGTATGGATAAATTGGTAGGAGTTGTTGAAACTTGCCTTGACCGAAAAATCAGGTGCCAACAGATATCGTGCAGAAATACGTGCTTCTGGTCCACCGTACATTTTGATGAACTCGCCACTGTCATAACTGACCGTATCCCGCACGGTGGCCTCATTGCGCGGAGCCCCTTCTTGATAGGTGTTCTGGGTTGCCTTGCCCATGGCGGAATAGAACATATACCTGGCCCCCAAACTCAACAATAATTTATCGGAAACCTTAAACTCATCCCCAAGGAAAAGTGCTCCCTCCAATGCCTGCTCTTGATCAATATCAATAGGTGCCACATTGGAATCGCCCTGAGGGGCAATGCCCCCTGGATTTACGGAATAGTATTTGGCCGAAAGACCATAATCCAAGGCATGGTCATCATTCAAACGGGTTCTCAGTTTGTATTTTAGTTCCGATTCGTTGATGGCATAATCCAGTTCAAAATCATTGTTACCCTCACTTTCGTAATCGATCCCAAAATTATAATCGCTGTTACCCGCTGTAAGTACCCCACTACTCTTATCGCTTAACCGATGTGTCCAACGTAGCGAAAACAATCGGTTACTATAATTGTAAAGTGAATCTGAGGTGATACTGAACTTATCCTTACTATAATAGGCAGTTGCCCGCACTTCGCTGTTTTCATTGAATCGATGATGATATTTTACAATTCCATCAAAAAAGGAAGCTTCACTATTGCTCAAAGATTCATCATCCAAGGAGCGCAAAATCCAATCGGCATATGCTCCCCTTGCCCCAACCACCAATGAGGACACCTCTTTTTTTAAGGGGATTTCCAAAGCCAAATTGCCGGTAACAGGACCTATGGAGCCTTCTCCTGATATTTTTTCCACATTCCCGTTTTTGGTCTCAATGTCGAATACGGAAGAAAGTCGACCCCCGAATTCCACAGGTGCTGCTCCTTTATAAATGTTGACCTTTTCTGTAGTAAAAGGGTTCAAGGCCTGAAAAATACCGAAGAAATGGGTCGGATTGTAAATTACCGCATCATCCAACAACACAAGGTTTTGGTCCGTTTTACCACCCCGCACATTGAGTCCGGACGCTCCTTCGCCAGCCGATGAAATGCCAGGTAGTGCCTTGGCCACTTCCAAAATATTGCGCTCCCCCAATACCAAGGGAATGTTCTTAGATTCTTCTGATTCAATTTCTTCGCTACTGGTTATGGCCTCTTCCACATTGCTAACGGCATCCGCCTCGACGATTACCTCATCCAATTGTTCCAGGCTTTCTCCCAAATTAAGGTTCAATATACCATCGTTATACATGATCACCTCTCTTTCAGAATCCTTGATTCCCATGGCGCTGGTTGTGATCACGTTATAACCTGCAGGTAACTCCAAAGTATAATTTCCTGCTTCATTGGTAACGGCCACAATACCCTTGCCCTTGACCCTAATGGCCAAATCTGGAATGGGCTCCCCTGTTCTGTTGTTGACCACCCTTCCTGATAAGGTATAGGTTTCCCTTAAATTTTGTTCATCGGCCCTGCCAATGCGAACCAGTGGCAATTTGTCCGTACCCTGGGTCTTCGTTTCTGCATAAAAGGTAGGCGGAGGGATATTTTTCGCCACAATATTGTTCGTTTTCGAAGTCAAACTATCCCGTGAACCTAAGAAAGCCGTGGGCAATTCGTCATAAATGATTCCATTCTGAAGAAGGAAAATGCGTTTCTCCCCTTCCAGAGTATAGTAGTTGAGGTTGGTATCGGCAAAAAGTTCATCCAACACCTCGGTTATTGTAGAGCCGGAATACGCTTTATTGACATCGATATTTTCTATCCATTCCTTCAAATAAAAAAAGGAATACCCTGATTGTTTCTCCAATTCAGCGAAAAACTCGGCAGGAGTCCGTTCAGCATCTGTTAAGACGATACGGTTATCTTGGGCGGATACGAGTGAAGACCATAAGATGAGCAACGCAAAACTTATCCCCACTTTTAAAAAATGAAAGTGATTGTAGCAAGAATTCAATGGTTAGCAATGTTTTAGTTGACAACAATTTAACAAAAAACATTCAGGTTGGTTAAATTAGCATATCAATAAATACCAGAAGCTTGGCATTTATTGATTTAAGCTTAATTTTTAACAATCCTAAACGGAATGGTTCAAAAAGAAAGCATTAACATTATTGAATTAATAATCAACCTTACCACCCACCCATGAAAAAAATCAAAACTCAATTCTTATTGGGCTTCTTTGTCCTGTTTTACCTCGTTGCACAAGCACAAGTTGAAAAAGCCCCTGCCCGTACCGAAGGCGAAGGACCTTGGTCACAACTCATTATTAGAGGTGTCACTGTAATCGATGGCACCCTTTCCCCACCTATTGGCCCAATCGATATTGTTGTGGAAAACAACCGAATTGCTTCTGTGGAAGTAGTAGGGTTTCCAGGGATGGACATTAACCCTGAAAGACGACCCAAATTGAAACCAGGTGGCAAGGAACTCAATGCAGAGGGGATGTATCTCTTACCAGGATTTGTGGATACCCATGCCCATATTGGTGGCGGCACCCAAGGCACCCCTGCAGAGTATGTTTTCAAACTTTGGATGGCCCATGGAATCACAACCATTTGCGATCCAGGTTGCGGAAATGGAATTGATTGGGTATTGGATCAAAAGAAGAAAAGTGAAAAGAATGAAATTACGGCACCACGTATAAAAGCCTTTAATTGGTTTGGCAACAGTTTGAATGGGGAACGCGGTAGAGGTGACATCACTTCTCCCGAGGCAGCCCGTGAATGGGTGCGTGAAAATGCCAAAAAAGGGGCGGATGGCATCAAGTTTGGTGGTGGACTGCCCGAAGTGATGCAAGCTGCCTTGGAAGAGAACAAAAAATTGGGACTTCGTTCCAAAACCCATCATGCCCAATTGTATGTTGGAAGATGGAATGTTTTGAACAGTGCCCGAGCTGGTTTAACCTCAATGGAGCACTGGTATGGGTTACCAGAGGCCATGTTCGATGATAGAACGGTACAGAACTATTCTTTGGACTACAACTATCAGAATGAGCAGGATCGTTTTGGGGAGGCCGGACAACTTTGGGCCCAAGCTGCCGAACCCTATTCCAAAAAATGGAACGAGGTGATGGACGAGCTTATTTCTCTTGATTTCTCCATATCACCTACCATGGTCATTTATGAGGCCAACCGCGACCTGCAACGTGCCCGTAGAGCAGAATGGCATGAAACTTACACTTTGCCAACGCTTTGGGATTTTTACGCACCAAGCCGACAATCCCATGGTTCGTACTGGCATTTTTGGGGAACGGAACAGGAAATTGCCTGGAAGGAAAACTACAAGCTTTGGATGACCTTTTTGAACGAGTACAAAAACCGTGGAGGACGTGTCACAGTCGGTACCGATGCAGGATTTATCTATCAACTTTATGGTTTTGCCTACCCTAGGGAAATGGAACTATTGCGGGAGGCTGGTTTCCATCCGTTGGAAGTGATCAAGGCCGCTACCCTGAACGGAGCCGAGTCTTTGGGTATGGGAGATCAAATCGGAACTATAAAAGTGGGTAAATTGGCCGATTTTGTAATTCTTGAGGAAAATCCACTGGAGAATTTAAAAGTATTGTATGGCACAGGAGCCATAAAACTGCAGGAGGATAATACCGTGGAACGGGTAGGAGGCGTAAAATATACCATTAAAGATGGCATTATTTACGATGCCAAGAAATTGTTGGAGGACGTTAAAAAAATTGTAGATGAGGCAAAAGCCAAATCAAATTACAAGATCCTACAACCTGGAATGAAGGGATAAATTGAAAGTTTTAAAGCCTTCAAAAAAATGAACTGTAAAAAAGCCGCAGCGCATAATTGCACCGCGGCTTTTATATTAGAATACCTTACCTAAAGCATTACTTACCTTTTGCCATCCTGTTTTACTGGAACGTAGTTTGGAACTTTCCTGTTCAATATGCACAAATCTACCCGTAACATTGGTAGCCTCTACATTACACGGGTTTGGCGACCCATTGATAAAACGTCCCTGTGTATTATCAAGAGCAGCATACCGCGTCCAATTGATATCTATATGAGGAATTTTAAAGGTTAAGGAGTTATCCTCTTCCAACAGCGCATTTTTAATCAGGGAAACGTAGTCCTTGGCCGGGGTTTTATTGGTTCCATTGCTAATTATCACATAAGGATCGGTGGCTTCTTTTGAAAATCCATGAAGCTGCACAAAGACACTGCCCGGTAATTCATCATACATAATTTCCGTTGTTCTCTGGAATGTCGAGTAAATATTGTGCGGTACATCCGAAACGCGATATGGGGCGTAATTGGAACTACATGCCCTAGTAGTCCCGGAACAGTCTGTAGGCTCCTCCCTATTGCACCGGTGAGCGCCGCTGATGAAAAGTGCTTTTGCCACATTTTGTCTAAATACGTAAGCCGCCTGATATCCCGTATTCTGATCATGAAGTATGTGAGGTGCGGCCAAAACCAAATTCTGTTTTTTAGGGGTTTTACTAAAAACAAAGGTTCCCCAATAATTCGTCCTGATGCTGAACTCCTTCAAAATATAGTATACCTGATTTGGTGTAGATTCAGTATCCGTAAATTCAACCAGTTGATAGTTTACATACACCGCTTGGGCCACGGCTTCTTCGATATTGTTGTCCAAAATAGCCTGTATAATTAGCCCCCATTGATCCAAATCATTATCAGTGGGCACTTTATAATTATTGCCAGAAACACCAGGCACCGCATCCATCAAAGCGCCTAAATAAACCTCCAGATTACCGGAATCATATTGCAGTTCGGCTGTCAGTAGATCCATGGTGGAGACCTCAAAGGGATCACTCAATTCCGATGCGTTGCCAGCAGTATCATTGGCCTGTATCTGATAGGTGTACTTGTGACCAGGCTTTAAATCGTCCAAATAGTAGGAAGCCTTACCTGAACCTACTAAGAACTGGTTGTCCTGATACAGCCAATAGTTCTTCACCTTTACATTATCCGTGGAGGGTTCCCAAGTCAGGTCCAAAGAACGCTGGGTGATATTGGTTGCTGTTAATCCCGTTGGTTTTGATGGTGATTCGGCATCCACTTCCGGCACTTGGCTTTCATCATTATTGGAGGAACAGGAAATGGCTGCCATAGCCATGAACCATACATATGTTTTCAATAGGTTTTTAAAATTGGGATTTGTTTTCATAATCATTCTTTTTTAAAATTCTTCCATTCAAATTTTCAGTGAAAGTTCCATTATCAATGGTCATTTTTCCGTTGATGATGCTGAACTTCAATCCCTCGGATAACTGAAAGGCATCTTCATAATCTGCCTTGTCGCCGAAGGTTTCCGGGTCAAAAATGATGATATCGGCATAGTTGCCCAAAACAAGGGATCCACGTTTTTTTATCCGAAATATTTGGGCTGTTTTTGAGGAGCTTCGATTAATGAAATCAGCCAATTTGATAGCCCCGCCCTTCACATAATATTTATATTTTCTGGGAAAAGTGCCATATTTTCTTGGGTGTCCCGTGTTTCCATCGGAAGCAGTGACTACCCATTCCTGTTTCATGAAATTTTCCACATCATAGGGATCCATACTGAAAGAGGCCACCCTTGCATATCCTTTTTTTAGGACTTCAAAAACGGTTTCATTGGGCGGCAATCCCATGGACTCGGAGAGTTCCTTTATTGTTTTTCCCACAAAATCCTTTTGTCCTGCATTGACAATCAATAATTTTTCAGGACCTCCCCTCAGTTCGATATTTTGTTGCGTCTCATCCAATATCCATGACCTCTGATTGGCATCTTCATATCGAATGAACAGGGAATCCTTTCCCCCACTTTCTGCCCATCGAGGCACAACGGCCGCCTGCAATCCAGTGGCACTTGCCAAATAGGGATATTGACTTGCGGTTACTTCCAATCCACTCTTGATGGCATTGTCGATAATTTGGATAATGGAATCACTCTGTTTCCAGACCTTTTTCCCTAAACATTTGATGTGGGATATGTGTACGGACATCCCAGACTCCTTGCCTATTTCAATGGCTTCCTTCACTGATGTTGCCAATCCAATGGAATAGGTTCCTTCATCTCGTAAATGGGTGTCATAAATACCGTGGAAGGTGGCCACCACCTTACCCAACTCGATTATTTCCTCGGTTGTGGCATAACTTCCCGGCGCATAAAAAAGTCCAGTGGACATCCCAAATGCGCCAGATTGCATCTCCTGTTGTAGCAATGCTTTCATTCGTTCCAATTCATCATGGTTGGGTTGCCTGTCCACTTTTCCGATTACCTGTTCCCGAATGGTACCTTGCCCCACCAAGAAAACCACATTGGTTCCAATGCCATGCTCCCTATACAAGTTTGCATATTTTGAAATTGGATAAGGACTGCTACCATCATTACCAACAACCACGGTTGTTATTCCTTGATACAGAAAAGGTTTATTATGGGATTCTTTTGAATTTTTCAAATCCCTATCGGCATGGGTATGTGGGTCGATGAATCCAGGTGCAACGATCAATCCCGTGGCATCAATTATAGTTTTTGCTGAAAATTTTACCTCATCTTGGTTTCCGATATAAGCAATGGTATCTTCTTTTATGGCAATGGACACCAATTGTGGATCCTTGTTCAGTCCATCGTATACCATACCATTTTTGATCAGGATATCCATTTCCTCATCCTTGGGTTTACATCCTCCCAAACAAACCGTTGCAATCAATATTAGTATTGGTATTTTCATTTTTATGAATCCACAATTTTGCGGATTTAAGCTATTGCTCTTCTTGAGCCTCATAGATAATGATGTTGTCCAAATCGAAGGATTCCGGGGTGGCACCTGATTGAATCTGGATGACCAGCTGATAGGAACGTATCCCCTTTTGGTAGCCACTATCAATTTTTAGCCACTGACCAGCAGTGTTTTCTGTTTCGTTACTGAAAATGCTGGCTAGTTCCAAAACCCCTTCTTCCTCGTCGGTGGTAATATTGGCATAGGCATGTAGTCCATCCAATTCTTCCCAACCAGTAATCCCAAAAAAGATTTCAAAAGAAACTCCAGAATTTTCTTGTCCTGCTGGCACATGTACTGTATCAAAGGTGATTCTTATGGCTCCATCGGCATCCTCGGAATGGAACCCTTGAACCCCATCAGGATATGCCTCATAATCTTCCAGTAGTGAAAACACCCCGATCCGTTCTTCCGAAAAACCTAAACTGTTATCACTTATATTGGTAATTGAGATGTATTCGGAATCAAATCCCAGTTCATCTTCCTTACCCGTTCCCTTTGCCACATAATCCACAAAAGGTGGGTTTTCACCATTCACAAGATCAATCGTTTCATCATTACCCCCATTCCGTATATAAACGGCATCTTCCAAACCGATGGGAACCTCTTCAAATGAGGTTCCCCTGATTTTCACTCCCTCAGGTTGAAAAAAAGTAAAGGAAAAATCCATGGCGTTGTAATGACCAGGAAATTTCAACCGATCGGTAGTATTACCGCCCTGATTGATATTGTTAACGTCATAATTTGGGGACCGGCCATCGAACACTCCCGTAGGAGTAGTCACCACGGCCGTAAAGGTGATTTTGTCGTTCAGGTCAACGTCATCAATGGTCAACCCAAATTTTGCAAGGATCTCAGGAATGGTAAATGAAATAGTAGCCGGAAAGGAACTGATATCCACCAAGGTTTCTGTTTCCAAATCCCCAAAAGCAGCTTTTAAGGTATAATTGGTTGCATTTTCGTTGGAATCATAGAGGGTTCCTGTGAACGATTCCGTGTCTAGTTTCAAAATATTAAAACTTAAATCAGGCTCCTCAGTAAAAGCCACATACCCCCCCTGAAAAGTAATATCCTGCAGTGTATTGTATTCGTTTGTACAGCCCAAGGCCAATACCAAACCGATAATGATTTTCAAATTCTTCTTCATGGTCATAACTTTTCAGATCATTTAATGAAACCTTCGGGATTGGTGTCCCAAAAGACACGCTCCGTATTTTTCTTTTGTTTTATGAAAGGGTTTACTTCCACCTCATCTGCAGAATAAGGAAAACTTCTGGGGAAAGTGGGGTTGTTATCATCGATGGGTACTTCAATATTGGAAGGATAACCCGTACGCCTGTAAAAGTTGTAGGCCTCAATAGAATTCCCGAATGCTGCCAGATAATATTCGGTAATGATGATGTCCAATCTTTCCTCATCCGACGCGGCATTGGCATAATTGGTCATTACTTCTTCCACATAGGCATCCACACTCTCGTCTGTAGCCAAAAAATCCGATTTGATATCTTCAAAAGTCAAAACCTTATGCATGGAAGCGCGAATGGCCTGTTCCAAAAGTTCGGCCGGATCGCCGTTGGTTCCAAGGGTCAATGCAGATTCAGCGGATAAAAACTTGACAAAGGATGTAGTAAGTAAAGGAAGGATTCCTGTCCCATTTAAATTGGTACTCTTTGATGCCGTAACAAATTGATCGTCGTCAAAAGCGCCACCTGCTGGATATAGCCCATACACTGTTCTTTCCTTGTTGTCGCCGTAACCTGTGCGGCTCTCCCCGTGATCTAACCCCCTGTAATACTCCCCCAGATAGCAATACACCACATTGGGTTCATCCATACAGGTGTTGTAGGGAATAATCAATGGATCGGCAGCTGCCTGTCGGTACAAGTAATATCGAATTCGGGGATCTTTTTGGCTTTTGGAGTCTTTCAACATGTACATAAAATAGTTGCCCATGTACTGACCGAAATCGCTCACATATCCTCTTTGGAAATAGGGATGCCTGCTTTCGGGTTCCACCACGTTGGCATAGGTATATTGAAAATCTTCTTCTTCGGTGTCTATCAAATTTCCTTCTAAAAGCGCATTGATCTCTGCAACCGGATTGGCATTACCTATAGATGAGCTGCTCAAGCGAGTCTGGACCAAAATCCTCAGTTTTAATGACTGGGCAAAGGCAATCCACTTGTCCCTGTCACTATCGTAAAATAGGTCCGTGGAAAATTTGAAAGTAGATGCTTCAATATCCAAAATGGCTTGGTCTATGTCCTCCAAAACGCTCATGTAAACATCTTCCCCATCATCCAATCGTGCGTTGGGAAATTCAGATGGATTCACCGCTTGGAAATAGGGTATCTTCCCCACATAATCCACCATGGTGATGGTCATATACCCTACCAACAACTTATTGATGGCGTTATGGAGCAACAGCGTTTCGTCCCCTTCGGCAAGTTCGGAAATGGTCCTGGAATTGTTCAATGCTTCAAAATACCCTTCCCATTCCTTGCTGGTACTGCCATCCAGCACATCCACTGAAACAATGGAAGGGTAAGTATCCGTCATGGCCTCGTAGCGCATAACATCATCGGTATTCACGATCATGTTGCCCATAAAATGCTGGAATCGATACTGAATCTCATTCAACAGATATTCCGGGTCGGCACTTTCGGGAGTCAAATAATTTGGATTCTCCTGCAAATCAAAGTTGGAAACCTCGCACCCAAAAACCAAAAGGGACACGCAAGCCATTTTTCCTATATATTTTCCTGTTCTATGCATTTTTTAATCTTTTGATTGGGTTAAAATGTTACCGACACGCCAAAGGCAATCCTTTTGGTAGATGGCACAGTGCTATCTCCTTCCCAGCCATCACTTTCCGGGTCATAATTCACATACTTTGGAAAATTGGGAGCCCTGTACCAAAGGTTTCTTCCTGACAGGGTAATGTCCATTTTCTTAAAAGGCAGTTTTTGACCTTTAATGGGTTTTAAGGTATACCCAAGGGAAACTTCCCTCAATCTGAAAATGGAGGTATCCCACATGCCAAGGTCATTTGCATTGTAATAATTGGAAAACCCCACCCTACTGGCATTCAATTGAATGGTATTTGGGATTTGATCTCCATTGGCATCGAGCAAGATTTCACCAGTATCATCATCGGCCAAATATCCAGGAATGATAAAGGTCCCTTCCCTGTTCTCGGTCTCTTTGGCGGAGCCGCGCTGCAGCATATTTACCACACTGCTAGAATAAATTTCTCCACCATGGGTATACTCCATCTGGGCGGAAAGATAAAAGTCCTTATATCCAAAAGTGTTGATGGTCGTTAGTTTCCAATCGGGGTTGGGATCACCTATAACTTTAGTGTCCAACCCAACATCATCACTTGTGATAACCTCCCCTACCCGGGTTGAGGAACCATTACCGCTGATCAACAAGTTTCCTTCCTCATCCCGAAGTGCATAATCCCCCTTGATGACCCCAAAGGGTTGCCCTTCCACAGCATATCGGTCCTCGGTGATAAAAATATCGGCACCTGTTGGGGTAGTCTGCACGACCAAGGACTCATCGGCGGTAAAAATATTCCTAAGGTTCCATCTAAAATTATGACCCTTAAAAATATCCACGCCCAAGTCCACCTCAACACCTTCGTTATCTATTCTTCCCAAATTGATGTACTGATCATCATATCCCGAAGAAGGCGCCAAACGGGATTCCACTATTTGGTCTTTGGAAACCCGCATGTAGGCCGATGCTTCAAGAGTGACCCGATTATGGAAAAGCTTGGCCTCCATACCAACTTCCACTTCTTTGTGCAACTCAGGTTTTAAATTGAGGTTGGCATAACGGGTACTGTATCGGTTGGTGACGGGATACACACCATCCTCGGCAGCAAATCGTAAGGGATCGATGACCAAGGTGCTTCGGGTGCGGTAAGGTGGTGGATATCCAGAAGAGGTAGCATAGGCATACCTGAATTTCAAATAATTGATGGTTTCCCCTCCAAATTTCAATGCGGAGGTAGGAATAAAGGAAAACGAAGCCCCTGGGTAGAACAAGGTCCGGTTGGCGACTTCTACGGTACTGCCCCAATCATTTCTTCCAGAAAAAGTGGCATAGAAATAGTTTTTGTAAGCAAATTGTAACTGCCCGAACGCACCCGCTAAGTTTTCTTCCGATGTGCCATAATCGGCTTCGGTAGTAGTGTAGTTGGTCGGTCTTAAAAATCCGTAAACAATTTGTCCGTCAGAGTTGGAAGAATTCCCTGCATATCGGGTCAATTGGGAGTTGATGCCGAGTTGTGCATCCAAATTGAGGTTTTTGATGACATCCTGGTTAAAATTGAACATCAACGTTTGGTTTACCACTACTTCCTTGCTATCCCCAATGTTCAAATATCCATACAGATAATCCCCGTCATACCCACCCTTGTTGGAATAATCAAAACCGGAATAGGTTTCACTATCAAAACCAACCCGATAGGTTACGTTCAAGGGATTGGCCAACTGATAATCGGCCGTGAAATTTCCGAAAACCCTCACCTTGTCGTCATAATTGCCAGAGTTGTGCAAGATCCAAAGGGGATTGGTAGCATTTCTATAGTATACGGAACCACCTGTCAACGGATTTTGGTATGGCAATTCCGTTAAATCAATCCATCTGGGTAAATGGTAGACCGTACTAAAAATATCCTCATCGTTCACCAGGTTTACTTTTCGGGTAGAGTACCCCAAATTGGCCGATAGGTTGAGTTTCTCCATCAATTGGACCTTGCCCCCAACAGAAAGGTTAAAGCGCTTTAGGTCGTTATTCGCAATGATGCCCTGCTCATCGGTATACCCTGCGGATAGATTGAGCCCTAATTTTTCACGAGTGGTTGCCAAGGTGAGGGAGTGTGTTGTTCCCATTCCCAACCTGAAAATATTCCTAACATTTTTAGGTTTGGCTGCAATTTTTATGGTTTTATCCGCATACTCCGGAAAGATATCCGCCATGGTTGCATACGGATGTGGCACTTCTCCCAAAGTAGAAAAAGCCGGCCCAAAGTTGGAGATTATAGTTTGGTTGAATTCGATGCCCTCCGTACCATTCGAATAGGTGTTCTGAAACTCCGGCAATTGGGATACCGTATTGGTGTACACGGTAGAGGAATAGGTAACAGATGTACTGGCATCACCTGTTCTGGCCGAACCACTTTTGGTCTGAATCAAAATGACGCCGTTGCGTCCCTCGCTTCCATACAACACTGCAGCATTGAATCCCTTTAGAATACTAATACTTTCAATATCGTTGGGATCAATATCACGTAACAATCCGTTGAATGGAATGTTGTTGACAACGATCAATGGTGCGTTGGAACCGGTAAGGGAAACGGTACCCCTGATCCGGATGGTAGATGAGGAGCCCGTTTGCCCATCGGCCGGTGTTATGGAAACCCCTGCCACTTTACCTTGTAGGGTTCGGGCCAAATCTGCTTCGGGCCGTTTTTCCACTTCTTCGGATTGCACATTGGCAATGGCATACCCCAAAGCTTTCTTTGATTTTTTAATCCCCTGTGCCGTTACCACTACTTCTTGAAGTGATTGGGTACTTTCTTCCAAAATCACTTGTAAAACAGATTGCTGACCTATAATAATCTCTTTGGCCTGGTAACCTATATAACTAAAAACCAAAGTATCATTCCCATCTTGAAGGGTAATGGAGAAATTGCCATCAAAATCGGTGGTGACCCCCACATTGGTTCCTTTGAGCAAAACCGTTGCTCCGGGCAGCGGTCCATTAACATCCCCAACAGTTCCTGTTATTTGTCTTTGACCATACACCATCCCTATGAAAAGGAACAACATGGATGAACATAAGAATCGGGTTTTCAGCATAATCAATTTCGTTTAAGTGTTCTTGGGTAAGATTTGAAGTATTGTGGACCTAAATGGGCCTAGCCTATTTTCTTAACCATCCAGGGGTGTCGACGATTAAGATGCCTTGACTTTTTGGGAATATTGGAATTGGGATAACTGGATAGGGCTGAATCACTTTTACCATCCCGTAACAATTCATAAGAATTCGCTTACCGATTATCGGGACAAGTAAAGTTCGGAGTGTAAGATTTGGGATTCTCATAGTGAACTTTATGTTAAAAAACTGAAAATTAAAGGATAAACATCTACCTTCAGCATACCAATCTTATCAGATTTAGCATACCAATTATGCATTTCAACATGAAAGGCCTTCTTATCAGAAATGGCTTTTCCTTGGATGCCAAACCCCAACCTCACATATATTTAAGTCTATACGACGCATTCAAGAGAGCCATTCTTAATCGGTTCTTGGAGCCGGATTCCAAGTTGCCGCCCTCTCGGGTATTGGCCAATGATTTGGGTATTTCCCGTAGCACGGTACTCAAGGCATTCGACCTTTTGTTGGTTGAGCGATACATTACGGCAATAAAAGGATCTGGATACTATGTACTGTGTCCGAAGAACAAAAAATTGAAATTGAAGATTCCTTCTGTTGTGCCAAAAGGAAACTATCCCCAGTTATCCAGCAGAGGAAAGGCTTTTTGTGAAAATGCGCATTGGCCCGGCGAGGATTCCAACAAAGGAGTGGCCTTTAGACCGGGACTTCCTCCTCTCGATATATTTCCCGTGCAGCTTTGGAAAAAACTAATGGATGACTATTGGAAATGCATTACGCCGTCGGAGCTTTCATACAGCAACACCATTGGACTGCAATGCCTTCGGAACAACTTGTCCAACTACCTGAAAATCTATCGGGATATTCAATGTGACCCGGAACAGATCATCGTGACCACGGGATCGCTGCATTCACTTTATCTGGTATCCAACATCCTACTGGAAACTGATGATGAAGTAGTTGTTGAAAACCCCACCTACCCTATGGCGCATGGTCTTTTTAGAAGTTTGGGGGCGAAGATTTGTGCCGGCCGAGTGGACGAGCAAGGGCTTAATTTAAATGGAATAAGCTGTACAAAACCCAAATTTGTTTACACTACTCCTTCCTGTCAGTATCCTACGGGAATAAAAATGAGTATGTCCAGAAGAAAGGAACTATTGAAATGGGCTTCGGAAAAAGAAACCTTCATTATTGAAGATGACTATAACCACGAGTTCAGCAATTGGGAGAAACCATTGGGTTCCCTATTTGGGATGGACCAACAGGAAAGGACCATTTATTTGGGCACTTTTAATAAATTGATCCACCCATCCATGCGCTTGGGTTATATGATTGTTCCGTATTATCTGTTGGATGCGGTAACGGCACTGTACCGTCAATCGAGCAGATTTGTTTCGCGAGAGAACCAGAAAGCCATGAGCCTTTTTATTGAGAGGGATTATTTGAACAAGCATCTGCGTAACGTGATGGAAGTTTCCCAAGAACGAAAGGAAATTTTTGTGGAACATTTTAATAAGAATTTGAGAGCACACTTTGATTTGGACACTTCAAATCCCGGGCTTCATGTCATCGGACATATTAAAGGTGAAATGAAGGATGTGGCTTTGGAAAGGGAATTATTGGACCACAACATCCTTGCCCATGCCTTGAGCAAATATTATGTGCAACCCACTGATCAGAACGGATTGGTCATGGGATTTTGTTCCGTAAACCCCAAACAAATCAAGGATGCACTATTAAAAATAGAAAAAGTGGTCGAAGGATTATTCCAGTCTACATTATCTCGTTAGGGAGTCCAAGGCATGTTCCGCTTGTTGCAATTGGGTTTGCAACCTTTGGTTTTCCTGGATGTATTGTTCCTGCAACTGTTGTATTTTACGTTCAAATTCATCTGCAGGGACATAATCGGGTTCCCAAAGTGTTTCTTTAAAAATGCTTCCCAAGGTGAAGAGAAAACTAATCGCAATGGCCGAAATCAACACGATTAATAATGTTTTTTCCTTTTTTAAACCAGGATTTCCCTTGCCAATGCGTTTTTTTTCAATCTTGGAATTTTTTTTGGGTCCGGAAAGCTGATCTAAAAAAACATCCCACCTTTCCTCTTCCTTAACATACATGTCCATAAAACCGCCATCATCCAAAAAATCCTGGGTAGTATTGGTTGATGCCAATAAGAACATATCCATTCCATTGCCATTCATGACATCAAGCAGACCCGGATCGTATTCCAATATTTCGCGTACCAATTTTTCCACAAACTGCAGATTATAATTTGGTCTCAGGAATTCATCGTAAAGAGACTGAATCTCGAAATAGTCCGTGCGTTCCAAGGCGTATTCCAAAAATCGATCTTTCAGTTCGGCCTTAAAAAACTCGCTCATAAAGGGTTAAAGGAAGGTTTTGGTTGATTGGTTTTCGATTATAAACCAAAGTTAGGTTTCTAACCGATATGTCTCCAAGGGATTATGTAAAGAATTTGTGATTTTTCAGGTTGCAGTCAGATAATCATTGAGAAAATCCCGAAGGGAAAAAATCACGATTTAAATAAACACCTTAAACGATTTCAGCACTTAAACCGGCTTCCAGCAATTGGGTGCACTTGGGTTTAAGATAGGTATACTCCCCAGTTTTAACGGTACACTTTCCATTGTAGTGAACAATTAAGGAACATTGTTCCGCTTGTTCGGGCGTATGCTCACAAACACTTATCAAGGTTTCGATAACGTGGTCAAAAGTGTTCACATTGTCATTGAAAAGTACGATCTCGTTCAGGTTTTCGGTCTCTTCCTCTAGAAGGACATCTTCCAGTTCTTTTTCTCTAGTGCCCATGTTTGGTGGAGTTTATCTCTTTCTAATTTACATATTTTGCTGATATCCAGTTGTTCTTCTCCAGTTTTTTTTCAAATTCCAAACCATGGGCGGCACATTTTGCAGAAATGGCATCCAAATCCTGTAAATAAAAGCCACTTAGAAATAAAGCACCTCCTTTGTTGAGACAATTTGCATAAACAGGGATGTCGTCCAGCAAGATATTGCGATTGATATTGGCCAAAATAACATCGTATTTTCTACCTACCAACACATCACTAATGCCTTGTTCCACATGAATGGAAGCACAGTCGTTGCGTTCAATGTTCTCTTGGGAATTGATCACGCACCACTCATCAATATCGATGGCCTCAACGGGAGTTGCCCCTTTCTTCATGGCCAAAATGGCCAATACACCCGTTCCACAACCCATATCCAAGACGGATTTCCCTTCAAAATCATGATCTAAAATATGTTGGAGCATCATATGGGTCGTTTCGTGATGGCCCGTTCCGAAACTCATTTTGGGTTCGATCACAATATCGTATTCCACATCAATAGGGTCGTGGAAAGGGGCACGAACCATACAGCGGCCCCCAACCTGTATCGGATGGAAATTTTTCTCCCATTCCGCGTTCCAGTTCTGCTGTTCGATCTCGGTGCTGGTCCATGAAATTTCAAAATCAGGGTGCTGCATGGCAAACAGGTCATCCAGCTTCCCTTCCTTCCATTCATCCTTTAAGATATAGGCCAAAAGCCCCTCTTCGGTTTCAACAAAACTTTCAAAACCGGCATCCCCCAGTTCAGCGATCAATATATCGGTCGCCGGTTGCAGGGGGGTAATCTTAAAATTATATTCCAGATAAACTATGGCCATACTTGTACTTAAATGGCAGCGATAATGGCCACAAAATCGGAAGCTACCAAAGAAGCTCCACCGATCAACCCACCATCCACATCTGGCTTGGAGAAAATTTCGGCAGCGTTGCTAGGTTTAACGCTTCCACCGTACAAAATGGACACAGCATCCGCAACTGATGCGTTGTAGGCATCGGCAATAGTTTTACGAATAAAAGCGTGCATTTCCTGCGCTTGCTCTGGAGAAGCGGTTTCACCCGTTCCGATGGCCCAGACCGGTTCGTAGGCCAAAATGATGCTTTTCCAAGCACTGGCATCCAAATCGAATAAGGCATTTTTCAATTGGCTTTCCACTACTGAAAAATGGTTTCCGGATTTTCTATCTTCCAACTCCTCACCGAAGCAGAAAATGGTTTTTAGACCTTTTTCCACGGCGGTCTTTACTTTTTTGGCCAATAGGGCATCGTCCTCACCAAAATAGGCCCTACGCTCACTGTGACCTAAAATAACAATGTCCACTCCTAAGCCTAGTAGCATATCGGCTGAAATTTCTCCGGTGTAAGCTCCACTTTCAGCAAAGTGCATGTTTTGGGCGGCTACTTGCATAGTTGAACTTTGAAGTGAATTTACGGCTGCCTGTAGGTTTACAAAGGTCGGTGCAACGATTACATCGGCAGTACTATCTGGCAACATGGCCGAAAGTTCGGATAGCAATGCTTCCGTTTCTTGAAGGTTCTTGTTCATCTTCCAGTTTCCTGCCACTATTTTTGTTCTCATGTGTTCTGTTTTTATGTTTTACTGTTTGGTGTTTATTATTTGCTGTTGAATTTCTGACCTTTAATATTCGAGTTTCTAAGATAATACATGAATGCACCAATCTTATTTTCACAATGTTCTGTCATATTTGACGCAGTATTAAAATCGTCTTCGGATATCAATTTTTTATCCATCGAACGATAAAATTGGGACTTTAATTCAGTGCATGATCCTTTGGAAAAACTCAAAAAATTATGGGATTCTTTATTCCCGCCTCTACCAAAGCCTTCAGCTATATTGTCCATTATCGAACCTGAACTTCTTTCCATTTGATTTCTTAGGGCAAGGTTATTTCCCAATGGGGTAGTTTGAAAAAGTTGCTCAACGAACTGACACAATTCCCTTGAAATCTTCCAGACTTCCAAATCCTCAAATCTGTCTATCCTACCCATGCTTTGTCAAACCTTTTTAAACGGAAAAACAACAAACACTATAACTCAACATCTTCAATATCGTTATAATGTACCTTTTGTTTAATCGTGCCTCGGTTCAGCACCAAAATGGCCGGATTGGAACGCACAATGGTCTTTAAGGTCGTCTCATCAGTAAAATAAAAGTCAAAGTCTAAACCGTATTTCGACTTAATGGTATTGGCCATTTCATCACTTGAGGCGGACATGCCGATCACTTTATATCCCTTCTCCTTTGCATTTTTGGCAACTTTCGCTACTTCGGAAAAAGCATCGTAATTGCTTTTGGCCAAATCGTAGGCAATTACCATGACCAGTTTATCTTCATCCAGCAATTCTGCAGCATAATCTTGTCCTTCCTTTTCAATGGTGAAATCATGGATAGGTGGCTCGTATCCTTTTTGAAGCTCCGTGGTTTCCACATCGATGAATTCGCCATCCACTGATGGGTAATCCCCATTGGTAATCACAATTTTTTCTTCGCCATTGACTTTAAATCGCCAAGCGTATTCGTAAAGGGCCTGCGGAGCACCTTCAGGCACCGACATGCCTTCTTGAATGTTTGCCCCAATTTTATACGGTCTAAAATCCACGGATGGCAGGTGGTTCAACACATGGTTGGCGAACAGGGCACAGGCCACCAAGGCAACGCCACCAACAATCCAATTGGCTTTTGGATTCAACAATGGCTGAATATATTTTCTTCCGAAGAACAAAACCAGAATCAACACCAAAAGAATCACATCCTTTGTGAACGATTCCCACGGTGTCAGTTTTACGGCATCGCCAAAGCAACCACAATCGGTCACCTTGTTGAAATACGCCGAATAAAAGGTCAGGAATGTGAAGAAAACGATCATGAGCAACAAGCTCCAAACGGTAAACTTGGGCTTAAACCCGATAAGCAACAATATGCCCAAAAGCACCTCAACAATGACCAAAACCACTGAAATGCTTAAAGCCAATGGCGTTAAAAAGGGAAGGTCCAACACTCCGGGACTAAAATATTCCTCCAGTTTGAACGAGAACCCCATGGGATCATTCAATTTGATCAAACCACTGATGATAAAGAGCACCCCAACGATGACCCTTGAAATCCAAACTAGATATTTCATTTTTCTTCGCTTAAATGAATTAGGGCAAACACGGCATAATTGACCATATCCTGATAATTGGCATCCACGCCCTCACTCACCAGGGTAGCCCCCTGGTTGTTTTCTATTTGCTTTACACGCAGCACTTTTTGCAGGATCAGATCGGTCAAGGAACTTACCCGCATATCGCGCCAAGCTTCCCCATAATCATGGTTTTTGTCTTCCATCAATTTTTTGGTAAGGGCAACTTCTTCATTGTACAGGGCAATGGCCTCCTCAGCAGTAAGGTCAGGTTGTTCCACTACCCCTTTTTTAATCTGGATCAAGGCCATGATGGCGTAATTGATGATTCCGATAAACTCGGGTTGCTCCCCTTCATCCACCTTTCTCACAGCATTTTGTTGCAAGCTTCGGATGCGTTGCGCCTTTATGAAAATTTGGTCGGTCAACGATGGAAGCCTCAATATCCGCCAAGCGGTCCCGTAATCTTGTGCTTTTTTCGAAAACAATTCCCGGCAGGTTTGGATTACCGCATCGTATTGTTGGGAAGTCTGCTGCATGTATTGTTGCTAATTTGCGTAAATTTCGTCCAATTGAATGTGCTTGCATGCACATTGCCAAAGATAATGAAACCCAACAAAGCAGGTATTTTTTATGACCATAAACTGCAAAGGTGATTTGATCGACCTGACCACGCCCAAGGTGATGGGTATTTTGAACCTTACCCCGGATTCTTTTTTTGATGGCGGATCATATAGGGACGAAAGCTCCATTTTGAACAGGGTCGAAACCATGTTGAAGGACGGTGCTACCTTTATTGATATGGGTGCCTACAGTTCGCGGCCCGGGGCGGAACATGTTCCGGAGGAGGAAGAATTGAAACGGATGATTCCCATTGTGGAACTCATCTTGAAACATTTTCCCGGAACCCTCATTTCCATAGATACCTTCCGAAGTAAGGTTGCTGAGGAAAGTATTGTCCATGGAGCGGCTATTATCAATGACATATCCGCTGGAAATTTGGACCCGCAAATGTTCGCAACGGTTGCCAAACATCAAGTTCCCTACATCATGATGCATATGAAGGGAACACCACAATCCATGCAAAAAGAAGCCGTTTACGACGACTTGATCAAAGACTTGCGTTACTACTTTTCTGAAAAAATTGAACAAACCACCCAACTAAAAATCAATGACGTGATCATTGATCCAGGGTTTGGGTTTGCCAAGACTACGGAACAGAATTACACCTTATTGAATCATCTGGACTTGTTCCAAACCTTTGGCTTGCCCATTTTAATTGGTTTGAGCCGGAAATCCATGATCTATAAAATATTGGGTTCCACACCCCAAGAGGCTTTGAACGGCACCACGGCCCTGCATACCATAGCCCTGTTAAAAGGTGCCAATATTATTAGGGCCCATGATGTAATGGAAGCTGTGGAATGTGTTAAACTTGTGGAAGCATTGAAAGCGAATGCCCTCTGATTTTTTGTTCTCCTAATTTTGCTATTTTTACAAAAACACCGCGGTTGGATTTTCTAAATTTTCTCGAGTTCAAGATTACCGACATCATCGACATTGTCCTTGTGGCCGCATTGCTTTATTACATTTACAAGCTGGTCAAAGGTACCGTCGCCATCAATATTTTTATCGGGATCGTGATTGTTTGGGCACTGTGGAAACTTACCGAACTCCTCCAGATGAAAATGATCAGCAGTATGGTGGGCGGGTTCATGAACATTGGGTTGATTGCCCTGATCATTGTTTTTCAACAGGAGATTCGGAAATTCCTTTTGATGATCGGTTCCACCAATTTTGCCACCAAGCGCAGTTTCCTTAAACATTTCAAATTTTTACGGCAAGAAGCCATTTCTACCACTACCGATGTGGATGCCATCATAGCAGCATGCGAACGAATGGGCTCAACGAAGACTGGCGCCATAATCGTGATAGAACGGAACAATTCCCTCGACTTTGTGAAATCAACAGGTGACACTATGAACATTCAGGTAACCCAACCGATTTTGGAGAGTATCTTCTTTAAAAACAGCCCTTTACACGATGGAGCCATCGTGGTCCAAGATAATTTCATAACTGCTACGAGGGTGATTTTACCCGTTTCCAACGATCGGAACATTCCGCTTCGGTTTGGATTGAGGCACAGGGCCGCCGTAGGTATTACGGAAAAAACGGATGCCCTTTGTTTGGTGGTCAGTGAAGAAACAGGTGCCATATCCTTCATTAAAAATGGGGAGTTTGTTCCTTTTAAAGGAACCGAGGAACTTGCCAGACTCATTAAAAAAGATTTGGAGTAATGAGGTGCAAAAACTGCGAAGGAACCTTAAGGACAGATTATATGTATTGTCCCAGTTGCGGTGGAAAAGTAATTCACAACAGGATTACGGTCAAAAACCTGTGGCACGATATCTTGGATCGGTATTTCAATTTGGATAATACCTTCCTGAGAACCTTTGTTCATCTTTTTACCAAACCTGAAGTAGTTATTGAAGGCTATCTCCACGGTCAAAGAAAAAAATATCTGAACCCTATCAGTTATTTGGGAATAGCACTTACCCTATCCGGACTTATCGTTTTTCTGATGACCAGATCTTTGGGAGACATGGATTTTGATGTTTTCAATACTGGCGTTCAAACGGTCTATCAAGAAAAATTGATGGATTTTGTTCTGGATTATCAATCCCTCCTTTTCATCTTTTATATTCCGGTTATGGCTGTTGCGGGTTGGTTGTGCTTTGATCAGAAAAAATACAATTTTGCCGAAAGGACCACTATTTTCATGTACACCTTGGCACATTTCAGCCTATTTACTTTTATCCCGTCAATATTAATTCTGGCCTTTGCTCCAAGTTTTTATTTGGGCTTTTCAATTATTGGATCACTATCCATGGTAGTTTATTCTGGTTACGTAGTTGCAAGGATTTCCTCTTCAACAGGAATGGCGTTGGCCGCAAGAATCCTATTGTTTTTCTTTTTATTGGGAATTTTATACTTCTTGGTTACCGCCTTGATTCCAGTAATCCTTTTACTTACAGGTCAAATTACTTTGGAAGATATTGCGCCCAAAAAATAACTACGCCACCTCTTCCGCCAAGAATTGGGCAGTATAGAGAACCTCCTTTTTTAAGTAGTTCTTGGTCCGCTCCTTCCATACAATGCCTACTTAAACAAGACTTTTGGCCCATATTGTGGCGGGCCCCATACCGAAAAGACAAAAAAAATTACACTTATAGCGTCCATTTCCTTTTATAACTTCAAAATTGGCATTTGTCAACTCAAAATAGCCATCTATAAACTAAACTAATGCATCCATAAATTTGGCCACTTTTTTTGATTGAAAAATCTCACTTTAAAGGTTGGTAAATCAATTTTTTAACAAAAAACCTATCTTTATGGAAACGAAATTCAAACATTTGCTGCTAGTAACAGGAGTTACTATTGCTACAATTATCTCATGTTCGGAACAAGATGATGGGCAGTTTATTAATGATTCATCAACTACCCTACAGACAGAAATTATTGACATTCCTAATTTCGAGAATCCTGAAACAATGTGGGAAGAATCCAATCGAGAACTGTACAACAAAGCTTATAACAAATTCATGGAACATGTTTATTTAGAAGATGGTCTATATAAACATAACATCCGCTCAGGAAAGGAAATAGGAGTTGCAGAACCAATCTATGACTACATAAAAGAAAACCTGCAGACAATCAATAGTCAAGTTGAGAAAGGTGAAGCTGTCCTGATGGAAGAGCAAGGGGAAATTCTATATGCAAGAAGAAAGCTTCTTTTTGGCCAAATATATGGTTCCTTCGAGATTCTTACCAAAATATGAGCTCTTCAGAATTTATAAAGAAATTTACCAAGACCAAGAAGCTAGCATCAATATCGCCAAAGAAATTGACCAGACCCCTATTAAAGTTAAGACTGATTATACTATATCCGTTAAATCGGAAGTTCGAAAATTTTTAAAAGAACATAAAAACAACGAAATAAAAAAATGAAATTCAGCAAAGCAGGATTTGGGATTGGAATTATTTAAACAATGTTTGCTTAAGTGTGAGTTAATTTACCCGACACATATTGTTTTACCTTTTGGTGGGGATTCTTTACTTTATGCTATCCGCCCTGGTCCGATACTCATATTGCTCACCGGGCCATCTCTTTGGAAGATTTTGCACCCAAAAAATAACTAAGCCACCTCTTCCGCCAAGAATTGGGCAGTATATAGGTCGTTGTAATAACCGCCTTTTTTGAGGAGTTCCTTGTGTGTTCCCACTTCAATGATCTTGCCTTCATCCATCACAATGATCTTGTCCGCTTTTTTAATCGTTGCCAATCGGTGCGCAATGATGATGGAAGTTCTACCTTCTGTAATCTTATCGGTTGCCTGTTGGATCAATAGCTCGGAATAGGTATCCACAGAGGACGTAGCCTCATCCAAGATCAAAATACTGGGGTTGCTCACATACGCCCTCAAGAAAGCGATCAACTGTCGCTGTCCACTGGAAAGCATGGTGCCACGCTCTTTCACATTGTATTGATAGCCCCCAGGCAGACTGGATATGAACTCATGTACCCCAATCTGTTTGGCGGCGGCTTCAATTTGTTCCGTGGTTATGGATTCATCCCGAAGGGAAATGTTGTGCGCAATGGTGTCCGCAAAAAGGAACACATCCTGAAGTACAATGGCGATATGGGAACGTAACGAACGCAAGGTATACTCTTTAATATCGATGCCATCCACCAAAATATGCCCTGAATCGATTTCATAAAAACGATTGAGCAAGTTGATGATGGTTGATTTTCCGGCACCAGTGGCACCCACAATGGCAACCGTCTCCCCTGCTTTTACCTGGAAGGAAATACCGTGCAACACTTCTTCATCCTTCACATAACTGAAACGCACATCTTTAAAATCGATATCGCCCAACACATCTTTTTTCTCCAAACTACCTTCGTCGGCAATGTGGCTATCGGTATCCAATATTTTGAAAACCCGACCTGCGGCAACCATTCCCATTTGAAGGGTATTGAACTTATCCGCAATCTGTCGCAACGGACGGAACAAAAGATCCATCAGGAAAAAGAAGGCCACGATAGCACCTTTGTTGTCCAAGCTTACGTTTTGAATATTCTGTACCACTCCAAAATACACCACCAAACCTATACCAATGGAGTTGGAGATTTCCGCAACTGGGAAGAAAATGGAGTTGTACCAAACTGTTTTTAACCAAGCGTTCTGATGTTTTTCGTTGATGACCCTGAACTTTTCCTTTTCAATTTCTTCACGGTTGAACAACTGCACGATCTTCATCCCTGCGATACGTTCCTGAACAAATGAGTTAAGATTGGCCACTTGGGACCGCACCTCGATAAAGGCAACCTTCATGGCCTGTTGAAAGAGTCGGGTGGCAATCAAAATTACAGGAAGAATAGCAAATACGATCAAGGCCAATTTCCAGTTGATGGCCAGCATAATAATGGCCGCCGAGATCATTTTGAGCACATCGGCAACGATCATAAAAAATCCTTGGCTGAAAATTTCCCCGATACGTTGCATATCGGCCACCGCACGGGTAACCAAAACCCCAATGGAGGAATTGTCGAAATAAGTCATCTTAAAGCTGGTCATCTTTTCGAACAGGCGAATACGAATATCTCGGATCACCGATTCTCCCAAAAGGTTCGCATAGTAATTGAACAACAATTGGGTGATCACCTGGCCCAACAAGAAAATCAGCATCCACATGACAGCAGTGAACAATTGCTGAGCGTCCTTGCTTTCCAAAGAATCATTGATGATGTCCTTCACCAAAATTGGAATACCGATGGCGAACGCTGCGGACAAAATGGCCACGATTGCCACCAACCAAAATATGCCCCTGTAGGGTTTGGTGTGTGCAAAAACCCGTTTGAACAACCTAAAGTCGAACGCTTTACCTACTTCATCAGTTTTGCTCATTAAATAGCTCTTTTGGATATAAAACCTTTGTCAAATATAAACCTTTTGCAGGGACCGAAACTCCCGCTTCACTCCTATCCCTACTTTCGATCACCGAATGGATATCTTCTGGTTGCATCTTGCCCAACCCAACTTCCAATAAGGTACCGACCACAGCGCGTACCATATTTCGCAAAAAACGATCTGCGGTGATGGTGAACACCCAAATGTCACCCCGATCTTCCCAAAATGCCTTTCGAACATCACAGGTATAGGTTTTCACATCGGTATTGGATTTGGAAAAACTTTCAAAATCCTTGTGGTCCAATAACAGTTGCGCTGCCGTATTCATGGCTTCCATATCCAAAGGATATTTCACCAAATGGGCATGATCCAAATAAAATGGGTTCTTTTCCCGTACCACCCAGTATTCATAAGTTCGCTCATAGGCATCAAACCTTGCATGGGCACTGGGAATCATTTCATACATTTTTTGCACGGCAATATCTTCCGGCAGGAACGAATTCAACCGAAATGCCAATTCCTCAAGATCTCCAATACCAGAGTGGTCAAAATGGGCGTACATTTGTTTGGCATGTACCCCGGCATCCGTTCTTCCTGCTCCTACCACTTCCAATTTTTCCCTCAACAGGGTAGAAAGGGCTTTTTCCAAAACAGCCTGTACCGTTATGGCATTAGGCTGCACCTGCCACCCATGATATGCTTTGCCGAAATAGGAAAATTGGATGAAATATCTCAAAGGAATCCCTTACTTTTAAGTCGATAAAGATAATCCAATCCCTTCCAACATTATTCCAGCCCTATTTTTTTAGCATATTTTTAGCGTTATGACCAAAATTTTGTTGCTTTCCGATACCCACGGATATATGGATGACACCATCCTTAAATATGCTGCACAGGCTGATGAAATATGGCATGCCGGGGATATAGGAAGTCTATCGGTCACCGACCAATTGAAGGCTTTGAAACCTGTCCGGGGTGTGCACGGCAATATCGATGACCATATGATCCAAATGGAATTTCCGGAGAACAACAGATTTTTGTGCGAAGAGGTGGATGTGTGGATCACCCACATTGGCGGTTACCCCCATCGCTACAATGTGCGGATCAGGGAGGAAATCAAAAGGAATCCGCCCAAATTGTTCATTTGTGGCCATTCCCATATTTTAAAGGTGATGTTCGATAAAAAATTGGACTTGCTGCACATGAATCCGGGTGCTTGTGGTAAACAGGGATTCCATCAGGTGCGGACCATGCTCCGTTTTGTAATTCACAGGGACAAGATCACGGATTTGGAAGTGATCGAATTGGGAAAAAGGTAGTTTGCAAAATCAAAAATCCCGACCTAGGCCGGGATTCTTTCGCACTAATACTACTAAGATGTTAGGTTTAACGCAAGCGATCAACAGATTTTACAAGATCTTCATCCTTTTTGATAGCCCTGTTGGCCAGGACCAGAAAAACGATAGAAAATACAGGAATCAGCATCCCAATACCCTTCTCAGAAACCACAGTTTCTCCGGATAGACTTAGCGATCGATAAACGAAAAATCCTAGTAAAAAAAGGTTCAATATCATATTCAATCTGTTCACCACAAATTGATTTTGTCTGTTTTTGTACATCAAAATCGAAACTACCGCCAACACGGCCGAAACGTAAAAAACGATGCTCACCAATACTTCATCCTGGGCATACACGTCCTTTCCTCCCACTTCGACCCACAGATTCAGAAAAAAAGGCAGCACCCCTACCAAAAGGGCCACAACCAGTAAAAAAAACGTCTGAATTCGTTGAATCATTGTGCAAATCGATTTCGAAATGCAAAAATAGATGTCTTTTTGATAATTGTAGCGTTAATCTTCAAAAATTATTCGTATTATTGTCCTGTTATTAGCAAGACACCTACCTAGGAAAACTTTCCTCCAGTAGCACCCAAATAACTTTTACTTCAATATTTTCAGAATTACACAAGTCTAACTTATTCTTTACTTAATGTTCGAGATTTCCGATCTAAAAGCTAAAAAGCTTCCTGAATTGCAAGATATTGCTAAGGATCTAAATGTTCCCAAATTCAAAACCCTCAAAAAACTGGACTTGGTTTACCAAATCCTAGACGTTCAAGCCTCTAACCCAAAGGCAGTTACCGAAACTGTGGTCACTACGGACGCCAAAACAGAATCTAAACCAAAACGCGCGAGAACCCCGCGACCCAATAACGAACAAAAACCGAAAACCGAAAACGCCCCTGAAAAGAGACCGGTGACGGAAAACGTTGAAAAAAAGGAGGATACAAAGGAATTTACTCCTAAAAAAGAAAACAAACAGGGCAATCCCCAAAAGAACCAGAACAATAACAGGAGGACGAACCAAAACCAAAATCCCAACCAGAATCCTAACCAAAACCAGAACAACCACCACGACAAGAAGAACAGTCACCACGACAAGAAGAACAGCAACTTTGACAAAGACCTGAAAAACAGGTACAAAGAGCCTGAATTCGAGTTTGATAGCATCATTGAAAGTGAAGGTGTACTGGACATTATGCAGGATGGTTATGGGTTTCTTAGATCTTCTGACTACAACTATTTATCTTCTCCTGACGATATTTATGTTTCCCAATCCCAGATCCGTTTGTTCGGTCTAAAATCCGGTGATACTGTTTTGGGTAACATCAGACCACCAAAAGAAGGTGAAAAATATTTCCCTTTGATCAAGGTGAACAAAATTAATGGACTTGACCCTCAAGTGGTCAGGGACAGGGTTTCCTTTGAACACTTGACCCCATTGTTCCCTAAGGAAAAATTTAAATTGGCAGAAAAACAGAGTACCATTTCCACTAGGATCATGGACCTGTTCTCCCCAATAGGAAAAGGACAAAGGGGCATGATCGTATCCCAGCCAAAAACGGGTAAGACCATGTTGTTGAAAGATATTGCCAATGCCATTGCGGCCAACCACCCAGAGGTTTACCAGATCATCCTATTGATCGATGAAAGACCTGAAGAAGTTACCGATATGCAGCGAAACGTTCGTGGAGAAGTGGTTGCCTCAACTTTCGACAAAGAAGCTTCCGAACACGTGAAAGTGGCCAACATTGTGTTGGACAAAGCCAAGCGATTGGTGGAATGTGGCCATGATGTGGTGATCCTTTTAGATTCCATCACCCGTTTGGCACGTGCCTACAATACCGTGCAGCCAGCATCTGGCAAAGTATTGAGTGGTGGTGTGGATGCCAATGCGTTGCACAAACCAAAACGTTTCTTCGGTGCGGCCAGGAATATTGAAAATGGAGGATCACTTTCCATCATTGCAACAGCCCTTACCGAAACCGGATCTAAAATGGACGAGGTAATTTTTGAAGAATTCAAGGGTACCGGTAACATGGAACTTCAATTGGATCGTAGGATTTCCAACAGAAGGATTTTCCCTGCCATCGACCTTATTTCTTCCTCTACCAGAAGGGACGATCTTTTGTTGGATGAAAACACCATTCAGCGCATGTGGATCCTTAGAAAATACCTTGCCGATATGAACCCAGTGGAAGCCATGGAATTCATGGAGCAGCGTATTAAACAGACCCGGAACAACGAAGAATTTTTACTGACGATGAACGAGTAGTAAAATTCTAGATATCAATAACTTAAAAACCCTTCAAAATTTCTTGAAGGGTTTTTTATTGACCCATTTTAAAGAAAAGGCATATCTTTAAATCAGTTTCCTCAAAACTGAACTTTTAAATACTTATACCATGAAAAACAACAGAAAAGTTGCTCTTGCTTTTTTAAGCATCTTCTTGCTTTTTTTGGGTGCATGCCAAGAAGGACCCAAAAAGGATGAACCAAGGAATTCCGAACCGCCACAGGAAGAAAAAGTGTCCCCGCCCGAAGGAATTATTTCTTTGGAAGAATCGAAATCCCTGTACGACAATTACACCAAGAACAGGGTGGACATGATCCAACAATATGAGGCGGAACGAAGCCCTGATGAAGCATTCATTCCAGCCCGTTTGACTGCTTTTACCTATGCCGATATCAAACAATACATGGCTTACGTAGAACAGGAAGCCAAAGAAGCGGGTGTGAAAATTGAATCCCTTCGATTCTACTTTGCCAACTATCCAGATCAAGAACGTTTTCCCGATGGAAAGAAGATTGTCCATCCAAGGCAAAATTCTATTTTTGTGGTCCCCACTACAATGATGGATGGGGAAGAATACGGTTTCTATATTGATGCGGACGGCAAGGCAAAGCCGATAAAAAATCTTGTTGGTGAGTCAAGCATTGGATCCATGGACAAAGGAAATACCTCAAAGGCCAGTATGGTTCCTACGTTATTTCAGAAGGATGTTACCAGCTTGAATCTGAACCATGGAAATTCCAACCCCCCACCATTTACTGATTTTCAATAAGGGATGACATTCCAAGAATTTTTAAAACTGCTTTGGAGCCAGTTCTTCATGTTGCTGTACCTAGTAACCTGGATTATATCCGTGTATAGATATAGAAGGTTTTTTGACACCCAACTGAAGTATTTTCCAATGTTGGTCATGTATACCTTTTTTACAGAACTCTTGGGATATTTTATCATGTATAATGATGATTTTCAATTCTTTTCCGACGGAAGATATCAATTGAACAACGTGATCATTTACAACCTTTATCAATTAGTTTTCTTTATTTTTTTCTTTGAGGTCTACAGAAAGACTTTTAAAAATAGGTTTTTAAGAAAATTGACACTGTATTTAACTTTGTTATGTACCGCTTCTTACGTCATTAATGCCATGCTGGTAAATCCACTGATCAATCAGATGACCTATGCCCATATCATTGGGTCGATACTGTTGGTTTTGATCATATTCTTCTATCTCAAGGAAAAAAAATCGGAAACAGACGCACCCTCTTTAAAACACAATCTATTGTTTTGGGTAAGTATCGGGCTCTTAGCTTTTTATGTAACTTTCCCAACCATTTTAATCCTATATAGAATAAAGTTGGATCTACGTTTTCTGGTATACCTTAGACCTGCTTTGGTAACGTCCATTGCCGTAATGTATGGGTTGATCATATTTGGATTGCTCACTGGACAGCGGAAAGCTTTTCGATAGTAAAAAACCACTTAAATATAAACGCCTCCATGTTGGGGGCGTTTTTTATTGTGTACATTTAAGACCCAAACAAAACCAATGTAGAACAGCTGCCACGAAAAACATGGAGGAGTTTTTTAATTTTATTTCTGAACAATACTTTCTTCCCTTTTATTTATTAGTCTGGTTGGTGGCCGTGGCACGTTACCGCACTTTTTTTGACACACCACTCAAGTACTATCCCATTTATCTCATGTATACGTTTTTGACGGAATTGTTGGGATATTTGGTGAAGTACACCGATGAATTTCAGTTCTTCTCTGAAGAAAAATACAATTGGCACAATGTGATCATCTTCAATATATACTCCGTAATCGCTTTCTCCTTTTTCTTTTATATCTATTGGAAGGTTTTACAAGAAAAAAAACACAAAAGGTGGGTAGTTTATGGAGGTTTGCTCAGTTTATTGGCCTATTTGATCAGCCTATTCTTTCAAGATCCGTTGCATATGAACTTGTACTATGCAGACCTGATAGCCTCTATGGTATTATTGTTCGATATTGGTCTATATGTAAAGGAAAAACGTGCAGGAACAGCACCTTACCCCATGAAACGAAACCTGATGTTCTGGACCACTCTCGGACTGGCGGTTTTCCATGCCATATTCCCATATCTGTTCTTGATCGCCTACGAAGCACCTGGGGTTTGGGCCAAATATCAACTGCGTGACGTTTTAAAGGTACTGATCATTTTTATGTACGGAACTTTTATGATTGGTGCCCTTTTAGGAAGACGGACTACTTTCCAGTAAGGGTAACAAAATAAAAACGCCCCCAAAATGGAGGCGTTCTTCAATATCTTTTTCGCATAAGGCTTACATAGTAGCAACCTTGCTCATCAATTTGCTCTTAAGGTTAGCTGCCTTGTTGTTATGGATAATGTTGCGCTTGGCCAACTTATCGATCATTCCAACCACAGTGGGCAACAAAGCCTCGGCGGCTTTTTTATCTTCTTCGCCACGTAATTTTTTGATGGCATTACGCACAGTTTTGTGCTGATACCTGTTACGCAAACGTACCGCTTCGTTTCTTCTGATTCTCTTTAATGCTGACTTATGGTTTGCCATTATCTTAAATTATACTTTGTAAATTCCTTTTTTGTAGCCCGTAGGGGAATCGAACCCCTGTTACCAGGATGAAAACCTGGCGTCCTAACCCCTAGACGAACGGGCCATTATTTTAACACGGGAACTTTTACCTTCCCAAAATCACCATGTTCATTGAACTTTGTAGCCCGTAGGGGAATCGAACCCCTGTTACCAGGATGAAAACCTGGCGTCCTAACCCCTAGACGAACGGGCCATGGTTGCACAATTGCGGATGCAAAAATACAACTATTTTTAAGTCTTGCAACAGTAAAATTTATTTTTTACAACCTAATTAATAGGCCTTTGCAAAGAGCACCCTTTGTGACGATGGTTTACCCGTTACAATACAGGTACCTTCTTCCTGTTCCGCATGCAACGGAATGCAACGAATGGTGGCCTTGGTATCTTCCTTGATCTTGTCCTCCGTCTCCGGTGTTCCATCCCAATGTGCAGACACAAAACCGCCTTTTTCTTCTATTACCTTCTTGAATTCGTCATAAGAATCCACTCGGGTAATATGTTCCGTACGGTAATCGATTGCTTTTTGATAGATGTTGCTTTGGATATCCTCCAACAACGCTTCTACCTTGGCGACAATGTCCGCAGCATTCACGGATTCTTTCTCCAAAGTATCCCTTCGGGCTACTTCATACGTACCATTTTCTAGATCACGTTGACCAATGGCCAAACGTACGGGCACTCCCTTCAATTCATATTCATTGAACTTGAAACCTGGTTTGTGGGTATCTCTATTGTCGTATTTTACTGAAATTCCCTTGGCACGAAGTTCCTTCACCAATGGTTCCACTTTTTCAGAAATGGCATCCAATTGACCCATCCCTTTATAAATAGGAACGATCACCACTTGAATAGGCGCCAATTTTGGAGGCAACACCAATCCGTTATCATCACTATGGGTCATGACCAATGCTCCCATCAATCGGGTAGAAACCCCCCATGAGGTTGCCCAAACATGTTCTTGTTGGCCTTCTTTGGTGGCAAATTTCACATCAAAAGCCTTGGCAAAATTCTGCCCCAAAAAGTGGGAAGTACCGGCTTGAAGGGCCTTTCCATCCTGCATCAATGCCTCGATACAATAGGTTTCCTCAGCACCTGCAAAACGCTCACTCGCCGTTTTGGTTCCTTTGATCACGGGCACACCCATATAGTCTTCCGCAAACTCGGCATACACATGCATCATTTGCTCCGCTTCTTCAATGGCCTCTTCCCTAGTGGCATGGGCGGTATGCCCTTCTTGCCACAAAAACTCCGCCGTTCGCAAGAACAATCTGGTACGCATTTCCCAACGCACCACATTGGCCCATTGGTTTATTTTTAGAGGCAGATCACGGTAGGATTGTATCCACTTTCTGTACGTATCCCAAATAATGGTTTCGGAAGTTGGGCGAACGATCAGTTCCTCTTCCAACTTGGCATCCTCGTCCACCACAATTCCGCTGCCATCCTCGGCATTTTTAAGTCGGTAGTGGGTAACAACGGCGCATTCCTTGGCAAAGCCTTCCACATGACTCGCTTCTTTGCTCAAATAGGATTTGGGGATGAACAACGGAAAATAGGCATTTTCATGACCTGTTTCCTTGAACATCTTGTCCAACTGGGCCTGCATCTTCTCCCAAATGGCATACCCATATGGTTTGATGACCATACAGCCCCTTACACCTGAATTTTCCGCTAGATCCGATTTTACAACAAGTTCATTATACCACTTGGAATAATCTTCTGCTCGGCTCGTTAAATTTTTACCCATCTGCTCTAGTTTGGCACAAAACTTGTGTTTTCTTTAATAGAATAATTCGGTAAAACTAATTATTTTTAGTATGTTCAACAATAAAAATTGCGCCATGTTAAAGTCTTTACCCCACAGCAAAATCAAATTTTTTGCCACACCCGTTGTTGCCACACTTTTGCTGGCTTCATGTGGTACGTACCAACAGTCTTCTTATTATGACGATGGCATTTACTCTAGCGGCAACAGAGTTGTTCAAGTAGAGAAAAGAAATCCAGAAGCGGTTCGCTACGAACGGCAAGAGAGCAATATGTATGGAGATTACTTCGGAGAAAAGGCTGACCAATACGGTGAAATTTTGGACAGCGAGATTTTTACCGATGTGGATAGCTATTCAAGTAGAATGGCCACCGACTCCATTCCCTTGGGCAATGAAGACGATTATTTTGCCTATGACGACGAGTTCAATACCTATAATGGCAATCCTGGATGGGGCGACAACCCTTCCAGTGTAAGTATCAATGTATATGACAATAGCTGGGGATGGGCTGGTAATTTTGGTTGGGGATATCCCTATTATAACTGGTCTTACGGTTGGTACAACCCATACTATTCTTGGGGATGGTACAACCCATGGCGATACAACCGTTGGGGATGGGCCGGATACTATGGTTGGGGTTATCCTAATTACGGTTGGGGATATGCTGGCTATTACGGCTGGGGCGGTTATTATGGATATGGCGGTTACTACGGTTATTGGAACAGACCTTACTACAACAATAGGTACTATGGCAGAAATTATGCCTACATGTCCGGAAGAAGGGGTTACACCAGCAATTACAGCACAGGTTTAGCTTCCAGAAGCAACCGAACTACAGCCGCTTATAGAACTAATAGTGGTCGCTCCAATAATTCTGTGGCACGTAGCAATAATAACATGGCCAATAGAAGTTCCAGAAGCTACAATGGCAACTCAACAGTTCGTAGATACAGTAGTGCCGATGCCATGGCTAGGAACCAAGCTTACAGAACAAATAGAACTACTCGTAGCAATCCAAGTTACAATGGTAGTAGTAGAACCTACCGTTCTTATGGTACCACGCCAACCACAAGAAGCAGTGGCACCTACAACAGGAGCAGTTCTGCAACCAGAAGCTATTCATCTCCCAATTATAATTCGGGTAGAAGCACCAGAAGTTACCAGTCCTCTGGCAGTGCGGCACCAAGATCTAGTAACTATAACCGATCTTCCAGTGTTCCAAGAAGTTCTGGAACGTACAGAAGCAGCGGAGGAAATTCTTCCAGAAGTTCAGGTAGCTATAGAAGCTCGGGCGGAAGTAGTTCAAGAAGTTCAGGCGGCGTAAGTAGATCTTCTGGAGGAGCTTCCAGATCATCCGGTAGCAGGGGAGGCAGACCATAAATCCTACTAACACTCTCAATATCTAAATCATAAGAAATGAAAAGAATCTCAACTTTCATAATGGTATTGGCATGCACCTTTGCAAGTGCCCAAACCATTGATGACGTGTTGCGCTACAGCACCGAAAATACCTTGGGAACCGCTAGGTTTCAAGCCATGGGTGGCGCATTTGGAGCCTTGGGCGGTGATTTTTCGGCCCTTAACGTAAACCCGGCTGGGTCAGCAGTCTTCAACTTTAGCGAAATAGGGGTCACCGGCTCGAATTACCATAGGAACAACGATGCCACCTTCGGCAATAGCATCAGCAACAATACCGACAATTCCTTAGAATTGAACCAAGTGGGCGGTGTTTTCGTCTTCAAATCCAACAACAGTCCGTGGAAAAAAATTGCCCTGGCCTTTAATTATGATATGGTGCAGAATTTTGACAACGAATTCTATGCTAGGGGCAATACACAAGTCGGTATCGATAATTACTTTTTAAACTTTGCGCAAGGACAAGCTTTGGGACCCCTACGTGTTCAGCAAGGTGAGTATATTGAGGAAGCCTACTTGGATATTGGTTCCAGCCTTGGATATGCTGCCCAACAGGCCTTTTTGGGCTTTCAGGCAGGGATCATTGAACCTACCGCGGATGACGATGCCAACACCTCCTATTTTTCCAACGCGGAATATGGAAGTGTGAACCAACAATACCTGCAAAATACCAGTGGCTACAACAGTAAATTCACCTTAAACTTTGCTGGTCAGTATCAGGAGAACCTATACATCGGCGCCAACCTGAACTTCCACAACATCATGTACGACCGTTTCACCTATTTGGATGAGGACGGGTATGATCAGTCTTCCCCGATACAATTCACCAGTTTTGACAATTTATTACATACCGAAGGATATGGATTTTCGTTCGGATTGGGTGCCATTGCCAAATTGAACGAGAGCATTCGCGTTGGTGGTAGCTATCAGTCCCCCACTTGGTACACTTTAACGGATGATACCTCACAACGAGTCAATTCCTCCTTGGCGGTTTCCGACATCGACTACATCAACTTCAACATAGTGAACCTGTACGATGAATACCGCATCAAAACTCCTGAGAAATTTACGGGAAGTCTTGCCATGGTATTTGGTCAGGATGGGCTGTTGAGTTTTGATTACAGCTATCAAGACATGTCCAAAGCCGAGCTTAGACCAACTTCCGATCCTAATTTTTCCTCTGAAAACGCATTTATTGCAAACGCACTTGGGGCCGTAAACTCCTACCGTGTGGGTGGTGAGTACCGAATTGAAGAAGTTAGTTTACGTGCCGGCTACCGATTTGAGAGCAGTCCTTATGAGAATGGGGATCTAGTGGGCGACCTTACCGGATTTTCCGCCGGAATCGGTTATAATTTTGGTGGAAGCAGATTGGACTTGGCCTTTAGCAGAACCGAACAGGATGTAAATTCCTATTTCTTTGATGCAGGAATTGACAATGCCGCGTTAGTGAACCAAATCAACACCAATATTTCACTAGGCTACAGCGTGAAATTCTAAAATATCAAATTGAAAAAACAGAAGGCTGGAAGAAATTCCAGCCTTTTTTTATCGCACCAAGGAGAAGTGCCTACGTACTTGGGTGGCCACAAGAACTCCTTCGTCATCGCGGTCGTAATCCAAACGGAACCAATAATCGGAAGAAGGCATATCCCTGCCGTTGAAGGTACCGTCCCATCCAAAATTAAGGTCGATTTGTTTCAACAGTTTTCCGTAACGATCAAAAATAAAGACTACGGGATTGACCAATTGCTCCACGCCAAACACATTCCAATTATCGTGTACCCCATCGCCATTGGGCGTAAAGAATTTAGGATACCCCACAATCAAGAACGGTATAGGCTCGGAAGTCCCACATCCATTTTTATCGTTGATGATTACGGTATTCATACCAGGTGGCACATCATAAAAAATAGGGTCGTCCTGAAATTCACCACCATTAATGGCATACTCGTAATCCCCATCCCCATCTGGAATAAACTCCACATTATAGGGATCGGTCTGATCACTGTTCACAAAATCGTCCAGCACATTTACCGTAAGACTCGGAATACCGTAAAAGGTTATCAAAATACCTCCTTGATCTACTACTGTGGGTGGGGTTCCGGAAGCCGTTGTAATTTCTGCAAAATACCGCCCTGAATTTGGGCTACTCACCACAAGTTCCGCTCCAAAAGGACCCGATCCAACCAAAGTGGCATCAATGGTTCCATCATCGTCATAATCCACGGTCCATTCCACTGAAGCGATGTCCGAACCAGCGGGTGAGTTCAAAGCGGATAAGGTAATATCTGGATCGCCTTCACAGGCTACAATGTCCAATCCTAAAAATTCATCGCGAAGGGTACAATCCAAAGCCGTATTCTGGTCTTCATCCACTGAGGTACCCGTGAACGTTAAAATGAAAGACTCCGGTTCTTCGTCAAAGTTGGTGTTGTAATTGTTGATGTAGAGGTAGTAGATTTCGCCAGCGGTCACGTCCAGCCATTCATCATAGGTGTTCTGGCTGCTTTTTACAAAAGGTGCACCTTCCCTACCATCAACCGGATTCACCCCGATTCCGGTAAAACCTGTATCGTTGTATTCGTAGTTACATCGTATGGGTTGGGAGGTCCCATCGCCAATAATGGTACAAAAATTTTGTCCGGCAGTTTGATCAAAGGGACCATAGAGTGCAAAATCCCATTCAGCGGTAATGGGAGCCCCGGCAGTAACCGGAAGCGCCTCAATGTCAAATCCGATTTGACCATCGGTACCTGCCCTGAACACAAACCAACCTGTATTGTTTTCGATGTTGGCCGAACTTACACTTCCTTTTTCCAAACATCCGGTTTGAGTGATCACTTCGGGATCAAAATCATCAATGTCGCCGCTACCATCGGTAACGCCCATAATGGGTGCATCCGCACAAACAGGAATGGCCGTTCTACAATCCGGGGAGTTCTGCGCGCTCGCTGTAATGAAGGTCAAAAAGAAAACACAGATAGCGCTAAATAGGGCTCTCATAGAATTTTGGGGCTAAAAAGGTTCCTACATTACCCTCTATAACTCTACAAGTGATGCATTTAGTATGCTTTGTCGAAAAAATTATACACTTAATCGATGAAATGCACCCGACTTATCTTCTCAAGGAAAAATGACTTTGGAGATATTTGGCATAGGTTCGGTTTCCATCCGCTCCGATATAGGACAATTTGAACCAATAATCCGTGGAGGGCAATGGTTTTCCATTAAAATTACCATCCCACCCTGGATCATATTCGTTCATCTGTTTGATGAGCTTTCCGTAACGGTCATAAATGGTGACAATGGGCGAATTCAGGGTAGAAAGGCCCTCAATCTGCCAGGTTTCATTAAGTACATCGCCATTGGGCGAAAAAATGGCAAGGAAACCCACTACTACAATTTCATCCTCTACTTCGCCACAACCGTACAAATCTCGCATATAGACTTTATGGATACCCGGTGGAACTCCTTCAAAAACATTACTGGTCTGATATTCCCCATCACCCAAGCGAAATTCATATTCGCCAAGGGCATCTGTATTGATGGTAACCGTATTGTTGGCACTCATGTCTTCAATATCGATACTGGAGATTACGGGCATTGTAGATATGGAGACCGTTACCGTTTTACTGGCTTCACAAACCGTCCCGTTTGAAGAATGGGTAACCGTTACCGTATATTCTCCTTCTTGCGAGACCGTAATATTCGGTGTTGATTCTCCTGTACTCCAAGCATAGGTGTAATTTGGGTCAGGGTACATTTCCCCAATGGAGATAATGCCCACCGCCTCACAAATAACTGCTTGGTCATTGAAGTTCAGATCCGGGGTCTCCACCGCGTTCATCACAAAATTTTCGGAAGCATCAAAACAATTTGGGTTGGCCAATGAGGTGGTCCTTACATAAATGGTTTCCTGTCCTGGATTCACTAAATATTGCCTTGGCAAAGGATTGATGCCTGAAACGGCATCAGTTTGTGTACTGTGATAACTGACCATGAATTCCGAAGGGTTTTGGCCATCCAGTGCTTCATTATCTTTGGATGCCAAATCGAAAAGGATTCCCGAGGTTTGACAAAAAGACTCGTCCGATATATTTCCTGTAACCGGAACGGGATTAAAACCAACTTGCACATCACTGATAATGTTTCCACTACCTGTAACCACTACAACCCTGTATTGACCTGAACTGGTCACTTGATAATTGGCCGCCGTAGCGCCGGAAATCTGTTGGTATCCGTTTCCTTGATTCACGTACCAAGAATAGTTTGTGGCTCCTGTAGTTGTGGCATCAAGGAATACCGATTCATTTTCACAGGCCGCCACGGGTGGGCCCAACAAATTGCTCACGATGGAACAATCCAACGCATCGTATGGGTTGCTTGTCCAAATATTTCCCGTAAACTGAATGGAAAAACCAGAGTTTACATTGCTAAAGTTATTGATGAAAAGATAATAGTCCTCACCTGCTTCCACCTGAAGCCAATCTTCAAAATGCACAGAATCAGCATTCCCGGTGGGATCTTCCCCAACACCTATAAAGCTGACCCCTTCACTATTATCGAAGAAATTACAACGGATGGGATCTCCCAAAGTGTTGCAATCCGAAGCCTTGTAGAGGGCAAAGTCCCAATCCTCGGTGTTATTGTGCCCAATATTGAACCCCAATTGGCCCGCCGCAGACGTCCTGAATCGGTACCATGCCGAATTGGATTCAATAGACCCGGAAACGGTCTGTTCCAAACATCCTGTGGTAGCATCGCCATAAAAATCGTCCATACCATAACCATTGGTCCCACCATTTACCGGTGTATTGTTACAAATAGGAATGGCATCTGAACAATCTTGGGCAACTTGGGATTGCGCAAATTGACAAACAAGTAAGATGAAAAAGGTCCTTACGACTGACTTTACCATAAAAGACTGTAGGTTTGGGCATTATAAAAGTATTGCAGCATGTAGGTTAACAATAATTTATGTTGTCAAACGGCCGATACCAGATGTTAAATCATTCATTAATGTATATCTTTGCTTTCTTGAAGAAACAGCTATGAAACTAGAGCGGGCTTTGGAAGAACAATATGAGGAAAGGGGCAACGACCACGTTGGCTCTTCAACGGATACCCCCATGCGCGAAGATGCTTTTGTATTGAGCGACGAGGAAAAAATAGAACGCATCCAAAAAAGTGTTAGGGAAATTATGCTAACGCTAGGTCTTGACCTTGATGACGATAGTTTGAAGGGCACCCCAAAAAGGGTAGCCAAAATGTACGTGAAGGAAATTTTCGGGGGACTCCATCCGGACCGAAGACCAACATCGTCCACTTTTGACAACAAATACAAATACGGTGAAATGTTGGTGGAAAAGAACATTGTGCTCTATTCCACTTGCGAACATCACTTATTACCCATTGTGGGTCGGGCACATATCGCTTACATCTCCAACGGCACCGTGGTAGGGCTTTCCAAAATGAACCGTATCGTGGATTATTATGCCAAGCGACCACAGGTTCAGGAACGTTTGAACATTCAGATCGTTAAGGAGATGCAGAAAGTTTTGGGAACGGAAGATGTTGCCTGTGTTATCGATGCCAAACACCTTTGTGTAAATTCCAGAGGTATCCGCGATATTGAAAGTAGTACGGTTACCGCCGAATATGGTGGTAAATTTAAGGATGAAGCCGTACGCAGGGAATTTTTGGATTACATCAACCTAGAAACCGAATTTTAAACCGAAACGTTTAAATGCAACTTTATAAACACCAACCATTACGCATCCATAATTCACTTACAGGAAAAAAAGAAACTTTCGAACCCATAAACGAAGGCTACATTGGCATGTACGTTTGTGGCCCCACTGTGTACAGCAATGTACATTTGGGCAATTGCCGCACGTTCATGTCCTTTGATATGATCTTTAGGTATTTCAAGCATTTGGGCTACAAGGTCCGTTATGTGAGGAACATTACCGATGCAGGGCATTTGGAGAACGATGCCGATGAAGGGGAGGATAAAATTGCAAAAAAGGCAAAATTGGAGCAGATTGAACCCATGGAAGTAGTGCAACGCTATACCGTGGATTTTCACAATACGCTTCAAAAATTCAACCTGTTGCCCCCAAGTATAGAGCCCACGGCAACGGGTCATATCATTGAGCAAATAGAGATCATCAAGGAAATCCTGGAAAAAGGATATGCTTATGAGATCAATGGGTCCGTTTATTTTGATGTGATCAAATTCAACGAAGCCCATGAATATGGCAAGTTGAGCGGCAGAAAGTTGGAGGACATGATCGCCAACACCCGTGAACTTACCGCACAGGACGAAAAAAGAAATCCTCAGGATTTTGCCCTTTGGAAAAAAGCCGAGCCACAACATATCATGAGATGGCCTTCCCCTTGGGGCGATGGTTTCCCAGGTTGGCATTTGGAATGCACTGCTATGAGTACCAAATACTTAGGTGAAACGTTTGACATACATGGTGGTGGAATGGACTTGAAATTCCCGCATCACGAATGCGAGATTGCCCAAGCGGAAGCCAGCACGGGTAAATCACCGGTAAAATATTGGATGCATGCCAATATGCTGACCTTGAACGGCAAGAAAATGTCCAAATCTACAGGGAACAACATTTATCCGTCAGAGATTTTTAGCGGTGAAAATACCATCTTGAGTAAAATCTATTCCCCTGCGGTGGTCCGCTTTTTTATGATGCAGGCCCACTACACCAGTATTCTTGATTTGAGTGACGACGCATTACAAGCCTCGGAGAAAGGGTACAACCGCTTAATGGAGGCTATTGGAAATCTTGATTCTCTTAAAACAGGAGCTACTTCGGATTTTGATGTCGAGGCTTGGAAACAAAAGTGCTACGATGCCATGAATGATGACTTCAACACGCCGATTCTGATAGCACATTTATTCGATGCCGTAAAACACATCAACCTGATCAAGGAAGACCAAGAAACCATCACCGAAGGTGACAAAACCCTTTTGGAAACTACCTTAAAGGCTTTTGTTTATGAAGTGCTCGGTGTTGAAAATCAATCTTTGGCCCAGGACGATTCCAATGCATTGAACGGGGTCATGGACCTTTTGATCCAAATTAGGAACCAAGCTCGCGCCAATAAAGATTTTGCTACTTCGGATAAGATTCGAGATGAATTGGTTGCCTTAGGTATTCAATTGAAGGACGGCAAAGACGGCACCACCTTTACCTTGAATTAAATTCAATGTAACGTATCGTCCATAAATTTGGATTGGTATTCTCCTGGTGATACATTAATTTTTCGTTTGAACAGCCTGTTGAAATACGAACGGTTTTCAAAACCACATTCCAAATAAATCTCCTTGATTTTTCGGGTGGGATCCTTCAATAATTTGATGGCCAGCTTAATACGTTGGCTGTTGATGTAGTCGATGGGTGTAATCCCCAATTCTTCTTTGAAGGTCTTATGAAAGTGGGACTCGCTCATACAGGCTTTTTTGCTCAAATCACTTACGGAAATAGGTTCATGCAAATGCGCCCCAATGTATTCGATCACATAGGCCAATCGGTTGTGGGAACTTAACTTGGAGGCATTTTCCATATAATGCTCCTTTTCGTTCCCTTGAAGGATCCTAATAATGAGTTCCTGGAGCATATTGTCAACAAAAAAGTCCTTGGAGGGATGGTTTTCTGTGAAGAGATATAATAATCTTTGGATGATACCATAAATACTGGCATCATTAGTAAAATGGTAGTTGTAATCCATCAAGGCCCATTCGGTTCCATCATGCTTGGGCATTGACTCGTTCATCAAATGGATAACCTTGTTGATCTTTTCATCGGAAATGGCCATGGCCAAACAGCGAGTGGGATTGTCATGGTTCGCTTCAGGAAAATCGATACACATGACTTCCTTGGGAGGCAATATCAAAGATTCCCCTGGCAAAAAATCAAAAGCCTTCTTATCCCGAAGGTGCATTACCTTTTTACCGATCAGCATGGAAGCCAATACGGGTTGGTCAAACTGCAGCATTACACGCTCCGCTTGAAGATGCGTCTCGAACACGTGCATAGCGGCATTGTTCAAGGTGTATGAAGTTTGGTTCTCCACCAAATGTTCAAGCTTGCGTTCTTTATAGAATCTGTCTGAAAGCTGCATATCCGATACCTACTCCTTAATTTATTATATAATTCTTTATTAAATATAGAAAATATAGGATTGATTATTGTTAAAAATATAAAAACAAAGAGGATTGGTCATATCAATAATAGAATACGTCAGATGAAGGGGCATCAAAATCAATACTTTTAAAATCAGTCAGTTGGACCACTAGGTCCGTCACATAAAAATTAACAACTAAAAGTACGTATTATGAGCAATGTGCAAACCACAGAACGTAGTGTCTTGGACAAACCCAAGTTCAAGGACCAGTATGAAAATTATATTGGTGGCAAGTGGACCCCACCCACCAAAGGAGAATATTTTGACAACATTTCACCAGTAGACGGCAACGCCTTCACCAAAATTGCCCGATCTACTTCAGAAGACATTGACAAGGCCCTTGATGCTGCTTGGGCAGCAGCACCTCAGTGGAACAACTCGTCGGCAACCTACAGAAGCAACTTATTACTAAAGATTGCCGATCGTATGGAGCAAAACCTTGAAGTTTTGGCCCGTGCCGAAACTTGGGACAACGGTAAGCCCATCCGTGAGACCCGCGCTGCCGACCTTCCATTGGCCATAGATCATTTCAGGTATTTTGCAGGGGTTATCCGTGCAGAAGAAGGTTCCGTGAGTGAATTGGATGCCAACACGGTTTCCATGAACGTTTTGGAGCCACTTGGCGTTGTTGGGCAAATCATTCCATGGAACTTCCCCTTGTTGATGGCCGCTTGGAAAATAGCGCCTGCCCTGGCTGCAGGAAACTGTGTGGTTTTAAAACCAGCCGAGCAAACGCCAGTAGGAATTTTGGTTTTGATGGAATTGATCGAGGATATCCTTCCAGCTGGGGTACTCAACGTGGTGAACGGTTTTGGTTTGGAAGCTGGTAAACCTTTGGCCTCCAGTCCTAGGATCAACAAAATTGCCTTTACTGGGGAAACCACCACAGGGCAATTGATCATGCAGTACGCATCCAAAAACATCATTCCCGTTACTTTGGAGTTGGGTGGTAAGTCCCCTAACATCTTCTTTGAAAGCGTAATGGATGCCGATGATGAATTTTTCGATAAGTGTTTGGAAGGTGCCGTGATGTTCGCCTTGAACCAAGGTGAAGTATGTACCTGCCCATCCCGAATCTTGGTGCAGGAAAGTATTTACGACAAGTTCATCGAGCGTGTGGTGGAACGTACCAAAGCAGTAAAATTGGGCCATCCACTAGATCCAAACACCATGATGGGTGCACAAGCTTCCAACGATCAGTATGAAAAAATCCTGAACTACATCCAAATAGGAAAAGAGGAAGGATGCAAGGTTCTTGCCGGAGGTGAGGCAGCTTACAACGAAGGTTTGGAAGGCGGATATTACATTCAGCCTACCATTTTGGAAGGAAACAACAAAATGCGCGTATTCCAGGAAGAAATTTTTGGTCCAGTGGTTTGTGTGACCACTTTCAAGGATGAAGCTGAGGCTCTGGAAATTGCCAACGACACCCTTTATGGTCTTGGTGCCGGGGTTTGGACGCGAGACATGCACCAAGCGTACAAAATTTCAAGACAGGTACAGGCCGGTAGGGTTTGGGTGAACTGCTACCATGCTTACCCTGCCCATGCGCCGTTTGGTGGTTACAAAAAGTCGGGTATTGGTAGGGAAACGCATAAAATGATGCTCAACCACTACAGACAGACCAAGAACATGTTGATTTCCTACGACAAGAACAAGTTGGGCTTTTTCTAAAAATAGGGATATGACAGAACGTGTATTGGTAACGGACCGGGCCGCAAAGATCATCGACCAATTGAGGGAAAGACATGGCGAGCTCATGTTCCATCAAAGTGGCGGGTGTTGTGATGGCTCATCGCCCATGTGTTTTCCAAAAGGAGAATTGATGCTCAACGAAACCGATGTGAAATTGGGAACCATTCACGGTTGCCATTTTTACATGAGCAAAGATCAGTTTGAATATTGGAAGCATACCCAACTTACTGTGGACATCACTACGGGAAGAGGTTCCAGTTTTAGTCTGGAGATTCCTTTGGGATTGCGTTTTGTCATCAAGTCAAGATTATTTACGGATGAGGAACGGGAGCATCTCGACCCCGTGGTTTACGCATCCGAAGAAGCATAGATTTCGCCCCGACTTTGTCGGGGCTTTTTTTTACCTTGTATCCCATATCGGACTTCCATGAAGAAAATTTTGATAGCGCCGTTCGTCCTTTTGGTGAGATTGTACCAAATCCTGATTTCACCCATGTTTCCAGCAACATGCCGCTATACCCCTACCTGTTCCCACTACACTTTGGAAGCCTTAAAAAAACACGGGTTATTTAAAGGAGGTTGGTTATCCATTAAACGTATTGCCAGTTGCAACCCTTGGGGAGGCAGTGGTTACGACCCCGTACCTTAATCCAAGGTATATGAAGGGTTATATTTCGGTAACCCTAGCCAAAAATTCCTTAATCCCACCCATCAACCATTCAAAGTAGTTATATTAGTCCAAAATTTATATTGATGTATTTCCTAGGATTTGACTGGAACCCCGAAGGAACCCTTTTTAAGCTGGGTTTCATACAGATAAAATATTACAATCTGCTTTGGATCGCGGCCTTTGTGGTGGGTTGGTTCATCATGAAGAAAATCTTCGAGAACGAAAAGAGATCCATGGAAAAGCTGGATTCCCTTTTCATCTATACTGTGGTTTCCATCATGTTGGGTGCCCGATTGGGCCATGTTTTCTTTTATGATTGGGATTATTATCAAAACCATTTGGTGGAAATACTACTTCCCATACGTGAAAGCGCCAACGGCAATCTCTTTGGAATCATCAACGGTTATGAGTTTACCGGATTTACAGGTTTGGCTAGTCATGGCGCCACTATTGCGGCCATCATCGGGATGTGGTTGTACTGCAGAAAATGGAAGGATATTAAAATGCTCTGGTTGTTGGACCGATTGGTCATCCCTTCGGCCATCGGGGCCTGTTTTGTTAGATTGGGTAATTTTTTCAATTCGGAGATCAACGGAAGAATCGTGGACAAATCCTATTTTTTGGCCACTCGTTTCATCAGGGATTCAGACGATATGCCAGCGTATAAAGCCATGCAGTTAACAAAGGAAACAACTGAAAATGCAGCTTACAAAGCCATTCAGCACAACCCGGATTTTGCAAATGTGCTGGAATCGATTCCCTATCGTCATCCCGCACAATTGTACGAGGCCATTTGCTACATCTTTGTTTTCGTAATTCTGTATCAACTCTATTGGAAAACCAATAAAAAAGATAAACCTGGATATCTTTTTGGGTTGTTCATGGCCCTTTTGTTCATTGTGCGTTTTGTCGTGGAATTCTTCAAGAAAAGTCAAGGCGGTTTTGAAGATTCACTGGGAGACGTGCTCACCACCGGACAATGGCTCAGTATTCCTATGATCATCATCGGTCTGTTTTTTATGTTTAGACCCCCTCTTGAAAAAGAATAACTATGCTTGTTGTAAAAAGATTGCTTTTGGTTTTCCTATTGGTACTCGCCTCCTGCAAAACCGATAGCAAAACTGAAATCAAAACCGAAAACGTCGCTTTTACCCAAGAAGGAAACCTCTCCGTTTGGAAAATACAATCCGACTCCACCAAGGTAGATTTGGATATTGAAATTGCCGAAACCGAATACGAAACCCAGACGGGATTGATGTACCGTCCTTCCATGGAAAAAGGCCAGGGGATGCTGTTTATTTTTCCCAAGGTTAGTGTTCGTTCCTTTTACATGAAGAACACAGAATTTCCTTTAGACATCATCTATATTGATGAAAATCAGAAAATTGTAAGCTTTCAGAAGAATGCCAAGGCATATGATGAAACCAGTCTACCCTCCAATTTCCCAGCCAAATATGTCTTGGAAATCAATGCTGGATTGTCCGACCAATGGGGCCTTAAAGTAGGCGATAGCATTTCCTATTCCAGAAACTGATGCCAAAATACCTGTTGGAAAACGAATCAACAGATCGACTGTTGTTCAGACGGTTGCGGCAATCCGATTTTAATGATTGGCTTCCGTTTTATTACGATTCCCGCTCCACACAATTCTGGGAAGGGTTGCCAACTGACCCCATGGAGGCCTGTCAAATACAGTTTGACCGCATTTTTGAACGGTACGAAAACGATTTGGGAGGCATGAATGCACTCATCCAAAAGCAATCCGGAAAATTAGTGGGCATCTGTGGCCTTTTGGTACAGGAGGTGGACGAATTACATGAACTGGAAATTGGCTATTCCGTGCTCCCCGAATTTTGGTTACAGGGCTTTGCGTTTGAAGCGGCCCAAAAATGTAAAGAATTCGCGTTCCAGAACCATTTTTCAGATTCCTTGATTTCCATCATCCATGTGGACAACATTCCTTCACAAAAAGTAGCCCTTAAAAATGGAATGTTTTTGGAAAAGACCACTACCTACAAGGACAATCCGGTCCATATTTTTCGGGTAAACAAAGGATAATCGTAATTTTGTGATTTAAGTTCCCACTACATGGACCAACCCAAAATCTACGCTATACTTACGAACAACACCTCCTCCACCCAAGAAGTGGTTGAAAAATTGCTACGACAAAAACCGATACAGGAACTCCATGAACTATCCTCTCTCAACGGGTTATTGTTTTCTCGTTCGGAAATTGACCGATATATGGACGAAGAGGAACGGCACGATATTAAAATTTTGACCAAGGAAAAGCCACAATCCCTCAAGACCATGAGCAGCGGGGAACAAAAAAAGGCACTCCTTCACTATTTATTGCTGCAAAATCCAGATTTTTTGGTGCTCATCAATCCGTATGATAATCTGGATGTAGCCACCCAAGCAAGCTTGAAGAAGCAATTGTGTGAGATTGGAACATCGCGAATTTTGGTACAGTTGGTGAGTCGTTTGGATGATATTTTACCCATCACCACTCATTTTTTAAAATTAGATGGTCAAAACCTAAAGAATTATTCTTCACCAGAGGCTTTCTGGAAAGAAAATCAATCGGCCCCAGTTGTTTTTGAAGGGAGTATACCGTCGCCGTTGGAAAAATTGACAACTGCACATGATGACTTGGTGGTGATGAGGAATGTTTCTGTAAGCTTTGATGACAGACAGGTGCTTCAAAACATCAATTGGACCATAAAACAAGGAGAATTTTGGCAATTGATGGGTCCGAACGGGAGTGGAAAATCCACCATCCTTTCCATGATTACTGGAGACAGTCATAAAGGATATGGTCAGGACCTTACGTTATTTGGACAAAAAAAAGGTAGCGGGGAAAGTGTTTGGGACCTGAAACAAATGATCGGGTACTACACTCCTGCCATAACCGACAAGTTTAGGGGTTATCATAGTTTGGAAAACATGATCATCTCTGGGTTACATGACTCGGTCGGGCTGTATGTGCAACCGACTGACATTGAAAAAAACCTGGCGCATCAATGGTTACAACTGTTGAATCTTTATGAGAAAAGGGAAGATTATTTCCGTGATCTTTCCGTAGGCGACAAAAGATTGGTGATGGTGGCCCGCGCTATGGTGAAACACCCTCCCCTTTTGATATTGGACGAACCCACGGCCGGATTGGACGATGCCAATGCTGCCTTATTTGTAGCTTTGGTGAACAAGATTGCCGCAGAAAGCGATTCTGCCATTGTATTCGTTTCACACCGTACGGAACCTGACCTTACCCCAAAATATTTGTACACATTGAATCCCTCCCCTAAGGGCTCCCTCGGAGACTCAAGCGAATATTAATCTTTAGGTAGAATTATTACAAAATAATAAAGGGCCACTTGTGCGTGTGGCCCTTTACTTGGTGTAATCTAAAAAAACTTAAACTATGCTCCTGTAGGAGGAGCAATTTTTTTCTTGAGCGCATCGAACATCAATGGAGTGGCCACAAATATCGAAGAATACGTTCCCACAACCACACCAATGATCATAGCGAACATAAATCCACGAAGGCTCTCTCCACCGAATACAAAGATGGCCAACAATACGATCAAAGTGGTCAACGAGGTATTCAAGGTTCGGCTCAAAGTACTGTTCAAGGCTTCGTTGATGTTCTCGCCACCTTTTAAGCCTTTTATATTGGTAATTTCACGAATACGGTCGAACACTACCACCGTATCGTTCAATGAATAACCGATTACGGTCAATATCGCAGCAATGAAAGCTTGGTCAATTTCCATGTTGAAAGGCATGATCTTTCCTGTCAAGGAGAAGATACCCAACACGATCATTACATCGTGGAATACCGCAACAACGGCACCCAATGAGAATTGCCATTTTCTGAAACGCAACAAGATATAAAGGAACACTACTGCCAAGGATCCCAAAATGGCCAAGAAGGCATTTTTCTTGATGTCATCAGCAATGGTAGGACCTACTTTAACAGATTGAAGGATACCGATAGATTTTTCGGAAGCCCCAACAGTAAAGTCTTCAAAAGAAGTTCCATCTGGAAGATATTTTTGAAGCGTAGTATATAACTTGTTCTGGATCTCATTATCGATTTCAACCCCTTCTTCATCCACTTTATATGGAGTGGTCACTTTGATCTGGTTGGCATCACCAAAAGTCTTCACACTGGTTCCGCTGCCGAATACATCATTCAATTCAGAGGCAATCTCGGATGGATTTACCACTTTTTCAAAACGGATTTGGTAGGAACGTCCACCGATAAAGTCGACCCCTTGTTGTAGCCCAGTTGTGAACAATGAGAACACACTGATAGCAACCAAAATTCCAGAAACGATATAGGCAATCTTGCGTTTACCCAAGAAATCAATGTTCACGTTCTTGAACAAGTTTTTGGTGATTCCGGTGGTGAAATCCAGCCTTCTACCTTTTTGTGCGGTATAGGAATCGATCATCAAACGGGTAACAAAGATGGCAGTGAACAAGGATGTTACGATACCGATCAAAAGAGTGGTCGCGAATCCTTTAATGGGTCCTGAACCAAAAATGAAAAGGATAATTGCCGTAAGACCAGTTGTGATGTTGGCATCCAAAATGGAGGAAAGTGCATTTCCAAAACCATCGGCAATGGCTTGTGCCTTTCCTTTTCCTTTAGCCAATTCTTCCTTGATACGCTCATAGATCAACACGTTGGCATCCACGGACATACCTATGGTCAACACGATACCGGCGATACCAGGCAATGTTAATACCGCACCAAGACTGGTTAACACACCAAAAATCAACAAAATATTGAAAACCAATGCAATATCAGCAAAAAGTCCAGCTTTTCCGTAATACATAATCATCCATAGCAATACAAACACCATGGCGATGATAAAGGAAATAAATCCACTATCAATTGCCTCTTGACCCAATGATGGACCAACTACTTCAGATTGGATGATCTCTGCGGATGCAGGTAGTTTACCAGCACGCAATACGTTGGCAATATCCTTGGTCTCGTTTACGGTAAACGTACCTGTAATCTCTGAACGTCCTCCAGAAATAGGTCCGGAAGAAACACCGGGAGCGGTATATACTTTATTGTCCAAAACAATGGCGATACCGGTTTGGTTATTATAGGCATCCCCAGTCAATTTTTCCCATTCCTTTGCACCACGGGTATTCATGGTCATGCTCACCGCAGGTTTGTTGAACTGGTCAAAAGTGTCCTGTGCATCGGAAACTACGTCGCCGCTGATCCTTGGGGTTCCATCCCTATTGGATTTAAGGGCATACAATTCCACCACTTCCATATCCTTACTGGCTCTTTCCCATAGGAATTTGGTAAACTGGATATCATTTGGCAACAATCTCTTGATCTCGGGCATTCTAAGGTAACCACCAATTTCGGCAGTATCGGTCACCATGGCCCTAGCAATGGCATGGCTACCTGGGTTGGCAGGAATCAATTTGCCCAACAATGGATTGGCCTCTTGGGTCATATCCAAAGAATCTTGGGCCACATCGGAAAGCAAGGAATCGATTTCAGATTCTGGCTTTGCCACTTCCTCTTTCTTTTCCTCAGGCTTAAGGATTTCTTTCAACCTTTCATTGGCTCCAACCAAAAAGGTTCCCAAACTTTGGTTGCTTTGGGAATAGGTTTCCCAAAACTCCAACTGGGCGGTACTGGAAAGCAATTCTTGTGCACGGGCAATATCCCTGGCACCTGGCAATTCCACCAAAATACGGCCGGAGTTACCTTCACGTTGGATGTTTGGTTGGGTTACCCCAAAACCATCGATACGCTCACGCAATACCTCAAATGCAGAAACAATGGACTCATCAATCTTTCTTCTGATGATAGGCTTTACCTCATCATCGGACATTTGGAAATTGATTTCGTCACTAAGTCCTTTATTGGCAAAAATATCTGGTGACGCCAATTTGGTGTCTCCCTTGATATTGTCAAAAGCTTCGAAGAAAAGCTCCAAATAGGTTTGATCACTACTCTTGGATGCGTTGTCGGCATCGGCCAAAGCTTTGTTGAACACGGGGTTTTTGGTGTTGTTGGCCAATCCCTTCAAAATATCCTTAACGGAAATCTGCAAGGTAACATTGATCCCTCCCTTCAAGTCAAGACCTTTGTTCAACTCTTTTTTCTTGGCATCGTCATAGCTCGTAAAACCCAAAACAGTGTTGTCACTGATGGAATCCAGATACGATGCTTCTAAAGCTTCACGCTTGGCCACATAATCATCCTCTGCTTCCGAAATTCGGCTAACTGCATAGTCCTCAGCATCTTTCTCCAACTTATTGGTGATGAAAGTATATGATAACTGATAGATACTCACCAAGCCAAAAAGGATCGCGAAAAGCCTTATAAGTCCTTTATTTTGCATTGATTATTAAATTTTTAGAAGTTTTCTTAAACAGCGTGCAAATATATCATTTCCGATAAGATTTGCCAATAGAAAATGATGTAATTGCAATTAAGGTCTTAAGCCTTTGCTGTTAAAGCGAAAATGTCATTTCGGACGGATCAGAATTTCCTTGGATACATCTTAGCAAGCCCAAGGTCCGATCAAGCCCAAAATGACAAGTTCTCTGGTCGGTCAAATATGGTTATGTTTATAAAAGTGCATTGGTATTTCTAACACCGATGGCACTTTCTGCCATTTTAGCTTTTTCGGCATCTGACAACTCGATTTCCACGATTTTCTCGATACCATCCTTGCCCAAGATCACAGGGGCACCGATACAGATATCGCTCAATCCGTATTCCCCATCCAACATGGTGGAACATGGGAACATTTTCTTTTGGTCACAAGCAATGGCCTGAACCATGGATGATACTGCAGCTCCTGGGGCATACCAAGCACTGGTACCCAAAAGTTTGGTCAAAGTGGCACCACCTACTTTGGTCTCTTCCACTACCCAGCTCATTTGCTCTTCGGATAGGAATTCGGAAACTTTTATGCTGTTACGTGTGGCATGGCCTATAAGTGGAACCATTCCCACATCGCTGTGGCCACCAATCACCATTCCGTCAACATCGGAAATAGGGGCTCCCAAAGCCTCGGCCAATCTGTATTTGAAACGGGCACTGTCCAATGCACCACCCATACCAATAATCCTGTTCTTTGGCAATCCTGTGGCTTTGTGCACCAAATAGGTCATGGTATCCATCGGGTTGCTCACCACAATAAAGATGGTATTTGGAGAATGTTCCAAAAGGTTGGTAGCAACGGTCTTCACAATACCGGCATTGATCCCGATCAATTCCTCACGGGTCATCCCGGGTTTACGTGGAATTCCAGAAGTGATCACCACCACATCGCTATTGGCTGTTTTACTGTAATCGTTGGTGCTTCCTGTAATCTTGGTATCGAAACCCATTAGGGATGCCGTTTGCATAAGGTCCATGGCTTTACCTTCGGCATATCCTTCCTTGATGTCCAGCAAAACTACTTCAGATGCAAAATTTTTCATTGCTATGTATTCTGCGCAGCTTGCTCCCACTGCGCCTGCTCCAACTACGGTAACTTTCATTTGTATAAGTTTAAATTTTGATGTTCAAAAATACGGCATTTAGGGCAGAAAAAAACTGAATCTCACCAGTTTTAGCTGCTCAATTTTGTTAGAATCACAAAATCTTCCGGATCGTGAAATGTTAACAAAACCTTCCTTTCATCGAAGAATTGGAATTTCACAACAATTTTGAAGAATTGGGTGCAATACTTTCCTACAAAATGGCGTTCTGATAGTCCCAAAATCAATTTAACCTACTAGACCTATGAAAAAGCTCTTTTCATTGTTGTCCATTATCGGCATTATAGCCGTAAGCAACTGTAGCCGTATCCCAGAGAACAATGACCCTATTTTGGGCATCTGGGCCAAAGTCGAATCTTCCAATATCGATGGCAAGAGTACCGATACCACTCGGGAAGAATGGATTTTCAATGATGTGTACCTGGGTAGGTACCAGAGCTATTCCAATAACAAGCTAGTTTTTTACACCGATTTTAAATGGTCCGTTAACAACGGTACTTATACCATTATATATGGTGATCCACAGGTTACCGATGTTTCGGTCAACTTGTTGAAAGCACAAGATCCTGAAATTTTGACCCTAGGGAACGGCTCGGTCTTCGCCACTAGGGAATAGACTGAAGACCAACTTATATGAAAATAGTAGGCCCCAACGAACATTGGGGCCTTCTTTATTGGTTGGTCGGTTGGTGGTTTTGTTCTCGATACTTTTTCCTTTGGAAAAAACTCGAACTGACATAAAAACTATCTGAATCCGAAGTTGATACCAAAGGTAAAGGTGCTGAACTCGGAAATATTGTATTCGGCATTAAGCCTGAAGAATCCCAACTTGATCTTGGTACCCAAATTGGCGGAAACGCCACTTACTTTTTCTGACACGGTAAAAGGATCCACAACGGTCTCGGTAAAAAATGGTCCCCTAGCTTCGTACGTACCCAAAAGGTCGATATCTGATTTACCACTGATATAGCCCAAACCTCCATAGAAATTGATTACAGGAATCTTGGTCGTGGACACTACGGCACTGAAGTTCCAGGTTTTAAAATTGGCTTCAATACGCTGATCGCTACCGTTGATGGTGGAAGAATCCGTGAAATCGTATTCTCCGTCCAAGTTGGTATATCCGATTACTGCCGCAATGGCAACCGGAAGAACCTTATCGGCCGGAAGCATTTTAGTGAAATCGTACTGTAGGCCAGCTCCGAACAAGCCAATTTTGGCATCGTCATCAAACTTGATCTTGGGCAAAAAACGGGCTTTTACCTCCAATCCCTTTACCAATCCCACACTTCCTTGCAAATATCCGGAGGGAATAAAATTCAAATTTTCGGAAGCCAATCCAGACGGAAGCTCAAATTCATCACGGAACAGACCGTTCTGTCCTTCGACAAAAACCTCCACTCCTTCAATATCTCCCAACCCAGTGGCAACAAGGCGTGCTTGACCAGGATTCTGAACAAAATCGAGGTTTTCATAATCTGCAGGATCTAAAAGGAATGCTTTTTTATCATCCTTGTTCTTAAATCCGGTCATGTTCCCAATAATGGAAATTTCGAATCCACCTAAAGGTTTGGAATCGGCAGAATTGTACCATCCGTTTGAAATACTATAAATGGATGCTTCCGAAACGGGAGCCAAATAAGCATTGGCAAAACGTTCTGCATCAGCAACACCTGAAACAAAAATATCGTTCAGGTCTTGAGCCCTTCCCAGGGTTATTGAGGCCAAGGCCATCAACAAAACAATTTTCTTCATTTTGTAAAATTTTTCCTAAAACTAAAAAACTCGCCTTTTTGGGGCGAGTTTTTGTTGTGAAATGGCCGTTATCTATGCATCTATGTTGGCATAGACGGCATTTTTCTCAATAAATTCACGTCTTGGCGGCACCTCATCCCCCATCAACATGGAGAAAATACGATCAGATTCCGTAGCGTTATCGATACTAACCAATCGTAAAGTTCGGAACTCGGGATTCATGGTGGTATCCCAAAGCTGCTCGGCGTTCATCTCTCCAAGACCTTTGTAACGTTGAATGTTCACCCCACCGTTCATGGAGGCCACAATCTCGTCACGTTCCTTATCGTTCCAAGCATAGCGACGTTTGGTTCCTTTTTTAACCAAATACAATGGTGGTGTGGCGATGTAAACGTGTCCACCTTCAATCAATTCGCGCATGTAGCGGAAGAAAAAGGTAAGGATCAATGTTTCAATGTGGCTACCATCCACATCCGCATCACACATGATCACTACTTTATGGTAACGTAGTTTCTCCAGGTTCAAGGCTTTGCTGTCCTCTTCGGTACCGATGGTAACCCCAAGAGCGGTATAGATGTTCTTGATCTCTTCGTTTTCAAAAACTTTGTGCTGCATGGCCTTTTCCACATTTAGGATCTTACCCCTAAGTGGCAGAATGGCCTGAAAGTTCCTGTCCCTACCTTGTTTGGCAGTACCCCCTGCGGAGTCTCCCTCTACCAGGAATACTTCACATTTCGTTGGATCTTGCTCGGAACAGTCGGAAAGTTTACCAGGTAGTCCCCCAACACTCATTGGGTTTTTACGCTGTACCATTTCGCGAGCCTTGGCAGCGGCATGTCTTGCCTGTGCGGCCAATTTTACTTTTTCAACGATCTGTTTTGCGTCTTCTGGATGCTCTTCCAAATAATCGGTCAACATTTCAGAAACAGCCTGACTCACCGCACTGGTCACCTCACGGTTACCCAATTTTGTTTTGGTCTGACCTTCAAATTGGGGCTCGGCCACTTTTACGGAAACAATGGCCGTAAGTCCTTCACGGAAGTCATCCCCGGAAATTTCAAATTTCAGCTTGTCCAACATACCGGAGTTGTCGGCATATTTTTTCAGGGTGGTGGTCAAACCTCTCCTAAATCCGGAAAGGTGCGTACCTCCTTCATGGGTATTGATGTTGTTCACATAGGAGTGAAGGTTTTCGGTATACCCTGTGTTGTAGACCATGGCCACTTCCACAGGAATTCCGTTCTTCTCCCCTTCCATAGAAATCACGCTTTGGATAAGCGGCTCACGGTTACCATCCAAGAACTTGATGAATTCCTTCAATCCTTCCTCGGAATGGAAAGTTTCATGGATAAATTCCCCTTTGTCGTCCTTGTGTCTCTTATCTGTTAGGTCGATGGTGATTCCCTTGTTCAAATACGACAACTCCCGCATACGATTGGCAAGGGTCTCATAGATATATTCCGTGGTTTGGGTGAAAATGGTATCATCTGGAGTGAAGGTCACCACAGTTCCAGTGGCATCACTATCCCCGATACTTTTCACAGGATAAAGGGCCTTACCCTTTTCATATTCTTGCTCCCAAATTTTTCCTTCCCTGTAAACGGTGGCCCTTAAGTGGTTGGACAAGGCGTTCACACAGGAAACCCCCACACCGTGGAGACCCCCGGAAACCTTATAGGAGTCCTTATCGAATTTACCCCCTGCACCGATCTTGGTCATTACCACCTCCAAGGCGGAAACCCCCTCCTTTTTATGGAGCCCTACGGGTATACCCCTACCGTTGTCCTTAACGGTGATGGAGTTATCTTCATTAATGAATACTTCTATTGCATCACAATAACCGGCCATGGCCTCATCGATGGAGTTGTCCACCACTTCATATACCAAATGGTGCAACCCCCTGACCCCTACATCCCCAATATACATGGAAGGTCTCATACGTACGTGCTCCATGCCCTCAAGGGCCTGGATACTATCCGCCGAGTATTGTTTCTTGTTAGCTTCTTCGCTCATATATTTTCTGTATTTGCCTAGAATTTTTCAAATCCTACAAATATAAAGAATACCCTGTGCAATTAGTCTAAACAGGTCAATTGAACCCCCTAAGTTATCAACAAAATCTGTGGAAAAACGGCATATTCCCGCCTGATCGTGAAAGTCCTGTTAAGAACAACAAAAAGCCCCTCGATGGAGGGGCTTTTCCGACTAATTGAAAATGAAACAAAACTTCTCCTGCTCCAAATTCTTGATTGCTAATTACTGCTATTTCACGTAGGCATCGGTGTGCACTTTGGCCACGGCCCTGCCCGAAGGATCGTTCATGTTCTTGAACGCTTCGTCCCACTCCAACGCTATCTTGGTGCTACAAGCCACGGAAGGTTCTTGAGGAACGCTCAATGCTGCCGCATCCGAAGGGAAATGACTTTCAAATATGGAACGGTAATAATATTCTTCTTTGGTAGTAGGGGTCTGGATTGGGAACTTGAAGTGTGCATTCTTCAATTGCTCATCGCTAATTTCCTCTGCCACCATCGCTTTCAAGGTATCGATCCAACTGTAGCCAACACCATCGGAAAATTGTTCCTTTTGTCTCCAAGCCACACTTTCAGGAAGGTAAGATTCAAAAGCCTTTCTCACCACCCATTTTTCCATGCGTTCTCCATTGATCATTTTGTCTTTTGGGTTTACACGCATGGCTACATCCATGAACTCTTTGTCCAAAAAGGGCACACGTCCTTCAATTCCCCATGCCGCCAAGGATTTGTTGGCCCTTAAACAGTCGTACATGTGGAGTTTATCCAACTTACGCACTGTTTCTTCATGGAAATCCTTAGGACTTGGCGCCTTGTGGAAATACAGGTATCCTCCGAAAAGCTCATCGGCTCCTTCTCCCGACAATACCATTTTAATACCCATCGACTTGATGACCCTTGCCATCAAATACATGGGTGTGGAGGCCCTAATGGTGGTTATGTCATATGTTTCTAGGTTGTAGATCACATCTTTGATGGCATCCAAACCTTCTTGGATCGTAAATTTTATTTCGTGATGAACGGTCCCGATGTGCTTGGCCACCACTTGAGCGGCAGCAAGGTCTGGCGAGCCTTCCAATCCTACTGAAAAGGAGTGCAATTGAGGCCACCATGCATCAGCAGTATCACCGGACTCGATTCTTTTTTGCGAATATTTTTTGGCAATGGCAGAGGTTACTGAGGAATCCAAACCACCTGATAATAACACACCATAAGGCACATCGGACATCAACTGACGGTGTACGGCGGCTTCCAAGGCATCCTTGATGGCCTGAATGCTGGTCTCGTTTTCCTTCACGGCATCATACTCCATCCAATCCCTGGAATACCATCTCTTAAACTCACCATCGGAGCTGTGTAGATAATGCCCCGGAGGAAAAAGTTGGATTTTGGAACAGGTCCCTTCCAATGCTTTCAATTCGGAAGCCACATAAAAGGTCCCGTTTTTGTCCCATCCAATATAAAGTGGAATAATCCCCATGTGGTCCCGAGCGATGAAGTACTCGTCTTTCTCACTATCATAAATGGCGAATCCGAAGATACCATTCATTTCGTCCACAAAGTCAACTCCCTTTTCTTGGTAAAGGGCCAAGATCACTTCACAATCCGATTGGGTCTTGAATTCATATTTCCCCTCGAACTGTTTTCTTAGTTGTTGATGGTTATAAATTTCACCGTTAGCTGCCAATACCAATTTTCCATCGGAACTCAACAACGGTTGTTTTCCTGAAGCTGGATCCACGATGGCCAAACGCTCATGGGCCAAAATCGCTTTATCATCAGCATAAATTCCACTCCAATCCGGCCCGCGATGCCTTACTTTCTTCGACATCTCCAACAATTGGGGCCTAAGTACTTCCGTACTTTCCTTCACATCAAATGCGCAAACAATACCACACATATTCAAATAAATTAGTAACAATTTTGATACAAAAATGAATCTACAACTTTATAAATAAAACAATAAAGAATTAAATAATTTCAATTTGTAATTTTTTATATAAAACCTATAATAGATTGTAATCATATTTTAAAAATACCATGGCAATCCCGAACGTTTTGTAAGTTTATCCTTTTTTAACGTCTTTTTAAACCGAAAGGGGCCAATTAGTCCCTAGTTTTGAAAACTACTAAAATCACAATCATGAAAAATGTATTCTTATTTACACTACTAGCCGTTGCCATGGTATTTTCCACTGAAGCAACCGCCCAAAAATTTAGCGGGTTGGACAAGAGTCCCGCGGATATCGTGACTTTCCCTACTAGTTCTCGTGTACCCCAAAAATCCGTAAAGGTTATTTACAGCAGACCACAATTGAAAGGTCGTAGCCTTGCAGAGCTTGCTCCTGAAGGAAAAGTTTGGAGAACCGGTGCCAATGAATGCACCGAAATCACTTTTTATAAGGATGCCACTATTGGTGGAAAATCCGTAAAAGCTGGGACCTATTCCCTTTTTACCATTCCTGGTGAAGGTGAGTGGACCGTTATCCTGAACAGCAACCTAAACCAATGGGGCGCTTTTTCCTATGACAGCGAAGCCGATGTTGCCCGCGTGATGGCAAAAGCAAGTTCTGACGGTGAAGAATTGGAGGCTTTTTCCATTGCTTTTGATGATAGCGGCGCTATGGTCATGGGTTGGGGAACCACAAGGGTTACCGTACCGATCAGCATTTAATGCAAACTTTTATAAAAACGAAAGCCCCTTTTTTGGGGCTTTTTTATTTTTCGTCAATTCCAAAATATTTCACCCCATGATCCTGGGATTTTTTTAAATAGCGTTGGATTACCTTTTCATCATTTGGAGTAATTCTTCTCCCCGTCGGAAAGCTTAAGCCTTTTTTATACTTATGCACTAAAATATATATAGCTTCCCCCTCACTTACAGCCATATCCACGTCCATTTCTTTGCCAACTGAAATGGTATCTGAATCGAGGGAATATGCATAGAAAATATTGTAATCATACCACCAACCACGTGCAAAAATTGGTGTTCTTGTTACTTTAGTAACAATTCCAGGTACAAGCAAAAAATCCTCTTCATTATAATCCTCGTATTTAGGTTGATTTTCCCTATTGCAACTGAAATGCGTAACCAGAAACAAGGAAAAAAAGAGATTTTTAAGGAACAGGGTATTTTTGAGATCCTTCACTTCGTTTAGAATGACGTGGGGATTATTTGAGTTTTTCTCCTCCCACAAAAACTTGCTCGGCTTTTAGATTGGGAATCTCCGAAACGGGAACCGTCATGATATCATCGCTCAGGATTACAAAATCGGCAAACTTACCAGGTTCAATGCTTCCCTTCTCCCCTTCTTCAAAATTGGAATAGGCTGCCCAAATGGTCATCCCTTTCAATGTTTCTTCCCTAGATAGGGCATCTTTCATTTGAAAGCCGCCCTCCGGATAATTTTTCAAATCCTGACGAGCCACTGCAGCATAAAAAGTCAAAAAGGGACTTACTTGCTCCACGGGAAAATCGGTTCCCAATGCTACTATTCCAGCCTCATCCAAAAGTTTCTTGAAAGCATAGGCACCCTTCACACGTTCAGACCCCAAACGATCCTCTGCCCAATACATATCGCTTGTAGCATGGGTAGGCTGTACGGATGGAATAATGCCGAGTTTAAAATAATCGAAATCTTCCATGGATATCACTTGGGCATGTTCCACCTTCCAACGTCGGTCCGTTTTGCCCTCCAAGGATTTTTTATAAGCTCGGAGCACTACCACATTGGCCGAGTCTCCAATGGCATGAGTGTTCATTTGATAATCAGAAGCGGCAATACGCTCGGCCAAGGCCCCAATTTCATCAACAGGGGTTACCATGGCCCCAAAATGACCAGGCTTATCTGAATACGGTTCTTTTAAAGCGGCACCCCGCGAGCCCAAAGCGCCATCCCCATATACTTTTACGGAACGAACATTCAGCCGATTTGTTTTAATAATTCCCTTCGCCAAAAAGTAATCCAAGTTTTCCGGATAGTTGGAAACCATGGCATAGACGCGAATGGACAAATCGCCCGCTTGTTGCAAACTATCGATCAATTCAATGGTCTCTCTGGTAAGACCGGCATCATTGACCGTCGTAAGTCCGTAATCCAAACTGATGCGCTCTGCATCCTTCAAGGCCTGTATCTGTTGTGCAAGAGAAGGTTGTGGAATGACCGCATCCACCAATCCCATGGGGTTGTCCACCAAAACACCGGTAAGATTGCCATCCACAATCACAATTTCCCCGCCGTCCACTTTCGTTTCCAACGTAATTCCGGCCAGATCCAATGCCTTTTGATTGACGAGGTAGGCATGACCGTCTATACGTTCCAAGGCAACAGGGGTATCGGGAAACAATTCATCCAATTTATCCTTTGTCGGGAATTCCTTTACTTCCCAATCGTTTTGGTCCCAACCTCTACCGCGGATAAAATCCGAAGGTCTTTCTTTTTGAAATGCCACCACTTTTTCCAAAATCTCCTCCAAACTGGTGGTACCCACCAAATCCACCACTTGTTGGTTCAATCCAAGTCCGTAAAAATGACAATGGGCATCAATCAATCCGGGAACAATGGTCTTGCCTTCGGCATCCAATTCTTCTTTGGCGTTGTATTTTTTGTAGATATCGGCCTTATCGGAAACGGCAACAAACTTACCATCCTTGATTGCGACAAAATTGGCCTTGGAAAAAGTATCATCTACGGTATAAATGTTGGCGTTGTAGACAATCAGGTCAACTTCTTCCTTTGGGTTACAAGCAAAAATTAAAAGGATTAAAAAAAGGAGGGTGAGCTTTTTCATTTTGGATGATGGTTTGTTCCAAAAATAGAAAATGCCCTTGAAATATTATGGATTTTCGTCCTCGAACTCGGTCATTACAAATTCTACACGGCGGTTTTTTCTTCTGGCTTCATCCGTTAAAGCAGAATCTAAAGGAATCTTATCGCCGAAACCTTTGGAGGCAATTCTCTTTTTATCGAGCCCCAAAGCCATTAGATATTTGGCCACAGTCTGAGCCCTTTCCTTGGAAAGGACATTATTGTATTCATCGGACCCAAGGTCATCAGTGTGGCCACTTATGGAAACCATCAATTTTGGATGTTTTTGTAAATACTCAAATACGTCCTTTAAACTTTGTTTGGCCTTGGGCTGAAGGTCAAATTTGTCAAAATTAAAATTGACATGATCCAGCACATAAACCTCATTGGGTTGATAATCCGGACCCAAGTACGTCAATGAAATTTCGTCCAAATAATAATAGGAATACCCACCTTTATTGTTGGTCGTACGCCCGAAATCGAGATAACTGGTTCCAGCGTTGCTCTTAAAATTACCAAGGATCAGATATTTTTCAAACCCCTTGCCCACCATATCGAAACTCAGTTCCATCCACTTCTGCTTGTCCTCATAATAGTTATCGGCCGGAAACTGTTTGATGGGTGTAGTTTCGGTTGCCACGGATAAAAGCACGCCTTGAGACAAATGCCTTTTGGTATGGATGGAAAGTGGCTTTTCGGCAAAAATGGCACCCATGTCCATAACGGCACCATCGGATTTTTCGGCCAAGCTCACATATAAGGTCAGCCTATATCGACTGCCTTTTTCCAAGGTTTCGGTCAAAGGCACCTGAATGTATTCCCGATAATCGTCCGGGGCATACAGATACAGTCCGGCATAGGCGCTACCATCAAAAGGATCTTGCTTTCCCTTAAAATTCATGGGAATGCCCAGTTTGGTTTTGCTACAATCGTTGAAGTAATCTGTGGTGCCCAAGGTAGGGGCGCTCCAATAATCCGCGTCCTTAGTAAGATTGCTCATTTCTTCTGGACATGAACTGAACTCCTCAAAACTTCCATTTCGCACTAAATTTTGGGAAAATCCTATCGCAAAACAGAGGCAAAGAACTAGTTGGGACGCTATGTGCAAAGGTCGTAATAGCATGGTTTCCAATTTACTTGGAACCACCAATCAAATGATTTTCAAAAGATTGGCAGGAAGTATTAAACGACCTAACCTGCTATTTATTGCGTATTATCCTACAAATCAGAAGTCGAACTTATACGAAACCCCGGCCAAAGCCTGAAAGCCCTGCACCCTAAAATTGGCCCATCGCTGGTAATTGTTGTCGGCAATATTGCTGGCCTTTACAAAGATGGACAACTGGTCGTTCACCCGATACCCCACATGGGCATTCGCATCAAAAAAGCCATCCAAGGTCACGATCATGGCAGGAAACTCGCTCGGCAAGGCATTTTGTTGTGCCACGGCCATCAAGTCATCCCGTTCCCCAACATAGAACAAATTGGCGCCCATGTACCATTGTTCTGTAATCTGATAGTCCATGAACAAAGATCCTTTTATGGAAGGAAGGTTCCAAGCGGGATTGTCGGTTTCCGTATCGTAATCGTAGAACTCGGCATTGACCCCTAAAGTGAAGTTTCGGTTCACGTCTACATTGATTTCCCCAAACACCCCCAAAGTCTTAACATCGTCATAAAACACTTGAAAAGAGTTGCCGTAGTAATAGCTTTTTTCATCATCCCTAAAAGTATTTTCAGGATTCAAGTAGAACAACGGTTTACGGTTTTCGGCCATGTACGATCCTTTAAGGTTGTACCCGATGTTGGAAGTCAATTGTCCCTTCAACCCTACATAACCTTCATATTGTTGGTCCGTAGGTTGAATATCCAAAGTTGGGGACACATATGGATTTTCATCCACAAAATCGTGGTATGAATTCTGTTTTAACTGTCCCTCTATCCCACCATAAGCGATCACGTTGTCATCCATTACGCGATAGGAAGCGGTAACCGCGGGATAGATATAAAAATTACTGTCGCTATTCTCGGCATCCAAACCGTACACGATGTTGGCCCCAAGATTCACGGTAAGATCATCACGCAAGATCAACAAACTTGGTGTTACCCCAGCCTGAAATTGACTGTAGTTGATTTCACCATCATTGGTGGTGCTGTTCAAGGATGCATTTTTGAAATTACCGCCCACATAATCAAACTTGGCAGAAATGGTGATCAGTTCTTCGGTAATGGGCAGTTCGATCGTTGGATTCACCACTACCCTATTTTCCCCTGACTCGGTAGCATCCCAAAAACGTCTCAACAAGATGGTCCCATTTTTGAAAAAGGAATCCTCCATATTCAAATGGGCCTTTGCCTCGGCATTGAAATAGTTTTGTTTCGCATCCATGCTGGCCACAAGATCTTCGGAATACACATCATTCTGGATACCGTACCAATTGTACAGTTGATGTTGAAGCCCCACAGCTGCTCCCCAGTCCATATAACGGTCTTTTTTACCATAGGTAACATCCAATTTGGTGTTGTAAAAATCCGTATCCAAAGGTGTGGAATCCAAATCGCCGCGAGACGAATTATGGGTAAGACCAAAATCCAACAAGTCTTCTCCGCGATTGAACTCCCTACTGGTGTAAAAGTCGACCAAGGCATTGTTGTAATTGCCCAACCCTACCGATGCATAGGAATTGTACAAGGTTGGAGGCGGGGTCTTCTTCACTGCGGATGCCTTGCCTTTTGCCGGCGTGAAAGTAGATGCCACTGGCACCGAAAATATGCTGTAATCTATTTTCTTTTTTTGAAGGACGATGGAATCGTTCAGGCTTGGTGTCGACTTGATCTTGAAGGCATCTGAAACGGTGGGCGAATAAGGTTTTACCACCGTCACCGTTTCCGTACCAATATCATCGGTCTTCTCCTGACCGTACATCGCTCCAAAAAGGCTCAAAAAAAGTAATGAAAATATATAGGTTGCTCTCGTTTGCATGTTGTGTCTCGATTTAATTTTGGTTTGGGTTTACGGATGAATTGCTCTCGGCCTCCTTCGCCTTGATGGTCGCCAATTGTGTTTTGGCATCGATGACGATTTCATCGAACTCCGCAAAATTGGTAATCACACTCTCCAAAATATAGGTTGCCTGGAAGGCATCGCCCAAACCGTAGAAATTCTTTGCCATAATCACCAATCCCTTACCGGCCCATTGCTTATAACCGGAATAATCCTTCGCCAATTTTTGCACCGACTCATTGGACGATTCAAAATTACCGTCAGCATTTTTGAAAAAAGCATCATAAAACCAGGCTTCTGCAGCCAACTCGCCCGTGGCGATTTTCTTCACCTCTTGATAAGCGGTTTTGGCCAAGTTTTCATTGTTCGTGGCAATGGCAGAACGCGCGATCATGATTTGTGCATCACTCTTGATACGGTCATCGATTTTTGGTGCCTTCAACACTTTTTCAGCATAGGCCAAGGTCTGGGAATAATCCTTTTGACCGTAATACCCCTTCATGAGATTGGATTGTGCAAAGGTTCGGTTCTCCGTAATTTCCGCCGTATTCTCTAATTGTTTCAAATACGGAATGGCACTGGTGTAATCCTGCTTTTCCACATAAATTTCACAGACGCGAGTCAGGGCTTGTTCCGTGTATTCCCCATTGCCTCCATCGGCAACGGCCTTGTATTTGGGCAGTGCCTTGTTTTTATCTCCGGCAGCAAAATACAACTGCGCCAAAGCGAAGTTGGCATTTTGGGCATGTAGTCCGTTTGGGAATTGTTTCAGGTAATCCTCATATCCACGAAGGGCAGCATCGGTCTTCCCTTCCATCTGCTTTCTTTGGGCGGATTCAAAGCTGGCATTGTCCAACTCGGCGTCGGTAACTTCCACAAAATCGAGATTACGTGCCCAAGCAGCATATTCGCTCACCCGGCCTTCATCCACATAGACCAATTTGGCCGTGGCCACAGCCTGTTTGGCCTCTTGGGTTTCTGGATATTTTTGCACTACTTCCTTCAACTTGGTCAATGCCTGTTGGTTTCTACTCGCGTTGTAATGCACCAAACCTTCTCGCAGAAGTCCACGTGGTGCGTACTTGCTCTTGGAAAATTCTTGCACCAATCGGTCATAAGTCTGTAGACCCAATTGTTCTTGATTATTGGCGATATACGTATTACCGAGCTCAAAAAGGGCATCATCCCGAAGCGAAGAACTTGGGAACATGCTCAAAAACTCGTTCAGCCCATCGATCTTGGCCTTATTGTTCCCCAAAAATCCGCTGCACAGGGTTTTCTGGAAAGCCGCATAATCCCTTTCAGGACCGTTCATCTTTGATGACGCATCATAGGCCTTCATGGCCAGTTGGTATTGACTGGTCACAAAATACCCGTCCCCCAAACGCAGATATCCGTCATTTTTTCGATCGTCATCAAGGGCATTGGAATTGACCACATTCTTGAAATAGGCAATGGAATTGCCGTAGTCCTTCAATTTAAAATAGCAGTAGCCCAGATTATAGTCCAATTCTTGATATTCGGGCATTGATTTGGCCGCAGACAGTCCCTTGAATTTCATGAAATCTGCCAAGGCTTCATCAAAACGGTTCAACCTATAGGCCGATTCCCCTTTCCAATACAAGGCTTTTGCCTGAAAACTGGTATTATCGGCACTTTTCAAAGATTTGGAAAAACGCTCCAATGCGCCTTCATAATCCCCATCAATAAAAAGTTCCACGCCGCGGTAATAGGCCACTTTTTGATAGGTTTCCTTGCTCGCGTAATTTTTGTTCTCTTCCAAAAGTTTCATGGCACCTTCAAAATTTTTGGAGGTGATGTAGGAATCCACCAGAAGTTCCTGAATCTCCATTTGGTGTTCATCCCTTGGATATTTTTCAAGATAAGTGGTCAACACTTGCGGCACAGGCTCATATGCATTACCCACCTCATAGCTCAAACGGGCGTAGTTGAGCAAGGCATCCTTTTGGATCTTTGCACTAAAATCCATTTGGGAAGCATTCCGGAATGCATTGAGGGCTTCCGGTTTTTTGTCCAACTTTAAATAGCATTCCGCCAAATGATAATAGGCGTTTTGGGAAACATCATTGGTGCCCCCAATTATTTTGTTGAACTGTTGGATGGCACTTTGGTAATCGCCCAATTTATAATGGCTGTACCCTAACAAATAGTAATCGGTGTTGCTCCATTTACCGCGTTTGCCCCTATACTTATCCAAATAAGGGATGGCTTGGTCATATTTTCCGAGGTTGAAGTAACTCTCCCCGATGATTTTATTAAGTTCGGATACTTCTTCCCTGTTGGATTTGGGCAATTGCTTTTCCGCCATGGCGATGGCTTCCTCAAATTTTCCCAGTTTAAAGTTCAGGTCGGCCTGATAGTAGGAAAGTTTTTCGTTGAGCAATTCGGGGTCCGTAATCTGGTCAAATCGGGCACTTGCCTCGGTATAATCATCCTGTTCGTAGGCGATGTAACCCAAATAATATTTGGCTTGTGAACCATACTTTTGGGATGTGGACACCTTGTTCAAATATCGTTCGGCCTCCTTCGGATTTTTGGAAGCATACAAAGCATAACCGTTGTTGAAGTTGAACCGTTCCTTATCGCCATAGGACATGGAGGACTCGTCCACCTTCTTGTACCATTTTAGGGCATAAGGGTATTTTCCCGTTTCAAAATAATAATCGGCCACATCCAAAAAAGCGGAGTTGCGTTTGGTGGAGGTTGGATATCGCTCCACGAAATCTTCCATCATTTTGTCGGCCCCACGTTGGTTCAACCGAATGGCGGCATTGGCCGCATAATAGGCGCTATTGGCCTCGGTCTCGTAATCGCTCGTGTTTGCCTTGACTTTCTCGAAAATGGTCTGCGCCGCTTGGTACTGCTGATCGTTGTACAACGCCAGAGCATCTTGGTATGCTTTGTTTTCGTGGGAATAAATTTCGGTTTCTTGGGCAGAAAGTATAAAAAAAGATCCCAGCAAAATGGGAATAAAAAGGAGGTTTGTTCGATTCATAGTGTTCTACGCTGTTCTCGATTGACTTTTACATAACGTCAAAATTTAAGCCAAAGTATATTTAGGCATAAACTTGTTTGGTTGACGGGACAATAATGGCGAATATTTTTAGAACTTAGTACCTTTATTCCAGAAAGTGACACTATGCCCGAAACCATTGTAAAATTACAAGATGTAGCCGTATTTCAAAACGAGAACATGGTTTTGAACCACATCGACCTTGAAGTAAAAAAAGGTGAATTTGTGTATGTGATAGGAAAAACCGGGAGCGGCAAGAGTAGTTTCATGAAAACACTTTATGCCGATCTTCCGCTAAAACAGGGCGAAGGAAATGTAGTGGATTTTGACTTGAAGACGCTAAAAGAAAAAGACATTCCCTTTTTAAGAAGGAAGCTGGGCATTGTTTTTCAGGATTTCAAATTGTTGTCTGACCGGAACGTTAACAACAACCTTCAGTTTGTTTTGAAGGCAACCGGATGGACGGACCCCAAAAAAATGAGCGACAAAATAGAAGAGGTGTTGACCAAGGTGGGCATGAAAACCAAAGGTTTTAAATTTCCTCATGAACTCTCCGGAGGGGAACAACAGCGTATTGCCATTGCCCGTGCCCTACTGAATGATCCCGAGCTCATCTTGGCGGACGAGCCTACCGGCAACCTGGACCCTCAGACCAGTGTTGAAGTAATGAAGGTGCTACAGGATATCAACCAAAATGGGCGCACCATCATTATGGCCACGCATGATTACGCTTTGATTTTAAAGTACCCGCACAAAACGCTGAAGTGCGATGGCAGCAAAGTCTTTGAGGTCATTCAAAAGGCAATTTAGCGTGTTGCCATGGTTTTGTTCACCGCTGAATCAAGTATGTTTACCTCAATTTTTAAACGCCTAAACTTGATTTACATAGTTTTAGCCCTATTTCAAAAAAACTGTTGTGTTAAAAAATAGGGACCTTTGGATCAACCTGCTCATCGGTATGGGATTATTGAGCATCCCTATACTAACTTCCCCTGATTCGAGCTCTTTTGAAGATATGCTCAAAGCAACTGGGTTTCAACGTAATTTTTTGGGCTACCTGTTGCTTTTGGTCTTTTACTATCTCAATTATTACTGGTTCGTACCCCAGTTATACACCAATAAAAAAAAGATTGCCTACGCGGTTATATTGTTGGTCTGTTTTGCCGCCATCACCCTTATCCCTAATCTTGTAGTGGCCCGACCACAGTTCCCAACACTTCCCGATCCACCTTTTCCTATACCCGATGGAAGAATGCCAATCCCTGATAATTTTCCCAAAAGACCTTTCGGGCCTTTTAGAGGAAAACCATTCATCAATATTTTTGAGTTAAGGGATTCATTTTTGATACAGTTCCTTACCGTGACCATTTTGTCCATGTTGCTTCGCTTGGATAATAGGTTGAAAGAAATGCAGAATGAAAAACTTAGGGCCGAGGTGAACTACCTGAAGGCACAGATCAACCCACATTTTTTGTTCAACACCTTGAACAGTATCTATGCGCTAACCCTTAAAAAATCGGACCAAGCCCCATGGGCCGTGTTGCGGTTGTCCGAAATGATGCGCTACGTGGTCACGGAAAGTGATTCGGAAAAAGTGCCGTTGGAATATGAGATCCAATACATTTCCGACTATATCGACCTTCAAAAATTACGAATGGGAAAGCATACCGACTTTACCTATGAAGTGAAGGGCAACTTGAGCGGCAAACGGATCGCACCTATCATTTTGGTCAACTATGTTGAAAATGCCTTTAAATATGGGGTCAACCCGGATGAACCTTCCAAAATCACTATTTTTATAAATGTGGACACCAAAGGGGTGGAACTCATTGTGGAAAACAAGATTACGGTGAAGCCAAATTCACTTTTAGAGCAGACCACCGAAGGCAATCGGAACACCAAAAAAAGATTGGATTATTTTTATCCAGATAAATACCAATTGGATATTGACCACCGAAGCGACTTTTATGCCGTTAAACTTTACATCGACCTTAGATGATCAGAGCTGTAGCACTGGATGACGAAGAGTTGGCTTTGGATGTGATCCAGGCCTATTGTGGTCAAATTGACCACGTTGATCTGGTGCACGTTTTTACGGAACAGGGAAAGGCTATCCGTTATCTGAACAAGTTCGAGGTGGATCTCCTTTTTCTTGACATTAGGATGCCGGAATTGAACGGCATCGACCTGTATAAAACCCTAAAAAACAAGACCAAGGTTATTTTTACCACGGCTTATGACCATTATGCAGTGGAAGGTTTTAATGTGGATGCCATTGACTACCTCCTAAAACCCTTCTCTTTTGAACGATTCCTAAAAGCAGTGGAAAAGGCCAAAAACCTGATCGAACTTGAATTGGGCAATGCGGATGACAAAACACACCTCTCCATACGGGCCGATTTTAAATTGCATCATGTGGCCTTGGATGATATCCTGTTGATCGAGGCATTGGACGATTACATACAAATCCATATAGAAAATGGGACTAAAATCGTAGCCCGAAATACCATGAAGGGCATCATGGAAAAATTGCCTTATCCACAATTTGTAAGAGCTCACCGTTCTTATATTGTTCCCTTGAAAAAGATTGGAACCATTTATAAGGACACTGCCAAAATTGGAACTTTCACGGTTCCCCTAGGCAAGTCGTATAAAGCCGAGATTTTAAAAAACCTTTAACTTTTGGGTCTCCTTTACCGCAACAAAATCTTCATTCACCTCATAAATTATAGATAACCCCTTAACCCACATAGTTTTACTTCACAGAAAATAAAACTATGAAAAGAAAGGAATTTATAAAAGGCTTTGGACTTGCGGGACTTTCGGTCACCAGTTTGGCATTATTGCGTTCATGTTCAACTGATAGTGACACCTATCTTCTGGAGGAAGAGGATACTTCTGCGGATGCGGATACTACCACCGACACCTCGGACTCTTCCTCCAGCACCACAACGGATTCTAGCAGCGATGGTAGTTCTAATACCTCTTCGGATACAGGGACAGTGGATAGTTGCGAAGTAACACCGACTGAAACGGAAGGTCCATACCCAACACATAATCCAGAAAATTATGAACGGGTAAACATAGTAGGTGATCGAACAGGTATCGACCTCGACCTGAACATCACCATCCGGAATGTAAATGACAGTTGTAATGTATTGGAAGGTGCCATTGTTGATGTTTGGCATTGTGATAAGGATGGAAATTACTCGGAATATAGCGGGTTCACCAGTAACCACTTTTTAAGGGGAAGACAATCCAGTGACACCAACGGTTTGGTGGAATTTGCCACCATTTTCCCCGGTTGGTACAACGGAAGAGCTACCCATATCCACGTACACATCTACAATGCCGATGGAGATTCGCTTTTGGTAACCCAAATTGCATTTCCTGAAGGCGATAACAGTGCCGTGGTCCGGGTTAATGCCGCCACCGAATACGGGTATACCAAAGGTATGAGTGGCTATACCTACAACGCACAGGATAATGTGTTCAGTGATGGTGTGGATGAAGAATTGGCCAGTGTAAGTGGTAGTGTTTCCGAAGGTTTTACCCTTACACACGACATTTACGTAAAAGCATAAACCCAAGCTATGGCGTCCATGGTACAACAGCCTGCAAAAATTTTCTTGGCCGATAAACGGACCTGCTATGAGTCCAATGAGTATCGATGCTTGAGCACGCCCATTCATCAAAATGGTGCAAATCATCAAATTGTAAGGTTTTCCGATGAGACCCTTGCCCCGGGAAAAAGCAGGTTTTTTACCATGGACGAAAATATCTCCCTGATTTTGATTCCCTTGGTAGGAACTATTGTTTATGGTTCATTGGAATCTCAATATTCGGTAAAAATTTCTCCTGAGGAATTGCAGACTTTCTACCTGACCAAAGGATCCTACTTTTCCATAAAAAATCCAAGTGAAGATGAATTGGTCAACTATTTACAGATTTGGATCAAAGTTGATGTAACCCGTAAAAAAATCAAGTTTGACAACTACAAGGAGAATGTATTGAACACCATCCTTGATAACCCATACTTTAAAATTCATTTTGGGGTACTTGATGGCCGGACAGAAGCTACCTTTTCGCCTAACAACACTAAAAATACCGTGATATCCTTTGTGATCAATGGTGCCTTCGAAATTCAGAATAGATTATTAGAGAGCCGTGACAGCCTTGTGCTGTTGGACATTGCCGAGTTGGAATTGGAGTCCCTCTCGGAAAATGCCATCATTTTGATATTGGAGAAGAACAGTTCCTATTGATTTAGTTTTCATTTTTAATCTGTTGAACCCGGATGGCCCCATGCAATGCCATTCGGGTTTTTTGGTCTTATGTCTTGCTTACCCCAATATTATTAAACCCGAAAAAGTTTTCGTTTCTTTGTTTAAATAATTTGACACCTCCTTGTATGGAAATTCTTGGTATTGATATTGGCGGAACGGGCATTAAAGGTGCCCTGGTGAATGCAGAAACAGGTGAAATGCTTACAGAACGTTACCGAGTTGCCACGCCAAAATCCAAAAAACCGGCCGATATGGCACAGGTGGTGGCCGAAATTGTGGAACACTTTAATTACAAAGGTCCTGTTGGTTGTGGCTTTCCTTCCATCGTAAAGAACGGAGTGTGCAAGTCCGCAGGTAACCTTCACCCAAGTTGGGTTGGTGTGAATATTGATGAACTTTTCACCGAAACCACTGGCCACGAATTTACCGTTCTCAACGATGCCGATGCGGCAGGGTATGCCTCTATGAACTATGGTGTTGGTAAAGGAAAAGCTGGCTTGGTGATCATGATCACCATTGGTACCGGATTGGGTAGCGGTGCCTTTTTGAACGGGGTACTCATCCCAAATTTCGAATTAGGTCAGATTCCCTACAAAAAACACAAGAAAATTGAGAAATGGGCCGCAGCCTCAGCCAAGGACCGTGAGGACCTAAGCATGGAAAAATGGGCCAAACGTTTCAACAAATTTTTGGAATATGTGGAACTGATCGTGAGCCCCGACTTGATCATTGTTGGTGGCGGAACTTCCAAAAAATGGGAAGAATTCAGCCATCTCATTGACATTGAGACAGAAGTTGTCAAGGCCGAGCTTATGAACCACGCCGGTATTATAGGTGCAGCCGTGGCCTGCCTTCGCGAACAGCACCACGGGCATTTAAGTGCTAAAGGTTAGATCGGCTTATTACGCTTACGATCTACTTCTTTCAAGAATATCTTTCTAATTCTGATGTGGTTGGGGGTAACCTCAACATATTCATCCTTTTGAATGTATTCCAACGCTTCTTCCAAAGAAAACTTGATGGCAGGAACAATTTTGGCCTTCTCATCCGCTCCTGAAGAACGCACGTTCGAAAGTTTTTTGGTCTTGGTCACGTTCACGGTCATATCATCACCACGGGAGTTTTCACCGATTACCTGTCCTTCATAGATATCCTCTCCCGGATCAATAAAGAATTTACCTCTTTCTTGTAGTTTATCAATGGAATAAGGGATAGCCGTTCCGTTTTCCATGGATACCAAGGAACCGTTCAAACGTTGAGCAATATCTCCTTTTAAAGGTTGATATTCCATAAAACGGTGTGCCATGATGGCCTCACCCGCCGTTGCGGTCAACAATTGGTTTCTTAGACCGATGATTCCACGGGATGGAATCAAGAATTCGCACAACATACGGGATCCTTTGGATTCCATGCTTATCATTTCCCCTTTTCTGATGGATACCATTTCCACTGCCCTACCGGAAACTTCATCCGGAAGGTCAATGGTCAAGTGTTCCACTGGCTCACATTTAACACCATCAATCTCCTTGATGATCACCTGTGGCTGCCCAATCTGAAGTTCATAACCTTCCCTTCTCATGGTCTCGATCAATACCGAAAGGTGCAACACCCCTCTACCAAAAACCATAAATTTATCTGCGCTGCCAGTTTCCTGTACCCTAAGGGCCAAGTTCTTCTCCAGCTCTTTTTCCAATCTTTCCTTGATGTGCCTTGAAGTAACGAACTTTCCATCTTTTCCAAAGAATGGACTATCGTTGATGGTGAACAACATGCTCATGGTTGGCTCATCTATGGCGATGGTCTTCAATTTCTCAGGATTTTCAAAATCGGCAACGGTATCACCAATCTCAAAACCTTCCATACCCACAATAGCGCAAATATCTCCAGCTACCACTTCGGAAACCCTTACCCTTCCAAGTCCTTCAAAAGTGTACAATTCCTTTACTTTGGATTTGATGATCTTTCCATCCCTTTTTACCAAAGAAATATTCTGGCCTTCTTTAAGGGTACCACGTTGTAATCTTCCAATGGCAATTCGACCTGTAAAAGAAGAATAGTCCAATGAAGTGATCAACATTTGGGTAGATCCTTGCTGTGGTTTAAAGGTCGGGATATGCTCGATGACCATATCCAAAAGAGGTTCAATATTAGTGGTCGGTACTTTCCAGTCCTCACCCATCCAGTTGTTCTTGGCAGAACCGTAAACCGTTGGGAAATCCAACTGCCATTCTTCGGCACCCAATTCGAACATCAAATCGAATACTTTTTCGTGAACTTCTTCCGGAGTACAGTTTTCCTTGTCCACTTTATTGATTACCACACAGGGTTTCAAACCAAGGGAAATGGCTTTTTGCAGTACAAAACGGGTTTGTGGCATCGGACCTTCAAAAGCATCCACCAACAACAAAACTCCGTCTGCCATGTTCAATACACGCTCTACTTCCCCACCGAAATCGGCGTGCCCAGGAGTATCGATAATATTGATTTTGGTGTCTTTGTACACCACGGAAACGTTCTTGGATACGATGGTGATTCCACGTTCCCTTTCCAGGTCGTTGTTGTCCAAAATCAAATCGCCCTTGTTCTCATTATCGCGGAACAACTGGCAATGGTACATGATTTTATCTACCAAGGTAGTCTTACCGTGGTCTACGTGGGCAATGATTGCAATATTTTTGATGTTGGACATAACCTGATTTTTAAGCCCGCAAAGATACTGCTATTTTTTACTTGTCAATACACCCGAATGTTATTTTTATCTTATTGATTTTGTGGTAGTTTGAGAACTACAGACCCACACACCATCGTTTTTCACTGATGATGAAACCAATACTGAGGTTCACAACGGGGTAAATACCACCTTTAAAGGGTCCTGCATAGTAGCCCGCACCTGCATCAATGGAAAAGCTGATTCCTGAATTATAGCTGCGTTGAATGCCGTATACCAAACCGCCATAACCATGGACCCCATCAACCAATTGCCCTTCCACCGTACGTTGCCCGGGAGAAAACAAGGCAGCTGTTGGTGCAATATAATTTCCAGAATTGCCATAAATGGAACGCCGATGATGATACCTACCATTAAAGTTGTGATAGTATCGATATTGGGTAGTGATGGCGGGGAAAAATTCAAGATTTTGCATGGGTTCACTGCTTGCAGGCTCCAAGGCCACTTGCCAGGCTACCCGAAAATCCAAGGTACTGTTGACCCCAACACCCATTTCATATTCCAAACCTGGATTGAAGACGTTCAGTTTAATCTGCCGTATTTCACAGTTTTTGCCGTATTGGGATAGACCCAAAAAGCCTGTGAACAACATCACCAATAAAACAATGCGGTGCATAGTAGGTAAATTTGGTATTGTTATAACACATCGTTTTTGAAAATAGTATTTTTGTTGAAAATATAAATCGATGCGATTAGAAGCCATTCCCCAGATAAAACATACGGATAGCAACAATTTTTTCCTTTTGGCAGGCCCCTGTGCCATTGAAGGGGAAGAAATGGCCATGCGGATTGCCGAAAAGGTGGTTGCCGTTACGGACCACCTCAAGATTCCCTATATTTTCAAAGGAAGTTTTAAAAAAGCGAACCGTAGCCGTATCGATTCCTTCACGGGCATTGGGGATGAAAAAGCATTGAAAATCCTGAAAAAAGTTTCCGATACTTTTGGGGTACCAACAGTAACGGACATCCATGAAATTTCAGATGCCGCTATGGCCGCAGAATATGTGGATGTACTTCAAATTCCCGCCTTTTTGGTACGTCAAACCGACTTGGTTGTAGCTGCCGCCGAAACTGGCAAGGTGGTCAACTTGAAAAAAGGACAGTTCATGAGCCCTGAAAGTATGAAACATGCGGTGACCAAGGTGACCGAAACGGGAAATGAACAAGCTATCATCACCGATCGTGGCACCATGTTCGGGTATCACGATATGATCGTGGATTTTAGGGGCGTTCCTACCATGAAGCAATATGCCCCTGTGGTTTTGGATGTGACCCACTCTCTTCAACAACCCAACCAATCTTCTGGAGTTACAGGTGGTAGACCCGCTTTGATCGGCACCATGGCAAGGGCCGGAATCGCTGCCGGTGTGGACGGACTATTCATGGAAACGCACTTTGACCCGGCTAATGCCAAAAGTGATGGCGCCAATATGTTGGATTTAAGTTTATTGGAAAAACTTTTGACTGATCTAACAGCGATTCGGACCACCATCAATTCCTTGTAATTCTCGAATTTACAAATCAGAAAAATGTACATATACCTGATTAACAGATAGATAAAAATTATTTTTAGTTTTATTTATAATTAGTCTAAATATTATTTGGACAGTCAAGCGTTGGAATATACATTTGCATCTGAAATTTATTTAGACCAATTACAAATAATAAAATGAAGAATATAGTACTCCTCCTGTGTTTGGCAGTTTTCTACACTTCGCAAGCCCAAACCGGAAATCTTAAGGGAAAAGTAACCGATTCCCAAAACCATCCCCTCCACAACGTGAACGTTGCACTCTCCAATACCAGTTTAGGGGCAACCACAAATGATACCGGGAATTATCAAATCAACAATCTGGCCCCTGGGTCCTATCAACTGACCTTCTCCATGGTCGGTTTCGGAACCAAAAAGGTTAACATTACCGTTTCTGCCAATGAAACCACAGCTGTACCCACCGTTAGTCTTTCAGAACAACAGCAACAATTGAACGAAGTAGTGGTTGAAGGCCATCAAAACAAATATGTGGAAAACAAACCTTCCACCTCCCTGCGCTTAAAGACCGAATTGGTGAAACTTCCTCAAAACGTTCAGGTCATCAGTGCCGATCTTTTGAAAGACCAACAAGCCACCAACATCATGGACGGCGTGATCCGCAACGTGAGTGGTGTGACCATGTTGGAGCATTGGGGCCAATTTGCCCGTATCCATATGCGCGGATTTCGTTTGCCAGCCTTCAGGAATGGGGTGAACATCCAAGATACTTGGGGACCCTTATCCGAGGACATGAACACAGTGGAACGTATCGAATTCGTGAAAGGTCCGGCCGGATTTATGATGTCTGCCGGGGAACCAGGCGGTTTCTATAACGTGGTGACCAAAAAACCTACCGAGCAATTTATTGCCAACGCCTCCTTCTCCGTTGGAAGTTTTGATTTCTACCGTGGTACCATTGACGTTAGTGGTAAACTTTCCGAAAATGGCAAATTGTTGGGCCGTTTCAACGCCATGTACCAAACCACGGATAGCCACCGAGGTAACGAAGATGTGACTCGATATGGTATTGCCCCTTCCTTGACCTACAAGTTTTCGGACAAGACTTCCATTACCACCGAAATGAACCTACAACAGGCCGAATCTTATTTAGGGTCTGCCTATATCTTCGCGCCAGCAAATGCAGGGTATGCCAGTTTGGACAGGGATTTCAAATTCACCAACAACGACTATCCCGTGACCGATATCCAGGAAGTCACCTTCTTTGCCAACCTGAAGCATGAGTTTTCAGACCATTGGAGCATGGAAGGGCAATTGGCTTACCTACGTTATGATCAAGTAGGAAACTCTACTTGGTTGCTTTCCATGGCGGATAATGGTGATGCATATCGCTATACCTCCAAATGGGACGCCCTTTCCATTGGTAAATTTGGACAGATTTACATTTATGGCGACTTCAATACCGGAGGCATTTCACATAAAGTAATGGGTGGTTTTGACTATAGTGACAAAACCTACTGGGCGGATTGGTTCGAGTCTTCAGTAGTTGATACCGATGGGCCGTTCAACATTTATAATCCTGTTTATGGTGTAAGTCCAGAGACCAATTTTAATCGTTCCGTTTCCGTTCAATACCGAAATGGTGGAACCCCTTATGGATCAAGTACAGTTAGAGCCTATTATGCACAGGATGAAATCGGTTTCTTGGAAAACCACATCCGATTGACCCTTGCAGGAAGATATACCAACTTATATTCCTTGGGCAAAACGGAAACAGATGATGTTATCACGCCTAGAGTTGGATTGAGTGTTGATATCATCCCTTCTTTGACAGCTTATGCCCTATATGATCAATCCTTTTTACCACAGAGTGGTGTAAACAGTTCTGGGGATATTTTGAACGATCCTGTGGAAGGAAAGGATATTGAAGGAGGTATTAAAGCCAACTTTTTTGATGGAAGATTGGTGACCTCCTTGGGTGTTTACAAAATCAATAAGAACAAGATCTTGGTAGGCGATCCTGCCTTTCCAAATGACAATTTCTCCATCTATTCCGGGGAAATAGAATCCAAGGGAATCGAGTTTGATGCACAAGGACAGATCACTCCTGAACTGAACCTTGTCCTTAACTATGCCAACACCAATGTAGAGGACCAATCTGGAAATTTGGTGGCCGGTTTTGCCAAACATGTTACCAATGGCTGGTTGAACTACAACTTTGCTGAAACATCCAACTTGAAAGGATTTGGAGCCTCTTTGGGCTACCAATATCAAGTGGATCGTTCTACATGGGCGTGGGCAGCGGATAACCAATCAGACCTTCCCAATTATTTCCGATTGGATGGTGCCCTTTCTTGGAAAAACGATCATTTCAGGGTGCAGGTTAACATCAACAATATTTTGGATGAGTACTTGTATTCCGGTGCCAATTATGGTAGCTACCTGTACTGGCAATCCGAGCCTGGCATCAATGGACGATTGACCGTTTCCTATACTTTTTAATTTAAAAAATCAACGGGTCCTTGGTATCAGGGACCCTTTAATCCATACTATGAAAACAACACTTTTATATTTCCTTTTCTTCTTTGTCGCTATATCGGCCAATGCCCATTACTTATGGATCGAAACCAACGGCACCGCAAAATCGGGGCAAAAACATGAAGTTCGAGTACATTATGGGGAATACACCTATGGTGTCATCGAAAAAGTGGAAGGAGAAGCCTTTCCATTGGTGGCCAATTTTAAACTATGGTTGATCGCTCCTGATGGCACCAAGACCGAGTTGGGTACCGAGGCCAAGGAAGATCATTATCTGGCCTATTTTACCCCTACCCAAAACGGTGTTTATACCGTTGCCCTGAACAACAATGAAATTGATGTCATCGACTACACCCAATACGATTTTGGTATTTTCAAGACGCACTACCACTCCACCGCCAAGGTACAGGTAGGTAAAAAGGATGCCGATACCCAAACTCAAAATCCAGAGGGAATTGTGGTTAAGCAATTGGGCAATACTGCTGATGAGGTTAAGCTTCAGGTATTCTATAAAGGAGAACCTTTGGCCAAGAACGAACTAAAAATTTATGTAGCCGACCTTTGGTCGAAGACTTTGTATACCGATGATAACGGACAGGTTTCCTTTGTAAAACCTTGGGACACCAAATACATCGTGGAGACCACCATAAAGGAAGAAGTTCCTGGCACCTACAAAGGCGAGGATTATCAATTTATTTGGCACTGCGCCACGTATTGCATTAAATAACAGCTTTGCAAGTTATGGTCACCTTCATTTCACTGCTCATTTTCATTTCCTTTTATCTGTTCTATGGTACCTCTAAAAAAATGGTGGTCATCCATAGTTTTGGTATGGAAAAGTGGATCGGTGAACATGCAAGCACCTCAAAATTTATCGGCTCGGCCCTAATGATCATTTCATTGGGGCTTAGCTGTTACCAATGGGGATGGGGATCGGGAGTGTTTACGTTCAGCATTATCCTTATGACCCTTGCCAACCTTGTCATTCTTTTGGCTCCATTACAATTACTGAATTACCGCACCTCATTCATCGCATTTACATTGTCCCTAATCTTCGAATTATTTCTATTTTAAATGCCTGCCAACAAAAAATACTTGACCCAGTCTCCGTGGCAACGATTTGCCAAAATCAGTGCTGCTATTTTGGGTGGACTTATGGTCGCTGTCACTTTTCATATGGCATTGGCCAGTTGGTTCGATCATGTCAGCATTATCATCACCAGTACTTTTACGGCTTTTATAATGTGGGCCATTTTAATGGTCATTGCCTTCTTGGCCAAAAATGGTTGGAAAATTTGGGGTCTTTATCTGCTTGTAAGTGCAGCCCTTGGCGTGGTTTATTATTTCGGAATCCAAACCCTTCCAATTGTTTGATCTTATGGGGAACAGAATTTACAACCTCCTTTTTCATACGCATACCGTGAGTGGTATTGTGATTAGTGTAGCACTTTATGTCATCTTTTTTGCAGGGTCGTTTTCCTTTTTCAGGGACGAGATTGCCAATTGGCAACGTGGACACCAAGTGTCCCAAGAAGATGCCATTCCGGGGAGTGTAGACCACTATTTGAAGGATCTTTCCAAGGATTACAATTTGCAGGGGCGCGATGTGGAACTTTACCATTATTTCAACGAAAGGAGCATTTCCGTAAGCATGTCCGCCTCCAAGGATTCGTTGGCTACCGAAGCGGATAAGGCTGGGGCATTTTTCTATATGGACACTGTGGATAAGACAGCTTCGGATTACCGAGGATCTTATCATTTGGGCGAGTTTTTGTACCGTCTTCACTTTTTGGACCAAATCCCCTACCCTTACGGACGCTATTTGGCAGGATTGGTGGCTTTCTTCTTTCTTTTTGCCATCATCACTGGAATTTTGGTGCATTGGAACAAAATTGTATCCAACTTTTACACCTTCAGGCCCTGGGCCAAACTGAAAACGGTTTGGACCGATGCCCATACCGCTTTGGGTGTGATCGGGTTTCCATTTCAATTTGTATATGCAGTGACAGGGGCCTTCTTTTTATTGAAGGGGATTTTGATTTTGCCCATTGTGATGGGACTGTACAATGGGGACCAGAACAAATTGTATGAAGACCTGGAATACAACCATCCTGTTTACTCCTATCATAACGAAAGGTTGGAAGAACCCGTCCAAATTGACCCTTTGATTACTGAAATAAAGCAAGATTGGCCAGATTTCAGGGTGACGGAGGTACATCTTTTCAATTTTGGGGACACCAACATGCATGCTTCTATTAGTGGTCACTTGGGATACGAAACCAAACTTAATGGTATGGGGCATCGCATCTACAAAATAAAAGATGGCTCAGTTGTGGAAGAAAAAGTACCCGTCACCAATAATGCCTATCTCGATGGGGTAAAAAACATGATGTTCCGCCTTCATTTTGGGGATTATGCCGGGTATGGGCTACGGGTCATTTCCTTTGTTTTGGGACTTATTTCCTGTTTTGTGATCCTTTCCGGAATTTTGATCTGGTTAACGGCTCGTGACAAAAAAAACATCCCTGAAAAAAGACGAAAATTCAACCAACAAGTGGCCAATGTTTACATGGCCATATGTTTGTCCATGTTTCCTGTTACGGCTTTGGAATTCATCTTGGTAAAATGTGCCATTCATGTGGATATGGCCTTCTTATACCGAACTTATTTCCCCATTTGGTTGGTCACGACGCTCTTTTTTATCTTCAAGAACAATATTGGCTTCACCAACCGATGGACACTAATTTCCGGGGGAATTTTGGCCGTTTGGATTCCGGTGGTCAATGGCATTATGACCGGTAACTGGCTTTGGACGGCATACATCAAGGGGCAGCAACAGGTGCTGTTGGTAGACTTACTTTGGTTGATTTTAGGTTTAGTGGCATTATGGATCGCTTTTTTCAGATTGGAAACATCAAAAAGTAAAAAAGCTATTGCAAACGGTTAGTTTTTGTAGAATCCTTTGTGATTTACCAACTTGGCTTCTTGCAAAAGTTGAACAACAACCTCACCATCAATTTCGTCCACGTGGAAATAGCGAAGGGACTTCATGACCTTTCGTGCATCGGTCACCAATTTGTCTTGATGAATTGTCAAGTGTGCCGAGTTCCACAGGCACATATCCACATATCCTTTTTTGCGTGAAGCATTGAAGTAACAAAATGGATTATTGTTCAAGTAATAGAAAGGCAGTTTATACTTGTAGTCCAACTTCACCTCTGGCACAGTGGTCTCTACCAGCACCTGCAATTGCAATAAGATGCTCCTAAATGGTTCTACTTGATTCAGGATATAATTTTCGGCTGGGTTCATAAATTAAAAATCGAAAAAAGATTTCAATTAACCGTTTCTTAAACCAAAGAATACGTTGGTTTTATACTTTTGAAAAAACCACCGACATGAAAATCCATCCTTTTTTTATTGCCCTTGTTTCCACTTTGGCCCTATCCGCCCAAGACCATTCGCACAAAAGTTCACGGGCCATTACCTTCCCCGATGTTCCAGGTTACAAAACCTTGAAGACCGACCTTCATCAACACTCCGTGTTTTCTGACGGCAATGTGTGGCCTACCATCCGTGTGATGGAAGCGTTACGGGATAATTTGGATGTGATTTCATTGACGGAGCATTTGGAATACCAGCCACACAAAGAGGATATACCCCACCCAGACCGGAACCGATCGTATCACTTGGCATTACAGGAAGCCAAGGATCATGACCTTTTGATCATTCATGGATCGGAAATTACACAACAGGCACCCATGGGACACAATAATGCAGTTTTTATACAGGATGCCAATAAAATATTGAACGATAAAGCAGAATCCTCCTTTGCCGAAGCCAAAAAACAAGGTGCATTTATTTTTTGGAACCACCCGGCATGGTATGCACAGTCCCCACAGGGAACTCCTATTTTGAGTGATTTTCAAAAGGAACGCATCAAAAAAGGGGAGCTACATGGCATTGAGGTCATCAATACTGGGGATTATGCCGAAGAATCCCTTGCTCTGGCCCTCGAAAACAACCTTACTATTATGGGGACCAGTGATATCCATGGTTTGATCGATTGGGATTATATTGAAAAAGGACAAGATCGCCCCATAACGTTGGTCTTTGCCAAGGAAAAATCCGAAGCAGCCTTAAAAGAGGCTCTTTTCGCCGGAAGAACAGTAGCCGTTTTCAATTCTTTATTGGTTGGGAAGAAGGAAAATCTGGTTCCACTGTTAAAGGCTTGCATTAAGATTGAAAAAGCCCAATACATTGACAAAACTTCTATTTTGGAAGTTACCCTGAAGAATGTTTCCAGTAGTGACCTCATCTTCGAAAACCAAATGCCCTATACCTTTTATTCCAGTTCCCCGGTGTTCACTGTTCCTGCTGAGGGTATCATGACCATCAACATTAAAACCTTGGAAAAGAAAGACGGAATAACCTTAAAACTGAAAGCATTGGGCGCCTATGTGGCCCCAAAGGAACAACCAGTCATTGAATGGTCCATTAAAGCGGACGAATAAAATTACGCTACCGAAGGAACGACGGAACCGTTGATCTCGATATCGAAATCGGGTAAGATTTTCTTAATGCATTCCCTCGGGGTCTTTTCAGAGATCCAGACCCACTTGCGTTTCAAATCCACATCAAAATGGAAACAGGAGAAATCGCCGCAACATTCCCCATCGATTTTCTTTAAAAGAAATCTGGTGATTCTTGGCCTTAAGCTGTATTCCATATCGATACAGGCCCTTTTTGTGGCCGGGTTATTGTCGCCCGAAATCAACCAATTAAAATGCATTTTGCAGAATTGGACAGACAATATACTAAAAAACAAGAGATTACCAACTTTTAAAATAGGCTTCTCAATTTGAGGCCTATTCTTTCCCATCCACGTAATCCTGCAGATAGGCATAACGTGGCGTAAGCTTCCCGTTTTGGGTCATGCGTGCCCGTTCCAAAATGCCATCCTCATCCTTATTGAAAAAGGCAGGAATCACATATTTGGAAAACGCTTCCCCAAACCCGTTGCTGGCGTCTCGTGGTAATTCGCAAGGCAAGTTGTCCACGGCCATTACAGCTATCGCGTTTTCATTTTTAAAATCTGTTTCCGATTCCGAAATGGGGTCATAACCGTAAATGGGATCAGCAATGGTGGAAGCCCGAATGGTAGTTGCTACGGGCCCATCAATATCACAACTGATATCTGCCACTACCTTTATTTTAAAGTCGGGTTGCTTGGCATCTTCCCTCATAAACAGAAATGGGGCACCATCCCCATAAAAATGCCCGGCGATATAAAAATCGGTCACCTTTGCAAAACGGAAGAAATTGGATTTGTACTCCTGCGGATTTTTGAAGAAATCCGCCTTATTGCCCCGTACACCATCCTTGCGCTTATTGTATTCCGAAGCATCAATCTGGCAATAGACCGGTTCGGAAAAGGTCTTTTTCAAATAATCGTCCACGCCCACTCTTTTTAGTCCCATGCCGTCCAACATTTCCTTGGCGCCATTACCAACCCTACCCCTACCGGTCAATAAAATCTTGATGTTGGGTAAACGTAATTTTTTGAGTTCGAAAATCAACGCCTGTTGATCTTTCAGGGTTTCCGCTTTGGGCATTTGGAATAGACCGTGCTTCAAACCAAAAGTTCTAAAACCATTGTACGCTCCAACGATACCAGCATATCGGCCAAAGGCGACCAATCGCTGCCCTTTTGGGTTGGTAATGACCTCATGATCGTACAACTCAATGTTCTTATCCAAAATAGCGCGAAGCAAATCCCTATTGTATGGCTGCTTTTTAATCGTATGGGAAAAGAAAAAATACTTTTTGTTAGGAATCAGGGCATCTATGGGGACTTCCTTGACTCCGAGCAATACTTCGCAGGAATCCATGGCATTTACCACCTCGATACCATGATCTGTATATTCTTGATCGGTGAACACCCGAATTGGAGAAGGTTCCACCACTATTTTGGCCTTTGGAAATTGGGCAAGGACATTTTGGCATGCTAACGGGGAGAGCACCACCCTACGATCTGGAGGGTTTTTACGCTCGCGAATGATTCCGAATCTCATAAATTGATTTGGTATAATTGTTGACCAAAATAAGAGGTTTGTAGTGGGTAAACAAACTTTTTATCTTTTGATCGATATGGTTACCTTTGCCGACCGCGTTAGGGATAGAGGCGACATCCTTTTTCTGTTTCTCGACTGCGCTCGAAATGACAGAAAAAGATATAGCCGATAGCCCGACCCCCGAGCAGTCGGGGGGAACGCCCAAATTATGACTGTGCTCAGTGCGAGCCAAGTTCTTTGATAAAAAAATGAGAATGCGTTTAGGCCCTTCGACTTCGCTCAGGGCATAATTCGTTTACGGTAAGCCCTGCTTACCTAACTCATTATGGGGCCGACCGGTTTTGACAGCAAGACCAATGGCTATGTAAGCATGCCGAGCTATGGAATTGACGCTCGTTAATATCCGTTCCAACCTTTTACATGGCGAGTCTAACTACGCTTTGGCTGCCTAATTGACTGAACTACAGTAAGTCATGGCCTAGTCCCGCAAGGCGGGAAAGCTGAATGTCCCCTGACAGCCCTTGTTGATGGCGGTCTTTTTGGGGGCACCATAAAAGTCAACATAGCGATCTTATAGCTTCGTTAAGGTCGTAAAACTAAAGAAGCTAAGCGTACGATAGGCGGTTTTCGGTCGGTCGTGCGCCGACAACCAAACGGAAACTAAGCGTGTAGAAAGCATGGTTATTGCTTGTTTGGACGAGGGTTCGAATCCCTCCGGCTCCACTTTAAAACCACCTTCGGGTGGTTTTTTTGCTTTGTGAAATCATTAGATAATTCAAAAAATTGTGAGGTTTGACGTTATGCAAACCTTCCCTTTTTTGCAAAACAATTTAAAACAGCGCAAGGATCTTCGTCTTCAAGTGTTTCATGAATATAGGATTCCAAGTCCTTGTAAGGGATATTATTCCCATTTGGCAATCTGTAATGTGTTCTCGCTGGTTTAAAAATTGAAATAAGCCTAATTGGAAGAAACAGCAAAATGGTAAAAACCACTACAATAATGGCAATAACTATTCTAAAAAACAATTTGGCACCCCTATACTCTTCTTCTTTGTCGCTACAATATGCCAAAAGGCAATGTTTTGGACCATCCAAAGGATAAAATGTAAAATCAACAATATTTTTAAGTCTTTTCCAATATAAGTTTCTTTCACCATCCTTGCCATGGAGATTGAAACCAATTCTCGCCGAGATGGTACCATCAGCTATCCCACCACCAAGAACATTTCCCAGTTGGTCCAAGGCAATCAGAAATTGTACAATCCAACTGTACTTAACCTCAATATTGTTCTTTACTGCTTCTTGTCGTATTTGACTTAAATTCATGACCTTAAATTTAGCCAATCGGATTGAAAAGATATACCAAAACAAATACGGCAATGGCACCAGATGCAGTAATAGCAGGCTCTTTTTCGGCCAAATTAGCGGGTTCTGGATCACCACTTGCATTTGTGAGCATGTGCATTCCATTTTGGTTATTCTGGTACCGTATCTGTAGCATACCAGGAATTGAAATGCTAATGGCAGAGGCAGCCAATGCTATAAGTACACGAAACACCCATAAGGCAAAATCTCCTTCCGGGAATTGAACACGATTAACAATTAGTGTGACTATCCCAAAGGCCAATATGCCAAAGAGAAACATGATTCTTGCATTTGAATTTTTCATGATAAGAAATTTTAGTTCTTAGTTGATTCTGCCTTACTCAAATTGAAAGTTACACCCACAAAAAATGCCGGGCGATACACTTTATCGTAATTGATGTTTGTATTGTCCTCCGACAGAAAGGTCCTAATACCGTTATTGGCATCGGACAGGTTTGCCGTATTGAGTTTGTCAATCTTTGTCATGGATACCCCTGCCGTAAACACAAGCCGGTTTGATTCTGTAAAAAGTGCAGATAACCCTAAATAAAAACCTAGATCAGCATCATCTTCCACACTTAATCCTGCTGAAATACCAGGTTGTAAATCATGTATTCCCCTAAAATAAACATGGCATAAAGCTCCCAAGGCATGGGTCATTTTATCTTTGTTGTCCGCCTTAATGGACGTAGCGGAGGAGCCATCTGCACGGAAACTGGAATAACTATCATTTCCTTTAAAACTCAACAAATACCCACTGCTGAAATTGACTTTGAAGCCACCCCGTGTCCTGATGGTTATAGGCTTGTAGGTATGTAGGGTATCGCCTTTTGCATTTTTAAGAGCAATTTTAGTCGTGAAAATATCCCCCGTGGCCTGACCGGCATCCCCATAAATGGTGAAGCATGCATTGTTTATTTTCTGATACAACCGAATCCCTGCGTTTACCTTGTTCTCCAGATTTTGCTTGTTCTCCTTTTTGTGCAACTCTTCATAGGCTTTCTTTACAAAATCATACTCTGCCTTAAATTTTGGTTGACCCACATCCACCACGGATATGTTTTCGATGTTTCTTTTTTCCCCGTTTTCAAACTTCAAGGCAACCGACATGGTCCCTATTTCCTTCATCGCGTTTATCTCCTCATACAATTTTTTAAGCTGAAAATATGCCGCATCCAAAGAATCCAATGTTTTGGGCAGCTTCTTATAAAGCTCGAGAGGTATACTGTCCCCATCAAAATGGGACTGGACAATACTCTCAGCATGTTTTTTGAAAGCATCCGAGTTCTCAATAAAAAGATTGTCGTTCAACAAAGCCACCAATTGGCCTTCCAATTGGGTATAGCCTTCAATCTTGCGATACTGTTGCACAAACAATTTTAAGTAATCTAAAAAATCTTCTTCCCTCTTTAGTTTCAAAAGCAAAGAATGATATTGTTCTTTATAATTTTTTGAAGCTTGTTCTTCAATAGTTTTTTTTGTTAATTCTAATTGGGTTTTTCCTTCTCCCTCCTCTGCCTTCTTTAAAGCATTTGTTATGAGCTCCGGAATCTCAAAATCTATGTTGGTAGATTCACTTTCGCTAACTCCATTCACCAAAATGTTATTTACGTTGTTTATTTTATATTTAACCCAAGATCTATAGCAAACACATTTTGGAATCTGGTTTTCCCCAAACGGGTTCAAAACAATGGCCGTTGAATCTTTTTTGGGGCATTTCTCCTTTTTGGAGCAATCACACTTTTTATCGCCTTCCTCTGCTTTTGGCATTTTACCTTCTTGGGCAGCTAGCAGCCCAGCATTCAAAATCATTAGGAAAAGAAGTACATAGTTTTTCATGGCAATACCGATTAGTTGATAGTCCAAACCTATCGAACTTAGGTATTCAAGAAAATCCCCATTCATGGGGATTTTTACACTAAACCATTAAAAACAAAATACTTAAAATTCGTATTTTTTCTCCACTGCATACCTCAACAACTCTCCTGCTCCGGTCAGTCCCAATTTTCGGATCATGTTTTTGCGGTGGGTGTCCACGGTGCTTTTACCTATAAAAAGTTCATCGGCAATTTGGTGAGAAGTTCTGCCCTTTGCGATCAGTTGTAGAATTTCCCGCTCCCGAGAAGATAAAATGCTTTGGGAGCTGTTTTTTTCGGTACTTGGTTGGTGAATTTTTTTGTCATAATAAGTGTTGCCCGAAACCACCGTACGAATGGCTTCCAAAACCACTTCCAGACTGCTGTTTTTAAGGATATACCCTTGGGCGCCCGCCTCCAGCATTTGTTTTACGGCTTCGTCCTGGTCAAACATGGTAAAGGCCACCACTTTGGTATAGGGCAGTTCTTTAAGGATAGTTTTCGTCGCCTCAATGCCATCCAATTTGGGCATACGAATATCACAAAGGACCACTTTGGGGCGCTTCAGTCGGACCAGTTTTACCAAGTCCTCCCCGTTATTGGCGTGGCCTATTATGGATATGTCATCTTCATACCTCACATACGATCGAATGCCATCGATCAGAGCCTGGTGATCTTCTGCTATGGCCACGGTAATCATACGGGAATATCGATTAGAATGGAAGTTCCTCTCCCTAACACACTGTCCACAGTAAAGCTGCCCTCCAAATGTTCCACTCGTTTTTCAATATTGGTCAGTCCCATCCCCGACTTTCCGCTGTCCAGTTTGGAGCGGTCAAAGCCCTTCCCATTGTCTTCCACAATAATGTTCAGGTTGTCCTCATGCTGAGTGAGTTGAATGTTCACTTTGGTGGCTTCCGCATGTTTTATCACATTCGCCACCAACTCCTGCACCATTCTGAAAATGGAAAGTTCCAAAGAATTTTCCATACGCTCCCCCAATCCAAAATCTTCCACCGTGACTTGCAGGGTATTGGATTCGGAGATGGACTTTGCCATTTTTTTGATGGCAGACAACAACCCCTGATCACTCATAACCCCGGAGTTTTTGCTGTGGGCCATTCCCCGGATTTTTTGATAGGCTTCTTCCAACAGTCTTTGGGCATTTTTCAACGCAGGGTCTTGGGTACTGACCTTGGCATTGTCAAAATGGAGTTTAATGGTTGCCATGAGACTTCCCAAATCATCATGTAACTCCCCTGCCACTTTTTGGCGTTCTTTTTCCTGGCCCTCGATCATGGCATCAATATTGACCAGTTCCTGTTCTTTGAGCAGATTCTCTACTCGTTGTTGTTTTAACTGGGCCTCTTGTTCAGCCAATTGGCGTTTTTTGATAGTGTTTTTTTGGAGGAGGATGGCCAAAATCCCCACGATAATCAATAATCCAAGTGATGCGAATAAAAAATTCTTGTTTTGAATCCTTTTGGTCTCGCTTTCCAAATTGTCTGCCCGAAGTTTTTCATTGTCATACTTCTCCTGAATATCCAAAATAGTGGCGTTTTGTTGAGCAAGATTTATTATATCCTTAATAGAATCGTATTTATATAGATAGCCATAGGCATTTTTAAAATCACCTAAGTTATAATACGTCAGGTCCATGTTGCCAAACAATATCTTTTTGGTCATATCCTTATATTTTTTGACCTGAAGTGTTTCAGCCATCTTGTAGTATTGCAAGGCTTCATTGAAATTTTCCGATCTTCGGTAACTATTTCCGATGTTGTTCAAAAGGTCGTGGTATTGGTTGGAATATTCAGGCATGTCCTTCTTCATCTGAAGTAGGTCCAAAGCATGGAAGTAATGATACCTTGCCGAGTCATTATTCTTTAACCTGTTTGAGTGTACCGCCCCCATATTCATTAAGTTGACGATGGCCAGTCTCGTACTGTCAACAGCATAAAAAAGGGCATAAGCCTTTCTGAAATGCTCCAAAGGAATTTGGGGATTACTATCGAGATATGCTTTTCTCCCAAGATAGTTATACCCTTTCCCCATAAGATATTGATCGTTCACGGATGTTGCATATTTCCAAAACTTTTCAAAATAACTATAATGATCGCTTTCAAGGTTATTCTGACTTTCCAATAAATCGCTGATTTTTAAGTTTGTTTCAGCAACTTCTCCCGCCAAGTTTCGATGTTCAAAATCCTTTAAGGCCTCATTGTAATAAACGAAAGCAGAATCAGCTTGATTCAAATTCTGAAATGCGCCCGCAAATAGCATCAGGTATTCCCCTTTATGAATTAAATCACCTTCATCACTTGCCAATTGACGGCACTCCTTAATCAATTTCTCATGGGCACCTTGATTGTTCAATTGGTTCAAATAAACCCATAGGCTATCTTGCTCTTGTGCCTTTACGAGTGTAATGCACGAGAATAACATAAGAAACAATAGCAACAAATTATTTCTTTTGATTTCCACCTATCACGTCTCCGTCCTGTTCTTTGGGTTGAAATATTATTAGAGTATCTCGCAGAGCAGCACTTGTTTCCACTCTGTCATTACACAAGCTCTCTTCCCTTATTTTTCTCAAGGCATCCTCATAGCTTCCAATTCCATCTATTTTGGTACTCTGTAATTCGTCCTGATTATTATAAATATAAATCAGTAGCTTATTGTCTCCTTGTAAACGGGTTAAATCACTATTTGAGAAGTGGATAACAGTATCGATTTCAATAAAATCAATTATCGGTTCAACAGGTGTACAATTGACCCCTCCTTTTAAATGTACCATGATAGCATTGATATTCTTATTTGGCATATTTTTTATTGCCACTAGCTGCAAACTGTCACTTGTAACCGGTATATGGAGTTTAATCCTCACTTCCTCGTTTTCTATTGTAAAATAATTTCTCAAACTATCACACAATTGATATTTTTTTGGGTTGCATTCTTCTGGTTCAATTTGAGTTTGGGCCAGTACTTCACTCTCTGGTTTCTTTTTTTGATCCCGGACACCACAAGAGGCAATCAAAAAAACAATGACAGTTGCCAACGCTATTTTTTTCATCTTGATAAGTTTTAAATTGATTATTAATGTCCTTCAACATTAAAGCAAAACATGAACCTTAACAATCCCCATTCCTAGGGATTTTACCAAAACAAAGAAGAAGAGTGATTGGATAAAGCTATGAGGCTCTGTAAGTTATAAATTCAATCTGAAAATCCATTACAGATTTACCTTAATAAAACTATGGTTTTTCCGTAAAACAGGTTAAGTTTTTGTAAAGTCACCTATTCGGTGAGCATAAATTTTTGAACAGCTGAAAACCCTTATTTATTGGGCTTTTGAGAGAAAAGCTCTAGAGCCTGCATCCCCACTACCTTTTTTATATCCTATTAAAAACCAATAGGATATTTTTGGGATATAGGGAACGGTTGTGGCAACCATCAAGATTGGTCATATGTACTAAATCGACTTTAAATCATCAACATAGAAGTAGCAAACCACTCCTTTGTCTTGTGTTTTGTTCTAACCAACTAAACCCACGCAGAATATATGGCATTTATCAAGTAATGTTCAAAATCGCCCCAAAATGCAAAGCCTTTACAACTATTCCTCGATATAGAATGTATAACTGCCCGGTAGTAGATCTATTTTGAATTCTTGACCATCTGTCTCTATGGTCATCCCTTGATTGCTTCCTTTGATGTCTTTTCCTTTAAGATATAACAACGCAGTACTATTTGGTGGTACGGTGCAGTTATATTCAACTTGGTTGCCCCGTCTTTCCCATTTTGACACGATTAGGCCAAATCTACTTTCAAATTCAGCCTCAAAATGATCCAGCCCATCCACGAAATTGGGTTTTAAGATGAAGTTTTTGAATCCGGGAGCATTCTCATCTGGCAAAATGCCCCCGATACCCTTATAGAACCAAGCACTTATGGCTCCGAACATGATATGGTTCCGCGACAAGTCGGAAGTGGCATCTATATCCCAGTTCTCGTACAAGGTAGTGGCCCCATTCTTGACCCACCATCCCCATGAAGGATACGTTTCTTGAGAAGCAACGGTAAAGGCCAAATTTGCATAGCCGTTTTGGCTCAAAGCTCCCAAAAGAGTCTTGGTGCCGAGAAGACCAACATCGATATGATTTGTTTTTTTGACTTCCAGGGCTAGGTTGTCCGCCACTTTTTGTATGAGGGAATCGGGCACGATGCCCCAATACAAGGGAGCGCTCAACTCGGTTTGAAAACCACTACCATATATTCCCTTCTCAATATCCAAGTACTTTGTATTGATTGCATTTTTTATGTTCTCAGCCAGTTGCGAATATTCTTGGTAATCTTTTTCCTTTCCGAAATGCCTGGCTGCTTTGGCCAAGATTGCGGCATCCACATAATAATAGATGGACGAAGTGAATTCCTTAGGGGTAACCGATTTCACAGGAACCCAATCCCCTAGTCCCCAATCGGTAAGGCCTCCTTCATAACTGATGGAAGTAATATGATCCACATAGTTTTTCATTGGTTCGTACATGTCGTCCAATGCCCTGTCATCTCCATAAAACTGGTACAATTGCCAAGGAATTATGGCAACGGTGCTGGTCCAGTCCGGGCCATTGCCCCAATCATAACCCCATCCCCCCCAAGTAGGGATAATGGAAGGGAGCACACCATTTTCCTGTTGTTCGTCCCGATGGTCTGTCATCCATTTTTCATAGACCATTATCGCATCAAAATTATAGAGCCCTGTTTCTATATTGATATGGGCATCCCCCGTCCAGCCGTTCTTCTCCCGCTGGGGACAATCTGTGGGATACCCAAAAAGATTGGATAGGTAACTGGCGTTAGTGGCCTCCCAGATTTTGTTGATGGTCTCGTTGGAGGTATGGATTTTTCCAATGGATTCAACATCGCTATGCATAAAATAAGCTGAAATATTCTCCAATTCCATGTTGATCGGCCTATCACTTTCTACAGCCACATATTGAAATCCCTTATAATTAAACCGCGGTCTGAAAATTTCATCTTCACCACCTTTAAGAGTATAAATATCCGTTTGAAATGGGTCCAATGTGTCCTTTGGCCTGTAATGCACAATGATGTTGGATAGGTCCAGATTTCCCAAACTATCCAATTGTTCCGAGTGAGTGACCTTGATCCGGGTCCCTTTTTCACCTTTTATCCTGAGTTCCGTAACCCCAGCAATATTTCTCCCCAAATCAAAAATATAGTACCGGTCATTACGCTTTTCCATTTTAGCGAACTTCATTTTCTCTCCCGTGATATGGGGCATCACCTCTGCCGTGATCTTACCCGAAGGTGCTTTTACTTCCAAGGCCGAATTCCAACCTGCATCATCATAACCGCTTTGGTCCCATCCTTCGAGTTCAAGGCGGGCATCGTAATGTTCAGCGGTGTAAATGCTGTTGAACACCACGGGAGACAATTTGGTCTTCCATGATTTGTCAGTAGCCAATATTTCACTGGTACCATCTGTATACCATACCCGAATGTTCATCAAAAAACGTGGGCGGTTACGCCATCCTGCTTGATGAAAGTTCCACACCGCCGTAGACTGGTGGTTGTACCAACCATTTCCTAAAAGGACCCCAATGGCAACCTTGTCTTCTTGAAAAAAAGAGGTTACGTCGTGGGACACGTAAAGATTTCGTCTGTCGAATCTGGTGTAAATGGGATCCAGCCAGTGGTCGCCCACTTTCTGGCCATTCAGGGTAAGTTCAAATAAACCTGCCGCCGTGATATAGGCCCTTGCACGAATCACTTCTTTTTGGGGCTTGAATTCCTTTCTGAAATAAGGAGCTGGTTTTAGATCCATGTCCTCCACATCGGTAATCCACCTCCCTTCCCAATTGGAAACATCCATCATCCCTGTCTCGAACGAGGAAACACTTACACCACTCTCTTGATTATCATCGGATGAAACCTGAACTCCCCAATAATACTTGGTGAAAGGTTGGAGCGGTTTACCGTCATAAATCAACAATGTATTATCCGAGTTCCTTTGCTCCCTCCAATAAATTCCCTTTCCTTTGGCGACTTCCATTGAATCAGTGCCTACAGAAATATGATATCCATTTTGCCCAATCGTACCTCCATTTGCATCTATTTTCCATGAAAACCTAGGAGCCTTAGTATCCAATCCCAAGGGAGCGTTCATGTGCTCTACTTTTAAATCCGTTAAAGCAATTGAATCTTTGTGTGAGGTACATGAGGTTATAAAAATGGCCCCTAAAATGGATAGGTATATCGATTTAAACATTAAGCTCTTATTTTAGGATAAAAGTATAGTTTCCCAAACCCACCAACAATAATGTTGAATTGATCGGAACTGGATAAAGAAAGATATTAATCAGTAGATTTTTAGTGTGATTATAAAAACCGACCAAAAACAATGTTGGATTACAATTCCCTTATCTTAATATCCCTGAACCAGGTTTCAAAATACCAATATTGAAGGGCAATTTTCCCTTGGGTTGCTTTTCCAAATTCAGGGTAGTTGATAAAGTGGCTTGCCGCGACCATTTTTTTCCATTCCGGATCATTAAAATCCTGTTCTCCGGTCAGCACACCATTTAAATAGAACTCTACTTTGCCATCCACCTGTTTGATCGTAGTGGTGTTCCATTCCCCTGGCTTCATCTCCACCTCATTTTTCTGCGGAGCAAAAACATACAGGCAACCTGGTCGCTTTGCGGGAAGCTGATAATCCATATGTTCCGAATCCAAGATTTGATATTCGGGACCACTTTGCCAAGCTGTTGGAATCTCCGGTTTTTCCTGTACATTGAAAAAGATACCACTGTTGCCCCGATTGGCTATTTTCCACTCCAGTGTAAGTTCGTAATTTTCATAGGCTTTATCCGTTAAAAGATCCCCTGCAACCAAGGATTCATCATTAGTATTACTGTGAATCTCCCCGTTGACCACTTCCCAAACCGAATTTGCTCCCGGATTGTTGTACAGATGCCACCCATTCAAGGTCTTCCCATCAAAAAGAAGTTCCCAGCCTTGTTCTTTTTCAACTTCCAACAATTGGTTATGGGTTTCATTGGCAAGGGCCTCTTTTTTGGTTCTCCAGGTTTGCGTATCTTCCTTTTTACTTTCCTGTTTACAAGATAATATGGCCAATAAGCCGAAGAACAATAATGAAAATTTAGTATGCATCGTTTTTAGTTTGTTTTGTTTGCGTAGCGTTTAAATTTAGAAAAAGAAGTTGAGTCATTCCATATTGAACTACGAAATGTCACAAATTGGATAAGATGACTTTCATCAATTGCGGTGATTTCTAGTTTTCATAACTTGTCCCTTCTTAAATTTTGAAGCCATGAAAGGTAATTTTTCAGATATCATCAATACAGACCAATTGGTACTTATCGACTTTTCGGCTGAATGGTGCGGACCCTGTAAAATGTTGGCCCCCATCCTTAGCCAGGTGAAACAGGAACTTGGTGATTCCCTTAAAATTGTGAAAATTGATGTGGACAAAAACCAAGGCCTTGCCAATACCTTTCAAGTTAGGGGCGTGCCCACCATGATGCTCTTCAAAAATGGCAAGCAACTTTGGAGGCAATCAGGCGTCCTTCAAAAAGCGGATATCGTTCAGGTGGCGCGGTCTTTTATGTAATTGCAAAGCTTGTACCTGTATTCCCTTTGAACTATAGATTTGGAGAATTTGGTTGAACTGAAAGTTGTGTTTCAATTTCAATATTGATCATAAGACCCAAAATCAATTAAAACTGAGCTCTATTCAAAGAGATGAATGACCAAAAAGGGCACTATGGAATTGAAGGCGATTTTTTTGATCACGGGTTCTCGGGTGAGCTTTTCAAAAAAGCCCCGATCATGATTGATCATCGCCACCAAATCTATGGACTGGTCGTCCGCTATCATTTTTTGTATGGAATTTTGAATGGTGGCGTACTTTTCCATTTCCACAAAATCGAAAGGCACCGACTTAACTTTCCGCATCAACGCCCGTTTGGAATGTTCCTGCTCCTTTGTTAGACCTCCATTGGTCACGTGGGCAATACGAATCTTGGCATGGAATATTTCCGCCAACTGCACAACTGGACTTAGCTCATAGGTTTCAAAAAGATGTTCATACCCTGTCACCAAAAGGATGGTTCTTAATCCTCCCTTACATTCATAATCATCAGGCACGGCAATGATCGGGCAAAAGTCAATTTCACGGATGATCTTATAGGTATTGCTTCCCAAGAAAACTTCTTTCAACCCTGTTGCCCCCTTGGTTCCCATAATGATATAATCCATCCCTTTATTATATACAGTCCTGCCGATGGCATTGACCAAGTTATCCGCCACGGACAATCCATAGAAATGATGATTTGGGTTTGAACTGACTTGCCGTAGTTGACCCAGCGTCTTTTTTACCTCTCGTTCCGATTCTTCCTTCAACAAGTTGAACAACCGGGTATCATTGGACATTCCTATTTTGGTACTTAACCCCGATGTTCCCACCTGAAAGGCATTCAAAACAAAGAATTCACAAGCTGCATCTTTAAAGATGGTAAGGGCATAAACCATGGCATTCCAAGCATTTTTGGAAAAATCCGTGGGTAATATGATGCGCTTTATCTTCAACGGTTAAGGTTCTGCATCACCAAAAAGGGGATTTTCATTTTCAAACTCAAAAGATCTACAGTAGAGCGGTAGAGCATATCCTCAAAAAAAGAATGTCGTGAATTGACCATGACCAACATATCCACTTTCTTTTCATCTATTTGCGTCATGATCGCATCGGCCCTATTCTGAACACCTGTGGTCTCAAAAAACACGTAGGGCCTTGTCAAAGTATCTTCCAAAAACTTTTTGTTGTCTTCCTGCCTAGGGCTCAGCTCTTCAAAATCGGTTATATATAGACAATAGACATTGGACTTGAACTTACCCGCCAAATCGCCCAACAGTTTCAATTCCCTGCGTTTGTATGGCAACATATAATCCGTGGGAAAGAGGATATTCTTGGGTTGGCGGTACTCAAATTCCTCAGGAACCGCCAAAACGGGACATTTTACATATTTGAACACCTCCACGGTATAACTACCAAATGTGGTCTTGTGGTCGCTGGTCTCCCCTTTGGTGCCCATGATAACCAAATCTATGTTCATGTCGTCCACAAAGTCATTGATCCCATCCACCAAGGTGTCGAAACTTGCAACCGACTCATATGTATGGAGAGGATTGGGTGGGGTTCCCACGACTTCCTCTAGCATTTGATCCAAGTTCCTTTCTATTCCTTGTTTTTTTTCAGCCTTCAGTTGCGCTATTTGTTCGGACGAAGCCGTTTTATACTCCCCGTAAACCTCATCGGCATAGGCATGGAAAATAAAAAAGCATACCCGCTCGCATTTGTACAATTCTTGGGCATAACGCAGGGCGTGCAGCGCATTTTTAGAAAAATCAGTAGGGATCAAAACCGTTCTCATGGCTATCTCTTTTCCTAAAGGTACATCTATGCCTACATCTGGAAAATGATATTGGTCAATACCCTAATAAAGCCAATTTTAACAAATTTAACCGCCCATCATGTGGTTCACACCGCCTATTTTGTCGTTAACCCATAACATATGGACGTTCAAGGGATTCGCCTGTTAAAATACCAGCGTCGTTTTTTAAAGAACACTAGGTAAACTTTATCTTTGGCGTTGAGCGGTTTTTATTGAAAACCAATACCATCCACCAAACCAAAATGAAAGTAAAGCATATAGTCTACATCTTACTAGTTGTTGGAATAGGCGCTCTTATCGCCTACAGAATCATGTCCAACGCTGAAATAGGACAGAACATGGATACTGGCCCAAGAGTTACCACAGTATCCGGAATGATCCTTAAACCTCAGATTTTCAAGGACAACATCGCCATTTCCGGAACCTTGGAGGCCGATGAACAGATTGAAATCAGAAGTGAGGTATCTGGAATTGTTGAAAGCATCAATTTTAAGGAAGGAAGCAAGGTAACAAAAGGACAGGTGCTCCTAAAAGTGAACGACATTGAACTCCAAGCCCAGTTGTCCAAGGCACAGACTGCCAAAAAACTGGCTTCGGAAAATGAACGTAGGGCCAAATTATTGTTGGAGAAACAGGCCATCAGCCAAGAAGAATACGACATTGCCAGTGCAGATTACCAATCGGCCACTTCGGAAGCCGATCTCATTGCTGCCCAATTGTCCAAAACCTCTATCAGGGCCCCATTTTCTGGAACCATCGGATTGCGTTCCATTTCTATGGGAACCTATGTTACCCCATCTACCGTAATTGCCAAACTGGTGAATACGGATAATCTGAAAATCACCTTTTCAGTGCCAGAAAAATATGCCTCACAAATCAGTATGGGCACGGTACTTACGTTCGCTACTTCCGATTCCGAAGAAGAATACAAGGCTACCATTTATGCCATTGACCCAGAGGTGGAAATCACCACCAGAACACTACGGATGCGTGCAATTGCCGACAATCGTGAGAATGGATTATATCCTGGTGCATATGCTAGCGTAAGTTTGCCATTGGAAACCATAGATGATGCCTTATTGGTACCCTCCGAAGCATTGATCCCTGTTCAAAATGGAAAACGGATCTTTGTATACCAAAATGGAATGGCCAAGGAAGTAGATGTACAAATCGGAGCGCGTACAGGTAAGGTGGTCCGTGTATTGACGAACCTGAAGCCTGGAGATACGATCTTGACCTACGGTGTCATGGCACTGAAGGATGGTTCGCCTGTAAAGGTTACACTTGAAGAACTTGAACCTCAGACCAACGTACAATGAACCTGTCTACCATAAGTATTAAACGGCCTGTTCTTACCATTGTATTGAACATTTCCATCATCCTATTCGGGGTTATCGGATATACCTTTTTAGGAGTAAGGGAATTTCCATCCATTGACCCGGCTGTGGTATCTGTACGTACCAGTTACTCCGGGGCCAATGCGGATATTATCGAGTCACAGATCACGGAGCCTTTGGAAAAAGCCATCAATTCCATTGACGGGATCCGGAACATCACCTCTTCCAGTGTACAGGGTTCCAGTTCCATCAGTGTTGAATTTGATCTGGACAAAGACCTGGAAGCTGCCGCCAACGACGTTCGCGACAAAGTATCCCAAGCCTTACGAAGCTTACCTGAAGATCTTGATGCGCCGCCTGTAGTTTCCAAAGCCGATGCCGATGCGGATAGGATCATTTCAATGACAGTGCAGAGCGATAACAAAAATATTTTGGAACTTTCCGATTATGCGGAAAATGTAATTGCCCAACGAATAGAAACCATTCCTGGGGTGAGCGGGGTCCAAATTTGGGGACAGCGCCGATATGCCATGAGATTATGGATAGACCCCTTGAAATTGGCTTCTTACGGGCTTACCGTTGCAGATGTACGGGCAGCCCTTTTGGCACAGAACATTGAATTGCCATCTGGGAAACTTACCGGCGAGAATACAGAGTTGACCGTTAAAACTTTAGGCAACCTGAATACCGAAGAGCAATTCAACAATATCATTATCATGGCCGATGGGGAAAAATTGGTACAGTTGAGTGATATTGGACGTGCCAGTTTGGAAGGCGAGAACATGGAGACCAAAATGAGCGATTCCGGTCAACCGATGGTTGCCGTAGCGGTGGTACCCCAACCCGGGACCAATTACCTCGAAATTGCCGATGCGTTTTATAAGGAATATGACAAGCTTCAAAAAGATCTTCCCGAAGACTTTAAATTGAACATCGTTATTGACGACACCAAATTTGTTCAAAGAGCTGTGACCGAAGTGGCGGAGACCATCCTCATTTCCATTATTCTCGTAATCCTGGTGATTTACCTATTTTTTAGGAATTGGTCCTTGGCCCTGCGTCCGTTATTGGATATACCCGTTTCGTTGATCGCCACTTTCTTTTTTATGTGGCTATTGGGATTCTCCATCAACGTATTGACCCTATTGGCTATTGTACTGGCAACAGGTCTGGTTGTGGATGACGGTATTGTGGTCACTGAGAACATCTATAAAAAAATTGAGGAGGGCATGAACCCCATTGAAGCCGCCATTAAAGGTTCCAAGGAAATCTTTTTTGCTGTCATTTCCATATCCATCACATTGGCGGCGGTATTCTTGCCCGTTATCTTTTTGGAAGGATTTGTAGGAAGGTTGTTCCGTGAGTTCGGTGTGGTTTTGGGTACTGCGGTACTGGTATCGGCTTTTGTTTCGCTTACCCTTACCCCCATGTTGAATGCCTATCTGACCAAACCCGGTAAACAGAGTAAGTCCAAATTCTACATGGTCACCGAAAAATATTTTGTGGCCATGAACGAATCCTATAAAAGTTCCTTGGAAAAATTCATGCAACGCAAGTGGCTAAGTTTTCCCATTCTTTTTGGTTGTATCGGATTGATTGTTTTGTTCTATTCCCTACTCCAAAAAGAAACGGCACCGTATGATGACCGATCTTTCGTTCGCTTGAACGTTACAGCGCCCGAGGGCTCTTCCTATGAATATATGGATCGATTGATGACCGATATTACAGAACTTATCAATGATTCCGTACCAGAGAAAAAGGTTAGTTTGGTATTGACCTCCCCCGGTTTCGGATCATCTTCCGTAAACAGTGGCCGTGCCAACGTCGCTTTGGTAGATCCAAGCGAAAGGGAACGTTCGCAACGTGAAATTGCGGATGATCTTGGCCGTTGGGCAAAAGCCTACGTAGGGGGGCGCTCCAATGTTTCGGAACGTCCGACCATTTCGGTCAACCGTCGTGGTGGGCCACCGATCCAATTCATCATCCAAGCCAAGAACTTTGAAAAATTGGAGGAAAAGATTCCAGAATTCCTGGCAGAAGCAGAAAAGAATCCCACATTTTCTTTCGTAGATGTCAACCTGAAATTCGACAAGCCGGAGCTTTACGTTTCCATCGATAGGGAAAAAGCCGAAAGCCTTGGGGTATCCGTCCGGGATGTAGCCCAAACCCTTCAATTATCTTTGAGCGGTCAGCGTTTCGGATACTTTTTGATGAACGGAAAGCAATACCAAGTAATCGGGCAGTTCGACAAGCAAGACCGTGACGAACCCATGGATTTGACTTCCATTTTTGTAAAGAACAAAGAAGGACAACTGATTCAATTGGACAACTTGGTTTCTGTGGAAGAACACAGCAGCCCACCGCAATTGTTCCACAACAACCGATATATGTCGGCCACCGTTTCCGCCAACTTGGCACCAGGAAAAAGTATCGGGGACGGTATAGATGCCATGAACGAAATAAAGGATCGCGTACTGGATGAAACCTTCACCACGGATTTAGGGGGAGAATCTCGCGATTTTGTGGAAAGTAGTTCCAATACGGCTTTCGCCTTCGGATTGGCATTCCTATTGATTTTCCTGATTCTAGCTGCACAGTTTGAAAGTTTCATCGATCCTTTCATCATTATATTGACCGTACCGATGGCCGTTGCAGGAGCCATGTTCTCCCTTTGGCTTTTTGGTGAAACTTGGAATATTTTCAGCCAGATCGGAACCATCATGTTGATCGGGTTGGTAACCAAAAACGGTATCTTGATTGTAGAATTTGCCAACCAGTTACAGGAAGAGGATGAAAGTCTGACCAAAATGGAAGCCATCATGAAGGCTTCGGTTTCCAGGCTTCGACCTATATTGATGACCAGTCTTACCGTTGCCTTGGGTGCATTGCCCATTGCTTTGTCCCTTGGTGCCGCCTCGGCCAGTAGAACCGGCATGGGTGTGGTGATCATCGGGGGAACCTTGTTCTCATTGGTATTGACCTTATTCGTGATTCCCGCGCTTTATCATATGTGGTCTAGAAAAAAAGTCCAACGACCAGAATTCAAAACCCTTGAACTGTCCTAGAATGCAAACAAAAAACCGAATCTGCATACTATTGCTTTTTGTGGGTGGATTCACTTTTGGAATCGCCCAAGAAATGTTAACGGTTGATGAGGCCGTGAAGATTGCCCTGGAAAACAACTACCAGATAAAAACGGCCCGTAACGACCTTAAAATTGATGAATTGGGGGTTAGCCCAGGCCAGGCCGGAATGTTACCCACAGTGGGAGCCAACCTAACGGATAACAACAGCGTTCAAAGTCTTACGCAGATTAGGAACGATGGTACCATACAAGAACGGGACAATGCAAAGAACAGTAGTTTCAATTATGGAGTAGCCTTGCAGTGGACCGTTTTTGATGGATTTAGCATGTTCGCAAACTACGAGCAATTAAAGGAAACCCAAAAATTGGGAGAGGCAGAATTGAAGCAAGCCATTTTGACCAAGGTGGGCGAAATCATGATCACCTACTACGACCTGGTGCAACAACAACAGCAACTTTCCGCGCTGGATAGCACACTTTTGATTTCGGAGCAACGGGTAGAGTTGGCCCACAACCGATTTACGATTGGAAAAGCTTCCAAATTGGAAGTGCTGAACGCTCAGGTGGACCTGAACACCGATCGCACCTTGATGCAACGCCAACAGGAGCTGTATAAAAATACCAAGACCCAACTCAATGAGCAGTTGGCCAGGGACCTAAAAGATGATTTTAAGGTCATCCCTGAAATCTTTGTGGACCAAAAGTTGGAGCTCGAAGCATTGGAAGCCAAGGTTGCCGAAGAAAACCCGCAATTGCAAGCTGAAAAAATCAATAAGCGTATAAGCGAATTGGAATTGAAACAGATTAAAGCAGCAAGGTATCCATCTGTATTTGTTTCCTCTGGATACAATATAGCCAATTCTAAATCGGAGTTGGGCTTTACCACAAGTTCCGATTCAAAAGGATTCAGTTATGGTTTTGGCGCCTCTTTGAACCTTTTTGATGGCTTTAACCAAACCCGTAACGAGAAGATGAGCAAAGTGGCCCTTCAAAATGCGGAAATTGCCATTTCCCAGCAGGAACAAGAATTGGCTTCTTTGGTCAATACCACCTATCAAACGTATTTGACCAATATCAGTTTAATAGAACTGGAAGAGAAAAACGAGGCCATTGCCAAGGAAAATCTCGACATAACCGTAGAGAAGTACCGTATTGGTATTATTCCTACCATTGAGTTCAGAACAGCTCAATTAAACTACATCAACGCACAGGTACGGCTTAGCAATGCCAAGTTTCAAGCCAAGGTTTCCGAAATTATTTTGAAACAATTGGCCGGTAACCTAGAGATATAAAAAAAGCCCATCCAAAGGATGGGCTTTTTTACTTTCCATTTGATTATTTACCATTGAACCAAAGCATCACATAAGCCACAATGGCCAAAATGATCACTGAAATGGCAATGTCTTTCCAATTGTAGCTGTTCTTGTTTTTCTTTCTTTCCTCTTCTGAAATGGTGCCATAGGTAAGGTTCATCACCTTTTCTGGGGCAGGTGCCGCGGTGGCGTAGCTCACTACCAAAATCAAAATGATACAGAACAGGAAGAACCATGAGGCAAAGGACAGGAAGTTCATATCGCCCAAGAGGAACCAGAAACTCCCAGGATCCAAGGTATCCTTTACCAACTCCAGGATAATTCGCAATGCACCGACCACAAATCCAACGATCAAGGTAACATAGGCTCCTTGCGCATTGATGCGTTTGTGGAAGATACCCAATAGGAATACGGCTGTGATCGGAGGTGCTATATAAGATTGTACGCTCTGTAGGTATTCATACAACACTCCAGAGATATTCGCCATGATAGGAATCCAGATGATACCGATGACCACTGTAATAACCGTGGCAATCTGTCCGGTACGCACCAACTTCTTCTCAGGGGTATTGGGACGTAATTTTTTATAGATATCCACCGTGAACAATGTGGAACAGGAATTGAAAACGGAGGCCAAGGAACTCATCAAAGCAGCCAGAAGTCCTGCTGCCACCAATCCACGAAGACCAGAAGGCAACAAGTTGCTCATCAACACTGGAAAAGCCTGATCGGGACTGTCCCAGTTCAATTCTCCCCTCATTTTCAAAGTCAATGCTATCACCCCAGGAATAAGGAACAAGAACACGGGCATCAATTTTAACAAAGCCCCGAAAATAGTTCCTCTCCTTCCTTCTTTAATGTTTTTTGCTGTTAAGGCACGTTGTACGATGTACTGATCCGTACACCAATACCAAATACCCGTAATGGTACTGGCGATCAACAACGGTGGCCATGGAAAATCAGGGTCCGAAGCCGCTCTCCACATATTGAGATATTCCGGGGTAACGGTTTCTTTCATACTCTGCCAACCGCCCACGTGATCCAGACCAATCAAGGTCAAGGCAGCAGCACCTACCACCAAGATGATGGCCTGAAGCGTTTCGGTATAGACCACAGCACGCATTCCTCCGAGTACCGTGTACACCCCAGTTAAAACCACAGTTGCAATGGCCCCGGTCCAGAAATCGATTCCCAACAAGGCGGAAACCACAACCCCACCGGCATAGATGGTAACCGAAATTTTGGTGAGCACGTAGGCTACAATGGAGAATACGGATAAAATCCAACGGGAACGGGCATCAAATCGTTTTTCCAAAAACTCGGGCATGGTGAAAACTCCTGCCCTTGCATAAAAAGGAAGGAATACCCATCCCAAAATCAACACGATCCAAGCCTGTATTTCATAAATCAACATGGGTAAACGGTTGCCTGCTCCGGCACCAGCCAGTCCCACCACGTGTTCAGAGCCGATATTGGACGCAAAAATGGAGGCGCCCACCACGAACCAGCCTACATTTCGGCCAGCCAAGAAATAATCTTCGGTACTTTCCTTTTTCTTACGGATTACCCAAACCGCTATGCCCAAAAGGACCAAAAAATAAATGGATATGGTGATCCAATCAAAAGAATCCAAAGTTTTCATAGCACTGTTATTTGGTGGTTAATTTAAAAGTGGTCTTTGTTTTATAGGTTTCCCCAGGATTCAATCGGACGGATGGGAAACTAGGTTGGTTTGGACTATCAGGATAATGCTGGGTCTCCAAACAGAAACCGGCTCTTTGCCCGTACACCCCGCCTTTTTGGGCAGGTAGTGTTCCATCTAAAAAATTACCGCTATAAAATTGGATACCAGGCTCATCGGTATACACCTCCAATACCCTTCCTGTACCAGGATGATATGCCGAAGCCGCTAGTCCGAATCCACTTTCCTCTTCATTCAACACCCAGCAATGATCGTATCCCTTGCCCAATTTCAATTGTGCATCATCGGCCCCAATTTCCTTGCCCATCACTTTAGATGTTGTAAAATCGAAAGGGGTACCTGACACTGGTCTTAACTCCCCTGTTGGAATCAAACCTCCATCAACAGGAAGGTATGCATCGGCATCCAAGAAAAGTTCGTGGTCCAGAACACTTTGGGTAAAATCCCCAGAAAGGTTGAAATAACTGTGCTGGGTAAGATTTACCACGGTCGGTTTATCCGTAACCGCCTCGTAAAGAACCTCAAGTTGATTGTCACCAGTCAGTGTGTAAGTAACCTTCACATCCAAATTACCTGGATAGCCTTCTTCCCCATCCACACTGGTATAGGTCAATTCCAAAATGGCGCCATCATCGGTACTTTTGGGAGTTGCCGCCCAGATAACTTTATCAAAACCCTTTAAACCACCATGTAAATGATTTTCACCATCATTGGTGGCCAAAGTATAGGTTTGCCCATCCAAGGAAAATTTACCCTTGGCAATTCGGTTGCCGTATCTACCAATCAAGGCCCCAAAGTAAGGATTGCCATCCAAGTAGGATTTTAGGTCATCAAAACCGAGCACTACATCATCATACTTTCCATTTTTATCCGGAGCGGTCCATCTGGTAATGATTCCCCCGTAGGTAATCACATCCACTTCCATACCCATGGCATTCTTTAGGGTGTATTTATCCACTGTAGTACCATCTGGCATTTCTCCAAAGGTGGATTTAGCAATGTGGTCACTTTCCATTGAGGTGTTTTCGGTTTCCATGTCTGTTTGGCTTTCCTTTTTGTTCTCTTTGCATCCCAAATTTAGAAGTGTTAAAAGAAAAACAAAACAAAATAAGGAAGGTTGTACTGTTTTCATGATTATAGTTTATTCGTTAATTTTTGTGTTTGGCCTACATCCCGTGTTGGAACAAATGATAATAGGCTTCGTTGGCGTGCAATTGATCCTTGAAATTCCTGATTTTGGTATCTGCATCGATCACCAAAAGTTCAATTCCAAATATATCGGCAAAATCTTCCATATATTCAGTGGTCAACGCTTGGGTATAGACCGTATGATGTGCGCCACCGGCATAGATCCAAGCTGTTGCTGCAATATCCAAGTTCGGTTTTGGATCCCAAAGTACCCTTGCTACCGGAAGTTTAGGCAAATCTGCCATTGGCTTCACCGCTTCCACTTCGTTCACGATCAATCGGAACCTGTTTCCCATGTCCACCAATGAGGCGTTAAGGGCATTCCCTGCCGGGGAATTGAACACCAAACGCACAGGGTCTTCCTTACCGCCAATACCCAATGGATGTACCTCGCAGGAAGGTTTACCACTAGCGATGGACGGACAAATCTCCAACATGTGCGAGCCCAAAACGTATTCCCTCTCCGGCGTAAAATGATAGGTGTAGTCTTCCATGAAAGAAGTGCCCCCTTCCAATCCCTCGGCCATTACTTTCATGGTGCGGACCATGGCAGCGGTTTTCCAATCGCCTTCTCCACCAAAACCGTAACCATCCGCCATTAAACGCTGAACGGCAATACCTGGCAACTGACGTAGTTTCCCTAAATTTTCGAAGGTATCGGTAAAAGCCTTGAATCCGCCTTCTTCCAAGAAGGAGCGCATGGCCAATTCAATCTTGGCAGCTTCCAAAAGGGAATCCCTTTGGGCACCATTTTTTTGAAGGGATGAAGACAAAGTATAGCTGGATTCATATTCTTCCACAAGACTATCGATGGCCTTTTGACCGATGCTGTCCAAACGATCGGTAATGTCTGATGAGTCATATCCATTTACAGCGACACCAAAACGTACTTGGGCGGCCACTTTATCGCCTTCGGTCACAGCCACTTCACGCATATTGTCGCCAAAACGGGCCACTTTCATATGCTTGAGTTCATCTACACCCAACGCTACTCGAGCAAATACACCCAATTTTTGTTGTACCCTTTCACTTTTCCAATGACCAACCACTATTTTGCGGTTTTTTCGCATACGTGACATCAGAAACCCAAATTCACGATCCCCATGGGCCGCTTGGTTCAGGTTCATAAAATCCATATCGATGCTGTTCCAAGGAATCTCGGCATTGAACTGGGTATGTAGGTGGCACAGGGGCTTGCTCAAAACTGAGAGTCCGGCAATCCACATTTTTGAAGGTGAAAAAGTATGCATCCATGCCACAATTCCGATGCAGCTTTCCTGATTACTGGCTTCCCTGCACAAGGACAAAATTTCTTGAGGGGTGGTCACCACTGGTTTAAAAACCAAGGTCAATGGTAGTTTGCCAGACCCATTCAATCCATCTACAATATTCCTTGAATTGTCGGCAACTTGTTTCAAGGTTTCTGGCCCGTACAAATGTTGGCTACCTGTTACAAACCAGATTTCTTTATTAGCTATTTTCATTTAGAATTACATTATATTATTGACCGTAATAGGCATTTTTGCCATGTTTACGCTCGTAGTGTTTTTTTATCAGTGAATCTTTTAATCTAGGTGCATTCGGATTGATCTGAAGCGTGAGATAGGCCATCTGCGCCACAGTTTCCAAAACTTTGGTGTTGTAAACGGCCTTGGCCGCATTCTTTCCCCAGGCAAAGGGACCGTGGTTTCCGATCAATACCATCTCCACCTCGTTATAGTCCAAGTTCCTTTCCTTGAAACAATCCAAAATCTGGATTCCGGTATTGTGTTCGTAGTTCCCCTCGATCAAGGCATCGGCCATTGGTGGGGCACAGGGAATGTCTTGGGTCAGGTGATCCGCGTGGGTGGTACCAAAAATAGGGATGTCCCTTTGTGCCTGCGCCCATGAAACGGAGTACATGGCATGGGTATGGGCCACTCCCCCAATATTTTCCCAGTTTTTATATAGATAGCTATGGGTTTTGGTGTCGGATGAAGGTCTTAAGTTACCTTCCACCACATTGTTATCATAATCGAGGATAACCATATCCTCGGGTTTTAAAGTTTCATAAGGAACTCCGCTCGGTTTAATGGCAAAAACCGCTTGATCTCGATCTACGGCACTCACATTCCCAAAGGTGTAGATCACCAATCCCAAGGCATTGAGTTCCATATTGGCTTCGTAGCATTCCTCTTTGAGCGATTTGTATTTTGAGCTCATTGGTTATTTCTTTTTATTGGTTTGATCTTCCACAAACGTTCCCAGTTTTTTATAGGCTTCCATCAACTTGGAATACACCTCTACTTGGGATGCTTGCGGAAAATATTCTGCTTCAAAATCACTGCCCATTACTTTACTGGCATCGATAACATTATTGTAAATGCCCGATGCAACAGCGGCATAAATTGCAGCACCCAATGCCGGAGCTTGGTCCGACTCGGCCACTTTTATGGGCATGTTCAACACGTTGGCCAAGGTCTGCATGATGAAAGGGGACTTTCTGGCCACACCCCCAATACCGATGACCGTTTCAATTTTCACTCCTTCATCCTCAAAGCGATCCACGATCATTTTGGCCCCAAAACAAATGGCATTCACCAAGGCTTTGAAAATATGGGGGGCCTTGGTTCCTAGGGATAATCCCATGATTGCACTTTTCAATTCTTGATTGGCATCCGGTGTTCTTCGGCCATTTACCCAATCCAAGGCAACCGGTACAGTTTCCGTTAGCGGAATCTGTTCCGCCTGCTCGGCCAACGTCCTGATAAATTTGGACTCCATTTCATCCTTCAAATCCTTTTTTTGCTGATCGGACAAAACGGAAGATGTCATGACCAAATTTTCCAATGGCCATTCCAACACATTTTTGAACCAAGCCAATACATCACCAAAAGCAGATTGGCCGGCTTCCAAACCTACCATACCTGGGATTACGGAACCATCAACCTGACCACAAATGCCTTTCACCGTTTTATCGCCCACCGCCTCGTTGGAGGACACCATAATATCACACGTACTGGTACCCATCACCCTAACCAAAGCGTGATGATCCACCTTGGCACCCACAGCGCCAGCATGCGCATCAAAAGTACCCACGGCGACAACCGTTTTGGTGGTCAATCCCAATCGCTTTGCCCATTCCTGGTTCAAATAGCCCGCTACTTGATCGGAGGTAAAGGTTTCATCATAAAGGTTATCGCGTAAATCAGCCAAATAGGGATCGAGCCTTTTCAAAAAATCCTTGCTGGGCAATCCACCCCAGCTCTCATGCCACATGGACTTGTGCCCAGCAGCGCATCTACTTCTTTTAAAGGTAGTAAGGTCTTTATCATCGGCAATGAGATAGGTGATAAAATCACAATGTTCCATCCAAGTGTAGGTGTTGGCTACCACGTTTTTATCTTCCCGTGCCACATGCAATATCTTGGCCCAAAACCATTCTGAGGAATAGATACCCCCTTCAAATTTAGTGTAATCCTCACCTCCCCAAGTCCGTGCCAGTTCATTGATTTCATTGGCTTCCTCAACGGCTGTATGGTCTTTCCAAAGCACCATCATGGCATTCGGGTTTTCCTCAAATCTTTTTATCATGGCCAATGGGGTACCATCTTTGGTTATGGGCATGGGTGAAGAACCTGTGGTGTCGATACAAATGCCACGTACGGTTTCTGGATCCACGCCACTTTGTTCCACTACTGATTTCACCGTATGTTCCAATCCTTCAATATGGTCCAATGGATGCTGACGAAACTGATTGATCTCGGGCCTACAGTATTTCTGTTCCTTCCATCGTGGGTACCAAAATACCTCCGAGGCCAGTTCCGCACCATTTTGAGAATCGATCAGAACCGCTCTCACGGAATCCGAACCATAATCCAATCCTATTACATACTTTTTCATTCTTCTTAACTATCCTTCAATTATGAACTTATCCAAAAGATAAATTTTATTTAAATATTGATTTTATAAATTACAAATGCCTGCGATGGAACAATAGCTTCCAAAGCTTCTCCTCCCAGTTGGAAGGTGCTTTCTAGAGGGCTGATATTAAATGGATCGGCGAAGGAATTTTCCGCCTGAAGGTCATCCATAGCCAAAGTCAAAACCTCAACTTTGCCTTTGAGTGATTTATTACCAAAAGAGATATGCATTTGTTGTTGTCCCTTTGATGTGTTTACCACCTTGATGATGATTTCGCCAGTATATGAATCCTTGACCACTGAGGCATAAAGCCCACCTTGACCGATCAATTTTTCTCCATTTTCAGAAATGGACAAAAGATCGGTACCTGCATTTGTGGAATACATTTTTTGGACCTGGTAATTTGCGGTCCCAAATGACTGTAGATTATTGAACCAAATCATGTCCGGGGTCCATTGCCAACCTTCCTCATGGGCCATCAATGGAGCGTAAGAGGTTAAATAGACCACATCGGCATTGCGCTCCAAACCTGTCATGAAAGCAGCTTCAGAAAGGGCACAATCCCAGTTGTTCCTGTTTTCCGGACTTGCAATGGCCACACTTTGCGCGGCATACTCCCCTGCAAAAACCTTGGGTCCGTTTCGGTCGTAACTATCATAACGATCTGCATTCTCCCTGAACCATTGTGGGGGACGGTAATAATGTTCGTCCACAATTTCGGCGTTCAACTTTTTAAGTTGGTCCCAACCGTATTCAAAATAATCGCCGTCAGGGAAAGGTCCACTGCCCGAAACAATCACTATTTCAGGATATTTGGATTTGATGGCCTGCTCGAACGCCATGTACCTTTCAATATAGGCAGGACCCCATTGTTCATTTCCAATACCGATATATTTCATGTTAAAAGGTTCCGGGTGACCCATCTCGACCCTTACTTTTCCCCAAGCTGTGTTAACATTGCCATTGGCAAACTCAATAAGATCAAGGGCATCCTGAACATAGGGGTCCAATTGATCCATAGGCACCAACTCCCCAGTATTGAACTGACAGGCAATTCCGCAACCCAAAATAGGAAGGGGTTGAGCTCCGATATCCTCGGACAATTGAAAATATTCAAAGAATCCCAGCCCAAAACTTTGGTAGTAATCCGGGGCCGGTCTGTGTGCAAATTCGGTGTTCCATCGGTTGATCAAAATTTCCCTATCCTCAATATCACCCACTGTCTTTTTCCATTGATATCGGCGTTCCAAGGTCCGTCCTTCTACAATACAGCCTCCTGGAAAACGAAGAAAACCTGGATTTAAATCGGCCAACAATTGGACCAAATCCTTCCGAAGACCTTTCTCCCTACCCTTCCAGGTATCTTTTGGAAAAAGGGAAATCATATCCAAGTCGATTTCTCCTTTTCCTTCGAAAGTAATCTTGGCCTTGGCCTTCATTTCCGTTTTGGAAACCGTGAAACTGGCATTATAGGTTTTCCAATCCTTATTATCGGGAAGAATTGTGGTTTCCCCCAATACCTGGCCCAAAGAATCCACTATTTGAAAATGGATTTTGGTGATGTCGCCCAAATGTTTAGCTGCCTTCAGGGAGAGGTCATATTGGGCGCCTTCGTGGACACCCATACCCCTAAATCCTTCGTTGATCAACACATACCCTTGAGGATCCTTTACCTCAACCCGGGCAAAATTATGGTTGGCTCCTTCACCTCCATATTTTACCACGGACATGATCCCTGACTGGTTGTTGTAGGAATGTCGGTCGCTATTCGGTTCCATCCAACCCGTTTTGGGCAAGGTGAACTCAAACGAGCGGTTCTTGATCATCTCGGCATACAAACCTCCATCCGCAGCAAAATTGATATCTTCAAAAAAGATACCGTACATGGTGGGTTGAATCTTGATGCCTGTATCCTTAAGGTCAACCATCAAATTACGATCCAATGTGGCATGCGATGGTTCAGATGTATTGGCTCCCTGGTCCTTACAGCCCAAAAAACCAACAATCAATACCCAAACAACGACCAAATTTTGACATGGTGTTCTCATTTGATTCTTTTTGGGTCCCCTTAATTTTCCTTGACAGGCAACCAAACCTTCATTTTACCCACTCCTCTGTTGGACCAGGTATAGTATGGAATGGCGGTCAAATGTTCATTGGAAACAGTATTCACGCCTCCCAAAAGATCGGGTTGCATTTCCACCTTGAATTGATCATTTGGGTATAAGGCAATTTGGTCAAAGTCAGATTTGTTATCCATTTCCTCAACGGCATACACCAAAGGGCCAATCTCAAGGGACATTTTACCTTTGTTCTCTGCCACCAACTCGCTGGCCATCACTTTTCTAACTTCCATGGGGAAGTTCAGTTCCACCACATCGCCTGTTTGCCAGGTCCTTGAAATAGTGAAATAGCCATTTTTTTGCTCGGCATTTACTTGCTCTCCGTTGATGCTGACCATGCTCTGATCATCCATTGGTGATGCGAAATGATACAAATCGCCTGGCAACACTTCGTTTCTAGCCCAACCAGGAACCCTCAATTTTAAAGTAAACTCTCCCGTTTGATCAGGATTTATGGTCAATTTTACCTTGCCATCCCATGGATACGAAGTTTCCTGTTGCACCTTTAGATGACGGTCCTTAAGCGAAACCGTAGCTTCACTGGATGCATAAAGATTCACGAACAAAGTATTTTTTGTTTTGGAATAGATCAACCCGGGCATGGCAGGGATAAACCTGATCATATTTGTTGGGCAGCACGAACAATCGAACCAATCTGAACGGGTACATGATCCTTGGTTGAATTTATAGACCCCATCAGCTTCCAAGGCATTTGGATAGAAGAATTGTTGCCCATCCAAGGAAAGTCCTGAAATCAATCCGTTGTAAAGGGTCCGCTCAATAACATCGAAGTATTTTACATCACCTGTGAGGCTGTGTAACCTGTGGTTCCAATATACATCGCCGATTGCAGCACATGTTTCATTGTAAGCGGTTAGGTTGGGCAGTTCATAATTTTCTCCGAAAGCTTCACCTTCATGCAAGGCCCCGATTCCACCCGTAACATACATTTTTTTGTTCACCATATTGTCCCAAAGGGCATTTACAGCCTTTAAATAGGCAGTATCCTTCTCAATAGCGGCAATATCCGTCATGGCGGCATACATGTACACAGCTCTTACGGCATGTCCAACCACTTCATCTTGTTGAACCACTGGAATATGGTCTTGGGAATAAGGTCCAAATAATTTGTGGTTTTCTGGATCACCCCTATGATCAAGGAAATATTTGGCCAAATCCATGTATTCCTTTTTATCGGTAACCTGATACAATTTAATAAGTCCGGTTTCTATGATCTGGTGACCGGGAACGGCAGCAATCTTGCCTTCACCATCCCCAAAAGTTTTCACCATAAGATCGGCATTTTTAATGGCGATGTCCAAAAAGTTGCGTTTTCCGGTTGCTTTGAAATGTACCACGGCGGCCTCGTACAAGTGGCCGGCGTTGTACAGCTCATGGCTCATAAAAAGGGATTCCCATCTTTTTCCTTCTTTGACCTCTACCCATTTTGCAGGCGGTTTTGCCGGGTTGATGGTCCTCCATGTGGTCAAGTAACCATCCGATTCCTGACCTACTTTTATGATGGACACCAAGGAGTCGATCAATTTTTCAAGTTCTGGGTTGGGTGCACTGATCAACGAATTGGAAGCCCCCTCAATGATCTTGTACACATCGGTATCATCAAAGGGCATGGCTCCTTTTACCTCTCCAGGCATTTCCCCGCCGGCGATCAGGAAGTTGTCAAAACGTCCTTCTTCCTGGCATTTGGCAATGGCGTATTCAATGGTCTTTTTTTGAACCCTTTCAATAATGGGCAACCAGAATTCATCCTTTAATTTGATGTTTCTGATATTGATGGCCTCAATAGGATACCCATCCATAGTTGCAACATCAGCTTCAGTCTCGACTACAATCTCTTTATTCTTGCAACCAAATGCACAGATCATTGTAATGGCAAGAAGCATGCATCGATCAAAATATCGCATATAATTTAAGTTCATTTTGCTACTTTTTATGTGTTTGTCCTATCTAAATCCTTCTTTCATTCCGTTTGAAGAACCACAACGGAAAATGGGGGAAGGGATATTTCAACCTGACCCTTTTTAATCTTCATCTTTGAAAATGCCTTGATTTTTACCTTTTCGGGTGCCTCAAAAGTATTGTGGTCCTGTAGGTTATTGGAAGTCAAGATGGTTCCAGTCAATTTTTTTGCACCAAACTCTTCCATCGAAAGATTGATGATGTGTTCTTTTTGCGCATCGATGTTCACCAACGAAATGTGAACTGCGCCCGATTCCTTTTTGGATGCCGAAATGGAAACTGCCGGTAATGTTTCACCATTAAATTTATAGGTTGGCGATTCAAATTTTACTGGTAATAAGATGGCATCTTGATGAACCTTGTACATTTTCAGTACATGGTAAGTGGGAGTCAATATCATTTTTTCGCCTTCGGTAAGTATTACAGCCTGAAGCACATTTACGGTTTGGGCCAGATTGGCCATCTTGACCCTCTTGGCGTGATTATTGAAAATATTCAGGGTAGCTCCTGCGATCATGGCATCCCGCATGGTATTCTGTTGGTACAAAAAGCCAGGGTTGGTACCTTCTTCAACCTCGTACCATCCGCCCCACTCATCGACTACGAGGGCCACCTTATTTTGGGGATCGTATTTGTCCATAATAGCGGAATGTTTGGTGACCAGCTCCTCCATTTTCAAAGCCGTCTGCATGGTAGAGAAGTATTGTGCCTCATCAAAATCAGCTGCCGAACCTTTTTCGTTCCATTCCACAAAAGAGTAGGAATGTAGTGCAACACCTTCGATCAAGCTTTTGGGAATATCGCGCATCATCACTTCTGTCCAATGGTAATCATCCACATTGGCTCCGGAAGCCACCCTAAAAAATCCATCGGTATTGGACCAATCGGTCATGAATGTGGCGTATTGGCGGTATACATCTGCATAGTGTTCCGGTGTCATATTGCCCCCACATCCCCACATTTCGTTTCCAACGCCCCAAAAGCTCACCTCCCAAGGTTTATCACGACCATTTTCCCTCCTCCAGTCAGACATTGGGCTCTTACCGGGATGGGTCACATATTGTATGTATTCCGTAAATTCCTGAACAGTACTGCTACCCACATTGGCCGCCAAATAGGGTTCTGCACCCAATTGCTCACAGAGGTTCAAAAAGTCGTGGGTACCAAAACTATTATCTTCCGTAACACCTCCCCACCATCTGTTGACCATGGTAGGACGATCTTTTTTGGGACCCACCCCATCTTTCCAATGGTAGGTATCGGCAAAACATCCTCCCGGCCATCTCAAGTTGGGAATATCCAATTGCTTCAGGGCCGATATGATATCATTTCTTACCCCATCAGTATTGGGAATGGCACTGTTTTCCCCAACATATATGCCATCATAAATACAACGACCCAAGTGTTCGGCAAAATGACCATAGATATGTTTGCTGATGGTCACCTTCTCCGATGGCTCCGATATGGTAACGGTAGTTTGCGCCGAAACTGCCATCGAAACAAAAACACCTATAATCCAAGTCATTACTTTCATAGAAATATATTTATGTGTATCCATTAGGATTTTGCAAAATCCCTTCGATTCATCCAGAACCCATAAGGCACCAAGCGTTTTCAAAAGTGGTGCTAGACGTTAATTATTTCACTAATAGATTCCGCGCCCAGTAAAGGACGCGGAATTCAAGAATTAACTAAACTTAATTATATTTAATATAATTATTTAAAAATCAGAACTTTAAAACAAGTACACTTCAAGATTAGATGCAAAGCCCCGAGCTAAAAAGACAAAACATTACAGCATTGGAAAAACTTTTTACAGTTTAGATCAAAAGCAAGGCATTTAGTTGAATCTAAAAGATTTATCGTATTGTTTTTTATAAGTGTTTATTAAACACTATAAATAAAGGAAAGAAAGTTCGGAAATGCAAACAATCCGTTAAAAAAATGTATTTTTAACACTTATAAATTTTGTTGTGGAATCCTCCCTCTATATTTGTTTTATAATTTTAGAATTAGGATTTTAGACTTCATGAAAGTTTCAGACAATTTGGAAGTTGCCAAAGATGCCAACTTGCAACTTAATTACTACCAGAAAGAGGACCAGGTCCTTTTAGCGGTGGACTGTATCATTTTTGGATTCGACAAAAAGGATTTAAAAATATTGTTGATCAAACGGAATTTTGAACCGGAAAAAGGCAAATGGTCGCTGATCGGCGGGTTTCTAAAGAAAAACGAAAATCTTGATCAAGCTGCGGTCCGGGTTTTGAAAACTCTGACGGGACTCGGTGATATCTATATGGAACAACTTTACACCTACAGTAAAGTTGACCGTGATCCAGGGCAACGCACCATATCTGTCTGTTATTACGCCTTGATTGATGTGAACGCCCATAATTTTGACGGCATACAAATCGATTCTGCCAGTTGGATCGAACTTAAGAATGCACCGGAACTGATATTTGACCATGATGAAATGGTTCAAAAAGCGATCGCAAGACTCCGGCGCAAGGCTATGACCAATCCGATTGGATTTGAATTGCTGCCCGAAAAATTCACCATGCGACAACTCCAGAATTTATACGAATCGATTTTGGACAAAAAACTGGACAAGCGGAACTTCATCAACAAGATCAACTCTTTGGACGTGCTGGTAAAATTGGATGAAAAAGATATGACCGTTTCCAGAAAAGGTGCTTATCTCTATATTTTCGACAAGGAAAAATATGAGAAAAAGGTGGAAGAGGATGGTTTCAACTTTAAGATCTAAATTATTAGCTCCTTATTTTTCCATCAAAGAATTTGGGGCGGACGTTTTCATCAAATCCGTGATTTCGTTCAAATCCAAAGCATAATCATACATCTTTAAAGAAGCCAGATATCCGGAAAAGTGTTCTCCCACATCAGACGCTCCTATCCGTATTTTAGCATTCTCTACTTGTGAGGCCAAAACCATGATCTGGGAATTATCCAATTTCCCATCCACATACATTTTTTCCACTACCCCATCAAAGGTCAAAACCAAATGATGCCAAGTATCGGCAGACGGCAATTGGTCAAATGCCATATCAAAATGGCCGTCCAAATGGGCGGCCGCGCCATAATTACCACTGTTGAAGTGCATGGCATTGTAGCTGTTCGCCAAACCATATCGGAACCTATCGCACCAAGCAACCAAGCACTCCCCTTCCTTTCCAATTTCGGGATTTTTTACCCAAGTGGCCACGGTAAAGGCGCCGTTCCATTCCAGACGTTTCGGGACTGGTTGATCTAATTCCAATGCACCTTCGGAAAATTTAAAGGCCTTAACCCCTTCATCATCAACAGTAAGCTCCACCTTTCCATTTTTAACAAAAGAGCCACCCAGACTCCCTTGGTTAGCAATAGAATCCAAACTGCTTTGGTTGATTTCCTTGGCATCGATCCCAACTATTTGTTTATGCTGGCTGGCTATTCCCGGTCCTTCGTTAGATGGATTACTTTCAGTTTTCAGCGGAATCTCAAACAAGCTGTCGTACACTTTAATGTTCCAAACGGAAGCGAACAAGCCTGTTTTCTCGGTTCCCAAAATGGTCAATTTTACATAACGCCCATTTACATCGCCATCATCGATCATGGGACTTCCCGGAGTTCTGTTTTGTGATCGATCAGCAAATAGTTGCCATGATTTTCCATCTTTTGAATATTCCAATTTGTACTGATAATAATACCCGGCAAATTCAAATTGGGTCATCACCCTTTTAATGTTGGTGACTTGGCCTAAATCCACAGTCAAATCTTGCGGAAAGGAATTGTTACCGGCCTTCCAGAGGGTGGCATTGTGGTCATCCGTGGCATGGGCTGGACTATATTCGTAATCGAGTTGCTTGGTTTGTACCTGATAGCTTGATGATGCCAATGTCTTGGCACCCAATGCGATATTTTTTGGCACATCCGAAGAAATGTCCGCCAAAATAGTACTTGTTCCCGGTTCCACTTTTTTGAGGGTGGAATCGTTTTCAAAAATCAGTTCATCAGCAGAGACCTGACGAGACAATCCTCCTCTTGTCATGGGATAGTCATGCTTGTGATACACGATATAGTAGTGCCCATCTTCTTCCAAAACCGAATGATGCCCTGGTCCATGCACCGTTCCATCTGCATTGGTCTCCAAAATGGGGTTGTTTTCCCCTGGCACGAAAGGTCCATAAGGGGAATCGGAATACGCATACCGAACATTATATGTTTCATCATGGCAGGAACCTCCGGAGTACATAAAAATGTATTTGTCCCCCTTTTTCATCATGTAAGCTGCCTCAAAAGGTTCCGGGGTCTCTTCCAAAGGAATGTTCTTGGCATTGAACATTTTGGCCATACTCAAAGTATCCAGCTCCCCAACGGCATAACCGCCATTGTAATGCACCCAAGTGCCCCAATAGCTATAGATTTTACCATCATCGTCCTGAAAAAATTGTGCATCTAAGGATGGAAACCCTTCACGTGGATAATGATGGGCAATCACCGGGGTATCGTCCTCGTTCAACTTTTTCCAAGGACCAATCGGGGTATCCGAAACGTATCCATAGATTTTGCATCCTGCCTGACAATTTCCGAAGTAGAGATAATACTTTCCGTCCGCACCTTCAATGATATCAGGTGCCCAAAAATTCCTAAGGTTCACCGATTCCAAGGAAGGTACCTCCATGGTATAATTGTACCAATTTTTAAAGTCTTTGCTGTACCAGACCGTAGGGACACCAGATGCCAACATTTCATTATCGGTTGTGGCATAGATGTAATAAATGTCCCCAAATTTTTTAATGGTGGGATCCGCAAAATAACCCGGTAAAATGGGATTGGGCCCATGCGAGGATTGTGAAACTTCAGATTGTTCTACCTTTCTCTGGCACCCCAATACGAGCAGCCCAAAAAGGCAAAACAATTTCGTCACAACCCTAATCCTCATGGCTGGTCTTTAAAGTTTGATTTGGATTTCTTTCTTGCCCAACTCAATCTCATAGGCACCCCTCACTTTTTTATATGGAAGTGTTGTTTCACCATCTATCCGTAAATAAGCAACCGGAGTATGCTCCGTAATACCACCTAAAGTCAATAAAACTTCACCTGTTGCCGTGTTGTAGGTTACCTTTTGAACTGTTCCTGCATCCAAGGTCAACCACAGGTTTTTCGGCGCAATGAACACCCTTGATTTGGAAGCAGTTGTAATTTCCATTTCTACTACATCTCCTTTTTGGGTAAGGTTTCCACCAAAGGCCAACCATCCCAAATGTTCGTCTTTAACCAAATAAGAAGAGGTGTTCACTGCATAGCCGTAAAAACCGGAACCGTAGTCCCCTGAAATTCCATCAATTTTAAGGGTGGATGGGTACGAATGAAAGGCCGCGGGACCAAAACCATCCTGCGTAATATTGGAGATCCCGCCCAAAAGTCCACCATAACCAACACGCAACAAGTACAGATCATCCGGTTTTTTTCGGAATTGGTTCAAAACGGGGATCGCATTCAACGAGGAACCATAATGATGGATCTGACGTTCCACCCTTGAGGTTGGACCTGCTTTTCCACCATACAAAAAGTCCCAATATCTTCTGGCATTACCGTTATAGGCCCAATGCGGCATGGTAGGCATGTAGGCCAAAATGGCATTCAGGGTAATGAATGCTTTCCTGTCAAACCCAAAATAATCGGACCACATGTACACTTCTTCCTGACCGGTGGAATCCCAAGGCATTTCACTACCAAAAGGATAATCCAAGGCCCTCCAATGTTCAGCTCGTTGTTTCATTCTTTCCTCAAGATCAGTGGCCTCCTTGGTCAGTCCTTCGTTTTGCAAATCTTTTAATATCAAAAGGAAAACAGACCCTTCCATTTGACCGAATTGGGCATAATAAGGTGCTTTTTCCACCATGGCAACACTGGTCTGGTAGGCGTTTTCCAAATACCAATCCCAAGAATGGTTGTCCACCAATCCCTGATGATATCGCGCCAATCGGTATAATACCCAATAGGCCGCAGCCACATGGGGATAATTATACGACCTGCCTGGATCATTGGCATGCTTGTGGTCCCAAGCCGCCCAGGTATTGTAGTTCACTTTTTCGTCGTAAGTGCCTTTGGGCAGGGAATCCGGAGAATAATAAAACACGCTCTTTTTTACCCCATATTTGTTCGGTCCTTCATTGTATTGGATGTTTCCCCAAAGGGTTTCGTCCACAAAATGTTGCAGTTTGGTTATTTCCCCTCGATCTGGCTGAACCAATTGCTTCATAATGGCGGCCAACCAGCTACCTGCACCACCTTCATCACTTAATCCACTGATCCACGCCCTCCCATCTTTGGTAACCTGTTCCTTTTTCTCGTAATCGTATGTTATGGGCGATGGATTTCTGCCAAAAGGATCATTGGGATCATCGAACCATTGCTCAGTGGTCAAGAAATGTCCAAAATCACGGATGACCTCAGATTCGGGTTTGATGACTTTGTAGTTCACGGTTTGTTGCACCCCATCAACATAGGTAATGGTAACCCGGGCCCTGCCCCAATTTTTTCCTTGAACCACATATTTTAAGCTGCCTGATGGTGTTTTTCCATCTGCTTTTATTTCCAAAGCACCTTTTGGCTCCACTTTTATAGAGGCCACTTCATTTTTATATTGAAGGAAAAGTTGCCCTTTTACATCCTGTGGCAACACATAGCCAGGTACGCCCACAGCTACCGGTAGCGCTTCCTGTACCAAGGTTTCTTGAATATTTTTAATCCCTTCGGACAAGACCAGCTTGAAGGAAAAGTTCTTGGACTCCCCAGGTTTTAATACAAGGGAAGTCGGTTCATTCCACTGCTCCACACCTTTCCATTCATTTTCAGCATAAGCCTTGCTGTATACCATCCACTCATGAAAACCTTCAAACACGATGCTTTTAGGGGTGGGGTCGTCAATTAAAGGCCTATAGTTCTCAAAAGCCATATTTTCTTTCGGCAATACCAATAAGGCCGGTCCTCTTCCACTTAAACGCTTTACTTCCAAATAGCCGGCATCTTTTCCGATATAAGGATCAAAAAATACATTTTGGGCATGTGTTTCCACCAACGATTTACCTTCTAGTATGTTATTGAAGACCATCGGGATACCCAATGCTCCAATTTCGACAGGTGAGCCCGACTTGTTTGTAATTTCAAAACGTATGACCAGCTTGTCATTATCCAATTCGTAATAGCGTTTTACCGAAACCGGAATATCGGATGGCAAGGTATTGGCCAAATCGGCGGCGGCCAATATATTTCCAGTGGTTGACAAAGGAGTCACTGTAGCCCGGTGGTATGCAGTGGAATACTTTTTCCACTCTCCGTTAGCTTCCTTGATCCTAAGATTGATGTCTCCCAAATGATACAGACTATCCTTGTCCCTAATTTCCAATCGGTCACCTGGAGTGAAATCAAAATAAGGTTCTTTGACCGGGTTCAAAGCGGCAACGGTTTGGGAAGCTCGCACCAATTTCAACTTGAAATCCGGCGTTTCAAATTTTTGATATACATCGGAAACCCCCAAGGTGGATTCCCTTTTTTCAACGCGACTCCAATAGGTCTGTTGCGCTTGTGCTTCAGGTAATATGATGGCGCATAGAAGGACAGCCATCCAAAAATTGATATGCTTCATTTTGGTCTGTATTCGATATTAGTGGGAAGAGAATGGGGCAATTCAAAAGAATTGCCTGGTTCCTTTATCCTTATTTCAATAGTTTTTTACTTGAACTGAGTGGAGAATTTCCACTTGGTCTTGTAATTTTTGTTCAAGGGAAGATCTTGCAACAAGCTTCGCAATAATTCAATGGGGATTCTGCCTTCCTGCATTACCCTATCATGGAATTGCTTCTCTGTCCAACCTTTCTCCAGCATCTCATTTCGGAGTGCATAAAACTGCAGGCCACCCATCATATAGGCCAACTGGTACAAAGGCGGATAGTTGGTAGTGAAGGAACGGCGCACCTCAGCTTCGGCATTGGCATATTCGTGGCCTACTTGATCCACCAAAAGATCAATACACTGTTGAGGGGTCATTTCACCCAAATGGAATTTTAGGGAGAAAATGATCCGCGCACAACGGTGAATCCTCCAAAAGAGCATACCCATTTTTTGCTCGGGTGTTTGCGGAAAATCCTTGTTCCAAAGAATGATTTCCCAATACAGGGACCAACCTTCCGTCCAGAATGGTGTGGAAAAAGGTCTTCTGTAACTCTTGTTCCTGCTGGTCATAAAGTATTGTAAGTTATGGCCTGGCAGCAATTCATGTTGCACCGTTGGAAACGAAAAATTAGGGTTGTTGCCACGCATGCTCATCAACTTATCGTCATGATCCATATCTAAAGTGGGATACGAGATGATGATATCCCTTCCACCCAAAAAGAACGGGTTCACCTTTTGACGCTCTGGACTCATCATTTCCATCCCCCAGGTTTCCTTGGCCAATTCTGGCAAGGTGATCAAATCACGATCTTCAATAAATTTCACGGAATGGGAATACAAATCCATGATGGCCTGCGGTTGATCCCCAGCTGGTACATAGGTGTTCTTCACATGTTCCAAGGCCGCTTTCCAATCGTCACCGTAACCCATTTCACGGGAGGCTTTGATCATTTCACTTTTGCACCAAGCAAATTGTTCTTCTGCGGTTTTGATGAGTTCAGCAGGAGTGTATGGGATAAATTCCATAGCCAGACTTTCCTTAAGGGCCGCTTCACCAATGGGTTTTCCTATGATTCCACTTCCATCGTCCTTAACACTGTTCTGCGAATAGTTGTTTTTGAGGAACTCGGCATAGGTTGTAAGCTCTGCGTTGATTTTTTTGTAGGGTTCCTTCACCCACCATGTAAAATCCGGGTCGTAAGCATAGTAGAAATTATAGGCTTCTTCCAATCCTTTTTGAAGTGACACTACTACTCCCGAAGCCTTGTCGGCCGTTTGCCAATCCTTGAAGGGTTTGGATTTCCAAGCTTCGGTATCAGCAGTTATGGTCTTTGAGGCATCTTGAAGTATTTGGGCGAAATTTTTGGCATCAGGTCTTTTTCCCCTTCTTCTTTCCTTGATAAAAGGGTAAATATCCTTGGCAAATGCCGCAACTTGCTCTACTTGTTTGAATTCATCATAATCTTGATTTAAAAAATAGGACCCTTTGGTCACTTGGTTTTTCAACAGCACATAATCCACTTTTCCCTGTTGCGAAAGTCCATCAAAATCCAATGCAGCCATTTTTTTCTCCCAATCGGCATAAAAGGTTTTGAACCTTTGATAATATTCTTGGGATTCATGGACATTGTAGGTTCGGTTCAACGCCCAATTGTCCGCTTCAAATTCCGTAACTAGATCGGCCAATTTGCTGTTCTGTGCCGAAGCGATAGAACCGATTAAGGCAAGTGCCAAAGTCCCGATTTTCTTTAAACCCATTTTGATCATGTTGGTGTTGGTTTTTAAAAATGCTCCATGAGGTGCATCGATTGGTCTTTCAAGGTATTAAATTGTTGTCTCTTTTCTTACTGATTTATTTTAGGGTTACATCCAAATACACGGAATGCCTTCCATAAGTTTCATAAAAGGGTTTAAAAACCACCCCATCAATGGTGAACTCCAATTTCTCTGGATTACCTTGGATCGTTTTGCCCAAATCACTGGCATCCAAAGTAACCTTTCTCCAGTCATTTCTAGCTTCTGGCTCCTGGGCCACTAGCAAGATAGGACCGTAAAACAAGCTGGCAATATTCTGTTGGTCCATCACTGGATCTAAATGAAACTGAAAAGGCATTTTGATATCCACAGTGTCTCCATTTTTCCAATTTCTGGATAAGGTAAGGTATGAACCGGTCTGGGCCAATACTTTCTCTTCCTTACCATTGATCTTCACATAAAACCCTTTGGTGGCCCATTGGGGTACACGAACGTTAAGGTTGAATTTTCCTTTTCCCTTTATGATCAATTGTGTATGATCTTCCTTAGGGAAAGTGGTTTTTTGTTCCACGGTGATGTTCCTTTCTTTCCATTGCAAGGTGGAAGGAACAAACAGGTTCACATACAAGGCTTTATGATCGTGACTTTCAAAATAAATGGAATTTTGAAGTTTGGTACTGCTCTCCAAAGCGGTACCGTTGCAACAGGTAAATCCGGTCATATCGGCATTGCCAAACCTTTTGATGGAACCTGGTCTAAGCGGCACGTGGTAGGTATTTGCCGGACTATCCTCAGCCACCGAAGCCAAAATATGGTTATACAGACCTCGCTCATAATAGTCCATCAACTCGGTACGCTGATCGAACATAAAAAGGTTGCGGGTCAACTTGAGCATGTTATACGTGGCACAGGTTTCGTTCTGTCCCCCTGCGGAAAACCCATTTTCATACAAAGTGGCGGGTTGACCAATAAAACATTCAGCGTTCGTAGGATTTCGGGCACCTGCAACTCCCCCAATACTATACATGTAATCGTTCTTGGCCTTGTACCAAAAGTTATCCGCTACACGGAAGTATTCGGGAATTTCGGAATCCCGATAAATTTCCAATGCGCCCATGATCTGAGGAATATGCTGGTTGGCATGCAACCCCCTAAAAGTGTCTACATTTTTGGCAAGTCCGTGCGAATGTTCGGCATCGCCAAAAAAGACTTTGATGTTATCGAACAATTGTGCCACTTCCAAATAGCGATGCTCATTGGTGATTCGGTACAAACGGGCCATGGCTTCGTTCATGCCACCAAATTCTCCAGCAATGTAGGTGTTCCACATGCTGATAAGGGTATCAACCGGCACTTGACTTAAACGGGCATGTACCCAACTTCCCATTCCTTTGGCAATATCCAAAGCTTTTTGGTTTCCGGTAACCTCGTAAATATCCATCAAGCCGGCCAATATCTTATGCAAGGTGTAGTAAGGTGCCCAAATCTGTGTTTTTTGGGTCCCGTACTTGGCTCCTCCTTCCAGCATGATGAATTGGTCGGGCGGGTAGGCACTGACAAATCCTTCGCCCCAATTCCAATAATCGGTTCTGATACCACCTTCGCTCAAATCGGAATCAAATCCTTCCCTTCCATCGCCCGGTGGCACTTCAGTTGGATTGGAAACATATGGCCCACCAGCTACATTTGCATGCCCAGAAAGTTGGGAAAGCTCATAAAGGGTATTCACCATATAATCCATTTTTTTGGCAAAGTTGGCCTGCAAATTTTTGTCGTACCCCGTACTGGCGTACGCTTGGGCAATGGCTGTAAGATAATGTCCCGTGGCATGGCCGCGCAATTTGGTCTCCTGACTGTCCCAAACTCCCAGAGGTGTTGCACCTGCGGGTTGCGGTTGACCAAATGCATTTCGGAACATGTATAGGAAGGCATCCGGGTTGGTCTCCGCCAAGGTATTGATGAACTTATCCCTATTTTCAATAAACTTGGTTTGATTGCCCAAGGCGTCTGAATCCAAGGTAACATCTGCAAGTTCAAAGGCTTCCAAAGTTTGGTGTGGGGTTGCTTCATCATCACCACTTTTAACTGTGATAATGGCTTTGGGTTGAAAATTGGTACCTGCCACTTTTCCAATCACCTCATAAGTACCTGGTTGTTGTACATCGGCATTGTCTGTTGGAGCTGGCCATAAAACCCTAACCTCAGGACCTTGGACACCACTTTTGTAGGTTCCTTTTACAAAACGTGGTAACCTTGGAAGATTTCCAACCTTTGTTTCTACCTGAACATCGGAAACACCGGCTAAGTAACTATTGTACAATTGGGGGTTATTGGTTTCAAATTGGGGAAGATTATCCTCCGGTTTTTCTCTCCTAACCGCTTCTTCACCTCCCCTTAACGCAATGTATCGAATCCTTCCAATTTGTTGTTCACTCAACGGAATGCGATACAGTCTAAAATCATGGATTTTCGCATTTAGAAAGGGATTATTGGAGGTAATTGATCGTCCGATATACAACAGGTTTTCATGCGTGAACAATTCTTCCAGTTCCATTTCCATGCTCTCCACCTGTCCTACTTGCTTGCCATCAACAAAGATGCCCATGGTTTTGGAAGGAATGTCAAGGACTACCGCCAAGTGTATCCATTGGTTGGTTTCAATAGTAATATCGTTGGCATGGGCCGTATACTTTTCCTTACCATTTTGAAGAATCTGAGCCTGTAATCTATCTTTTTTCTTGGTTCCAAAAGGAGATACAAAAAAGTGTGTGCGGTCATCCTTTCCAAAGTCAAAAAGGGTCTGACCCACTTGATCAGCGTTGAAATTCACCCAAGCAGTGATACTTAAAGATTCTTCTCCTTCCACGGCTTCTCCAGGAATGGAAACAAAGGTCTTGTCATCTCCTGGCAAGGAAAGTACCTTACCAAACTTTTCATCATCTTCAAATTGGGCATTTGGACCATAAATTCTACCATGTAGATTATTACGGGACCAATCCTTGGCATCACCATTGAAGATATATCGGGCTATCATTCCCGTTTCACCGATACCATCCAATATTTGATTGCCACTTTGGGCCACCATTGTCGACATGCCAAAAACAAGGCCCAACAAGGTGAAGTAAAATTGTTTGTTCATTTTCATTTTTATGCTAAAGCTTTTATTCTGAACATTTTCAGTTCAACAATATTTTTTAATTAATCATAAACTTCTTCCCAAGAAGGAGGGGTAACTCCCAAAAGATGCTCCACAAAGAAATCCTTGCGCTTACGTTCCCCAAAATCGCCTCCAGAAGAGTGCCCCATGCCTGGAATGGTGACCAACTCAAAATCTTTGTTGGCCTTGATGAGGGCATTGGCAAATTGCATCGTGGTCGCCGGATCCACATTATCATCCACCTCTCCCAAGATCAGCATTAAATTACCGCCCATTTGGGCCGCATTCTCAATGTTGGAGCTAGCTGCATAATGAGGTCCGATGGGGTAACCCATGAACTGCTCGTTCCACCAGATCTTGTCCATTCTATTGTCGTGACAGCCACAGGAAGATACGGCCACATCATAAAAATCCGAGTTGAACACCAAGGCAGCGGCGGCGTTCTGCCCACCTGCCGAGGTTCCAAAAATTCCAACTTTATCCGCATTCATGTACGGATACTTTTTGGCGGCTGCCTTGATCCAAAGTTTACGATCGGGAAAGCCCCCATCTTTCAAATTCTGCCAACACACATCATGAAAAGACTTGGAACGATTGGATGTTCCCATTCCGTCAATCTGTACCACAATAAAACCCAGTTCTGCAATGGAGGACATAGACCAGTAATAGGCCCTAAAATCTTTCGGCACAAAAGAACTATGCGGTCCAGCATAAATGTACTCCACTACGGGGTATGTTTTATTGGGATCAAAGCTGGTGGGACGAATAATCACGCCCCAGATGTCCGTTTTTCCATCACGTCCTTTTGCCGTAAAAACCTCCGGCGCAATCCATCCTTCCTTTAATAAAGCTGAATGATCTGCCTGCTGCAAGGTCATGATGGTTTTATTTCCTCGGGCCGATTTTAAAACAGTCACCGGTGGCATGTCAACCCTGGAATATTGATCTACATAATAACTATGGTCCTCGGAAAAAGTCACGTCATGGTTACCATCTTCCTTGGTGAAACGGGTAAAATTCTTTCCATCAAAATCTACCTTGCAATAATGGATAAAATAGGGATCCTGATCTTTGTCCAATCCACTGGCCGTGAAGTAGACCTCCCTCTTGTCTTCATCCACGTGAACCACTTTGCGAACTACCCATTCACCTTTGGTAAGCTGCTTTTTTACTTGGCCTGTTTTACCATCATACAGATAAATATGGTTCCAACCGTCACGCTCCGAAGTCCAGATGATCTCTTGTCCATCCTTTACATCGTATCGGTATTTTTTACTGCTGTAATCGATAAATGTATTGCTGGTCTCATTCACCAAAACCTTCACTTTTCCCGTGGAAGCATCCACCTCAATAACCTTGTAGGCCTGATGCCCCCTTTGGTTGTATTCGAAGGTAAAGGCTCGACTATCTTCCCGCCAATCCATATTGTTCAACCCAAATTGATGGTCGAATTCGGTAGCAGGCACTTCAATATGCTTTTTGGAATCCACCAAAAACAGTTGCGGACTTTTAAACGGTAGCTCGTCACCTGGCTTTAAATAGTCCCTGGACTGCAGTTTAGGTTGAAATTGGTCCGTTGGGCTAGACTCCACAAAATAAATTTTGCGATCGTCACCGGGGCGGACTTTGTAAGCCATGATCTTTTTGCCATCGGGTGACCATTTAATGTAGGTTGAATAGAAAAACCCGGGCGCCCCATCATAACTCAATTGGGTCTCTTCCCCCGATGTATTGTCTTTGATATAAACGTTACTGTTTTTGATAAAAGCAGTCATGGTAGAATCTGGGGAAGTTACGGGAGGATTTTTGGTCTCATCGAACCTACTTCCCCAATATCCGCGTTCCCAGCCTTTCTTTTTCTCTGGTGTTTCAAGAACCGTCAAACTAGTACTATCAGGCTTATAGGAAAGCCTTTTTTCATCGAATGTGAATTTGATTTCACTTAATGAAGCATCAAAATCCAGTTCCGTGATTTCCAAATTATCGGAATCCACTTCCTTACCAAACTGATCGGTAAGCAACTGGGCCAATGCCACTTGATCAAAACACTTTTTCTGGGAATCGGATGTAGGATCAACCCACAGATATTCCTTTCCTTGAGAAGTATTGTTCACATACCACAACAGATTGTTCTTTAGCCAGTGAAACTCAGAAGGCGTATTGACTACTTTATTCCGGAATAGGGAATCCAGGGCAATAGCCTTTTTATATTCCTGTACCGTACCCTGCCCAAATACAGGTCCGAATGTTATAAGTATAAAAAATACACTTATTTTTTTGACAAAAGATTCCATAACTTAAATAAGTCTAAAACTAGAGATAATCTCCTTTGATTTATCCTTTCATATTACCACAAACCAATACTATATTACCCTTAACATCCTTAAAAGGACAAAAAAGCATAAATAATTGGTCTAATGATAGGAGTTTTTCGACTTATGTATATTACCGAACTGCGGCAAATAAACTTTAATGATGTTGTTAATATCTATCGGGGGATATCGGGGCGAGATTGATCGAAGTGGGCCTGTTGTCAATTTGCTCAGCGATCAATTTACCGGTTATGGGACCAAGGCTCCATCCCATCATAGCGTGTCCGGCCGCAATCGTCAAATTGGAATACTTGGAGGTTCTTCCAATAAAAGGAAGACCATCAGGAGAAACAGGGCGCAATCCAGAGGTAGCATTCTGCTTTTCACTTTCATTGATTTCCACTTCGCGGTAGTGTTCCTTGACCGCAAAGGCCAGGGCTTCAACACGCTCTTTACGAACCATAGTATTGTTTCCTGAAAACTCCATAGTTCCTGCAAAACGGGTAAAACCTTCCATTGGGGTAATGGCGGCCTTGGCATCTACCAAAATGGTGGGCAGGGTAATCCCGGTTGGGCGGTGTACATCCATACTATAACCCTTGCCTCCTTGAATAGGAATGTTCAATTTTAGGGATTTTGCTAAATCGGAAGTCCAACTGCCACTGGCTAACACAAACTCATCCGCTTCATAAACCGAATCCCGAGTTTTCACTGCATTTATACCACTTCCTTTGGTCAAAAAATGGTCCACGGTCTGGTTGTATTGAAAAATCACTCCTTTGGATTTCAACCAAGTTTTTATACCCTCCATGAATTGCTGGGGGGTCATGTGGGCATCACATTTGTAATGTACGGCGCCGATAACCTTGTCCGATAACACAGGTTGAATCTTGTTTAATTCCGCTTTGGAAAGTAGCACTGCGTCCAATCCCAATTTTATGGCTTTTTCGGCCACTTCATGCTCTTCATGTTCACTTTTGGCCGTGCTATACGCCATCAAAACACCCTTTCTTTCGTAGTGAAAAGCAAAATCAAGGTCGGCAACCATTTGCTCATACAGTTCCCTGCTCTTCAAATTGAGATCTTTGATTACGGGAATAGCTTTATTTACCTTGGAAGTGGTAGCAGCTTTCTTAAAAAGGTAGGCCCATTTGAAGAACTCCACATCCCATCTTGGTTTAATATAAAAGGGACTGGAGCTATTGAACATCCATTTGATGCCCTGGGTAATAATCCCTGGTGCGGCCAAGGGAATAAAGTGGCTTGGGGTTATGTAACCCGCATTGATAAAGGATGCCCCGGTGGACATGTCCGTACGGTCCAAGACGGTCACTTGATGCCCTTCTTTTACCAAATAATAGGCACTACAAAGTCCAGAGATACCACCCCCAACAACAACTACTCTCTTCATTTTTAAATGATTACATCAAATTACCTGGAATCCGTGGGCATAGGGGTCATCATCATCAATAATGATGTTATTGTAGCCCGTAACCTGCGCCCAACCTTGAATACTGGGAACTATTGCCTTCATATTGGCCAAGGTAGTTTCTTGTTCCACTCTACCAACAAACTTGCTCCCGATAAAGCTTTCATGGATAAACGGTTCACCTTGTTTTAGTTTTCCTTTGGCATGCAACTGTGCCATTCGCGCAGAAGTTCCAGTTCCGCAGGGAGAACGGTCAATGGCCTTGTCCCCATAAAAAACGGCATTCCTTCCTGAGGACGTAGGATCAATAGGTTCCCCTGTCCATAACATGTGGCTCACATCTCGGATGGTACTGTTTTCTGGATGAATAAAACGGTCAGGATATTTTTCATTGATCCGTTTCCTTACTACCTGGGAGTATCGTATGATCTGCCCAGCTGTAAAATTTTGGATACCGCTAAAGTTTTTTTGCGGATCTACGATGGCGTAGTAGTTTCCTCCATAAGCCACATCAAAGGTCAGCTCGCCCAACTCTGGACATTCCACTGTCAAATTTTCGGCGGCCAAATAGGATTTTACATTCACCAAGCGCACCCAATCCACCTTTTTTCCGGTCTGTTGATATTCAATTTCCACCAATCCCGCAGGAGCTTCCATTCGTATCTTACCAGGAATTTTTGGCGTGATAAGTCCTTCTTCAATAGCAATAGTGATGGTACCAATAGTGCCATGTCCGCACATGGGCAAACACCCAGAAGTCTCGATAAACAAAATAGCAAAATCATTTTGGGGGTCATGTGGCGGGAAGAGAATACTTCCACTCATCATGTCATGCCCCCTAGGTTCGAACATGAGTCCTTTACGGATCCAATCATATTCCTTTAGGAAATGCTGTCTTTTTTCACTCATGTTCGCACCCAAAAGATTGGGGCCTCCCCCTGCCACAACCCGCACAGGATTGCCACAGGTATGTGCATCAACACAAAAAAAAGTTTTTCTTGCCACTTGAAGGTCTTTAAAACTATGCTATTTTTTGCAATACTCTAAAATAGAACCGCTTACCCTTTTAAATGTTCGGGCAGCAATTCTTGGGGAAAAGACTGATAACTTACAGGTCTCACCCATCTTTTAATGGCATGTACACCTACCGCAGTGAACCTTGAATCGGTTGAGGCGGGATAGGGACCTCCATGCTGCATGGATGGGCAAACCTCCACTCCGGTGGGAACACCATTGTAGATGATTCTACCTACCCTATTTTGGAGGACTTCCACTAATTCAAGTAAATCCATATCATCATCATTTTCCGCGATGAGAGTACCTGTCAACTGGCCTTCCAAACCTTCTATGATCTGAAGAAGTTCAGCCTCATTTTCACATTGGACCACCATGGAAAAAGGTCCGAAAACCTCTTGGTGTAATTTTGGGTTGGCCAAAAAATCAGTCCCGGAAACCGTAGCCACAACTGATGCTGCATAATTGGGTTCCAAGGTTCCTTGAACTTTTCCAACCACGGTTACCCCGCTTTGGGAAGTTACATTTTCACCTTTCTTTTCATACCCGCTTTTGATATTGGGGTGCAACATACATTGGGGATCCAATGCAATGGTTTCCTTGGCCAGTTCTTCAATGAAATTCTGGGTATGGTCTCCTTTAACGGTCAACAACAACCCAGGATTGGTACAAAACTGACCTGTTCCCAAGGTGATGGAACCTGCGTAAGTCTTAGCTATTTCAGAAGCTCTGTTGGCCAGGGCATTTGGTGTAATGATCACAGGGTTGATACTTCCCATTTCCGCAAATACCGGAATGGGTTCTTCCCTTTTGGAAGCCAAGTCGAACAACGCCCTACCACCAGCAATGCTTCCGGTAAAGCCAACCGCTTTTACTTTAGGATGGCTCACCAAATCCACACCGGCTTGAATGCCGCCATTAATGCTGGAAAACACTCCTTTTGGCATTCCTGTTTTTTTAGAGGCCTTCACAATGGCCGAAGCGACCAATTCCGAAGTTCCGGCATGCATGGGGTGCGATTTTAAGATGACCGGGCATCCAGCGGCCAAGGCACTTGCCGTATCACCACCAGCCGTAGAATACGCCAAAGGAAAATTACTGGCACCAAACACGGCAACGGGACCCAAAGGGATCATCGTTTTTCTTATATCGTCCTTTGGAAGTGGCTTACGATCGGGTTGGGCGGCATCGAATGTGTTCTCGCGCCAATCTTCAGTAGTTACCAATTCGGCAAACGACCTTAATTGGAATACAGTACGGCCCCTTTCTCCAACGGCCCTACCTTCGGGCAACCCGGATTCCAGCATGTACATTTCCACCAACTCCTTATCCAAAGCCAATATTTCATCAGCAATGGCATTCAAAAAATCGGCTCTTTTGGCGCCCGACATTTTGCGGAAAACCTTAAAAGCTTCCCACGCTTTGGTCACGGCTTCCCCAACCTCCTCTTTTGTGGCTTCCACAAAAACGGTGGGGTTTTCCATATTCAATTTTGGGTTGATGGTCCTGAACTCCACCTTCCCTTTAGCTATAAATTCTCCTGCGATACAGTTTTTACCTGTAATCATACTACACTTTTAAGATTCTTATATTCGGGCAGTTCCGGTCTGGTTGCCATGGCCGTTTCGATGACGTTCAACACGCGTTTGCGTTCCTCACCTTGAAGCGGCAATCTTGGCGCCCTTACATTCTCGGTACCGATACCTGTGGCCACTTCTGCCAATTTAATGTTCTGCACCAATTGTGGGCTGATATCCAATTCCAACAAAGGCATAAACCACCTATAAATTTGCAATGCTTCTTCTATCTTACCCGCTTTTACCAATTCGTAGATGGCAACGGTCTCTGCAGGATAAGCACAAACCAATCCAGCTACCCAACCATCGGCACCGATGACCAAACTTTCAAGCCCGAGGGTATCCACACCTGTAAATACCTTTAAACGGTCGCCAAACCTATTCTGCAAACGGATTACATTGGTAATGTCCCTGGTAGATTCCTTGATGGCCTGGATATTCTCACATTCCAACAATTCTTCCATCATATCCAAAGTTACTTCTATTTTATAATCCACAGGGTTGTTGTAGATCATAATGGGCAGTGATGTACTGTTCGCAATAGCCTTAAAATAGGCAACGGTTTCATAATCGGTGGCCTTGTAACGCATTGGAGGTAATAGCATAAGTCCTTGCGCACCCACTTTTTCTGCATGTTGAGCAACAGCAATGGCTCCTTTTGTACTTTGCTCCGCGATGTTGATGATCACAGGAATCTTGCCTTCCACGATGGATAAGGCGGTTTTGATCAAAGTCTCTTTTTCATGAGGTTCCAAGGTACTGGCTTCCCCAAGGGTTCCACCCAAAATGATACCATGAACACCAGCCTCCATTTGAGCCTTCACATTTTTTTCGAACATAGCAAGATCCAATTGGTCATCGCTAGTAAACTTCGTGGTTAAAGCAGGCATTACGCCTTCCCATTTAATCATAATAGTCAATTGTTTAGACTACAAAAATAAAAAGAGTTGTCCGCAACAAATGTTCAAGTTATTAGCTTATTATAATACTATATTAACCCGTATATTGCCTTACACCTTTTTTTTTAATAATATTTGTAAAAAGATGCTTTGAAAGTTCTACCTTTTAAAATACCAAAACCCAAGGACGAGGCCCTGGTCTACCAAGTAGATCGGGAGAAGGTGCTTTATGACCAGCTCCACCAACATGGTGAAATCCAAATCAGCTACGTGGAAGTGGGTTCGGGATCGTTGATCGTCGGTGACACCATCAACGAATATAAGGAAGGTGACATTTTGATTATTGGTGGATTCATTCCCCATGTTTTTAGGAGCGATATCAATGCCACCGAGGAATCGGTCATGCACACCCTTTTTTTTGACTACAATTCCTTTGGAAAGGATTTTTTCAAACTTTCCGATCTTTCCCTTGCCAATGAATTCTTCAAACAGTCTGAGTTTGGCATGAAAGTACTTTCCAACCAAGAGGAGATCATCGCACTCTTCAATCTATTGGGCCATCAGAACAAGGTGGAACAAATAGCCACATTATTGCTGATCATCAGCCAAATCACTAAATCGAAAACAGAACCTCTTTCCTCTTTCGTGTACCGAAAAAGTTATTCGGATGATGAAGGAAAACGTATGAGCAATGTTTATGAATATGCCATGGAACGATACCATGAACAAATTTCCCTGGAGGAAATCTCGGAACGGGCCAATATGAGCAAGAATGCCTTTTGCAGATACTTTAAAAAAAGGACTAACAAAACTTTCTTTCAATTTTTGATCGAGATCCGCATTGAAAGTGCCTGCAAAATGATCATCAACAAACCTGAACTGCCCATTTCCTTGATATCGGAACAATGTGGCTTTAGCAACATTGCCAATTTTAACCGAAAGTTCAAGGAACTAAAAGGCTGTACCCCTACCCAATACAGAACCCAGTTCTAAACTATCTTTGGTAATTATATACTTGTTTTACCCAAATAAAAGTTGTATATTTACAATGTAAATCAAATAAATAGCCATGTGTACGACCAATAAAAAATTTACAAACCTAGTTGAAGTGATGATGCACTTTTCCGATAATGAAACCTGCAAGGAGTATTTAGCTCAATTAAGGTGGAAAGATGGAGTTGTTTGTCCACATTGTGGTAACACTGAAAAGATTTACACCATGAAGAGTTGCTATAAATGTGCGGAATGCCGTAAACCTTTTTCCGTTACCAAGGGTACGATATTCGAGAACAGTGCAATCCCATTGCAAAAGTGGTTCGCTGCAATTTGGCTTATTACTTCCCATAAAAAGGGGATTTCTTCTTTACAGTTGCACAGAGATTTGGGCATAACCCAAAAAAGTGCATGGTTCTTATTGCAAAGAATCCGTTATGCAGTCCGTACACGCTCTTTTAATATGCCCCTTACAAACACCGTTGAGATTGACGAGACGTACATAGGGGGCAAGAACAAAAACCGTCATGCTGATAAAAAGGTCGAGAAATCACAAGGAAGAAGCGCAAGCGACAAGACCCCTGTATTCGGATTGGTCGAAAGGAACGGGCGAATAGTGGCAATGAGGGTACGAGATACCAAAAGGGCCACGTTGATGCCCATAATCCATAAGAGCGTTACAAAGAACGCCAAACTTATGACGGATGAACATACGGCCTATAGAATGTTATCCAGTTTGTACGACCATGAAATGGTCAACCATTCTACGGGAGAATATGTTATTGGAGAATGCCACACGAATACGATAGAGGGCTTTTGGTCTTTGCTGAAACGTGGCATTATAGGGATATACCACAACGTTAGCGAAAAGCATTTGGACGCCTACGTTGATGAATTTGAGTTTAGGTACAATACGAAAAACATTACAGATGTTGAGAGGTTTGAAAATATGTTATATTTGGGTAACTCCCCCCGTATAACATATAACCAACTAATCAATGCAAGAACGTAAAGTTTTCTCAGTTTTCCGTTATCAATTATTACCAACAACAACTAAAATTCAAACTCGCATAGACGAAAAATATAACACCTATGAAGAATTGGTTGAAAAGAAAAATGCCTTCTTCAAGGAAGTTATAACGAACAATAAATTGAAATTTAGGGGAAAGGGATATGATGTAATTAGTAGAGTGGAAAATGTGATTGGGGAATACATTTTTTTAAAAATGGGAGTTCAAAAAGTAGTAAGCCTACATGATAAGGACTTCAAGAGCAAAGTAGAGTATAATTATCCTAATTCCTTGGTCTATATAAACAATCTAAAGGATAAACAGTTTATGTTGATAGAACATGATACGGAAGCGTTCTCCAAAACAGAAGCTCTAAAGAATATTATAGAAAAATCCGTAAACAATGCGCTAAAACACTTCGATTTGAACGTATATATTGAAAAAATAACGGATGTTTCCCAGTTTTGGGACACCATTCAAGAATATGAAGGCAGAATAAAAACATTGAGGTTTGAGTTTATCAAACCAAATATGAGCAATATTTCGGGCAAGGCTGTTGATGCGATAAGATTGCTCAGGAACAAAGCTAACAGCCACAAAACTAACTTAGAGTTGAATGCCCCTAAGAATGGTGTTCTGGAAAACATAAACCCAGAAAACAAGGAAATATCAAGTTTAGCACAATATAGTGCTGATGGTGGTGGAGTCCCAAAGATTAAAGTAAAGAAATATAGAAAGCTTATAAAAACAAGCGATAGGGAGGAAACTATTGAAGTCGAAGAGATAAACATTGAAGGAAAACCATACGAAAAAATAGCTGAATTATTGAACACCTTATTTGACACTCAAATTGAGTAATACAATCTTAAAAATATTAGCGAGCCTGGGGCTGGCCGTTATCCTGAACGGCTTAGAATATTTCCTTAAAAGTGACTTTCTGTCTACTTTTATTGAAGAGGATTTAGTCGGTCTATTATTAACACTTCTTGCGATCAATACAGCAACCAGTACTGTTATTTCCTCTAAGTTAGAGGACATAGCCCAAAGAACAGGTGCAGATTTTAGTGATGTTGTTAAGGAAATCAAATTTTCATTGATTGAACAGATAGTAATGATTATTCTCTCTATTATCTTGTTGATTTCTTTAAAAAGTAGCTTTCTTTTACAATCGATAGATCATATTGGATTTGTGATTAATCTTGCATTATCAACTATTTTGATATATTCAATTGAAATACTTAGAGATACAGGGGTTACAATTTTCGACATAATAATAGAATTGAACAAAAAAGACGATGGAGAAGAAGAATAAAAACGATAAGCCAGTAAACATCAACATGGGATTTGAAGAAGCCATGCAACGGCTATCCAACGTTCCGAAGTCACAGGTAGAAGCCAATATAAAAAGGCACAACAAGAATAAAAAGAACAACGAATAGGATTGTACGGATGTTAGCTTTGAATCCGTGCATACCGACCAAGTTCATTGATAGGTAAGAAACCAATTTGATTTGATCGGCAGGACGCCCACTCTCGAAATCGCTGAATCAGTGGCGGTTGGTAGATGGATTGGACAACTTACATAATTCAAAGAAAAGCCAACGTCCGTTGGCGTGAATCAATTATATCTTTTGGGTAAAAGTAGTATATAGTTACCCTATCTTTTTGATATTGGGTATAAAAGGGATTTCTTGATCATCAGTTGTTCCTTCGTGGCCTTTTCTTTTTCGGACAGTTGGTATGATCTTTTGATGAAACTCGTCCCTTCCTCCAACGGGCTCAAATCTATCTGTAGTCCGGCATGATCCAAGTATTTCTGATAATCGATTTCGTTCACCGTATCTACATAATTTTGTAGCTCCAACAAAGATTTTCCTGCAAATTGCTCACAAATGGCCCAAAATTCCTCTTTTGTGAACCCTCTTTTCTGCTTTAGGAAATATTTGTTGTACAAAAACTGCATGACATCATCCAAGGATTTCTGATTTTTAGAACTTTTACGGATCTCCAGATCTAACAGCAATCCAATTATTGGGCCTTTGTTATAGTAGGATATAGTGGTCTGATCGGTATTTTCATCCCTATTGAGGAAATTCAACCAAATATCAAAACTTGAACGGGAAAGCGACATATGATTTTTCCCCTCAATGTTCTCATACCTTCTAATGGAACCGCTCAAATAATCCAAAGCTTCCTTAGGCTGCAACAAACCAGCACGGAGCATGATCAAGTATTCGTAATACACCGTAATCCCTTCGGAAACCCAAAGCATATCGGTATAGTTTTCCTTGCCATAATCAAATGGACCTAATGCTATGGGACGTATGGCCTTTACATTGTAGAGGTGAAAATATTCATGGGTGATGAAATTCAGAAAATCTGTGTAGTGCTCCTTGGACTTGAATTCGAACGATCCGCTGGTAAAAACGGCTTGAGAATTCCAATGTTCCAAACCACCGCCACCTGCTCCCATCATGATGAAACAGTAATTTTGATAGGGAACATGGCCCATCAATGCTGTAGTGGCCGAGATGACTTTTTTAAGATCATCCACAAAGGTATCCTGTTGCAATCCTTCAGGTGTTTCCATCGCCAGATGATAGGGCCTTCCATCATGTTCAAACTCTATTATTTTTTGATTTCCAATATATATGGGGCTGTCATATAGCACATCAAAATCCGGGGCATTGTACTGGCCTGCATCATTCTTGACCAATCCTGTTGAAATTGCATTCCAATCCTGATAAGGTTCTATCTTCAAAGTTACCGGGACATCAATTTTATCCTTTGGATACATGAACATGGAATTGGGCATGATGAACGCCTTGTTTTGATCCACGAGGGATTCTGCAACGGATTTTTTATTGGCAAAAACCCGATATGTGACCACAATGCTTTGGTTTGTTCCGTTGTTGACCACCCACGTATCCTTAGATTCCTTGTGCCAGTCCAACATTTCCCCCTTGTCATTTTTAACCTGAAAGTCAACCACATAACGAGGAAAATCCAAAATCTTGTAATACCCGGGAGACCAAACTGGCAACATAAAACTTGTATTCGGGGTGAGAAGCTCGGAGCAAGTAAACTGCACCTCGGCATAATGTGCTTCGGGTTGGGTAAAACTCAATTTAAAATCCATTTTGGATTGTGCCGAGCAGATGGCACTTACCCCAAAGAACAACCCGATTACCAGTACTGAAAGTTTTTTCGACCTCATCATTTTTCAATTAGTTTTGTGGCGATGGCCACCCAGCCACCAGATTTATTCAATTTAATGTCCATTTTGGTTTTGGAATCCACGTTGGTTTGTTCCAACACATAATCCCGGGCATTTTTATCCGAGTTCACACCATCCCTGAAGATTTGCAAACTGTAGTTTCCTTCATCCAAGAAAGAAAAGTCCAGTGTAAAGGACTTCGGAGTAGAATCGTTCATGCCGGCAATGTACCAGATATCCCCATGTTTACGTGCCACCAAAATATAATCGGATACTTTGGCATCCAATACTTCGGTCTTGTCCCAAATAGTTGGTATACCGGCAATGAAAGTGGTGGTCTCATCTTCTCTGTAGTAATTGCTCGGCGTATCGCTCAACATTTGAAGCGGTGCTTCAAAGACCACATACATGGCCACTTGATGGGCGCGGGTTCCCATAGCCATGGGGCGGGTAAAACGGGCCATAAAATTTTCCTTGTGCACATTGTCCAACCCTCCAGGGGTGAAATCCATTACCCCAGCCGTCATTCTTGTAAAAGGAAGGGTGAGTTCGTGTTCCGAATCGATCTTATCTTCCCATTTGGTATTTTCCAACCCTTTTACCCCTTCAAAATTGATAATGTTCGGATAGGCACGTCGCATTCCTGATGGTTTGAAAGCTCCGTGGAAATCGACCAAAAGTTGACGTTTTGCCGTTTCTTGTGCCATCCGCTCGTAAAAATTGACCACATATTGATCGGCACGTTGGATGAAATCGATCTTCACTCCTTTTACGCCCCAACCCTTAAAAATATCCAATATGCCTTCCATGTCTTCATCCAAGGGTCTCCAAAGACTCCAGAGAATGACCCCTACCCCTTTTTGATTTCCATATCTAGCCAGCTCGGCAACATCGACATTTGGGTTGGGCTCACGCACATTGGTTGTGGTCTTGGACCAACCTTCATCCAAGATGATATACTCCAAACCGTAATGGGCGGCAAAATCGATGTAATATTTGTAGGTTTCGGTATTGATCCCCGATTTAAAATCCACGCCATCAATATTGTTGGCATTCCACCAATCCCAAGCCACTTTTCCGGGCTTTATCCATGAAATGTCCTTTAATTTTAAGGGATCTGCCAATTGATACACCAAATTATTGGAAACAATGTCCTTATCCGAAGGGGAAACCATAAAAACCCGCCAAGGAAACGTTCTATTTCCAGAAGTCTGGGCAATGTAATCGGCCTCCAATTCAATGGACTCATCACGATCCCGTTTCTGCTCCTTGGTCTTTAAGACCACTTTGGGATACAAACTGGCAAAACCCGACCCCTTCTTTTGCAAGAACATATGGGGGTAATCATAAATATTGGATTCGGTGAAGGAAACACTTGGTTCGTTTACCTTGGTGAAAAGTAGCGGTACGTTGGCAATGGTACCTGTAGTAATGTTTTCGGAAGGAATGGCCTGAAAATAATTTTCAAAATGTGATATCAAACTTTTCTCCTCGGGTAAATAGCATGTTGTTTTCTCGTTTGGGGAAAAGGTGAGTTTTTCATCAACCACCTGAATTTCCTTTTTACCCAGCTTGGTCACATACCTAAAGACGCAGCCATTATCATACACCCGCAGTTCCAAATCAAAATCCCTGAATTGCAGCGTAAGTTGATTGTACTCGTCGGCAACTTCCCTATTCTTCGTCGGCAAATCGACCTGAATGGTATGCTTTTGGGAAAACTGTCGCATGTTCATTGTTTTTGATCTGGCTATGAGGGAACCTTTTCCATCAATGATCAAATCGGAGACCACATCTTCCACCAAAGTTTTTTCTGCGTAAGCCAACTTAAGGTGCAGTTCTTCCTTTACCGAAACGGTTACTTCCAAAGCCCCGTTCGGTGATTTAATCGAAGATTGCCCATATGCAACCGAGCTTAAAGCGAAGAACAGCAAAATGAAACCGATCTTGGAACCGATTGGGGTAAAAGTTTTGAATCCTTTCATAATTATATTGTATTGATCTGTGATATGCGCGTGGATTGTGAATTTAAGCAACTATACATTGGCCCACAACAAGCCCTATGATCTTGGTGATATTTTCCTCTTTTCAGGAAAAAAGAAAGCGAATGGGTTTCCATTCGCTTTCCTAACTAACAACAAACTCAAACAATTATTAATTGAAAACACACTAGATGCCAACTTTCAATTTAGTACCCTGGGTTCTGTGAAAGGTTGGTATTGGTGTTCAACTCTTCAAGACCAATTGGGAATAGGGTAGTATAATCTCCTTTTGGTGTATGGTTGTACCAATTTTTGGTCTGGTACACCCCAAAACGGATCATATCGGATCTTCTTCTTGCCTCAGCAGCAAATTCCCAGCCCAGTTCGTCCAAGAAACGACCGTAAGGTACCACGGATTGATCTCCTGGAGCATCAATGGTTCCGTCTTCGGCCAACGTGCCATATTCAACTGTGGTATCGCCTTCAAGCTCTGCCCCGGTAACGGTTGCATCGGCAGGATTGTCAAAAGAGCGCAAACGTACTTGGGTTACAATGGTAGCTGCCTCGTCGCTTCTATCCGTTCTAAGCAACGCCTCGGCCTTCATCATCAATACATCGGTATATCTCAAGAAAGGAAAATCCACGCTTAGTCCACTGGTGGCACCTGGTTCAATTTCATATTTGCCACATCTGAAACCTTCGGTAAACTCACAACCATAAATGCTGGGCATTTCGTTTACCAAAGTCATGACCACACTACCATCAGAGGCGTTCAATTGATCGCCCATCAACCAAGTATCGGCCAAACGTTTATCATTTGGATCATAGCTATTGATGAATTGGGGGTTACAGCTAGATCCACCCCAAGGCTGGGCCTGCATTCCAAACACCAAACGGTGATCGGGGGTGAGCATTTTCATGTGGGCATTCCATTGAGGCGCAAAAATTTGATCATAAGGAATGGCAAAAACCAATTCAGAATTACCATCATTGTTGGTACTGAAGATATCCGAATAGCTGGAAGAAAGTTCGTAGGCACCGCTGTTGATGATCTGGTTACAGGTCTCGATAACGTTATTCCATTGTGGAGTACCTGTATACACTTCTGCATTCAGATAAACCCTGGCCAAAACTTGAAGCGCCCCCCACTTGGTCACCCTTCCGTAGGTGGATTGATCTACTGTTTCGGATAAATCAGGGATTACAGCCGTCAACTCGGAAACGATGAAATTGTAAACTTCGCTACGGCTACTCTGAACCGGAAGTTCATCGCTATAACTGGAGATGATCGGCACATTTCCATGGGTGTCCACCAACATGGAATAGTACAATGCCCTCAATGCCCTCATTTCCGCAATAATGTTAGCGGCCTGTTCTTCACTCACCGGAAGTTCACCCAATTCGATTTGCAAAATTACCCTGTTGGTAGAGTTGATACCGTTGAAACAGGTAATCCAGGTATTCCTAGGCTGCCATTGGGTCTCGGTCCATTCGTGAAAATGCATTCTCTTGTACGTTCCCCCGTCATCCCATCCATTGGGTCTTGTTGGGGTCACGAACATATCGGCAGGTTCTTCCTGTAGGTCAAAATATCCTTGCCATCCCATTACAAAACGCAAAGGGGTATAGGCAGATGCCATTACGGAAACAATATCCGACTCCGATGGGGTAAAAGAGGATTCCGTTACCTCGGAATACACTTGTTCCTCAAGATCGGTACATCCTATTTGAAGGAACAGAGCACCAATCGCCAGTGTAAAAATTCGTAGTCTAAGTGAAATCACTTTATTGATTGTACTTTTCATAGTCTTTTATTTTAGAATGTAAAATTGATGCCCAATGTAAATGTCCTGGTAGAAGGATACTTGTCCCTTTCATCGTTACCAGGTGCAAGTCCGTTCCTGTTCACCTCTGGATCGATACCCTTGTAGCCGGTTATGGTGGCCAGGTTAAGTCCTGATGCATAGATTCGGAAGGTCTGGGCAAACTTGATAGCATCCTTGGGCAAGGTGTAGCCCAAAGTAACGTTGTCGATCTTCAAGAAATCGCCATCTTCAACATAGTAGCTCACAAAACGTTGTACGTCTTGCAAAACGGCCTTGCCGTAAACCAAATCGTAAGCAGAGTCCAAAGTGTTGTAGCTGATGGTCGGGTTTTCATAGAACATACGTGAAAAATTCAGGATCTGATAATCCAAAGCTCCCCTTAAGTTCACCATAAGGTCCCAGTTCTTATATCGTACGGTGTTGTTCCAGCTATAGTAAGCTTTTGGAAGACCGTTACCCAAAACCTGTCTGTCATCATTAGTGGCCTCTGTTGCAGGAACCAAAGAACCATCAGGTCTTTCAATGATCCAAATACCGTCATCGGTAATATCAACACTCTTCAAACCATAGAAGTTACCAATGGGTTCACCTTCCTGCACCCTGTGGGTATTGATCTGGATAGGTTCACCTGTGTATCCTTCGTCAAAGAAATCATTGGTCAACTGAAACTCGTCATTGGACAAGGAAACAATTTTATTGGTATTGGTGGAATACGTCAAGTTGGCCGTCCATTGAAAGTTTTCAGTCTGTACTGGAGTCACGTTCAAGAGAAATTCCAGACCGGAGTTTTTGATCTGGGCCACGTTGGCAGCAATGCTTCCATAGAAATAAGGCGGAGTAGGCACGCTATAGTTATATAGGGCGTCCTTGGTGGTCCTATCATAATAATCGATGGCACCGTTGATACGTCCTTCCAAGAATCCGAAATCGAGTCCTACGTTAAACTCTTCCTTCTTTTCCCAACGCAAATTTGGGTTGGCATTACGGGAAGGCACCAATTGACGCACCCATTGGCCATTGTTCAAGAAGTAGGTTCCATAGGTTAGGCCGCTCAACGACTGATAGTTTGATCCCGCATTGATCCCGGTAACCCCAAAACCTGTTCTTAGTTTTAAGTTGGACAACCAGTTCCAGTTATCCGCAAAGGATTCTTGATCAATCCTCCAACCCAGGGAAATACCAGGGAAATTACCCCATTTGTAATCCTCACCGAAACGTGAAGAACCTTCTCTACGCAAACTCGCCATCAACAGATAACGGTCATCATAGTTATAGGTTACCCTGGAGAAGAATGCAATCAATTTATCGGATTCCTTGTAGCTTCCCATACCGGCTTCACCCAATTGAAGACCTTGTCCGCTTCCTAGGTTGTTATACGTAAAACCATCGGTTGGGAAACGGCGGTTAGTGGCCCAAAAACCTTCATTGGTATTGTCCTCATAGTTGTAACCTACCAATCCGGTAACCCTGTGCTTACCAAAGGTGTTGTTGTAATCTACCGTGAATTGACCGTAGTTGCCCACATAATCATCGGTGCCACGGGAAGCAAAACCATCCTGTCCATTTTTGGTAGTGGATACGTGGTTCTTGGTTTGATAGAAGCCTCTGATATTGGAATTTCCTTTTCTAGTATACAAACCTTTCAAGGTTAGGTGATCACCAAAATCATAGCTTAACGAGAAATCGAAACGAGAGTTCCTGTAACGGTTCTGCCCTAGGGTTTCTTGGATATAGGCCACAGGGTTGTCATAGAAATATACATCCCTCTCGTACCAGCTACCGTCATCATTGTAAACGGGCTCCGTAGGGTTCCTAATAATGGCTTGCCTGTAAATGTAAGGGTTAAAGCTGTAGCCATCACCCAATGCATTATAGGTTTGCTCGCTCAAGATTATGCCAACATTGGTTTTAAGTTTATTGTCGAACATGGCATGGTTTACACTGACACGACCTGTGTATTTCTCATTGTTCGATTTTAAAAAGATACCTTCTATATCCCTGTAGTTTACAGAGGCGGTCATGTTAGAGGTAGAATTACCACCCCTGAAGATTACGTTGTGTACCTGGCTGAAGGCATCACGTGTAATTTCATCCACCCAATCGGTATTGGCACCGTAATCCTGAAGGTTGGCCCCATTGAAGGTGTATCCCTCGGCATATTTTTGGCGCAGTTCATCCGCATCCAAAAAGTCCATACGGTTGGCAATGGTGGATAATGAAGCATAGCCGTTATATTCAATGGTCGACTTCATATCGTTACTACCCTTTTTAGTGGTAATGATGATTACCCCATTGGTACCCCTTGTTCCGTAAATGGCCGTGGCCGAACCGTCTTTAAGCACGTCGATGGACTCAATATCTTCTGGAGCCACCGTTGCCAAACTTCCTGGCACACCATCTACCAAAACCAAAGGATTGGTACCCCCTAAAATGGAAGAAGTACCCCTAAGGCTGATCTGTGTACCTTCGGTTGGATCCCCAGAGGGGGCCGAAACCGAAAGACCAGCCACTTTACCTTGGATCAATTGCGCGGCATCCTTAACGTTCCCCTGAACGAAATCCTCAGATTTTACCGTTGCAACCGAACTGGTTACATCGGCTCTTTTTTGGGTACCGTAACCGATCACAACCACCTCATTGAGTTGCTGAAGGTCTTCCTTAAGTACTACATTCATGGTTGTTGAACCCTGAACCGGAATTTCTTGGGCCAAAAAGCCTAAATAGGAAAAAACCAATACCGCATTGGATTGCGAAGTGGTAATGGTGAAATTTCCATCAAAATCCGAAGCAACACCGTTAGTGGTGTTTTTTTCCAGTACAGAAGCTCCCGCAATGGGTACACCTTGTTCATCTGTAATGCTACCGGTAATCTTTTGTTGGGAGAACCCTGCCTGTACGGCAAAAAGGCAAAACATGGAAAACAAAAGCTGTGTTTTTAAACCTTTCGTCCCTAAACATGCTTTAAATAAAAAGTTAGCCAATTTCATAATACATTTTTAGTTTGTTTGAATTATTCCTCACTTAAAACTCATCGTTTCGGTACTTTAAATTGAATTAAAGATTAAGAAGCGTTAATTTTACACTTGTAAATGTATACTTAAGAGTTTCAAGATTTTGGGAAATATTATCCGGTTTTGATACTATATTGACCAATCAATATACTTATTCCCATTTTACAGGATTTAATCCTATCAATTTAACATTTACAAGTATATTTTAAACACTTATTAAAGATTTGCCATTTGGCATAAAAAGGATTTTTTATCATCATTAATTCCCTGAATCCGAGTTTTGGCACCCTGTGAAAAATCCTAACTTTAAGGATTCAAATTTTGGATAGAATTGTATACCATTATCGACATAGAGACCACAGGAAATGGCATTAAGGGGAACAAAGTGACCGAAATTTCCATTTTTAAGTTTGATGGCAACCAAGTAGTGGACGAGTTCACCTCCCTGGTAAACCCAGAATGCCCCATACCCTATTTCATTACCGGACTTACGGGCATCGATGATCAAATGGTGCAGAACGCCCCCACTTTTTCCGACATAGCAGACGATATTTTTAATATGACCGAAAACGCCATATTTGTGGCGCACTCCGTAAATTTTGATTATGGGGTGATCAAGGAGGAATTTCGTCAGATCGGTATCGATTTCACCCGAAAAAAACTGTGTACCGTCCGTTTGTCCCGAAGTTTGATCCCTGGCCTGGGATCCTATAGCTTGGGAAAACTGTGCTCATCTGTAAAAATTCCCTTGGTGGACCGTCACCGTGCCCGTGGCGATGCTCATGCCACGATGCTCCTATTTGATAAGTTGATCAATATGGAAGGTGCCGACGGAGTTTTCAAAAAATTCCTGAATGCACGGAGCCAAGAAGCAACCTTGCCCCCACATCTTCCCAAATCGGTTTTCACTAAAATTCCATCCAAACCGGGAATCTATTATTTCAAAAACCAAAAAGGGGAAATCATCTATGTGGGCAAGGCCATCAACCTAAAAAAAAGGGTGCTGGGCCATTTTTACGACAAAAGCACCAAGGAAATTCAAATGTGCAGTGAAACGGCCAATATAGATTATCAACTTTCTGGTAGCGAATTGGTGGCTCTTTTAATGGAATCCGCAGAAATAAAGCGCCTATTTCCACCTTATAATCGAGCCCAAAAAAGAATTATAAAGCAATATGCCATTTTTGCCTACGAAGACCGGAACGGCATTGTGCATTTGGCATACAATACCATTAAAGGAGCTCCCAATCCATTGAAGATTTTTTACGGTCAAACAGAATGTAGGGCCTATTTGGAAGAAATCTGCAAAACCTTTTCACTATGTCCCCGTTTCTGTCATCTGCAACAGACCAACGCTGCCTGTTCCCATCACGAGATAAATACCTGCGAGGGTATTTGTAAAGGCGATGAAACTGTTGAGCATTATAACGAAAAGGTATCTGAAGCCATTTCGCACATGAAGCAATTGGCATCGGAAGTTAAGGTCATTAAAGAAAAAGGAAGGGACGAAAACGAAAGTGCGGTAATCTTGATCGCCGATGGCATCTACAAAGGCTATGGATTCATTGATAATGATTCGGAGATTGCCAACCTTGAAGATATTGAAGCATTCATCACCCCTCAAAAAAATACCATAGAAACCGAAAGTATTCTCGGGGCCTATTTGCTGAAAACCACGAACGTTCAAATAAGCTCCCCATATCCTGACGCATAAAAAATGCCCCCTAAAAAGGGGGCATGGAATTATGAGCAAATAACTACAGATTGAAAAATTCCCAAATTTAAAATTGTGCGGTTTCTGTACTTCCTTTCATGGCTATGGTACTTGCCTTTCCGGCCGTAACAATGTTCTGTACCAGATCAAAATAGGAAGTTCCTACAAACCCTTGGTGTTTTACAGCTTTAAAGCCGTCTTTTTGCAAAGCGAATTCTCGCTCCTGTAATTCGGAGTAACCGGCCATACCTCTTTCTTTATAGGATTTGGAAAGCTCGAACATACTCGTGTTCAAGGCATGGAACCCGGCTAGGGTAATGAACTGGAACTTGTATCCCAAGGCCGCCAATTCTTCCCTAAAGGTCCCCATTTCCTTCTGACTCAATTTAGAAGCCCAATTGAAGGATGGTGAACAGTTGTAGGCCAACATCTTATCGGGGTATTTGCTGTGGATACCCTCCGCAAATTTTCGGGCCTGTTCCAAATCTGGGGTGGATGTTTCCAACCAGATCAGATCGGCAAAAGGAGCATAGCTCAAACCTCTGTCTATACCTTGTTCCAAGCCATTCTTTACATAGAAAAATCCTTCGGAAGAACGTTCCCCGGTCAAAAACTTATGGTCACGCCCGTCAATATCACTAGTCAACAAATTGGCTGCATCTGCATCTGTACGGGCTATGATGATAGTGGGTACCCCCATAACATCAGCAGCCAAACGGGCCGCAATGAGTTTATTGATGGCCTCCTGGGTAGGTACCAAAACCTTGCCTCCCAAGTGTCCGCATTTTTTTGCAGAGCTCAATTGATCCTCAAAATGAACCCCTGATGCGCCATTTTCGATCATGGATTTCATGAGTTCATAAGCGTTCAGATTTCCCCCGAAACCAGCTTCGGCATCGGCCACGATCGGCACCAAATAGTCTTTTTTCTTGGCAACACCGTTCACCGTTTGTATTTGATCGGCACGCAATAACGCATTATTGATTCGTTTTACCACCATGGGCACGCTGTTGGCAGGGTAGAGGGATTGATCGGGATACATTTCACCGGAAAGATTGGCATCGGCCGCCACTTGCCAGCCACTAAGATATATGGCATCCAAGCCGGCTTCCACCTCTTGAATGGCCTGGTTGCCGGTCAACGCGCCCAATCCTGCTACGAAATCCTGATTGTTCAACTTTTCCCAAAGTTTTTCGGCTCCCATCCGTGCAATGGAATGGTCAATCTCATACGACCCCCGAAGTTTAATGACTTCCTCTGCCGTATAGGGGCGTTCAACTCCTTTCCACCTAGGGTTAACGGTCCAATCCGTAACCAAAGCTTGAATTTTCTCCTTTTTTTCCATAATTTTATAATTCGAAATTTGACTTGAATCCCAGGTAATGTTCGCGCATTCTTGGGATTTTTTTATTGATATGATCGAAACGCCTAAATCCGGTTATAGGCTTTTATCGTCAGGAATTCTTCAAACTCTTTGGCTTTCACCAATTTATCGAACAGGGCGATGGCCTCTTCAAATTTGGTGTTGTGCAGGTTGCCCTCTCCTACCAAATGCCTGATCTTCACTACTTCCTCGGCAAAAATGGATTGGTAGAGTTCATTGGTCAATTTTCTGCCATCTTCCAATCGGGCGTTGAACTTGAGCCATTGCCAAACTTGGGTACGGGAAATTTCAGCGGTGGCCGCATCTTCCATCAAGTTGTTGATAGCAACGCACCCGTTGCCCCTTAACCAGGATTCCAGATATAAAATGCCAACTGAAATATTCTTCCGGATACCTTTTTCGGTAATCGTCCCTTCGGGAATGGCAATCAGGTCCGTTGCGGAAATATGATCATCTTCCCTAAGTTTCTCCAATTGATTGGCTTTGGGCATGTATTTATTAAACATATCCATAGCAATCTTTACCAAACCTGGATGCGCCACCCAAGTACCATCGTGGCCGTTCTTTACCTCGCGTTCTTTATCCAAGCGTACTTTTTCCAAGGCCTTTTCATTGGCCACAGGATCATTGTTGATAGGAATTTGGGCTGCCATTCCACCCATGGCATGGATACCTCTTTTATGACATCGTTGTATGACCAATCGGGAATAGGCATCCATAAACGGCACGGTCATAGTAACCTGGTCACGGTCTGGTAAAATGTAGGCGGAATGATTTCTGAATTTCTTGATGTATGAAAAAATATAGTCCCACCGTCCACAATTGAGTCCCACAATATGGTTCTTCAATTCATAGATGATCTCATCCAACTGAAAACTAGCGGTTATGGTCTCAATCAAAACGGTTGCCTTGTACGTGCCCACTGGAATACCGATATATTCTTCCGCAAATGTGAACACCCCATCCCACCATCTGGCCTCAAGGTAATGTTCCAATTTGGGGAGATAGAAATAAGGGGCAGAACCTTTTCTTCTCAAAATGCTGGAATTGTGGTACACATAAAGTCCAAAATCAACCAAGCTTCCCGAGATCATTTCCCCATTGATCAGGATATGGCGTTCATTCAGGTGCAATCCCCTTGGACGAACCAGTAGCACAGCAACCTCATCGTTCAATTCATAACTTTTTCCTTTTTTGGAATCGTAATACGAAATAGTCCCGTTATTGGCGTCTATCAAGTTTTGTTGCCCTTGCATACAATTGTACCAAGTTGGCGCATTGCTATCCTCAAAATCGGCCATAAAGGTCCTTGCGCCAGAGTTCAGTGCATTGATGACCATTTTACGGTCGACCGGCCCGGTAATCTCCACCCGCCTGTCCTTTAAATCGTCAGGAATGTGTTTTACTTTCCAATGGGCTGAACGGGTCTGTTCTGTTTCCGTTGGAAAATCGGGAAACGCACCAAGGTCGAACTGAACTTGTCTTCTCTTCCGTTCTTCCAACAGCTGTAATCTAGACCTGTTGAACTTTTGATGCAGTGCGATCAGAAACTCCAAGGCACCATCGGTCAACAGTTCAGGATAATAGTGTTCCACTTCCTTTGCAAACTGCAATTGTGTACTGGTAATCAATGCTTCTTCCATAACAGTATCATTTTGTTCAACAAGATTAACGCAAACGTTTGAGAAAAACAAGCGAACGTTCGCTTTTTTACATTTTTTCGCTGTTTTTACAAGATTCGCAAAAAAGGCTATCTTTGATCAAGAAAAATGGAAGAGGACTACATCAAATTGATTTTTGGGTTAAAGCTCAAACAGGTAAGGACCAAGAAAAAGCTGTCCCTGTTCGGGCTTTCCAAGCTTACGGGACTTTCAAAATCGTACCTGAACGAGATTGAAAAAGGCAAGAAATATCCTAAAACGGACAAGATCGCCTTATTGGCCGAAAAGCTGGAAGTGCCCTATGACAGTCTGGTTTCCTTAAAACTGGACAAAAACTTGGCTCCTGTTGGTGAACTGTTGCAATCCAAGGTTTTTAAGGAATTGCCCTTGGAACTGTTCGGGATCAAGGAAAGTGACCTTATCGATATTGTGGCCAACGCACCTACCAAGGTGAACGCATTCATCAGCACCATTATTGAGATTGCCAAGCACTATAACTTTGGGAAAGAAAACTTTTACTTGGCTTCCCTCCGTTCGTTTCAAGAGGCAAGCAACAACTTCTTTCCTGATCTGGAGGAATCGGTTCTACAATTTGCCAAAGCCTATCAGGTAGACCTGAACGGATCGGTGAGTTCGGCCGAACTGGAAGAAATTTTGGTGGAGGAATACGGCTACACCATCAACAATGAAGAACTGACCAAATACAAGGAACTGGACAACTTGCGCTCCATGTTCATCCCGAAGACAAAAACCCTTTTGGTCGCCAAACATATTGATGAAGCCCAAAGAACCTTTATTTATGCAAAGGAAATAGGATATCATTTTTTGAACATTGATGAGCGACTCTACACCTTCACCTGGATCAAGTTCAACAATTTTGATCAGGTCCTCAACAATTTCTACGCCTCGTATTTTGCTGGCGCATTGGTCATCCCCAGGGATCTTATCAAAAAACATATTGATTCCTTTTTGGCCAAATCCAAGTTCGATAAGACCTTTTTGACCGGCCTGAAGAACTATTACAATGCCTCACCAGAATCCCTTTACCAACGGTTGACCAATATTCTGCCGAACGATTACCACTTGGAAAACCTCTTTTTTCTCAGGTTGAGCCATAAAAGGGACTCCAATCGGTTCGACATTACCAAGGAATTGCATCTGACGCACCACCATTCGCCCCACGGCAATGAAACCAATGAAAAGTATTGTAGGCGTTGGGTATCCATTCGGGTGTTGCAGGAAATTGCCAAAACGGGGGAAGAACACCATATGGATGTACAAGTTTCCCATTACCCAAACGATGGGCTTTCCTATCTCATTTTTTCAAGCGCCACGGCCGATCCATTTAAAAAAGATGAATATAGAAGTGTGAGCCTTGGCTTGTTGATCAACGCCGAGCTGAAGAAAAAAGTGGCCTTTTTGGATGATCCTGTCATCAAAACCTATGATGTTGGCGTTACCTGTGAACGATGTTCCATTGCCAATTGTGAAGTAAGACAGGTACAGCCTATCATCTTAAAAAGACAGGAACGCAACATGAAAACTGAAAATGTGGTGGAGGAACTTCAGAAAAAATTCAGTTAGTTACAACACTGGTTTTAGCTCCATACTGAATTCCACGTCAGCTTTCAGGGCTTGGAACCCCTTGTTCAAATCCTTTTGTTCAACAGCATAAGGATAAAAGGAAATAGGTTCAATGCAGACCATATTCTTGACCTCTGTCCAGCACATAAAATGGCCGAAACCTTTGGTTTCGATAGTTATCTGTTTTTCATCTTGTAACGTGATGGAGGTACAATTGGGTACCTGAAACGCCCTGCTGCCCACGGCCAAGACCTCATCCAAGGAAATTTTCTGATCATTGGCGATAATCACGGGGTTACTGGAATATAATTTGAAGGCAGGATGGTATCCCAACATAAATGGCATACCTTCTTCCCCTGAAATCCGAAAATTAATTTTCAATATTTCTTCCTTCAATACAAAGGATTTTTCAAATCGGAAACTGTACGGCCAATGCATGAACCGTTCCGTGGACTTGGAAGGGTATTTCGAATTTTTCACTTTGGTACCCGCTGTATATTCCTTTGCAAAAACAGCTGTAGATTCCGATTGTGAGACCAATGCATATGGAATTTGTCTCAGCAATCCGTGCTGGTCTTGAACGGCCTCTCCTTTTGGGGTCTGTACCCTAAAATTGGCCATGTCCAACGGTCCGATGATCGGAAACATCTCCGTATCACTACTTCCCCAACCTGGACTTCCTTTTTGGTGGATGAACTCATGCCCACCGCACACAAAACCGACCAGTTCGCCAGCATCTATACCAACCGTGCAATCTTTGTTCTTAAGTTCGATCATAGTTTGCATTTTTATTTATTTAACGATTACTGGGCATCACCTCATTCAAGTCTACTCAAACTGAATGGCCTTCACCGGAGTTATTTTGGTGATGATGTACGATGGCACCAAAAGCATCAGCAAGCACAATATCATCACGCCAATGTTGAGTAATACAATGGTTGGGAAATCCATATGGACCGGAATGTATTCAATGTAATACTCCTCTGGATTTGGAAACTTGAACATGCGATATTTCCCTTGAAGGAAAATGACCCCTAGTCCAATCAAATTGCCCCAAAACAGTCCGATGGCTATCAAATAGGCTGCGTTGTACAAGAAGACTTTGCGAATACTCCAGTTGGCAGAACCCAAGGCTTTTAAAATTCCTATCATTTGGGTGCGTTCCAAAATCAGCACCAATAATGCCGTAATCATATTGATACCCCCCACAATAATCATGATTCCAATAATCAAGGCAATATTGAAATCAAAAAGTCCGATCCATTCAAAAATGCGAAAATATTTGGTCTTGATATTTTGGGTATCCAAACTGGAAAGTGTTGCATTATAAATCTCATTGCTTTTTTCTTCCAGTTGGTCAAAATCATCCAGAAACACCTCAAAATTGCCAATTTGATCCTCTTCCCACTTGTTCATGCGCTGAATATGGCGAATGTCTACAAACACGTATGTAGAATCAAAATCCTCAAAACCGCTATCGTAAATACCAACGATGAAAAACTTTCGGTTGTTGGGAATTTGGGACACATCACCATCTTTTAAAAAGAAGGAAAAAAAACTATCACCTACTCCCAATTGCAATCTGTTGGCCATCATTCTTGAAATCAACACCTCATCATTGAGCTTTCCAGAATAATCGGGCAACCGGCCTTCCACTAAATATTCTTTGAAGGCACTCCAGTCATAATCTTGTCCAACACCTTTGGCCAACATTCCTTCAAAAGTATCCTCCGTTCTGATGATTCCACCTTTGGTGGCAACCGCCTGTACGTGACGGACCCCAGTTACATTTTTGAACTCGGGATAAAAATCTTGGTGTATGGAAACAGGCAAAACCGAAACTTCGGAAGTGTTGTTGTCGTAATTGGAAATCTGGATATGGCCATTGAAAGCTGAGACCTTTTCGCGAATTTTGTTTTTCAACCCGACACCTGTGGCGATAGCAATGAGCATCATGACCACACCAATCGCAATTGCAGCAATGGCGATTTTTATTATAGGGGCGGAAATACTAATTTTATGTTCCTTCCCTGTGATCAGGCGTTTGGCAATAAACAACTCTAAATTCAACGAATGCCCATTTTATCGATTTTCAAAAGTACATTTTTCTTATTGTTTTTAGTGCTTTCTTCCTGTAGAGGTCAGCAAAAACAGGAAATCAACACAACAGGCGAAGAAATTGCATCACCGCTTCCTGAAATAAAAGTGGCTGCCAACCGTACGGAAATCTACCTTCCTATGCTTCAAGGAAAGAAAGTCGGAATAGTGGCCAATCCAACCAGTGTCATCTTTAACGATAAGGGCTATACCCATCTGGTGGATTCCTTGGTTGCACTTGGGGTTGATGTTAAAAAAGTTTTTGCCCCAGAACACGGATTCAGAGGTACTGCGGATGCCGGGGAACATGTGAAAGATGGTGTAGATGCCAAAACTGGTGTGCCCATTATCTCCCTTTATGGAAAAAACCGAAAGCCATCCCAAGAGCAATTGGAAGATGTTGATGTGGTGGTTTTTGACATTCAGGATGTTGGGGTCCGTTTTTACACCTTTATCGCCACACTTCAATTGGTGATGGAGGCCTGCGCGGAACATGGAACACCTATCATCGTTTTTGATCGACCCAATCCGAACGGACATTATGTGGACGGACCTACCATGATGAAGGAACATGCCAGCTATTTGGGTCTGCAACCAATTCCATTGGTTTATGGAATGACCATGGGTGAATATGCCCAAATGCTGAACGGTGAAGGTTGGCTGGAAAACGGCAGCAAAGCAGATTTAACGGTTATCCCACTTGAAAACTATACCCATGCTTCCGAATATCATTTACCGATTCGCCCCTCGCCTAACCTGCCCAATGATGTTTCCATAACCTTATACCCTAGCTTGGGACTTTTTGAAGGCACCAACGTAAATGCAGGGCGGGGAACCGAGTTTCAATTCCAGAGATACGGGGCCTCGTTTATGGATAATACCCAATACGATTTTAGTTATGTGCCCGAACCGAATTTCGGTTCCAAAACACCCAAAGAGGAAGGTAAAACCTGTTATGGAAAAGATCTTTCCCAAAGCCCAAGAATGAACGAAATGACCTTACGATGGGTCATCGACGCCTATAAAAATACCAAGGACAAGTCCAAATTCTTCCTGACCAGTGGGTTCACGAAACATGCAGGAACACCTGTTTTGCAACAACAAATTGAGGCTGGACTCTCCGAAGCAGAAATCAAGGCTACGTGGCAAAAGGACCTGGAAAACTTCAAGAAAATTAGGGTGAAGTATTTGATTTACGAATAAGTAAGCAAGGGTTTGAAACATCTGCCTCCGGCAGGCAAGAGTTGTTCGACTACTCTCGAATTTTAATGTTGTCACATCGAGCGCAGTCGAGATTTCTTAAAACGATAAAGATTTCTCAATCGAAGCAAAGCTTCTCATTTCGAAATGACGCCTTACCCCTTGGTAGTAGGCCTTCGGTATTTGTGAAACGGCTGTTTTAAAAGTCCTACAATGCTACTGTTTTCCTTTTCATCTGGAAACGTATCCACTCCGTATACAATATCCTTTACATCCATGATCATGTACGTCCCGAACAATCGATCCCAAATAGAAAAGATATTACCGTAATTGGAATCGGTATACGGCAATTGATAATGATGGTGCACTTTGTGCATATCCGGGCTCACCACAAACCAACTTATGGCATTGTCCACCTTTTTGGGCAATTTGATATTGGCATGGTTAAATTGTGAAAACACAACGGACAAACTTTGGTACAACATGATGATACCGATGGGAGCACCCACAATCAAAACCCCAGCCAAGGTAAATGTGTAGCGGATCAAACTTTCCAATGGATGGTGTCTGTTAGCAGTTGTGGTATCCACGTGATGATCTGAATGATGTACCAAATGCACCATCCAAAGTGGTTTCACTTTGTGCTCCACCCAATGGGCGGCGTAGGCCCCGAACAAATCCAACAACATGACCCCGAGCAAAACGTACAACCACAAAGGCATCGCTGGCAACCAATTGATGATGCCAAATTGGTTTTCCACTGCCCAATCCGATGTTTTAAGCAATAGGAAGGCAAGCGGAAAATTCACGATGATGGTGGTCATCGTCAAAAAGAAGTTTGGAACCGAGTGTCGCCATTTTTTGTAGGGAGTGCCGAACAATGGCATAATGCCTTCCAAAATCCAAAAAAAGGTGATTCCTCCTACCAAAATCAAGCTTCGGTGTGCTGAAGGAATGGTTTCAAAGTATGCAATGATCTGCTCCATACTTTCAAATATAAAAAATTGTCAAAATTTAATTCGCTTTTTCATTTCCTCAACAATATTAAAGGCAGCTGGACAAATGGCTACATTTTTTAAGGTGAGGTTACTGATCTGTTGAAATTTTTTCCGGTCGGTATGTGGAAATTCCCGACAGGCCTTTGGTCTAACTTCGTAAATGGAGCAATAATTATCGGCTCCCAAAAAAGTACAGGGCACACTTTGGAGTACGTAGTCGTTCTCCTCGTCAACCCTAAGGTAAGTATCAATAAATTGCGAAGGTTTCATCCGGAAATGCTTCGCAATCCGTTCCACATCGGCATTGGTAAAAAGAGGGCCAGTGGTCTTGCAGCAGTTGGCACAGGTAAGGCAATCGGTTCGTTCAAATTCCGCTTCGTGAAGTCCTTGCATCACATAATCAAGGTCCTTGGGTGGACGCTGTTTCAGCTTGTTGAAGAATTTTTTGTTCTCCGCATGCTTTTCTTTGGCCTTTTGAGGCAACCCATCAAGAATTTCATCCATATCGCACAAACTTATCCAAATTAAACTTTTCTCTGCAATTAAAGTCCCACCTTTGTACAAACACCACTTTCATGGCAGACGTTTTAGGCAAGGCCGTCATGGACTTTCAACACGGAAACTATTCAGAGGACATTACAACTTTTTCCTCTTTGGATGAAGAAGATATAATCCCCATTCCCTACCTGTTCCGAAAATTCAAGGACATGCCCAAAATTGAACAGAAGGCCCTAAAAATGGCCTCTGGAAAAATCCTGGATATTGGATGCGGCGCTGGTAGTCACGCTCTTTATCTACAGGACAAAGGATTGGATGTTACCGCTCTGGACAATTCTGAAGGTTGTATTGCCGTGACCAAAGAAAGAGGGGTTCAAAAGACGATTTTAAGCCCTATTTTGGACTATTCCGGTGATACTTTCGACACATTGTTGTTATTGATGAACGGCATCGGGTTGGCAGGCACTCTTGGCAATTTAACCGCATTCTTACAGCATTTGGCCTCATTGTTGAGGGAGAATGGGCAGATATTGTTAGATTCAAGCGATATCATCTATATGTTCGATGAGGATGAGGATGGTGGGTATTGGATTCCCAACAACGGGCATTATTATGGAGAGGTGAACTTTACCATGCAATATAAAGATTGGAAAACAGAACCCTTCGATTGGATTTATTTGGATTATAATACCTTGCAAAATGCATGCTGGGCCAACGGAATGGAATGCGAACTGCTAGTTTCCGGTAAACATTACGACTATTTGGCCAAGCTTACCTTAAAAAAGTAATAGATTCCGATATGGAACGTTCTATTTTATATTTGCTATAAATGAAAAAGAGAAATGTACTGTACACGGTTTTTGGATTGATATTATTGATCGGGTGCTCCAAGGATTCCGATATCACACCATCCAATTCATCTTCCACCATTGATAAATCGGGAAACCGATTAACAACGGGAGCCTCGGCCAGTGACCTTTTGGCCAACGCCAATTTTGACAAACTTCTGATTGAAATAGGATACGTTTCCGGTCAACAACCTACTACGGAAGCCATTACCAATTTTGAAAATTTCCTGAGAGCCCGGACTTTCAAGGATAACATTGAGTTCAAATATACCCCATTGACCTCCCCAGGTGAAGAGACATTGACCCTTGATGAAGTGGTCGACTTGGAAAACAAAAATAGAACCGCATATAACGATGGTACCACATTGGCCATTTACATCTATTTTGCCGATGCCCCTTCAGATAGCGATAATCCTGATGATGGTACTGTTACCTTAGGAGCCGTATATCGAAATACTTCCATGATCGCATACGAGGCTACCATCAAAGAATTGGCCAATGCCAGTACAGCGGTAACCGTTGCCGATGTGGAGACCGCTACCCTATTCCATGAATTTGGGCATCTTTTTGGCTTGGTCAACTTGAGCACCCAGTCGGTCAATGACCATGAAGATCCAGATGCCTCCAACCACTGCAATGTGGCCGGTTGTTTAATGCGTGCCGAACTTGAATTTGGGACCTCCTTGTTGAAAACCATGCAGAATCGTGCATCCAAAGGCTTGGCTTCAATCCCTGATTTTGATGCCGAATGTTTGCTAGATCTCCAAAAATATGGTGGCCGATAAAATCTGGCCTAAGGGATATTCAAGTATTTATGGGTCTGTAAGGACACTTTCCATTTAGGATTCTGCATCACATAGTCCACGATCAGTGGAACCATTTTGTCACGGACACTCCATTCCGGTTGCAGATAAAGAATACATTTTTCGCTGACCTGGGCAGCCTGCTCTTCGGCAAAGATGAAATCGTGTTTGTTATAAACGATGATCTTTAACTCATCCGCTTTTTGGTAAATTTCACCTTCGGGCAATTTGTTCTTTTTTGGGGAAAGACAAATCCAGTCCCAAACTCCGGTCAAAGGGTATGCACCGGAAGTTTCAATATGGGTCTTCATCATTTTGGCCTTCAAACCTTCAGTCAGGGGACCCATGTCCCAAGTCAATGGCTCACCGCCTGTAATCACAATGGTATCGGAATATTTTTCAGCGTTGGTAATTATGCTGTCAATTTCGGTCGGGGGATGTGTTTCGGCATTCCAGCTTTCCTTTACATCACACCAATGGCAACCTACATCGCAACCACCCACTCGTACAAAGTAAGCGGCCGTTCCTTTGTAGAACCCTTCGCCCTGAATGGTATAAAATTCTTCCATCAAGGGGAGCATCAGGCCCTTTTCCACCAATTCCATCACGTTGTTTTCAACCATGGTGCAAAGATACATTTCTACCCGTTGATTCCCAGCTATCTTTTATTATTGCTTTAGGGTGAAATGTCCTTTTTTGAGATGGATGGCCCCATCATGGTCCACCAACTGCAGCACATACCAATAATCGGAAGGTGGTAAAGGACGACCATTATAAAAACCGGTCCAACCATGAAGCATGGGATCCAATTGGACCAACAGTTTGCCATAACGATCAAAAACAGCAAAACTGCCTTCTGTGTAAAATTCACTGGTGATGCCTTTTATCCCAAGAAAATCATTTATCCCATCCGCATTAGGTGAGAAAAATTTAGGAACTCCCACCACTCCAACTTGGATCCAATCCATTCCACAGCCATTTTTATCTACAGCAAAAAGGGTATGCAGGCCAGGTTCCACCTCTGTAAATACCGAGGTTTCTGATTTGGTTCCATACAAGTCATCCAAGTAAAATTCATAATCTCCAAGTCCCAATTCCCCATTTTCATATAAAACGGTAATGGTTCCTGTATCACCATCATCATCGACTAATACAAATTCCGGCAACAAATCAGGTGGACCTGATTCGGTTACATTAAAGTAAACTGGTGAGGCAACACAACCTTCAATAGAAGTGGCAATGGCACTGTACCTGCCTGCTTCTGAAGCAGAAAAAGATGCTCCGGTCCCAACTTCAAAATTGGCTTCGTTTCGCCAGGAATACGTGTAATTACCTGAAGCATTTATTGGAGAAACCTCAACTTGTCCTCCAGTACAGAATGAATATTCACTTTCCAACTCGAAGGAAGGAATAGGCCAAACCGTAAGAAAAAGATATTCCCCCACCCCAAAACAGGTTCCTGAACCTTCATCATCAACCCGAACAAACAATGAATCGGAATATGGAACACTGTTGAAATACGTCTCCGTATTCCCAATTTCATTCCGTTTGTATAGTGCATCATCTTCGGTCTGATAAAAAGTAACGGTCAATCCATTTCCTGATGGAAACTGTGCCAACATATCGGCTTCGGCATCAGTCAAATCAAATGGGGCAATCCCATCGCTTTCCTCTGTATCACAAGTTTGCAATTCATATCGATACCCAGCAGGAAATGAAGTTGTGGACACATCAAGATAGACAGTGCCGATAGCATGGCAATATGGACCGACACCATCGGCCCGGAAATAAATCTGATCGGCCACAGAATTGTTGAAATCATTGGCGGCAATTCGGTTCACTTCATTTTCCGCATCAGCAGCAGTGAGGTAAAATGAAAAATTGAAGGGTTGTTCATTTGGGCTCAACAGATACAGATATTGGGTAAGGTCAAAATTGGTGAACCCATCCGAAACACCATCCGCATCACAGTTAGTAAGGGTAACCCCATCATTGATTTCTGGCAAAATTTTTATCTCAGCTTGAACAGAAGTTTTTTGGCCAGTGGTGCATCCATTGTAAGTAGCCAGAACATAAAATGTGGTTGTAGTATCCAAATAGGGAGTATCAAAACTTTCCCCGATCCCGATGTTGTTTCCATCGGCATCAAACCACCAAACCTCCCCGATGGTCGTTGCTGCATTGAGTGTGACAACCCCAGGTCCGCAACGTTCAGCTGGCACCGTGCTTTCAATTTTAGGCGTGCTGATTTTGGTACTGGCAGAAAGATTCAAAACAGGATCCCCTGGCATTCCACCATATTCTACAATATAGCCTTTGGGTTGGTAATCCCCGGTGGCGTCACCTGTAATCCGAAGGTCGTTCCATGATCCCGTAATTCCTATTCCAGGTGCGGTAATGTGGGCATAGTCCTCACCATTAAGATCGTTGGGTTCTTCAGTGTTCCAAAATGCAAAATTGGGGGAATTGCCCGTAAAATTCCCATTCCAAAAAATCTGTCCAGCTTCCGGCCCCGTCATCCATTTCCATACGCCTTCCGTTTGGGCATCAGACCCTCCTATCCATCCGGTACCAGCTGCCTGCTCTCCCGTAATTTGGGCTTCCGCTGAAGAGGTCACTGTAACCAAATACCCTTGAAGTCCAAAAAAAGTCCTGTTCTGTGCTGCCACCCGAGCTTCTTCCCAACTTATTCCCACTTGGGAAACATACTCGTAATAATGGCCTGTTTCTGGCAAATAATTGACACTTCCGATGGTAAAGGAGAAAAACTTTTCCGCGGTAGGTGATTCCGAAGTACTTTCAAAGACCACATCTTTTACAGCTGCAATAAGGTCTACATACAGCATGGAACCGCCACCGGAACCTGTTAAAGTGAGTTTTGCTTCTTGACTGTTCCAACTTGTGGAAATGGTGGGATGGGAATTGGTCAGAGACAACAAATCAAATCCTCGCTGATAACCCGTGGAAATCTGAATATAGAAGGCATCAATTTCAGTATCGTCCGGATCTATGATATCAAAATTGGTCACGATGGGCATGGCCGTTAGTGGACAATACACTTGGTCACCATCAGCAACAATTTCTGGCGCTACATTATAGGCAGCATGGACAAAATCAATATAAAACAATAAAAGCCCCATAATCAAAAGGGACGCTTTTTTATCCTTAAATCGATACCAAGACTGCATGTGATTGTTTAATGCGATAACTGGAAAGATACAAACTTATCCTTCGGATCACCACTTCTGTTAATACACTGGAATTTTAACGATAGACTGAGTTATTTAACGGCAATGACATCAATTTCCACCTTGCCATTGGCTGCAATGCCACTTGCAGCAAAAGTGGTCCGTGCCGGTTTTTTGGTGAAATATTGGGTGTAGATTTCATTGAAGGCTCCAAAATCGGAGATATCGCTTAAAATCACGGTGCATTTCACCACATTGTCCAATGTCATTTCATATTGGGCCAAAACATCCGCAATATTTTTAATCGCCTGCTCGGTTTCCGCCTGCACACCACCTTCCACCAAGGTTCTAGTAGATTGGTCCATACCTATTTGCCCGGCCAAATAAAAAGTATTCCCGGCCTGAACAGCATCACTGAAGGGGGCATTCTGTTTTTTTGGTTCGTGCGATTTGTGAAAAATAATCCCTGTGCTTTCTTGGGCGTAGGTTGTAGCCATCACCCCGCTCATCAATAATGACAACACGGCGTAGTGAAAAGGTTTCATAGTTCGGTTTTTAGTTTTGCTTAAAATTACCCTATTTTTATCGGAAATTGAACACCATGGGCGACAAAGAAAAATTCTTTGAACATATAGAACAAGGCTACGCCATGAAAGGCGATTCCATTGTGATGGGAGCCGCCATGCAGGAAGGGGAAACCATGACCAATGCATTTGTGAAGATACCCCTGAAGACCCTTAACCGTCACGGCCTAATTGCCGGGGCAACGGGTACTGGTAAGACCAAGACCCTTCAGGTTTTGGCCGAAAATCTTTCCGACAAAGGTATACCAGTATTGTTAATGGACCTGAAAGGTGATTTGAGCGGTATTGCCCAGCCCAGCCCAGGACACCCTAAAATCGACGAGCGCCATGCCAAGATCGGGCTGCCCTTTGAGGCCAAAGGATTTCCGGTGGAAATTATGTCGCTTTCTGACCAGGACGGGGTTCGCTTACGAGCCACGGTATCCGAATTCGGGCCGGTGTTATTGTCCAGGATCTTGGATCTTTCCGAAGCACAGGAAGGCATTGTAGCTGTGGTTTTCAAATATTGTGATGACAATAAGCTGCCCCTTTTGGACCTTAAGGATTTTAAAAAGGTATTGCAATATGCCACTGAGGAAGGAAAAGAAGAATTCCAGGAATCGTACGGTCGTATTTCTACCAGTTCCACAGGGACTATCTTGAGAAAAATCATTGAATTGGAACAGCAGGGAGCCGATCTTTTCTTTGGGGAAAAATCCTTTGATGTAGAAGATCTGGTTCGTATTGATGAAAATGGAAGAGGTTTTGTGAACATCATCCGGCTGACGGATATTCAGGACCGTCCAAAGTTGTTCTCCACTTTTATGTTGAGCCTTTTAGCAGAAATTTATTCCACTTTTCCAGAGCAAGGAGATAGTGACAGACCTGAATTGGTATTGTTCATAGATGAGGCCCATTTAATTTTTGATAATGCCTCCAAAGCCCTTTTGAACCAAATAGAGAGCATCGTAAAATTAATCCGTTCCAAAGGAATCGGACTATATTTTGTGACCCAAAACCCAACCGATGTGCCGGACGATGTGTTGGCGCAATTAGGTTTGAAAGTGCAACATGCCCTAAGGGCATTTACCGCCAAGGACAGACAGGCCATTAAATTAACGGCACAGAACTATCCTATTTCCGAGTTTTACGATACTGCGGAAGTATTGACTTCACTTGGTACTGGGGAGGCACTTATTTCCGCTTTGGATGAAAAAGGAAGACCTACCCCTTTGGCGGCCACCATGATGAGAGCCCCAATGAGCCGAATGGATATTTTGACCGAATCCGAAATCAAGGATGTTTTGGGCAAATCCAAATTGATCAAAAAATACAACGAGGAAGTAGACCGTGAAAGTGCCTACGAAATCCTCAATGAAAAAATGGCCAAGGCCGAAAAAGAAGCCGAAAAAGTAAAAGAACAAAAAACAACTACCAGAAGAACTACTACAACCCGAAGCAGCACCCGTATGAACCCTGTGGTAAAAGTGTTGACCAGTGCCACGTTCATTAGAGGTATGCTAGGAGTATTGAAAAAAGTGATCCGATAATTTTATGAAAAATACCGCGAAAGCAATCGCCCTTTTCTTGGGCCTTATTTTTGTACAATCCTGCGAAAAGGAGATAACCTTTGTAATCACTGAAACCAGCGTGGGTCCCATGACCCAAACCACCAAGGTCAGTGAACTCGAATCCATTTTCGCACAAGATTCCGTGGTTATGGATACCTCGCGATTAGTGGCCGGCACCAAGGCGAACAAGATAGAAATCTTTGAAAAAGGGGGTAAACATTTATTATCCATTACCCCTGACACAGACAGCATCCAAGGCATAGAAAATGTAAGAATCATGGATCCAAGATATATTTCCGACAAAGGCATTGGGTTGAAAAGTACGTTTGCGGACCTTAAAAAGAAATATCCCATTAAAAAGATCGTGACCACTTTGAACAGTGTGGTGATCTTTCCAAAGGAAAGCAATCTTTATTTTACGTTGGATAAGGAAGAACTACCGGGCAATCTCAGGTTCACCATGTCCAATATTGAAGAAGTTCAAATTCCGGATGAGGCCAAATTGAAATATTTGATGTTGGGATGGGAATAGATCAAAGATCTATTTGCGTTAATTCAAACCATACTGTTCCCGATTGGCGATAACTTTTGGACTATTGTCGTGCATCCATTCGGCCAGTTCCAACAGTTTTTCCACGTAGGTTTGACCAAATTCGGTCAGATTATATTCCACCCGAATAGGCACTTCTGGATAGGCCTTTCTTTCTATATAACCGTCGGCCTCAAGTATTTTTAAACGCTGGCTCAATACTTTGTTGGAGATGCCGTACACATACTTTTTAAGTTTGTTGAAGCGAAGCACCTGAAAATAACCCAACCATAAAAGAATCAAGATACTCCATTGGTCCGAGGCCACGGACATCACATCACGCACCGGGCAAAGTTCGGGTGGGTTTCTGTAATCAATATGCCCGAACATTTTTTCTAATTTTTTTTGAGTTCTAACTTGTTGATTTTCAGTAACAGTTTCCATATAAACACCTAGCTTTCAGTTTGTGACCTCTTTCTTCTTCAAAAAGGAATATGTAATTTTAGTTTCAAATTAAGAGTAAGTTACAAAAAGTAACCTTATGAAGAAAGTACTCAAGAAGATATTGCCCCTGGCTTATGGCCAGTATTATAATGTATACACCTTGATGGCACCCAAAAAAGCAGCAGACAGTGCCTTCCATTTATTTTGTACGGTAAGGAAAGGTAGAGTACTGCCTCAACAGGCCGATTATTTGGAAGGGGCCAAATTGGCCATTGAAGAAGTTGAAGGACATAAAGTGCAATCCTATCACTGGCCAGGGAACAAGGAAACCGTTCTGTTGGTCCACGGTTGGGAAAGCAACACCTTCCGTTGGCGTAATCTCATCAAAAAGCTTCGGGAGGCCGATTTCAATATCATTGCGTTCGATGCACCTTCCCATGGCTATTCCACGGGCAAACATTTGTATGTGCCCCTTTATGAGATAGCTGTGAACCACATGGTCAAAAAATACAATCCCAAACATTTGATCGGGCACTCGGTTGGTGGGATGACCATTCTCTACAACCAATATAAAAATCCGAGTCCGGAGGTGGAGAAAATGGTAACCATTGGTTCCCCTTCGGAATTCCATGAGATCATGCAGCATTTTCAGAACATTCTAAAGTTCAACAATCGGGTAATGAAGGAACTCGATGCCTACGTACTGAACCGTTTTGGTTTTCGAATCAATGAGTTTTCCACATCTAAATTTGCCCAATCCATCAGCAAAAAAGGGCTTTTGTTCCACGATAAATTGGATCAGATCACTCCTTACCATGCTTCGGTGGCCGTCAACAAGAATTGGGAAGGAAGCACATTGGTCAGCACCGAAGGACTAGGGCATTCCATGCATCAGGACGATGTGAACGATCAAATCATTTCATTTTTGGAAGCTTGAAAAAGTTATCCTAATTTTCAGAAAAAATAAGAGATGCAAAACGTTACCCCTTTTCATGTGGCCATCCCCGTTCACAATTTGGATGAATGCAGGACTTTTTACCGAGAAGTCTTGGAATGCGAGGAAGGAAGATCTGCCGATCATTGGGTAGATTTCAATCTTTTTGGGCACCAATTGGTCATCCATTACAAACCCAAATCCGAAGAGGAGCTACATACCAACCCTGTTGATGGTAAAAATGTTCCCGTTCCCCATTATGGTGTGGTATTACCTTGGGACACCTTTCAATCCTTTTCCAAAAAATTGGAAGGCAAGGGCATCGAATTTGTGATCGAACCGTACATCCGTTTTAAAGGAGAAGTGGGAGAACAGGCAACCATGTTCTTTTTAGATCCTGCCGGCAACGCTTTGGAATTCAAAGCTTTTAAGGATATGGGACAATTATTTGCCAAATAGATCAAGCCAAGGTAAGCCCCTTTCTTCGTACCCACAGATGCGCAAAAATCATGTTGGGGACCCAGCAGAGCCAAGCTACAATTTTATAGGCCAATAAAAATTCACCAAATACAATGGTGAGTATTGGTAACCATATCCGAAGGGTAACTGCGGCAAAACAGGCAGCATAGCTATAGATCATCATCCCTTGGTGAAGGGTCAGATCCTTCTTCCTTACTGCCAAATATGCCAGGATGGTAGTGAATAGCCAAACGATACCCAAGCTGATGAATCCAACAGATGCAATAATGCCTCCTGTAGCATAAATCCCCAGATAGATACCGCAAAGCCCGCTTGCGAGAACGGAAATCACGTAGAATTTGCCCAAGTTTCTGTGTAGGTTCAGGTTTTTGGCTCGCAGTTTTTTACTGAATTGTGACCAACCGGACAACAAGGACAGTCCTCCAAAAATAATATGGCCGTAAAACGCTATGCGCCAGACTTCATTGGCGCGAATGGCCTCGTCCTTACCTAATAGCAGTCCAAATTCACCAGAAGTTACAAGATAGAACAAAGGATATAGGCCTATACCGATGGCCAATAGCACAAACACAATCCAAGCAACCTTATTACGCACCGTTTTGGCCATATAGTTTGATTTACAAGGAAGTAAGTTATCGAATATTTGGTCAGAAAAACAAGAATTTTGCTGGCAAATCGTTGTATAGGTGTAGAACAGGCCCAAGGGCCATCCCAAATCCTACGACTATGAAAACAATTCTACTTTTGCTCACCATTGTGTTCTCATCCATGGCGGTATCCAGCTGTACCAATGATGAAAACGACACCGAATTTGACTACATCAATCCAGACGAGGAACAGCAAGCCACCCAGGTAGCGGATACCGTACAAGAACAACCGAACTAGCTTATTTGGCATTGTGGCGTTCCCTCGCCAACAAGGTATTTTTTAAGAGCATGGCAATGGTCATGGGTCCAACACCTCCGGGAACGGGTGTGATGTAGGAAGCTTTTTTGCTTACATTTTCAAAATCCACGTCACCGGTAATGTAGTAGCCTTTTTCATGTGAATCATCGGCTACACGCGTGATGCCTACATCAATTACGACCACGCCATCTTTTACCATATCGGCCTTTAAGAAATTGGGAACACCTAATGCGGAAACCACAATATCTGCCTGTAGGGTAAGTGCCTTAATATCCTTGGTACGGCTATGGGTCAAGGTTACCGTAGCATTTCCCGGTTTCCCCTTTTGGCTCATCAAAATACTGATAGGCCTACCCACTATATGACTACGACCGATTACCACGGTGTGTTTACCATCCGTTTCCACATTGTAACGATCCAATAATTCCATAATCCCGAAGGGGGTTGCCGAAATAAAGGATTCCATCTCAAGCGCCATTTTACCAAAATTGGTGGGATGAAACCCATCCACATCCTTATCGGGATCCACGGCCATCAAAACCTTTTCTTCATCAATGTGTTTGGGCAATGGCAATTGCACAATATAGCCATCAATATCGGGGTTGTTGTTCAGGTCATGAACCTGTTTCAACAATTCTTCTTCGGAAGTTTCCGTGGGAAGATGGATCAAAGTGGATTCAAAGCCTATTTTTTGACAGGAACGCACCTTACTGCCCACATAGGTAAGGCTGGCACCATCATTACCGACCAAAACGGCAGCCAAATGAGGTACTTTTTCTCCCCGTGCCTTCATTTGCGCCACTTCAACGGCAATTTCTTCTTTGATCTGGTTCGATATCTTTTTTCCGTCGAGGATTTCCATGGTTTTATTTTTGGTTATTTAAGGTAATGATTTTCAGTGTTTGTTGGATGAATTCGGTTTTACCGAGCACATAGGCTCCCCTATCGTTCCGATACTTTGATGCTAATTCCATTTTGAGCGCTTCATATGCTTTGGCTCGATCTTGATGCTGGATCAAATAATCCCGAAATTGTATCTGTTCCCACATGACATTGGTTTTGGGACACATGTGGATGTGAAATATCTGCTCCTTCACCCCATCCAAGTTATATCCCTTCCCGAAGGACATGTAGGCATCGATTCCCTCCCTGGCAGGTACTTTAAAATGGGTATAGCCCAACTCCTTGAACTGTTCGATAAGTTCTTCATCAAACAACAGATTTTCAGGGATTTCGATCAATAGGTCGATGTAAGGTTTGGCCTTGATGTTAGGAATGGAAGAACTTCCGAAATGTTCGATTCTAAGAATCCTATCCGACCCATTTGCATTGAAAATCAGATGCTTTTCAGCTTCAAAAATAGATTTCCAATTAGGATCATGGTCTACCAATTCTACCGGAAAAAGTGTATTCCAGTCATCTTTGGTAAGATCGAACAAGGTTTTTTTCATGGGTATAGTGGGTGTACCGAAATAGCGCCGCTAAATTACCTCAAATTCTGCATCATCTGCATCATCTTTTTACCGCCGCCGCCTTGCATCATCTTCATCATCTTGCTCATTTGATCAAACTGTTTCAGCAACTGGTTCACCTCTTGAATGGAGGTTCCACTACCTGATGCAATTCGCTTTTTTCTACTGGCGTTGAGCAAAGTTGGGGTTGAACGTTCATCCGGTGTCATGGAATGGATAATGGCCTCAATATGCTTAAAGGCATCATCATCAATATCCAAGCCTTTTAGGGCTTTTCCAGCTCCAGGGATCATGCCTATGAGGTCCTTCATGTTCCCCATACGCTTGATCTGTTGTATCTGGCTCAAGAAATCATCAAAACCGAACTTGTTCTTGGCAATTTTCTTTTGGATTTTTCGTGCCTGCTCTTCATCAAACTGCTCCTGGGCACGTTCAACCAAGGAAACCACGTCACCCATACCCAAAATACGATCGGCCATCCTGGAAGGGTGGAACACATCGATGGCTTCCATTTTTTCTCCCGTACCGATGAACTTGATCGGTTTGTTCACCACGGATTTGATGGAAATCGCGGCACCACCGCGGGTATCACCATCGAGTTTGGTAAGGATTACCCCGTCAAAATTCAGGACATCGTTGAACGCCTTGGCGGTGTTCACCGCATCTTGACCTGTCATGGCATCAACCACGAACAAGGTCTCTTGCGGTTGGATCGCCTTGTGGATGTTGGCAATCTCCGCCATCATCTGTTCATCCACAGCCAAACGACCCGCGGTATCGATGATGACCACATTACAGCCCAAACTCTTGGCGTGGGCAATACCTGCCTTGGCAATGGCCACAGGATCATTGTTCTCCCGATCGGAATATACCTCTACCCCTATTTGTTCCCCAACAATGTGTAACTGATCGATCGCAGCAGGTCGGTATACGTCACACGCCACCAATAATGGTTTCTTGCTCTTTTTACTCAGGAGGAAATTGGCCAACTTTCCGGAGAAAGTGGTTTTACCGGAACCTTGCAGTCCGGACATTAAAATGATGGAAGGATTACCCGATAGGTTGACTCCTTCTGCATCGCCTCCCATAAGCTCGGTGAGTTCGTCCTTAACGATCTTCACCATCAATTGCCCCGGTTGAAGAGTGGTCAATACATCTTGACCCATGGCCTTTTCTTTTACCCTATTGGTAAAATCCTTTGCTATCTTAAAGTTGACGTCAGCATCCAACAGGGCCCTTCTAATTTCTTTGAGGGTCTCCGCAACATTAATCTCAGTAATCTGCCCATGCCCTTTGAGGACGTGGAGCGCCTTATCCAGTTTTTCGCTTAAATTGTCGAACATAGGTTCTCTTTGTTTAAAAGGAAGCACAAATTTAAGAATAATAAAAAAAGAAAAGGACGGCTTTGGGGAGAGCCGTCCTTTTTTTAAAAAAAGATTGGGGAAATTTATCTAGTTGATCTCAAATACCAGTTTATCCGTACCCCCGTTACCACCACTTACATCAATAAGCTCAATTCGAGTAGAGGTGAAGGAAACGATGTCCCAATCATCTGACAAATCCTCGAAATTGTTAGGTGAGGTGAATAAAATATTGAAATCTACATCACTGTCCTTGTTGCTATCATCATCGCTGGAATTGGAATCCGTAATGGACCATGTTCCATTGACATCTGTGGTGCCATTGGATGCAACCAGCGTACCATCAGCATTAAATGTGAAGGTATAACCGTTGAAATTTGAAGTTTCTTCCTTATCGGTATCGAAAAAGTAGGTGATGACCCAATCACCACTCAAGGCAATTCCGTTTAGCTCCGTTATTTGGGAAGCGGTCAAATTATCGGTTGTTCCTTCATCGTTATTGTCAGTGCTGCAACTGGCAAAAGCGATCAACATAATGAATGCGAATTTTAATACTGAGGTTTTCATAGCAAATAGTGTTCTCGTTGTAATTGGTTATTTAATTAAGGTTTCTCGAATACCAAGGTCTCGATAGTACCATCACCACTCTCATCGGAGAGTTCTATTCTTGTGGAGGTGATGGAAACGATCTTCCAATCGTCCGTTAGCTCACCAAGATCATCGGTACTATCAAAATTGATGTAGAATTTCAATCCATCCTCAGAGTCACGCAATACCCTCCAAAGTCCATTGGCAATGGGGTCGGCGTTTACGGATACTTCAACCTGGTACATGGCATTGAAATTAAAGTCCATTCCTGCATAAGCAGCGGTCATATCCACTTCACCTTCTTTGTAAAGGGCCACGTTCCAAGGGCCACCCATGGCAATGTTCCTGATTTCCAACACATCACCATCATCAGCACTATCATTGCAAACACGCAATAGGATCATTTCGTAATCAGTACCGGTAATCTCGAACTTCAAACGGGATTGGGTCAATTCGCGTACGGGCCATTCAAAGCTTACAGCTGCTTCTTCACCCATAGTGATCATTAGGGACAACTGTAATTGACTGTTGTATCCCAATTCCCAAGTACCTTCCTTAACATCTACACCATTGCTCAAGGTTACGCTTCCTTCTGCAGAGAATTCAAATTGATAGCCCAAAAGTCTTTCTACTTCTTCACCTTGGTTTTTCACCTTTTTGATCACCCATTGGCACTCGTTCAAAATGGCTCTCAAGGTATCGGGATCAGTTTCTCCAATGGGGTCAACATCACATCGTTTTTTAAGTACGATCCTGTTGCCACTGTTTTGGTATAGTTTGATGACACCTTCTTCAAGTTCATAAACTTGACCTTCAATATTGAAATCGACCATAGTTTCGAAACTCAATCTCAAGTATACACCGGTATCAGTCGTTGTAGTAGTCCAAGTACCTGTAATGGATACATTGGCACCTCCACCCAACACTAAATTACCATCTTCAGTAAAGGTCATGATGTGCTCAAAATATTGTTCGGTATTGTCTACCTCATTTCTGATGATCTGGCGTACTTCCCATGGACAAGCTACCAAATAAGCGTCCAACTCCTCTTTGGTAAAATCATCATCATTGTAATCGTCGTCGTCGTCTTCATCACACTCGGTCTTGGCCAATTGCAATGCAGCCGCCAATTCGGCATTGTTGGTCACCACAACTTGGGTACCATCATATTTTTTAAGGGTAATGGGGTATTCAATGCTTACCAGTTCATTATCCTCCAATTCGGAGAAGAACCTACGCATACCTTTGTCGGTTTCAACGGTAATTTTACCTGTTTGCTGATTATTCACATCAAAAGTGAACAAGGTAATGGGGTAAACAAAATCGATACACTCGATATCGTCATCATCTCCACCTTCCAAACATTCGCGGGCCATAGCCTCAAGCTCATCCAAACTATTGATGGTGATCTCACTGTAATCGGCCAGGGTAATGGTGATCGGGAAAGCGATGTTCAAGATATCATCATCGGTATCGAGTTCATCAAAAATTTCCTCGATTACTTTTAAATCGATTTCAGAATCGATGGTAACCTGTACTCCATTTACCTCAACGGTATATGGAAACTGGATGGCCAAACAACTGGCACCATCCACTATATTGTCAAAAGAACCGTCATGGGAACAAGTATCCTCAATAAGGACGGCCGTAGAGGAACTTGCAGAAATGGTCTGCTCCTCTGTTCCTCCGCCAACTACTTCAAATTCTTCTTGGCAGGAAGTAAAACTAAAAACAAGTACAACTAGTGCTGCGCGCAAAACGTTGTTCATCAACTTTTTCATAACAAATTGAATTTTGGGGTTATAATTCGATAGTGAAACAACCATCTTAAAAAAAACCCTACTTTATCTTAATTTTTTTTAAAATATCTTTGATTGCAATTACAATTTTTGCCAAATGAGCAACGTCTGCGAAGACCATATATTCAGTTCCGTTTTCAAGGCCCATTCCAAAACGGTTTTCAATTATATCTTTTATAAGTTCGGAAACGAGGAGAAAGCACACGATGCCGTGCAGGAAGCTTTTGTGAAGCTTTGGGAAAACTGCGCCAAGGTGAGTCCGGATAAAGCCAAATCTTTTGTGTACACGGTGGCGAACAATCTTTACCTGAATGTAATCAAGGCGGAAAAGGTAAGGATGAAATATGCCGATACCACCAATGACCGTTCCCATGAGTCACCAGAATTTTTGATGGAGGAAAAAGAATACAAACAAAAATTGGAGGATGCCCTGAACGCCTTGCCAGAAAATCAACGAACCACTTTTTTGCTCAACCGGGTTGATGGTAAGAAATACGCAGAAATTGCCGAAATGGAAGGTGTTAGTGTAAAGGCCATTGAAAAAAGGATGCATTTGGCCCTAAAAAGCCTTCGCGAACATATAGATGGGATTTGAAATTTAAATGACTGATTTTTAATGAATTATATTTAACCCATATAAAATACAAACCCCTTTGAAACCGATTTTTTTAAAAATGTTGATTTTCAACAAAGTAGCGGTAGGGTTTTTTAGGAGTTGATTGTTATAACAAGGTAAAGCATAGAAACCATGCAAGAAAATTACTTGGCAAAGTGGCTCAACGGAGAGCTTTCGGAAACGGAGCTGGCAGAATTTAAAGCATCTGCCGAGTATGCTTCGTACCAAAAGTTGAAGGAGGTCACTAGTACTTTAAAGGCCCCCGACTTTGATATGGACCAAGCCCTCGCCCATTTAAAAGAAGAGCGCATTGGCACTGCGCCGAAGGTCATCACTTTGAACCCCTTCAAGAACTTCTTGAAGGTGGCCGCGGTAATTGCCATATTACTCGCCGGTTCCTATTTTTATGTAAACACTTTGAACGAAACCGTATCCACGGAATACGCCCAACGTACTGAAGTGACCCTTCCTGATGCCTCTGAAATTTTCTTGAACGCAGAATCCCAAGTTTCGTACAGCAAGAAAAATTGGGACAAGCAACGCGACGTTAAACTTAAGGGAGAAGCTTTCTTTAAGGTTTCCAAAGGAAAAAAATTCACCGTTTCTACAGATCAGGGTACCGTAGCCGTATTGGGAACCCAGTTCAATGTGGAAAACAGGCAGAACTTTTTTGAAGTTACCTGCTTTGAAGGATTGGTAAGCGTAACCTACCAAGGCATGGAAACCAAATTGCCTGCTGGTACTTCCTTTATGGTCATCAATGGTGAAATTGTGGAATCCCCCATGCCACAAGGTAATGCTCCTGCATGGATGAGCAACGAGAGCAGCTTTGAGCGCATACCACTCAAATACGTTCTTGCCGAATTGGAGCGACAGTTCAACGTTAAGGTCACTACCCAAAATGTGAACACCGAAATCAATTTTACCGGTACCTTTAACAACACAGACCTCGATATGGCGTTAAAAAGTATAAGTACCCCCTCTCAAATCAAGTACAGAGTAGAAGGCGATAACGTACTTTTTTATGCTGGGAACACGCCGTAATAAGCATATAAGCCTCTTATTGGGTTTCTTGTTTTTCCTTTTTTGTTTGGTTTCCATTCATGCCCAGGAAGAACAACAACCTTCCATTGCCCTTGTTTCCTATATCAAAACCTTGGAGGAACGTTTCAGCGTAAAATTCTCCTATATCAATGAAGACCTTGAAGGATTAACTATTGATGCCCCACAAGCTCCGGAGTCATTGGAAGGTATCCTATCCTATATTCAAGCGCAGTTTCAGATTCAGTACAAAAAGCTCAACGACCGGTATTACACCCTGACCAAAAATTCGCATGTTGATCTGTGTGGAATGGTACTGGACAATTTTGCGGACAACTCCATACCCGGAGCTACCGTTGAAATATTAGGAACCAATCGAGCCTTGATTACTGGGGACGATGGCAAGTTCACTATTCAAGATGTTCCCAAGGATGCTTCCATACGTATTCGTTATTTAGGATTTCTTACCCAAAACATGAGTGTCGCTGAGTTCCTCGGATTGGGGGAATGTCCTAAAATTTTGATGACACCACACATGGAACAACTGAACGAAGTCATCGTTTACCAATTCCTTACCACAGGTATCATCAAGGAGAAAGATGCAAGTATCACCCTGAACACAGCCGAATTCGGGATTCTACCTGGGCAGATCGAACCTGATATTCTTCAAACCGTTCAAGCCCTTCCCGGTATTAAAAGTATTGATGAGACCGTATCCGATATCAATGTGAGAGGTGGAACCAACGATCAGAACCTAGTGTTGTGGAACGGCATCAAAATGTATCAGTCCGGACATTTTTTTGGGTTGATATCCGCCTTCAATCCATATTTGACTGATCAAGTGACCATTTATAAAAATGGCACTCCGGCTGCATATGGTGATGGCGTGAGCGGCGTAATCCAAATGGAAACCAGCAACAAAATTACCGATCAGTGGAAAGGAGGGGCCGGATTTAACCTAATCAGCGGGGATTTTTATACCGAAGTTCCCCTCAGCGAAAAATTGGGAATTCAATTTGCGGCAAGACGGTCTGCTACCGATTTTTTGAACTCCCCTACCTACAACCAGTTTTTTGAACGCGCTTTTCAGGATAGTGAAATCACTGACGAGAACAACAATTCTGTAGATGATGAAATTGTAAGAAAGGAAGATTTTTTCTTTTATGATTTTTCAGGAAAGATCCTGTACAACCTCAATGACGAACATCAATTGCGGTTGAGTGCCATCCACATCAAGAACAACCTAAGGTACATTGAGGATAATATTACCGATCGGGAAATCAATATCAGTCTTTTAAAACAGGACAACCTTTCCGTTGGCGGGCAGTTACAAAGTCAGTGGAACAACAGGTTTTCCTCTCATTTGAACATCTATTATTCCCGATATAATTTGGATGCGCAGAACGTTTTTGGGAACCAGGTACAGCAATTGTTCCAACAAAACGAGGTCATAGAAAACGCGTTAAAACTGGATACCAATTATAAGTTGACCGACCAATTCAACTGGAACAACGGCTACCAATATATTGAAACCGGCATTACCAATACCACCGTGCTAAACGAACCCAATTTCGACAGCAAAATAAAAGGGGTTGTTCGAATTCATGCACCTTATACCGAAATCGACTACCACACTCCAGAAAACACGTTTATTGCCAAAGTAGGTACCCGTTTCAATTTTATTGAAAACCTGAACACCTTCAAAGAATTGTTGATCGAACCTAGGGTAAATCTCAATTTTAGATTGGCCAATTATTTAAGGGCAGAAGTTTTGGGTGAGTTCAAAAGTCAGACCACCAACCAAGTAGTAGATTTGGAGCAAAACTTTTTGGGGATTGAGAAACGCCGATGGATCCTCTCCAATGATAGTTCCCTACCCGTGACCAAAAGCAAGCAAGGTTCTGTGGGAATGAACTATGAGAAAAACCATTTTTACGTTGGATTGGAAGGTTTCTACAAACAAGTGAATGGCATTAGTACCAGCACCCAAGGTTTTCAGAACCAGTACCAATTTTCAGGTGAAATTGGCAGTTATGATGTAAAAGGGATTGAATTCCTTATCAACAAAAAAGGCGAGAATTACAGCACATGGCTTAGCTATGCCTACAACAAGAACGATTACACTTTTGATTCCATAGTGCCCCAGAAGTTTCCGAATAACCTAGACATTACCCATACCCTTACTTTTGCCGGGACCTATACCTACAACAACCTTAAATTAAGTATCGGCCTGAACTACCGTACTGGCAAGCCTTACACGGAGCCAATGGATGGTGACCAAGGTTTGGACACGGATTATACACCCTCCAGAATCAATTTTAAATCCCCGAACAGTAGCAGGTTACCCGAGTATTTCAGGGCAGATGCCTCGGCCATTTACAGTTTTAGATTGAGTCCGAGAATCAATGCCAATGCCGGGCTTTCGGTTTTGAACCTGACCAATCGTAAAAACACATTGAATCGATATTATCGGGTAAACGATGAGGATGAAATTGAAACCGTGGACAATGTATCCTTGGGCATTACTCCCAACGTGAGTTTCAGAATCAATTTCTGATTTCTTATATTTATCCCAATCAATCTCCCCGATTCAGCAACACTGAATCAACCCCTCTTATGGTAAGAGGGGAATCTTAAAGTTGAGATTGATGAAAAGAAGAATCCACAATAGAAAGGAACTACTTCCCTATCGAAAAAAGTTAAGAAAGAATTTAACCCCTGCAGAAGCATTTTTGTGGCGACATCTAAAAGCCAGAAAGTTAAAAGGACGTCGCTTCAATAGACAGCATAGCATCAAGAACTATATTGTTGACTTTTATTGCGCTGCCGAGAAACTTGTAATTGAGCTTGATGGACAAGTGCACAATACCCCGCAAGCCATAGAATATGACAATAACCGAACCGTCGTCTTAAATGACTTAGGCTTCACCGTTATCCGATTCGAAAATAAAATGGTTTTCGAAAACCTGGAATTTGTGCTTTGGGAAATTTCCCAGCACTTTAATCCTGATTCACAATTCCTCCCTTAAAAGGGAGGTGATGTTTGACAGTTGTCAAACATAGGAGGGTTTTTACATTCGTTCGGGTACTTCAATCCCCAAAAGTCTAAAGGCAGATTGAATCACCTCCCCTACTTTCTTGGACAACTGCACCCTGAAGTTTTTCTTTTGCTCGTCTGTTTCCCCGAGAATGGACACTTGTTGGTAAAACGAGTTGAACTCCTTTACCAGATCGTAGGTATAGTTGGCAATAAGCGCTGGACTGTAATTTTCGGCCGCAAGTTGAATCGTTTCTGGGAACAATTGGATCTGTTTCAAAAGTTCCTTTTCCTTTTCATGAAGCTCCATTGTCACGTCGAGCGCAGTCGAGACGTCAAAACCCGCCTTTCTTAGAATGGATTGGATCCTAGCATAGGTATATTGGATGAACGGACCCGTGTTCCCTTGAAAATCCACGGATTCTTCCGGGTTGAACAGGATACGTTTTTTGGGATCTACTTTTAGGATGTAATATTTCAAAGCCCCCAAACCTATGGTTTTATACAGTTTTTGTTTTTCCTCTTCGGAATAACCATCCAATTTGCCCAGTTCCTTGGAAATGGTCTCGGCGGTCTCTTCCATGTTTTGAATCAGATCATCGGCATCTACCACAGTACCTTCCCTGCTCTTCATTTTACCGCTTGGTAGATCCACCATCCCATAACTGAGGTGGTACAATTTTTCGGCCCAACTATATCCCAACTTTTTCAAGATGAGGAAAAGGACCTTAAAGTGATAATCCTGCTCGTTACCTACCGTGTACACCATTCCTTTGATGTCAGGAAAATCGGTTACTCTTTGAAGAGCCGTGCCAATATCCTGGGTCATATATACCGCAGTACCATCGGAACGCAATACGATTTTCTCGTCCAAGCCATCTTCGGTCAGGTCGATCCACACACTGCCATCTTCTTTTTTAAAAAAGACTCCTTTTTCAAGTCCATCCTTTACTACATCGCGACCCAACAAGTAGGTATCGCTCTCGTAGTACAGTTTATCAAAATCAACCCCAAGGTTTTTGTATGTGGTATCAAAACCTGCATATACCCAAGCGTTCATTGTTTTCCACAAGGAAACCACTTCTGAATCTCCAGCCTCCCATTTACGTAGCATTTCTTGGGCTTCCAACAAGATAGGAGCTTCCTTTTCAACTTTTTCCTTAGGCATTCCTCCAGCTACCAATTCCGCAATCTGTTCCTTATAGGCCTTATCAAAAGCCACATAGTATTTCCCTACCAAGTGATCGCCTTTCATTCCAGAGGATTCTGGGGTTTCCCCTTTCCCGAATTTCTGCCAGGCCAGCATACTTTTACAGATGTGGATACCACGATCATTAATGATCTGGGCTTTGTATACTTTTTTACCAGAAGCCTTCAAAATTTCGGCAACCGAATACCCTAATAAGTTGTTTCGGATATGCCCCAAGTGCAGCGGTTTGTTGGTATTGGGGGATGAATATTCCACCATGGTAGCCCCCGGTGATGGTGTTTTTACATAACCGAAATCCACCTCATCCTTGATGCTGTTGAAGAAATTCAGATAATAGCTTTCCGCTATCACAATGTTCAAAAAGCCTTGGACCACATTGCATTTGGCCACTTCCTCCACATGTTGTTGCAGATATTCCCCGATCTGTGTGCCGATTTGAACCGGATTTCCCTTAACAAAGCGTAACATGGGGAATACCACCACGGTAATATCCCCTTCAAAATCCTTTCGGGTAGGTTGAAATTCCACCGCAGGCAGGTCAACTTGATACAGTTGTTTTACCGCCTCGATCACTTTTTGGGTCAAATCGTTCTGCAAACTCATCTAAAAGGCTTTTCAGCCTGCAAAACTACATATTTTTTGCCCTTTTTTGGCAATCTGGACTAGTGTTGACATCCTAGAAACTGTAATTTTAGAAAAAACTAGCAGATGGAACATTTACAACGCGCCGTTCCGGTACTCTTTGCCCTTGATGTACGAAAATCGGTCGCTTTTTATCAAGAGAAATTCGGCTTTGACAAGCAGGGCTGGGTAGATGACCATTATGCCGTGATCGGTAGGGATCAAATTGAACTACATATTGCCAAATGCAACGATAAGATTTTTCCAGAAAACACCAGCTGCTACATCCATGTGACCGATGTGGATGGACTTTATGCCGAACTGAAAAAAACCGGCGTGGTACATCCTAACGGACCTTTGGGCAATAAGCCTTGGGGTCTTCGGGAGTTTTCCGCCCTTGATGGCGAAGGAAACCTGTTGCGGTTTGGACAAAAACTGTAAAGATGCTGTTGAACGTTTCATACTCAGATAAAAACATCACCAAAAAAATAGACGAGGCTGTGGGCAAACCCTTTCCCTTAAGGGAACGCTTTGCCATGGGCGGCATTGGCAGTCCCAAACTTTTTATAACCGAAGCCAGTGTGGAAATCCATAACCTGTTGATCTTGGACAACAACTTGGACACCTGCAATATTGAATTGCGTCCCAAGGGCATCATTATACGGTTCCGATCGTTGTTGGAAACATTTGGATTAATCATACCTTACTATAAATTGAATCTTTATAAAGGCGATATGGCGGTCTATTCCATTTTTATGGACCATCATTTCATCAAGGTGCGTTCGGATAGTATGGCCGTTCAAAAATTCTTCCGAAAACTATTGGACCACCGCGCGGATAATTTGCCCACTTCTATCGATGACTTATGAGATTTCTCACTCCCGATAACTATCGGGACGTTCGAAATGACACCCAGACAAGTCATTCGAGTAAATTGGTGTAATTCGTGTAATTCGTGTCAAAACATAAAAAAGATTTTTCGTTTCACTCAAAATGACAATGGGCAATAAGCAATGACCACAGTGTTAATTGATTGCTGTCCATTGAAAATTGACCAATGTTTACCGACCTTTGTCACAAATTCCCCAAAAGCTCGTCTAATCACCGAAGCAACCTTTGGCCCCCAAAAGGTGTCTTTATGGTAGAACCTTTAAAAAAAGCTATGTCAATCAATAAAACACTGATCCATTTACTATTTATCCTTTTCATAGGCTTGCCCCTCTCGGCACAGACCGTAAGCTCCCGGTTGGTAGATGCCAAGACACAAAAAGGCATTCCCTATGCTACCGTGCAATATGGGGAGTACCAAGGCGTGATCACCAATGAGGAAGGCCGATTCAGTTTTGTGTTGGATGCAGGTGCCACTTTACCCGATTCTATTTATGTTACATCCATGGGGTATGAAAAAAAAGGCTTCTCCTTGGAACAATTGCAGGACAGCACCATTTTGATTAATTCCAAAGCCATTGAACTGAGTGGGGTATACGTGTTCGACAAGGAACTGGAGGTGGATGACATCATCGAGAAAATGAAAGAGCGTATCCCCCAGAACGTGAACAAAGATCCTATAAAGCAACGCTTTTTCCTTCGAACCTCCGAACTGGCCAATATGCAAAAAGTGGATTTTGGGTTTGAAAAATCGTCCATCAAGGAACTGAACAAGGAACTTATGGACAGTATTGCCAACTCCATTCCCAAAAACGCTCATCACTATACCGAAAGTTTGGGTGATTTGTACAAGCACCACACCAAGTATAAACTGGACATTTTTAAGGCGGCGGACCTTTTCGATAAAAGAAACGTAAGCTCTTTTGAGGAATTGGCCGAACACATGGAGGAGATTTTTAAAAAGAACGTGAAACAGGGTTCGTACCTCAAGATAAAATCGGGGATTTTTAGTGAAAAGATAGAGGTGGACTCCATCATCGATACGTTTGATGACGAGCGTGTGGAGCAGATGAAAAAGGTGAAGGCCCAAATGCAAAAGGATAGCATTTCTGGATTGACGGACAGCCAACGGGGCGAACTTCGTGAAATGTTGAGCCAACTCTACTACAAGGAAAACACCAAACTGGACCTGGTTGAAAAAACCAACCGCTACGAGTTTAAACTGGTGGGCTACGCGGACATCAACGATGCCGGGGTGTACGTCATCGACTTTGAACCCAAGCGCAGTAGTGCCGATTTTAGGGGCCGACTGTATATCAATATTGAGGATTTTGCCATTATGCGCCTCGACTTTGAGAACACCAAGCGTTTGCGCAATTTTAGATTGTTGGGCATTACCTACCGTGAAAATGTATACAAGGGCACCATGCGCTTTGCCAAATTGCCCAGTGGTAAATATGATCTTCAGTTTATGGATTTTGCCGAAGGACGCTACTTTGCCGTGGACCGACCTTTAAAAGTGGTGGAAAAGAACAAGCACGTAAAGGGTCGCCGCAAGCAGAACGAGCTGTTGTTGAACATCGATTTTCGCATGAACATGACCAATAAATGGGAATTAGTGGTCTTTAATCAAGAAGAAATTCCCGAAGGCACTTTTACCAATTACAAGGAGGACAAGACCGTACGGGCTACCTATATGCCCAACTATGACCCCGAGTTTTGGAAGGGTTATAACATCATGGAACCCAACCAAGCCATCCGTGGTTTTACGGTTTCGGAAGAGGAGCAGTAGGTTTTAGTGGTGAGTTTTTAGTTATAAGCTTTAAGCTTCTAGCTTGCAGATTTCAGATAATGGAATATCCAGGGCTTGGCTGATGCGATATAATGTTATGATCGTGGCATTGGTTCTTCCCTTTTCGATTCTTGAAATGTTTGTAGTGTCAATTTTAGCCTCGATTTTACCCACTAGATCCACTTGGGTATAGCCTTTTTTGAGACGCGCTTCTTTAATGTTCTCTCCTATTTTCCTCAGAATTTCCAATTTTTCCATACTTGCCATATTTGACAAGTCAAGAAAAGGTTTATATTTACCGTAGTTAATGTCATATATGACAAGTTTTGGATTGATATGATACATGATGAGGTTTTATTAAACTGGATTGAAGATAGCTACGGCACTCCTGAAGAACTAGCAAAAGTTCTGGATTATGGTATAGAGATGTTATTTTATTTAGAAGAAGATACGTTTGACCGCAAAGAAGTGCAACAAGTGGTGGCTGCGCTTAGAGGGTTGGTGAAAGGGTTAAGAAAATAAGTTTAAAAGCTATTAATGACATAATTCTTTACAAAACATAACTGGGTACTTCAATTTCACTTAATAATCATCACATATCTTAAGGTCCATAATATCATCATTTTTTATATCCTCATCATCCTTGAGTTTTAAAAAAATACAATTCAACACTACTCTGCTTAACAAAACTCTACCATCCTTCAATTTAATATCTACCAATTGATAACCCATTCCTTGCTCTGGAAGCTCTTCCAAATATGTCGCATATTTTTCGGATAATTTTAAAACTTTCCTATTTGCCATATGGTCTCTTCGATATTAAAGTACCATCTGAAGTACCACTCTTAAAGTATGCTTCAATACCACCACCAATATGTCCAAAAGCTGGTTGAACAACTCCTCTTTGTAAAATGTCACCTAGTTTTGGATTTATATGAAATGCCCATTTAATCTCCTCATCATTTGGCAAGGCATACCTATCTATTGGATTATCATTTAACATTACACACTTTAAATAATCTACTTTGGTTGTAGCAAATGAACCAGGTTTTAATTTCTTATTTACCATATCTACTCTTCGGTCATCTTCATAAGCAGAAATCCTAACAAAACTTTCTGTACCATTGGAACGTTCTTCAGGGTTATCAATTGCACCCTTACCTCCAGAATATCGGCCTTTATTATTTAAGTTATTTGTATAATCGATTTTATTTTCAACGTCAATTTTTTTCAAAACTTTGATGGAATTGGTTTCGAGCATTATCACATCAGATTTACCGAGCATTAGGTTGTATCCCCTCTGTACAACCTGATTTTTATGATAAATAAATTCTGAATCCAACTCAACGGCCAGATTAGTATTATAAACGACAAACTTTCTCATTATATGTCTTTCATACTGAAATGCCGATATTATTTGATAACCTATTCCTGTCTCCGGTTTTTCCAATAGTGTATTAGCATCTTGTTCAAATACTTTATAAATCATAATAACTCTTGTTAAGGTTAACAGCAACTAATCAAATAACATATTAAATATCAGTTCAATATACATTTTTCAAGGGAAATTACTTACGCTTTTCCGTAATAACCCCATCAGCATCGGAAAGGTAAGTTGTGTCATTTCGAAATGAGGTGCAACGCAGTGATTGAGAAATCCCAAACAGGTTTAGATTTCTCACTCCCGATAACTATCGGGACGTTCGAAATGACAATAATGTATTCGTGAAAATTGGTGCAATTCGTGTCAACCCCCTAAAAGAGATTTTTCGTAGCTCCTTCACTACGCTCAGGACATAACTCAAAATGACAAGGCAACATCATTCCGTGCCTGACACGGAATCCCATCCAAAACAACAAGATGCTGAAACAATCCCGATAGCTATCGGGACAGCATGGCGGAAAGTGTCATTTCGAAATGAGGTGCAACGCAGCGATTGAGAAATCCCAAAGGGGTTTAGATTTCTCACTCCCGATAACTATCGGGACGTTCGAAATGGCAATAATACATTCGTGAAAATTGGTGCAATTCGTGTCAAACCCCTAGAGATTTTTCGTTTCACTCAAAATGACAGAGAGAGACAACAATTTGAAATTGTTTTCTGTTTATTGCTCATTGTACATTGTTCTGCCCATTGTAAACTGTTCATTGTTTCGGTCGGAGGAGTCTTCCGAGGAAATAAAGGGCTGCCATGACCAAAAGCATCAAGGCTAACACCATGGAAATATTCAATACCAAAGTTCCTGTGCCCAACTGGTCCATGTTTAAAAACGGGTATGGATAAAAACCGGAATAATATCCCCTAAACAATATCCACAATAAATAGAGAACAGGATACATTAACCAAGCACGAAGGTCTTGCCAAGTAACAAGGTTTCGAGCCTGGAACATTAACCAATATACATACATGAAAATGGGGACGATGGTATGCAAAAGTTCATCCACGATCATTTGCAAACCGGTAGGGTTCCAAATCTTCCGCAAAGCCACTTGGTACACCAAACAAACCACCAAAATAAACGCGGTAAGTGCCATGGGCGTCGCCCTTCTATGGAATAAAACCCACATACGCCGTTTAAGACCAAACACCCGAACGGCAAAGTATAAAGCAACCAAAGTATTGGTGAGGATGGTAAAATAACCAACAAAGCGCAACAAAGTCTCGCCTAGGCTCGCTTCACGGTTATGAAGCATCAAAATCAATTGGGTGACCACGGCAAAACACGACATGGTAAAACCCAATATTTCAAAATTTCTGCGCATGATCGAAGATAATGAATTCAATGTTCAATTATCAATGAACAATGAGCAATAAACAATTTTCAATAAGCAATGAGAAAGTATTATAGGGTCGTTTAATATGACTTGAATGTCTTCAGAATTTATGAACTTGGCCTATATGACTGCTCAAATGAATCCACTCCATTGAACACTGATAATTGATTATTGTAAATTGGTTTTGGGTAAAAACACTTCTGCCATCATGCAACGGGCACTACCACCACCGCAAAGCTCTATGGTATCCAAAGAACTGTGGATGATGGGACCGTGTTTTTCAATGGCCTTGATCTGTGCATCGCTAAGGCTTTTGTATGCTTGGGTACTCATGACCATATAACGTTGGTCATTCGCGCCGATAACTTGTAACATGTTACCCGCAAAATGGTTCATTTGTTCCTCCGTAATGGAAATGATCTCCCTTCCATCCATTTTAAGGTGGTCCACCACGTTCTTGCGTTCCTTTTTGTCGTCAATGGAATCCAAACAAATCACCGCAAAAGTCTCTGCCAAGGCCATCATCACATTGGTGTGATAAATGGGAAGGCGTTTGCCATCAACAGACTGGTTGGCATGGAAAATGACCGGAAAACAATCAAAATCCTCACAGAACTCAATAAACAGTTCCTCATGGGCCCGTTCCGAAAGGGCACAATAGGCCTTTTGGTTGACCCTGTCCATGAGAATGCTCCCTGTTCCCTCCAAAAAGATATCATCCTCTTCAGCAACCGTATAATCCATAACCTCATTGATCACAAATCCTTCTTCCTCCAAAAGATCTAGTATGTCCTCGCGACGTTCCTTTCTGCGGTTTAAGGCAAACATGGGGTAAATACAAACGGTTCCGCTTTCATGAAAGGAAACCCAATTGTTCGGAAAAATGGAATCCGGGGTGTCTCGCTCCAAAGTATCCTCTACCACAATGACATTAACGCCATGCTCCCGCAGTACTTTTACAAACTGGTCGAACTCTTCCTGCGCCCGTTGGTTGATTACGGTATTTTTTAAATGCGGGTCTTCCTGAAAATAATTATTGACCGCCGTTTGTTCGTTCATCCGAAAATTCACGGGACGAACCATAAGAATGGTGTTGGTAATCTGTGCTCTCAACTGTTGTATGTATTTGGCTTACCTGTGGCAGCAGGAAGTAGTATTCATTTATTCTCTGATCAAGGGCATGGTGCTACAACGCAACAGACCTTCTTGTTTAGCTATCTCGGCATAGGGAATTTCCTCAACGGTAAAACCCTGATCGCGCAACCAATGGTTCAAACGGGTAAAATTCCTTTCGGAAACCACCACTTCGGGAGAAATGGAAAATACATTGCTGAACATTTGGTACATTTCTTCCTTATCGATTTCAAAGATATTATCCGGACCGAAATAATCCACCAAATATTCGTACTCCTCCGCTACCAAAAATCCGTTTTTGTACAAAATGGCCTTATCCTTTCCTACAGGTTGAAAACAACAATCCAAATGAAGGGCATTCTCTCTAGGATTGGTATTGGATTTTCTTAGCTCAAATGATTTTACGGTTTTATGGGGAAACATATCACGGATAAACTCCACAGCTTCCCTATTGGTGCGTGCTGTAATGTAATTCTTGTAGTCCGGAGCGGTATATGTCCCTATGAAGATATGGTCGTTCCATGGCATCACGTCCCCACCTTCTATATGTACTTCTTGTGGTGGCCTGATAACATTATTGGGGTCGATCATTTCCAATACCTCATGAATGGCTTCAAATTCTCTTTCCCTATCCGGTAAGATATTGGAATGAAACAATTTATCCTCAATAACAAATGCAATATCGCGAGCGAAAATCTGGTTGCAATCCGTTAATACCTCTGGTCTGAAAACTTGAACACCATATTTGTGGAAAACCTGGGCAAAAGCATCCATTTCCTTGATCATATCTTCCTCTTTGGGATAGGTACCTGCCAATATATGCTCCATGGATTTTGGATCATAGGCTTCCTCTAAAGATGGGATAGGACCACTACTTTGTGCAGTGCCCAAAATAACCGATCTCAACGGACTGGTCTCATCAACGATATTCAATCTTATCATAGTCTGCGAATTTTATGTCCCATTGCACTTTTTTAAAACACATTGGGGTTTTCCCGCATAAATTCTATGGCAAATCTAGTGTTTTAGTCCGTATTTTCCACTTACAAAAAAGGACTACACACAGGTGGATTTGGTCCTTCCTATTTAGGATTATCAAAAAACAAAATTTTACAACCCTTTGTTTATCAAATGTTTAAAAATTGTGTATTTCGAACATTTTAAGCACATAAATCGATGAAAGAAAAAAAATATTAATTACATTTGTATTAAGATTTTTCCTACATATGAAAAAGTTGTTATTTTCATCCATGCTGCTTGCAAGTGCTTTCGCCGTTTTGGGAAGCATGAATGCTTTTCGTGCCATTGGCAAGGTTGATGACTCAAAAAGCATCAACAAAACAATCTCAACAAATTATTCCGCAAAATACCAGGACTGCATTTCCCATGATGATTTTCCACAGGATTTCAAATCCATTGCGAATCATCCCAACAATAGCTGGGATTGGAGTACCTTAAAGGTCGATGCTTCCCTCAAAAGATATCATAATTCCTTGGATTCTACCGTAAGGAGCCTTAATTCCATTGATGCCCATAATTTTATCCATCAGGAATTCGAGAGATCCAAAAGCATGTTAGGCAATGAGAACCTCTCTGAAATCAGAAAATATTACCATTGTGAAATTATGCGAATGTGCCATGATAGTGACCGATCACTGAACCTTGGTTCGGCCGGACAGTTATGACAAAAAAAAGGGCGGTGTATCCGCCCTTTTTTTATTTCATCTCCCAAATCTTACCTTTTTTCCAAAGGAACAAATGGTCTTAGGTTTTCCCCAATATAAATTTGACGAGGTCTTCCGATAGGTTCCTTTCTCAAACGCATTTCCCTCCACTGAGCAATCCATCCGGGTAAACGGCCCAAGGCAAACATTACCGTGAACATTTCAGTTGGAATGCCCAACGCCCTATAGATGATCCCAGAGTAGAAGTCCACGTTGGGATATAATTTTCTATCCACGAAGTATGGGTCTTCCAAGGCTTCTTTTTCCAATCCTTTGGCAATATCCAAAATAGGATCATCGATACCCAAGTTGCCCAACACGTCATCCGCAGCTTTTTTAATAATCTTGGCACGCGGGTCAAAGTTTTTGTACACGCGGTGACCAAAGCCCATCAATCGGAATGGATCATCTTTATCCTTGGCCTTGGCCATATATTTTTTGGTATCCCCTCCGTCCGCTTCAATAGCTTCCAACATTTCCAATACAGCTTGGTTGGCACCACCGTGCAATGGTCCCCACAATGCAGAAATACCTGCTGATAATGAGGCAAATAGGCCTGCATGGGAAGAGCCTACGATTCTAACGGTGGACGTAGAACAGTTTTGTTCGTGATCGGCATGAAGAATCAACAATTTGTCCAAAGCATCAATGGCAATTGGATCTTTTTTGTATTCTTGGTTGGGTCTTTTAAACATCATCTTATGGATGTTCTCCACATAACCCAAAGAATCATCCCCATAATCCAAGGGAAGGCCTTTCTTTTTGCGCATGGTCCACGCAACCAAAACCGGGAACTTGGCCAAAATGCGTACAATGGAATTGTACATGGCCTTCTCGGAGGAAACATCCACAGAACTTGGGTTGAAAGCAACCAAAGCACTGGTAAGTGAAGATAGAACACCCATCGGATGAGCTGCTTTTGGAAAACCATCCAAAATCTTCTTCATTTCCTCATCTACTTGGGATTCTTCTTTGATATCACGGTGAAATTTGGCAAGTTGCTCCTTGTTTGGTAGCTCGCCAAAAATCAAAAGATAGGCAACCTCCAAAAAATCGGCTTTTTCAGCTAGCTCTTCAATTGAATATCCACGATACCTCAAAATTCCTTTTTCACCATCCAAAAAGGTAATGGCACTTTCGCAAGATCCGGTGTTTTTATATCCCGGGTCTATGGTCACCATTCCTGTTGTGGCCCTAAGGGTGTTGATATCTATAGCCAATTCATCTTCCGTACCTTTAATTACAGGGAATTCATACCGTTTTCCCTCATATTCGAGTATAGCTGTATCCGACATTTTATATTTTAATAGATTAGTAAAAATGGAATGCGGAAATTACGAAAAAGCGCGACCATTAACAATTTCCAACACCTATTTGTGCTGTTGTTAACAATAAAATTTAAAGGTTAAAACCCAGCTAGTCCAATTTATACAAAAGCGTATAATATTCGTCCACTGACTTCTGCCAAGTGAAGCGCATTTTCTTGGCTGCAGCCTGTATTTTTTTCCAAGTGGGCTTGTCATTGGCAAATACATCCAGTGCTTGATCGAACACTTTGAGCATGTCCTCAATTTTTTCGTCATAGGTGTTGCCATCAAAGCTAAAGCCAGTCTTCATATGTTCCACTGTATCCTTTAACCCCCCGGTATGGTGAACCAAACACGGATTTCCGTTGCGCATGGCCAACATCTGGCTTATGCCACAGGGTTCAAAAAGACTCGGCATGAAATACAGATCGGATTCCAAATACATGGAGTCGATGAGTTTTTCGGATTGACCGTTTGTAAAGATGAAGTTTTTGTGCTCATAACTTAGCTTTCGGAACATACTCTCGTATTCCGGGGCACCGGTACCTAACAGCATAAAAATACCGTCCACCTTTTCCAACTTTTTAAGAATTTCCACAAAAGCATCGGGCGAACGCATGATGAAATAGAATTTCTGTTCCGTTAGCCGGGCCACACTGGAGGCTATGAACTTGGGCCTATCCACCACATAATCCATGATCTTTTCTCCGGTGTGGGCCAAAAAGTCGGCCTTATATTTTTTGTCTTCCTGTTGAAGCCATCCGAATAATGCCTTAACAGTATTCCGGTAGATATTTCCTTTTTCCTCCTTGTTGATGTTCTTATAGTTGCACCCGTTCAAAATTCCAAAAAGCCTTCCTTCCGAATCGGCTTGTTGCAGATCTTTTTCCAATCCTTCGCCACCAATGAATTCCGGCGGTGAACTCGGTAACAATACATCGTCCTTGTAGGAAGGAGAAACCGTATGCACGGCATCTGCAAATCGTATACCCACGGCCATTAGGTTGATACAATCCTGGTACCTGTAATCCATCAACCGCTGATAATCCAACGGCACATTGGGGAACCAGTTCTTTACGGAAGAATAGTTGCCATCAAAGGGACGGATACCCTGAATGGCCAAATTGTGGATGCTATATACAAATCTTATATCCTTTAAATTGGTATAATCAGGATGGTATTGTCTTAAAAACAACAACAAACTCGTGTGCCAATCGTGCAGGTGAACCACATCCAAATCTCCAAAAGCTCCCTTTTTGATAGCTTCCGCAACCCCGGTGCAAAAAATAAAGTATTTGATGGCATCGGTGTAGAATGGTTCTTCAGGGTCGTTGTGATAAATATGGGCGATATCCCCAGCTTCTATCTCAGGATGGTGCAAAACATAATGGAAGATGTTCGGGAATTCTTTTTTGGGTTTTACCTCGAACAATTCCGCGGTATAATTCAATCCCCTCAATGAAAAATTCAACGTGGCCTTCGGCAGTCCCCCATGATGCAATCTCGAGTACGCAGGTACAATAACATGTACCTTATCCCCTCGCTCAGAAATCTGTCTGGGCACATCACGAACCACATCACCCATACCACCGGCTTTGCAACTGGCAAGGGCATCATTTTCTGCGGAAACAAAAAGGAAATTGTTCATATGGGAAATTTTGAAGGTTTATTCTGTTGAATATTCAATTTAGACAAAGTTTATTACTGTAGCAAAAAAAAACCTTTCCCAAATGGGAAAGGTTTTTTGTACACTAACAAATCATTATGATTATTTGATCTTGAAGGCTTTTTCTTTTGGGTAGTAAGCAGTATCACCCAATTCTTCTTCAATTCTCAACAATTGATTGTACTTGGCCATACGGTCGCTTCGGGAAGCAGAACCAGTCTTGATCTGACCACAGTTCAAAGCCACGGCCAAATCGGCAATGGTATTGTCCTCGGTTTCTCCAGAACGGTGAGACATTACAGAAGTATATCCGGCATTCTTGGCCATGTTCACGGCTGCGATGGTCTCGGTAAGAGTTCCAATCTGGTTTACTTTGATCAAGATAGAATTGGCAATACCATTTTCGATACCTCTAGACAAACGCTCCACGTTGGTCACGAACAAATCGTCACCTACCAACTGAACTTTGTCACCGATTTTCTCGGTCAATAGCTTCCAACCTTCCCAATCGTTCTCGTCCATACCATCTTCAATGGAAATGATCGGATATTTTTCGCAAAGATCTGCAAGATACTGGGCCTGCTCGGCAGAAGTCCTTACTTTACCTTTATCTCCTTCAAACTTGGTATAATCGTATTTGCCATCCACATAAAATTCTGCGGAAGCACAATCCAAGGCGATCATTACATCGTCACCCAATTTGTAACCCGCTTTGGCAACAGCTTTACCTATGGTATCCAAAGCATCTTCAGTTCCACCTTCAAGAGTCGGAGCAAAACCACCTTCGTCACCAACTGCAGTACTCAACCCACGATCGTGCAATACTTTCTTAAGGTTGTGGAAGATTTCGGTACCCATCTGCATGGAGTGGCTAAAATCTTTGGCCTTAACCGGCATGATCATAAACTCTTGGAATGCAATAGGGGCATCTGAGTGGGATCCACCGTTGATAATGTTCATCATGGGGACAGGTAGGGTATTGGCACTCACTCCACCCACATAACGGTAAAGAGGCATACCCAACTCATTGGCAGCGGCTTTGGCCACAGCCAAGGAAACACCTAAAATAGCGTTTGCTCCCAATTTGGATTTGTTTGGGGTACCATCCAGTTCGATCATGGTTTGATCGATATAGTTTTGTTCAAAAACCGAGGTTCCAATCAACTCTTCGGCCAAAATTGAATTTACGTTGTTAACGGCTTTGGTAACACCTTTTCCCATAAAAGTGCTTCCTCCATCGCGCAACTCAACAGCTTCATGCTCCCCTGTTGAGGCTCCTGATGGAACGGCTGCGCGCCCCAAAGTACCATTTTCGGTAACTACATCTACCTCAACGGTAGGATTACCCCTTGAATCCAATATCTGTCTTGCATGAATGTTGATAATAATGCTCATTTTTATTCAATATTTATAGTTGTGATTATTTAGGTAAAGATACAAAAGCAGCGCCTTTTAACTTTAACATATTGCACACAAAACGTACATAAATGCTTAAAAATAAAACTATAACGTTTTAGTTTTTCGCTGTTTTGATAGCATCGAAGAACTGGTCGAAAAGGTAATCGGCATCATGTGGTCCAGGGCTAGCCTCTGGGTGATATTGTACCGAAAACACCTCTTTGTTCTTCATTCGGATACCAGCAACGGTCTGGTCGTTCAAGTGCACGTGGGTAATCTCCAGCTCCGGATGAGCTTCGGTTTCTTCCCTGTTCACGGCAAATCCATGGTTTTGGGAAGTAATCTCTCCCTTGCCCGTCACCAAATTGAGGATAGGATGGTTGATTCCCCTGTGACCGTTGTGCATTTTATAGGTAGATACGCCATTGGCCAAAGCCAATACTTGGTGGCCCAAACAAATTCCTAATACGGGTTTGTCCGAACCTATCATTTCCTTGGTGGCGGCGATTGCATCTGTCAATGGTTCTGGATCCCCAGGTCCGTTGGAAATAAAATATCCGTCAGGGTTCCATGATTTCATTTCTGAAAATGGAGTATTGTACGGGTATACTTTTATGTAGGCTCCCCTTTTGGCAAGGTTGCGTAAAATGTTCCTTTTGATACCGATATCCAAAGCTGAGATTTTGTACTCCGCATTTTCCTCACCATAATAATAAGGTTCTTTAGTGGATACCTTTGAGGAAAGTTCCAAGCCTTCCATGCTAGGAACTTGTTTCAATTCTTCTTTTAGGGCATCGATCTCGTCCACTCGTGTAGAAATCAAGGCATTCATGGCACCATTGTCGCGAATATAGCTTACCAGAGCCCTGGTATCCACATCGGAAATGGCAAACAGGTTGCTTTTGTTCAAGAAATCCAACAAGCTTGAATCCGCACTGGGCCTTGAATATTCATAACTGAAATTTTTGCAAATAAGCCCTGCTATTTTCACAGAATCGGATTCCACTTCATCTTCATTGGTACCGTAATTACCGATATGGGCATTGGTGGTCACCATAAGTTGACCGTAATAGGAGGGATCGGTAAAAATTTCTTGATACCCTGTCATCCCCGTGTTGAAACATACTTCCCCAACAGCGGTACCTTCTTTACCACCAACGGCTTTACCATAGAAAATGGTTCCATCGGCCAACAAAATCAATGCTTTTTTCTTTGTGTGATACTTCATGTCGTGTTCTAAAAATTTCAGTTATGGCAAAAAAACATAAAAAAAGGATAAGTTCTCACTTATCCTTTTTCCACTAATGCAATAGTTAATAACATTGTTCTTATTCTTCAGAATCATCAGTTTTGGTTTCGGCTGCTGCAGGTGCCGGAGCTTCCGCTTTTTTAGCACCACCGCCTCTTCTGCTTCTTCGAGTAGATTTTTTCTTGGTGTCACCTGCGTTGTACAACTCGTTGAAATCGACCAATTCGATCATGGCCATATCAGCGTTGTCACCTAAACGGTTACCCAATTTGATAATCCTTGTATACCCACCTGGTCTGTCCCCAACTTTTTCAGCAACGGTGCTGAACAATTCGGTGATGGCATATTTGTTTCTCAAGCTGCTGAAAACAACCCTTCTGTTATGCATACCTTTTTCGGCAGTCTGGTTGTTCTCTGTCTTAGCTTTGGTAATCAAAGGCTCAACATACTGTTTCAAAGCTTTGGCCTTGGCCACAGTGGTGTTGATTCTTTTGTGCTCGATCAAGGAACAAGCCATATTGGCCAACATGGCCTTTCTGTGGGCCGATGTTCTTCCTAGGTGGTTGATTTTTTTACCGTGTCTCATTTTTACAGTTTATCATCTTGCTTCCAAATCCCAAAAGGGAGAGCAAAATATGATTAATTAATCTTTATCTAATTTGTATTTGCTCAAATCCATTCCAAACTGAAGGCCTTTGTTGATAACCAACTCCTCCAATTCTGTCAAGGATTTTTTACCGAAGTTTCTGAACTTCATCAAATCGTTCTTGTTGAAGGAAACCAAATCTCCCAAGGTATCCACCTCGGCGGCTTTCAAACAGTTCAATGCCCTTACGGACAAATCCATGTCTACCAATTTGGTCTTCAACAACTGACGCATGTGCAAAGATTCCTCATCATAGGTTTCGGTCTGTGCAATTTCGTCAGCTTCCAAAGTGATGCGCTCGTCAGAGAACAACATAAAGTGGTGGATCAAAACTTTTGCAGCTTCGGTCAACGCATCTTTAGGATGGATGGAACCATCGGTGATGATTTCAAAAACCAATTTTTCGTAATCGGTTTTTTGCTCAACCCTGTAGTTCTCGATGCTGTATTTTACGTTCTTTACCGGGGTGTAAACTGAATCCACAGCAATGCTACCAAGCGGTGCGTTGGATTTTTTGTTTTCCTCAGCAGGAACATATCCACGTCCTTTTTCGATCACGATCTCCAAGTTGATGCTCACTTTAGGATCCATGTTACAGATCACCAAATCAGGGTTAAGTACTTGATATCCTGAAATGAACTTTTGGAAATCTCCAGCGGTCAATTGTTCCTTTCCACTAACGGAGATGGAAACGGTCTCGCTCTCAACATCATCAATTTGTCTTTTAAACCTAACTTGTTTTAGGTTCAATATGATCTCAGTTACGTCTTCAACAACGCCTGGGATAACAGAAAACTCATGTTCAACTCCATCTATGCGCACAGAAGTGATGGCGAAACCTTCCAAAGAGGAAAGCAATACCCTTCTCAGCGCATTCCCAACTGTTAATCCATAGCCAGGTTCCAAAGGGCGAAATTCAAATTTCCCTTCGAAATCTGTTGAATCTATCATTATAACTTTATCGGGCTTCTGAAAATTAAGTAATGCCATAATTGGATTAATGTTGAATTCTTATTTAGAGTATAATTCGACGATCAGCTGCTCCTTGATGTTCTCTGGAATCTGCAATCTTTCTGGAACGGATACATAAGTACCTTCTTTTTTCGCAGGGTTCCAAGTGATCCATTCATAAACGGAGCTGTTGGCCGACAATGAATCTTCAATGGCCTGAACGGATTTAGATTTCTCCCTAACACCAACTACATCGCCAGCTCTCAATTTGTAGGAAGGAATGTTCACTACTTCACCATTAACAGTGATATGACGGTGTGAAACCAATTGGCGCGCACCTCTTCTTGATGGGGAAATTCCCATTCTGTACACCACGTTGTCCAAACGGGATTCGCACAGTTGAAGTAGGATCTCACCGGTTACACCTTCTTTTCTTTTGGCCTCTTCGAACAGGTTACGGAACTGTCTTTCCAAAATACCATAGGTGTATTTTGCTTTTTGCTTTTCCATCAACTGGACAGCATATTCCGATTTTTTACCACGACGCTTGCTAGCTCCGTGTTGCCCTGGAGGGTAATTTTTCTTTTCAAAAGACTTATCGTCCCCGAAAATTGCTTCGCCGAACTTTCTGGCGACTTTAGTTTTTGGTCCTGTGTATCTTGCCATCTTCTTAAAATTGGAAAGCGCGATTATGAATTAAGGCTAATCCTTCGATAATCTAAACTGCGCCTTCTGGGTGAAGACCCTTATCGGGCCATTATTAAAATTGATTAAACTCTTCTTCTTTTTGGAGGTCTACAACCATTGTGTGGTAGTGGAGTAACGTCTACGATCTCGGTAACCTCGATCCCAGCGTTGTGGATGGAACGGATAGCAGATTCCCTACCGTTACCTGGTCCTTTTACATAAACCTTCACTTTTCTCAATCCTGCTTCGTGAGCTACTTTGGAACAATCCTCGGCGGCTACCTGGGCAGCATATGGGGTATTCTTTTTAGATCCACGGAATCCCATCTTACCTGCAGATGACCAAGAGATCACATCACCCTTTTTGTTGGTAAGGGAAATGATGATGTTGTTGAAAGAAGCCACTACGTGAGCTTCTCCCGTAGATTCTACGATTACTTTGCGTTTTTTAACGACTTTGGTATTTGACTTTGCCATACTTTTTAGTTTCTAGTGTTAGTTCTTAGTTATTGGAATCCTAGACTTTTACATTTCAAACAGATTCTTCTAACTCTAAAGACTAATGACTATGTTTTATTATTTAGTTGCTTTTTTCTTGTTAGCAACAGTTTTTCTCTTTCCTTTTCTGGTCCTAGAGTTGTTCTTTGTACGTTGACCCCTTAGTGGCAAACCAGCTCTGTGACGGATTCCACGGTAACAACCGATATCCATCAAACGCTTGATGTTCATTTGGGTCTCGGAGCGAAGCTCACCCTCAATAGTGAAAGCGGAAACTGCATCCCTAATTCTACCGATCTCGTCATCGGTCCAATCTGAAACCTTGGTATCCTCGCTTACCTGGGCTGTCTTCAAAATCTCTTGCGCCCTGCTCTTGCCCACACCAAAAATGTAGGTAAGCGAAATAACGCCACGCTTTTGTTTAGGTATATCTACACCTGCAATTCTTGCCATAATTACCCTTGTCTTTGTTTAAATCTAGGATTCTTTTTGTTGATTACGTACAATCTGCCTTTTCTGCGAACAATCTTGCAGTCGGCACTTCTCTTCTTTATTGATGCTCTTACCTTCATTGTAACTAGTATCTATAAGTAATTCTTGCTTTTGTTAAATCGTATGGGCTCATTTCCAACTTTACTTTGTCTCCAGGGAGCAATTTGATGTAGTGCATCCTCATTTTCCCCGAGATGTGCGCCGTAACAACATGCCCATTTTCCAATTCTACCCTGAACATTGCATTAGACAATGCTTCAATAATAGTCCCGTCTTGTTCTATTGCCGACTGCTTTGCCATAAATTATGCTACTTTTCTATTTTTGCCGGTTTTCATCAAGCCGTCATAATGCCTGTTCAACAAATAAGAATTCACTTGCTGTACAGTATCTATCGCAACACCGACCATGATCAATAGGGAAGTACCTCCATAAAACAAGGCCCAACCTGCTTGAACATCCATCAACTTTACCACAATGGCCGGCAAAACAGCCAAAAGGGCCAAGAAAATGGAACCTGGCAAGGTGATCAAAGACATGATATGATCCAAGAAATCCCCAGTTTCTTTACCTGGACGGATACCTGGGATAAAACCACCACTTCTCTTCAAATCATCTGCCATTTTATTGGTAGGCACGGTGATCGCAGTATAGAAGTAGGTAAAAATGATAATCAAAACGGCAAACAAAATGTTGTAGGCCAAACCAAAAATATCGGCGAACTGAACTTCCATCCACTGACCTACAGCGGTATTGTTGAACGTTCTACCCAACAAACTTGGCGCGAACATGATGGCTTGGGCAAAGATGATAGGCATTACCCCGGAAGCATTCAACTTCAAAGGAATGTACTGTCTTGCACCCATGATGTTCTTTTCGTATCCTCCAGAAGCTGTTCTACGGGCATATTGCACTGGAATCTGCCTAACGGCCATGGTCAAATAAACACTGGCCAAGATTACCAAGAACCAAACAATAACTTCGATCAAAATGAACATGATACCACCAGTGTTGTTAGTGGTCCTTGATACGAATTCCTGGGCGAATACTTGTGGCATTCTAGCGATGATACCCACCATGATCAAAAGGGAGATACCGTTACCGATACCCTTGTCGGTGATTTTCTCACCCAACCACATGGCGAACACACACCCGGTAACCAAAATGATCACTGCAGGCACGATGAAATCCAATCCTTTGCCCAAAACGAATGCGCTATCCGGCACACCCAAAGCTCCCAATCCATATAAATAGGCTGGGGCCTGAACAATACAGATACCGATGGTCAACCAACGAGTAATCTGGTTGATGGTCTTTCTACCACTTTCTCCTTCCTTTTGTAGTTTTTGAAGATAAGGAATCGCGATTCCCATCAACTGTACCACAATGGATGCAGAGATATATGGCATGATACCCAAGGCAAAAACGGATGCATTGGCAAACGCCCCACCCGTAAAAGCATTCAATATACCCAAAATCCCGCTTTCCGTTTGAGAGGTCAACTGGGCCAATTGGGTTGTATCAATACCAGGAAGAACTACCTGGGCACCAAATCGGTAAACCAACAATAGCCCAAGGGTTAAGATGATACGCTGTCTCAGCTCCTCAATCTTCCAGATATTAGATATGGTCTCAACAAATTTCTTCATGCTGCTCTATTCCTTATAAACTTATTGCCTCACCTCCAGCAGCCTCGATAGCGGCCTTAGCGGAAGCAGTAAATTTATGTACAGATACTTTTAGGGACGCTTTCAATTCGCCATCACCCAGAATCTTTACCAAATCATTTTTGTGGGCCAGTCCGTTGTCGATCAAGGTATCCAAGGTAACTTCACCTTTAATGGCACCATTGTCTACCAACTCTTGCAATTTGCCCAAATTGATTCCTTTGTACTCTTTTCTGTTGATGTTCTTGAAACCGAACTTAGGTACACGTCTTTGCAAAGGCATCTGACCTCCTTCAAAACCAATTTTCTTGGAATATCCAGATCTAGACTTGGCTCCTTTGTGTCCACGTGCAGCAGTACCACCTTTACCGGAACCTTCACCCCTACCTAAACGTTTTCCTTCTTTGTGCACAGCGCCTTCGGCTGGCTTAAGATTATTTAGATCCATGTGCCTTATATTTAAGCTTCCTCAGTGGAAACCAAGTGTTTTACCTTATTAATCATTCCAAGGATACTAGGCGTTGCTTCGTGTTCCACAACATGTCCTATCTTGCGCAGACCAAGAGCCTCCAAAGTTCTTTTTTGGTTCTCTGGCCTTTTGATGGCGCTTTTTTCTTGTTTTACCTTAATCTTTGACATTTTATCAGTTTTCAGTGTTCAGTTATCAGTTGTCAGTTATTGGATTTGGTTCTATCAAAATCCTTTTTACACCATCAACTATGAACTATCAACTTATTGTTATCCTTTAAAGACTTTTTCCAAAGAAACTCCTCTTTGTTTGGCAACGGTATCGGCACTTCTCAATTGCAACAAGGCATCAAAAGTAGCTTTTACCACGTTGTGAGGGTTAGAGGAACCTTGTGATTTTGACAATACGTCATGTACACCAACGGCTTCCAATACCGCCCTTACAGCTCCACCTGCAATTACTCCGGTACCGTGTGATGCTGGCTGGATATATACCCTGGCACCACCGAACTTACCTTTTTGCTCGTGAGGAAGGGTTCCTTTGTTCAAAGGAATGCGAACCAAGTTTTTCTTGGCATCCTCAATTGCTTTTGCAATAGCTGTGGCAACTTCTTTGGATTTTCCCAAACCATGTCCAACAACTCCATTCTCATCACCTACAACGACAATCGCTGAAAAACCAAAGGCTCTACCACCCTTGGTTACCTTGGTAACCCTTTGTACTCCAACCAAACGGTCTTTCAACTCCAGTCCACCTGGCTTAACTATCTCTACGTTCTTGTAATTCTGGTACATAGTTTTCTTAGAATTTTAGTCCTGCTTCCCTAGCTCCTTCAGCCAATGATTTTACTCTTCCGTGATATAGGTTTCCTCCCCTATCAAAAGCCACGGCCTCGATTCCTAGCTTAAGGGCCTTTTCCGCTATGGCCTTACCCACGCTTGTGGCGACATCACTTTTGGTACCGTTCGCATCGAATTCCTTATCCCTAGATGAGGCAGATGCCAAGGTTACCCCTTTGTTGTCGTCGATCAACTGGGCATATATTTCTTTATTGCTCCTGAACACAGACAATCTTGGTCTTGTTTCAGTTCCGAAGGATACTTTTCTGATTCTTCTTCGGATGCGTAATTTTCTTTCAGTCTTAGATAATCCCATAGTCTTAATTATTAAGCTGATTTACCGGCTTTTCTTCTTAATTGCTCACCTACGAACTTGATACCTTTTCCTTTGTAAGGCTCTGGCTTACGGAAGGATCTGATCTTGGCAGCTACTTGACCTACCAATTGCTTGTCGTGCGATGTTAGTTTTATAATCGGGTTCTTCCCTTTTTCGGAAATGGTCTCAACTTTCACCTCCGGAGCGATGTCCAAGATGATGTTGTGGGAGAAGCCCAGGGCCAAATCCAATTTCTGTCCTTGGTTGCTGGCTCTGTATCCAACACCCACCAATTCCAAATCCTTGTTCCATCCTTGTGAAACTCCTTTTACCATATTGGCAATCAAAGCACGGTACAAACCATGTTTTGCCCTATGCTCCTTGGAATCGGAAGGTCTTACTACTGAAACACTGCCATCCTCTACGTTCACCTCTACTTCTGAAAACTCTTGTGAAAGTTCCCCAAGTTTACCTTTTACAGTTACTATTGAGTCTTTTACCTCAACAGTCACTCCAGCAGGAAGTGTAATTGGATTGTTACCTATTCTTGACATTTTTCTACTCTTTTCTCAATTAATATACGTAGCACAATACTTCGCCACCCACATTCTCTTGTTTGGCCTGCTTGCTGGTCATTACTCCATGTGAAGTAGACACAATAGCGATACCCAAACCGTTCAATACCCTTGGTAGCTCATCAGAACCTGCATACTTACGCAAACCGGGCTTACTTACCCTTTGCAATTTTTTGATGATGGGCTCTTTGGTAAACTTATCGTACTTAAGGGCGATCTTGATGTTCCCTTGTACTTCGTCTTCCTCAAATTTGTAGCTCAAAATATATCCTTGGTCGAACAATATTTTGGTAATCTGTTTCTTTAGATTGGAAGCGGGGATATCCACTACCCTATGACCTGCCTTGCTGGCATTCCTAATCCTGGTCAAATAATCTGAAATTGGATCTGTAAGCATTTCTTTTCTTTATCTAAATTACCAACTTGCCTTTTTAACTCCTGGGATTAGACCTTGGTTGGCCATTTCCCTAAAAGTAACCCTTGATATACCGAAGGTCCTCATGTAACCTCTTGGTCTTCCGGTCAATTTGCAACGGTTGCGCTGACGTACCGGAGATGCGTTTTTTGGAAGCTTTTGAAGTGCCTCGTAATCACCGGCCTCTTTTAGGGCCTTTCTTTTCTCGGCATATTTTGCAACCATTTTCGCCCTTTTTCTCTCACGGGCTTTCATTGATTCCTTGGCCATACTAGTTCTTTTTAAAGGGTACTCCCAATTCGGTTAACAATGATTTTGCTTCTTTATCAGTCTCAGCGGAGGTAACAAAGGTAATGTCCATACCGTTGATCCTGTTGATCCTGTCAATATTGATCTCAGGAAAGATGATCTGCTCGGTGATACCCAAGTTGTAGTTACCCCTACCGTCAAAACCGGTAGCTTTTACTCCTTGGAAATCACGTACCCTTGGAAGGGCAGAGGTAATCAATCTATCCAAAAATTCGTACATACGCTCACCTCTCAAGGTTACTTTGGCACCGATGGGCATACCTTTTCTCAATTTAAAGGTAGCAACGTCCTTTTTGGAAAGGGTGGCCACTGCTTTCTGACCAGTGATCAATGTCAACTCGTCAACAGCGTGATCGATAAGCTTTTTGTCTGATACAGCTGCACCAACACCACGGCTTACTACGATCTTTTGCAACTTAGGTACCTGCATTACGTTCTTGTACCCAAACTCATCGGTAAGAGCCTTGATCACACGCTCCTTATATTCTTGTTTTAATCTTGGAATGTAGCTCATGACTAAATTACTTCATTGGATTTTTTGGAAACCCTAACTTTCTTACCATCCCTTACTTCGTACCCAACGCGGGTTGCCTCTCCAGATTTTGGATCGATCAATGCTAGGTTGGAGATTTGGATAGGTGCCTCCTTTTTGATTATGCCTCCTTGAGGATTCTTAGCACTTGGCTTTTCGTGTTTGGACACCACGTTGATGCCTTCCACGATAGCTTTGTTCTTTTCACGGTCTACCTGAAGTACTTTGCCTTCACTGCCCTTGTGGTCTCCCGCAATGACCTTGACCGTATCCCCTGTTTTGATTTTCAACTTCATCTCTCTGATAATTCTTTTATAGCACTTCTGGCGCCAATGAAACAATCTTCATGAACTGTCTGTCCCTCAACTCCCTTGCAACAGGTCCGAATACACGGGTACCTCTCATCTCACCAGCAGCGTTCAACAATACACAGGCGTTGTCGTCGAAACGGATGTAAGATCCATCAGGTCTTCTTACTTCCTTTTTCGTCCTAACCACAACAGCTGTGGAAACAGAACCTTTCTTCACGGTACCGTTTGGAGTTGCCTCCTTAACGGATACAACAATCTTGTCACCTAGGGAAGCATATCTTCTCTTTGTACCTCCCAGTACGCGGATGGTCAAAACTTCTTTTGCACCGGTATTGTCCGCAACCTTTAATCTTGATTCTTGCTGTACCATAATTATTTAGCTCTTTCTAGGATTTCTACCAACCTCCAGCATTTTGTTTTGCTCATAGGTCTGGTTTCCATTATTTTAACGGTGTCACCTTCGTTGCAATCGTTCTTCTCATCGTGGGCTACATACTTCTTGGTCTTCAAAACGAATTTACCGTACATAGGGTGTTTAACTCGTTTTACCTCAGAAACCACAATTGATTTCTCCATTTTGTTGCTGGTAACAACGCCTATTCTTTCTTTTCTTAAATTTCTGTTTTCCATAAGGCAGAACCAATTATTGTAATTCCCTTTTAGTTAATTCAGTTGCAAGTCTTGCCACCGTCCTTCTGGTCTTTCTGATCTGTAAAGGATTTTCCAAAGGAGTAACGGCGTGAGCCATTTTAAGATCGGCGTGTTGTTTTTTGAACTCGGCCAATTTCTCCTTTAGCTCTTCAATTGAAAGTTCTTTTATTTCTGATTGTCTCATCTTTCTTCTTCTCAATTAAAAATTAGGCGGAATAATCCCTAGCTACAACAAACTTGGTCTTAACAGGCAACTTTTGTGCAGCAAGCCTCAAGGCTTCCTTGGCAACATCTAGGGGAACCCCGGCCACCTCGAACATGATCCTTCCAGGTTTTACAATGGCTACCCAATATTCTGGTGCTCCCTTACCTTTACCCATACGAACCTCAAGAGGTTTTTTGGTGATGGGCTTGTCCGGGAATATCTTGATCCACAATTGACCTTGTCTCTTCATGTACCTTGTCGCAGCGATACGTGCAGCCTCAATCTGACGGGCGGTGATGAATTCTGAATCCAAGGACTTGATACCGAACATTCCGTTGGAAAGCTGGTGCCCTCTTTGAGAGATTCCCTTCATACGCCCTTTCTGGGCCTTACGAAATTTTGTTCTTTTTGGCTGTAACATCTTACCTTACTTTATCTTATTACTTTCTACGGCGTGGTTTTTTACCACCATCTGGTTTACCGCCTTTTCCTGGTTGACTCTTGCTCAATCCTACCAATGGGGAAAGTTCTCTTTTTCCATAAACTTCGCCCTTCATGATCCAAACCTTTACACCCAACCTACCATAGGTAGTGTGAGCTTCTTGCAAAGAATAATCTACATCGGCACGGAAAGTAGACAATGGAATCCTTCCTTCTTTGTAAGATTCTGAACGAGCCATCTCAGCACCGTTCAAACGTCCTGAAATCTGAACTTTGATCCCTTCGGCATTCATACGCATTGCAGCTGCAATGGCCATTTTGATGGCTCTTCTGTATGAAATCCTGCTCTCGATCTGTCTTGCGATACTGGCAGCTACCAAATTGGCATCCAATTCAGGTCTCTTGATTTCGTGAATATTGATCTGAACCTCTTTGTTGGTGATCTTCTTAAGCTCTTCCTTAAGTTTATCAACCTCTTGTCCACCTTTACCGATAATGATACCTGGACGGGCCGTGGTAATGGTGATGGTGATCAATTTCAAGGTTCTCTCGATAATTACCCTTGACACGCTGGCCTTGGCCAAACGGGCATGGACATATTTTCTGATCTTATCGTCTTCAGCCAGCTTATCGCCGTAATCGTTTCCTCCGTACCAGTTGGATTCCCATCCTCTGATAATTCCTAAGCGATTTCCTATTGGATTGGTCTTTTGTCCCATATTCTTCTTCTAGCTTTGAACGTTGTTATTGGACTCCAAGATCATGGTAACATGATTGGAACGTTTTCTGATTCTGTGGGCCCTACCTTGTGGAGCTGGTCTCAATCTCTTCAACATCGTTCCACCGTCTACACGGATTTCCTTGATGTAAAGATCAGCATCCTCGATACTGGCGTCCTCATTTTTAGCTTCCCAGTTGGCGATGGCGGATAGCAAAAGTTTTTCCAACTTTCTAGAGGCTTCCTTAGGGTTGAACCTTAGGATGGCCAAGGCCATCTCTATTTGTTTTCCTCTTACCAAATCTGCCACCAAACGCATCTTTCTTGGAGATGTTGGGCAATTGTTAAGCTTTGCGATAGCAAGTTGCTTTTTCTCTTCCTTTAACCTTTCGGCCATTTGTCTTTTACGAACTCCCATTGCTTACTTACTTTTTACCTTTGTTTTTAGCTCCAGCATGACCTCTAAAAGATCGTGTTGGTGAAAATTCTCCAAGTTTGTGTCCTACCATGTTTTCAGTTACATAAACGGGAACAAATTGTTTTCCGTTGTGCACTGCGATGGTCTGTCCCACAAAGTCTGGGGTTATCATAGAGGCTCTTGACCACGTTTTGATAACTGTCTTCTTTCCTGTCTCTATATTGGTCTGGACTTTTTTCTCCAGACTATTATGAACGAATGGTCCTTTTTTTAACGAACGTGCCATTTACTTTTTCTTTTATTTCTTTCTACGTTCTACGATGTACCTGTTGGTGTCCTTGGTCTTGGAACGGGTCCTGTAACCTTTAGCCGGAATACCTTTTCTAGATCTTGGGTGACCTCCTGAAGCCCTACCTTCACCACCACCCATTGGGTGATCCACAGGGTTCATGGCCACTGGCCTAGTTCTTGGTCTTCTGCCCAACCATCTGCTTCTACCTGCTTTACCAGATACCAACAATTGGTGGTCGGAGTTGGAAACGGCTCCTACGGTAGCCAAACAAGTGGCCAATACCATACGGGTTTCACCAGAAGGCAATTTAATGGTAACGAACTTACCGTCCTTTGCCATCAACTGGGCAAATGTACCGGCACTACGGGCCATAACGGCACCTTGACCAGGTCTCAATTCGATACATGAAATAATGGTACCCAATGGAATCTCGCCCAATGGAAGTGCATTTCCAATTTCAGGGGCTGATCCTGTTCCGGATTGAATGGCTTGACCCACTTGCAATCCGTTTTGGGCGATCACATATCTTTTTTCGCCATCTGCGTACTCTACCAAGGCAATAAATGCAGTTCTGTTGGGATCGTACTGGATAGACTGCACGGTGGCATCCACTCCTTGTTTATCCCTTTTGAAATCGATAATACGATATCTTCTTTTATGCCCACCACCAATATGGCGCATGGTCATTTTACCTTGACTGTTCCTACCACCTGTTCTTTTTAACGGAGCAAGCAAGCTTTTCTCCGGCTTATCAGTAGTAATCGCGTCAAATCCGTTTACTACTCTAAAACGCTGACCAGGGGTTATCGGTTTTAATTTTCTAACTGACATCTCTCGTCTTTATAGATTATTGTAAAAATCAATAATATCACCTTCGGCAACATCAACGATCGCTTTTTTCAAAGCATTCGTTTTTCCATGTTGGATTCCGGTTTTTGTATAGCGACTCTTACGCGTTGGACCATAGTTCATGGTTCGAACTTTTTCCACAGAAACACCATAAGTAGCCTCTACCGCAGCCTTGATTTCCAACTTGTTGGCCTTTGGGTCAACAAAGAAACCATAGCGATTGTGCAGCTCGCTGTCAGCGGTCATTTTTTCCGTAATGATCGGTTTTATCAACACACTCATGATTTTCTTATTTCTTTAGATTCGATTCAATTCCTTCCAAAGCACTTTCAGTAAGCACTACACTGTTCGCGTGAACAATTTTGTAAGTGTTTAATTCTGAACCAGTTACAACTTCGGAACGCTCCAAATTACGCGACGACAAATATACGTTATTATTTGTATCGCCCAACACAATAAGAGACTTTTTATTTTCTAATCCCAATGAAGTCAAGAAACTAACGAATTGCTTGGTCTTTGGAGCTTCAAAATTGAAATCCTCAACCACTACCAAAGCGTTCTCTTTAGACTTAAGGCTCAACGCAGATTTTCTGGCCAAACGCTTAAGGTTCTTGTTCAATTTTTGGGAATAATCCTTTGGCCTTGGACCGAACACGCGACCACCACCTCTAAACACTGGAGACTTGATGCTACCAGCCCTAGCGGTACCTGTACCTTTTTGCTTTTTAAGCTTTCTGGTACTTCCGGAGATCTCTCCTCTTTCCTTTGCTTTGTGGGTTCCTTGTCTTTGGTGGGCCAAATATTGCTTAACATCCAAATAAATGGCATGGTTGTTAGGCTCAATGGCGAAAACCTCATCAGAAAGCTCTACCTTTCTTCCGGTCTCTTTTCCTGTGATATCTAATACTGCTACCTTCATTATTGCCACCTTTGAATAGTTACGTATGCATTTTTGTGACCAGGCACACATCCTTTAACAACCAAGATGTTCTTTTCTGGAACCACTTTCAATACTCTTAAGTTTTGCACGGTCACTCTGTCACCACCCATTCTACCGGCCATTTTCATTCCTTTAAAAACTTTGGCAGGGTAAGAAGCGGCACCAATGGAACCTGGAGCTCTTAACCTGTTGTGCTGACCGTGGGTAGATTGACCAACACCACCAAAACCGTGACGTTTAACAACACCTTGGAAACCTTTTCCTTTTGATGTTCCTACCACGTCAACAAATTCTCCTTCAAGAAAAATGTCAACACCTACAGTGTCTCCCAATTTGTATTCTCCTTCAAATCCTTGGAATTCAATGACTTGTTTTTTAGTAGAAGTACCTGCTTTCTTAAAGTGACCTACTTCGGCCTTGTTAGCATGTCTTTCTGCCTTGTCATCGAAACCAAGTTGAAGGGCTTTGTACCCGTCAACCTCTTCGGTTCTGACTTGGGTAACCACACATGGTCCAGCTTCAATAACGGTACATGGAACGTTTTTTCCATTCTCGTCAAAAATGCTGGTCATGCCGATTTTTCTTCCTATTAACCCAGACATATTTATTAATTATTAATTGATTACTCTTTTTAGTTGCGCCAACTACGTGGCAAAAAAATTGGGTCAAGAAAAGAATTCTGCTCTGACCCAGATTTTTTTCTTTCTCCGTTTTTCCCAGACCATCGTCAGGGACATGTTCTTTGTAAGTTTTAAGTGTTAAGTTGAAAGCTACAAGGATTTCACGACCTAAAACTCAACACTTAAAATTTATCAGACCTTGATCTCAACCTCAACTCCACTAGGAAGCTCAAGCTTCATAAGGGCGTCAATGGTTTTTGATGAAGAGCTGTAAATGTCCAAAAGTCTCTTGTAAGAGCTCAATTCGAACTGCTCCCTAGATTTTTTGTTCACGTGGGGTGAACGCAAAACCGTAAATATCTTTTTGTTTGTTGGCAATGGAATAGGTCCCGTTACCACCGCACCAGTGGTTTTCACTGTTTTCACGATCTTCTCAGCAGATTTGTCCACCAAATTGTGATCGTAAGACTTCAATTTAATTCTAATTTTTTGACTCATCTTGCTGATAATTATGCTGTTACTCCTTTAGCTGCCTTGATCACTTCCTCTGCAATGTTGGAAGGGGTCTCGGCATAGTGTGAAAATTCCATAGTGGATGTAGCCCTACCTGAAGACAAGGTCCTCAAGGAAGTTACATATCCGAACATTTCAGAAAGTGGTACTTCAGCTTTGATAACTTTTGCACCGGCCCTATCGTCCATGTTGTTCACTTGTCCCCTTCTACGGTTCAAGTCACCTACGATATCACCCATGTTCTCCTCTGGTGTAAGAACCTCCAATTTCATGATCGGTTCCATCAACACCGCTTTAGCAGCTTTGGCAGCAGACTTGTAACCCAATTTAGCGGCCAATTCGAAGGACAAGGAATCAGAATCCACAGGGTGGAAAGATCCATCGATAAGGGTAATTTTCATACTATCCATCTCAAATCCGGCCAAAGGTCCATTTTTCATGGCTTCCCTGAATCCTTTTTCTACTGATGGAACATATTCTTTAGGAATGTTACCTCCTTTGATCTCGTTAGCAAACTCCAATCCAACTTTACCTTCAGCAGCTGGTTCCATAGCGAATACGATATCCGCAAATTTACCACGACCACCGGTTTGTTTCTTGTAGACCTCTCTGTGGTTTGCCTTGGCAGTAAGAGCCTCTTTGTACTCAACCTGAGGTTTACCTTGGTTTACCTCAACCTTGAACTCACGTCTCAAACGATCTACGATGATGTCCAAGTGAAGCTCACCCATGCCAGAAATAATGGTCTGACCAGAAGCTTCATCGGTTTTAACCTGGAAGGTTGGATCTTCTTCGGCCAATTTAGCCAAAGCCATACCCATTTTATCAACATCCGCCTTGGTTTTAGGCTCAACAGCAATACCGATCACAGGATCAGGGAATTGCATGGACTCCAAAACAATTGGGTGTTTTTCATCGGAAAGGGTATCACCAGTTTTGATATCCTTGAATCCAACAGCAGCACCAATATCACCAGCCTCGATGAACTCGATGGCATTTTGTTTGTTGGCGTGCATTTGGTAGATACGGGAGATACGCTCTTTGTTACCGGAACGGTTGTTCAAGATATATGAACCTGCATCCAAGTGACCAGAATAAGCCCTGAAGAATGCCAAACGACCTACGAAAGGATCGGTAGCGATCTTAAATGCCAATGCAGCAAAAGGCTCTTTTGGATCTGGTTTTCTTCTTTCTTCTTTTTCAGTATCAGGGTTAATACCGATAATAGCCTCTTTATCCATTGGAGAAGGCAAGTAACGGCAAACAGCATCCAATAGGAATTGAACCCCTTTGTTTTTGAAGGAAGAACCACAGATCATTGGGATAATGGCCCTATCCATCACAGCTGCACGAAGTGCGGCGTGGATTTCATTCTCAGAGATGGAATCTTCATCTTCGAAGAATTTTTCCATCAAAGCCTCATCATATTCTGCCACTGCTTCGATCAAAGCAGCTCTATATTCCCTTACTTCAGCTTCCATATCGGCAGGAATCTCAACAACATCAAAAGTAGATCCGAAGTTGTCATCATGCCATACAATAGCTCTGTTCTTCACTAGGTCAACGATACCTTTGAAATCAGCTTCGTCACCAATTGGCAATACAATTGGCACAGAGTTAGATCCCAACATTTCGCGAACTTGCTTACACACGTTCAAGAAGTTAGATCCTTGACGGTCCATTTTGTTCACGAAACCGATACGTGGCACTTTATAGTTATCGGCCAACCTCCAGTTGGTTTCAGATTGTGGCTCAACACCGTCAACGGCACTGAACAAGAACACCAAACCGTCCAATACACGCAAAGAACGGTTTACCTCAACGGTAAAGTCCACGTGTCCGGGAGTATCGATAATATTAAAGTGGTATGATTTTGCATCTTCAGTTGGTTTCCCTTGCTCTGTTGGAAACTGCCAAGAACATGTAGTAGCCGCTGAAGTAATGGTAATACCACGCTCCTGCTCTTGCTCCATCCAGTCCATAGTGGCAGCACCATCGTGCACCTCACCAATTTTGTGGCTCACACCTGTATAGAAAAGAATACGCTCAGTAGTAGTTGTTTTTCCAGCATCGATGTGTGCTGCAATACCTATATTCCTTGTGTATTTTAAATCTCTTGACATTTCTGATTAGAATCTAAAGTGTGAGAATGCTTTGTTGGCCTCAGCCATTTTGTGGGTATCTACCCTCTTCTTCACGGCAGCACCTTCTTCTTTGGCAGCAGCCAAGATTTCGGAAGCCAACTTTTGGGCCATGGATTTCTCGTTACGTTTTCTGGAGTAACTGATCAACCATTTCATGGCAGTGGATATCTTTCTGTCCGGACGGATCTGCATTGGAATCTGGAATGTAGCACCACCAACCCTTCTACTTCTTACTTCTACGTGTGGCATTACATTGGAAAGGGCATCTTTCCACAATTCCAAGGCTGTTTTTTCCTCGTCTGTCTTTTTCTGGTCAACAATATCGATTGCATCGTAGAAAATCTTGAATGCAATTGACTTTTTACCATCCCACATCATCATGTTCACGAAACGTGTAACAAGTTGATCGTTAAATCTTGGGTCTGGTAATAATGGTCTTTTCTTTGCCTGCTTTTTTCTCATCGCTTCTTCTTAAAGTTGATTACTTTTTAGGACGCTTAGCACCATATTTTGAACGACGCTGTGTTCTTCCGGCAACACCGGCAGTATCCAACGCACCGCGAACGATATGGTATCGAACACCAGGCAAATCCTTTACTCTTCCGCCCCTTACCAATACTATCGAGTGCTCTTGAAGGTTGTGTCCTTCACCAGGGATGTAAGCGTTCACCTCTTTACCGTTGGTCAACCTTACCCTGGCAACTTTACGCATTGCAGAGTTTGGTTTCTTCGGTGTAGTGGTGTACACACGCGTACAAACCCCTCTTCTTTGAGGACACGAATCCAAAGCAGCCGATTTACTCTTCTTGGTAATCGTGGCCCTTCCTTTTCGTACTAATTGTGAAATTGTTGGCATTAAATTTCTTTTAAAAACTGAATAACCCTCATTTTGAGGGCTGCAAATGTAGTGATATTTCGGAATAATTCAAATGGAAGGGAATTAATTTTGCCCTTGACCGGAAAAAAAGTTCCTAATGACAGGAGGAAACCAAAAGACAAGGTCATCATCAACCTCAAAATCCCAACAACAAACCGAACAAAAAATCCTCTCCAATTGCAATCTCACCACCCCATCCCACAGCCGAAAATAAAAAAGACCGACCGCATTGGTATAATATATTAAGGTACGCATCACCGATTCTTTGTTATGTTAATTTTTGCTTAAGGACTTTTTAACTTAACCACAGCCATTAATTATGAATGAAGCCTGCGTTTTTTAGACCTTAAAAATTACACCCCCAGCAATTACAGGGCATTCATAAGATTATTTGCATTAAGATCAATTCACCCCCCTTCAAATTGAAGAGTTTTCAATCATTCATAAACATTTTGCACTTATTGCATTTAGAGAGGGACTCTTAAAGATTTTATAAAATTAGTTTGGATTATTAACACGAAATTATGATTTTAGCCCCTAGCTAATTCAAATAATTTAACAATGAGAACAAAACTTAATGGATTGTTAACGCTATTATTGGCGTTTGTTGTGCATATATCCTTTGCACAAGACAAGACGATTACAGGTACTGTTACGGATGCCGATGGCCTCCCTCTACCTGGAGTCAATATTGTCGTTGAAGGGACCAGTACCGGTACCCAAACAGATTTTGATGGTAACTATGCGATCAGTGCAAGTGCAGGCCAGACCCTTCTCTTCACTTACATAGGACAAAAGCCATCCACACGCGTTGTTGGAGCAGCAACTGTCATCAATGTGCAAATGGTGGAAGATACCCAAGCCCTTGAAGAGGTTGTTGTAACCGCACAAGGTATCAAGCGTGAAAAAAAGGCTTTGGGTTATGCAGTGTCTTCTGTAGGCGCCGATCAGCTTGAGCAAAAGACCGAAGGTGACGTAGGTAGGATTCTTAGTGGTAAGGCTTCTGGGGTTAACATTACGCAACAGAGTGGTCTTTCCGGTTCAGCAACGAACATCGTAATACGCGGTTACCAATCGTTCAGCCAAAACAACCAGCCGCTATTTATTGTGGACGGTGTGCCTTTTAGTAGTGATACCAACGCGCAAGGTAGCTTTGAGGACGGTAACAATGGTTCTTCCAGGTTCTTGGACCTTGACCCTAACAGTATTGCAGAAGTTAACGTACTTAAAGGTCTTTCAGCAGCTACTCTTTACGGTGAAGCCGGTAAAAATGGTGTAATCTTGATTACCACTAAAAACGGTGCGGCCGGAGGAAAACCAAAAAAATCAGAGATTACCGTTACTTCTTCGATATTCTTCAACGAAATTGCTTCAATGCCAGAATATACCATGAAATATGGTAACGGTTTTGACCAAGCATTCGGATGGTTCTTCAGTAACTGGGGACCAAGCTTTGAAAAAGAAGGTAGAGCAGGTTGGGGAAATTCAGCCAACTTCCCAAGTACATATGACCTACAGTCAGATGGCACCATTCTTCACCCCTATTCAACTGCAGGTAACGCAACAGGAATTCCTGCCGCATTCCCTGAGTATCAAGGAAGAAGATATGCATGGAAGCCATACGATTCCGTAGGGGAGTTTTTCAAAACAGGTACAGTGGCTAACATATCCATCAATGCAGGTGGTTCTTCAGATGATGGAAAAGTTTCTTATAACGCTACTTTTGGACATTTGGAAGATGAAGGATTTACCAGAGGAAACTCTTTGAACAGAAACACAATAGGCCTTGGTGGTCGTGCCATGCTTAGCAACAAGTTCACCGTTTCCGGTACCATGAACTACTCCCGTACCGATTTCAAATCACCTCCTGTTGCATTGGGAGATGGTAACCAAGTTGTGGGTAATGGTTCTTCCGTTTTCAGTAACATCTTCTTTACTCCACGATCAGTGGATTTGATGGGGCTTCCCTATGAAAACCCAATTACTGGTGGAAGTGTTTACTATAGACAAAACAACTCCATTCAGCACCCTCTTTGGACCGTGGAACACGCCAAAACCCGTCAGTTGACCAACAGGGCTTTTGGTAGCATGTCTCTACAATATGACATTACCGAAAACTTGAACATCTTGTATCGCTTTGGTTATGACGTATATAACGAGCGTAATACAGAAGCACAAGACAAAGGTGGTGTTGGGGTATCTACCCAATACATTTCAGGTATTTATGCTACTTGGGATAACAACAATACCATCTGGGATCACAGTTTGATTTTGACCGGTAACTATGACCTTACTGAAAAATTGGACATGACATTCAACGTAGGTGGAACCACAAGGTCTACCAACTATGACAGACAAGGTGTTTTCAGTAGTGGACAAAACGTTTTTGGCGTGTTGAGACACTTCAACTTCGACCTTCAGAACGAAATCCAGTACACTTCTTACAAAAACATCGTAGGTCTTTATGGCCAGGTAGATTTTGGATATAACAACTTCCTTTATTTGACCTTGAACGGTAGGAACGATTGGGTATCCAACCAATCAGTTGACAACAGATCATTGTTCTACAAAGGAGCAAGTTTCTCTTTTGTTCCAACTTCTGCAATTGACGGTCTACAAAGCCAAAGTGGTATAAACTTCTTGAAACTTAGAGGTGGTTACGGAGAATCTGCTGGATTTGCCGAAGGATTCCCAACATCTGTTAACTTAAGTATCAATACTCAAGATTTCATCAGCGATGATGGTGGTTATGTAGTAACAAACTCCGTATCCAACACTGTGGCCAACCCTAACATCAAACCAGAAAAATATTCTGAAATTGAAGTTGGTTTGGAAGGACGCTTTTTCAACTTTGTGAATCTAGATGTATCCGCTTACCAAAGGGTTACCAAAGATTTGATCATCAATAGACCTTTGGATCCAAGTACAGGTGGTACCTCTATTCAGACCAACGTTGGGGAGATCAAAGGTAAAGGTCTTGAAATTGACCTTGGCCTTGACATTCTTAGAGGAGAAAGCCTTAACTGGTCCGTGAATACCAACTTTAACACCGGTTACTCTGAGGTTACCGATTTGGGAGCAGATACCGATTTGATCGTTTACTCTGGTTATTCCAACTTGGGTAACGCAGCTATCGAAGGCGAAAGATTGGGTGTGATCGTAGGTAGTAGGGTTGCCAGGGATGAGAATGGAAACTTCTTGACAGATAGTAGTGGTAACTACATTTCTGAAGAAGTGGATGAAAATGACAGGTTGCCTGTTATTGGTGATCCAAACCCAGATTTCATTATGAACGTGAACAATACGTTCAGCTACAAAGGTTTCAACTTCAACTTCTTGTTCAACTATGTACACGGAGGCGACATTTACTCTCAAACTGTTGCTACCTTGTTAGGTAGGGGTCTTATTGCAGACACAGATGATCGTGAGACTTCTTTTGTATTGCCAGGTGTAAACACCAGCGGGGAGCCTAACAATGTTCAGATCAACAACTCTGCATATTATTTCAGCAATGTACTTTTTGGTCCAGCTGAAATGAATATATATGATGCTACTGCTTTGAGACTACAAGAAGTTTCCTTGGGTTATTCTGTACCTAAGAAATTCTTGGACAAGACACCATTTGGTTCGCTTTCTTTCACTGTATCAGGTTTCAACCTTTGGTATGAGGCCTTCAATACACCAAAGAGCGCAAACTTTGACCCTAACGTAGCTGGTCTTGGTGTTGGTAACGGACGTGGTTTTGACTGGTTGAACGGACCTAGCTCCAAGAGATATGGTGTAAGCGTTAAAGCCACTTTCTAATCAAGGACATAAAATAATATAACTTCGTTATGAAAAAAATAGTAAAAATATTGAGTTTGGCACTTGCATTCGGAATGGTTTTGTTCCAATCGTGCGAAACTACAGAATTGGATTTGAGAACGGATCCAAACGCATTGTCAACAGACAATGCTGATCCCAACTTCCTGTTGAATGGGATTCAAGAGACCTTTATTCGTATTGTAGAAAGTTTTGGTTATACTGGCTCCCAAGTAACCCGTATAGATTACATGGGATCTAGGCAGTATCGTACGGCCTACAGCCCATCAAGTTTCGATGGCAGATGGGAAGATGCCTATACCGAAATTTTGACCGATACCTATGCAATGTACGCACTTGCTGAAGATGCCGAATTGAATTACCATATTGGAATGGGTAAGTTCATGGAAGCTTATACCATGTCCATGTTGGTAGACTTTTTGGGTGATGTACCTTATAGTGAGGCCAACAATGGTGCCGATAATTTTAACCCTAGCCCTGATGCAGGTGCAGACATCTATGCCAATATAGAGGTTTTATTGAATGAAGCGATTGCGGCTTTCAATAGCGGTGGGGTTGCTCCGGATAATGATTTCTTCTACAACGGAAATGCCAGCAAATGGATCAAAGCTTGTAACACCTTAAAGCTTAAGATCTATATTACCGAAAGATTGGCATCCAGCGATGCTGTTAGTAAGTTTAACGCCATCATCAGTGGAGGCAACTACATTCAATCTGTTGCTGACGATATGCAGTTTACTTGGGGTACAAACGAGGTATCTCCTGACACACGTCACCCCGCTTACGGTGCCGACTATACCACTTCAGGTGGTGGACGTTACCGTTCCAATAGCTTGATGCAATACATGATGGATACAGCGGATCCAAGGATGCGTTATTATTTCTATCGCCAGAATGAATTTACACCAGGTTCTGATGGTGCAGAGCCAAGTTTGGAAACTTTGGAATGTTCTTTGCAAACCGCTCCAGCCCATTATGCAGGTTTCCCTTTCTGTACTTTGACCAATGGATATTGGGGACGTGACCATGGAAATGACGAGGGTATTCCACCAGATGGATTCCTAAGATCTTTGGTAGGTGTTTACCCTGCTGGCGGAGCTTTTGACGATAACACTTTCGAAGGTCGCGTACTTGGTGAAGGTGGTGGTGGTGCCGGTATCACTCCAGTATTGCTGGCTTCAACAGTGGACTTCTGGAGAGCAGAAGTAGCTATGCTGGCCAACAATCCAGGTACTGCCAAAAGTTTTGTATTGGCTGGTTTGAGCAAATCAGTATCTAAAGTATTGCCTTTCGGTGCTCTTGATTCTGGTGCTGACGTAGAAACCTATGAGCCAACCACTACTGAAATTGCCGATCATAGCGATACTATTGATGCCGCTTTTGACGCAGATGCAACCGGTGGATGGAATGTTTTGGGACAAGAGATGTTCGTAGCCCTTTACGGAAACGGAATCGATGCCTACAACTTCTACAGAAGAACTGGCTACCCAAGCAACCTACAACCTAACTTGGAGCCTGATCCAGGAAGCTTTATCAGATCTTTCTTCTATCCTTCAAATGCAGCGAACAACAATTCGAACATTACACAGAAGGCTACGCAGACTGTTCAGGTTTTCTGGGATACCAATCCAGCAGGTCCATCATTCCCTTATTCAAACTAAAAAGAGAACTATGAAAAATACATTAATAAAATCCATTGCATGTAGCTTAATTTTAGCTTTAGCTGCATGTGATAGTGAAGAAAAAGTCATTGACAAGGTCTTTGACGAAGTAGAGCAAGGCGCATTTACCAGAATAATCAGCATTGAGGGAACCGTTATTGATTTGAACGATACTTCTTCTGCTGTTTCTCTAACCTTGGCTTATCAAGATGGTGAAGACAACACCCTTTTGGATCACATTGATTACAGCGTTACGCTAACCGACAACACTGTAAGCGGGACTGATCTATCTGGATCGGCAGTTGTTGGATCTGCTGCAGCCTCTAGCTTTACCAACAATCAATTTGGTGAACCACAAACCACCTTTACATTTACCTATGGAGAAGCCCTTACAGCATTAGGGCTTGACCAAGCGGATATAGAAGGTACCGATAGCTTTGAAGTATCTTGGGAAGTGTTCACTACGGATGGCAGGTCTTATACCAAAGGAGATGTAAGTGGTGACGTTGCTGCCGTAGGTGGTTACTATTCATCACCTTTCTTCTATTCCATTGCATTCAAATGTGGTCTTACCGACACTTCAACATTATTTGATGGTGACTTTGTTGTGAATGTTGATGGATGGGAAGATTATGGTGAAGGCGATTTGGTACCTGTTATCCCAGATCCAAACGATCCATTGAGCTTCAGAATCCTTGGAACAAACAACCCATATATTGAAAATCCTGACACTTTCTACTTTGGAGTGACAGTTGTTGATGAAGATGGTACTGTAGAGGTTGCCTCCAATGAACCATGGCATTACATTTCAGGTGGCGGCACCGTATATATGGTAGATGTAGTTGGATCTGGAAGTATAAACACCTGCACCGGTTATGTTAATATCGATTTGACATTCGTTGGCTTCGGAACCTATAATTTCCAAATAGAGCCTGCCAATTAATCTATAGGTTTACATTAAAATTAAATACCACCCGATCGGGTGGTATTTTTTTTGTCACTATTGTATAGGAACCCTTTAATAATTAAGGATTTATAAATTAACATACCTAGACTTCAAAACCGTAATATTTTTCATATTTTGCAAAAAATTCTTTTATGAAACACATCGCGACTTTATTGCTTCTTTCTGCCTTTACAACATTATCCTATGGACAGGTTGGGATGGGAGGATCAAATCTTGAAACCTTTAATGGATCAGGACAAGGTGGAGCCTTCTTTTCGGCACTTAGAAAAAATCTTAACACAGGCGCCACTAGCTTAAATACCGTAGGCTCACCATACTTAAATGATGACTTTGTACCTTGCAAGGTGTACTATAAAGATGAACTGGTAGGAAATCTTTATTACAGGCACAATGCATACAATGATGAAATAGAAATCAAGGATTCATCACTTCCGGAAGAAACCCCAACCTCTTTGGCTACCATGAAACAATTGAGGGTCATCGATCAAAATACCGGTCAGGAAATTAGTATGATGACCTATGAAAACAAAGATGAGCTTGTAAAGAATGGTTATTTCTATGTTATTGACGAAGGAAAGGACTATAACCTATTGTTCAAGAAAAATGTAAAGTTCACGGAAGGGACCAAACCAGTAAATTCAATGGTTAGGCCAACCCCGAACAAATTCTCCCAGTTTGTGGAGTTTTACTATATGAAGGACGGGGCCAAATTTGCACAGTTGATACCTACCAACAAAGGCCGCTTCGTTAAAACATTTGGAAATGCAAATGAAGAAGACCTAAAGGATTATTTAAAAGAGCAAAATATTAATCTTAAGGATGAAGACGATTTGATCAAAGTGTTCAACTATCTGAACACTAATAAAAATTCATGATCTTCAAAAAGATAACTATTAAAAAACGGCCACTATTAGATGGCCGTTTTTTATTTATTTTTGCGCCATGAAAGACAACCAGCTCATTTATGGCATACGTGCCGTTTTAGAGGCAATACACGCCGACCAACCCATTAATAAGATATTCATCCAAAAAGGGTTGAAAGGCGATCTTTTCAAAGAGCTGGAGACTACCATTCGTAAATCCGGACTTAGTTCTTCCTACGTCCCCATTGAAAAACTGAACAGGATGACCCGCAACAACCATCAAGGCATCGTTGCACAAATATCACCGGTACAGTTTCAAGATTTTGAAGCAATGGTGGAAAAGGTCCTTTCTGAAGAAAAAATGCCCTTCTTTCTGCTATTGGATCAGGTTTCCGATGTGCGTAATTTTGGCGCAATCATCCGTACCGCGGAATGCTGTGGTGTACATGGGATCATCGTACCCAAAAACGGTTCCGCCCCCATTACCGATGATACGGTCAAAACCTCAGCAGGAGCCGTCTTCAATGTGCCCATTGCAAAGGTGGATCACCTAAAGGATGCCCTGTTCTATCTACAATCTTCTGGCATTGCCATTACCGCTGCCACCGAAAAGGCGGATGATGATATCTACTCCATTGGTTTTGATCAACCAACTGCCATCATCATGGGTTCTGAGGAAAAAGGCGTCTCCCCTTCCGTTCTGGGCATGGTAGACCATCGGGCCAAACTTCCCTTATTGGGCAACATTGGCTCCTTGAACGTTTCTGTTGCTTGCGGCGTGTTTCTGTATGAAGTTGTCAGGCAACGTCTGAAATAACATCAGTCTTCCTCGGATTTCTTGTAATGATATCTGATTTGGATGGGAGGCTCATCCTGAATTTCCATGTTTTCAATAAAATTGCCGTTCTCATCAAAATGTTTTAAAAATGGGTCGTCCTCTTCTTTGAAATCATCCTTTTCCCAATCATATTTTATAAGACTCGGGATTTCCGCCTTCATTAAAAAAGCCAATACCAATCCGGTAATAAAGCCTGCCAGATGTCCTTCCCATGAAATTTCTTCCCTCACCGGAAAAATGTACCAAATCATACTTCCATAAATGAAAACCACCACTAAGGATAAGGCCACCAACCTGTAATACTTAGCCAAAATCCCTTTAAAAAAGATAAAACTGGCCAACACATAGATGACCCCGCTTGCCCCGATATGGTAGGATGGCCTTCCGATGGACCATGTCAAAAACCCGGATAGCAACACCCCATAGACCAAAACTTTTAGGGCCACCTTCTGATAAAAATAAAAGAGGAAGGCCAACAAAATGGCCAATGGAATGGTATTGTTATATAAATGCTCCACGGACCCGTGAATGAAGGGACTCAGCACCACACCTCTCAATCCCCACAGTTTCCTTGGATAGACGCCATAATCGTTCAAATTGACCCCTGCCCCCACTTCATACCAATAAACCGACCAAATGCAAAGCACGGCAACCAAAGGCGCCAATACCACACTTAAGGGAATTTTGAAAGGTTCAGATGACTTCATACTTCAATCGGGAATCAAAATACTTACCACAGTATCCAATTTACACAAATTGTCAGTTTTGGTTAAGATCTCGTCCCTGTAACAGCATCCATCACCCCTAAATTTGTCTTATTTTTATCTCATGAACGAACCTTTGGCAGAACGGATACGGCCCAAAACATTGGCGGATTACATCAGTCAACAACACTTGGTGGGCGAAAAAGGCGCATTGACCAACCAGATCAAGAACGGTGTAATCCCTTCCCTGATTTTATGGGGACCACCGGGGACTGGAAAAACCACCTTGGCCAATATCATTGCAACGGAAAGCCAACGCCCGTTTTATACCTTGAGTGCCATAAGTAGTGGGGTTAAGGACGTTCGGGAAGTGATTGACAAGGCCAAACAAAGTGGTGGACTCTTCACATCCAAAAACCCCATCCTTTTTATTGATGAGATCCATCGGTTCAGCAAATCGCAACAAGATTCCTTGTTGGGTGCCGTGGAAAAAGGTTGGGTGACCTTAATCGGTGCCACAACCGAAAATCCAAGTTTCGAGGTAATTCCCGCACTGCTGTCCCGTTGTCAGGTTTACATTCTTAACCCCTTTGGAAAAGAAGACCTTATTGCCCTTTTGGAACGGGCCATTAAAACGGACAGTGTTCTAAAATCCAAACAAATTGATCTACAAGAAACCGAAGCCTTATTAAGACTATCTGGCGGCGATGGCCGAAAGTTGCTGAACATCTTCGAGCTGATAGTAAATTCCGAACCCGGAAATACCATCACCATCACCAATGATCTGGTCATGGGCAAGGTGCAAAAGAACACGGTGTTGTATGATAAGACCGGGGAACAGCATTACGATATTATTTCGGCTTTCATTAAATCCATTAGAGGTAGTGATCCCAATGCCGCAGTGTATTGGTTGGCCCGCATGATCGAAGGAGGTGAGGATGTTAAATTCATAGCTCGAAGGATGGTTATTCTTGCTTCTGAGGACATTGGAAATGCTAATCCCACTGCCCTTGTAATGGCCAACACCACTTTTCAAGCCGTGAACACCATTGGATATCCTGAAGCTCGAATCATTCTTAGCCAATGTGCCACTTACTTGGCAGGTTCCCCAAAAAGCAATTCCAGCTACATGGCCATTAATATGGCCCAACAAATCGTGAAACAGACCGGAGATCTTTCTGTTCCCATGGCCATCAGAAATGCCCCAACCAAACTCATGAAGGATTTGGGATATGGGGAAGGTTACGCTTACGCCCACGACCATGAAAACAATTTTGCCGATCAGGAATTTTTACCTAAGGAAATATCCGGCACTACCTTTTACCATCCTGGTAATAATGCAAGGGAAAAGGCCATGAAAGATTTTTTAAAAATCCGTTGGAAAGATAAATACGATTATTAGAACTTAATGTTCAGTTCCTTTTGTTGTTTGTTCCCGTTTTCCAAATACTCTAATATCCATTTGCCATCCTTGCTGAATACCACGGCATTGTTCCCTTCAACCTGGGTCAAGAAAACATTGTCCATGGAGGTGGACTCCAATTTTAGGACCACCTTGGGTGTACTGTCCACCAATTGATATCCATTTGCAATGGGTTGGGCATACAAAAGGTCGGTAGTGATCGTTTCTGATGCCTCTACCGCAACAGCTTTGGAAATGTTTGATGGTTTGGGTTCCACACTTTTATATACTTGCTCTTCGGTTGTGGCCTTTTGTTCCACAACGTACTCTTTTTCCTTCTCTACGACTGTTTTTACATCGTCTTTAAAACTGATGACCACTGGATTTTTCGGAGTCTCTGTTTGCTTGGGTTGGTATTTGTAATCCATTCCCGCAAAAGAAACAAAGGCATCTTGAATGGCTTCCTTATATGCATCCACATAGTCCTTTGTCTTACTTTTTCCCTCAAAGGTTCTGTATACCTCAGAATTTTCACAATTCTTCAGTGTGATTATTATATTGGTTGAAAACATGGAGGAATTATCCAAAAGATCGGCCACAAGCCCCAAACATCTATTGGTTGCTAGGTCCAAAGGCATTTCATCATCATAAATGGCATTGAAACCATTCTTTGTGAAATAATATTTGACCAATGTACTGGTCTGGTATCTGTTTTCACCTTTAAAGGCAGCAAATTTCTTGGGAACAATGATGTATTTATAATCATTCAACTGTGCCTGTCCTGCATAGGTAAATCCCAATACCAACAACAAAAAATATGTAATTCTAGATTTCATGAGGAAGATAAATCAATTATCGTTCCAAGATATGATATTAATTCCGAACTGTAAAGAAGCATAATGGCTGTCCGCTATATTGGAATAGCCCAAAAGGTTGTCTCCAAGGATGTAAAAATTTACCGGACCTGCCTGAAGATTAAGGCCTAAGCCTATATTGGAGAATGAATATTTATCTATAGTATAGGTGGTTTTCAACGCCAAAACCCTACCAAATCTTCTTTGATAAAACCCGGTCAGCGCTGCTTGTACTCCCCGTGGTCTTTTCATCATGAACAACTGCCCCCCTACACTATTCGGATAGTAGTCCCTATTACTACCCCCTCCCTGATCGTTCACGCCGCATCCGCAATTATCGAAGGGATTACCTCCCGCTTCGCCAAAGTCATATCGAATAGATCCATATGCCTTGACCGGCCTGAAAGAAATATAGGATTTTTGGTTTTCACCATGTGGAAGTGCCGCATCAATATCGTCAACCAGTTCTTGCCAAAGATCGTTGTCCAAATCATCTATATCTTCCGGTAAGTAAACTAAAATACCTTCGGTACTGGTGCTACCATTGAGGGTATAGTTCCAAACATCCTTGTTATTGTAGATAAAACCAACATCCAAAACACTACCTGTAACGGTAGTTTGCGGCGTTAACTGATAGCTAAAACCTGCATCGAACCCCAGACCCAAATTACCTCCAAACAATACCCGCTCGGCAAATAAACTCTTAATGTCTTTTTTTGTGGTACCGGTATCCTCTTCCAAAATATCGTAAAATCCTCTTACGCCAGCCGTTTGAAATTGCATATCGGCAGCTATGGAGGTCATATAAATATTGTCCTGACCTTCCGTGGTCACAAAACTTCCCGAGTTTTTTATCGACTGAAATTGAAATATGCTGGAATATAATTTGGCCCTTGCCCCCACTGTGAGGGATTCACTCATTTTTCTGTTGACACCAAAATGGAACACATTGATCATTTCACCGCGAAGGTTCAGATCGCCGAGATCAAAACTTCTACCAATATTGTCACCGCCATTGCCTTCAAAAGCCAAAAGGGCCAAATCCCTTGGCCAGTACACAATAACATCGGTTTCACCGTACATTCCGAAAGAGTAGTAATCATCAGGACGGTTTTTTCCCCTAAAGCCTACTGTAATACCCTCAATTTGGTTGGTGGTACTGAAATCGTCCTTCCGGGTCATGGCATCCAATACACGTTCCTGGACCTTGGTTGTGAAATCAATGCCGTCGTTGGCAAACAGGTCGTTCACCGTAACGCCACTGGTAGCTCCCTGAAAGGACAATCCAGAAATAACCGGAATGCCAACATGCCATTTCTCCGAGGTTTTTACCCCTGGATTGACCATCAGCGATTGAGGGATCTCATAAAAATCGTAGAGCAGTTCCTTGTTCTGGGCAAAAAGAACGGAGCCTCCCAAGAGGGTAAAAAAAAGAAAATAGAACCTTATCCTCATTTCAACCTAAATAAAAACTCGGCAGCAGATCTGAACTTTATTTTGGGTTCCGATTGGGCAGAAACACTTGTGGTATCACCCAAATTGGTGACCGTTATTCGAAGGCTAGAGGTATTGGCCAAAATATCCAAACTTTTGCCTCCCGGGCCATAGGCCACTTCCCAAATATTGGTGCCGGATGGATCGGCCTGTACATCAAATTGTTCTGCATCCAAAGTGTTACCTCCTTCATCCAAAAACTCAAGAGTGATTCGTAACTGTTTGCTTGTAGTGTTCACAATTTCGTAGGTAATGGTCCCTTCGATCAAATGTTCGGCAACATATTGTTCATTAAAGGCATCAAAATTGACCGTTTGGATATAAAAAGTTGACAGAGATCCTGAATCATTGATGGTCGCTTCATCGGATTCCATATAAAACAGGCCCGTGGCCAAGGTTGGGGTAATGCGCAAGTCATCAAACTGACTGAAATCCTGAGGTTCGGTACAGGATTGGGAAAGGAGCAACACTGCAGTGATGCAGAGGAGCAGGTAAAATGATCTTTTCATAGCCAAAAACATTTCCAGTGTCCGTAACGGGGTATACCGCTGTTACTATAACTCTATAAAATGCTTTTTATTTCGATCAGATCGTTAATCATGAGGCAGATTTCATGGGTTATGGCATTGTTGGAATTGTAATGGATCACCTGCATACCCATGGCCTTTGCCCCCTGTATATCGGCCTCCAGATCATCCCCGATCATCAAGGTGTTTTTTGGATGTACCTTGGCCCTGTCCAAAGCCAGTTCAAAAATGGCAGGATGTGGCTTTTTCACCCCCGCCATTTCCGAATTGACCACCTGGTTAAAATAGTGATGGATGCTACTCCCCTTCAGTTTTCGTTCCTGTACTTCTTGAAATCCGTTGGTTATGATGTGAAGTTTATACTTGGGAGATAAATATTCCAAAATCTCTACCGCATTGGGTAATAAATGGGTAAAAGTGGACAATTGTTCGATGTATTCGTGTGCCAGCACATCTATAATTTCATCGGAAACTGGGGTATTAAGGGCATCAAAAGTTTGCCTCAAACGCTGATAACGTAGCTCTGATTTACTGATCCTGTTTTCACGGTAAAGGGCCCACATCTGAAAATTGATGGGCGAATAGATTTCCTGGAAAGCCGAAAGATCAACTTCCACCTTATTTTCCGCCAATATTTTGGCGAAGGTAAGGGCAGAGTTTTTCTCAAAATCCCACAGGGTATGGTCAAGATCGAAAAAGATGTCCGTTACCTTGTTTTCAAACATAATAGCGCTTTAAAAAGGATTGATACAGTTCCATCCAGTCCATATGATGTTTACCTCCCAAAAGCTCGTTGGAAAACACCATGATGAAATTTCCGTTCACCTGTTTCACCATACGATAGACCCTATCCATTTTTTCAAACACTTCCGAGGGGTTTTTGAAGTTTACCAAAGCATAATCGTGCAAGGCAAAGGGGTGCACCTTTAAAGGTTGCCTTACTTCCATATTGATGTCATAAAAATGAAATGGCGTGCAGGTACCGGCCCTGAAACCGATCTCGTGGGTATACCCCATGGAAAAATCGTCGGTAAATTCGGTTTCCACCAAATTACGATAAGCGGCAGGTACATTAACGCGGTTATACCTAAGTCTAGAGTAGGTAATAGGCCGATGCACCAAATTGGCCAATTGCTTCTTTTCCTCTTTCAAAACATTTTTATCGGTTGATGATAGAAATGAGGTACTGAGGGAAACGATGCTGTAATCCGCTATGGATTTGATGAGATATCGGAACCTATTGTTGTTAGGGGAAACGTTCTTATCATGGGCCGAATGTTTGGCAAACTGAAAAAAGAACATGGTCTTGATCGGAAACTTTTTATGGATTTCCACCAACTCATAAAAGTTATCGTAAGGGTCTTTTTTTAGGCCCATCAATACCGAAACACGGTCCCAAACATATCCAAACTTCAAATTGCCAAGGTCTAAAAATAATCCGCCCAAGGAACGAGCCAACCCCCTCATTTTAAAAGCATGTGAAGTGGTCACATTGATGATGGAAGTGAAATTGTACGATCGCTCCAGATGTTTCAGTTTGGGAAAACGTGCTTTTAGCGCATCCAACAATTTGTAGGCCCAAAGATCTACCACGGGCAACTCTAAAAACTTATGCTGATAGGCCAAACTTTCCTTTACCGGAAATCGTCCTACACTATCCTTAACATGGGGCAAATATTCCTCGTAGCGGCTCAATAGAAAAAAACTGGCCGAAAAAATATCATAGGGAATGGTGCTTTTTTCCCCTGCCGAAAAAAAGCAGGGAATCCCGTCCCAATCCGATACTTTTATTTCAAGGTCGTTGATGCCCTGTTCAAATAAAAGATCATTGCTACGGATAAAGAATTCATTCTGCAAAGGTTGTTTGGAATAGGTCATTTTGGGGCCATTGTGCTTGATGAAATCCTCCACCTTTGTGGCAAAGGTCACCTCCACACCCAGAATTCTTTCAAAAATCTGTTTGGCAGTATAGGTAAGTCTATTTGTGACCTTATGGGTAAATATCAGCAGCATGGGCTATAATATTCCTTTGTCTGCAAAACTATAATAATCGTGTTGTGCTATGATCAAATGGTCCAGCACTTTTATATCCAACGCCTCGGAGGCCGATTTCAATTTTTGTGTAATCTGTTTGTCCGCCGTACTTGGCTTTAGGGTTCCTGACGGATGGTTGTGCGCCAAAATGATACCCACGGCCCCCAGTTCAAGGGCCTGTTTCAATACCAATCTTACATCCACCAAAGTTCCGGTGATGCCACCTTTGCTCAATTGCGCCTTGTGCACCACTTTGTTGGAATTGTTCAGGTAAATGATCCAAAACTCTTCATGCTGTAGTTCCCCGATCATGGGGTACAACAATTCAAAAACATCGTTGCTACCGGTTATCTTAGTGATTTTTTTGGTATCCTCCGCCCTTCTCCTTCTGCCAACTTCCAGTGCCGCGGCAATGGTCACCGCTTTGGCCTCACCAATACCTTTAAATCGCATCAATTGGTTCACGGAAAGTTTTCCCAACTCGTTCAGGTTGTGGTCCACCGATGCCAGAATACGCTTGGCAAGCTCCACTGCACTCTCATTCCTACTTCCCGAACCGATCAAAATGGCAATCAATTCCGCATCCGACAAAACGGAACTGCCCTTTTGTACCAATTTTTCCCTTGGTCGGTCATCGTCTGCCCAATTTTTTATAGAAAAGGAAGCTAGTTTTTCTTGCATGGCCTAAAGATAGGAGAATAATTTTATGTAATTTTCAGGATAAACCCTTCCATATGAAATCACTTTTTGAAGAAGCGGCCCATACCGAAATTCTATCCAGGATAGGGGATTTGACCTCAGAATCTGAAGGATTATGGGGCAAAATGAAGGTTGGTCAAATGCTGAACCACTGCCAATTTCCGCTTAAGATAGGATTAGGAAGGACCAATACCTACAACAAACCAAATCCCATGTTGAAGCTTATGGGCAAATTTTTCAGGAAAAGTCTGTATGATGACAAACCTTGGCGACACAATCTTCCCACTGCCAAAGGATTAAAAGTGACAACGGACAAGGATTTTGAAACTGAAAAGGACAAATTGGTTGTTTTGATCAATGATTTTCATCAAGAAAAGCACAAAACCGAATGGGACCCGCATCCCGTCTTTGGACATTTTACCCCTGAACAATGGGGCCAAATGCAGTACAAACATTTAGACCACCATTTAAGGCAATTCGGGGTTTAAAACATCCCTGCCAATTTATCAAAATCAAGGCCACCGTAATTGCCAGAGCTCATCAAGAGCAAGGTCGCATTTTCAAAATGTTGGCCATATACAAACGCTTGAAAATCCTTGGCATCCGTAAAAACAGTAATATCCTGCTTACCAAAAGCATCTAAAATTTGCTGAGGGGCAACTTCGGGCATTCCTTTGATCTTTAATGCATCCAACGAATAAAACACAACTGCCTGATCGGCTTGATCCATTGCACCGCGGTATTGCACCAAAAATTCCGGGTTTAGACTACTGTAGGTGTGCAATTCCAAACAAGCCAACAACTTTCGGTTTGGGAATTGCTCCTTCACGGCGTTTACCGTTGCCTTTACCTTGCTGGGCGCATGGGCAAAATCTTTAAATGCAATACTATTGCTGCCTTCGGCAATTTTCTGCAATCGTTTGGATGCTCCCTTGAACGTAGCGATCGCCTCGTAAAAATCCTCTTCATCCACACCCATTTGTTGGCATATCCATTTAGCTCCGGCCAGATTGGTCAAATTGTGTTCCCCAAAGATTTCCAAGGGCATTTCACCTTCTTCGGTTTCAAGCAGGGTCTGGCCATTTTCCACTCGATACGCAGGTACAGCATATGGGAACTTTCGGATAGGATTTTCAGTTTCCTCCACCACTTTTTTAACTTCTGGATCCGTCTCACAATAGGTGATGCTTCCGCCTTTCACTATACTATCCACAAAAATGCGGAATTGCTCCACATAGTCGTCAAAAGTTGGAAATACGTTGATGTGATCCCAGGCGATTCCGCTTAACAACGCAATATTAGGTCGATACAAATGAAACTTGGGCCTTCGGTCAATTGGTGAAGACAAATATTCATCCCCTTCCAAAACGATAAAATCATTTTCGTTGGTCAGGTGTACCATATCGGTATATCCGTCCAACTGGGCGCCCACCATATAATCCACATCAATATCATGGTATTTGAGCACATGCAGGATCATGGAAGTTATGGTCGTTTTCCCATGACTACCAGCTATTACCACACGGGTCTTGAATTTAGATTGCTCATACAAAAATTCAGGGTAGGAATAGATTTTAAGTCCCAACTGTTGAGCTCTCAGTAACTCGGGATTATCGGCCTTTGCATGCATTCCCAATACGATAGCATCCAAACCTTCGCTAATTTTTTCAGGAAACCAACCGAACTCCTTAGGCAACAATCCTTTGGCATCCAACCTGCTTTTGGATGGTTCAAAAATCACATCGTCACTACCTGTGATCGTATACCCTTTTTTTTGAAGTGAAAGGGCCAAATTGTGCATGGCACTGCCCCCTATGGCGATAAAATGTATGTGCATCAAATTCTAATATGATTCAAAAATAGCCATTGCCTGGTCCAAACCAAACAATGAAACCCTTATTAATTTTTATCTTGGTGACAAATTTGAGAACTATGAACCTATCGGAAATCGAATCAAAGGAAATTATGCCCGGTTATCATGGAAAATTGGTCCATGCCGAACAAATGAGCTGGGTATTTTGGGATGTGGAACTTGGTGCAGTGGTACCCGAACACCATCATATACACGAACAGATCATGCATGTGGTTGAAGGTACTTTTGAATTCACTTTGGCCGGCGAAACCAAATTATATGGCCCCGGTGATGTGGTGATCATTCCATCCAACACACCACACAGCGGAAAAGCGATCACCGTTTGCAAATTGATGGATATTTTCAGCCCAGTACGATCAGAATACAAATAACATGAACATTTCATTAAAAGGCAAAAAGGCACTTGTAGGTGGCAGTAGTAAGGGAATCGGGGAGGCTGTTGCCCGACAATTGGCGGCCAGTGGCGCCAGCGTGACCCTTATGGCAAGGAACGAGGAACGTATGAAAACCATACTTGCGGAATTGGACACCAAACAAGGGCAAGCACATCAATATCTTGTGGTTGATTTTTCCCGATTTGAAACCTACAAGACCACAATTACCCACTATTTCGAAAACAATTACGTAGACATTTTGGTGAACAACACCCAAGGTCCGCAAGCTGGTGGCGCCCTTGAAAAAAAAGTGGACGATTACCAAGAAGCTTTTGACCTTTTGTTCAAATCTGTGGTGTTGACAACCGAATTGGCTCTACCCCATATGCAAAAGCAAGGTTGGGGGCGCATCATTAATGTGGCTTCCATTTCGGTCAAAGAGCCCTTAAATTATTTGGCATTGTCCAATTCCATTCGGGCGGCCGTGGTCACTTGGGCCAAAAGTTTGGCTTATGATGTTGCAAAGGATGGCATCACCATGAACAGCACACTTACCGGTTATTTTGACACGGACCGTATTGCACAACTCAATTCCAAAAAAGCGGAAAAACTCGGAATCACCTCTGATGAAGTCCGTTCCAATATGGAGGAGCAAGTGCCGATGAAACGGATCGGAAAGCCGGAAGAGTACGGATATTTGGTTGCTTTTTTAGCTTCTGATCAAGCCGCTTTTATCACAGGAACCAATATTCCGATTGATGGCGGACTGTTGAAATCGCTCTAAAATCTTCATTTTTACAGGCTCATCCGGTCTTTAAAAATATAGGATTGTCTTCTGGAAACTTCTACCTCTTCCCCATTGGTCAAGGTCAGTTTCAGCTTGCCATTGAACCAAGGAACCACTCCTTCCACAAAGTTGGTGTTGACAATCTGTTGCCGATTGGCACGAAAGAAAAATTCTTCGGGTAGTTTCTCTTCAATTTGATTTAGCGATTTGTACAACAATGGTTTTTCATTGGCAAAATAGACACGGGTATAGTTGCCCACAATCTCGAAAAGTTCAATGTCACCAATCTTTACCAACCAGCACGATTCCCCATCCTTGATGAATATTTGGCTGCCATCGGTCAGTTTTTTGGCTTTGGATTGGTTGTTCTTGGCTTCCATTTGGGCCCTAACCTTTTCCATGGCAATATCAAAACGCTTTTCACTGACCGGCTTTAAAAGATAATCAAGGGCGTTGTATTCAAACGACTTTATGGCGTATTCGTCATAGGCTGTGGTAAAAACCGTAATGGGCACTTCATCCAGCATTTCAAGGAGCTCAAAACCATCCTTTTCGGGCATGTTGATATCCAAAAACAAAAGATCGGGCTTTTCGGATTGGATCAATTCCACCCCTTCATCCACGTTCTCGGCTTCCCCGACAAGTTCCAGGTCGTCATGCAGTTTTATCAGTTCCTTCAACTCATTCCGCGCCAAACGGGAATCTTCCACTATGACCGCTCTGATCTTCATGACATCGGAATTATGATTTTGGCCACCACCTCATCTGAATCTTCTTCCAAGGTAAAGGATGCCTTATCGGCATACAATAATTTTAGCCGTTGCTTGATGTTTTTCAAACCCAATTGGGTGGAATCTTTGGAAATATTCAACTTTCCCGTATTCCTGACTTCGATCAACAACTCTTCATTTTCGGGTTGAATGGTCAACACTATCCTTCCCCCGTTCTTTAAATTGGCAATACCATGTTTGGCGGCATTTTCAATCAACAATTGAATGACCATGGGCGGAATCTTCAGGTCCAAACTAGCTGGGTCAATTTTTTTGATGAATTCCAATCGGTCTTCAAACTGGATTTTTGACAGGTCGATATAATTATCCACCACCTCCAATTCTTCACGAACTGAAATATCGTTAACGGTACTCTTGGTCAGGGAATACCTTAAAATTTCGGACAGTTTGGTGAGCATCTCCCTGGATCGGTTCACGTCTTCCAGCATTAACCCACGGATGTTGTTGAGACTATTGAACATGAAATGGGGATTGATCTGCCCTTTCAACGTATTCAATTGGGCCTGTTTCAAACTGGTATTCAGTTCCAATCTTTCAATGCGTTCTTGATTAAGTTTCAATAACAACTTGATTCCCAAATAGGTAACCATCCAAGCCCCTACTAAAAAGAAAGCGTTGAAAATCTGCATCAAAAGATTATTATATCCTTTGAACATAATTTTCTCTGAATCAGTCAGTTCAAAACCTATTTTGATATAGAGATAGCCAAAAACAATATTCAATCCGGCAAATATGATGGATGTTAAACAAAGTCCTATTAAAATTTTGCCCAGGTCCATCCATTTGAAGTCATCAAAGGATACAAACCTTTTTAAATACCATCTCAACATAGAGGTGGCGGTTATCCCAATGACCATTCCAAAAATGAAGGAAAACACGGAAAGCTCCACACTGATTTCCTTTGGAACGAGCAACACAATGGAATTGATAAACCCCCAACCGATAAGTTGGAGAATCCAAAAGGCATATGTTCTTCGTTTTCCGCTTAGTTCCATATAAGGTTGGCAATATGACCAAATTTACGGAATACCACAAATGGCCAACCCTTGCCCATACTATTGATGATTAAGAATTTTGTGTGGCCTTTCTTTTAAAAAGATTACAACAACATCCTTTGTTCGGTAAAAAAGAAATCCAGACCATGGTGGTTCCGGAATAAAAAATCGGAAAATAGGTATTGTAATCCCATCCATCAAATTTTCCGAAAATACCTATAAGTCCACCAATGATACCGATGGCAATGATTACAATTTGAGAAGTTCTAAATTTTTTCATGACTAATCTGTTTTACTGATTGTACTTGATCACAGCAGAATGCTTACTAATACGGCGATAATGAATTTTGCTAATACGATCATGGCTTTTTGATTTGTGATTGTTTGGCTAAAGTAAAACATGTTCATTCCCCTGATGAACAAATTATGACCAGTGGTAAATTGGATTATCTGAACGGTAAAGCCTTTTAATAAGGTATGTGGCTGTAAGGAGACTACTTAGCCTTGGGAGGAAACTTGGAAAAGACCTTTTTCACCAAGGCCCTAAGATTGCTTTCGCGAACACTGGGAGATGCATTTTCCCTATAACCGCTCTGGGCTGTGGCTTGCCAGAACAAGGCATCCCTTTGGGCATCCACAAAATCGAATTGAATGTTCCTTTGCACACTTGGACTGCCTACAGGTAATCCAAGGGATATACCACCGCCAACATTACGCCCCCCTCCACCAATGCCAACACCCACTGAACTGCTGGGAGCTCCTTGGAATTCATTGCTTAGGATATTTACAAAAAAGTCAGGCTCCTCTGCCAATCTGTAGCCCCGGATGGTCATAGTAGAATCCAAAATGCGAATAAGGCGTTTTTCATCCAATTGGCTAAGGCCGGTCCGCATATCCGAATAATAGTTGTAGGTAGTGTAGCTGGAAAAGTCGATTGCCTTGTCATAGTCATAATTCACCCTTACAGTACTGCAGGAAAGTACCAGAAAAATCATTAACAAGGAATATACTAGGCGCATAAGTGGTAGATCTGATTTCCTTAAAATTAGACAATTAAACGATTGGATCAGGAAAGAATGCCCTTTATTCGTTCAACAGTAACCACAGTTTATCTTTCAACGTTTGAATACCCAACCCACTTACCGAAGAGATGAACATATAGGGAACATCCTTAAAATCTTCCTTCATGTCCTCGTTCATTTCCTCAATGAGTTCGGCATCCAACATATCGCATTTGGAGATCACAACGAACCGGTTTTTATCCAACAACTCCGGATTGTACCGTTCCAATTCCCCTAAAAGGATGTTGTATTCCTGACTGATGTCCTTACTATCGGCAGGAATCAAGAACAGTAGTGTTGCATTCCGTTCAATATGGCGAAGGAAATAGTGACCCAACCCTTTACCTTCGGCTGCACCTTCAATAATCCCAGGAATATCGGCCATCACAAAACTTTGAAAATCGCGATACTCCACAATGCCTAAATTGGGTTTCAGGGTGGTAAACTCGTAATCGGCAATCTTTGGTTTAGCAGAGGTCATGGCGGAAAGCAAGGTAGATTTTCCAGCATTTGGGAATCCTACCAGTCCCACATCGGCCAAAACCTTCAATTCCAAAGTTACTTGGGTGTCCTGTCCAGGAATACCAGGTTGTGCGTAACGAGGGGTTTGGTTGGTAGCGGTCCGAAAATGCCAGTTACCACGACCGCCCATTCCGCCTTCCAAAAGGATTCTTTCCTCTTGGTCCTCCGTAATCTCAAAAAGGATGTTATTGGTTTCGGTATCCCGCACTACGGTTCCCAAGGGCACTTCCATGTACACATCGGTACCATCGGCCCCAGTACTTCGGCTTTTACCCCCATGTTCCCCATGGCCCGCCTTAAAATGCCTTTGAAATTTAAAGTGATAGAGTGTCCAAAGGTTTTTGTTGCCCCGAACGATCACGTGACCGCCACGGCCTCCATCACCACCATCAGGGCCACCCTTGGCCACATATTTTTCACGGTGCAAGTGTGCAGAGCCCTTACCCCCGTTACCGGAAGAGACGTGTACCTTCACATAATCCACAAAATTGCCCTCGGTCATCTTGTCGGTTTTAGTTTTTAAGCGAAAGGCCTAACTGGCCATTAGAAGTATATCAATCTAAAGATTCGATCACCTGGCTCAAACGCGTGGTGATCTCATCAATATCCCCAATTCCGTTCACAGAATGGAACTTGCCCTGTTTTTGGTAGTAGGCCTTGAGCGGTGCCGTTTTTTCGTTGTATTCATCAAAACGGTTGCGGATCTTGCTTTCGTCCTGATCATCGGAACGACCGCTTACCTTACCGCGTTCCAACAAACGGGCCACCAAAATATCATCATCAGCTTCCAAGGCAATGGTGGCATCTACCCTCATGTTCTTGGATTCCAAAAAATTGTCCAATGCTTCGGCTTGGGCTGCGGTACGTGGAAATCCGTCAAAAATAAAACCAGCGGCATCGGGATTTTTCTCCACTTCATCCTTCAACATATCAATGGTCACCGCATCGGGAACCAAATCCCCTCTATCAATGTACGATTTGGCCAACATGCCCAAATCTGTGCCGTTTTGAATGTTATAGCGAAAAACATCCCCAGTGGAAATGTGCTTAAGATTATACTTTTCTTTTAAAAACCCCGCCTGGGTACCTTTTCCGGCACCTGGTTTGCCGAACAGCACTAGGTTGATCATATTAGCTTGATTTAATTGGTAAACTTCCCTCAGGTTCCTGCCTAACTCGTTGTAATCCAGTCCATATCCCACAATAAAATTATCAGGGATGTCCAATCCGATATAATCTATCGGATACTCGCCATTATACACTTCCGATTTATAGAACAGGGCCGCTATCTTGAATTCCTTCACATTGGTATTGGAGAACAGGTGTACCAACTGCTTCAATGTACGGCCGGTATCCACAACATCCTCCAAAATGATCACGCTTTTCCCCTCCATTTCCTCTGGAACATCCAACAAGGTCTCTACAATTCCCGTGGAGGTCAACCCTTGGTAGGAACTCAATCGAACAAAGGAAACTTCGCATGGATGTTGGTAAGCCTTTAAAAAATCGGAAACGAACATAAAGGCACCATTGAGCACCCCCACGAACAAAGGCACTTCATCCTTGTAATCCTTGGCGATGTCCTTTGCCATTTTAGCAATGGCATTAAGGATCTGCTCCTCCTTTAAATAGGGTTTAAAAAACTTATCGTGAAGCTTGATCACAGTATTCTCGTTATGGTCAGGTTGGCAAAGATAGCACTTTTACAAGTGGTATAACCCTAGTTCTTTTATACCTTCATGGATTTCATGTATTTTTGCATTCATACAATTCGCTGATCAATGCAATTTTTTTCATCCGACTTTAAACTGGGAATCTTAGGAGGTGGGCAACTGGGCAAAATGATGCTCTACGAAACCCGGAAATGGGACATTTACACCAAAGTAATGGATGGAGCGGCAGACGCCCCCTGTAAAATTGCCTGTAACGAATTTGTTCAGGGCAGTTTGATGGATTACGATGCAGTGTACCAATTTGGACAGGATGTTGATGTGCTCACCATCGAAATCGAAAATGTGAACCTTGATGCCTTGGAGAAATTGGAACACGAAGGCAAAAAAGTGTATCCGCCTACTAAAACGCTTAGTACCATACAGAACAAGGCTACCCAAAAATTGTTCTATACGGATCACGAAATCCCTACAGCCCCTTTTACCCGATTTGCCTATACTTCCGAAATTGAGGATAGCATTCACAATGGCGGTCTGCAACTGCCCTTTGTTTGGAAAAGTGCACAATTCGGCTACGATGGCCAAGGTGTAAAAGTGGTTCGCCAAATGGAAGACCTGCAAGGACTGCCCAATGTGGAATGTATTGCGGAACGCATGATCGACTTTAAAAACGAATTGGCAGTTATCGTGGCCCGCAACACCAAAGGTGAAGTAGTTACCTATCCTGTGGTGGAGATGGAATTCCACCCTGAGGCCAACCAAGTGGAATATGTAATCTGTCCTGCCCGTATTGATGAAAAAATAGCTGATAAGGCAAGGGAAATTGCCTTGAAAGTTTCGGAACACATGAACCAAATCGGTCTTTTGGCCGTAGAAATGTTCCAGACCAAGGACGATCAAATCTTAGTGAACGAAGTGGCCCCAAGGCCGCACAACAGTGGCCATTATAGCATAGAAGCCAGTTACACCAACCAGTTTGAACAACATATACGTGCCATTTTGGGCTTGCCTTTAGGCAAAACCGACAGCAAGGTGGCCGGCGTAATGGTTAACTTGGTGGGGGCCGAAGGCCATACCGGTGATGTGGTCTACCAGAACATGGATCAGATATTGAAACTGGATGGTGTTACCCCGCACATTTATGGAAAAAGACAGACCAGGCCTTTCCGTAAGATGGGCCACGTGACCATTGTAGATGAGGATATGGCACGTGCCCGTGAAGTGGCACAAAAAGTAAAGGAAACGATTAAAGTGATAAGCGAATAATATGAGCAAAGTAGCCGTGATCATGGGAAGCACCAGTGACCTTCCCGTTATGCAGGACGCCGTAGATATATTGAAGGAATTTGGGATCACCGTGGAGGTAGACATCGTTTCTGCCCACCGTACCCCCGAGAAATTGTTCGATTTCAGTAAAAATGCCCATAAAAAAGGTTTCTCCGTAATCATTGCGGGAGCTGGTGGTGCAGCTCACCTACCTGGAATGGTGGCATCCTTGTCGCCTTTACCTGTAATCGGAGTACCAGTAAAAAGCAGCAACTCCATTGATGGGTGGGATTCAGTATTATCCATTTTGCAAATGCCTGGCGGAGTGCCCGTGGCCACCGTAGCATTGAACGGGGCCAAAAATGCAGGGATATTGGCCGCCCAAATCATCGGTAGTGCTGATGCCCACGTATTGGCCAAAATTGAGGCCTACAAGGAATCCTTGAAAGAAAAGGTTATTCAAGGAGCGGAAGAGGTCAGGAAAAAATCCTAATGTTCAGGGCGGCATGAGCTACAATCAAATTGGCATATTAATGGCGATATGTGTCATCGCCTTTGTTGGGATCACATATAAAAAAGTGAGCAATCCCTATCTGAAAAGTTTATGGCAAACCGCACTTTTGGTATTCACCCTCTATGCCGCACTATTGATTTATATTGAAATCCATTGGCAATTCATTGAGGAATATGCCGACAAATATGACCTGAACGGCAACGGATTTGTAGATCTAAACGAGTATTCCGAAGGAGCCATTGCGGCCATGAATAAAAAAACCAATGGCAAAAACATCAGGATACTAGCCCCTGCCACCATGGCCGTTTTGTCATCCATTGTCGGCTTTGCCTATTTGGTATCCGACCTATTTGTGATTCGATTGAAGAGTCAGGAAAAAAAATAATGAGATTGAAATTTTATTCAAATTCAAAAAATCTAAGTATCTAACATGTCCAACAATAATAATCCCTTATTGGAGTCTTTCGAGCAAGCTCCTTTTTCTAAAATAAAGAACGATCATTTTAAACCTGCCTTTCTTCGGGCCATGGACGATGCCAGAAAAGAAATCGACGAAATTGTGGCCAATCCAGAACCTCCAACTTTCAGCAATACGCTGGAAGCCCTTGATTTTGCAGGGCAACAATTGGATCGTATTTCCAGTATTTTTTTCAATCTGAATTCTGCGGAAACTAATGAGGAAATTCAAAAAATAGCCCAGGAAGTTTCTCCTTTATTATCCGAATTCAGCAATGACATTACACTGAATCAAGGTCTTTTTGAGCGCATCAAAGCTGTTTATGAGCAACGGGATAGCTTGGACTTGACACCCGAACAATACACGCTTTTGGACAAGAAATACAAAAGTTTCAGTAGAAATGGAGCCAACCTGAACGAAACGGACAAGAAACGGCTTCGTGAAATTGATGCAGAACTTTCCAAACTAAAATTGAAATTCGGGGAGAACGTTCTAGCTGAAACCAACAAATATGAACTCCTTATCGCCAATGAGGATGCCCTGAAAGGCCTACCCGAAGGCACTGTGGAAGCCGCCGCAAATTTGGCAGAGTCCAAAGGAAAAAAAGGGTGGCTCATTACCTTGGAGTATCCCAGCTACATTCCGTTTATGAAATATGCCGAAAACCGGGAACTGCGCAAAAAATTGGCCATCGCTTTTGGCAGCAAGGGATTCCATAATGACGAATTGGACAACCAACAAAATGTATTGAGAATTGCGAACCTCAGGTTTGAACGTGCCAATTTGTTGGGATATGCCACCCATGCCGATTTTGTTTTGGAGGAACGCATGGCAGAAACCCCTGCAAAAGTATTGGAGTTCCTTAATGAACTCTTGACAAAGGCCAAACCTGCCGCTGAAAGGGAATACACCGAGCTGGAAGACTACGCCAAGGAATTGGACGGCATTGATCGTTTGGAGAAATGGGACAGTGCCTTTTATTCTGAAAAGTTGAAACAGAAATTGTTCAATCTGGATGATGAGAAACTAAAACCCTATTTCAAATTGGAAAATGTGATCAAGGGCGTGTTTTTGGTGGCCGAAAAATTGTTCGGTCTTCAGTTCAAGGAAGTTTCAACGATTGAAAAATACCATCCAGAAGTCAAGACCTACGAGGTTTATGATGACGCCAACAACTTCATTTCCCTTTTCTATGCCGATTTTCATCCTAGAACCGGTAAGCGTGATGGGGCATGGATGACTTCCTTCAAATCACAATACACCTTGAACGGAAAGAACAGTAGACCACATATTTCAAACGTGTGCAATTTCACCCGTTCTACCAGTACCAAACCTTCACTACTTACTTTTAATGAGGTGACGACCTTGTTCCATGAATTTGGACATGGACTTCATGGCATGTTGGCCAATACAACCTATCCGAGTCTGTCCGGTACCTCTGTATATTGGGATTTTGTGGAACTGCCCAGCCAGGTGATGGAAAATTGGTGTTATGAAAAAGAGGCATTGGAGCTTTTTGCGTTTCACTACGAAACAGGAGAATTGATTCCCATGGAATTGGTTGAAAAAATTAAGGAATCGGCCAACTTTCAGGAAGGATTGGCAACGGTTCGCCAATTGAGTTTTGGCTTTTTGGACATGGCATGGCACGGAAAGGACCCTTCCAACATCAAGGATGTGAAAGCATACGAGACCGAAGCATTCAAAAGCACCAACCTGTTTCCTGAAACACCTGAAACTTGCATGAGCACTTCATTCTCCCATATTTTCCAAGGTGGATATTCTTCAGGGTATTACAGTTACAAATGGGCCGAGGTATTGGATGCAGATGCCTTCGCCTATTTTAAGGAGCATGGTATTTTCAACAGAGAAATTGCGAACAAGTTCAGGGAGCATGTGCTCTCCAAAGGAGGTACCGAAAACCCGATGGAACTGTACAAAAGATTTAGAGGCGCAGAACCGAATATTGATGCATTATTGGAAAGAGCGGGATTGTTGAAAAATTGATTCCTGTCATAAATTTCACACAATATATTTACTATCTTTTCTATCTTAGTTTTAAGTTTTTTAGGGAAATGGAAGCCAGCCGGTTTCTGACACGACCTGATTATCCCAAAATCTAACCAATCAATTCTTCTTGAAATGAAACATAAGGACATTGAGGATATCAAGATCAAACAGATACTGAACCACACGGCCAATGCCGTGCAAATAGGGGTGTATGAATTTGACATGGTCAGCAAAGAACTATATTGGAACGATACCATAAAAAAAATTGTTGAAGTCCCCAATGATTTTGTCCCTACCCTTGAATTAGAACTAAGCTTTTACAAAGAAGGAGATTGTAGGGAAAAGGCCCGCCAAGCATTGGAAAATGCCATTCATAAAGGAGAACCGTATGACCTTGATGTGGAAATGGTTACGGCCAAGGGAAATCTACGCTTCATACGTAAAATAGGTTATCCCGAATTTAAAAATGGAACTTGTGTTAAAATAGTAGGAGTCCTCCTAGATATTTCGGATCGTAAAAAAGCAGAATTTGAACTGGCCAAGAAAAACCAGCAACTCAACAATGCGGAAAAAATGGCCAAAATTGGAAATTGGAACTGGAGTACCATTACGGGGGAACTAACTTGGTCCGATAATCTTTATGAAATCTACGGTCATTCCAAAAATGAGCCCCTTTCCTATGAAGTCTATTTGAATCATGTTCATGTGGACGAAAGGGACCTCGTGGAGCAAAAGATACTAAAGGCTTTGGAAACCGGGACCTACGATGACCTCATATATCGTATTCAGCCTAGGGACGGTACAACAAAAATCATCAAGTCCATGGGCATTGTCAAAACTGATCTCGGAAAAACTGTGGAAATGTTCGGCACATGTCAGGATATAACCGATCAGGTCAACAAAGAGCAAGAGCTGGTTAAAAAAAACCAACAGTTGACATTTGCTGAGGAAATGGCCCAAATAGGTTATTGGGAATGGGATATTGTGAATGACCACCTTATCTGGTCTGATAATATGTATCGGATTTTTGGCTTGGAAATTGGATCTCAATTGGGTTTTGAAAATGTTGTTGAGGCAATTCACCCAGATGATCGAGATAATTTTCGTGCCAACGCAGAGGAATTCATATCCGAAAAACGGTTCAGAAAATTCATGCACCGAATAGTCCACAAAAATGGCGCCATTAGAACCGTTGAACTTTTTGGCGAACTTATAATGGATGGTGCCGGTAATGTGGTTAAAATGGTAGGCATCACCCAGGACATTACGGAACAGCGTATGTCCGAAATCAAATTTCGGGGGCTTTTGGATTCCGCACCGGACTCCATGGTAATCGTAGATCAAAAAGGGACCATCCATTTGATCAACAAGCAAGCCGAAAAAATGTTTGGATACACATTCTCCGAACTTAAAGAGAAACATGTGTCCATGCTTGTTCCGCAACGACTATGGGACACTATGGAGTTTTACGCAATTGCTTTTTTTAAAGACCCCAAACATACCGGACTTCCACACAACCTGGATTTTTTTGTACATAACAAGTCGGGTTTCCAAATTCCGGTTCAAGTTACCCTGAGCCCTCTTGAAACACCTGAAGGCCTCCTTGTTTCCATAGCCATAAGGGACATAACCACCCAAAAACAGGCGGCACACAGAATCATGGAAACCAACAAGAGCCTAAAAGAATCCGCAAAAAGACTAAAAGCCCAAAACCGGCAGCTTGCCGAGTTCAACCATATAACATCGCACAATTTAAGGTCCCCCGTCAGCAACTTGAGTGCCCTACTGAACATTTATAAGACAGAAAACGATGCAGAGATGAAGGAGGAACTCATCGAAAAAATCGAGACCGTTACCAATCATCTCACTTGGACCCTGGATACCTTGGTGGAATCATTGATGATAAAAAACGCCGAACAAATCCCTGTGGAAAAAATCTCCTTTGAGGACACCCTGTCAAAGACGAAAGAAATGTTGGCGGCCCAGATCTTAAAATCGGGAGCAAACATAACCTCCAATTTTACCGACGCTCCTTCTGCCATGTATAACAAAGTCTATTTGGAGAGTATTTTCTTAAATATGGTAAGTAACTCCCTGAAGTATTGTTCGGAAAATAGAACCCCCGAAATTTTCATTCATTCCAAAGTGGAGAACGGAAAAACACAACTTGAATTCAGGGACAACGGACTTGGAATCAACTTGAAGAAAAATGGACACAAACTTTTCGGGTTCAACAAGGTGTTCCACAGAAACAAGGATGCCAAGGGTGTTGGGCTATTTTTGACGAAGGCCCAAGTAGATGCCATGGGCGGTAGTATTTGGGCCGAAAGTGAAGAGGGTGTTGGCACATCCTTTTTTATAAATCTAAATAGCTGATTATGAAGCCTCTTAATGTATTTGTCGTGGATGATGACGATATCTACCAATTTACCCTGAAAGTAACTTTAAGAAGTATTCCTTCCGTAAAATCGATAAGCACTTTTTCTGATGGAGCCGAAGCCCTAGAACATATAATGGCCAATAAGGACGAATTGGAGGCACTTCCAGACATTATTTTTTTGGATATCAACATGCCGGTCATGGATGGATTTCAGTTTATGGATGAATTTGTTGATTTACTTCCTGGGTTGAACAAGGAAATTAAGGTGTATTTGGTTTCCTCCTCCATAGATCCAATGGACATCAAAAAAGCCCGAAGAATAGACGCCGTTTCAGATTATCTGGTAAAACCCCTAAAATCCGAGGACATTAAGGATATCCTGCTCCAAATATCATAAAGAACTGTCTTATCCACCACAGGGTAAAAGACAACCTTCCATTTCAATATTACTGGGCCATTTTCTCAAAAAAGCCCTAGATCAGAAAATTCGAACAAAAAAAGCCCTTATATTGTTAGTCTGGCATTCATTCAACGTCTAAACGGTTTTTGTCAAAGAAACCGACAAAAAAGGTGATTTGTTCCAAAAAAAATTAATTTTGGCACATCTAAACAATTATGGCCGCGCACGAACTCCATCCTGAAAATTGGGTCGACCTCTATGCCGATTACCTGTTCAACTATGCGGTTGCACGGGTAAGCGATGCCGACTTGGCCAAAGATTTGGTACAGGAAACTTTTTTTGCCGGACTTAATTCGGCCAAAAACTTTAAGGGCGATGCTGCCGAACGCACTTGGTTGATATCCATTTTAAAACGAAAAGTAATCGATCATTACCGAAAGATCAATTCCAAAAAAGGCAAAGCTGAGGTCCGCATCAATTATAGTGATGATTCGGAAGCCGAAGGGGATTGGTTGGAGCAACAGGTGGCCGACCCGTACAGCAAAGATGGCGATAATATCATGGAAAACGAGGAACTGGGTCTTGCCATTCAAGACTGCATTTCCAAACTGCCCCAAAAACAGGCCCTGGCCTTTAAAATGAAGACCATACAGGGCATGAGTACGGAAGATATCTGTAATGAACTGGACATTAATCCGTCCAACCTTTGGGTGATGATCCATAGGGCACGAACGGCACTCATGGGTTGTTTAAACGATAATTGGTTTTAGCTATGAAGATTTCATGTCAGGAGGCATCAAATATCTGTAACAAATCACAATACAAGGAAGCGAGTTTTTGGGATATTGTAAAACTTCGCATTCATCTCTTGTACTGCAAGACCTGTAAGCAGTATTCCAAAAAGAATAGTGAACTAACGTCTATGTGCGACCGAGCCGGGCTCACCATGTTGACAAAGGATGAAAAGGAGCGCATGAAGCGCGACCTAGAAGAAAAGCTTTAGAAATAGTGCTCTGCCACCCAAAATAGGAAAAACCAAAATATAGGGATGGCCTCTACCCAAAAGGAAACAAAATAGCGTTTCTGCATTTTTTTATCGGATACCAATACCCAAACCAAAACGATGGCAAGTGCCAATCTCAAACCTATCTCCATGGGATGAATGGTATCTTTTAAAAAGGTGAACAGAAAGAAAACCACGATCATGCCTATCCCCAGTTTTTTAGTATTCCGGACTCCCAAAACCTGAGGCAAGGTTCTTAGAGACTTGTCGTCCCATTGCATATCACGAATTTCAAAAGGCAGAATCAATATCAACACCAATAAAAAGCGCTGAACAAATGCAATCCAAAAATCCCAGTCCAGGGGCAAGTTGGCATCCAAAACTGGGAACAACACGGTAAACCCGGCCCACACAAAGGCGACAATATAGATTTTAAGTCCAGCCAAGTTTCTTAAATTCTTGGCCCTTGGCAATAACGGTACCGCGTAAAGGCCAGACAATAGTCCGAGAATAAAGGTTCCCCACCATATACGTTCATCCAGTCGGAAAAAGAAATAAAGGGCACAACCGAAGGAGAGGAAACTAAAAATTTGAATGGTCTTGTGATAGGCATTGGAAACAATCAAATATTTATAGGCTTCCACCCCATATTTGATAAAATTGTAACAAACGATCACACTGAAAAAAATAAACCCCAAGAGATCTGTATCCGAAAAAGTACCGAACAGGTGAAAGGTGACACCGGCCATCGCAATGACCGCCAAGGCCACATGGATACTCGCATCCAAATAAAAATCGAATATGGATTTCAACGTACGCATCTGAGCAAATCGAGGGAAGAAAGTAAAAGGTTAATTTGTGGTTAACAACTTTGCATCCCCGACCATCAAAATTGCCCATTTTCATTGAATTAATCCCTAATTTTGTGCACTTTATTGGATTGAACATGAACACAGAGGTTTTTGCCGCCAGACACATAGGCATTACAGAAAAAGACATGCCCCACATGCTCAAAACTATTGGGGTTGAAAGCGTGGAACAACTCATCTACGAAACCATTCCCGATGACATCAAACTTAAACAACCGTTAGATCTTCCTGCTGGGATCAGTGAACACGAATTCTTGAGCCATCTTCAAGAATTGGCCCAAAAGAATAAGATCTTCAAAACCTATATCGGATTGGGATATCATGAAACCTTGACCCCATCCGTCATCAAAAGGAACATCTTGGAAAACCCAGGATGGTATACAGCCTACACGCCCTATCAAGCGGAAATCGCCCAAGGCCGTTTGGAGGCTCTTTTGAACTTCCAGACCATGATCACCGATTTGACCGGAATGGAAATTGCCAATGCATCCCTTTTGGATGAAAGTACGGCAGCGGCCGAGGCCATGACCATGTTGTACGATGTTCGAGGAAAACAACAGAAAAAGGATGGTGCCTCCAAATTTTTCGTTTCGGAAGAAGTATTGCCCCAAACTTTGGACCTACTTAAAACAAGGGCCATTCCTTTAGGAATAGAGTTGGTAGTTGGCAATCACGAAACATTTGATTTCGCTTCCGAATTCTATGGTGCATTGTTGCAATACCCAGGCAAACACGGTCAAGTTCATGACTATGCCGCATTTGTGGAAAAAGCCAAGGAAACAGAAATCAAAGTAGCCGTTGCTGCGGATATTTTGAGCTTGGTTCTGCTCAAAGCTCCTGGGGAATGGGGCGTTGATGTTGTGGTGGGTACCACCCAACGTTTCGGTATCCCTTTGGGGTATGGTGGACCTCACGCAGCCTTTTTTGCTACCAAGGAAGAATATAAAAGAAGTTTACCCGGAAGAATCATTGGAGTGACCAAAGATACCGATGGCAACCGTGCCCTGCGAATGGCACTCCAGACAAGGGAACAACACATTAAAAGAGACAAGGCCACATCCAATATCTGTACTGCACAGGTTTTATTGGCCGTTATGGCAGGGATGTATGCCGTGTACCATGGCCCAAACGGATTGAAATACATTGCCAACAAGATCCACACCAGTGCCAAACTTTTGGCAAAAGGTTTGGAAGCGATTGAACTTGATCAATTGAACACGAGCTTCTTTGACACTATCAAAGTGAAGTTTTCCAACATTGGAAAGTTAAAAGAAGTTTGCGAGAGCCGTGGCATCAACCTGAATTATATTGATCAGGAAACTGTTTCTATATCTTTGAACGAAGCCACTTCTGAAGAGGATTTGAAATTGTTGCTTTCCTGTTTCATCGTTTCCCAAGACAAGAAAAAGGAATTTGCATTGGAAAGTGGCATTAAGGAAGTAATCCCTGCATCCCTACAACGCAACACAGCCTTTTTGGAGCATGACGTGTTCAATGCCTATCATTCCGAGACCGAATTGATGCGTTACATCAAAAAATTGGAGCGCAAGGATTTGGCACTGAACCATTCCATGATCTCTTTGGGAAGTTGCACCATGAAATTGAATGCCGCCTCGGAAATGCTTCCGTTGAGCTGGCCCCATTGGGGCAATATCCATCCCTTTGTTCCTTTAGAACAAGCTGAGGGCTACCAAGAAGTGTTGAAATCCTTGGAATCGTATTTGAACGTAATCACCGGTTTTTCGGCCACTTCATTACAACCTAACTCTGGAGCTCAAGGCGAATACGCTGGATTGATGGTCATTCGTGCCTATCATGAATCCAGAGGAGAAGGACATCGCGATATTTGCTTGATTCCTGCTTCGGCGCACGGAACCAACCCTGCTTCTGCTGTTATGGCGGGCATGAAAGTGGTTGTGACCAAAACGGATGAGAAAGGAAACATCGATATGGCCGATCTGGAAGAAAAAGCCAAATTGCATTCCGCAAATCTATCGGCTTTGATGGTAACTTACCCTTCTACACATGGGGTATTTGAGTCCTCCATCAAACAGATTACCAAATTAATCCATGATAACGGAGGACAAGTGTATATGGACGGTGCCAACATGAACGCCCAGGTCGGGTTGACCAATCCTGCGACCATCGGTGCCGACGTTTGCCACTTGAACCTTCACAAGACATTTGCCATTCCACACGGAGGTGGTGGACCAGGGGTTGGACCTATTTGTGTGGCCGAACAATTAAAACCGTTCCTACCGTCCAATCCTGTGATAAAAACAGGTGGTGAAGATGCCATTACGGCCATTTCCGCTGCTCCTTGGGGTAGTGCTCTCGTCTGTTTGATTTCTTACGGATATATCAAGATGTTGGGAGCTGAAGGACTTACCAATGCCACCAAAGCGGCCATTTTGAACGCCAACTACATCAAGGACCGACTAAAAGGAAAATTCGATGTGCTTTACGCAGGTGAAAGAGGTAGGGCTGCACACGAAATGATCATTGATTGCCGTCCTTTCAAAGCCAACGGAATTGAGGTAACGGACATCGCCAAGCGATTGATGGACTACGGTTTCCATGCTCCAACGGTTTCTTTCCCTGTTGCTGGAACTTTGATGATCGAACCCACTGAAAGTGAAAGCCTTGCCGAATTGGACAAGTTCTGCAATGCCATGATTTCCATCCGAAGTGAAATTGATGAAGCCAGTGCCGAAGAAACGGACAACGTGCTCAAAAATGCACCTCATACTTTGGCCATGATCACCAGTGATACTTGGGAACATTCCTATAGCAGACAAAAAGCTGCCTTCCCATTGCCATTTGTGGCCGAAAATAAATTTTGGCCAAGCATCAGAAGAACCGATGAGGCTTTTGGGGATCGTAATTTGATCTGCACCTGCGCCCCTATCGAAGAGTATATGGAGGCCTAAAAACCTTTGTAAATAGTGACAAAAAGCCTTAGTTGGGATTTCCGACCAAGGCTTTTTACTTTTCCATTTCTTTGAAACCGTGTTTTGGACATTGTAGCATTTATTATGCATGCATAATAACTAAATGAAAAAGTTGCTATCTTAAATCAATTTTAAAAACCTCAATATGAAAATTGGCATTACAGGCATTGGAAGCTACATCCCGACCATCGTCACCAAAAATGATGCTTTTCTTGAACATCGGTTTATGGAAACCGATGGCTCCTCCTTTGGGCAGGAAAATACGGTCATCATTGAAAAATTCAAGGCTATCACGGGAATTGCTGAAAGACGTTATGCCGAACCAGAACTGAAAACCTCCGACCTTGGGTACCTGGCCTCCGAAAAGGCCATCACCATGGCCGGTATTGACAAAGAAGAACTGGATTATATCATATTTGCCCATAATTTCGGCGACCTTACCCCTGGCAAAATCCAAGGGGATACTTTACCAAGCCTAGCCACTAGGGTGAAACACTTGCTGAAAATAAAAAATCCGAATTGTGTGGCCTATGACATCATTTTTGGATGCCCGGGCTGGATAGAAGGTGTTATCCAGGCCACTGCATTTATCAAAAGTGGTATGGCCCAAAAATGTTTGGTCATTGGGGGGGAAACCCTTTCCCGTATTATTGATCCGCATGACCGTGACAGTATGATCTTTTCTGATGGTGCCGGGGCAACAGTTATAGAAGCCAATCCCGCATCGGGGGAAATCCTATCGCATGCCTCAATGACTTTTGCCAATGAAGAGGCTTACTATCTCTATTTCGACAAAAGCAATAGAGCTGAAAGTTGTAAGGACACTCGCTACATCAAAATGCAGGGGCGAAAAATCTATGAATTTGCCTGTATTCAAGTTCCCAAGGCCATGGCCACTTGTTTGGACAAAAGTGGAGTGGGCATTGATGAAGTGAAAAAAATCTTCATCCACCAGGCCAATGAAAAAATGGACGAGGCCATCATTAAACGGTTTTACAAAATCTACGGTAAGGAAGTCCCTGAAAATGTAATGCCGATGAGCATCCACGAACTGGGCAATAGCTCTGTAGCCACAGTGCCCACTTTGTTGGACAAGGTCTTGAACGGGGAACTTCCAGAACATGAACTAAAAAAGGGAGATGTTGTTATCTTTGCAAGCGTTGGCGCCGGAATGAACGTCAATGCCATTGTATATAGATACTAGATGTACGAGAACAACTTTCCGAACAAACGCTATAGGCACACCTTGGCGTTTCTGCAAAAGCATGTGAACACCAAGGAATCCATTTTGGATCTTGGGGTCGAGAATCCCTTTTCAGAAATTATGAAAGCCAACGGCTTCCAAGTAGAGAACACCATAGGTGAGGATCTGGATATTGACTTTGAAGCTGTTGCCCAATCCGATGCAGAGGTTGTAACCGCCTTTGAAATTTTTGAACACTTGGTTGCCCCTTTTAATGTGTTGAAGGAACTGAAGGCCAAAAAATTGGTGGCCAGTATTCCCATGCGCCTGTGGTTTTCATCAGCCTATAGAAGTAAAACAGACCCTTGGGATAGGCATTACCACGAATTTGAAGATTGGCAGTTCGATTGGCTGTTGGAAAAAGCGGGATGGACCATTAAGGATACCGCCAAATGGACCAATCCCACCAAAAAAATAGGAATCCGTCCATTATTGCGCTATTTCACCAATCGGTATTACATTGTTTATGCCGAAAGAAATGATTAGAGTGTCATTTCGAGCGCAGTCGAGAAATCTCCTGTGAGCTAATCCCGTGAGATTCTTCAATCACTTCGCTCTTTCAGAATGACCAAACCCATAAAATTCCAATCAGCGAGTAAAACCTATTGGGAATTGTAAATTGTTTTTTGGAATTTTAACCCATGTTGATCAGCATTGTTATCCCGGCCCATAATGAAGCAGCCTATTTAAAGGATTGCTTAAATTCCTTTGTAGGTCAGACCTATTTGCCCAACGAGGTCATTATAGTGGATGACAATTCTTCGGATGCCACTTTAGAAATTGCTCAGAGTTTTGCCCAAAACCACGCTTGGATCAAAGTATTTCAACGGAAATCTGTTGATGAACATATTCCGGGTAAAAAAGTAGTGGACACCTTTAATTTTGGATTGGCACAAACTTCTGATTTTGATCTTATTGGAAAATTCGATGCCGACATTATTTTACCTCCTGACTATTTCGAAATTATGGTCAATCATTTTCAGTCCAACTGGAAATTGGGGATGTGCTCTGGATTGCTTTTCATCAAAAAAGGAAATGAATGGGTCTACGAAAACATTGCGGACAAAAACCATATCCGAGGACCTATAAAATTATATCATAAAGCCTGTTTCAATAAAATTGGTGGATTGAGGCCGGGCCCAGGTTGGGATACCGTAGATACGTTATTGGCCAAATACTATGATTTTGAAACAGAGACTATTCCAAAACTGCATGTAAAGCACCTCCGGCCAACCGGGCACGGATACAGTTCCCAAAACTTTTTGGAAAAAGGTGAAGCATTGTACAAAATGCGCTACGGAATCGTTCTTGCCAAAATTGCTTCCTTAAAAATGGCTTGGCAGGCCAAAAGCCCAAGATTATATATTCAAATGATCTTTGGGTTTCTCATCGCTTTCCTGCAACAGAAACCTTTTTACGTGTCCAGAACAGAGGGTAGGTTTATCCGTACGTACAGATGGAAAGGAGTATTGTCCAAATTATAGTTTCAAACTATCGGGATTCAATATTCATCAATTCAAAAATGGCATTCATCAACTCGAAATAAGCTTTCATCAATTACAATCCCAAATCGAGCAAACAATCTGTATTTTAATACGTTGCCAGATTTTCCTACAAAAATTCATAGATAATGGTAGAAAAACAACCTCATCATGAAACCAACAATTCAGGAGGCATCAAAATTCGAGATTGAACTTGGATCGGAAGAAATCTTGGACCGATTAAAAACCGGCTTGACCCATAAGGGCTGGAATCGATTACTACATGGTGGTCCGGAACTTTTACTTCGTTATAAGGTAAAGTCCAATTTCGGGCCATGTGGTGAAATCATCCTTATCCAAATATCAGAAATCCACCCTACTTATAGCTTGGTCGAGATTCGGAGTAAGCCTGATTTATTGAGCGGCATTTTTAAACGTAGGAGAAGGACAAGGAACATTGATAAGGTTAAAGCAGTATTCAACATTATCGTATAAAATCCCTCTTTCCCTTTAAAATGGAATAACCGAGTACTTAGTCAAACTCCAAAACCTCTGAAATGGGTTTGCCGGTTGTCCCACTCGGGAAAGCAATACCCAGAAGTGAGGCGATAGTCGGGGCGATATCCGGAATTTCCGTCCTGTTCACAGTACTACCATGCTTGATTCCTTTGCCAAAAAGCAAAAGTGGCACGTGGGTGTCATAAATTTGGGGGGTCCCGTGTGTAGATCCGGTTCTTCCATAAGAAGCATAACCTGGACTTGGCACGATCAACACATCACCGGAACGTTTTTGATTATACCCATTCTGCAGAATATAAGGGATACCTTCGGTATAATCATTCTCCCACATTTGATGACCTGTGTACACCTGACCAATACCTTCGTAGTGCAACAATTCCTTTGCAATGTCTTCTTGGGCATCATCCAAATCAATATCTAGATTGTTCAAAATCTTATGGTCCAAAAACAATTGATAATTGGATTGGTTTTTCACTACATCGGTAGTGCCATATTTGTATTTCAAAAACTCATCAAATTGTTCTTTGATCCCTTTCATATCCAGATAACCCCCAGGTAATTTTTGGTCGGTCAAGTAAGCCGGAACATTTATGGCAGCGTGATCTGCAGTTAAGAAAACCGTATACTCCCCTGCTCCTACCTTGGCATCCAAGGCTGCAAACAATCGTGCCAAATCCAAATCCAATCGGATATAAGTATCTTCAATTTCTTTGGAATTCACCCCAAAAAAATGGCCAACATAATCGGTACTGGAAAAACTAACGGCCAAAAAATCGGTTATGGCGTCCGTTCCCAATTGCTCACCTTCCAAGGCCGCAATGGCAAAGTCCGCAGTGATACTATTTCCGTATGGCGTACTCCGAAGCAAACCAAATTGCCCATTGGCATCCCACAATGCAGGAAGATCATGTGGAAAGGCCGAGGTGATCTCCCCTTTGAACATCCCTTCGTAGTTATTGGCATCCGTGCCACTTTCAGCATAGGAAGTTATGGGTCTTAAAGTTGTCCATGATTTTTTATAGACTTCAACCGCATCGGAGTTGTTGTAATTAATCACCCATTGCGGAAGGGAATTCATATAATAGGAACTCGTAATCCAGTTTCCGGTTTCACCACCTTCATACCAAAAGGCACCATTCGCGGAATGCCCTGCGGGCAAAATGGCACCGCGATCCTTTAGTGCTATCCCGATGACCTTTCCCCTTTGTTGGGTGTGCAAGCGCAACTGATCTGTGATTGTAGTCGTCAACATTCTATGGGGCGACATCTGTCCGGCATCTGATGTGGTACCAACAGACTCATAGCTATCATCCCCGGCACAATACACCATTTTTCCCGATTCCTTGTCATACCAATCATTCCCGATTATACCATGCATGGCGGGAAAGGTACCTGTATAAACCGAAGCATGACCGGGACCAGTGCTCGTAGGGGCGTAATTAAAATGATGATTTTTACCATTAAATCCCTCGTTCACCATTCTTTTAAAACCACCTTCTCCATATTGGTCCCAAAATCGGGTGAGATAATCATATCGCATTTGGTCCACAACAATGCCGACCACCAGTTTTGGGGATTGGGCCAAAAGCTCTCTTGGAACCTCTTCCTTACTATTTTTTTTTCGCTGTCCAAAGGACAAGCTGATCATGCACACCAATAAAAAGGATAAAAGAAGGTTGGTCTTTTTCATGGAAAGAAATTATTCGAACGACCACAAAGCTATTCATTTATCCTGTTTAAAAAGTTTAAATGAAGGTTAAATGCTCTACATTATTCTTATTTTTATGACCTCAAGTCCAAAGTAAACGAATGAAATACCTTGAAGCGATTGGAAAATACTTCATCATGATTTGGGAAGTATTCAAAAAGCCAACCAAGTGGCCCATCATGAGATCGTTGATCTTAAAGGAAATAGATGATCTGATCTTCGGGTCCATGGGTATCATCATATTCATCTCCTTCTTTATCGGGGGCGTAGTAACGATCCAAACGGCATTGAACCTGAACAATCCTTTTTTACCTAAAAGCCTGATCGGTTTCGCCACACGGCAATCCGTAATTTTGGAATTTGCCCCGACCTTTACCTCCATCATCATGGCGGGTAAAGTGGGATCTTATATTACCTCCAGTATCGGTACCATGAGGGTTACGGAACAGATTGATGCCTTGGAAGTAATGGGCGTGAACTCCCTTAACTATTTGGTTTTCCCCAAGATCATTGCCACTATGATCTATCCTTTTGCCGTAGCGGTTTCCATGTTCGTTGGTGTCTTGGGAGGATGGGTGGCTGCCGTTTTTGGTGGTTATGCCCCAAGTGGTGAATTCATAAAAGGGCTTCAAATGGATTTTGACGCTTTTCACATCACCTACGCCTTTATCAAATCCATCGTGTTTGCTTTTATCATTGCCACTGTGCCTTCTTTCTATGGGTATTACATGAAAGGTGGGGCATTGGAAGTGGGCAAGGCCAGTACAACATCTTTTGTATGGACCAGTGTGGTCATCATCATCTGTAACTATGTATTAACACAAATGCTTTTGGGCTGATGATAGAGGTAGAAAATGTACACAAATCGTTTGGGGAACATCATGTACTAAAAGGTGTTTCCACTGTTTTTGATAAAGGGAAGACCAATTTGATCATTGGGCAAAGTGGTTCTGGCAAAACGGTTTTTTTAAAATGTTTGTTGGGATTGTTCGAACCCGATGAAGGCCAGATCTGTTATGATGGCCAATACTATTCGGAACTTTCCATTGCGGAACGCCGAAATTTAAGACAGGAAATGGGAATGGTATTCCAGGGCAGTGCCCTGTTCGATTCCATGACCGTGGAAGGTAATGTGATGTTTCCTTTGGATATGTTCACCAACCAGTCTAGATCGGAAATGCAGGATCGTGTGAATTTTGTTTTGAAGCGCGTGAACCTGATCGATGCACATAAAAAATTCCCAGCGGAAATTTCCGGGGGAATGCAAAAGCGTGTCGCTATTGCTCGGGCCATTGTGATGAATCCCAAATATCTTTTCTGTGATGAACCCAACTCCGGACTTGATCCCAAGACTGCTATTTTGATTGATAACTTGATTCATGAAATCACCCAAGAATACAATATCACCACAGTGATCAACACTCACGATATGAACTCGGTGATGGAAATTGGGGAAAAGATCATTTTCTTGAAAAATGGTTACAAGGAATGGGAAGGCACGAACAAAGAAATCTTTAAAACGGACAATCAGGCCGTAACGGATTTTGTTTACTCCTCGGAACTATTCAAAAAAGTACGCCAAATGTACATTGAGGAGCGCAACTGATCAACCTTTTGTATTAGACTTTAGACGTAAGACTAAAGATTTTAGATATCTGTAAATTATTCCACTTCCTTGACCACTAGGGTAGAATCTTGAAGGCGCAGTTTTAACCAGGTCAACATTTTTTGGGCATCGGCATCCTTTTGGGACGAACGGATCCCATCCTTCCATTTGATGCTGAACACAGGTACGGTATCCAATTTTTTAAAGTCGGTGCTGATCTGATACGAGAATCCCATTTGGGAAAGGTTTTCGTAATTAGCCTTGGCCTCATCACTTATGGCCTTGAAAGGAATCTGTTTTTCTGCATTTTTTGACAGGTTGGATAACTCGGCTTCAAGCAATTTGATTTGCTCATCCTTGTTCAATAATTCGGCCTTGTTCTTTTCGTACAACTCGCTTACATAATTGAACTTTTCCTCGGAATCGTCTTTGCCTCCTTGAATGATATGGAGGTCGGCATCTTTCAATCGGGAAAATTGATTTTTTTGGGTACGCCACGTATTCACCACATTTTCAGGAATCAATTCATCGCCCATACAGACCAACTCGATCAATGGGGTGTTACCATCATTGTATTCAATTTTGGTCAAGTTGTCCACATATCTTCCTGCTCCCTGAAATTGGTACATTTCGATGGTATCGCCTAGAAATTCCTGGGCCTGCTTCTTAAACAGTGATTCTTGAAAAACCTGGTAGAAGGTAAATCCAGCTGGGATCATTACCAAAATCCCTGTAATGGAAGCCAATCGGGAAATCAACCTTCTTCTGTGCGAATTGGCATAACGCACCATCGGAAATCGTAAAAACTTGATAACCAAGAACGTGGCCAGTCCGATGAATATAGTATTGATAATGAACAGATAAAGGGCACCGGCCGCATAGGAAGGCTTACCGATCGCCAACCCAAAACCTACGGTACAGAGTGGCGGCATCAAAGCGGTAGCAATGGCCACACCAAAGATCACACTTGCAATCGTTCCTTTTTTAGCCCTGGCGATTACCAATGCCAAGCCCCCAAAAAAAGCAATAAGCACATCACGGATATCGGGTTTGGTCCGCGCCAACAACTCCGAAGATTCATCTCTCAAGGGAAAAAGATAAAAGAACAAAAAGGCGGTGATCACACTCAACACCACCATTACGGCGAAATTTTTGAGCGATCTCCGCAACGTATCGATGTCGTTAATGGCCAAGGAAAGTCCCATACCCAAAATTGGACCCATCAATGGGGAAATTAACATGGCTCCGATGACCACAGCGGTTGAGTTTGCATTAAGCCCGATGGAAGCAATAAAAATGGAACAAATAAGAATCCACGAGGTGTGACCTTTGAACGGAATGTCAGCAATGATGGATTCTGTAGTTGTAACGACATCGGTATTGGAACGAATTTCCAACAAATCGGAAAGAAACTTTCTGATACTGCCCAAAAGTCCCTTAAAATCCTTTCTTACTTCGTCACCACTATCTTGGTCTGGACGTGTAACCCCTTTTAATTGTTCCTTGCTCATATATTATGCAAATTGTTCCCCAAATTTATCTTTTACTTCTCCAAGTACTTTTTTGATATCCTGTTGTTTGGATTTTGGATAGATCAACAACACATCTTCCTTATCCACAATTATATAATCCTCAAGTCCATCGACCACAACAATTTTACCTTTTGGGGACCTGATCATATTGCCCTTGGCATTTTCAAGTACCACTTGGGCGTTCACTACGGCATTTTCAGAAGCATCCTTATCCAATTTTTCATACAGGGCTCCCCAAGTACCTAGGTCGTTCCAATCAAAGGTAGCAGGCAGTGTGTAAATGGATCTGGATTGTTCCAAGATAGCATAATCTATGGAAATGTTATCGGCCTTGGCATAGTTTTCCTTGATAAATGCAGTTTCTTCCATAGTGTTGTAGCATGAAATCCCTGCACCGAAAAGCTCATATTGACCGGGTTGGTACGATTTAAATGCTTCCACAATGGTTTCTACACTCCACATGAAAATTCCGGCGTTCCACAGAAAGTTGCCTTGTGCCAAAAATTCCTTGGCGGTTTCATAATCCGGTTTCTCCCTAAACTGTGACACCTTTTTCAGTTTTTCGCCACTTCCTTTTTCAAATTCGATATAACCGAAACCTGTATTGGGATACGTGGGCTGGATCCCTAAGGTGCAAAGCACATTTTCCTTTTCGCATTTATCGAAACATGCGGTTACGTCCCTTTCAAAGGCAGCCTCATCTTCAATCCAATGATCACTTGGTGCTACGATCATTACCGCGTTGGGATTCATCTTTTGAATTTTCAACGAAGCATACAAAATACAAGGTGCCGTGTTACGCATGGCAGGTTCAGATACCACCTGTTCCGGTTTTACCATTGGTAGTTGCTCCAGAACCAAATCATTATAACGCTCGTTGGTAAGGATTAAAATATTTTCAGTGGGAATGAACTTGTTCAAACGATCGAATGTCTTTTGAATCAAGGTTTTTCCCGTTCCCAACATATCATGAAACTGTTTTGGGTTTGCGGTAGTGCTCACCGGCCAAAATCGGGAACCAACCCCTCCAGCCATCAAAACTGCGTAATAATTCTTGTTCATTGTTAATCTATTTACAAATCAATTTACTAATTCCACTTCGGCATTTGGCTGGAACAGGTACATTCTGCCAGTGGCCAATTCCACGCATTCGTAACGTTTTACCTTTTTGTCTCCCTTTCTGAAGAGCTTTCCGTTATACAATCTAAAAACACTCCCATAGGGCAACTCGTATACATAGCTATTCAACCGTTCCTCAACATCAAAAGCCTTTAGTGCGATGGACAGGCGTGCATCTGTACTGCTGCTGGCTTTCGGATTCTTGAAATGGGACGCAATGATAGGTAATAATTGGTTCGGAAACACTTCTGGTCTGATAAAAGGTACCATTAAATGTTGAAAGGTACGTTTCCACTCTTCTCCATGGGGCTTTATTAAGCGACCATGCCTTTCAAAGGCCACCAAATGGGCAATCTCGTGAACCAATGTGATCAAAAATCGGTATTTGTTCAAGGATGCGTTGACCGTGATCATGTGCATGCCACCGGGCATTCGGCGATAGTCTCCATGACGAGTTACCCTATGATTCACGATCTTCAGGTGTACCCCATGTGTCTTGATGAGTTCAAAACAGGGTTCCACTGCGCGTTCCGGTAAATATTTTTGAAGGGTGGTGCTCACTGAAACAAAGGTAATTGATTCGTGGACAACTTTGCAATCAACTGATCTAAGGCGTACTGTTACTGACCTGCAATAACTTACCATTATAGAGTTTATGTCCGGTCAAGGCAAAATCCTTGATATAAGCAGCCATTTCGGCAGCGGTCACAGGGGCTTGGTAACCTGGAAAAGCTTCTTCCAACATTTCGGTCTGTACAGCACCTAAGGCCAGAACATTAAAACTGGGGCCTGTTTCCTTGAATTCCTCCGCCCAAAGTTCTGTCAATGTAATCACAGCCCCTTTACTGGAACTATACGCAGAAAGGCCAGAAAATTTGACACTCCCTTGCACCCCTCCCATGGAACTGATGGTGACCACGTGTCCGTTTTTACCCATTAAGGGAAGTACGGTCTTGGTCATTTCTGCCACACCGAACACGTTTACCTTGTAAACGCTCTCAAATTCTTCTGCTGAAATATCCTGAAACGGCTTGTTCACCAATCGCCCTGCATTGTTGATGAGCACATCGACCACATGCCATTGGGAAAGAAAATCGTTTACTTTTTGAAAATCGGAAGGATTTCCCAAATCGAATGGAAAAGTATGCACGTTGGAAAGTTGTAAACTTTCAACTGGCTTTGCATTGCGGGATAGGGCCAAAACTTGATGACCTTCCTGGGCAAATTGTTTTACCAACTCCAATCCTATTCCCCTACTTGTTCCTGTGATTACAATATTTGCCATTATCACTATAATTTGTCATTCCCGTGAAAACGGGAATCCATAAACCTTACCTTCCATCCCTTCAAGAGGACACTTAATTATTTTTGATTTCCTGGGTCGGTGCATTGGCAATCCCTTCCAACACAGGAATAGTTTTGTTCACCAAATTGGCCATATGTACAAAATCCATCTTATCCGCTTCGTCCCCAACTTTGTGATAGTGGTCAAAATTGGTAAAATCGAAAGTGCTAAACGTATGGGATGGCACACCCAACTCTAAATGGAAGGCATAATTATCCGACCTTTTGAATAAACTATATTCCTTCGCTGTGGGCAAAAATCCCACTAACTTTTCCTTAGCGTAGCCATTGCTGATATCGGCCAAGTTAGACATTTCGTAACCTGTCAGGTACATCAAATAATCCTTATCCTTCATCGGGATTCCGGTCATTTCAAAATTGAGCATAGCATATAGGTTCAAACCTTGCTCCTTCAATTCCTTGGCCAAATGTTTTGATCCCAACAATCCTTTTTCCTCAGCACTGAAAAGGGCAAAGATTAGACTTCGCTTGTTGGTTTTGTGAGTGCCAAAATATCGGGCAAACTCAAGTACTGTTGAAGTACCAGAAGCATTGTCATTGGCCCCGTTTGCAATAGCATCGCCGTTTTCCATAGGCACGATGCCAATATGATCGTAATGTGCTCCGATGACAATAAACTCCTTCTTCAATTCAGGATCATTCCCTTCCACAATCCCTACAATGTTAAACGCAGGTTTTGTGAAATTGGACAACGTATCACGATAAGAATTGAAATACGGTTTAACCCTGTAAGATTTTAGATAGTTCTCGATGTAAGTCGCGGCCAATTCTATTCCTTCGGTACCAGCATCACGCCCTTTCATATCGTCCGATGCCAAATAGTTCATCATCTCACCTATTCGCTCCGCATCCGTAAAATTTTCGGTTGTTTTTTTGATCGTGCCCGGTTCAGCAGCTGGACTGCCCATGTTCTGCGACGTTCCACATTCCATGGCAATCAAGGTCGCAAGGGCATAAAGAAAAGTTTTCATGTTATTCGTTTTTTGAATTTTAAAGATAAAAAAAGCATCCTTAAAAGGATGCTTTCATCATATGTTATTGTTCCCTTCGACTACGCTCAGGGTGACATCTCGACTGCGCTCGAACTGACAATCGATTCTCTAAAAATTATGCCAACATAGTTACTGGGTTCTCCAGATAAGCCCTCAAGGTTTGAAGGAATTGGGCACCTGTAGCTCCGTCCACTGTTCTGTGGTCACAAGCCAAAGTAACCGTCATTGTACTGCCAACAACAATCTGTCCATTTTTAACCACAGGTTTTTCCACGATGGCTCCAACGGATAAGATAGCCGAATTGGGTTGGTTGATGATGGAAGTGAATTCCAAAATACCGAACATACCCAAATTGGAAACGGTAAAGGTACTTCCTTCCATTTCGTCCGGTTTGATTTTCTTGGTCCTTGCCCTACCTGCCAAATCCTTCACCGCAGTTCCCAATTGGGAAAGGGTCAATTGATCGGCAAACTTGATTACTGGCACTACCAATCCATCTTCCACAGCTACGGCCACACCCATATGCACATGATGTTTGTACACGGTGGTATCGCCATTCCAAGAGGTATTTACCTGTGGATGTTTTTTAAGGGCCATGGCACAGGCCTTCAATACCATATCATTGAAAGACACCTTGGTGTCTGGCAAATTATTGATCTGTTCCCTTGAAGCCTTGGCATTGTCCATGTCCACTTCAATGGTCAAATAATAATGTGGTGCGGTAAACTTGGATTCACCCAAACGCTTGGCAATGACCTTACGCATGGTGGAATTCTTCACTTCTTCCACACTTTCCTGTCCTACCGGCAAATTCATTGGAGCCACTGGTGCAGCGGCTGCAGTGGTTTGGGCTGCAGGGGCACTTGCAGGTGCTGCGGATGGTTGATAGTTCTCAACATCTTTTTTCACAATCCTACCGTGATCCCCCGAACCTTTTACATTGGCTAGGTTGATGCCTTTATCACTGGCTATTTTCTTGGCCAGAGGCGATGCCAAAATACGATGGCCATCTTGGGTAACCGTAACGGTTTCCGTAGCTGTTTCGGTTTTGGGTGCTTCAGCCTTTGGAGCTTCTTCTGCGGGCGTGCTTGACGCTGTACTCCCACCGGATTGGGCATTCAAAACGGCATCCACATCGGTGCCTTCCGGACCAATAATGGCCAAAAGGGAATCCACGGGAGCGCCTTCACCTTCTTTAATTCCTATATACAAAAGTACTCCGGAATAAAAAGATTCGAACTCCATAGTGGCCTTATCAGTTTCGATTTCAGCCAAAATATCGCCTTCTTCCACCTTATCACCCACTTTCTTCAACCAGCTGGCAACGGTACCTTCTTCCATGGTATCACTCAACCTTGGCATGGTCACGATTTCCACTCCGGCCGGAATGGAAGCTGCTGCTTTTGGGGCCGCGGCTTTTTCCTCAGCTTTGGGTATAGGTGTCTCTTTTGCTTCTTCCTTGGCAGGAGCTGACCCACCGTTCAAAAGGGATGAAATATCCTCTCCTGCGTTTCCGATGATGGCCAAAAGTGAATCTACCGGAGCACCTTCACCTTCCTGAATTCCAATATGGAGTAATGTTCCTTCATGAAAGGATTCGAACTCCATGGTAGCCTTATCGGTCTCGATTTCGGCCAATATATCTCCTTCTTCTACTTTGTCCCCTACTTTTTTGAGCCATTTTGCCACGGTACCTTCTTCCATGGTATCGCTCAATCTAGGCATGGTGATTACTTCTGCCATCTAATTATAATTTATGTGGTAAAAATGGATAGTTCTCCTGTTCGTAAACAACGTCGTACAATTGCTCGATCGGTGGAAAATCTGACTCTTCCGCAAATTTTTCGCATTCGTCGACCAAATCCTTTACCTTTTGATCTATATCCTTGATCTCATCCTCGGTAGCATATCCTTTTTCAAAGATGATGTCCTTCACTTGAGTGATGGGATCTATTTTTTTGTATTCCTCAACTTCTTCCTTGGTACGGTAATGTTGCGCATCGGACATGGAGTGACCGCGGTAACGGTACGTCTTCATCTCCAAGAAAGTTGGTCCGCCTCCGGTACGTGCCCTTTCCACTGCTTTGTCCACTTCCTTGGCTACAGCGGCAGGATCCATTCCATCCACAGGACCACAAGGCATTTCATAACCCAAGCCCAATTTCCAGATATCTGTTGTGTGGGCGGTACGGGCAACTGAAGTTCCCATGGCATACCCGTTGTTCTCACAAATGAAGACCACTGGCAATTGCCACAACATGGCCAAGTTGAACGATTCGTGAAGGGCTCCTTGTCTTACAGCACCGTCACCCATATAACAAAGGGTTACGGAATCCCTTTTGAAGTATTTATCTCCAAATGCCAAACCTGTTCCCAAAGGAATCTGTCCTCCTACAATACCGTGTCCACCATAAAAACGGTGTTCCTTGGAGAAAATGTGCATGGAACCACCCATACCCCTAGAAGTTCCGGTAACCTTTCCATAAAGCTCGGCCATTACCCTTCTTGGATCCACACCCATACCAATGGGTTGAACGTGGTTACGATAGGCAGTGATCATACGGTCCTTGGTCAGGTCCATGGCATGCAGTGAGCCAGCCAAAACCGCCTCCTGTCCATTGTACAGGTGTAGAAACCCCCTGACTTTTTGTTGAATATATACGGCGGCCAATTTGTCCTCGAACTTTCTCCAGAACAACATGTCCTCATACCATTTTAAGTAAACTTCTTTGGTGATTTTTTTCATCAACGGTAGTATTAATTGAAATTTCCCTGTACTGGGGAAGAGCAAAAATACATATATATCTGTTTTGGAAAAAGAATTGATTTAAGAATCGCCCAAAAATGAGCTATTGAATGCCAAAGGCAAAATTTCCTCCATGGCATTGCACTTAAAAATGGGTCCTTTTTCCGCTTTCATTAGGATAGAAATGGGCGATTGCTGTTTGTGCTCATACTCCATGATAGCCTGCCTGCAATTGCCACAAGGTGCTGCTGGCATATCCGTTACATGGTCCTCGGAAGCCGCACTGATCGCTACGGAAACAATGGCAACACCCGGAAAACGAGCCCCCGCCTGAAATACTGCCACGCGCTCGGCGCAAAGTCCGGATGGATAGGAAGCATTCTCTTGATTGTTGCCGATAACAACTTCGCCGTTTTCAAGTAATGCGGCCGCCCCCACCTTGAAACGGGAATAAGGTGCATAGGCATTTTTGCGGGCCGCCACGGCAGCGCTTAACAATTTTTGATCATTTTGTGACAACTCCCCTTCGTCCTCAAAAACGAGAAGATCAAACCCGATCCGCTTTTTTTCCATTCGATATTAGGTATTACCCAAAAATAAGAAAACCTGTCCATGGGGACAGGTCTTCGTCTATTTATTTATTGGATGATCAGTCGTTCAAAAATTCTTCCCCAAAATTGAAGGTCAAAGAAAAACGCAAGGTGTTTTCCAAAGGATTTTTAACCTGTGAGGTAGAGAAAAGATAAGATAAGTCTATTTGGGCCGATTTAAACTTGAAACCTGCACCCATGGTAAAATACTTACGGGCACCTTTTTCGGCACTTTCGTTAAAGTAACCCCCACGCAACATGAAGGCTTCCCTAAAACGGTATTCGGTTCCCAAGGCCCAAGTGATCTCTTTCAATTCTTCACTGAAACCATCAGGAGCATCGCCAAAAGACTCGAAGATACCACTGAAGAAACTGATGTTCTGATATTCGTCGTTGTCCTCGGCGGTAATTTCACCGTCCCCGTTAAAATCCCTCGGAGTAGGAACCAATAATTTATTGAACTCGGTATTGATCGCCAGTACATTGTCTTGATCGAAAATAAAATCGAACCCGGTACCTACTTTCAAATTGGTAGGCAAAAAATTTTTCTGTCCGCCTTCATCATATTGTATAGACCCCCCTATATTGGAGATATTGAATCCCAATCTCCAACGACCATCAAAATTACTATAGGCAATTTCAGGTGATCGGTAAAAACCGGCCACATCCACTGCAAACGAATTGGCCGCTTGTGAATCCTGCGTCCCATCCTGAAATCTCAAATTGGAACTTATGAATCTACCCCCAACGGCCATGGAAAAGCTTTGGCTTAATTTAAGGGAGTAGGAACCATCCAAAGCAAATTCATTGGGTTTTACCAAAGTTGCTTCTTGATCGATCGTTTGTCTTAACTCTATTTCCCCAAGACCAAAATAACGAAGGCCAAAGGCAAAAGCACTACGATCGTTGAGTTTGTTGTAAAAAGTGGCGTTCAAAAGGGAAACATCGTTAACAATGGTTTCCAAATAAGGTGTATAGCTCACTCCTACACCCATTTTCTGGGTGGCAAAAGCATACTTTGCCGGGTTCCATTGCTGGGAATAGGCATCAAAGGAAGTGGCAACACCCATATCGCCCATACCGGATGCCCTTGCATCGGCAGCAATGGTCAAAAAGGGTACGGCTGTGGTGATCGCTCTTTCTTGCTGTGCACTTATCCTTGGGGCCACGATAAGAAACACTACCAAAATGAGTAACTTTTTCATTCGAAGTTTTTAGCGTTTAGTAAAGTTCACGTTCCAAAATACATTTGGATGTATTACCTGTAAACGGTCAATTGTACAAATTCTTGTGATAGGCTTCATATTTTTTGTTCTTTTTTCGATGTAAGTATACCTATATATAACATTAGCCCTCTTGAATAAGGCAAAGTACCGTTAAAAAGTAAGGCCTTCATACTAATTCCCTATCATCTCCGTTAGAAAAGTGTAGCCAATGCCAAAGTGGAAATGGCCAGAATTATTTGATGACCACAAAATATAATGGCAAAAACGTCGTTTTAATGCCATTGAAGGATTAAAAAATCTAAACAAGTTGAAGTTACCAAGGGTATAAAACCCTAAGTATTAAAGTACTCAAGCCCAAATTATGAAAAAACACTTTATCAAAGTTGTCCTTTCTTGCGCTATTGTGATGGGAAGTTTTTCAAGTTGTAAAAACTCTTCATCTTCCAAGGACGTCTCCAGAGCCACAGGTTGGAAAATCAACGCCAAAGAAGGAGGGTTCCAATACAATTCCGACTTCAAGGAGCAGGAAACTCCTCCTGGAACCGTATTTGTTGAAGGTGGAACCTTTACCAAAGGTAAGGTCCAAGATGACATTATGCACGATTGGAACAACACACCTACGCAACAACACGTGCAGTCCTTCTACATGGATGAAACCGAGGTAACCAATGTAATGTACTTGGAATACCTGGATTATCTTAAAGAAGTGTACCCACCAGAAAACCCAAATTACACCAACATCTATACCGGTGCCCTACCGGATACCTTGGTATGGAGAAACCGATTGGGCTTCAACGAAACCATGACCAACAACTACCTAAGGCACCCAGCCTATGCAGAATATCCTGTTGTGGGTGTGAACTGGGTACAGGCTACCCAATATGCCGAATGGAGAACGGATAGGGTGAACGAAGCCATGTTGGAAAGGGAAGGCTTTTTGGCCGATGATACCAAATACAAAGTATTGAACGGGGAAGTTGGTGGTACTTTTAGCACCGAGGCCTATTTGAACAATCCTAATTCCGTATATGGTGGCGAGATCGACTCGTTGCAAGGAAAGCAAAAACGTGACTCTGTAAACGTATTTGCCAAAAGAAGTAGCGGTGTAATCATGCCAGAGTACAGGCTTCCTACCGAAACAGAATGGGAATATGCTGCCAACGCTTTGGTTGGCTCCAGAGAGTACAACAACTACAGAGGTAGAAAAAAATATCCATGGGAAGGTGACTACACCCGTAACGGACAACGTGTGGGACGTGGTGATCAGTTGGCCAACTTTAAACAAGGTAAAGGTGACTACGGCGGTATTGCCGAATGGTCTGATGACGGTGCCGACATTACCGCTGAGGTTAAATCCTACAAACCAAACGATTTCGGTCTATACGATATGGCCGGTAACGTAAGCGAGTGGGTAGCCGATGTATATCGCCCCATTGTTGACGATGAGATCAGTGACTTTAACTACTACCGTGGTAACGTTTTCATGAAGAAAGCCATTGGTGAAGATGGTAAAGTAGAAATATTGACCGACCAGATCGTTTATGACACCTTGCCAAACGGTAAAGTGGTTGCCATGAACCTTCCTGGTGAAATCAAAGAAGTCCCAGTTGGTGAAGAAGAAACCTACCTAAGGACCAACTTTGACCAAAGTGACAACCGTGGTTATAGGGATGGTGACCCAGGATCATCAAGATTCTTCGATCGTTTCAGCGATGAAGAAGACAACAGAAAAATGTACGATTCACCACAGTTCAAAGCTGAGCGTGATTCAACAGGAAAACTGGTTCGCAAATACGACACCTCTAACTACAGGACCTCATTGATCAATGACGAGGTAAGGGTTTACAAAGGTGGTTCCTGGAGAGATAGGGCCTACTGGTTGGATCCTGCACAAAGAAGGTACATGCCCCAATATATGGCCACGGACGACGTCGGATTCAGATGCGCCATGTCTAGGGTAGGTTCCAAATCCAAAATCAAGAACAAAACAGTTAGGCACAAAAAAGCCAAATAAGAACTGTGAGCATATTTTTAAAAGCTCCGACCAAAGGTCGGGGCTTTTTTTTATCTTCGATTTATGACAATGGAAAAGCTTCATGCCCTATTTTTAGAGCATCCCATCATTTGCACCGACACCCGGAAAATTGAGGAAAACTGTATGTTCTTTGCCCTCAAAGGACCCAACTTCAATGGTAATGCCTTTGCGAAGGATGCCCTTGAAAAAGGGGCTGCCTATGCTATCATAGATGAAGAAGAGCATAAAACTTCTGACAGAACCATTTTGGTGAACGATGTGTTGGAAGCCCTTCAACAATTATCCACCTACCATAGAAACCACAACAACGCCAAGGTCATTTCTTTGACAGGCAGTAATGGCAAGACCACAACCAAGGAGTTGATCAATGCAGTAATATCAAAAAAATACAGGACCATTGCCACACAAGGCAACCTGAACAACCATATTGGGGTGCCCTTGACCCTTTTGTCCATTAAGAAAGATACTGAAATGGCCATTGTGGAAATGGGTGCCAACCACAAAGGAGAAATTGCCCATTTGTGCCAGATTGCCCAACCCAATTTCGGATACATCACCAACTTTGGAAAGGCCCATTTGGAAGGTTTCGGAGGGGTTGAAGGCGTGATACAAGGGAAAAGTGAGCTTTATGACTACCTTACCTCAAACGGTAATTACGTTTTTATGAATGCCGATGATCCCATCCAAAGGGAAAAACTGGCAACGTATACCAAAAAAATGGGGTTCAGCACATCGGATAGCACCTATTACAACATTGCTTTTGTTGAGGCGAATCCTTATGTTGTTTTGGAAGTGGAGGGCATCAGAATCAAATCCCAACTGATTGGCAAGTACAATTTCACGAACTGTTGTGCCGCCATTCTGATGGGAAAATATTTCAATGTGCCTTTGGAAGACATAAAAACGGCCATTGAAGAATATCAACCCAAGAACAACCGCTCCCAAATCATGGAGAAAAATGGCTACAAGATCATCTTGGATGCCTACAATGCCAATCCCACCAGTATGAAGGCGGCCTTGGAAAACTTTGATGCCATGGATGCTGAAAACAAGATTGTGGTTATCGGTGACATGTTCGAACTGGGTCCAACGGCGGCAGTGGAACATCAAGGAATTACCGACCTGGTACAACAATTAAATTTTGAACAGGTGTATTTGGTGGGCGAAAACTTTTACAACACCAACACTTCCTTCCAAAAGTTTAAAAGTTTTGTCGACTTCAAGGAATTTTTGACACATCAACCCATAAAAAAAGGAACCCTTTTAATCAAAGGATCGCGTGGAATGGCTTTGGAGAGGGTTTTGGAAAATTTGTAGGGAAATCAAATGAAGTGGGATATACTGGATTCGAACCAGTGACCTCTGCCCTGTCAAGGCAGCGCTCTAAACCAACTGAGCTAATATCCCATTAAAAAGCGGTGCAATATCGGAAAATATTACCAATCCCCATACTCTGCCGAATTTTTTGAGGTTTCGTGCAAAGTAATATGAAGCAATTGACCATCGGCCAGTTTGGGTTTCAAAATATCGTAGATGACCTTTACGAAATATTCGGTAGTCGGCAACAGATCCTTGAACTCAGGACAATCCTCGTTTAGGTTTTTATGATCGAAACGTTCCTCGATCTCATCACGGATCAAAATGCCCAACTCGGCCAGATCCATCACAAAACCGGTATCCGGGTCCACAGTTCCCCTAATCCTGACTTCCAGATCAAAATTATGACCGTGGTAGCTTGGGCTGTTGCATTTCCCAAAAACTTCCAAGTTCTTTTCCTTGCTCCAATGGGGATTATGGAGCCTATGAGCGGCATTAAAATGGGCTTTTCTGCAAATTGTGGCAATCATGCCGCAAATTTAAATCCTTTTCTGCAATCTATATTTCGAAATGGTAAAATTATACCCTTTCTATTGTTCCTATTCCGGAGCTGTTTCGCTAACAGTTGAAACTGAATAATTACCTGAAGAATCCTTGGAAACCACTTCTACAGTGTAGCTCTCGCCACTGATAAATGAAATAAGCGGTAATGAATCCGAGGTATAATCCACTTCTTCCATTAGAATAATATCATTTTCCCAAACTTTCACGTCATACGTCAACACATCGGCATCCTCATCGCCCCCAATCCAGTTTACGGACATTTCCATGGTTCCGGTATCAAATCCGATAGTAATTTGTGCGGCGTAAGGTGCATAATTGCCAATGGGAGTTCCTGGTGTAGTAAAGGAATAGGTGTCGCCCTTAGTCTGCCCATCATCATTCACCGATGTCAGATACCATGTGTAGGTCTTTCCTCGGTCTAGCTGAACCTTAGCCTCCAAAACAGTATAACTCCCGTTGCTTACTTCAGTAGTACCTTCCAAAATCGTTAGCTCATAACTTTGGGTATACTGCGCGGCATTCCATTTGAATGTAATGGAAACTTTGGAAGCATCTGACGTTACCTCTTCATAATCGGAACAAGGTTCACCATTGACGGGTAGAGTTCCGATACTTTTAACAGGTAAATCACCATTTGGTTCAGGCTCTGGGGCAGGTTGCTCGCCCCCGCCTCCGCCACCACAAGCAACCATTAGGGCAAGGATTGCAAAATATAGAATTCCGGTTATTGATTTTATTTTTTTCATCGCTTTACAATCTTTACGGTTTCCATTCTACCACTCATTTCCAGTTGCAGTATATAGACTCCAGACTTTAGTGTTGAAACATCCAACATTTTTTGCTGTTGGTCATAGAAGAGCTGTTTCACCAACCTTCCATCGAGTCCAAAAACATTTACTTTTAAACTGCTCTCCCCTGTAAGGAAATTTACATTTGAAGCCGTTATGGTAGGATACACTTGGATAGTATCCCCAATGAAGAAGCTATCCGCAATGGTTCCTTGACAATCACTTTCTCCCGAAATGGTTATTTGGGTTTGTCCATACAAGTTTTCAAGAGCAATAGTCTGCTGTCCGGTGCTATTAAAAGTGTAACTCCGTTTTTCACCATTTATATTGACCTGATAATTTTTACTTCCCGAAACTTCATAAACAACGGTTCCCTCTTTGGGATCCATACCCGTTCTTTTACCTGTCAAAGATTCCAGATCATTTACAGTTACCCCGTAGACCTGCTCAAATAGAATCTCTGGGATGGACACCGTAATCGTGTACAATCCTGCCGAAAGATTGTTGATCCTAAATTCATCCCCACTCATGTTATTGTATTGATTTGAATAGGATTCGCCCACAATGGAAATATTGAACAAAAGTTCCTTTGTGTCCATTAAAAACACAATCTTCCCATCAGAGCTACCATTGCACGATGGGGTAAGTGCATATACTTTAATGGCATCAACCGGAAGTATCTCACAACCGTATTCATCCACTACCACCCCAGGTTGGGAATTTAAACAAAGGTCCATATGGTCTAGAACGCCATCAGCATCGTTGTCCTGGCCACACAGAGGAACCTGTCCCCCATCCGTTATTACCCAACCATAGTTATCAATTAGGTTTTGTCGTACTTCGGTACTTTCGCAATATTGAACTCCTCCTGCATTTAAGGTGACATTATTTTGGAAGGAATCCAAATTGCCCCATCCAATCAATGTGTCATCATAATTTTCTAAAGTAATCGCCGTTCTGGATAGGAGATAATCCATATTTATCACATTACTGACATCCCACGCCCCAAGACTTTGATTAAAAGAAGTGGCCCCATTGAACATTCCTCCTATTGATGTGACATTGGACATGTTCCAATCGGAAAGGTCTTGATTGAAAGAAGTAGCATTAGCAAACATGCCTCTCATATCTGTGACTTTTGAAAGGTCCCAGTTACTCAACGGTTGATTAAATGATGTCGCATTTGCAAACATTGTATAACATTCTGTAACATTTGGAACATCCCATTCGTTTAGCGGTTGGTTAAAGGAAATGGCTCCATCAAACATTCCCCGCAAATCCTCTACAGAGCTCACATTCCACTTACCAATAGGTTGGTTAAACGACTCGGTATTAGCAAACATGACGTTCATATTGGTAACATTTCCAACATTCCAATTACTGATGTCTTGATTGAACGAACTTGCCCCGGAAAACATGGCTACCATATTTAGCACATTACTCACGTCCCAAGAAGAAATATCTTGATTGAATGCACTTGCACCAGCAAACAATGCTTGCATGGAATCAATGTTATGAACCTTCCATTTCCCGATAGGTTGATTAAACGAACTGGCCCCTGAAAACATGCCCCACATGTATTTTAAACTTGAAATGTCCCAGTTAGAAATATCGATATTAAATTCTTTTGCGTCAGAAAACATATAATCTGTATAAACAGCCTTGGAAACATTCCACGAACTTATATCTTGGTTGAATTTTGATGCTCCGTCGAACATGTTGGAAAAATGGGTGATTGACCCTACTTTCCAATCAACAAAGCTATCATTTCCAACCAATGACTCACAAAACCTGAACATGGCCAACAATGAGGTTACGTCGGCAAGGTTTGGTACATCCGTTGCCAAAATATCTAGATTGGAACAATGCGTAAATGCATTATCCATCGAAATCCATTTAATATCCCCCCAATTATCCACGGAGAGAATTTTATCTGAATCCTGGGTATTTCCATCAAAATCATTAAAATAAATTCTTGGAAAATCCCCACTAATCATTACCGTATACGTTCCAGGTATTGCATATTGATGGGTAATATCACCTGTTACTCCGGTATCCATTGTACCATCACCCCAATCCACCGTATAGTTATAGGTTTCATATTCATAAGTGGGTATTCTAATCCTATCGCTGCTTGTAGCCCCTGGATTATCCGTTTTCCAAGTAGTCACAAACAAGCATTCTGTATTGGCACCGGCATCGGTGATCGTCCAACCGTACGTATCAATAATAAATTGACGATCAGCACTGGCGCTACAATATTGACTTAGATTAGCATTAAATTCAACATTACTTTGCAGGTTTGGAAGACTGCTCCATCCTTTCAAAATGGCATCGTAGTTATTTGTGGACATGGGAACATTCCAGAACATCCAACTCATATTGGTAACATTGGAAACATTCCAACCTCCCAGATTTTGATCAAAGGATAGTGCCTCTTGAAACATGCTGTCCATATCGGTTACATTGGAAACATCCCATGCCGATATATCCTGGTTAAACAGTTCTGCACCAAGAAACATGACCCCCATACCAGTAACATTGTAAACATCCCAACTGCTTATATCTTGATTGAATGCTTTATTTGCCATAAACATTCCTTCCATTCTTTGAACACTGGAGACGTTCCAACTCCCAATGTTCTGGTCAAAACTGTTGGCCGCCCTAAACATATAGGCCATATCATCAACGCTGGAGACATCCCATCCACCAATATTTTGGTTGAACGAGCCAGCACCACTGAACATATTGACCATTCGGACAACATTGGATACATCCCAAGAGGAAATATCCTGGTTAAAAGAAGTAGCTTCCAAAAACATGGCTCCCATATCTGTGACGCTTGCAACATTCCAACTTCCGATGTTTTGGTTAAAAAGGGGAGCATTCATAAAAACACCGAACATATCCGTAACATTCCCAACATCCCAGGAAGCAAAACCTGCATTGCCAACCAAATTAGAACACCCCATAAACATGGATTGCATGCTTTGCACGTTAGAAAGATCAGGGGAATCGGTTGCCAAAACATCAAGATTGGCACACCCTGCAAATGCTCCTGCCATAGAAGTCCAAGGTATATTTCCCCAATTGTTGACAGCGATCAATTTTTCAAAATCCTTATCCCCATCCACAAAAAATATGCGCGGAAAACTACCGGAAATGGAAACTTGATACGTTCCTGGAGTGGCATAGGTATGGATAATATCCCCTGTTACATTGGTGTTGGAATTTCCATCTCCCCAATCCACAGTGTAGTCATACGTTTCACCGGGAAAAGTTGGGATGGTTATTTGATTGTCCGCAGAAGTCCCTGGATTATCCGTTTTCCAGGTTGTTACGAAATTACATTCTCCATTGGGCCCTGCATCATTGATGACCCAGCTATAGGTATAGATCAAAAGTTGACGTGCTTCTGCCGCACTACAGTAATAATTATCCGGTGCGCCCAATTGCACTCCATTCTTTAAAGAGGGTAATTGGCTCCAACCAATTAAAATGTTGTTGTAATTGGCATTGGACAAACCTGAACCTTTGAAGATGTCCATCATTAGGTCTACATTCGAAACATCCCAACCACTCAAATCTTGGTCGAAAGAAGTTGCATTTTCAAAGGCCCAATCCATATATCGCATTCCAGACATATCCCATGTTCCAATGGGAATATTAAAATTTATGGCATCCTTGAACATTAAAAACATTGAGGTTATCCCTTGTGTATCCCAATTGGAAATGCTTTCATTTCCAATTAATGAAGAACATTCCAAAAACATCCCATTCATACTTATACCACGAGAAAAATCAGGAATATCCGTAGCCTTCATATTCATATTTTCACAACCTGCAAAAGCAAAGGACATGGTCTTCCAGCGGTTGGACCCCCATTGATCCACAGAAAGCAATTTTAGATCGTCCGAGTTTTTAGGAGCGAATTCATAACTTACTGCAGATCCATTAAAATAGATCCGTGGAAATTTTCCGGTAATGGATACCTGATAGACCCCAGGTTGCGCATAGGTATGGGTAATATCCCCTGTAACACCCTCATCAAAAGAACCATCACCCCAATCCACCCGATAATCATAAATTTCCCTGTCGTTTGTGGGTATGGTAATCTGATTATCGTTCGACGGACCAGGATTATCGGTTTTCCATGTGGTGATAAATGGCTCTTCAGGATCACAATCTTTCCCATAGTCGTTTATAATCCAACCATGGTCATTGATCAAAGAGTTCCTGTCCACTTCGGACAAACAGTACACCGCATCATTGGCTCCCAGAACAACACCATTTTTTAAGCCAGGGAGTTGTGCCCAAGCAGCTAAAATGGCATCATAATTTTCTCTGGAAAGATCGGAATCATCAAATGCATTGGACATATCCGTTACATTGGACACATCCCACGAACTCAAATCTTGATCAAAATGTCCTTGGCTAAATGCATGATGCATACTAACGACATTTTCAACATTCCAACCCGAAATATCATGGTTAAAATAGGTACTGTTGAATATCAGGTTGAGATTGGCTACACTTCCTACATCCCAATTGGAGATATCCTGATTGAACATACTGCTGCCGAAAAGGCCTTCCATATTCTCCACATTACTCACGTCCCAACTTCCTATTGGGTTATTAAATGAAGCACTATAAAACATAAACGACATGTTCTGCACCTGGCTTACATCCCATGATGAGATATCTTGATTGAAAGAGGATTTGTCAAACATGTTTGCCATGTCCGTTATGGTACTCACATCCCATGCATTGAAATTTTCATTGCCATTTAAGTTGGCATACTCCCGGGTCCCCGTATTATCGAAAGCATAATTGCTATAAAAGAACATACCTGCAAGGCTGGTAACATTGGATAAGTTGGGCACGTCATTCGCGGCGATGGCCAAATTTGAACATCTTGCAAATGCGTATTCCATACTGGTCCACACTATGCTCCCCCACTGATCAACCCTTAAAAGTTTATCCTTGTCTTCTCCAGAACTAATTCTTGGGAAATCGCCAGAGATGGAGACCTGATAAATCCCCGGAACGGCATAGGTATGGGTAATATCTCCCGTTACATTGGTGTCTGAAGATCCATCCCCCCAATCCACCGTATAATTATAGGATTCGCCAAAATATGTTTGAAGTAATATTTGGTTACTGGCTGAAAACCCAGGGTTGTCTGTTTTCCATGTGGTGACAAACGGACAATCCTTGCCACTATCAGATATGGTCCAACCATGTTCTTTGATCAATTTGTTCCTAGAAATTTCCCCATTACAATAAGTGCTGTTTCCGGCGTTGAACTGCACCCCGTTTTGTAAACTGGGGAGACTGGCCCATCCATTTAATGTTTGGTCATAGTTACTTTGTGATAGACTTGCGCCTTGGAACATATCTATCATAGTAGTAACATTGCTCACGTCCCAATCGCCAAGGGGTTGATCAAAACTTGTGGCACCTGAAAACATCAAAAGCATTGCAGTCACTTTTTCAACGTTCCATCCACTAATATCTTGATTGAAGGCTTCCGCATTCTGGAACATAGTCTGGGTATTCACATTATTGCCCATATCCCAATTACCAATGTCTTGATTGAACAAAGTGGCGCCATCAAACATATTAAAGGTGGCCTTTACATTACTCAAATCCCAGTTTTCAAAACTTGAATTACCAATAAGAGAGGAACAAAACCGGAACATTTCCCCTGCATTTTCCACCAAACTTAAATTGGGAACATCCGTTGCAACAACATCCAGGTTTTTACAACTCGCAAAGGCACTCCACATCGATTTCCATTGCTGAGAACCCCATTGCTCAATGGTCAAAAGTTTTTCGGCATCATCCTCAATAGTTTCCAACGGGGCAAAATAACTTTGGGGATACATTCCGGTAATCGAAACCGTATACACGCCTGCAACCAAATAGGTATGGGTGATATCACCAGTTACATTGGTATCGGAAGTACCATCGCCCCAATCTACTGTAAAGTCATAGGTCTCACCTGGGAATGTCGGGATGGTTATCTGATTGTCGTTGGAAGTACCCGGATTGTCAGTTTTCCAGGTCGTAATGAATTCTGTTTGGGCCGAAACAAAGAAATGGAACAAGCCCAGTAAGGTTGAAATGTAAATTTTTTTCATGCGCTATTTTAACCTCGGCAACATAATACTATTCTGCCAAAGTCCAAAAAACATATCGATAATATGTGCTCCTTTTCCTATAAAACAAAAAAGCCTCCAGTTTCCCAGAGGCCTGCGTCAAGTTCAGTCAATCAAAACCAACTTGAACACCCATATGAACAACTTAAACTCAAAACCAATAAACCATCATCTTCTATGGGCACAAAACATGGAGAGCCCTTTCCTCTACGTTGACAAAGATTTCCCTGTCCACCAAATTGTGGAGCTCCCCATCCGCTTGCATTAAATGTTCACTTTGCTTGTCCTCAAAGGCCAATTTTAAGTTCTTGACCTTGTAATATTGTATTTTCTTTACGTGTTGGTCCAACCGCAGCAGGATGATCAAACCCAAAAACAACATTTGCATTTTGCTCAAATCATCGATGATGACCACATCCAACAAGCCATCTTGGAGCGAGGCCATTCGGGTCAGTGAAATATCATAACCCATTACTTTTGAGTTGGAAATGAAAAACATAAAAGGTCGGGTCTTGAAACTCTGCCCGTTCATTTCCACTTTGATCTTTTCATTGTATTTATAATCCTTGATGGATTTTAACACCGCCTTCAGATAGGCCCAAAACCTTCGGTTTTGTGATGCATTATAGTTGGAAATTACCGTGGCATCGAACCCAATGCCCATATTGCTGAAAAACGGCTTGCCGTTTACCATGGCCACATCAATTCTATTGGTTTTGCCGCTTTTGATGATTTCAACGGCCCTTTTAATATTGCGTGAAATTTCAAGACTTTCGGCCAATCCATTTCCAGAACCCATGGGAATGATTCCCAACAATACCTTAGTGTGAACCAAACAGGATGCCACTTCATTTATGGTACCATCTCCCCCGCAGGCCACTACAATTTCTGCCCCTTCGCCAACCGATTCTTTGGCCAAAATGGTGGCGTGCCCCGAATAGTTGGATGTTTTTACCGTTAGTTTGTATTGATCGGGCCCAAAATATCTGAAGAGTGAGGCCTCATCAAATGCGGCTGCTCCTTTTCCTGCAATCGGATTTACTATAAAATGGACCTTGTTCATGGATTTGCTTTTAAATCAAGACCACCATGGTTGTATAAAAAATCGGCCAATTGGTAATACGATATGGCCTCTGTCAAAAACGCTTCATTGGTCGGTTGACTGGAAAGGCTATTATCTTGCTTATTCCAAACGTATTGATTGGCCACTTTTCCGTCTCCCAAAACCATCAATTCATTGGATTTTAAAAGACCCAACTTTCTATAATTACCCACAAATGCTCTTTGTTCATCGGGTTTTATACTGAAGACATCCCGTCCAAAGAAGTTGTTTTCATAGTTCCATCCCAAAAGGGAAAACAAAGTCGGCATTACATCGATTTGGGAACATTGTTGTGCTATTTGATATCCTTTGCCTCCTTCCAAGTTCACAATGATCGCTGGGATGTGATAATTGTCCACATCCAATTCCCATCGGCCGGCGCTGCTTGCACAATGGTCTGCCATGATTACAAAAACGGTATTGTTGTACCACGATTTGGATTTTGCCTGCTTTAAGAATTGACCAATGGCAAAATCGGTGTATTTGACGGCACCGCTCCTACCAGTACCAGAAGGAATATCAATTTTACCTTCCGGATAGGTGTAGGGTTTATGATTGGAGGTGGTCATGATAAAATCAAAGAACGGTTTTCCTTGTTCTGACGCAGCGTCTGCTTCTTTCATCACTTTGTTGAAAATATCCTCATCGCAAACCCCCCAGGCATTTTCAAAAGTCACCTCATCATCCTCTATATTTTTCCTCGAAGTCACAATATCCCCGTTAGGAAGGAATCCGCGTCCACGATCCACAATATCGAACCCATTGCCGCTGAAAAACTTGTCCATATTGTCAAAATATCCATCTCCACCGTAAAAAAAGGTACGAGAATAGCCCTTGCTCCTAAATACCTCACCTATGGTGAACAGGTTTTGGTTGTGTTTGCGTTTTACAATGCTTCTACCCGGCGTTGGAGGAATACTAAGGGTAATGGCCTCCATACCCCGCACAGTTCTGGTTCCGGTTGCATAAAGATTCGAAAAATAGGTTTCAGCTTGTGCAAGGGAATCCAAATTGGGAGTAATGTTCTTTTCATTTCCAAATATGCCCATATAGCTAGCACTGAAGCTTTCCACACATATCAGGATCACGTTGGGACGTTTTTCTGCCCCACCTTTTACATGTCTCAGTATATTTTTGGTGGGATTCACCAGACTGTCCAAAGGACCACTTACCTGATGTTGTACATTGGCCAAGGCCTGCTTCTCTGGAATGGTCTTATAAAAATCGGTATAGCTGAGTTCATTGTTCCTGAAGGCAGCAAAGAAGGAATAGATCCCCGCTTTGGACAATTCGTTATTGTATCGGTTACTCGAAGATTCGGCCAAATCGTTCTCTATGGAAGTGCCATAAAACAAGACCAGGGCAACCGCAATGACAAATGGAATCCACTTTTGGGCAAAACCTTCATTTGCACTCAATGTCCTTTGGAAAAATCCTTTTCGTTTGAATATCCAAACTGTGAGCACGACCAAGAGTAACATTCCCCCGATCAAAATGGGCAAGGGATAGGATTCGTTGATGTTCTTGAAAACCTCATAAGTATAGATGAGATAATCCACCGCAATAAAATTGAACCGCCTTTGAAACTCATCCCAAAAGGTGATCTCAGCAAAAAAGGAAAAGTAAATGACCAGCAAGGCCAATGAAAATCCGAAGTAAACCAAGATTCGGTCAACCAAAGTCCCATAAAACCGTTTGGGCATCAACAAAAAATAAAGGGTGGCCACCACATAGAAGAAGGATATCGTGCCCAAATCAAAGAACAGTCCCACAAAAAACACCTTCAACAACCCCATAAAGGAGTGGTCTGTTTGTGAGAAATCCATGATCATGAATGCCAATCGAAGTAAAAACGACAAGGTAATAAATAGTACCGCGAAGGCATTTACCAAGGTGTACCGTGAAGGAAATAATTTTAAACTCGTTTTCATGTATGCAATCAATATGTGCAGGAGCCTTGGGGGTTCAAGACCTAGGTTTAATCCATTTCAAATTTGAATCCAACACCGAAATAATTGGCCTTAAGGCCAGTACTCCGCTGGTAGTTGTTATACTTTAAATCAATACTCTTTAACCCGAACCGCCACGTTTTGAACTTGGTGAAAATGTCCGTGTACGAAATACCGAACCCATATTGGTGCGCATCATATTTGGACAGGTCAAAGTCCGAGGTATAGTATTGCTCTGTGGACAAATGGGTGTCGAACGGTGCGAAATAATCTATCTGGTTCTGCTTGTAATATCGGTATGACGGATAGAGGGTGAAATTTTGCGAAATCTTAATGGGCAGCTCCACACTGGCCGTATGTGCCTGTAATCCCCAGTCATCAAAATAGTAACGGTAATAAGTACGTACCGTCAGAATTTCATTGAAATAATGGTTCAAACGGATGCCGACCGGAAATTTAAGCCTATTGTCCGGCAAGCGTTCCATATCGTCCGCCAACATAAACACCTCAGTGTTTTGGGAAGTTGTGTAATATGGGATACTGGCAGGATTCCCGATAAAATAATTGGGCACATCCGCAAAGTAAACCCGTTGCATGGGATTGGAAAGCCAGCCTTCTTGACGGACCACATCCGCAAAAATGGACATTTGGGTATTCTTGCCTAGTATTTGGGAAAAAGATACCGAGAAAGCATAACTGTTCCGTTTTTTATTCGAAATCAAGCTAAAACCATCTACCGGATGCCAGGTATTGGAACCGGTCTTACTCGTAAGATTACCATTTTGATCCCAAATATCGACTCCAGTAAAAAACCCGGAATTCAAGTTGCCATTGACTTCCAAATAGCTATCCAATTCCGTTGGATATCTGGGCAGCCAAGTATCCAAGAAAACACTACCCTTTAAGCTTAGTTCGGTATTCTTTTCATTGAAAAGTCGGGTGTAACCACCCCCAAAACCAAAGGAGATATAATCGAATTCCGCCGCAAAGGAAACATTTCCGTTTACGATCTGATCTCGGTCATCAGAACTATGGGAATACCCAACAGAAACACTGCTCCAAGTATCCTGGCGGGATGCCCCAGACGATGCCACCCAAGGACTTCCGATGGCACCAGAATACCCACTTGGATTGTCATCGTCCTCCCCATCGTCGTCACCGCCACCATTGCCTCCTCCTCCTGTGGATGCACCGCTCACACCTCCATTGGTTTTGGTAATGTCAAAAGGATTCAAATTACTGGAAGAAGCTGAGGTATAGGTAGAAATGCCCACGTCAACACTCAAAACATCATCGGCATTCAAGGGAATGCTCACCACAATGGAAGGCGCTATGTCGGTAAGCTTTTCTGTACCGATACCTCCAGTTACAGATGCGTTGTTACCCGTTTGTTCATAATAACTGGAAAGGATATCCACCTCGGTGGTTTCCAACACCCTCTTTTTATAGGAATTGGCATTTTCCTGCTGGGCCATACCCAATAGTGGGCAGAGCAGCAACAGCCACCTCAACCTGAATATGTTCATCTTAATTGCAACCACAACCACCTCCTGTCTTTCCTCCATTTCCACCGGATGCCCCTTCACGGTATACTTGGTAATTGGTTTCGAACTTCACGAATTTCTTATCGGCCAGTACCATATCGGGGTCATTGATGTCCACCTTTTCATACTCGTGCAATACCACACAAGATGACAAACTGGTCATGGCGCACAGGGCAATCAATATCTTCTTCATAAACAATTTATTTGCTTTGATTTTCAATTCCTTTCAGGGTTATATTATCCGAGGTAATGATCTTATTATCATCATCCACGATGATGCATTCCACCCCTTTCAATTGGTTCACGAAATCCACACCGGTTTCTACTCCCATCACAAAAATTGAAGTGGCCAAGGCATCGGCGAGTTCGGCATTTTTAGTAAAAATGGTGGCACTTCGCACCCCTTTACTGGGATATCCGGTTCTTGGGTCGATGATGTGAGTATAGCGTTCCCCGTTCAGGATGATGAATTTTTCATAATTCCCTGAGGTTACCACAGCTTGGTCACGCACCGGCAACCATGAAAAGACTTTTTCCTTGTTCAAGGGATTTACGATGGCCACCATCCAATCTTTACCATCGGGTTGGGTGCCCCATGCATTCAAGTCACCCGATGCATTGATGATTCCCGAGAACACACCATTTTTCAACAGCAACGCTTTGGCCATATCCGCTGCATATCCCTTTCCAATGGCCCCAAAACCGATCTTCATTCCTTCCTTCTTCAAAAAAACAGTGCTGTTCTCGGGATCCATTTCAATATTTTGATAGCCTACTTTGGCAACGGACTGTTTTATGGCTTCTTCGGATGGCATTTCCATCACGGAACCGTCAAATTTCCATATCCTGTCCATGGAGGCATAACTGATGTCAAAAGCACCTTGGGTCAATTTTGATATTTTGATCGCCCTTTCGATCAGATTAAAAAGTTCACGATCCACCTTCACTGGGGCTACACCCGCATTATTATTGATCATGGAGGTTTGGGAATTGGGGTCCCAGGAAGAAATCAAACGCTCTATTCTGGTAATCTCGGCAATGGCCATATCCAGATATTCATCTCCCTTTGCTTGATTTTCCGCTACGACGGTGAGATCAAATCGGCTGCCCATCAATTTCAAGGTGCGCTGGAAAACCTGAAGTTGTGAGGTGGTATCCGATAGTGTTTTATTAGGACTTCCTGGATAAGCCGCAACTACCAACAGGAACAGGACTGCACTGGAAAGTATGTTTTTCAACTTCAACATAACTGTCCCTTAAAATGATTTCAACTTGTTGAAATAGGCCTTGGGTGAAGACTTTTCGTACCCGGATTGCCCCAGTACTTTTCCAGTGGCATCAAGCACCACCACATAAGGGAAATATCCGTTCGGGTTGTATTTAGAGGCCAACGTTTTGTTGTGCTCCTCTTGGGCAGCTGGTAATTTGTTCTGTTTCTTTCTTGGGAAATCGGCCTTCAACATTACAAAATGATCCTTGGCCAATTTTTGAAATTCTTCGGTGCTCCAGATCTCACGTTCCAACTTAATGCAGGGAGCACACCAGTCGGACCCTTGAAAAACCAAAATGATATTCTCGTTATTCTTTTTGGCCAGTTCCTGGGCCTTCCCCAGGTTGGTTTGCCACTCTTGTGCCGATACGCTTTGTATTGCTAGGAAGCAGCCCAAAAACAAGGCCGCCATCCATCTTTTGTTGTGCATCATCAGGATATAAAATTTCTTTTTCTATTAGTTAGACAGGCAAATGGCAACGCACCCTATTTTTTTCTAATTATTTTTGTGACCAGCGCAAAAATTTTTGCCCCAAGCATAGCATGATAGAGCAAGAGCCTTCCATTTGTGAGCAAAAAGTATATGAGAACATTTTCCGGTCCCATTACGAGGCGGTGACGCGGTTCGTTTATTATAAATGTGGCGACCTACAACAGGCCGAGGATATTGTACAGAATGTTTTTGTGAAGCTTTGGAAACTTTGTTCCACCGTTACTTTCTCCAAGGTGAAAGCTTACTTGTACCGCGCCGCCAACAATGCCTTCATCAATGAAAAGGAGCACGAGAAAATTGTGTTGAAGCATTTAAAACAAGCCAACAACTCCATTGATCATGAAAGTCCAGAGTATTTGATGGAGCTGGACGAATTCCATGAAAAACTGAAAAATGCCATTGCATCCCTCCCACAAAAAGAAAGGGAAGTTTACCTCTTAAGTCGTGTTGAGAAAAAAACGTATGCCGAAATCGCGGAGATCGCGGGAATTGGAGTAAAGGCTGTAGAACGCAGAATGAGTAGGGCACTTTTGGGTTTGAGGGATATTTTGGGAAAAGAATTAAAATTTTAATAGGGTAATCTAAACTATAACTGTCCTATAATCAAGAAGGTCTATGCCTATGGAAGAAAAATACACCAATGAAGATTTTTTGTCCCGATGGTTGGCAGGGGAACTGACCGAGGAAGAACTTGAGGGATTTAGGACATCAGATGTCTACAGGCAGCTTATGGCCATTGATCAAGAGGCTAAAAAATTAAGCGGTCCTGAAATTGACGTAGAGAAAGCCTTGGCCATGGTCACGGCCAAAAACCAACAGGCCACAAAAGAACCAAAAGTGAAAAGGCTGTGGTGGATTCCGGCCGCAGCGGCTTCCATTGCGCTATTGTTTGCAGGGTACACCTACTTTTTTGGCAACGTAACCTATTCCACAGGTATAGGGGAAAAAGAATCCGTACTTCTTGCCGATGGCTCCATGATAGAACTGAATGCAAACTCGACCCTGAGTTACAAACGATTTGGTTGGGAGGAAGATCGCGCCGTTAATTTTGATGGTGAAGCATTTTTTGACATCCGTTCCGGTAACGATTTCAAGGTCAAGGTCCGACAAGGAACCGTATCCGTACTGGGAACCCGATTCAACCTTAAAAATCGTAAAGATTTAAAAATCCAATGTTACGAGGGAACCGTGGTATTTGCTCCATTAAACTCCCAATTGGAACCCACAAAACTTTCCCAGGGAATGGAATTGGATTTTCGGAACAATTTGATCCATACTCACAATTTTACCGAACAGACTCCCGACTGGAAAAATGGTTTTTCCCGCTTTTCCGAGCAACCTTTTTCGGAAGTATTGGAGGAATTATCGGTACAATTTCCCGTCACTTTTGAAGCGAATTCCATTCAAACAGACCGACTTTTTACGGGACAATTTACCCATCAAAATCTTGAAAATGCCTTAAAAACTACCATGGAACCCATGGGCCTCAAATATCACATTTCTGCAGACAAAAGAATTGTTACCTTGTCTGAGTAAGAAATGAGGAACATTTTTATCGTATTATGCATTCTTGTTTTAGGCATGACCACTTCCCATGCCCAAGAAAAGCTATTTTATGATTTTGATGCCACACCCTTAAAAGTGGTGATCCAGCAGCTGGAAAAAGACCTCAACCTTCATTTTTCCTATGCCGAAGATGTTGTGGCCAGCAAACAAATCACTCTACAAGTAGATGGATTACTTTTAACCGAACTCCTTTCTGTTCTAGAAGCGCAGACCTCGTTGCATTTTGAAAAACTCGAAGCTCAGGACCAAGTCATTATCGCACCCATTGCTATTTCGGGCAATATCAGTCTTTTTTTATTGGACCAGGAAACCCGAATGCCTTTAGTTGAAAATCAGGTAATGGTAGACTCTATCCTACTCCTTGAAACCGACCAAAAGGGATTTCTTCAATTCATTGATGATGGTCTTCCAACCCACCATTTAGATGTTTCCGGTTATGGCAGTTTTGATTTTGAATCCTCTGAAAATAGTATTCCCATCTATCTTTCCCCACAATACAAACAACTTCAGGAAGTAATTGTAACCTCCTATATCACCACAGGGATAGACCGAAACAGGGATGGATCCATCACCCTGACCCAAAGACCTTTAGGACCCATTCCGGGACAGACCACTCCTGATATTCTGCAAAGCATTCAAATGATACCGGGCGTCACAAGTTTGGACGAATCGGCCTCAGGTATTCAAATCCACGGTGGAACTTCAGACCAAAATTTGGTGCTCTTCGATCATATTAGGGTTTTTAACACCGGGTATCTCTTCGGTATGCTCTCCCGGTTCAATCCATATGCCACTGAAAAAGCCGATATTTTTAAAACAGCCACCAGCGCGGTCTATGGCGATAGGGTTTCTGGAGTAATCAATATTGCCACGGATGAAAAGGTGGCTTCCCAACTTTCTGGGGGTTTTGGCATAGACGGTTTGAGCGTAGACGGCTTTATCAAACTGCCCCTTTCCAAAAAATCCTCTTTGTCCCTTTTCGCACGAAATTCCTATCTGGATGTATTTGAAAGTCCAACTTACGAAGCATACGAAAGGAAAATCTTCAACAATAGCGGAACCATTACCGACAGTAATGGCAACCCGCTGAATGTGAGCACAGATGACGACTATACGTATGAAAACAGCCAAAACGAGTTTCGGTTCTACGATCTGAATGCCAAATTTGTGTATCAACCTTCTGCAAAGGATAAAATTTCCTTAAGTGCCCTAATGACCCGCAACCGCACGAATTTTTCCTTCATGAGTGAAGGTGAAACCAAAGTTGATTCTCTCACCACAGGCAATGGAGGGGTGAGCGTAAACTGGACCCATCATACCTCCCCCAACCAGACCGAAGAAGTGACCACCTATTTTTCATCCTATGACTCCTATTATCTGAATGAGGAACTTTTTGGCACTACATTGGAAGAGACCAATATCCGAGGAAACAGGATCAGTGATTTTGGCTTGGATCTGAAATCTGATCGGATTTTGGGGAATGGAGACCGTTTTACCTTTGGCTACCAACTTTCCAACACCAATCTGGAAGTGGACCTCAGTTCAGTTTCCAGTGGGGAACCCGTCAATAATTTGAGCTTGCCGGTGCATGAAAGCAATTTTAAAAATGTGCTTTTTGGGGAGTATTCCTTCATTAAACAGAATACCGGTATATTGAAAATTGGATTGCGGACCGTGCACTACGGAAGCTTGGCCAGGGTTTATCTGGAACCGCGCCTGAATATGGAACTGCCCCTATCCGAATCCCTTAGGTTACGGGCCGGGTTGGAGCGAAGGAACCAACCTATTTCGCAACTTATCGAATTTAACCAAACCGAGCTGCGATTGGAGAACAACCTTTGGAGGCTTTCCGATGATGTGAATTTTCCGCTCCTGCAAAGCAAACAGATTTCCACAGGGCTACTTTTCGATAAAAATGGTTGGACGTTGGATGCAGAAGCCTACTACAAGCGACTCACCGGCTTAACGACTTATAGCCAAGGTTTCACACTCCCAGAACCCAGTTTAAGTGAAGGTAAAAGCAGGATCATGGGGATGGACCTCCTTATAAAAAAACGAATTGATCAATATCGATTTTGGATTGGGTATTCATTCAGTGATGTTAATTTCACCTTTGAGGAAATCCAGGAAAAAAGTTTTAGGGGAAACAATGACATTACCCATAATTTCAGCATTTCGAATAGTTTGCAACTGAATAATTTTCAACTTTCCCTGGGTTGGCAATACCGCACTGGACAACCCATTACCCCCATCAACAGTTATGATGAAGATACCCGAAGCGTGGTCTTTGGCAATCTGAACGGGTACAGACTTCCCAGTTTCCACAGGTTGGACGCCTCGGCAGTCTATGAATTTAACTTGGACGAGAGAAATGCCAAGATGCAGTTGGGTCTTTCTGCACTGAATCTTTACAACCGTGTGGTGCCCCTTTCCATTGTTTACCGTACTTCTACAGATGGTGATGGTTTAATGCTTGATCAAGTAATCTACCGCCGTTCTCTTGGATTTACCCCAAACCTCACCCTTCGGGTGTTTTTTTAACTGGATTCCTTTCTAGCAATAAATAGAAAACATTGTTATCTTAAGATTTTGAAACTTGATTTCTAAGCATATTTGGATGAATAGTAAAACAAAAAGATTTTTAATTGCAATCGGGATTCCAACATTATACGCGGTGGTCCTTCGATTATTTTTCGGAATCGATACTTGGATGGATCTCTTTTCGGTAATGTCAGTTACCTTTTTGTTCTTGCTTCCCATAATAGTTGGGGCTTTAACGGTTTACTTATCACCACATGAAAAAGCAAAAAGGATAGCATATAGGGTTTTCACACCTTGGATTTCCGTTTTGCTGTTTCTAGTAATCACTCTTGCTCTTGTGATTGAAGGCTGGGCTTGCTGGCTTATGATATTGCCTGTCTACCTTTTAGCTTCATCAATAGGAGGAATAATTGGCGGTTATTTAAAGACTCAAAAAATAAGTGATAGACTCAACATTTCAGTTTTAGTGTTGTTACCAATCCTCATTGGGCCTATTGAAAGTCTTATAGAATCTGTACCAGGAACTTACAAGGCATATACTTACATAGATATTGATGCTCCCACAGAAAGAATTTGGTCAAATGTCACTAGAGTTCATGAAATACCAGTCGAAGACGATAAAGGATATTTGACAAGAATGCTTGGTTTTCCTAGGCCAGTAAAAGCAGAATTAAATTTTGAAGGAGTTGGTGCCTACCGTGAAGCGATTTTCACAAAAGGACTCGTGTTTCATGAAACGGTTACAGAATATATTGACATTCGAAGAATGACATTTGACATTAAGGCATATCCGCACGAAATCCCTTCAACTGCCCTAGACGAACATGTCGTAATAGGTGGGGATTATTTTAATGTTCTGAATGGCACTTATGAACTGGAAAAATTACCTAATGGTCTTCATCGTTTGCATTTGTACAGTAATTTCAGAATGAATACAACTTTCAATTTTTATGCAGGTTGGTGGGGTAAATGGATAATGAAAGATATCCAGAATAACATTTTACAGATTCAGAAAAAAAGATCGGAAGAAAATTTATCACAGTAGGCATTCAATCCTATAATTAAATGCAAGCCAAAATCAAGTATGAATTCACCACCAAAATGTGGCAGCACAATGCTCCGGGAGGTTGGTATTTTGTTTCGTTGCCCAAAACCATTTCCAAAGAAATCAGGGAGCATTTAAAATGGCAGGAAGAAGGCTGGGGCAGAATGAAAGCAGTTGCCAAGATCGGTGTTGTGGAGTGGGACACCGCAATCTGGTTCGATACCAAGGCGGACACCTATATTCTTCCCATAAAAGCTGAAATCAGGAAAAAGACCAACCTAAAGGTTGACCATAATTTTCAAATGCAGGTTTGGGTGTAAATGAAATAGGGACTTTTATGTCGCAATCAACCTTTCAATATGTCGGATTCACCTCTTATCAACTACTAAAATTCAAATATTTTTGAACTAAACATAAACAAACTACCATGGCAACAACTAAAACAAACAAGATCATTTTCTGGACCACCACGGTCATCATCTTTTTAATGGAAGGCGTTTTGCCGGCCCTTACATCGCAAACCGAACTGGCCAAAGAGGGCATCCGGCATTTGGGTTATCCCGACTATTTTGGAAATGCCCTAGTGGTCTTCAAGGTATTGGGCGCCCTAGCATTGATCATCCCTCAAGTTTCAAAACGCATCAAGGAATGGGCCTATGCCGGTTTTGCATTCGATTTTATTTTTGCCAGCATCAGCCATTTTGCAGTGGACGGCATGGATTTTCAATCCTTCTTCCCATTGATATTTTTAGGCATTTTAATGGCTTCCTACTTCGCCTATCACAAACTCAATCCTCCCCAATAAATGTCGTTCCAAGCGTATTTAGACAACATTCAGGCAAAAACGGGCAAATCGCCTTCCGACTTTAAAGCTATAGCGGAAAAGATGGGATTCACCCAAAACGGAAAAATAAAACCTGAGGTAAAAGCCACACAAATTACTAATTGGCTGAAAGAAGAATTTGGATTGGGTCACGGGCATGCCATGGCTATTTATGCCCTGCTCAAAGGGAAAAAGGCGGATTAAATAGCTTTGATTTCAGAATTCCAAAGGAATGGGTATCAATCAAAATCTGAAAAATGAGAAAATAACTGTTTAGGCCATTCCGGATAATGATATTCAACAAACAACTTTCTTAACCTATGTTAATGAAATTGAGATGCCTTCTACTTTGCTTTGTACCCGAATTAATAAAGTTTTAGAAATGAAAATGCTTTGTATCCGTATTCTTTCACTTTTTAATTCCTAAGCAACGGATCAAGGTAACAATTAACATGAATCGTTATATAACTACACTAATTGACTGCCCAAAAATAGGCAGACAGAAAATCTGTAAAAGGAACTTATCAATGGCAAGAAACCACTGTGTAGGCAAAAGTTCCACAACCCTTGCCTAGCATGCCATCAACAAACAATATTATGAAGCTATTTACCATCATATTATCATGCCTCCTACTTATCTGTTATTCCTGTAAATCCAAAAATAATGGCCAAGATCAAAATGGAATGAACATTAGAATAGAGCTATTCACTTCGGATATGGAAAAATCGGTCCATTTCTATACCACGGTCCTGGGTTTTACCATGCAAGGATCAAAACTAAATCCATCCTATCAACCTGTTAAACAAGGAAACGTTACCATTGGTATCGGCCCTTTGGCAAAACTTTCCAATGATCACCACTTTAATCCTGACCATAAAAATGTTCAAAAAGGATATGGGGCAGAAATCGTATTGGAAGTTGAAAATGTAAAGAGACTCTATGAAAAGGTAAAATCAAGTGGATATCCCATACGAGAACCTTTGGTTATGCAAGCTTGGGGGCTTGAAGATTTCCGCATTGTAGATCCCGACGGGTACTATTTAAGAATAACTTCTAAGCAATAAAAATCGGCTCAACTTAAAAAAAAATTACGCTCAAGAACATCTTTTTAGATATAAAGATGACAAATGATTTCATAGTTTAGTAGTTCAATTTTTGTTGAACATCCAAAACTTGGATTTGAAAAGTGAAATCGTACAGCTATTGGAAGGAGCCTTGGACCTGAGCGAGGAAGCAAAACAGGTGCTGACCGAATGCATTCCCATAGTAACTTTTCCAAAAGGACACATTTTACTCCGAGAGGGTCAGGTTTCCAATGAATCCTTTTTTAATATTGAAGGACTGGTTCGCAAATATTATATGGTGGATGGGGAAGAAAAAACCACGGAGTTTTATATTGAAAATGATGCCATTTCATCATTACAAAGTTATAATCTAAAAATTCCCTCCAATCATTACTTGGAGTGTATTGAGGAATCCCGATTGGCCATATTGTCCAGGGAAAGGGAAAGGGAACTTTTTGAAAAGGTACCGGGATTTGAGTCCCTGTGCCGTGTTACCATTGAGGAAGAACTCGGGGCATATCAGGATAAGCAGGCCCAGTTTATGATGTCCAATCCGGAAAAAAGGTACACGGACCTCATGCAAAATAGTCCTGAACTTCTTCAACGGGTTCCACAATATCATTTGGCTAGCTATTTGGGCATCAAACCTGAATCGCTGAGCAGGATTCGAAAACGCATCACCAATAGGTAATCAACCAATGCTTTCCAATCGAGCATCAAAGAAGCCTTTAAAAAGTAGCCAAATGGTGAAGGTCAACTCCCCTACAACTCCCAGTATGATCACCAACAGTCCAAAAACCTCCTGATAATCAACATAGTTCCCCATAAAAAGCTTGGCCGAACAATCCGTGAGATAACCCAACGCTGCCAAAAGCAACATGACTCCTAAACCTTTAGCTATCCCGTTTGATTTAATACACAGATATCCCAATAAAAACAAGTGTACGCCAAAGAACAGCAATCCCAATGTCCAAATTGAGTCAAAATTTTCCAATGCTAACGTGATTTTGGGTTCAAGTTGATTCAAATCCAATCCGGTGGCAGGATCGGTCATCCCATAAATATGGAACAAACTTGCCAAGGCCACTGCAAATGCCAGTGCGTGCAACATTCTAAATCCCGAAGCCAAAATGGTCATCCTTCGGTTCACTTTGTTTGTTACGTAGTACAATGAACCTACCAAGACAACATCAAAAAACAGCATTGCCAAAAAGCCCAAAATACCCGCCCTCAACATTGGGCGATACTCGATAAAGTTAGTCACGGTAGTTATGGGGTCCGTGGAAACCACTATGGCTTCCAGAACAAAAAAATTAGCATAGAACCCTGTAAGGAATATCATAAGGTAACTTATACCCGAAACCCGTAAAGTAGTCTTAAGATTCATTGTCCTTGAAATAAACATGGGAACAAATGTAAATCTGGGTATTTCATTTTTCATTGACTTTGGTTAAGAACATTTTCTTGCCAACTATCCAACCAACCGATTACCCCATTTTCTGCAACTTTTAGTAAATTCAAATTCAATTTAGATTTTGGACCCAAAGGAATTACTCATATCACACTTGAAGGAAACGATTAGGCTAACCTCTGATGAGGAAAATATTGTATGCAACAGCTATGTGGAAACACGCTTGAAGAAGAAGGAAGTCTTGCTCTTTGCCGGTGATGTTTCCAACCACATGCGGTTCATTGCCAAAGGTAGCCTACGTGCCTACCATATGGATGAAGAAGCCAAAGAGCATATTGTTCAATTTGGTATTGAAGGGTGGTGGGTCAACGACCTATACAGTTATTTGACCCAAACTCCTGCCAAACAGTTTGTACAGGCGTTGGAAGAGACCACTGTGCTACAGATACACAGGGATACATTAAACGAGCTTTATGATAAAGTGCCTACCATTGAGCGATTCTACAGGACAAAGTTTGAAAAAGCATACGTAGCCCTACAGGACCGCACAATCAATTCCATGAGCAAACCGGCCGAACAACGCTATCTTGAATTCCGCTTAAAGTATCGAAGTATTGAGCAACGTGTTCCGCAATATATGGTTGCTTCCTATTTGGGCATTACCCCTGAATTTTTGAGCGCCCTGCGGAAAAAGCTGAAATGATCCATTTTCTTAAGGAACCTTAAGATTCTTAAGTTTTACCCTCCATAGGTTTGTACCGAACAACAACAGTACAGCATGAAAAAGTAGTACCGTTTACGGGGAGCAATAGTCCCAAATCCATAAGCCATATAATGGAACCATGGCACCCAACACGAAATTGATGGGCTACAACAAATACCTTTAAAAGTTTAAAAGAAAAAGATTTTTATTACGATTCAAACAGGATGAACAAGCAGATCATTGAACATTTATTCGCTTTTTGGGAACAAATTGGAACGTATGGTGGTTTCTTTGGGATCGAACAGGGATACACCTTCACCAACCCATCCCAGGACTCATGGCCCAGCAAAGTTTTCAACTTGGATGTTGACACATTGGACATTCAAGGATTACAGCAAAAAATTCAATCGCAAACTATACCCAACTCCATAGGAATCTACCAAAGTAACACCCTGAAGAACAATTTGGAATCCCAAGGTTTTCGTTTAACCTCCAAAATAAAGGCCATGGCATTGGACACGACAAATATCGATTTTGACCAAGTGGCCGTATCCGATTTTGTCCCTGTGGAGTCACCAAATGAGGCTAGGCTGTTTGCCCAAGTGGCTTCTGAATCCTTCGGTTATCCTGTAGCACCTTCAACCATTGAGGTTTTGACAGATAAGCCTGAATTACAACTTTTCTTAGGGAAATTGGGCAATTCCTTTGCAAGCTGCGGCATGGTCTACATAGACAAAAACGGGGTATCGGGCATTCACATGATAGGCACCAAGGCCGCGTATAGGGGCATGGGACTTGGTAAAAAAATGACCCAGTTCCTCATTCATCAAAGCCAAAAAGCAAAGAGCAAAATGGTTTTTCTGGTAGCCTCGCAAGAGGGGGAGAGAATCTATCACAAATTAGGATTTACAACCTATGGCCATCTCGAAAGCTTTTCGTTCCCCTTATATTGACCCTGAAAAAGGGGTTTACTCCATTCTTAAGGCGTTGGTTCTGCATGATGATGAGCCTACGCCTTTTATTTTTTGATAAAATCAGCCCTCTCAATTTCTTAAGATACCTTAATCATTCCCAGTTTGTTCAATTATAGGTTTGCGGCAATATTAATCCATCCCTATTATGAAAAAAACTATACTGTCTGTCTTATTTGTCATAACCTTGACAAGCCATATTTTTTGTCAGGAGCTACACTTTGTTCCGGATTTTGTTTTCGGGAATAGATCCTTAACCTACAAGCATATGATCCGGTATACCATCCATCCGAAGATTTCCGTGGATAATTTGACTCTTTTTGATGCCGGATACGAGGATGACTCCAACAACATCTATTTTATACGGAACAACATGTCCTACGCCCTTACCAAGAGCATAAAAGCCAATTCTGCAATCGGCATTAAAAATCCTGGCGCTTTTGGAACACTCTCCCTAACCTATAATTTCAAGCAGCCTGATTTTTCATTGTCCTATTCGGCCGGTAGCACCTATCAAAACGGGTTTTCGTTTGAACAGTCTTTAGTGGTTGGCTATTCTCCAAACCTTGGGGGTGAACTTTTTGGTTACATACATCTGTTGGCAACGGGAAATCTAAGCAACAAAGGGTACATAAGGGGCCTGCAACAGTTCAAAATAGGGGTACAACAAAATCAACTTGCCACAGGTTGGGCCGTGAATCTGGACCAATTCAATAATGCCCGTAAAAAACTGGAGAACATGGGCCTCTTTTTTACCTATAATTTTTAATCGAACATATCATGAAACGAAACAAAAACAACGCTATTTTTTTATTTAGGATTGCCATTCCCTTTACCATGTTAATCTATGGTTTTGACAAAGTAAAAAACGGAACAGGTTTTATCGGAGATCTAATGGAACAATATGGACTACCTGTTTTTTTGGCCAATGGAGTGTTCATAGGCGAAATAATAGCCCCATTGATGCTGTTGATAGGTTTTAGGACCCGACTGGCCGGATTAATACTATCCGTCAATTGTTTATTGGCCATACTAATGGCGCAGACCCAAAACATTCTTACCCTGAACCAATTTGGGGGATGGTCCTTGGATCTATTGTTCATTTATCTAGTGGCCGGAATTGCATTTTACTATAGTGGTGCGGGCAAACATGCCATCTCAACTTCCCACTCTTGGGATTAGGAAAACAAAAAAATACGAACAACATGTATGCAGTACTCTATCAGTTTGATGTTACCAAAGGTCAGGAAGAGCAATTTGAGACCTTATGGCAGCATGTGACAGAAGCATTTATGATACATGCGGGAGGACTTGGCTCCCGTCTCCACAAAAACGAGATGGGTAGCTTTATTGCCTATGCGCAATGGCCCGATAAGATGACCTGGGAATCTGCCAAGCAAAAATTGCCCGAAAGTGCCTTGGACAACCTACAACAAATGCAAGAATCTTGTAACAGTATCACCGTGGTATTCCAGATGACCGTTCAGAACGACTTATTGAAGTAATGGAAAATAATTGCTTGGGCCAACATTTGTGGGCTACACAAAAGTAGTGTTGCCACTAGGATAACAAGAGGGTTTTAAATCCTACAAATTTTCCCATCCCTAAATTCAAAAAGAGCCATTTGGGCTTCTCCAACAACCACTTCACCGTTTACTTGTTTAAATAAGCCCTTATTTGCAGTAAGGGAGTTACGGCCAACTATTGTATTATAATATCTCCATCGCAGCCATGATTCGGAAGTCATATTTTATTATTGAGGTCTTAACTGTTCAATGATTTTTGCATCAACCCAATATTTTTTTGACTCCCAGTATGTACTTCCATCTTCCTTAACTTTTTCTTCTGACCTACTAAAAAATAAATATTTTCCATCAGGGGATAACCTTGCACCACTTTCAACTAGTTCTGAATTTATCTTATCTCCCATATTAATAGCCGAACCATATGAACCATCTTGTTGTTTAAAACTGATATAATTGTCAGACTTGCCATACCCATCTTCTCGCTCGCTACCCCATATTATGAAGGAATCATCAGGTGCAATAAAGGGATGGGCCGTCCATCTCCCTGTGTTAATATCCTGACCGAGCAGTTTTGGTTCTTCACGCTTGCCATCTTTAATCGTTGATATGCGGAGCACATCATTATTTTTATAATCGTCAAAGACCATAGTCCCTTTAGAGGATACTGACATCACCATAATGCCCCAATCTTCCCTGTCAAACATTGGGCCCAGGGTTTTCAATTTTGACCAACCAGTAGCTGTTCGTTCAATATAATATTGTCTTGAGTATAAGATGTCGCTATTTTCATTCCCATTATGGTGAAAACTGTATTTGTTCGATCTGTAATAACTGCCTTCATTCCGAAAAACCACAACAGCCGGCTGAAAGAGGTCGTCACCTGAGTAAGTGAAGTAAAACTCTTCCATTTCCAATGCGTCCTCATTCCCTAATTTCCAACCCTCAGAAGTACTCTTTTTGGGAATAAAAATTTCAGGAGTTAATCCTGGTGGCTTATACCCAAAGTACAGGTTTTCATTTGCGGTTGATGAATCACCTTTTTCTACACTTTGGTTATTAGTATCGCAACCATATATAATTGGCACAAATGCCAGCACCAAAAATTCAATGTTTTTTTTCACTTTCATAATCTGAGTTTTCATTGCTAAGAAAAATCAAAATTGTTCAAAAATTCATCATTGACTTAAAAGGTAGTACTCCAAAAAAACGAATCAACTTGTCACCAAAACTCCGTGATCCTATAAATCTTTCCATCCCTAAACTCAAAAAGGGCCATTTGGGCTTCACCTTGTACAATTTTGCCTGCTTCCTTTGTCATGAACCGTTTGCTTACGGCCACCGCATTGAGCCCCAAAATTTTGTTCTCCACCTTAATGTTCACTACACTGCCATCATAGCCCCCGTTTTTCTGGTTGCGCACGTAACCGTTAAACAGGTCTTCACGGGTGTAAACCCCACCATAATTGGGATGCACATAGGTAAAATCGTCCGTGAACAGTTCAAAAATGTTGTCAATGTCCTCGGGTGTGGAATCCGCTTGAAAAACCTTAAGGTTCATTTGGTAATATTGTTCCAAAAGGTTGGTGATCCTTTCACCGGGAACAATGGTTTCGCCTTGCTGTGCAGTAATCAAATGGGTACCAATGCACCAAACCATAAAAAAAAGGATATGTTTTAGTTTCATTTTTCTTGAATGATTATTAATTATTCAATTCTTCTAGGGCCCTTTTGTACAGCGCTGCATCTTCACTATTTTGAAGCATTGCTATGGTATAGGACCGGCTAAAGGACTCTTTGGCCATTTTAAGCCTATCCGCTGCTTTGTAGGCCATCCCTAAATAATAATGGGCCGAATGGGATTGGGGATACAAAGCTGTCCAATATTCGTAAAGTTCTATGGCTTCCGCTTCTTTATTTGTTCCCAACAATCGTCGCCCAATATTTTTCAGACAACTCATGCTGTACAATCTATCCACGTTGGGATAAATTTGAAAGTTGTAGGTCTTGGACAGTTGGTCGTAAAAATGAAGGATATTTTCCTTGGCTGATCCTTCCTGTTCTATCAAATCCAAATAATCCACAACCCACTTGTCCCTTGGAAAAATAAAATTAAAGGCGGAGATCAACCCGGGCAACACCACATCGGTATGGCCTTCCCCATAAAGAATTTCTGCCTTTGCATGACCCTTGGATAGATCGGCCTTGGTCAATTTCGTATTAAAATCCTCAACATTGGAAATAATGTAAGGCTGACTTTCTGCATCCTTGCCCCCCGATACCACATAAAGATAATGTTCCGGTATCCCTGGGTTGTTGTACAGTTCCTCCAATGTTTCTATCAGCCGAGTATCTTTGGCATAGCCATCACCAATGATATTCCCGGCTGCCAAGCAGATATAGGCCTGGAACAATACGGGTTTGTTCAACAAAGTATGTAATGCAATAACCGAAGAGGGTGAAAACCCGACAACCATTCTAAACTTGGCAAGTCTGTATTTTTTCTCCAAAAGCGGCAACAGTTCATTTTCGATAAAGCCTAAAAAATTATCCTGATGACCACCATAGTTATATGCACGGTCCCGATGATTGTTGTATAAATTTGGCGCAAAATAATTGCGATGTTGACTACCGGCGACCAAGGAAACAACAATGGATTCCGGCATTCGGGAAGTGGCGCTCAATTGGGCGGAAATTGCAGCGGTGGTATTGAACAACAGCTCATGGTCCAACACAAAAATAAGAGGGTATTCTTTGGTGGATTGCCCATACTTTTCTGGTAATACCACATGGACCTTTCTCGTTTCCTGCAAGTATTTCGAGTTTACTTCCAACTGTTCAACCGTGCTTTGGGCAAAAAATTGATGGGAAGCTATCAGCATCAATACCAGCAAAGGCATTCCATATTTCATTCTATCTTTCACTTTTAAATTTGACTTTTTAGAGTTTTGATGCTGCGCTCTGTTTTCTGGTCAACAAATTTTCCGAATCCGGATATTTTTTTAATAAGATATCATAGAGTTCCACAGCTTCTTGAAACCGATGGTGCTTTTCATAAAATATGGCGATTTGGGATACGGCATAGTCCCGATTTTCCACCAGTTCACTTATAAAGATTTTATTGCCCAGGGCACTCAACAGGATCTCAAACTGCTCAAAATCATCGGCGCGCATGGCACTTCGAACAATGGTAAAACGCGACCAAAGGGAGAGTTCCGATGAAAATCCATATTTTTTAGCCCTTTGCTCGGCATAAGAATAAGCGAAATCCATGCCTCCAGCAGCCATAAATTTTTTAAGGTTGTTCGTTTCAAACTCCTGATAATATTTAAAGTAGTCCCGAAGACCATGGTATAAGGTAGGGTAGCCTGTGGAGCGGTGTTCTTCAAGCTCAAACTCAAAATATTTCCATGCAAGACCTTCAATAGGCTGTGATCTCAGTTTGTCGTTCAATTTTTCGGTGCTGTGCCTAACATCATATTCATCTGGGCTCACGGCAAAATAGAGCTTGGCATTAATGTTTACCGTTGTGTCCATGCCGTCAATCGCATCAAAAATGGGATATGGACTCGCCATCAAATAGGCGTTAAAAAGTGATGGTTCTTTCAACAGCACATCAAAAGTAAAACTTCCACCATACTCCCAACCAAAAAGCAGTTGCTCACCGTTGGCCCTGAATTGTTGGTTCACGTAAGGCAACAATTCCTCTTTTATAAAGCTTTTGAAAGTCTCCTTTTCTTCCCCAAAATATTGAAACCTTTGAGGATACGAATTCTTGATCCCTACAATGATAAATTCAGGTGCCAATTGAAATTGTTGGAACGATTGACTCAAACTGACCACATGCAAAAAGAACCGTTGGCCATCCAAAATATAGACTACCGGGTATTTTTTGTCAGAATCTTGATAACTGGCAGGCAGATATATTTGCACTTCCTGCTCTTCCTCCAAAAACTCTGAATTGATCAGATGAATGGAACCCACAACATTCTCCTTGACGTTTGTTTGCGATTGTAGGTTCATGACCATTAAAACAATAGTGATTATGGATATGATCGATTTTGTCTTCATACAATAAATTTAAACCATCTTTTAGTTACAGTAGGTGGCCTTTTCAAAATCCCTGATATTGATGGAAATAATGGGAATCTCAGGAAACATGGCTTTCAGTTCCAAAACAATCTGCCTAGACAAATTTGCTTTTTGTTCCGTGGTCCTACCCTCCATGATATTGGCAAAAATGTGAATAAAATTTTCCTTGGAATTTCCGACCATATATAGCTCAAACGGGTTGATTCTCACTTTTATATCCGCTGGGTAAAATAACCCTGTGGATTCAGCGGTTTTGTAAACCAATTGCATTATGGATTCCGGGCATTGCGATTCTATAACAGTTTGGGAACAGTCCAATACAAAATGTGGCATGGGAAATTTCAATTTAATGACTTATTGATTCAAAAGTTGTACTTCCTCCAAAAGATGGTCCAATCGGTGGCGGTCGAACCACTCCCCCTTTAACACAACACCTTCAATGGATTTGGTATTGGCTATATTCTCCAAGGGATTTTTGTTCAATAGGACCAAATTGGCATTTTTTCCTTCGGAAATAGTGCCTTCCGTGGCTATTGACCCCAAATAGCGGGCAGGCACAACTGTACTTGCCCTTAAAATTTGATAGGGCGAAAGACCTGCTTCTTGCAGGAATTGGAATTCTTCGTGTAATGAAAACCCTGGCACCACAAATCCAAAGGTATCGCTTCCGGTCATCAGGGGCACATCGGCATCTGCCAACATTTTCGTGAATTTTTTCATCCATTCGAAATAGCCTTCAAGTAAAGGCAATGCATCCTTTCCGTTGATTACCTTTCCCTTTAAATTTTGTCGATAAGGATTTTCATCCGAAGCCCAATACCCATAATCTCCATTCAGCATATATTTTGTTGTATTCCCCTTACCAAGTTTCAAAAAGCTTTTGTCATCCAAACTCTTCACGATCATATCAAAGACCACCAAAGTAGGGGCAATTGTAATTCCACTGTTTTTAATCTGTTCCACCGCATCCTGCAAGAACCCATCATCGTCTCTTTGTTCTTCATCAACCAAATACACAAACTCCTCCACATGTTCAATGGATTTCATTCGAAGTGAAAACTCCAAGCCCATCTCCCGTTGTGCATGTCCCACCACCGGAATATTATATGTTTGTGCGGTTTCTAAAACTTCCAGATAAATTTCTTTGGGTAGATTGTCTGCAATCTTTATAAAGTCAAACCCTTTTTTATGGTGAAGTTCAATTACCTTTTTTACCTCGGCACTTGATTTTAAATCACTAGATTGCAAATAGGGTCCGGCCGTATAATAATTAGGTCCCATCAATTGGCTGTTGTTTATGCTGTCGCGTATTGCAATATGGTCCTGCCAATCGTATTCCGCCATGTTTCGTACCGTGGTAACACCATTGGCCAACAACAATTTGAAGTCGCGGGAAATCCCACCTTGTTTGTTGCGCCAATGATAATGCATTTCACTCAATCCTGGTATCAAATATCTTCCTGTACCATCAATTACTTTGGACGACCGGTACACCGATGTATCGATTGAAACGGATACTTTCAATATTTTGCCGTCAGAAATTACCACTGTTTGATTTTCCCATACAGCTTCCTCGTGCAAGGGGATTACATTTACATTTTGAATGATGATAGTATCGTTTTGACCATACCCAAAGGCCAAGCCCAATACGAACAACAAACATCTGATGACCGCTGTTTTCATGATATTAATTGATTGATGATGATTTGATTTTTTTGAACCTCAAATTTTTAACTCTCCCGGTGGATGCATAAAAACCAGCCACTTCACCATGTAGATTGCGTGACATCTTTATGGTTTCAAGAGGCCAACTACTTTTAAACATATCATTACCCATTTCCTCTATCACAAATTCCCCAAGCCGGATATGGGAGCATTTTAAGGCATTGTCCGCTACATAAAAAGTGTAATAAGTATCAATTTCAGAGCTATAAAATGTGCCTGTGAAATCGCTTAAATTCGATAATGGCTTGGATTGATCTTCCATCTTCTCCCCAACTTTTGAATTGGGAAACAGGCCTGCTCTTTCATTGGATTTTGAAAATAAGATCCCAGCAATATCATCCGCTCTTTCACCAAACGGTGCGTTCGAAAAATTGGTCAATACCACAATGTTCAATTCCTCATCCGGATAAACACTCAAGAAGGTTCTATAGCCGCCTACCACTCCTGCATGCTGGATCCTCTTTTTTTTGAACTTTTCATCCACATAAATTCCATAACCATAATTATTAATGGTGCCATTATTCAACCGGGTTAAAGTTTGTAGGATTTCAAATGGCCTTTGCCAACCTTCCTTGGAGGTATAAAAATTAGCGGACCACCTCAACAGGTCCCCAGCTGTGGAATACATATTCCCGGCACCTGTATATGCCCAATAGCCCTGGGCCATTTCAAACACCTTATCGTGACTATGATAGTACGATGTGGCCCTATTGGAAACAACACGCTGATAATTGTCCTCCACATAGGTACTGTGCATTTGCAAAGGCTCAAAAACATTGTTTTTCATCCAAATTTTGAAATCCTCCCCAGTGACTTTTTCAATGATTTCCGCAAGAACAACATATCCCGTATTGGAATACATGAACTTTTCACCAGGTGCAAAATTCAAATCGGTTTGCATTTGAACCACTCTTAAGATATCCTCATTGTTTCTATAGTCATCACCACGCCAACCGGCCAATGCCATTAAATCATGAAAATCCCTTAATCCACTTGTGTGCTGTAGTAAATGTCTTATATTGATGGGGTTATGAAAAATTGGAAACCCAGGAAAATACTGTTGAACCTGGTCATCCAAAGACAATAATCCTCGTTCTTGAAGAATTACGATACCCATTGCCGTAAATTGTTTTGATATGGACCCAATGTTGAACAAAGTAGTCTTCGTATTGGGAACCGTATATTCCAAACTGGCGTTTCCAAAGGAATTCAAATAGACAAGTTCATCAGATTGCATGACACCCACCACTCCGCCGGGATGGTTTCCCAACTCCCAATCCATGAACAATGAATCAATCTGATTCTTGGATTGATCGGACAGTTGACCAAAACCCAGTATCGGACAAACCGACATCACCCAAAAAATGAGGTTTTGCACCCCTAGAAATACAGTGGCGCAATATTTACTTTTTGACTTTTTCATAATTCAGCAAAGCTATTTTGTGATGTCATCTTATTCATTGACTTTGGTTAAGAAAGCAGGTAATTGGTGATTAAAACAGCAACCAAAATTAGACCCATACCCGTTCTTGTTTCTTAATGTACCTTAAGATTTCCCAAAAGAGATCCTGCTAGTTTTGATCCATCAAACAGTAGGGTCATGAACCAGTATATCAACATTTTATTGGCTTTTATAGGCGGGGTGTTCTTGGCCATGCAAGGGGGATTGAACGCACAACTGGGTGTTCAACTCAAAAATCCTTTGCTGGCTTCCCTAACAACATTCTTTTTTAGTATGCTTTTCGCCCTGTTGGTAGTTGTCTTGACTGTCAAAGACTTTCCAAAAGCATCACATTTACTGAACATCCCCAAATATCTATGGTTCACCGGGGCACTTTTCAGTGTCATTGGCATTGGGCTTTATTACTATACCATCCCAAAACTTGGCATATCTACCATGATTTCCATAGGCCTTTTTGGACAGCTTATTTTTTCTGCGGTTGCCGGGCATTATGGATGGTTTGGATTGCCACAAGAGCCCATTGTTATAAAAAGGGCATTCGGGTTGCTGGCGATGACCTTTGGAATCTTATTGATCAATAAGAGCTAGTTGAAAACAATGAATAAAATAATTTAAAAACAGAAGACAATGGATTTATTGGAAGACTTAAAATGGCGCTATGCAACAAAAATATTTGATGCATCCAAAACAATTAAAGAGGGAGATCTGGAGAAACTAAAGGAGGCTGTACAGCTATCAGTATCGTCTTATGGACTACAACTTTATAAGGTTCTGATCATTAAAAACAAAGAGCTCAAGAATAGACTAAGGGAAGCGGCATGGGACCAAGTACAATTGACCGATGCCTCCCATATTTTCGTGTTCTGTAATTACACCGAAAGAAAAAATGAGCATATTGACGAATACATTCAAGCAACTTCCCAAATACAAGGAACACCCTTGGAAAAACTGAACGGCTACAGTAATCTTATCAAGAATAGTTTGTCCGAAAAATCAGATTCAGCTTGGCAAACTTGGTCCGAAAAGCAAACCTATTTGGCACTTTCCAATCTATTGACCGCATGTGCAGAACTTAAAATTGATTCGTGCCCAATGGAAGGGTTTGAGCAAGAAAAGTTCAATGCCATTCTTGGACTTGACCAAAAAGGATTGAATGCTGCGGTAATTGCCCCGGTCGGGTATCGGTCAACGAAAGATCATACGCAGTTCAGAACAAAAGTGCGTAAAACAAAAGACGTTCTTTTTGAGGAAATATGACAATTGGATTTTCTAATGCCAAAGACAACATTGATTCCCAAAAGTGACGTCTTGAAATGGCACCAAAAAACAAAAGCGGTCAAATCATTGGATTTGACCGCTTTTAGATTGTGGGCGCTGAGGGATTTGCACCTCCTTTCTACATATTTCTGTTTTGAATAAGAAATCCAACCCAAATAAATTGGGTTGGACTTGCATTAACTAACAAATAACTAAACTGACTCTCAGATTTTAATACGTAAACTTTTAAATCACATAGTATACTTTTCAAATAC